>CAJPFG010000026.1 GCA_905339235.1 Phycisphaerales bacterium
GGAGGCATGTTGGCGGTAGGCGGGCCTCCGTAATGAGGGGTGGTGGAGCGCGTTTGCGCGCGCGAATGCGCGCCTGGATTGCGTGGGAATGGCGTAAGTGCTTGCGGGGACGGGCGAAAGAAAAACTTGGAAAATGGCGGAGGGCACTTGGGGATTTGCGCTTCTGCGCGCGCCGGGGCGCGCATCTCGGCTAGGACCCCGGGGGAGATTCACCACGGAGAGCCCCGGCGGGGGGCGGAGTGAGGATGGGCTTTGGAAATCAGGAGGGGGCTGCCCTCATGAGTCGGGCGCCCCGCTGATCCACTCGCCCCGCCCGTCGCGGTCGATGCAAAGTGCTGGTCGCGGCATACCGCGCGAAACCCCAAACCGATCAGCAGCAGCGGCGCGGCGTCCGTCGCCTCTTGCGGCATGAATAAGTGGCCCGGCGAGGCAATCCGGTGAAGCGAGAGCGACAGTCATGACGCCCACCGCGCGAAGGTCGCGCGGCGGCTCGGCCTGAGGACAGGCCGAATCATGAACCGGGAGGTTGATGCCACCAAGCCGCCAAAGAAAAGCACCGAGCGGCGTCGTGCCGGCTCGGTGATTCGCTTGCAGGACGGTGCGTCGGCTATCGGCGCCGCCGGCGGGCCGCGAGGAGGCCGCCCATCGCCAAAAGGGCTCCCGCGCCCGGGGCCGGCACCCACATCTCGATGTTGTCCACCGCGAAGGGCTGGGGCACGGCGAAGATCCCCCAGATGTTCACGCGGCCGATCGGCGTCGCCGACCACACGCCGAAGAAGGACTTGTTGGGCTCGGGCGGGGCCGGGTCAACGTGGTACGTGCCGATGATGTTGCCGATCTGGTCGTAGATGGCCATGTCGAACCCGCCGTGGCCCGCGTTGAAGCCGGCGTACGTGGAGACTTCCAGCCCGATGCCCGTCTTGTCGTGCGATGTGAAGATCAGGTCGAGGCTCGAGAACCGGTTGTACAGGAACTCGTCCGTTCCGACTTTGATGCTGTTGGAGCCGATGAAGCCCGCGCCGTTCACCCACAGGGCCCGGTCGTCGCCGGAGGGGTTGAGAGTCGGCGGGTTCGGGCCGGGCGTGATGTTGGTCTGGATGATCAGGTTGGTGGAGTTGATGCCGTTGGGGAACGTCGGGCGCGGCACGCCGTATTGGAGCGGGTTGGGGAACGGGTGCTTCTCGCCCGGCCCCGCGGAGGATTCCTCGAAATCCTCCATTCCCTTCATCGATTTGCCGGCCAGTTGGTTGTACTCCGTGAACAGTTGGTGGTCCGTGAAGAAGACGATGTTTCCTCCCATTGCAAGGGGGGCCGCCAATGCGGCGACGACGACAGCCAGGGTCCGTGCGTGCATTGTCTCTCTCCTGTTCTGTGCGCCGGTCGCCGCGGCCGAAAAGCCCCACCGCCCGACGCTCTCTCTGGGCGGGAGCCTACCACAAGCGGGCGGGGCGTCAAGCAGGAACCCCGCCCGGTGGCGCAGCGGTGCTCGCGACGAGTTGGGCGGGCGCCCCGCGGCACACGTTTCCGTGTGCGCTTGCACCCCGAGGGCCGTGCACGCTACATTCACGCCGGTCATTCCGCCAAAGGGGGGTCCATGTTCGCAGTCCGCTCGTTTTCGCGTCGGGTGTCCCGGCTCCGATCCTGGCGTCTGCTGCTGATGGGCGCTGCCTCGCTCCTGGTCGGGGGATGCGCGGAACTGCCCGACGTCAAGCCCTTTGCCGCCGCGACGCTTTCGCTCGAAAAGTCGGTGCAGGCGGGGTTCGAGGCCTCGGCCGGGGCGCAGGAACAAGTTGCATCGCTTCTGGAAGTCCCGGAATCCCACAGCGCCAAGGCCGCGCTCGAGGAGCGACGCGAGGAGTACCTCGCGCTCGCCGGGTCGATCCGCACGGAAGGTGAGCACCGGGCGGCCCTGATGCGGGCGTTGACCGACTATACGGACGCCCTCGCGGCGATCGTGGACGCCTCGGACAACGCGCAGGGGAACGTCAACGCGCTGGCCGATTCGGTGGTGGGCCTGGCCTCGGTGTTTCAGGCTTCGCCGATTCCGGCGGTGGCGGGCGGAGCGATCGACCTTGGGAAACTGGCCCTGGCGGAGGCGATCAAGATGAAAGCCTCGCGGGACCTCCGCAAAGGGCTTGAGGCCGCGAACCCGGTTGTGCAGCGGGCGGCGGAGTTGCTGCTTGCGGACGCGCGGGATCTGCATAAGACGGTTGCGACCAAGGCGCACGCCGCGCAGGCGGCGATCAACCTTGCGGGGGGAGAGGTGTATACGCGGCAGCGTCGTCACATGGGGCGGCTGGAGGGCCGACGGGTCGCGCTGCTGAAGACGCTCAACGATCTGGCCTCGGATGTGGACATCGAAACGCACAACGCGTCGGACGACCTTCTGAAGGTGGAAGCGGCCCTCAGCGCGGCCCGCGCGGCCGTCGAGCCCATCGAGCGAGAGCGTGACCAGGTGCTCGGCGGCGTCCGGAAGGCCGAGCGGTTGTTCGCGACGATGGAAGAGGCTGTGGCGGCGTGGGGAAAGGCCCACGCGGACCTGACCGTGGCGGCGCGCGAGGGGGGCACGATCAACGTGCGGCGGCTTGTGGAACTCGCGGTTCAAGCCAAGGACATCATTGAGAAGATGGAGAAAGCCAAGGAGGCGAAGAATGGCGGCTAGCACACTGTTGGAATGGGGAGACGAACTCGACACTCTGATCCGCGCGGGCCTCTCCGCCGTGCAGTCGGGCGACACCGCCGCGATGCAGCAGGCCCAGGCCGATCTCGCCGACTTCGTGAACCGCAGCCCCGACTACGCCGATGCTCTCGACCAGCAGGCCAATCTCGCGATTCTCGACATCGATCTCGGCGGCACCACCCAGGCCGCGGCCGGGCTCAAGTCGCGCCGCGAGGAGGTCGCGCGGATCATCAAGACGATCGGGGGCGTGGCGGGCGAACTTAAGAAGGGCGCGGCGACGCTGCGGCTGGACCGGGCCCGGGCCGCGGTGGACCTGGCCACCAAGACCGTCTCGGCGCTCAAGGAAGTTCGCGATTCCCTGAAGAACACGGGCAACGACAAGGCGGTCGGCGACGCGATCCTGAAGGCCATCTCGGAAATCCAGGGGATCCGTTCGAAGATCGAGTCCCTTTAGCGCCGCCCTGCCGCGCGGCCCCCACTTCCGGCGATCACGTGATCGATCCAAGCCGCCGCCGCGTCGAGCAACTCCGCGAGGACTTGTGGGTCCTTTCGTCCTGACTTTGCGGGCACGTGGAACGAGTGATCGGCGTGCTCGAACAGGGTGAGCGTCGCCTTCTCCCCGAGGGACTTGACGACCGGCCGCAGCAGATCGAGGTCGGCGAGTTCATCGCGTGTTCCCTGCAGGAAGAGCATGGGAATCCGCACGGCGGAGAGGTGCTCGGCCCGATCATCGGACGGCTTGCCGGCCGGATGAAGCGGGAAGCCCACGAAGATGAGGCCGCGAACATCCGGCAGGGTCGCCGCGGCCTGGGCCTGCGAGGTCATGCGTCCGCCGAAGGATTTTCCGCCGGCGAAGAGCGGGCGGCCTGGCAGACGACGCGCGGCCTCGGCGACGGCCGCGCGAACCGCGGCGTGCGCGACCGCCGGCGAATCGGGGCGTTTCGAGCGTTTCTCCATGTAGGGAAACTGATACCGCAGCGTGCCCAGGCCGCGTTGGGCGAAGCCTTCGGCGACCGCGGCCATGAACGGGTGGTTCATACCCGCCCCGGCGCCGTGGGCAAATACGTAGCAAGCCCGCGGCGATTGGGGCCCGTGCAGCCGGCCCGAGACCGGGTCGGCGCCCGGGATGGGAATCGAGATTGACGTGGTGTCGGACATGGGGCTGGAATCGTACCTCACCGGTGCGATTCAGCGCATCGCGAGCGTGGGTACGCTTGCCGGATCGCAGGAGCGCACGCATGGCCAAGAGACCGCGGTACGACGTCCACCCGGGCGTGGCGGATATGGCGGAGTGGGTCAGTACGCTGAAGGCGAAGACCGGCCGCGACCTGGGCGAGTGGATAAAGCACATCAAGAAGGCGGGCCCGGCGGACGAAGCGAGGGCCGGCGACTGGCTCAAGTCGGAATACGAACTGGGAACCAACACGGCGTGGTGGCTGGCGGAGCGAGCGTTTGCGAAGGATCTATCGCTGGCGGATGACGATCCGGATCGCTACCTGGCGCTCGCGCCCGGGTATGTCGAGGAGCAGTACGCGGGGAAGAAGGCGGCGCTTCGCCCGATTTACGAGCGGCTGCACGCGCTTGCTCGCGGGCTGGGAAAGGATGTGCGCATCTGCCCGTGCAAGACCATGGTGCCGGTCTATCGGAGCAATGTCATCGCCCAGATCAAGCCCTCGACCAATACCCGGGTGGATGTCGGCCTCTGCCTGACGGTGCTCATGAAGGCGGGCCGGAAGTTGCCGGCGCGGCTGATCGATACCGGGGGCTTCAAGAAGAAGGACCGGATCACGCACCGCATCCCGATCGTGATCGAGAGTGAAGTGGACGGATTCGTGACGGAATGGGCGGAAACGGCGTATGGGCTGAATGCGTGACGGATCGGCTGTCCGGATGAAGGCGGATTCACGGCGCGTGCTGCGCGCCGCTCATCGGGCCGCACGAAGATCCGCAAGGGCCGAGCGTCGGCCCCGTGCATCGTCACGCCCAAACCGGAAGGAAACCCAATGCCCCACGACTCCAACGCCCACGACACCAACGAACTGCTCGACTGCATCAAGATCTGCGCGGAATGCTCCACGCTGTGCGCCCGGACGGCGCAGCACTGCCTGAGACTGGGTGGACCGCACGCCACGGCGGAGCACCAGGCCGTGCTGCAGGATTGCAAGCAGGCCTGCGCGGCGGCTGTGGGCTTCATGGCCCGCGGTTCGCACTATTCGAACACCTATTGCCGGGTCTGCGCCGAAGTTTGCCGGGAGTGCGCCGACGACTGCGACCGCATCGCCAACGGCGACCCGCTGATGAACCAGTGCGCCCAGACCTGCCGCGCCTGTGCCGAATCGTGCGAGAGAATGGCCGGCGCGGGAGTGTGAACCGGAACGGCCTTCCAGGGAGTCAAACTCGGATCCGCGCGACGCAGGTCCGAGTTTGGCTCTTTGGGGCCGTCTGCGTCAGTGCAAAGGATCGAGCAGGGCCGAACTCCAGAGACGTTCCAGTTCCGCGGTGATCGCGTCCGGGAGCCGCAGCGGCCCGGGGCCGGAGACAGCCTTGAGCGCTTCATCCAGCGCCGGGCAGGGGATCGGCCGCACGTACCGGCTGGCCGAGCGGTCCATCTCGAATCCGATCGCCGAGGAGGCGTACCTCGCGTCGAAGTTTCCGACGCCGGGGTAGTTCACTTTCATGCGCGACACGACGAGCCGCCCGCAGAGCGCCGGTCCCGCGCCCGGACCCGGCGGGATCGTGACCAGCCATACGACGGTCCCTTGCGTCCACGGGTATGTCGCCGGATGGCTGGAGTACACAGCCCAGGGCAGCATCCCCTTCGCCGCGTGCTCGTGGTGCGGCAGCCAGTCGGACGAGTAGTCGGAATGGAAGAGGAACTGATCGGGCATGACACAAGTGTCCGTCTGAACACAATCTACGCGGGGGAGGGCCGCGTGTCACGCGGATGAACGGAGATTCATGCGCCGCAGCGTGTGTTACTGACAGACTGCGCAAGTCATACGGGCGCGTCGTCGGCGCGGCTGGGATGCCGGGGCGGATCCGGTGGAACGTGTAATCGTCCCAGTTTTGGCCGCATTTACGGGCTTTTTGCCGAGGGGCGGGCTTGCGTGCAGCGGCGTGAGCAACTTGGCCTTCCAGAATTTTTCCAGCCGGGCCGCGGCGCGGGGCGCGAGACGGTGGGCGAGGTTTCGGCGCCCGCTCGCCAGGTCCATTCGATCAAGAAGCGGGCAGCGGACGGGCCAGACATACGCGCTGCGATCGCGGTCAACGCCGATGGCGAACTTGTAGTCCTTGTAGCGGTGGTCGTATCCCGGGTAGGTGTGGTAGTTGATTCGTCCGCCCGAGAGCACCAGGCGGGCGCAGAGTGCGAGAGCGCGAGACGGGCCGGGCAGGGTCGTCGCCAACCACACTACCGCGTCTTCGTCGTGCTGGAAGACGCGGACCGAATCCGTGAATACGGCCCAGGGCAGATGGTCGGGCGCGGCCGACTGGCAGTTGGGCAGCCAGTCGGTCTCGAAGTCGGCATGCATGACGAAGTGGGCGGGCACGGGGCCATATTAGGAGTCAATTGCCCGGAATGCGAAGACTGCCTTGGTCAGCCGATTGCGGGCCGCGAACGTACTTGTGCGGCTTTTTCTGGAACGCCGCCCGGCATTCTTCGCTGCAGAAGTAGTAGGTCTTTCCGTCGTACTCGGTCCGCGGCGTTTCCGCGGTGACGTCTACCTCAAGGCAAGCCAAGTCCGCGTTGTATTCGCAGACAACGCAGTGCGGCAGATCGCCGGCCGACGCCGCATCCCGAGCGCCCCCTCGGCCCCGAGGGGCTGACTCACAGCCCGTGAGGGCCATCCCCGGCCCCAGGATCGCCAGCCCCACGGCCGCTCCGACCGACCACTGCCATCGGCTCGCACGCATGTCCCGCCCCTTGCACCCCACGCCCCCGCACCTCAGCGGCCCTAGAAGGTGAACGATAGCCCAACGGCGACCTTGAACCGCGTCTCGATCTGATCACCGTTCAGGTCCTGCATCACCGGGATGCACGGCGACACGGTGAGCGCGACAGTCCGGCAGATCCGCACCCGTGCCCCCACCCCCAGGTACACGGTTGTCCCGCCGGAGTTCTCGTTCTCTTCGCCCTCGTGAGCGTCCTCGCCCAGCCACACCAGCGTCGCCTCGCCGAAGATCGAGATGTTCGGGAACTTGTTCACGTCCTCGATCAGCCGGTACGCCACGCCCACGCCCGCGTCGAAGCGGTCGCCGACCTTGAAGTCGCCGGAGGGCGTGCGGTGGGTGTACGCGACGCTCGCGTCGAGCGTCACGCGCGAGGAGAGGAACCGCGAGTACGCGAGCCCCAGCCGCAGGTCGAGGGCGCCCGAGCCCGGCTGGCTCGACGCCTCCACGCGGTGATCGTCCAGCATCACCTCGTCTTCGCCGACGGGCAGTTTTATTCCGCCGAAGACCGCCAGGTTCCCCGGCTTTCCCTTCACGAAGCGGTACTTGGCGTTGAGCCACAGGTCCGCCAGCCCCTCGATGTCAACCTCATCGGCCTCGGCCTCGCCCCCGTGCACGTGCGCGCTGACGAAGTCCTGCCCGTAGTAGTACCCCAGTTCGACGCCCGCCTGGAAGTCTTCCGTCACCCCGTACGACACCGAGAGGGTGGTCAGGAACGCGCGGCGAAGGGCATCAAACTCGCCCGCGGCGAGCGCCCGTTCCTCCACCTCGGCGTGCGTCACGTGCTCGAACTCGGTCGCGTCAAAGCGCAGGGCGAACTCCCACGTCCCCGGCTTCAGGGTCTCGCCCGAGACGACGGAACTGGAGCCGCCGGAGGTGCCCGGGCCGTGGTTGGCGAAGGCAGTCCCGGCGAGCGAGAGAACGGCAATGGGGATGAGGATCCGAGTGGGCATATTGGGCCGAATATACCCGATGTCGCATCCGGTCTTCATCATGCGGAATTGCGGTCGGCCGCGGCGTGGCGGCTCACAGACGCGCTGCCCGCGGCACAAATCCGTGTGTTTTTCCTCGGCGGGCTTGGCGGGGGTAGCATCGTGGGCGAGGGGGTAGCGCAAGGAGGCGCACGATGGACTCTCGGCGGACCTTTCAAGGGGTTTCATGGTTTGGGAAAGTGCAGCGGCCGTACGAGGTGGTGGTGGGCGGCGCGTACGTGGTTCAGCCGCTGGACCCTTCGCGAAGGGAAAACCGGGGCCGCGTCTGCACGGTTGTTGGCGTGGAGTTGGGCAGGGCGTTGGTGATGTTCCACGATACCGACGAACGGGCGCTGGTTGATTTCGAGGATCTGGTCGGGGACACGGGTGGGAGGTCGGGAGACCCCGGCATGCGGGCGGCCTAAGGGCCTGCCAGGGGCCGGGTCGTGTGTGTGGGGGGAAGCGGAGGCGGCATGCAGCGGGTTGTCGGCATGGAGTGTGTGGAGGGCACCGCCTATTTCGGGAAGGCGACGCGCGCGTACGAGGTGCACGTGGGGCACGTCTACACGCTGGAGCCCTTGGGGCGGCTCGATCCGCCCCGCCCGCGTTTGTGCAGGGTGGAGACACTCTCCCATGGCGTCGCGCACGTGTACTTTGCCGACACCGGCGAGCGGGGGCGGGTCGCTCCGGTTGATCTGGTCGGAGTGCCCGCGGAACTTGCTTCGCGGCGGCCGCGGCGAAGGGTCCCGCGGCGACGAGTGGAAAACAAGGGTTCACGCCCCGGGTAGGCCGCGTTCGTTTGCGCCGGCGAACCGCGGGATCCACGCCCCCCCCGGTGAAGTCGTGGGGACGCCGCGCCGATGCCCAGGGGTCGGCGCGGGGGTGTGGGCGGCGTCCCGCGGGTCCCATTGGAGCAGTAACCGGGCCGCGATCGGGTTGTCTCCGGTTCCGGGCGCGGCCCTCCTTTCGTTCGGACGGCGGCGGCGGTGGCTCTGTTCGCGGAGTGGGGCGAAACCACGAGTATGGGATCGGCGTGAGCCTCCCGCAACCAAGGCCGGTGCGACCTGTATACTCCGGCCATGAGCCACGCCGATGCTCGCCCGAGCCGTCTGCCGGCCTTCGTTCAGTGGACCGGCCCCGGCCGTGTGCTCGTGCTTGCCCTTTCCGCGACTTCGATCTGGTGCCTGCTGAGCGAGATGTACGGGCTGTGCGACATGCGGACGTTTTTCTATGCGATTCTGCTTCCGGCGACGGGCGTGCTGTACGCCCTCTCGCTGCTGGACCGCTCGAAAGGGGATCGGAGACTGTTTCGCGCTGTGATGATCGGCTCGTTGGCGGGCCTCACTGGGGCGGTTCTGTACGATGTGTTCCGCCTGCCGTTCGTCTTCTCCGAATCGTGGGGCATGGGCAGGGTCGGCATCCCGCAGATGCCGTTGTTCAAGGTCTTCCCGCGCTTCGGGGCGCTGATCCTGGGCGAGCCGATGGAGCAGGGCCTGGCCGCGGGGCGACCCGGGAGCGCGTGGGGTGCGGGGTACTCGCTGCGGGCCCACGTTCTGGGCTGGCTGTATCACTTCAGCAACGGGGCGACGTTTGGAGTGATGTTCGCCGCGATGTTCGCGAGCGGCCGGGAAGCGCTGGGGGCGGCGCGGGAGGCGGTATCAGGAAGGATACAGGCCGGTCGCGTGTGGAAGCCGGTCATGTGGGCCACGCTGATGGCCGTGGGGATTGAGGTCGGCCTGCTGCTATCGCCGTACGCGAAGTTCTTCGGCATTCACCCGACGACGCGGTTCGTGGTCGTGACGATGCTCGCGCACCTTATCTTCGGGCTGGGCATGGGCGGGTACTTCGCGTGGCACGGGAGCCGATGGCGCTTGTCCGCGTCGGCAGTTGCGTAGCGCGGGCCGGCGGTGGTGCAACCCCGTCACGAAACTCAGAACAAGCCTGGCCCATCGTCCACGGGAACCAACTTCCCGTTCACCAGCCGCATCTTCGGCTTGGGATTCTTGGCTGGCGGCGGAGAGGGCGCCGGCTCGGCTTTGGGAGTGGCCTCGGGCGGAGGCGGCGGCTTGGAGGCGGACTTGGGGGCCGGAGAGCCGCTCTTCGGACTTTTGGCGCGAGGCTTGGTCTGGGTTCCCGTTCGGGAAAGCCTCCCGGGAGCGGCCGTGTCGATGAGGCGGGGGTCATCGTCGTCCGTGTTGGCGAGGGCCGCGACCTTCAGCCTGGCCGACTCGGCCTTGGACGGCGCGAACGGATCGGGCTTGGCGCCCTTGGCGCGGGCGGCGCCGGCGGGGGCGGGCTGCTCGACGATGATCACGCCTTCCTGGTCGGCGGGGTCCTCGACGGCTTTGCCCTCTTCATCCAACTGAAGGTCGGCGACTGCGGTTCGCCGCCGGGCCTGCACCAGCAGGGCCTCGAAGAGTTTCTTGGCGTCCGTGCCGTTGATCGCGTTCACGGCCTGGGAGATTTCCCCGATGTACCGCTCGAAGACGTCGCGGCGTTCGCCTTCTCGCCGCATCTTGGCCCGCTTGCGGAGGTAGGTGCCGAGTTTGCGCCCGCACTCCATGAGCGCCAACTTCATCTCCTTGCGGATTTCGTCGTAGTCGGCGATGGCCTCTTTGCTTTCGCTGGTGAAGGGAACCCACACGCTGGCCATGTGGATCATGATGACCATCGGGCCGACGGGCAGGCCGCCTCGCGGCTGTTGGAGGTCGTAGTTTCGCCAGTTGGTTTCGGCGACGGCCTTGAAGGAGGAGCACGCGGACTGCTGGAAGAGCAGAGGCACGCGGTTGGCGAAGCGGATGACTCGCGAGGTCTCATCCGCGGCGAGTTCGCCGCCGAAAGCGACGGCGGTTTCGATGAGGAAGGGCCGGCCGCGGTAGACGCCGGGGTCGCGCGACGAGGCGGCGTAGAACTCGGCGCGCACGCCCTTGAACATGCCCTTGAGGAGTTGCTGGACGCCGATGGGGGCGAGGCAGTCGGTGGGCGGGGGCGCTAGTTTGGCTTCCTGGAAGACCTTGTAGAGGGCCTCGGCCTGGGGCGATTCGATGTCCGAGACTTTCGCCCGGCTGGTGACGTCGATCTTGTCGCAGAAATCGCTGGCGGTGGCGGCGGAGACGCGGCTGAACCGTTCCTGCAGGAAGTTGTAGAGGGTGCCGCCCTCCTCGGCCTCGTAGTCCTTGAGCATCTGAAGGAGGGTGCCGAGTTCGACGCCGCGCGGGTGGGGCTGGATTTCCTTGGTCTCCGGGGGCAGTTCGTTCACCGCTCGAGGAAAGATCACCAGCGGGCCCAGGTCCTGCGTGGTTTCGGGCTCGGGTTGCGGCGCGGCCGGCACGGACGCGTCGGGAGTCGGCGGCGCGGCTTTGGTGCCGCGGCCTTTGAGCAGGGGTACGTCCTCCTCGTCGTCGGTCGTGCGGGTCGGGCGGACGAAGGTGATCTTGGCGTGCGGGTTGGCGATGGCGGTGAGTTCGAGGAACTCGTCCACGCTGCCGCGCCCGCGCTGGTACTTGCCCTCCAGTTCGATCGAGACGCTCGTGCCCGTGGGGTAGTTGGCGGCGGAGAGGAACTCTCCCTTTTCCGCGAGGTCGCGGACCGCGGGGTTCAACTCGCGGAGTCGCCGGAGCGGGAAATCGTCCGACTCCTCGTCGAGCGTCACTTCGGCGCGGTTGGTCTTGGTGTTCATGGCCAACTCGATGTGGTGCGCCTTCTTGCTGGCGTTGGGGCGGGTCTGGATCGCCATCGGCTTGCCGGTGGTGATCAGGCCGTACATGCCGGCGGCGGAGATGCCGATGCCCTGTTGCCCGCGGGACATCTTGAGGCGGTGGAACTTTGAGCCGTAGAGGAGCCGCCCGAAGATGTGCTCCACCTGCTTCTTGACGATGCCCGGGCCGTTGTCCACGACGGTAATCCGGTAGCGCGAGGACTTCGCCGTCGCGGGCCGGTCGGGCTGGAGGTCTTCGATCACCACGGAGATGTCGGGCAGAATTCCCGCTTCTTCGCACGCGTCCAGCGAGTTATCCACGGCCTCCTTGACCGCCGTGAGGAGCGCCTTGCGCGGGTTGTCGAAGCCCAAGAGGTGCCGGTTTTTCGCGAAGAACTCCGAGACGGAGATATCGCGCTGCTTGGCCGCCATGCTCTCGGCGGTCGCTCGCGGAGTCGTTTTCTTGCTCATTGGCTTGATGATTTCGGCCGGGGGGTCCGGCAAGGTTGCGGTCGTCATGTCGGCCCTCCGTGGCCTGTTTCCCGCCCGTGCGGATCACAGAGCATATCGCCCTTTGGCCGCGGCGGGCATCAGTTCATCCGACGGCGGCGGCCGGCGCGATGGTCGCGGGGGCTCGCCAGCGCTCCAGGCGTCGCCCGATACGCGAGGGCGTCGGATGGGTATTGCAGTGGCTCGACGGTGTCGGTAGTCGTTCACGACACTTCGGGATTCGCTGCCTGACCGACGGCGCGCAGAACTCGCTTCGGAGCAAGAAGGAACAGGAGGACGAGCAGCGTTACTGGGACAGTTTCCCCACGCCCAAGGACTGAGCGGGGTCACAACGCGACCGTCCCCCGTCGCAGATTCAGGATCAACTCGACCTGCCCGGTCGGGCGCTGCGTGCGCCTGGCGATCTCGACCGGTCGGAGGCCCTGATCGGCGAGTTCGTAGACCTCGGCGAAAGCGGGGTCCACTTGGCCGTGCGGGCGGGCGAGGGGCTTGACTTCCATCCCGCGGGCGATGGCCTTGTCCAACTCGGCGATCCGCTGGTCGGCGGCGTCGAGCAAGCGCTCCAGGCGCTCGGCCCTGGCGTCGAGTTCAGTCGCGAGCCGCTCGGTGAGTTCTTTCATGTCGGCGGTGAGGGATCCGACCTCGTCGGGGCCGGCGGCCTCCATGGCGGCCGCGACTCGTTCGCGCCGCAGGACGCGCAGGCGCCACCAGTACACGACGAGGGTGAGCCCGGCGATGAATAAGGCGGTGGCGATGCTTGACGCCCCAATCGGGAAGGCGGCTTCGGCCTCGGGAACGGGGAGCGGTTGGCTCTCCTGTGGGGTCATGGTCCGCTCGTTATTATCGGTTGGTGCCCCCGCGCAACCACAATCTTGAGGCGATGCACCGCGACGCGGCCGCGAGAACGGCTCTGCGCGCGTGGAGAAACCTCGCCCGGAAGGCCTCGGCCGGCACGCCGAGCCGCACACTTATCGCCTGTTCAGGGGGAGCCGATTCCACCGCCCTCGTGCTGGTGCTAAGCAAGCAGCCCGACGCCGTTGTCGTGGCCCATGTGGTGCACGACCTGCGGCCGCGTCGGCAGGCCGTGGCCGACCGGGACGCGGCAAAGCGACTCGCGGATCGTCTGGGGCTGCGGTTTTGCGAAGCGTCGGTGCGGGTGCGCGGGCGCGCGGGAAACCCGGAAGCGAATGCCCGGCGGCTGCGGTACGCGGCCTTGGCCAGGCTCGCGCGCAAGCATCGCTGCACGTACGTTGCGACAGCCCATCACGCGGATGATCTGGTTGAGAGTGTGCTGATGCGATTGCTGCGGGGCGCCGGCCCGCGCGGGCTCGCGGCCATGCGACCATCGCGTCCGCTGGATGGCGACTCCAGGGCGGCGATTCGCCTGATCCGTCCTTTGCTTGGGGTCACGCGGGCCGATGCGGAGAGGATTTGCCGGGTCGCCGGGGTGCCATGGCAAACCGACGCGACCAACACTGACACAAACCGCCTGCGGGCGGCGATCCGTGCTCGCGTGCTGCCGACGTTGCGATCCCTCGCGCCGGGGTACGAGGCCCGGGTCGTGCAGGCGGCGGCGATGCTGGGGCAGGCCGCGGACCTGATTGGGGCGAGGGCGGGCCATGTACGCGGCCTCGCGAAGGCTGGCGAAGGGAGGTTGGTTTGGGAGCGTGCGGCGTTGCGGCGCCGCCGCGCGATCGTGCTTGGCGAGTGTTTGCGCCGGGCCGCGATTGAACTCGGCGCGTCGGCAGATCAACTGGGGTCGCGCGTTGTCGATCCGGTCGTCGCGAGTATTGTCTCCGCATCGGGAGAGCGAAAGGAGCACCAACTTGGCGGCGTGCTGGCGGTCGTGGACCGCGATGGCGTGAGGCTTGGGCGGGTGAAGAACTCGCGTCGGACTATACCAAGGACCGGACGACGCCCTCGCCGACCATGACCGTGAGCAGGATGGGCAGATGAGCGATTGACGCGAAGAAGACCTGCTTTGCGTGCGCCCGCTCTCGCGTGGCCGCGAGGCGAGCGCACAGGACGGCGTACACGACGCCGGTGCCGACGGCGACGAGGGGGTACACGATTCCGAGGCGATCGGGGAGGAAGACCGCCGGCAAGAGGCTCGCGGGAAGCAGCGCCCACGCCCAGAGCACCATCGTGGCGGACGTCCATCGCCCGTCCGAGTCGATGACCGGAAGCACGCGGTATCCGCCTCGTGCGTAGTCCTCGCGGTACATCCATGCGATCGCGAGGAAGTGCGGCAGTTGCCAGATGAGCATCACGGCGAGAAGCGACAGGCCAACCGGCGCGGTCACCGCACCAAATCCTCCGCCCAGGGCCGCGGTCGATCCGATGAGCGGGGGCAGGCCGCCCGGGATGGCGCCGACGAACGTGGCGAGCGTTGTTCGAGTCTTCAGGGGCGTGTACCAAAGCACGTACGACAGCACGCATGCGAGCGAAATGACTGCCGGAGCCGGGCCTGCCAGGAACAGCAACCCCACACCGACGGAACTCAAACCAACTCCCGACCACAGGATCGTTCCGGGCCGGATTCTGCCGGACGGAATGGGCCGTCCGCGGGTTCGCTCCATTCGGGCGTCGCGCTCGCGCTCCATCCACTGGTTGATGGCGTTGGCCCCCGCCGCGGACAACGCCGTGCCTACGAGCGTCACCGCGCCGAGCCACGCAAACTCCCAGATCGACCAGGGCCTCGTGAGCGCAGCCATCACGAAACCGACGGCCGAAGTGACCGTCACAAGCCGGGTGATTCCCGGCTTGCAGGCCTCGATCACCGCGCCAACGCCGCGTCGATCGGACACACGCCGGGCGCGAGCCGGCGCCTCCGGCTTGGCGAGCGCTGGAATCTCCGCCGTTGCAATGTTCGACACGTCCAGGGTGCTCCGTGTGCGACAAACCCGCAAGGAATCTTGTAAGACAGGAAGTCTAGCCGCGCTCAGGCGGCCTTGGCCACGGCGTCGAGGGCCAGAATCTCGAACAGAACGTGCGAAGCCAGTAGCGAGGTGGCATCTCCGACATCCCGGTCCGGAAGGACCTCCACGACATCGGCCCCCGACAAATGCACGCCGCGAAGCGCCCGGAGCAACCCGAGCACTTCGGAGGATGTGAACCCGCCGGGGCATGGGGTGCCTGTTCCGGGCGCGTACACGGGGTCTACGGCGTCGATGTCGAAGGTCAGGTAGGCCTCGCGCATGCCGAGTTTTTTGACGAAGGCGTGGAGCGCGGCCGCGCCGTCACGCCGGGCTTCATCGGCGGACACGAGCGAGACGCCGCGTGACTTGGCGAAATCCAGGTCGGATTTGGCGTTGAGGGGGCCTCGCACGCCCACGGAGATCATCGCTTTGGGATCGACCAGCCCGTCCTCGATGGCGCGGATGAAAGGGGAGGCGTGTCCCCATTTCTCGCCCCACAACGAGTCCACGGTGTCGAGGTGAGCGTCGAAGTGAACGAGTGCGAGCCCGCCCGCGGGCTTGCCCCTGCGCTCCCAGGTCGCGCGTATGTTCGCGTAGGCAATCGAGTGGTCCCCGCCGACCGCGAGCAGCCGCGTCGAGGGATCGGCGAGTTTCCGCGCCCATTGGGTGACGGCGTCGAGCGTGCTTTTGATGCCGTAGGGGCTGACGGGCGCATCGCCGGCGTCGGCGAGGGAGAGCACCTCGCACACGTCCACATCGTGCTCGATGTGGTAGCGCTTCACATATTGGGATGCCTCGCGGATCGCACGCGGGCCGAATCTTGCGCCCGGGCGGTAGGTCACGCCGCCGTCGAAGGGAACACCGAAGATGGCCCAGTCCACCGGACGGCTTGCGGCGGGCAGCGATTCCAGCATCGGATACCGGCAGAATGTCGCAACCCCAGCGAACCGCGGCGAAACTCGTGCATCCGGAAGTACCGTTCGGGCCATGGCGGAGTGTATGTGGCGAGGGGGGAACCATACTTCACCGGACGGGATGCGAGGGACCGGCAGTCTTGGTATGCTCGGCGGGCGGAGGCCCGCGCATGTCCGAACTTCCACCGCCGATTCCTGCGATTCCCGCGCTGCCGGCGACGCCACCATTGACGCCCGGCCGAATCGGCGGCCGACAGTACGAACCGGGGCCGGCGGGCGAGTTCAGAATCGGCGACGCCTTCTCGCTGGGCTGGACCGCGATGACGGCCCAGTACGGCGTGCTGCTGGGGGCGCTTGTGGTGTGCGGGCTCATCTCGATCGCGGGGTATGTTCTTGCCTCGTTCATCCCGCTGGTCGGCAGTTTTGCGGGCTTCCTGATCGCGCCGCTGGGGTTTGGGCTCTCGTTCACGTTTGTCCGCGCCGTCCGGGGGAACTCGGTCGAAGTCATGGAGTTTTTCACTCACCTCAAGAACACCTATTGGCAGGTGGTGCTCATTAATCTCCTGCTGACGTTGATCTCGTTCGCCGCACTTCTGCCGTTCGGAGTGGCCATCGTTTTCCTGATCTTCGTGCTCAGCGCGTCGGGAGGGGCTTCGGCTCCGGTGGCCATCGCGATTCTCGCGGTCCTGGGCATCGCTTGCGTTCTGGGGTCGCTGTACTTTCAGGCCCGACTTGCGTTCGCGCCGCTCCTCTATCTCGACGCTCCGCCCGGCTCGCTGGAGATCATGGAAGCCCTCAAGTTGAGTTGGCGTCGCACGGCGGACGCGGCGTGGCCGCTGGTGGGCCTAGCCATCCTGCTGGTGATCGTAAACGTCGCGACGTTACTGTTGCTCGTTGTCGGAGCAATCCTGCTGGGCGCGCCGCTGAGCGCCGCGGTGAACGCCGCGGCGTACGACCTCATCTGCCCCGTTGGGCGGGATGGGTTGTGCCCCAAGTGCGGGTACGACTGCCGGGGTACGGGTTCGGCGGTGTGTCCAGAGTGCGGTGACTCGCTTTTCGCCTAGTTTGCCGGGTCGGCCGGCCCGACTACCGGCTTATCCGCTCGCGATTCGTTCGGCCGCTTGAACTCGCAGCCGCACTCTGGGCAGCGGTCCCCGGCGACGCCCACGAGGCTGTACTGGCAGTTGTCGCAGCGGACTCCCAGGTCACGCAGGCACAGGCGAATCAGGCCATCGGCGAAGAACAGGAGGTAGACTCCAAAGCCGCCCTGCACGAGCGACTCGGCCGCCGCGAGCAGATACGACATGCCGTAGCCGGGGGGCCACGTGCCCTGGTATTCGACGAAGGTGCTGACGACCGAGGCGAGCAACGCGACCAGGCGTGGCACCGAAAGACCGAGCATGACAAGGCCTATCGCCCGGAGAGCCAATCGAAACCAACTGCGGTCTTTCATCGCGGGAACCTCCGCAAGACGCACCAGAAGGCGCGTCCCCGCCCGAATGCGAGGACCAGGCACAACGACAGGAGCGCGAACATCACGATCGCGTGAGCCGCGGATTCGACTCCAATCGCGCGCGTGGCTACCTCGACGGCGCCGAACAAGTCCGTGCGTCCGGTGAAGTTTTCGCCGACCGCGCCTACCCAGTACGAGAGGAATCGGGCCAGCCAAACCCAGTGCGGAGCCATCACCCCGAGCCCGAGGATGCCGGCGAGGCGCAACGCCAAAACCGCCTGCGATCTCGACGGCGGGGATGCGTTGGAACCGACGGTCACGAAACCAGTGTACATCCTGCGATCGCTTCGCGTGCGCTATCGGAGCCACGATTCTTCGAAGCGCATCCCCGGCGAAATCGTCGCGGCGTCGGCGTGTTCCGTCATGCCCGCGACCGGGTACGCGCAGTAATCGAGTGAAAACGCGCCCGCCGGCCGATGGTTGCCCGAGAGGCCCAGTCCGCCGAAGGGTAACTTGCTCGAGGCGCCCGCGGTCCCGGTGTTGACATTGACGCACCCGGCCCGCACCTCGCGCAGGAAGCGGTCGGCGCTCGCCGGGTCGCGCGTGAAGATCGACGCCGCCAAGCCGAATGAAGTCGCGTTGGTCTGCGCGATGGCTTGGTCCAGCGATTCCACGACAGCCACCCGCAGGAATGGCCCGAACACCTCGCAGTCGCACCCGGCGCCCGCCGACTCGTGGCGAGAAAAGCCCTCAACACGCATCACGCCGGGCGTGACGAACCAGCCGCCCGCGCCGGCGTCCACGCTCCCGCACGGCACCAGCACCTCGCCGCCGGACCGGCGCAGTCGCTCCTGGGCCGCGAGGATCGCCTCTCGTGCGGCCTGCGTGATGACCGGTCCCATGAACACGGGGTGCGAGGCCGCGGGATCGCCGAGGATCAGCGAACTCGCGCACTTGCACACCGCGGGGATCACGGCCGCGGCGGCGTCGCGGTGCACGATCAGCCGGCGGGTGCACGTGCATCGTTGCCCGGCGGAGATGAAGGCGCAGCGGACGCACTCGATGACCGCCTGCTTCAGGTCGGCGTCGGGCATGATCGCCGCGGCGTTGTTCCCGCCCATTTCGAGCGCCAGGATCCGCCCCGGCCGATCGAGATTGGCCTGCATGATTGAGCGGCCGACGGGCCAGGAGCCTGTGAAGAGCACACCGTCGATTTCGTCGTGGCCGGTCAGGGCGGACGCGACATCCGCGCCGCCGTGCACGAGATTGAGAACGCCGGGCGGGGCCTTCTCGGCGTCGAGCGATTCCTGCAGCATTCGCGCGAGCAGTTGCCCGACCGCCGGGGCCTTGTCGGACGGCTTGAAGACCACCGTGTTTCCCATCGCGAGCGCCGGAATGATGTGCCCGTTGGGGAGGTGGGCCGGGAAGTTGAACGGGCCCAGCACGGCCAAGACGCCGTGCGGCCGGAACCAGCAGCGTCCCACGCGGGTGGCACCGGCGCCTACTTCGTACCCCTCGACCCGCTTGAGCGGACCGGCGGGGTCGAGCGTGATGTCTACCTTGGCGGGAATTAACTGGGCTTCGCCGCGTGCATCCCACATGGGCTTGCCGACTTCGTCGCGGATCAGGGCGGAGAGGGAGTCCTCGCGGGCCTTTGCGATCGCCTGGAATCGCCGCAGCACGGCCGAGCGTTTTTCGAAGGACAGTGAACTCCAGGCGCCGAACGCCCCGCGAGCCGAGGCCACGGCCTGGTTCACGTGGCTCACCACCGGAGCACCGGACCAGACGCATGAGGAAGGTCGGGCCGGATTCCACGATCTCAGCGGGTCGCCGGGAATCTCGCGCCAGGCGCCCCCGATCAGGTTCGCGCCCGCCTGGCTCACGACCGCACCTTCTTGCGGGGTGCGCGACGCTTTGCCGCGCCGTCGGGAGTCGCGCCCGCCGCGTCCGCGGTGCCGGTGTCGGGGGGCACGATGCTCGCCAGCGACGTGAGGCCGATTTCGGTTCCCGCTTTCGCCTGGATCAGCGTCAATGCGTTCGCCGGAACGCGGGCGGCGTCCTCGAGCAGTTCGACGCGAGTTTCCGTCGCCCGCAACTCCCCGTCCTTGTCCAGCGTGCTGATGATCGCCGGCGTCGTGCAGCGATCCGAGTTCGTCGCCCTCGCGGCCTCCACCCGCCGCGTGTCCCGAATCAGCGGTACCTCCGCCGTTACCGCGTCCAGGTGCGGCCCGCCGTCGAACGGATCCACGAACCCGTGGTTCTTGAAGCCCAAGTCCTCCAGCAGCCGCACCGCGGGAATCGTCTCCCGCCCCACCACGCCGATCTGATTCTGCACTTCGAGCGGAAACAGGGAGAGGTAGATCTCTTCCTTGGGCAGCAACTCGGAAATGAAGTTCCGATTGTGCTGGCAGAAACGGTCCGCCTCGCCGAATCGCACCGGAATGAACTTGCGGCCGAAGTTGTCCCAGAAGATGTTGTCGCCCTCTTCCGTGACGGGGCCCATCATCTCGGCGAGGATGCGATCCGCGAAGAGTTCGCGATGCAGCGCCAGCCAATGGAACCGCACGAAGGAGAGCAGTCGCCCCGGCCGGAGTTTGTGGCCGCGGTAGGAGGGCTGGATGATCAGGCCGCCGATTTCGCTGGGGCCGGTTTCGTCGCCGAATAACTGGCCGACCTTGTGCGTGCTGCCCCAGCCCAGGCGCTGGGAGCGGAACGTCTTTTCGGTGATCCTGAACGTCCAGTTCGGGTTTCCGGGGCCGCCCTGGTGGGCACGGATCTGCGAGGTGCCGATGACGCCGCGCGTCTCGGTGTCTTCGATGGTGAACATGAACGCATCGGACTCCTCCTCGACCTCGGCCCAGCCGCTGATCTTGGAGGGCTTGCGCTTGCGCGGCTTCTCGCGCTGCTCAACTTTCGCCCCCGAGATCCGCTTGAAGCACCGCGCCGAGTGATCGATCTTGCCCTGCATGATCGTCTCGTTGGGCGGGAGGTTGATGAAGTACACCATCCGCGCCAACTTCAGCAGCGTGGAGACATCAGCGGCTTTGGACTGGCGAACAAGAAACATGCAGGCTCCGATACGCCCTACCTTGGATCGGCGGATAACCGAAGGGGCCTTGGGCGGTAACCGCCGAGTGGCCGCATGGTAGGTGGACCCGGTCCGCGTCCCCGGCATATCCCCGCGAGCGCAATTACTGCGCGTCTATTCCGCTCCCAGGTCGATTGAGCGGATGCTCCGGGCACCATGAACGATGCGGACTACCTGCACGGGCTTGCTATCTGGAAGGTAAATGATGATTACGGCAGAACGACCCAGGTTCGATAGGCCCTGCCTCGGAGTTTGCGAACGGCGCCTGCCAGTGGGTTCGATGCGATAGTCTCGCATGCGGCCAGCACCCGGAGCACAAACCGTTCCGCCGCCTGCGGGCGATCAAGACTAATCCAGTCCGCTGCTTCAGTCAGGTCGTGGGCTGCGCTCGCTGAGAGTTTGAAACGACTCATCCAGCGCGCCTTCGGGGGACGCCTCTCTGCCCTCGACTACGGACTCGCTTGAGAATCGCCGCAATAGTCTTCGGCCCGTCAACAACTCGCCCGCGTCGGATGTCTTCCATGCCTTCCTCGATCCGGCGCACCGTTTCCGGCGTGAACTCGAACTCGCCGTGACGAACCGCTTGCAGCATCCGCAAGCCGTCAACGATCATCTCCCCCTGAGACTCGTACGCCCCGGTAGCGATCTCGCTGTCCACGAAGAGCTGCAGCGATTCGGGCAGTTCGGCTTTTCGATTTCGGCGGGCTTTCATCCTTAAATGATAGTTCACACTCGGAACCGCGTTCCGCACCGTTACGAACGACTCCGGCTCGCAAGGGTGCCCCGAATGACCAACACTGCCTCGTCCCGCCCCACCGCCTCCAACTCCATCCGCGGCGGTCTCACCCGCTCGCTCCCCATCCCCACCTCCGCCTGCACCAGTTTGATCAACTGCACAAACTCCGGCACCACATCCATCCGCAGCAGCGGCAGGAACCACCGATACAGCGCCTCCGCCTCCGCGCGCTTCCCATCTCGCGCCAGATCGAACAGCCGCACGCTCTCTTCCGGCAGCGCGTTCACCAGCCCCGCGACCCACCCCACCGCCCCGGCGGCCACGCCCTCCACGATCAGGTCATCCACGCCCACCAGCACGTTCAGCCGCTCGCCCAGCAGCGCCCGGATGGCCGTGATCCGCCGCACATCCGCCGACGATTCCTTCACCGCGTGCAGGTTCGCGCAACCCGCCGCCAACTCCGCGACCTGCTCCGGCAGCAGGTCCACCCCGTACGCGATCGGGTTGTTGTACGCCATGCACGACAACCCCGTCGCCCGGATCACCGCCTCGTAGTGCCCGCGCGTCTCACGCCACGACCCCTTGTACACGTACGGCGGGAGCACCATGAGCCCGACACACCCGCACCCCGCGGCCTGCTCCGCCTGCCGCACGGCCTCTCGCGTGCTCAGCGCCGCGATCCCCGCGATCACCGGCACCCTCGCCCCCACGCTCCGCACCAGCGATTCCAGCACCTCGCCCCGTTCCTCAGACGTCAGCGTCCCGCCCTCTCCCAGCGACCCCAGCCCCACCACGCCGCGGCACCCCGCATCCACCATCCACGCGGCGTGTTCCTCCACGAACGCCAGATCGATCCCGCCCCGCTCGTCAAAGGGCGTCGTGATCGCCGGAATTACCCCGCGCCAGTCGCTCTGCTTCATCGCCCCTCCGCGCGCCGCAGCGCTCACAGCCGGATCCCGTGCACAAACGGATCGCCCTCATCCAGAAGCAGCGTCGATTCCGCGGTGATCCACGCCCCGCCGCGGATCGTCGGAATCACCTTGCCCCCCTCCACCCGCACCCGCCCTTCGAACACGCTCCCGATGATGCTCTCCTGCCGCCACGCAAGCCCTTCCGCGAGCCGCCCATCCGCGTGCAGGCACGCCAGCTTCGCGCTCGTCCCCGTCCCGCACGGCGAGCGGTCGTACGCCTTCCCCGGACACAGCACGAAGTTCTTCGACTGGCAATCCGCGCGCGTCGCCGGCCCGAACAACTCGACGTGATCCACCTGCCCGCGCCCGAGCCTTTCATCCCCCTTGATCCCCGCCCGCTCCAACCCCATCCGGATCGCCCACGTGTAGTTGGTCAGCGTCTCGATGTTCCGCGCCAACAGTTCCTGGCCATGCTCGCTCACCAGGTAGAACCAGTTCCCGCCCCACGCAATATCGCCCCGCACTACCGCGCTGCGCCCCTGCCACTCGAACTCCACCGGCACATCCTTCGCAAACCGCCACGACGGGACGTTGTCGATCGCCACACCACCATCGGCGCCGATCTCCAGCGTTACCTCCCCAACCGGCGTCTCGACCACATGCCGCCCCGTGCCAATCCGCCCCAGGTGCCGCAGCGTTGCGCCCAGCCCGATCGTGCCGTGCCCGCACGCGTTCAGCAGCCCCACGTTGTTGAAGAAGATCACCCCGCACACCGCCCGCGCCGAGGCCGCGGGCACGATGAGCGCCCCCACCATCGGGTCCGACCCTCGGGGCTCGTTCACCACCGCCGACCGGAACCAGTCAAACCGCTCACGAAACGCCGCGGCCTGGTCCGCCACCGTCCCCGGCCCCAGGTCCGGCCCGCCATCCACCACGACGCGGGTGGGCTCGCCTTCGGTGTGGGAGTCAACAACCTGAACTCGGCGCATGCATCACCATAGCGCGGCTCTGATCGCTACTTCACTCGAGCCAGACCGCGCTCGATGCACGCGAACACCCGCGGCCAGTCGGAGTCCTTGAACACGCCCAACGGCGGGAGCATGCGCAGGTGGTACGGCCCGTGCCCGCAGTAGAAGAGGATGACGCCCTCCTCGAAGCACATCTTGCACGCCTCGTTGATCTTTTTCTTGTCGCCGCCGAAGGGCGTCAGACGAACCATGCCGCCCGTGCCGCCGATGAGCCGCTCGCCGCCCCCGCCCAGCGATTCGACCGCCGGGAACCACTCCGGGTGCTTCGCCATCAACGCGGCGGCCTGCGCGCGGAACGCGGCGTGCTGCTTCGCGCAAATGCCCTGGTCGCCGTAGTACCCCCCGTCACGAAGCCGCTCGATCACGCGCTGCCCGACGCGGAAGGACACGCCTTCGCCCGTGAAGGTGCCGGAGAGCAGGCCCGCCTTGGGGTTGTACTCCTCGGTGTAAAGCGTGGCGCAGGCCTGGGTCATCTTGCCCACGCACAGCACATCCACGTATTCGCCGAGGTTGAGCCACTCGTAGGCGAACATCCGCTCGCCGCGGCCGAACGTCTGGATCTCGTCGAACCAGACTGCGATTCGCTTGGCGCGGCAGACTTCCATGATGGCTTTGAGATAGTCGCGGTCGCCGATGTTGAAGCCGCCCTCGCCCTGGATCAACTCGAAGATGAAGCAGGCGTGCTGGCCGGGGTAGCGGTGGATGAAGGTTTCGAGTTGCTTCACCGCCGCGTCGATGAACCGGACCTTTCCGCCCATTCGCTCCGCGGCCACACCGTCCCAGAAGGGCATGTAGTCCACGAGCGTATTGAGCGGGAGGCCCTGGCGGTAGTCGGAGGTGTCGCCGATCTGGGCCATGGTCGTCGAGCGGCCCATGAAGCAATCGTTGAAGGCGATGACGCGGGACGCGGGGGCGTGCTTCTGGAAGCAGACCTTGAGGGCGTTCTCGTTGGCCATCGCGCCGCTGGTCGAGAGGTAGGCGTACT
Organism: Phycisphaerales bacterium; assembly: GCA_905339235.1. Lineage (GTDB taxonomy): Bacteria > Planctomycetota > Phycisphaerae > Phycisphaerales > UBA1924 > RI-211. The sequence continues at coordinate 23,840 of CAJPFG010000026.1, forward strand.
TGAGACGGCTGTTCTTCTTCGCCTCGCCGACCAGCGTCTGCGCGAACTCGAAGGCTCCGAAGTTCGAGGACAGATTGCCGTGCTTCACGACGTCGTCGAGGCCCGACTCCAGAGCCGCCCGCGCGAGGTCGGTGTCGGAGTGTCCGAAGAAGTTGACGCCGATCCCGCAGATCATGTCCCACTTCACCGAGCCGTCGGCGAGTTCCACCAGCGCCCCATTTCCCACGCCCGACCCGATGTACGGATACAGGAGCCCGCGCCCGCGCACCTCCGACGCCCGCTTCATCAGCGCCTCATACGACTCCTTCAGCCCCGGGTTCCCCGCCCGCTCCCCCGTCAGCATCGCCGACTTCGCCGCGATCTCGTTCACGATCGCATCGATCGCCGCCCGTACCGCAGGGCTCGCGTGCAACTGGGCTCCGGTCGTGGTGGATGGGGTTGCGGTCATGGGTTGCTTCACGGTGGTCATGCTGTCTCCCGTCGTTCAAGTGTAGATCGGCCCGCGCGCTCCACCGGCTGTGACTTCGTCGGTTTCCCCGGTCGTTTTCCGGGCGCGGCGCATGAACTCATAATCATTCCAATCAGGCGTCGGTCACGCCTTGCTCGCTCAGCCTCGCGATGAGCACGGCGGCCAGTTGCGCTCGCTCGACCAGGCTCGCAACTTCCATCCACTCGTCTTTGGTGTGCATTCCCCCGCCGCGGACGCCGAGAGTGTCGATGGTCGCCAGCCCCGCGGCCTGCAAGGCGTTGCCGTCGCAAACCCCGCCGGTCTTTCCGAAAGGCAGTTTCTGGCCCAGATCCTCGGCCGCGCCCCGGGCCATTCCCGCGAGCATGCGCGTCCCCTGCGTCAGCGGCTTGGCCGGGCGGTTGAAGGACTGGAAGACCTTGATCCCGGCCACCGCTTCCGGCTGGGCAAGGGATGAGAGCCGCGAGGCGATTTCGCCGGCCATCGTCGCGTCCCTGAAGCGGACATTTCCCCACGCCCGGCAGCGGTCCGGCACGACGTTGGTCGCGGTGCCGCCTTCGATCACCCCGACGTTGGCGATCAACCCGCGGTCGGGGTCGGCCATTGCGTGGATCGCCGTCACGCACTCGGCCATGGTCACGATCGCCGACACGCCGTGCTTGAAGTCGCGCCCGACGTGGGCGGCGACGCCGGTGGTCTCGATGTAGAACTGCCCGCTCCCGGGGCGCTCGACGACCAGCCCGCCGTCGGGGAGGGCGGGCTCGAAGACCAGGCCCACGTCGTACGCCGCGGCCTCGGCGCGGATCGTCGCGTCGGAGTGGTACGAACCGGTCTCCTCGTCGGAGTTAAGGATGAAGCCCCACGACGCGGCGATGCCCGCTTCTTCGAGCGATTCCAGCGCGTGGATGGCGACCAGGAGGCCGCCCTTCATGTCCACGCAGCCGGGACCGTTTGCGCGGGTACCGTCGGCGGAGACGGTCAACTCGCGGAAGGATCCGGCGGGGTCGTGCACGGTGTCGATGTGGCCGCACAACAGGATGCGGATCTTGACGCCCTCGCGAACGCGGCGGCACACGGCGGTGGGCGGCGCGGCGCCCGGCGTTCCTTTTCGGTCGATCCACGCGGGCTTTTCGCCGCCGGGCACGAGTTGGACGCGTGCGCCCAGCGATTCCAGTCTGGTGGTGAGGAGGGCGCGGGATTCGTCCAGCCCCGCGGTGTGGTTCATTCCCGTGGGGATGCCCACCAGTCGCCGCAAGTCGGCGAGCATGGCCGCTCGGCGGTTCGAAATCACACTGCAAAGCCGCTCCTCGTTCGCGCTCAGTGCCACAGAACGCTCCTTTCACGCGACGAGGGCCGTCACGGCGAACACAGCGTACACCGCCGCGGTCAGCCCGAGCACCGCCAGCGCCCCCATCTTCACCCACCACACCTGGGAATCGATGGGAAGGCAATGAACCGGCGCACCGGTCAGCGATCCCAGACGCTGCTGGCGCTCGGCGATCGAGCCGTGCCGAAAGGTGAACCGGCGGATGGGGATGCCGTTCAGAACCGCGACCTGCCGCAGCGCCTGCTGCATCGTCGTCACGGCCTGGGCCGTCACAACCTCGGCATCACCCGACATGTGGCGCACGGCGAAGGCGTCGGCCTGCCACTCGAAGCGGCGGCTTACCCAGCCGAAGACCAGGAGGGTGGCGGCCAGCGACGCGCCGGCCCCCCACGTTTCGATCACCCAGGTGGGGACCACGCGGGCGGCGTCCACGGCCGTGAGCACCCACCCCAGCAGGATCGAACTGGCCAGGATGCTCAGGGCGAGCCAGATCATGTGCCGGAGTTTGACGTGGGCGATCTCGTGGGCGATCACGCCCTCGACCTCCTCGCGCGATAGCCGTTCGAGCAGAGCATCGGTGAAGAGCATGTAGCGGAGTGGGTAGAAGAGGCCGAGGATGGCGGCGTTGACCACCGAGCCGTGGGTTCGCCACAGGAGCGGGCCGATGACGCGTACGCGGTATTTGGCAGCGACCGCGAGGGCCTGGTCGCGCATGTCGCCCTCGGAGATTCGCACGGTGGACCAGACCAGCCGCAGGACGGCGGGAGTGAGCAGGAAGATCAGCAGGACGCCGATCCACCTGGCCGCGTCGGCCCCCCAGTTGCCCCACCACGCAACGGCCCGGTTGCCGCGGACCAGTCCCAGCCATTGCGAGCCGAAGACGACCAGTTCTTCCCATGACCAGATCGCGCTGAGGGGCACGAGCATGAGCAGGAGCGAGTGCCGCGTGTGGTGCCACACCGACGCGCACCGCGAGAGCGGCGGATGCACGGGCGCGCCCTCGTGCAACTCCCGCCACAGCAGCGCCTCTCTTACCCGTCGCTCGACGGGCTCCATCGACCACCAGTTGAGCACGAATAGCGCCAGCGCGGGCGAGATGGCCACGAACTCGTCCAGAAGCACCCAGTCTCCCAGTGCCAGCCGCACGGCGCGGAGCCAGCCTAATTCGAGCAGGGCGTACACCAGCAACCCCACCCCCACGACCCGCACGCTGAGCATGAACCGGTCGGCAAAGGCCACGGCCCCGAACTCGCCGCGGCGGTCCATCCGCCGTCCGCACACCCATGCCACACCATGAAACGCCCCGGAAAGCACGACCACCATCCCAACCATCGCCAGAGCGAACCGCCCGAACGGCATCGCCGACGAGGTGTCCTGGGGGTCGCCGTACAGATCATGCACGTGGAGCGCGACGAACAGAGCGATGGTGAGGAGTTGGACCAAGGGTGGGCGATTGTTAGCGTGGCACAAGCCTCCCGGCTTGTGTGCCTTCGCGCACAACCGCACCGCGTTCACGGCCCCCGTCCAAGGCACAGGAGAACGGGAGAAAACCCGAGGCGGAGCGGAGGAACGCGGAGGGGAATAGGGGTAGGGCTTGGCGGGCGTCGGATCAGGTTCCGCGGTCCCTCGGCCGGGAATCACCCGCGCGCCCGCATCGCTCTCGCCGCAAAGCCGGCGCGAGTGCTGGCACCCCTTGTCGTTGATCGACTTCGACTGCTGCCACCCGCCGCCCCGCGAGAACGATTGTGGCGGGCACGAGAATGAATCTCGTGGGCACGAGAATGACTGTGGCGGGACCGGGAGTCGCTGTGGCGGGACGGAGAGCGGCTGTCGCGGGACCGGGAGCGGCTGCGGCGGGCCCGTTTCGTTAGGCGGCTGAGGGGGCGATGGAGAAGAGGAAACCGCAGATGGCGCCGATGTACACAGATGGATCCATCTGTAGAATCTGCGGAATCTGCGGAATGTGTGGTTCCTCCGATTCCTGCGTATGGTGAAGGGTGAAGAAGAGCTGGGCGATCCTGCGGTGGGCGTGCAATGCCCTATTCGTTCTAGCGGCCGGGGTGTGGCTCTGGAGCGGCTGGCATCGGCAGTACATCTCATTGACGACGGGTTTTTCACTGATTGTCTCGCATGGCGAGGCTGGGATACTCAGCGAATCGCCTGAGGACCAGATCGCTGGTTCCTTCGGCATCCGTTCGATTGAGCCGACGTGGGACTGGGGTTTTGATCACCTGAGGTTCTTGCCCGGCAAGGGGAGTGCGCGAGGTGGCGATTACTGGTTTGTTCCGATCTGGTTCCTTGGCGCGGTACTAGCGCTGCCGACCGCGGCGCACTGGGCAGCCCGGTTGCGTGCCCGCCACGCGGCCCGACTCGGCCGCTGCCCCACGTGCAACTACTCCCTCAACGGCCTCGCGCCGGGTTCGCCCTGCCCCGAATGCGGCAAGCGCGGCGAGTCGAAGGCCTGAACGCCATAGGGTGACCACGTGAAGAAGCGATGGGCGATCCTGAGGTGGGCGTGCACGGCGGGGCTGGCGCTGGCGATTGCGGCGTATGCGTTCAGCGCGTTCTACACGGCGTGGGTGACATGGAACCCGCCGTACCGCAGGATCACGCTTCGGAGCGGTGGCGTGGGGTTGTCCTGGGAAGGCGCGGGTTGGTTCGGCACATGTCGCACGGAAGTTCTTTCTGGCCGCGCGGGGCCGTTCCGGTGGTGGTTTGATATCGGCGGTGCGGGAAGCACATACCGAGCGCACATTCCGCTCTGGTGCCCCACACTGTTGTTCGCCACGCCCGCCGTACTCCTCTGGCGCTCGTATCTTCGCGCCCGCCGCGTGACCAACCCCTGCCCCAAGTGCAACTACCCCCTCACCGGCCTCGCGCCGGGTTCGCCCTGCCCCGAATGCGGCAAGCGCGGTTAATCCGCCCCCTGATATGATTTGCCATTTGCGATTCGCTGTTTCTGACGACCTGACGGCCTGACGACCTCCCCCGTCCCCTCACCCCTTCACCACCCGCTCCCACGCCTCGTGCAGCCGCTTCACCGACACCGGCACCGCAGTCCTCAACTCCTGCGCGAACAGCGACACCCGAAGTTCCTCCACCAGCCACCGATACTCCTCGATCGCACGGGGCTCCAATCCAAGTTCCCTCTGCCGCTTCACCAGTTCGTGATACCCCTGCCAGATCGGTGAGATCTCCGCCAGCCGCTCCCGATCCTTCAGAATGCCGGGGCCCCCCAGCCGCTGAAGACGCAACTCCACCGCCGCGAGATACCTCGGGATGTGCCGAAGTTGCGGCCACGTCGTGCGCATGAGAAAATCCGGCGGCAGCAGCGCCGCAAGCTGACCGCGCACATCCGCGATCGTGTCACCCCACGCCGTGGGATGCGTCGCGTCCAGCCGCGCCGCCACCGCACGGTGCGCCCGCAGGATCGGCTCCGCCGCCTCGCACACCTCCCGCACGCTGCTCCCCAGCCGCCCCACCGCCTCGCGCGACCGGGCCGTGAACTCCGTCTTGTTCCGCGGCATGCCCCGCTCGCTCCCCAGCGCCCGGTCCACCGCCAGCTCCACCAGCGCCCGCCGGAACGCCTGCGGATTCCCCAGCGCCGCGGCCATCACGCACACGCGCTCCACCTCCGGGTGCCGGTGCGTCGCCCGCCGGACTTCCTCCTCCGCGTCCATCATGAACAACCGCCGCAACCCGCCGCGCCCCGCCTCCTCCGCGTTCTCTCGCCGATCAAACAGCCGCAACGACACCGAGTCTCCACGATCGATCAGCGCCGGGTACGTGATGAACACCGTGCCGTACCGCTCGATCTCGATCCGCTCGGGCAACTCGTCAAAGTCCCACTGCTTCAGCCCGTCGCGGTTGAACTTCTCCGCCCCGTGCTTCACCTCGCCAGACCCCGGCTTGAGCAGCGCCACCAGGTGCGCCCGGATCGCCGCCAGGTCCCTCCCCGCCGCCAGCGTCTTCCCATGCTCATCCAGCACCTCAAACCGCATCTGCAAGTGCTCGGGAATCGACACCCGCTCCATCGCCTCCCGCGGCACAGCCACCTTCGTCTCGTCAACTACCGCCGCCCGGATCGCCTCGAACAACGACCCCTCGCCGAACTTCAGCCGCGTCACGACCGCCTCGGCCAGCGGCCCCGCCGCCGGCAGCAACCGCCGGAACTCCTTGGGCACGCCCCGCAGCATCGTCTCGACCTTCTCGCGCAGGTGCCCGGGCACAAGCCAATGAAACCGCTCAACCCCCAACGACGTCAGCGCCTCAATCGGCACCCGCACGGTGACCCCGTCCGCGGGCTGGCCCGGCTCGTACCGGTACTCCAGCGGCATCTTCGCACGCCCCAACTCCACCGCATCCGGAAACTCGGCCTTCGTCGGCACCACCACTCCCGGCTCGGTCACGTCTTCGGGAGTCATGAACAGCCGCCGCTTCTCCCGCTCGGGCAGGGCCTTGTGCCAGCGGTCGAAGTCGTGGGCGGTGACGATCTCCGGGGGCATGCGGGCGGCGTAGAACTCGAACCGCCGGTAGGGGTCCGCGAGGATGTGGTTGCGGCGGGAGCGGATCTCCATGCGCTGGACCTCCACGACCAGGTCCATGTTGTGCGCAAAGAACTCGGCCCGCGTGAGCATTCCGCCTTCGACCAGGCCGGCGTGGATGAAGACTTCGCGGGCCCGCGACGGATCGATCGCGCCGAAGTGCACCCGCCGGCGTGCGACGAGTTCGAGGCCGAAGAGCGTCACCTTTTCGAAGGCCAGCACGCGGCCGCTGCGTGGCTCCCAGTGCGGATCGAAGTAACTCCGCGCCACGAGGTGCGCCCCGGCCCGCTCGATCCATTCCGGGTCCACCGGCGCCAGCCCCCTGGCATAGAGTTTTGTGGTTCGCACGAGTTCGGCGGCCATCGCCCATTTGGGGCCGGCCTTGAAGAGCGCCGAGCCCGGGAAGATGAAGAACTTCATCCCGCGGGCCCCGGCGTACTCGCCTGCTTCGCCCTTGATGCCGATGTTCGAGAGCAGACCTGAAAGCAAGGCGCGGTGGATGGCCTCGATGCGTTGCACGATTGACTTGTCCGGCTTTTCCTCGGCCGCGACGGGGAGCGGCGGACGCTCCGTGAGGGCGTGGTGCGGGACAGCCCGCGCGTCGCGCGCGGGTTCGGGCGCGGTGCGGGTCCTCCTCCCGCGAGAGGGCGGCTTGGTGGTGGCCCGGAGCGTGGCGCCGGGGGCCTCGACGATGCTTCCGACGAGTTCGGCGAGTTGATGGTGTATGTCTTCCCACTCACGCATGCGGACGTAGGAGACAAAGTGATCGCGGCAGGACTTGCGCTGTTTGCTCTGCGAGAGGTGGCGACGGCTCTCTCTCCACCAGTCCCACAGGCGAAGGTACCCCAGGAAGTCCGAGCGCTCATCGCGGAAGGCGGCGTGGGCGGCGTCGGCTTCCGCTTGCTTTTCCATCGGCCGGTCGCGGGGGTCCTGGACGGAAAGGGCCGCGGCGATGACGAGCACGTCGGCGAGGCAGCATCCCGGCTCGTGGCGCGCGGCCAGGAGCATCCGGCCGATGCGCGGGTCGATGGGGAGTCGGGAGAGGTCGCGGCCGATCTCGGTCAACTGCTGGCGGTCGTCGAGAGCGCCGAGTTCGAGCAGCGTGTCGTAGCCGTCCTTGATCAATCTCGAGTCGGGGGGCTCGAGGAATGGAAACTCCTCCACGGCGCCCAGCCGCAGGGAGATCATCTGAAGGATGACGCTGGCGAGGTTGGTGCGGACGATCTCCGGATCGGTGAACTCTGAACGCGAGGCGAAGTCTTCTTCGCCGTAGAGCCGAATGCAAACACCCGGCCCCAATCGCCCGCAGCGGCCCTTGCGTTGGTCAGCGCTAGCGCGGGAGACGGGCTCCACTTCCAGCCGCTGGACCTTCGTTCGGGCGGCGTAGCGGCTGATCCTTGCCACGCCGCTGTCCACGACGTAGCGGATGCCGGGCACGGTGAGGCTGGTTTCCGCGACGTTGGTAGCCAGAACGATGCGGCGGCCGGGGTGGGGCCTGAAGACTCGCATCTGCTCGTCGGCGGAGAGTTTGGCGAAGAGCGGAAGGACCTCTGTTCCGGCGGCGCCGGGCACGTGGTGTTTGTGCAGCGTGTCGGCCGTCTCGCGGATCTCTCGCTCGCCCGAGAGGAAGACGAGGATATCGCCCGACCCGTAACTCGCCAGTTCGTCCACCGCGCGGACAATCTGCGCCTGCATCTCGTCGTCGCGTTCGTCGAGGCCTTCCTCGTGCGGCGGGCGGTAGAGCACCTCCACGGGGTAGGTACGGCCCGAGACCATCACGATCGGCGCGTCGCCGAAGTGCCGGCTGAATCGCTGCGGGTCGATCGTCGCGGACGTGATGATGACCTTGAGGTCGGGCCGGCGGGGGAGCAGCGTCTTGAGATACCCCAGCAGGAAGTCGATGTTGAGCGATCTTTCGTGCGCTTCGTCGATGATGATCGTGTCGTAACCCAGGAGGTCGCGGTCGCCGGAGGTCTCGGCCAGGAGCACCCCGTCGGTCATGACCTTGACCATGGTGCCGGGTCCGGTATGGTCGCCGAAGCGGACCTTGTAGCCGACGAGGTCGCCGAGCCGGGTGCCGAGTTCTTCGGCAATGCGGGTGGCCACGCTCCGGGCGGCGATGCGGCGTGGCTGGGTGTGGCCGATCATTCCGCCGGCGCCGCGTCCGAGTTCGAGGCAGAGTTTGGGCAACTGCGTGGTCTTGCCGGAGCCGGTCTCACCGCAGACCACTACGACCTGGTGCTCGCGTACGGCCTGGGCGATGTCGGAGCGGCGCGCCGAGACGGGCAGATCCTCGGGGAAGACGATCGCGGGAACGCGGGCGCGGCGCTGCTCGACGTTGCGCCTCGCCCGCGCCACGTCTTCCGCGAGATTCGCGAACTCTCGCGAAGGTTCGGGATTCTGCGCGCCGGCGCGGGTGAGCGCATGGAATCGCCCGCGGAGACGACGGGCATCGCGCGGCCCGCACGACTCGATGTCTCGCAGCAGATGTTCGATCGCGGCCTTCACACCCCAGCGTACGACCGCTCACTCGCCGGCCAGCGTAACGCGGAGGATTTCCAGTTTGTCGGGCACGTTCTTCACCGGCCCTACGAGAAGCAGGTTTCCCGGCGCTCCCCACGTGGCGCGAGGAACGTAGGGCGAGGAAAGGACCGGCACCGCGACGCCGGATTCGGACCCCGTTCCGACTTTCGGGACGAAGACCAAAGAGTCGCCGGTCGTGCAGAAGTAGCCGGGGCTGGAGCCCTCCGGGGCCGCGGCCGCCGCGACCGTGCCGGGGGCGAGAGGCTCGAACAGCCCGGCGGAAAGGTCGAAGGCGGCGATGCGTCCGTGGCGTGGGCTGAGGCAGACGAGCGAGCGGTGCTCGCGACCGGTGGGCCCCATGGGGCCGGCGGTGACCGCCATCTGATGGGCCAGGAGCGGGTCGCTGGTGCCGGCGAGATTGCGCCGGATGACGCTGGATTCAAATCGTCCGTCCTTGACGCGGAGAACTTCGAAATCGGTGCCGCCCGCGTGCGTGCGCAACGTGTAGACGATGTCGCGCTCGCTTGATGGCATGGGGAAGAGATACGAACCGTCGGCGGCTTCCCGGGTGTCTTCATTGTGGCCGGGCTCGTGAAGCACCAGCACGGCGTTCTTTCCGCCAATCGCGCGGCGCGCAAAGAGGACGCCGCCGGCGGGCGTGAGCACCGCATGGGCATTCACGTTTTCGTCACGCGCGGCCCAGCCGACTTCGCCGGTGAGCCAGTTGACCTTTCCGATCCAGCGAGAGCCGTCGCGCTGCGGCGCCTCGACCAGGAAGCCTTCGCTATCGGCGGCGCGGCCGAGCATGATGCCGCCCAGGCCCGAGGCGCCGGTGCTCAGGGCACGGGCGGCGCTGCCGGAGATGTCGAAGAGCGTGACGGTCGTGCGGTTTACGGGCTGGGCGCCGTCTTCGGCGAGGATGGTGGGCCAGGTTGGGGCTTCGCCGCACTGGACCGCCATGAACCGGCCGTCGGGCGAGACGAGCGGAAGGGCCTGGCCGTCGTAGAGCACCGTGCCGAGCGGGTGGAGCGTGACATTGACGCTCGCGCTGGTCGTCATCCCGACCGCGGGCTTGGCAACCGGACCCTGCGGGAGCGTGGCCTTGGGTGGCGCCACCGCGCGGGCGGGCCGGCCCGACGGGGAGGTGGGACGGACCACGACGCCCCGACCGGGTTCACGCTGCTCCACCACGCAGCCGGAAGCACAGGCCAGCACCGCCGCGAATGTCATGGTGACTAACGTCTTCATCAGTTCGCCTTCGACGCGTCGGGCACCTCGCCGGTTTCCTTCGCGGGGTCTTGCGTGGGCGCGGGGGCCGGAGAGCCGAGGTCCTTTCGGAGTTTTTCAAGGCGCTCACGGTACGGCGCGTTCACCGGTTCCGTGGCGGCTTTCTCCGTGTTGTTGACCACAACCGGGGTGATGAAGACCAGCAGTTCGGTGGTGGTGATGCTCTTGTCGCGGCTGCGGAAGAGCCAGCCCAGGACGGGGATATCGCCGATCAGCGGGACCTTGCGCAGGATGTTGGATTCCTGCTTGCGGAGGATGCCCGAGATCACGATCGTCTGACCGTCCTTCACGATGAGTTGCGTGGTGGTCTGGCGGCGGTCGAATATGAACCCGCCGTTGCTGGTTTCGCCGGGGACGATGGACGAGAGTTGGAGGTTGACGCGAAGGTCCACATCGCCTTGAACAGTGATCCGGGGGCGGGCCCGCAGCTGGATTCCCACGGCGCGATAGTCGAAGGTCTGGGTGACCGCCCCGGTGTCGGCCGTCTGCGAGGCCGTGGGGACGAGCACGTCCTGCCCGTCGAAGAACTCGGCCTCCTGGTTATCGCTGGTGAAGACCTTTGGTTCGCTGAGGATCGAGACGGCCTGCTTCTGCGAGAGGGCCTGGAGCAGCAGGTTGAGGTCCACGTTTGAACTGAGGGTGGAGGTGTCAAAGAGGCTGGTGGCGAAGTTGGTCTTCTCGCCGGTCGCAGTGGTGCCGATGGAAACCGAGTTGTCGCCGTTGGTCGGGGTGATCGCCTGGCTGGACCAGCGCAGGCCGAGTTGCGTCGCATCCTCGGCGGAGACTTCTGCGACGATCGCCGAGATGAGCACCTGCCTCCCGGGCTTGTCGAGCATCTCGATGAGGCTGATGATCGACTGGCGGTATTCCGGCGGGGCCGTGACCATGAGGGCGTTCTGGCGCCAGACCGGGACGATTCGGAGTTGACCGATCAGGTTTGAACTCGGCCGGCGATCCGTGGGGGTACGAGAGCGCGCCCACCAGAAGGAAATGTTCGTGGTTGAGGTGGCCCCGTCATCAGTGGCGGAGGTATCCGAGGCCGCGGACTCGACGGCGGTGGTCGAGAACGGGCTGAGGTTTGAGGAGGTAGCCGAAAGCCCGCTCTCGGAGCGACGGATCTGGGCGAGCGTGCCGTCCTGGGCCAGCAGCGTGTTGAGTTGCTCGGCGAGGTCTTCGGCGGAGGCGTGCTTGAGTTCGAGAATCGCGGGAAGGCCCGCGGTCTGCGGCTGGTCGAGTTCCTTGATGATTTTGTCGATCACCTCCATGTTGTCGGGGGACTTTCCGATGACAACCAGGCGGCCCTGGTCGGGCATTGCCTGGAACGAGAACTGTCCCGCGAGTCGTCCGATCCCCTGGGTCGAGGATGTTCCCAGCGATCCTGCGCCCTGCTGGCCTCCCTGCTGCCCGCCGCCCTGCTGGCCGGTGCGGGTCTGCGGCTTTCCGAACAGGCCTTCGAGCAGGTCTCGCACTTTGACGGGGTCGGAGTTGTGCAGGTCGTAGGTCTTTGGGATGACCTGGTCTTCGCTGAGCGGGGTGTCCCAGAACTTGACGATCTGCTGGCGGATCTGCTCGAGGATCGCGGGATCGGCGACGACTGTGACGGAGTTCTGCTGCGAGTTGGCAGTGACGCGGACTTCGTCGGTGCTGGCGCTGGTGGTGGCGTCGCCGCCCTGGCCGGGGAAGCGGAAAACGGGCTGGTTCTGATTCTGGTTGTTCTGATTGCGATTGCGCGTGGCGCTCTGTCCGAACAGTTCGTTGATGTTGGTCTTGATGGCTTCGGCATCGGCGTAGCGGAGCGTGAAGGTCTCGGCCTGCAGGGCGGCGGCGCTGGGGCGGTCGAGCGAATCCACGAGCAGTTCGACGCGCTGGACCATCGCGAGGGGGCCCATGACGGTCACCTGGTTGGATTCTTCGTCGATCTGAAGTTTGGCCGTGTCGGGCACGGCGTTCTTGATAATGTCGCCCATCGACTTGGCGGAGGAATGTCGAAGCCCGAATACCTTCTGGACCAGTGTGCCCAGGTCCGAGCGGTTGAGCACGGTCCACTCGGGGCCGATGACGGGCACGTCCTGTTTGGTCACCTCGGCGATGTCGCGCAGCGTGATGGTGATGTCGTTTTCAACGACGCCCACGCCGTTTTGGGCGAGCGAGAGGAAGACCAGGTCGAGCGCCTGCTCCCGGGGGATCGGCGCGTCGTTCATCACCGTGATCTTCCGCGAGAGAATGTCTTGCTGGGGGATCACGACTTTGCCCGTAGCCTGCACGATGAAATCGACCAGGCGTTCGACGGTGACCTGCTTGAACGCGAGGACCGTGGGCTCGCCGGTGAGCGGACGCCGGCCCACCGGCGGCTGGGACGGCTTCTTCATGCGAGCGCCGATGGGCGTGTCGGTGACGGGCGCGACCTTGAAGACGCTTTCGGGCGCGGCCTGCGGCTCGGCCTGGAACGCGAGAGCGCGACCCGCCAGCGCCGCCAAAGCCACCGCCGTCACCATGACCTGTTGACACATTGATGCCTGCATCATGAGTTCCTGTCTTGCTTGGGCGAATCGGTGGGAGGCGACGCGCCGGGCGGGGTCGTCCCGGGCGAGCCCGGTTCGTTGGGAGGTGGCGCAGCGGGCGGGGGAGTCTCGGGTGTCGTGCCGGGCGAATCCGTCGGCGGCGGCGCGTCGTCGGGCGGTTTGGGGGGTTCGGCGGACGGCTCCGGCGGCGCCGTCTCCGGGGGCGGGGTGGGGGGCGGGGTGTCCTTGAAGACCACGTCGTTCTTCTCGAACAACTTGACGGGGAACTCAACGCCCTTCCAGGCGATCGTCGCCGACCAGGGAGGGTTCATCGCGACGACCTTCATGTCGTCTTTTTCGTCGTCGCCGAGTTTCATCCGCTTACCGTCGGTAAACCACACCTCGTCAAAGATCATCGCGGCGATCGAAGGGCCGCCGTAGGACGAGGGCCGCGGGGGCGTGGTGTCTTCGGTGCTGGGCGGGGGAGGGGGCGGGTTGGCTTCGGCGACCTGCTTGGGGTTGTAGAACAGGCTGCGTCCGGTCACCTGGCCCACGTAGGTTTCGAACTGCGGCGCCCGCGAGACCGCCTCGGCCTCGGCGACGGCCGGAAGGGTCGGGCGAGGCCCGATGATCGCACGCCCCAGGTCCCACAACGAGGGAAGCAGCACCGCTCCCGCGAGCGCGGCGACGCCGATCGCGGCCTTGCCCAGCGGCGGCAGCGATGCGAACGCCGCGCGTGCTTCCTGGATGGGCGATGGTCCGGTCATCGGTTCGATCTCTCCTTCTTCGCCATCACCCACGTCTCCACGGTGATCGAGGCGTGAACGTGCCTCGAACTCTGGTCGCGCCCTTCGGCCTGTCGCATGATCTGCACGTTGGATATGGTCGAGACCAGCGGGCTCTGCTCGAGATCGGCGATGACCTTGACTATCGCGTCGGGCTCGGCCTCGAACTCGAGAACTCGTGTCACGCGGTCGATGCGGAAGTTGGCGGGGAGTTTCTTTACCAGCGGGCCGTTGCCGGTGAGGGGCATGGTCCGCGTGGTGCTGGTCTCGCCGGAGATGCTGTGCTTGGAGAGAATCTCCGTCACGGCCTTGTTGAAGACGCGCACCCTCGCGTTGGGGTCGCCGGGGTAGTCCACGCCGCCGAAGTGCTTGACGCCGTCGAGCGCGGTGTTGCCGGCCCGCTTCACGATATCGCCGGCCTCCGCGAGTTTGACCAGCCCCGCCTCACTGCGGTCGCCCTCGGCGCGCCAATACGCGTAGAAGTCCAGCACGCGCTCGACGAGGCCGAAGTAGGCGACAACGAGTGCGAGCAGCCACACCAGCCAACGGGCGGAGCGGGGCAGGCCGCGATATCGCTGGACAATCATCGACATCAGGTGCCCCCCGCCTTCAGAGCCTCGGATCGCGCCCGCAGTTTGTCGTATTCGTCCTGCAGTCGCTGCTTGACGGTCGGGTCCATGTTCTGGTTTTTCTGCATGTAGACCTTGCGGGCGACCCAGCCTGCATTGGCCTGATTGAGATCCATCTTGGCAATCTCGGCGTCGGTCTCCGCCGGCGGTGGTCCGCCGGATGCGGCCGCGGGGCGTTCCTCGGTTCGCGTTTCGGCGCGCTTTGCGGTCGAGGGCGCCGGGGGTGGAGGCGGAGGTGGAACGCCGTCCTTGAAGAGCCGCTTGACGAGGGGCTCGGCCACGAAGTCCTGCGTGTGCTGGAAGGCGTGGTGCGGGTTGGCGATCTTGGCGCTCAGGTCGAACTCGACCCACGTTTCCTTGCTCTCGACCCGCCCCGCCTGCGCTTCGCTAAACACGCGCGTCTTGTTCAGCGCATCTTCGAACTCGGCCACCTGCTCGCGTGAGTCGGCGCGACCGCGCATGGTGAGACGCTGTCCCGGCGAGATCCGCATGGTTTGAGCGGTGACTCCGACGGGCGCGACCCGGGATACGTCCATGAGCAGTTTGGCGACGGGCAGACGCGAAGATTCGAGTTGCGTGTACAGGTCGGCCTTGCGTTCGATTTCGTCGCGCCCGCCGCTGCTCTTTTCCAGGGCTTCCATTCTCGATTCGAGGATCGACGCTCGCACCCAACCGAGCCCCAGCGGACCTCCGGCGAGCACGACCAGCCCGGCGGCGAGCAGCACGCCCGCCCGGGCGGGCGAACGGTATTTCTCGATCCAGGCGGCGATGGGGGAGCGTTCGATGACGGGCGCGGCGGCGAGCAGGCCGGCAAGGGAGAATCGGGTCGGGCGGGCGTCGATGGCCAGCAACGCCGCGCCGACCGACAGTCCGAAATCGTCGAGCCAGGCCGGCGTGTCGCGAGTGCCGTCCAGCCGGGCTCGCATCGCCGTGGCCGCCGCGGAATCCAGGTGCAGCACGCGCCCGCCGCCGGGGAGCGTCGGTGGGGAAGTCAGACCCGCGAGCGGAGCCGACTCGACGAGCACACCCGCAACCGCGTCCCGCCACTCCATTTCGTCGGGCCGCTGATCGAGCATGACGCGCGCGGCCACCTTGGCGACTCCGGGCACGAGCACGCAGATGGCGCCTTCACGCCGGTCGGCGTAGACGGCGGGCTTGCTCTGCCCCTCGGCGAGCGCGCTGAGGGCCGCGATTGGCGTGGTCCAGGTTTCGCGCAGGGAAGAAAGCGCATCGGGGGCGGAGGTCGAGAGCCAGCCGGTGAGCAGGACGCTCTTGGCTCCCTCCGCCGCGTCGCCGATGATTCCCGCGGCGCGGCGATACCACGAGAGAACGCTGGGCAGGTCGGCCTCGGCCAGCAGCGAGATGGAGGAGGCGAGTTGCTCCTCGGTTCCCGCGGCGGGCACGAGGGTCACGCGCCCGATGGTTTCGCGGGCTGGGGCGATGCGGACAATCCGCGAGACGCCGTGTTCGTTGGCCAGATCCTGGATGCCGAGGGGCGCCCCCGGCTCGACCGCGCGGGCGACGGCGACGGCCCAGCCGCCCTGATCTCGCGCGACCACCAGCACGCGCCGCCCCCACGGGCCGTCGTGCACCACCAGCACGCCGCCGTTGCCGCGGGACCGACCGTTTCCGCTCATCCGCGTCATCGCACGACTACCTCCTGGATCACCAGGGGGAGGCTCGAACGGTCGAGCGTCGCCCGGATCTCCACTTCAATCCCCGTCTTTGCATCCCGGCCCCGGGACGTTACAACGTACACGTTCGACCGCACGGTGAGCAACTCGTAGATAGCCGCCAACTGCCGACGGCCGATTCCCGGGACGGCGAGCAGGTCACCGAGGCTGGTAAAGCCCTGCGGGCGAGCCGACCGCTCGCCGATGATCGCGTCGGCGGTCTCCGGGGTGATCTGCGGCAGGTATTCGAGCACCTCCGCCGCGCAAGTATTGACGTTGAGTTTTCCCGGGATGTACGCCCCGGCTTCGGGCGGTCCGATGGTGGTTTCGTCCAGCAGGGCTCCCAACTGCTCGGGAGACAGGTTTTCGATGCGGCGGCGGCGCTGACCCGGTTGGGGAGGGATGGCTTGCTGGGCCAACTGATTGAGATCCCTCGTAATGAAGTCGCGCATGGCGGCGGTGTCTACGTTGGCCACGTAGTCCACGATCGTCTGTGCCTGGTCCTCGCCCACCTTCAGCCGCTCTTGCAGTTCTCCGGGGTCGGTCGCCGAGAGGTCGATCTTGGTCTGCCCGCTCACGCTCTGCGTTCCCTCGACGCTCAGGGCCGTCAGCAGCCCGGAATATGACGCGTCCAGCACCCCGTCGGCGTTGTCGGGCGGCCAACTCGCATCGCCGTCGTTCTCGTTGGGATCGAGCAGGCCGTTGAGATTCCAGTCCTCGCCGCGCACGTCGCGGGGGTCGGTGCCCGCGACAAGTTCCATTTCGGCGAGGGAGCGCATGGGGGCGTTTCGCGGTACCAGCGGGTGCTCGAGGCTCTGGTAGTATCCCGTTTCAGCGCCGAGAGGGTTGGGGTCTTCGTCCACGTCGATCCAGTCGAGGATGGAATCCGCCACGTCATCGGTCATGAACGGCTCGATCGTGAGCAACTGGTCTTTCGTCAGGCGGTTGATGTTGAGTTTCGCCGAGGCGTCCGCGGGCCCGAGCACTTCCTGCTTGCCGTCGGTCGTGGCGATTCGCCACGAAGCGCCGGCGACATCACCCTCCGCCACCGCCACCATGTTGTCCATCTCCGCGAACGCCGACTGCCCCAGCGGGTTCTCGGTGTCGTATTCCAGCCTCGCGATCGTGGATTCGACTCCGGCCCGGGCGGCCCAGTAGGCTCGCACACGGGCCATGGCCTCTCTCCCGGCGGCGGCCTGGGCGTAGGCGCTGGCCTGCATCACGCTGACGATGAGCGCCCCGAAGACGATGATGCCGAACACCAGCAGCGTGGCGAAGCCGCGGCGATGGATCGCTTGGCGAGTCATCGGGGACCTCCGGTTCGCGGAGTTCCGGATCCACCGCCACCCGTCCCCCCGCCCCCCGTTCCGCCCCCGCCGGTACCACCGCCTCCGGCTCCTCCGCCGCCTGTTCCACCACCTCCGGCCCCACCGCCGCCAGTAGCACCCGATCCCGAGTTGCCCGATGGCGAGGTCGGGGTGGTTTCGCCGGAATCAGAGTCCTCTTCCTCGGGCGGCGGCAATGGAACGCGATCTATCGCGACGATCCGCCGCGCGGTTGCGCGGACCTTTCCGTCATCGGAGGTCCCCACGACGGTCACCTTGATCGCGTGGGGCATCCCCACCTCGTCGGACTGCCATTCGTCGTACCAGTTCACGCCGTCGTAGGCGTTGAGGGAGAGGCTGGTGACGCCCGCGACGATGGGGGCCGCGACGCCGCCGCCGTCGAGGTACGGATCGAAGCCCGGGTCCACGCGGCGCCACAGCGCCGGGCGGTCGTCCACGGGGTTGGGCTCGACGCGGTACTGAACCTCAAAATCCTCGCCCTCGGGTGAGAAGCGGTCACCGCGAACCGGGCGAGTGCCTTTCGCCAGCAGCAGCAACTCGTCGCCGTCGCCGGTCAGACTCAGCCCGTTGAGGATGGCGACCTGCGCGTACAGCAGGTCCTGATCGCGGATGACATTCTGGATGTCGATGGCGATGCGCGAGGCCGCGGCGTCGGCCCGGGAGAACGCCTGCTGGCGGGCGTTCACCACCGACCTGGCGCGGAGGAACTGCGACATGCTCGACATGACCGCGCCGGCGACGAGC
Source organism: Phycisphaerales bacterium (assembly GCA_905339235.1). GTDB lineage: Bacteria > Planctomycetota > Phycisphaerae > Phycisphaerales > UBA1924 > RI-211. The sequence continues at coordinate 41,665 of CAJPFG010000026.1, forward strand.
ACGCCGATCACCGACGCGAGGACAAGTTCGATGAGCGTGAACCCGCCCGGCCGACGGGCGTTGGAGAGCGGCCGCGCGGGCGTCATATCGCCCCCCCTGCCAGGCGGTCCGGCTGCACCACGGGTCTGCGATCGGGATCGGGCTCATCGCCCAGTCGCGGGGCGATGCGAGTTTCAACGACTGCGGAGCGGGTTGTGCCGTTCTCTTCCCACGTCACGGTCGCGACGACCTTGAAGGCCTCGCCTGCGGCGCCGCTGGAGATTTCGACCTTGTACCGGAAGTTTTCGTACGGGGCCTCGCCGACACCTTCCGCGTCGTCGAAACGGGAGGGGTAATCGTCGGGGCCGCGTGCCTGAACGAGATTGAGTTGCTGATCGAGGATCATCGCGGCGACCTGGAGGTTTTCGCCCGAGCGCTGGGACTGGACGGCGTGTCCGGTAAGCCCCATGAGCACCACCACGGCCACGCCGAGCATGATGACGCCCACAAGCACATCGACCAGCGCCATGCCACGCGATCGGGCGAGATGGTCCGGGCGGATCACCACGCCTGCTCCCCCATTCCCCTGGCGTCCAGGTCTACGACGCCGTCCAGTTCGGCCACTTCCCGCGCCGACGGGTTTTCGCCAGCGCGCACGACCGCCCGCGACGCGCGCGAGGCGATCTCGACGCGGTAGGTGTCGCCGCCTCTGCCGCCGGAAAGAACGAGCAGCAGGGCGGGGCGCGGCTGGTCCTGCGGAAACTCGACGCGCCAGTTCATCGCGTCGAGCATCGCGCTTTCCATGGTTGCCCGCGTGACCTTGACTTCGCCCAAGTTCACCGCGGGGGTCAGCGGGTCTTCCTTCCACATTTCGCCGTCTTCGCTCAGCACGAGCAGACGCAGCCGCGAGGCCTCGCCGTCGAACTCCACCGCGATCCGCTGATGCGTCAGCAGGTCGCGCGTCGCGGCGGCGGAGAGCAGGTTTGCGACGCGTCCGGCGGCGGCCTGTGCCTCGCGCCCGGTCAAGGCCGCGAGCCGCGGGGCCATCGCGCCCACCAGAATTCCCAGGATCACCACGACGACAATGACCTCGACGATGGTGAACGCGCGTACGGCGACACCGGCGTATTTCGCCGCCCGGCCCGCGCGAGGTGTGATCCGCTCGGCTCGCATTTACTTGAGTTTCTGACCGTTCACGATGTCCTGGTTCTCGCCGTCGCCGCCGCGCTGCCCGTCCTTGCCCAGACTCACGATGTCGAAGTCGGCGTTGACCTCGGGGGGAATCCGGAGTTCGAAGAAGTTGCCCCAGGGGTCCTTGAGCTGGTTTTCGGAATCGACGTAGGGGCTCCACTGCGACTCCTCGACATCACCGGGGCGATTCCAGAGGATCTCGATGGAGGTTCCCGACTCGGGCATGAAGTGGTCGTTCACGAACAGTTTCATGGCGGTGGCCAGCGAGTTGGCCTGGCTCAGCGCCACGTTCTGCTTGCTCGCGCCCACGCGCCCGATGAGGCGCGGCGCGATCACCGCGGCGAGCACGCCGATGATGATCACCACCACGATGATCTCGGTGATCGTGAATCCGCGCGCCCGCGGGCGTCCGGCCGTTTGCAGTTTTCGATTTGCCATGTGGATTACCCCATCATTCCGTTCTGCATTTCCAGCAGCGCCAACAGCACCGCCATGACGATGAACCCGATCACCAGCGCCATAAATATCACCAGCACCGGCGGGAGGGCCGTGGTGAACAGTTTCACGCTCTGCTCGGTACGATCTTCGAACGCCCCCGCGGCCTGATGCAGCAACTCATCCAGCCGCCCCGACCGCTCGCCGAGGTTCACGATCTGCACGAGCATCGGCGGAAAATACCCGCTTTGCTCCATCGGTTCGGCGATCGTCTTGCCGGCGGAGACCTGCTCGACCACGTCGTCGATGACATTCTCCATGGCGCGGTTGCCGAGGGTTCCCTTGGTGATGCGCAGCGCGGTGACGATGGGAATTCCCGAGTTCGTCAGCGTGCCCAGGGTCCGCGTGAATCGCGCCACCGCGACGTCGCGCAGAAGCGGCCCGAGCAACGGCGCCCGGAGAAGGTGCATGTCCACCTTCACGCGTCCGTCGGGAGTCTGGTAGTACCGGCGGGCCGCGACCGCCGCGACGATCAGCCCGGGGACGATGACGTACCAGTATCCCACCAGGAAATCCGAAACGCCCTGCACGACGCGGGTGGGCCAGGGCAGCGTGATCGCGGCGCCGGCGATCTGCTCCAGGATCGTCGGCACGATGAACGTCACGACGACGATGATCGCGCCCACCACCAGCACGCTGAGGATGATGGGGTACAGCGTGGCCCCCAGAATCGACCGGCGGAGTTTGAGGTCCTTGTCGAGCAGGTCAGCCGCCTGGCTGAGGACCTCGGCAAGCCGCCCGGACATTTCCCCGGCGCGGGTGAGGTTGATCGTGAGTTCGCTGAAGGGTTTGCCCCAGGCCGCCATCGAGTCCGCCAGGCTGCGCCCGGCCTCCACCTGCTCGATGACCTGCATGAGCATGGCTCGCTGGGCCGGGTTTCGGCCCTGTTTCATCAGCGTCCGCAGCGCCGGCACGAGCGGCAGCCCCGCGGAGAGCGCCGTCGCCAGTTCGCGGATCAGCGACGCCGTTTCCGCGCGCGTCATGTGCCGGCGGTGCGTCCAGGACGGAATCGCCACGCCGTCGATGGAAGCGGGCGCGGCGGCCGGCTCCTCGCCGGGCCCGGCCCGTCCCACCTGCTCCACCGTCGTCGGCGTCTCGCCGCGACGAAGCAACTCGCGCACCGCCGTGACGCGGTCGGGCGCCTCGATGGTGGCGCCGCGAGATTGCGGGCCCATCGCGATGGTGCGGTACACGTACGTCGCCATGCGTCCTTCCATGCCCCCTAGTCCGCCGATTCTTCGGCGTCCTGAGTCGCCCGAAGCACTTCATCCACGGTCGAAAGACCTTCCGCGGCCTTGATGATCCCGTCTCGCCGCATCGTCACGAAGCCCGGCTGCACGAACTTGGCAAGGTCCTGCATGCCCGCTTTTTGCGAGATACCCGTGCGGAGCGCGGGTGTCGTGAGGATTAACTCGAAGTAGCCGATCCGCCCCCGCATCCCCTTGCCCCCGCAACGCTCGCACCCGGCCCCGCGCCAGCCGCGGCCGTCCGGGAACATCGCCATTTCTCTGGGGGAGAGGCGGTGCTTGAGTTCCTCCGGCAGCACGTCGGGGACCTTGCACGCCTGACACACCCGCCGCCCCAGTCGCTGCGCCAGGATGCCCTCGAGCACGCTGGAGAGCAGGAACGGCTCGACTCCCATGTCCAGCAGGCGTCCCGCGGCGGAGATCGCGTTGTTGGTGTGCAAGGTCGAAAACAGCAAGTGGCCGGTCAGGGCGGCACGGACGGAAATCTCGGCGGTTTCGTAGTCGCGGATCTCACCGACCATGATCACGTCGGGGTCTTGCCGCAGGATGCTGCGCAAGCCATCGGCAAAACTCAGGCCGCGCTTGGGGTTCACGGGAATCTGATTCACGCCCGACAACTCGTACTCGACGGGGTCTTCGATGGTGATGATCTTCAGGGTGGGGTCGTACAACTTCGTAAGAGCCGCGTAGAGCGTGGTCGTCTTGCCGCTGCCGGTGGGCCCGGTCACCAGCACCATCCCGTGCGGGATGTCGATCAGTTTCTGCATGCCCGCCCGATCTGACTCGCGCATTCCAAGCGTCGCCAGATCGAGCGTGATCGACTCCTTGTCGAGGATGCGCATGACGACGCTCTCGCCGTAGAGCGTCGGCACGGTGCTCACGCGGATATCGATCTTCCGTCCCTCGAACCGCAGCGAAATGTGGCCGTCCTGCGGGGCGTAGCGCTCGGCGATGTTCATTCCCGCCATGATCTTCACGCGGCTGGTGATGGCCGACTGTAACTGCTTGGGCGGTGGCTCCTGCTCGACCAGCACGCCGTCCACCCGGTATTTCACCGCGAGTTTCTTCTCGAAGGGCTCGACATGAACGTCGCTCGCCCGCGCCCGGATGGCCTCGAGAATGATCAGATTGACGAGGTTGATCAGGCTGGGCTGCTCGGCCATCCGGTGCAGGTCAGCCGCCTCGATCGCCTCCAGGTTCGCCACCAGGTCGTCGGACCCGCCATCACCGCCGAGCCGCGCGGCCATCTGGGCCGCGGTAATCCCGTGAACATCCCGGAGGAGTTCCGCGAACGCGTCACGGGAAATGCCTACGCGAGCGACCGGACGCCCGGCGCAGACCGAGATTTCGTCCGAGGCCGCGACGTCGGCGGGATCCAGCATCGCCACCAGCAGTCGCGGGCCGTCGAAGGCGAAGGGGATGGCCCTCAGTCGTACGGCCTGATCGCCGGGAACCAGCGCGGCGGCGGCGGCGTCCACTTCAGGGCGTTTCGACAGCACGGCGGCGGCGCCGTGCTCGCCGGGACCTTCGGCTCCTTCGGCCTGCCCGTTGGAAACAGGCGTCGTGGTGGTGGATTTCACCGAACTCATGCTTCCTGCTAAGCCCCCGAGGGGTCACCCCTCAGCCTAACGCCGCTCACCGCGACTACTTGCCTGTTTCAACAAGATCTTCGTCAACCCAGTCCGCCCGATCGGGCATCATGTCTTCCCAAGGCTGGCGGGTGTCTATCTTCTTTTCCGGCATCCTGGTCAGTTGCGCCTCGGTGAGTATCGCCTTCACTTTGTCCTCGGTCTTCTCGTCCAGTTCTCTTCGGGCCGTGCGAGCCTCTTTCTCGTCCTCGTTACCCCCTTGGCCCCAACCCATCCGCATCATGCGGCCCATCGAGCCGTTGTTCTTCTCCTCTTCCTCCTCGATGACCTTCGCCCATCGCTCGTTGGCGCTCGCGGAATCCCGCGTGTATTGCTCCTTGATCACCGCCAGTTGCTGGCGCTGGTCTTCCGAAAGGTCCGGCAGCGCGAGGGCCGACGTGATCATCTTCGTCGCGTGCGCTTCGCGATAGACCCTTGGGAAGGACCGGCGATTGAACTCGTCCTCGAACTTGGCTCGCTCGGCCTCTCCCATCAGAGGAGAGAGCCGCCGCACGTAATCGCGGTTGAGATTGCGCAGATCCTTCCCGATTTCCGTCATCCGCTCCATCATCTTGTTCATCTCTTCCATCGCCTTTTCGGGGTCCTTCGTCCACTTCTCCATGCCCTCGCGGGCGTTCTTCTCCTGCTCCTTCTGGATGCGATCAAACTCTCGCACCGGCTTGTCAATGTCCAGTTCGTATTGTGAGAGCGTTTCGACGAACTCGGCGTTGCCCGCCGGGGCCGCGCCGCATTTCTCGACGATCGCCACCAGGTCGGCCCCCGCGCCGCTCACCATGCTGAAACGCAGGTACTTTTCCCGCCGACGAAATCGCTCGACGCCCTCCCACCTCGACGCCTGACCTTCGCTGCAGATGGCCTTGAGATCGTCGAAAAACTGAGTTTCCAGCCTCTCGGTGGTCTTCTGCAGTTTTTCGATCATGTCGGGCAGGTCCTTCTGCCACACGGTCCAGTCCTGGTCTTCCATCGCCTTGCCCTGCAGCGACTTCATCTTGTCCTGGAACGTCTTCATCTCCTTGCGGTACTCAGTCTTGGTGCCGTCGAGCAGCGCCAGGACTGTCTGTTTCTGCTCCTCGTCGAGACCCAGAATCTTCGCGTAGCCCAGAACGCCGCGCTTCGTCACGAGATCGGGGGTGAAGTCGTCCATCCCCATTCCGCCGAACACCTGCCCGCGGGCGGGTTGAGCGAACAGGCTCACGATCAGCAGAATCACAACCATCGCCGCGTGTGGAAGGGTCCATAAGCGCCCGAAGTTACGCATCGCCGCCCCCTTTCTCTGAGTACCGGCCGAACGCCAGACCCACGAGTCTATGGGCGTTGCGGCCCTCAACGTACCACCCGGAGCCGGCGCGGGTTGCAACGTGTCCGCGACGGCCGCGGGTGTCTGGCCCAACACCGGATTCTCCAAGCCTCTGCGCAAAGGCACCCCTGCAGCCGGGCTAGTGGTCCACGGTCTCGATCACCATCGTCTGTCCCACAAACTCTCCATCCCCGTCCTCACGCCCGGCGGGAGCCTTCGGGAGTTTCTCACGCTGCGCCGCGGTCAGAATCGACTTAATCCGGTCCGCGGCCTTCTCGTCCACCTCACGACGGGCCTTCTTGGCCTCCTTGAGCGCCTCGGGCTCCTCCCCCATGGAAAACCGCATCACCCCCGCCCCCGTCGCGATCGTCCCTTCCTGATCATTCCCTTCGTTTTCCTTGATCGCGTTCGCCCAGCGGTCGTTCACCCCCGCCAGGTCCCTCTCGTATGAGGTCCGCAGCGAGGTCAACTGCTCCCGCTGATCGCTCGTCAGGTCCGACAACCCCATCGCCCCTTCCAAGTCCTTGGTCACGCGGCTGGGCCGGTACACCCGCGGGAAACTCCGCCGCCGCAGTTCCTCCTCGAACGCCGCGCGGCTCGCGTCCGCCAGCAGCCCACCGATTTTCCGGCCGTTCTGAACGTTGATCTCCTGGATGCGCTTACCGACTTCCTTCGCGACCTTTGCGGCCTCCTGCATCTTCTCCATCGACTTCTCGTCGGGCCCGCCGAACATCCCGAACTGCGGCGCTTCGCCCATCGCCTTGATCTTGGCCTCCAGGGCCCGGTCCAGTTGCAGTTCGTACTCATCGAGCACCGCCCGCAACTCCTCGCTCGACTCCGGCTCCGGCTTCAACCCCGCCACCAGGTCGATCAGGTCTACGCCCTCTCCGCTCAACGACGCCCCGCGCAGCCCGACCTCACGGCGCCGCATCCGCTCGACGCCCGCCCACTTCTCCTCCTGCTCCGGCGTGCTCAGCAGCGCCCTGAGGTCGGCGAACAGCGCTTTCTCCAGCCGGTCCGACGCCGCCTTGAACTCCGTTTCGATCTTCGGCATCTTCTCCATGAACACGCCATGGTCGCCGGTGTCCTCGCTCGCACGCCGCGCATCTTCGAACGCCGAGCGCTGCGTCTTTCGCACCTGATCCATCTCCGAGGCGTACCCCTCGTGGATCGTCATCGCGGATTCACGCTGCTCCGCCCCAAACCCCAGCAACTCGCTGTATCGCTCCACGCTCCGGCGGCTCACCTGCCCGGATCCTGCGCCGCCCATCGGCCCGCCCCGCGCGATGATCACCCGCTCTTGCGCGATCGACTCGCCCGCCGGCCCGGCCACGCCGACCAGCCCCGCCGCCACGATCAACGCCCCGACCAGACCTCGACGATTCTCGCGAGTTCCCAGCATGGTGTGCTCCTCTTGACGCCCCGAGCGGGGCTATCCGCCCAGAGATGCTCCGCCTGCCCCTCTCCGTCACTCCGGCCCGCTTCGTCCCGCCGAAACAAACACGGGCCGGGCTCTCACCCGACCCGTGACCCTCCGGTTCATCCGCGTGCAGAGGGGGTGATCACGTTCGATCGTTCATCGGCCGCCGCTGCTGCTGCCGGCGCGGCCCGGGGTTGTCGTCCTGCCGGCGATCCCCGCGATCTTCCGCCTTCGGAAGCCGTTCAGACTGCTCCGGCGAGAGGATTCTCTTGAGGTTTTCGAGCGCGGTGTCGGCCATTTCGCGGCGTTCCCGGCGAGCGTCGGCGATCGGACCGGCTTCTTCGCCTCGCCCGCCCCGGCCGAACCTGGCCATGAGGGTTCCGACCGTCGCATTCATTTCCTGCTCTTCGGTGGCGGTCGCCAGCCGATCGCTCACGCTCGTCAGGTTGCGTCCAAGGCTCTCCTTGAGCGTGCGGATGCTCTCCTTTTGGGAGTCGCTGAGGTCCTCAAAGTTCTCCGCCGCGGCGAGCGCTCGCTCCGCCTGCGTGTCGCGATACGCCTCGGGGAAACTGGCCTTCTTGAACGCGAGGTTGAACGCGGCCCTGGTCTCTTCGGGCAGGGCCTCGCCGATCTGGCGGGCGTACTTGCGGTTGATGTCCCGCACGCGCACGGCGGCTTCACGCCCCCGCGCCAGCATCTTCTCCATGTCTTCCACGTTTCCGGCCTGTCGAAGTTCCATCATCTTCGACATGACCTCTTCCTGCATGGCGTTGCGGGCCGTCAGCGCCCGGTCGAGTTCCACGTCGTAGTCATCGAGGATCCCGCCGACGGACTTCGCGGCCTCTTCATCGAGTCTCGCCTGCTCGACAAGGTCGAACAGGTTGACCCGCTCGCCGCTGATGAGGCCGCGGCGCACGCCCTGCTCGCGGCGTACCGCCCGCTCGAAGGCGGGCCATTTATCCGTCTGGGCCGGGGTGAGCAGACTCTGCACGTCGCTCATCAAGCCGTCGTCGAGTTTCTTGCGGTTGGTCCGCATCTCTTCGCCGGCCTTGCGCATCGACTCCCGCACCTCGGGGTCGCTCCAGTCCTGTCCGTTGGCCCTCATCTCCTCCATCCGCTCGCGCATCTTTTCGCCCATCGCGCGGGTCTGACCCTGGTACCCGTCCACCAGCGCCGCGGCGGCTTCTTTCTGGTCGTCGGACAGGTCCAACAACTTCGCGTACTTGTCGATCTGCCTCGTGGTCAGGGTCGGTTGGTTGAACCCGCCGCCAAACCCCCCACCGAACCCGCCGCCTCTCCCGCCGCCGGGGCCGCCCGGCTGGGCCGAGGCCGTGGTTGCAGTGCCAGCCAACGCCACCAGCGGCGCGGCGAACGTTGCGACTATCAGAATCGATCTACCAATCGTCGCCAGCATCGAGTTCTTCACGATTCGGACTCCCGGATAGGGTGAATGCAAACGGGGAATCTCCCCGGATACTGCACTTCAAGAAACGCCGGCCCGCACCTCTTTATTGCTCGTCGCAACAGGAAATGTTAGCGACTCCGCAATGGCCGGGTCCCAAGGTCCACCACGACGCCGTTCGGGTCGTAGTAGTCCGCACCGAGCGAGCCCTCGCGGATCCCGGTCAGAACCACGCAAGCACGCCCATACCGGTGCGAATAGTCCAGATCCTGTTCGCTGGGTCCGGCATAATCCTGATTCCGCCATTCCTGCACATGAAAGTGGTAGTGCGCGAGGCCGAATCGGCTGGCCGCGATCATCTCCGGGGATGCCACGAACCGGTTGTCGCCCGGGCGCTCGCTGCCCCGGGGCATGTAAAGCACCGCGCGTGGTCCGCTCCCGCCTGCCTCCAGAACGCCGCCGTATTCGGTGGTGGAGTCTTTTCGGTCAAGGCCTGCCTGCTGAACCAGGGCGTTGAAGAGCGTCACATCCGACAAGAGTTCATCAATCACAAGGATTTGAACGAGGTCAGCCCAGCCGAGCCTCGCTTCCACCTGTTCGAGCCGGTCCTTGGGTCTGCGGTCGCTGGAATCCGCGGTTCGGGCGAAATGCTCCCGACCTTCGAGCCGCGCTTTCAGTGTCGCAAGCAGCCCGGCTCGCGTGCTTGCCACCCATTCCGGGTGCTTGGCGGTTGCCCAGCGAAGGGACTCGGCATGTCGCAGTTCGAGTCGCTCATCGTCCGCGATCTTCGCCACCGCCGACGAGACCTCCCCCCACCAGGCGTCCACGCCGGCGTCTTTGCGGATCGCCAGGAGCCACTCGAGTTCCTTGCTCGTCCGCGGGAGCATGCGCAACTCCCGCACGCTCGCGCCGAGCGCCGATAGCACCGCATCGTCCGGCCGGGGCTGCAGGCCGTACACCCATGCGCGACGCCTGGTTCCGTCGGGGTCTTCGCGGTCCAGCACATCCCAGGCGTCCGCACGCTGCTCCGCGTTCCAAGTCGCCGATGCGCCGCTCGGCGCGGCGGGGTTGTTCACGAACACCTCGAACGCCGTCTGGGCGGCGTCCTTGCCTGGCGCCAACTTCCGCAGCGCTACCCGCTCGGCCCGGTCCTTTTCCTCGACGCCCTTGATGCCGCGGCTGAGACTTCGGATCATCGACGGCACGAACTCCGTCCATCCTCGGGCCGATGCTTCGTCGCAGATGACGCCGATCACCTCGATTGATCTCTCGCGGGCCAGCGCGACCCGTGCTCGCTCCTTCGCGGCGGCCGCCGTGGCGCCTCCCGCCTCCAGAAGTTCGCGGATCGCGGCGCTTCGCAGCGTCTCGTGTTCGAGAGGATTCCAGGCGATCCGTTCCAACGCGCTGTCGGTCGCGGCCGTCAGGCTGGGATTCGACTTGGCCGCGTCACGCGATGGCCCGACCGCGGCCGCGCGAACACGGTAGTTGAGTTTCGGGTTCATCAGGTCCGACAGGGCGTCCCCGGACGAGGTGTAGGCCGCGCTCGTGCACCCACCCAGGACTCCCACGAGCCCCAGCCCCCCCACCATCAACGACAGGATTCTCATCATGAAGGCAGTGTATCGGCGGCATCGCGCTCGGCTCCGCCCTGGGGTGACATCTACAATGCACCAATGCCTGCCAGCGTCCCAGCCCCGACCTTGCGAGACCGAGTCGAAAAGGTCCTTTCGTTGATCCGTCCGGCGGTTCAATCCGACGGCGGCGATGTTGAGTTGGTCTCAATCACACCCGAGGGTGTGGTACAAATCCGGCTTCACGGCGCGTGCATTGGGTGCCCTTCGAGCGGAATGACCCTGCGAATGGGCATCGAGCGCAACCTCAAGACGCACGTGCCCGAGATTCGAGGCGTGCAGGCCATCGAGTAGCGGGTAGAGCCACGGCGATAAATGCCGTGGTACCAGGGGTTTACGTTCTGTGAATGTTCGGTGGAGTGTTTCGGGATTCCGGCCCTTCCCCCTTTCGCTCCGGCGCTGGGCGCGGTATAAATGACAGCGGTGGCCGGCGTGATGGACGCCGGAGGGTTTTCCAGGACGGGAGTCGTTTCATGCTCGTTATCACCAGGCGTGAGGGTGAGGAAGTCGTCATCGGCGACCCCAAGAACCCCATCGGCGTTGTCCGCATCGCATCAGTGAAAGGCGAGCGAGTACGCATCGCCTTCGACTTCCCGCGGGAGGTCGAAATCAACCGACGCGAGATCGCCGAGCAGATCGTCAACGCCGCGCCCGAAGTGATCGCCACAATCAAGCAGGGCGCGGTCGCTCAATAGCGCCTTCGCCTGGAATCGCCAGCACCTCGTGATGCCGCACACGCGTGTCGTACCTCGCCAGCGCTCGCCTGGCGTCATCGGCTATCACCGCGGCCTCGGGGTCCGGCCCCGCGAATCGACGAACAGCATCCATCGACTCCCAGTACGTCACCACGCGGAACTCGACCTCTCCGTCGGTGTTGGCGCGAAGAACCTGCGCGCCGACGAATCCTTCGGTGGAGCGGAGCGCCGGCATGACTTGGTTCAGGAAATGGCAAACGTACGCGGACGCCGCGGACTCGTTGGCCGCCCAGCCGTGCCACGTTCTTGCGATCACTCCGGCTTCCCGCCGGACATGTCGTACACCCACGCTTCCCCGGCCCGGCCCCAGTTCAGCACCTCTCCCGGCGTGAAGAACAGTTTCAGTTCGCGCTCCGCGGCCTCGGGGCTGTCGCTCCCGTGGATCAGGTTGAATGAGTTGCTCACGCCGAAGTCGCCGCGGATCGTCCCGGGATTCGCCTTGCTCCCGAAGGTGGCGCCCATCATGTTCCGGCAGATGGTGATCGCGCCGTTTCCGCGCAGCGCCAGGACCAGCACCGGGCTGCTCGTCATAAAGCGCACCAGCCCCGCGTAGAAGCCCTTGGCCTGGTGGGCCTCGTAGTGCGTCGCGGCCAGTTGCTGGCTGATCTGCATCATCTTGCAGCCCACCACCTGCAGTCCCTTGTCCTCAAAGCGGCTGATAATCCGTCCCATGAGGCCGCGCTGCACGGCGTCGGGCTTCAGAATGATCAAGGTCGTTTCCATCGCTGAATCTCCAGAGTTTCTCGGGGCCAAGCATAGGCCTCGCGTGCGCGGATTCATCGGTGGGCGTGGCAGTCTTGTGCTCGTCCCGCCCAGACATCCCAAGCCTTCCACGGTTCCGAGAACTTCCGGCCGCGTTCTTCTATAGTCCCGAACTTCCGCCCTTCGATGGTCGAACTACCACTGAATACCGCTCGAATTCCCTAGCCACGGAGATTCCACCACGATGCGCCTCACCATGGTCGGCACCGGCTACGTCGGACTCGTCACCGGAGTCTGCTTCTCCAACACCGGCAACCACGTCACCTGCCTCGACGTCGATCCCCGCAAGATCGAGACTCTCAAGCGAGGTCGGTGCCCCATCTACGAGCCCGGTCTGGAGGAGTTGCTCGAGCGCAACATCGCCGCCAAGCGGTTGCACTTCACGCTTGATCGCAACGAGGCCTACCGCGAGGCGGAGATGATCTTCATCTGCGTAGGTACGCCCTCCGACGAACGCGGCCACACCGACCTGCGATTCGTGCACCAGGCCGCGGACGACATCGCGGCGGTCTTGATGGCCCTCGGCGCGGCCCAGAAGGCCAAGACAATCGTGATGAAGTCAACGGTTCCGGTGGGTACGACGCTGGCACTGCGTGACCGCATTCGCTCTCGCGTCGGCCCCACCATTCCTTTTCACGTCGCAGACAACCCCGAGTTTCTGAAAGAAGGCGACGCGATCAGCGACTTCAACAAGCCCGACCGCGTCGTGGTCGGCGTTGAGGATGAGCCCACCGCGCAGGCCTTCCGCGATCTCTACGACCCCTTCGTCCGCAACGGCCACCCCATCTTCATCATGGACGTGCTCTCCGCCGAGATGGTCAAGTACGCCGCGAACAACTTCCTGGCGACCAAGATCTCATTCATCAATGAGATGGCGAACCTCTGCGAGGCCTACGGCGCCGACATCAACCGCGTCCGCGAGGGCATGTGCTCCGACAAGCGCATCGGCAACGCGTTTCTTTACCCCGGCCTGGGCTACGGCGGCTCCTGCTTCCCCAAGGACACCCTCGCCTGCATCATGATGGGCGACAAGTCGGGCATGGAGGCGTCGCTCTCCAAGGCCGTGCACGCCGTCAATCAGCGCCAGCGCGACCGCTTCTTCGACAAAATCGTCGCCCACTTCGGCGGCAAGCCCACGGCGCTCCAGGGCAAGCGTATCGCATTCTGGGGTATCGCGTTCAAGCCCAAGACCGACGACATCCGTGAGGCCCCGGCGCTCACGCTGATCCGCAAGGCCGCGGGATTTGGCGCCACCTGCATCGCCTCCGACCCCGTCGCCAACGCCAACGCCCGCGAAGACCTGGGCCCCGCGGCCGCCATCGTGGACGACATGTACCAGGCCCTCGAATCCGCCGACGCCTTGGTCATCTCCACCGACTGGGACGAGTTCAAGAGCCCCGACTTCAACAAGGTCAAGGGCCTCATGAAGTCGCCGGTCATCTTCGACGGCCGAAACCTCTACCGCCCCGCGGCGATGCGCCAGGCGGGATTCACGTACTACTCGGTGGGACGGGCGCCGGTGAAGGCGGGGTAGCCGTTCTACCCGTTGAACTTGTCGTCGGAGATCTGTCTGCGACCATCGACGACTCGAACAATGTCCAGCGTGACGGGTGTCTCTCGGTAGTAGACCACGATGTTCGGGAACTCTGAGAGGACCACAAACCGCAGCGAACGCAGTTCCGGGTTCGGACGTTCGCGTACCGCGCCCATGCGAGGATACTCAGCAAGCCGTTGGAAGCACGCCTCCAGCGCCGACTCGAAGCGCTCCGCCACACCCGGACCGGCGACGTCGATGAAACGCTCGATGATGGACCAGATGTCCGCCTGTGCTGAAGGCAGCACAATGATCTCAATCGCCATCAGCCGGCCCGCCTCGTCCTCGCGTTCCGCTGCTTTTCCTCGATGCGGGCCTTGACGCGTTTCTTGAGATCATCCCAGAACTTCGGCGTAACGGGAGTTCCCGGACCGCTGTGTAGCCCTTCGAGGAGCAGTTTGTCGATCCGCTCTTCCTCGGCTTCCCGGAGATCATCCCGGATGAGTTGCCGCACGTACTCGCTGGCATTCGCAAACCCCTTCTTGGCCATTCGGGCGCGGACGAACTCCCGCATCGATTCCGGGAGCGACACGTTCATCGAAGTCAGTTCGTCGGACATGGCGACCTCCTCGATCAGTATATGGTTTCTGCCATTAGATGGCAAGCACGAGGGCGGGCGCCGGCACGTACGATCCGCAAATGGATAACCGCCTCAGGATCCTCTGGCTCTCTCTTGTCCTTTCCATACTCAGCACACTCACCCTAGCGCTTCTGGGCGTCCTTCACCTCACCGACTCGGGAGTGCAATCCCTCCATGCTCGAAGTGATATGTTGGACAACGTGACGATACTTCGCGACGCCGGACTCGACATCGACCAGTTGAACAAGGCGATCATCGCGCGCGGAGGGCTGCCGATCCCCTACGAGCTCGGCCGCGAAGACGACGCCCTGGCCCGCTGGCTTTCCGGCAGCGAAGCTCATCGTGCAGTTTCGAACGGACGGAGGACCTCGACTCAGTTCTTCTCTGCGGCCGCAGCCTCGCTTTTCATCTCCATACTGATCGGGTTTTCCCGGCCTCGACCTCCCAGAGCCGCGTGATCCGATCCCTACCCTCCGCCATGAATCCGCGGGTATCCGCCCAACTCGGCGACTGGCTCACCCTCGCGCCCACGCTCCCCCCTCACTCCATCGACCTCCTCTATACGGACCCCCCCTTCAACACCGGCGAGACCCAGCGCTCCTCCCCCACCGCGGGCCGGATCGAATCCCGCACCGCCGACGCCGCGTACCCAGATGCCTGGCCCACCACCGCCCACTACATCGCCTGGCTCCGCGCCCGGCTCGCCGCCACGCTCCCGGCCCTCAAGCCCTCGGCGTCCATCCTCATCCACTGCGACCACCACGCCTCACACCACATCCGTCTCCTCCTCGACGACCTCCTCGGCCCCGACCGATTTATCAATCACCTCATCTGGTCCTACGGCCTGGGCGGCTCCTCGCCGCGCCGCTTCGCCCGCAAGCACGACGACATCCTGTTCTACTGCCTTGACCCCGACCTCTACTACTTCGATCCGCCCATGATCCCCGCGACCAGCCGCCGCATGCAGGGAGAACTCAAGAAGGCCACCGACGTTCTCGAAATCCCCTCGCTCAACAACATGGCCGCGGAGCGCACCGGCTACCCCACGCAAAAACCCCTTGCCCTGCTCGACCTGCTCATCTGCGCCGCATGTGCGCCCGGCGGAACAGTCCTGGACCCAACCTGCGGCTCCGGCACCACGCTGGAAGCCGCCCTCCGCGCCGGCCGCGCCGCCGTCGGCTTCGACGCCAACCCCGACGCCATCGCCATCACCCAGCGCAGAATCGCCGCGATCCCCTCGCCCCCCGCGCCTCCCGCGCCCCACGCCGCACCCCTCTCCTAAACTGCCCCCACATGCGTCGCCTCGCCGCTCTCTACGACTACCGCATCGTCAACGTCAACGTGAATATCCTCGCCGCTGGCGCGGCCGCGATGGGCATCACCGTCGGCGTCATGCACCTCTTCGAGACCACCGGCTTCCTCGATACCCTCGTCGATTGGATCGGCACGCGCCACTTCCGCATCTGCGGCTACGAACTGCACGCCGAAAAACTCGTCGTCAGCGGCCTGACCTTTCTCGTGGACCTCATCGCCGACGTCGCCGTCTACTACGCCCTTCACTGGGTCGCCAACCACATGCCCCGCCGCAAGGCCCGACCCAAGCACGCCTACGCGAGCCTCTCGTTCATGCGCGACGCCACGCTCGTCCAGTTCGAGCGAGCGCTCCTCTCCCCCATCCTCTACATCGCCGCCCTCGGCCTCCAATCCAAACTGCTGCACGAGGGCCGCTCCATCGCCTTCGCAACCTCTATCGGCTTCACCGTGGGCCTCCTGATCTCCCGCACCCTCCACACACTCTGGATGCTCCGCGCCGAACGCAAAGCCGGCATCAAGTCCGCCGCGGACATCGTCGGCCCCGACCCCAGCCCACCAACGCGAGCGCCATGACACCGCTTCCTCCATTTGCGATTTGCCATTTGCCATTTGCCATTTGACCCATGTGCGGCATCGCCGGCATCCTCCGCATCTACCCGCCCGGCATCACCCCGCCGCCGCTCTTTGACTCCATCCCCGAAGCCTGGCTCGACACGCTGGACCAGTCCATCAAGCACCGCGGCCCCGACGGCCAAGGCCGCTTCCGCGACCGCGTCACCCGCGCCGACGGCTGCACTGCCGACGTCGCCCTCGTCCACCGCCGCCTCTCCATCCTCGACCACGCCGGTGGCGCTCAGCCGATGCTCTCGCCTCCTCCGTCCTCCCTCCCCCCCGGGGGGAGGGCCGGGGAGGGGTCGGCCGAACGCCAGTCGCCCCCTTTCGTGTTCCAAGGGAAGCCCCACGACCCCGTTCACTACCGACCGATCGCCCCCGATCCAAACCTCCTCGCAGTAGTCTTCAACGGCTGCATCTACAACCACCGCGAGCTGAGGAAAGAACTCGAATCCGCAGGCCATGCGTTTCACACGAACCACAGCGACACCGAGGTGTTGCTCCACGGGTGGCGCGCTTGGGGAGAGGGCCTGTGCGACAGGTTAAACGGCATGTTCGCGTTCATGCTCTGGGACCGACAGTTTGGCACGATGCTGCGAGCGCGTGATTCCTTCGGCGAGAAGCCGTTGTACACGTTCCATGTCGCGACGCAGGACGGATGGATTAACCTCTTCCTCAGCATGCCCCCAGAGTCCACCGGGATCGCAGCGCAGATCGGACCCGGCGTCATTCCTGTTCCGGCGGCGTGCGGAACGATCGACTGGCTCCGCTTCGGTGCAACCCCAAGTTCACCGGTACCCGGCGCTCGCACGGTGGAACCGGCACGCTACGAGGTTTCCGTTTTCTCGCCGAAGCCCATTCCGCACAAGGCGACCGCCGGACAACTCGCACAGTGCTGCCTTCCTCGCGTATGTGCACATGGTGCTCTGTCATTGAACGGCTTGCCGAGTCTGCCCCGGCAGGAGAAATCGCTTTCGGTCGCCGAACTCGATCGCCTGCTCCGCCAGTCTGTCCTCGCTCGGCTCGACGCGGACGTCCCGGTCGGGGTGTTCCTCTCCGGAGGAGTGGATTCGAGCCTCATTGCTTACTACGCCTGCGAGGCGCACCGCGACATCCGCACGTTCACCGTCAGAATGCCCGATGCGGCGTACGACGAATCCCACCACGCGGCGGCCGCGGCTCAAGCAGTCGGCTCCGACCATGTCACACTCGAGTGCAGCGTCGATCCCGCGGCCGATCTTGTTCGCCTGATCCACACGCTCGGGCTGCCATTTGGCGATTCCTCACTGCTCCCCGCCTTCTGGGTCTGCCGCGCCGCCCGATCACAGGTCACAGTGGCATTGAGCGGCGACGGCGGCGATGAACTGTTTCTCGGCTACGACCGCTACTTCGCTCCACTCGCATTCGGACTGAGAGGTGTCAACGTCGGTCCCCTGGTCTCGTTTCTTGATCGCGGGGCTGCGCCAAAGTCATTCCGCAGCAGGCTCTCTCGGCTGATCGACGCGCTGGCCAACCTGGGATACTTCGACCTCATCTCGATCTTCCCCGACACCATGCTGCGGCAACTGGTGGTCGATCCCCAGGCGGTTTCCGAGAGTTCACGGGCCTTGCGACCGCACCGCCCATTCTCGATCGCAATGGCCCAATCGCTTGATCTGTTCAACTACCTGCCTGACGACCTGCTTCGAAAGACCGACACCGCATCCATGGCTGTTGCCCTCGAAGTCCGCTGCCCGTTCCTCGATCCGGCGGTCGTCACCGCGGCACTTTCTGCTGAAATTCACCACATCGCACCTCATAACAAGCGCAAAGGCCTCCTCCGCCAACTCGCCCGCAAGTACCTCCCCGCCTCCATCGTCGACCGCCCCAAGATGGGCTTCGCCATCCCCATCGGCGACTGGTTCCGTTCCGACTACGGCGGCCTCAAGCAACTCCTTCTCGACCACCTCAACTCCGCCGACCCCTTCCCCGCCGACCTCCTCGGCCTCGAACTCAACCGCGCCTTCATCACCCAGATGGTCAACGAGCACATGGCGATGAAGCGCGACCACTCCCAGCGACTCTACATGCTGCTGGTCCTCGCCATCTGGTGCCGGTGGATGCGAAGGCTCTGCTGAACGCCTCGATGCCTGGGTGCCTCTTGCCTCGATGCCTTCTTCGAATTCGCGTGTTTCGCGTGAGTAGTTGGCAGGTGCTCCGTTCTCTCCTTGGCCGCCCATGCAGCGGCCCCAAAGGAGCACCCCATGTCACGCACCCACCTCACCGTTTCCCTCTCAGCCCTCCTCACCCTCGCCGGCGCGGCCAGCGCCCAGTTCCTCCCCCATCAATGGGACCTCATGGACGGCCGCACGCTCGACGTCAAGTTCGCGGCCAATGGCGGCCTCGCCAGCCCCGACATGGTCGCCGTCAACCGCGCCCTCGTCCCCATGCACCCCGAGCCCGATCCCACCGGCGGCGCCAACTTCACCTTCGGCGACTCCGTCCTCCGCGCCATGGCCGCCTGGAACGACGCCAACGGCGCCATGGGCTGGAATCTCAACTTCATCGGGGCCGCGGCCCCCGCCAATCCGGTCATCACGGTCAAACTCGCCCAGTTCAATCTCGCCATGCCCGTCCCCCACCGCGGCGCCGGCAGCGAGGCCATCGCCCTCTTCATCCCCGGCGCCACCAATCCGGCCAACGGCAAACTCATCAACGCCGAGATCTGGTTCAACGTCAAGCCCGGCATCGACTGGGGAATCGGCCACAACCAGATGCCCCTCCCCACCGGCGGCGATGACGACGACTTCAAGTTCGATCCCATCACCGTCGCCCTTCACGAGTTCGGACACGCCATGCGCCTCGACCACCCCGCGGCCGGCGGCACCATGACCCGCATGAACTCCATGGCGTGCGACGTGATGGTCCCCCTCTTCGACGCCGGTGTGCACCAGGCCAACCCGCGCATGGGTTACAACCGCTATCCCAGCGCCGGCGACATCGCCGGCGCCACCGCCTCCCTGCCCGCCCCCGGGCCCATCGCCCTCTCCATCGCCGGCCTGCTCGCCCTCGCCCGCCGCCGCCGCTAACCCACCCCACGACCCCAACACACCCCAGCGCGCCCCCTGTCGGAACCTCCCGCGCAGGGGGCCGCGCCGTGCGCACCGTTCCCCTACTCTCCCCAGCGTCCCATATCCCCGCTCCGTTCGCTCTTTGTGCAGCCGCGGCCCGTGCGCTTCCGATGAAACCCACCGTGGACAAACAGATCAACCGTCGTGAACTTTTCGAAGGCGGCCTCCTCCTCGGCGTGGCCGCGTTCATCGCCGGCTGCGCCGGCACGCGCCAAGGCACCCTTCCCGATCCCGTCTGGCCGACCAACAAACCAATCCGCCCCGCCACGCCCGTAGCCACCACCACCCGCCCCGCCCAACCCACCGACTACTACGGCCTCCCCTCCGGCGTACTCCCCCGCTCTCAGTGGACCAACCAGGGGATCATCAAGGGCCGCCTCACCGACAACGGTTCCGACGGCAAGATGGGGAAGGTCCTCCGCATCACCATCCACCACGACGCCATCGACTCCTCAGGCGTCTCGACAAAGGGCGATGCGATCCATCGCCTCAACCAGGTCCGCAACGGCCACGTCAATCGCCGCAACGAGCCCTTCGCCGACATCGGCTACCACTTCATCATCGACCCCGCCGGCCGGATCTGGGAAGGCCGCTCGCTCACCCTCCAGGGCGCCCACGTCAAAGGCCAGAACGAGAACAATCTCGGCGTCATGGTCATGGGCCACTTCGACCGCCAGCGCCCCACCGCCGCGGCCGTCCAGTCGCTTGACCAGTTCGTCGCCTCCCAGATGCACCGCTACGGCATCCCACTCTCCCGCGTGAAGACCCACCAGGAGATGGCCCCCACCGAGTGCCCCGGCCGAAACCTCCAACGCTACATGCTCGCCACCCGCGCCCGCGGTGGAAACCTAGCCAGAGCCTGAAAGACCCGAAGGCTGCCGCAGAGAGGCGAGTAAGGGCTGCGAGCGAAAAGAGAAGAGTGGAAAGCGTAAAGTGAACGCTGAAAAAAGGCGCACACCGTGCCGGTTTCCCATTCCAGCGCTCAGCGTGATCCCCCTGAAAGTCCATGGCCCGGAGTTCTGAAGTTCTGAAGTCTGGAATTTGGCTTTCGAAACCCCCGCTCTCAGTTCTCCGCGCTCAGATCTTCCCCTCCTCCTCCGGCTCCGGCGCCTCCGCGTGCTCCACGCCGCTCTTCGCCTCGCCGAAGATCGCCGTCCCGATCCGCACGATGTTCGCGCCCTCCGAGATCCCCACCTCGAAGTCGCCCGTCATCCCCATCGACAGAATATTGAACGGCGCCTGCTCCCCAAACCCCATCACCGACATCTCCTCGAACAACTCACGGCACCGCGCAAACGCCCCTCGCGCATCCTCCGGGTTCGGGCTGTACGCCGCCATCGTCATCAGCCCGCGCAGCCGCACGTTCACCATCGTCGCGATCTGCTCCGCCAGCGGAACCGCCGCGGCCTGCGGACACCCGAACTTCTGCGATTCCCCGCTCGTGTTCACCTGCAGCAGCACCTCGACCGGCTCGTCCCGCTTCACCGCGATCGCCTGCAACTCCTCCGCCAGCCGCAGCGAGTCCACCGAATGCACCAGCCGCACATACTCGATCACCTTCCGCGCCTTGTTCCGCTGAAGGTGCCCGATCATGTGCCACCGAACCCCGTCGCGCCCGCCCGGGGCGGTGGGCGCCGCGCACAGTTTCGCCCCGTGCGGCCCGAACAGCGAATCTCCCGACTCGGCCGGCACTCGCCGCGCGCTTGGCGCCAGCCGCTGCCGGTCGAGGTATTCGGCGACCACCGCGGCGTGCTGCACCAGCACCTGCGCGCGGCTCTCACCAAAGTCCCGATGGCCCAACTGCAGGAGCGTTCGAATCTGCTCGGGGTCGGCTGTCTTCGTCACCGCGACCAGAATGATGTCCGAGGCCCTGCGCCCTGCCTTGGCCGCGCTCGCCGCGATCCGCCGGCACACATCCGCGTACCGCGACTCGACCGAATCCGGGTATCCGCTCTTCGATGCAGGCGCGTGGACTGTTGGCACTCGTGATCCTCCGATTCCGCCTCCGCACATCCGTGTGCGGCCGCTACGCACTTGTCCGACACCTAGCATATCTCCGCGCCGGGCCGCATCCAAGAGCCCCGCGACAACCCTCGCCCGGAGATTCCGATGCGCAACAACCTCCCCACCCGCTCTTCCCCCATCGCCGTAGGCGAAATCGCCCCCGACTTCACCCTGCCCGACCAGAACAAAAAGGAGTGGAAACTCTCCGACGCCGTGAAGCAGGGCGACGTCGTCCTCAGTTTCGTCCCCTTCGCCTTCACCGGCGTCTGCAGCACCGAGATGAAGTGCATCTCCGCTGACTTCGCCAAGTGGACCGCCAAGGGCGCCACCGTCGTCGGCATCAACTGCGACAGCATGTTCGCCAACAAGGCCTGGGCGGAAAAGGACGGCTACACCCACACCATCCTCTCCGACCTGCACCGCGACATCACCAGGGCCTTCGGGCTCTACTGGCCCGACATGAACGTCTCCGGCCGCGGCACAGTCGTCATCGCCAAATCCGCCGACGGCAAGGGCAAGGTCAAGTTCATCCAGGCGCGAGAGCCGGGTAAAGCCATGAACTGGGCCGAGGTGCTCGAGTTGATCTGAACGATTTCACGGCCCGCCGATCCTCGCGAGCCCCAGCGGCGAGCGGATCCTCATCTTCGTCGAGATCGTGCCCGCATACGTGTAGTTTCCGGGCTTGAGGTTCGCCCGCGATCCATCGGACATCTGGCCCACCGCCCACGGAATGCCGCGGAACGGCACCGTGTAACTCCCGAAGTACGTCGCCGCGGGCGTTCCCGGCTCGACCCAGAATCCGTCCACAGCCAGCGTCGGCCAGTTCGTCTGTGCCGTCAACCCTGCATCGATGTTCTCGGCCAGGAGCGACGCGTAGTTATCCCCGTCCTCGTCGCCGTTCCGCTGGTTAAACCAGACGAACACGTTCGTGCCGTCGTCCCGCTGCCATGCGCGGCAGTTCACGCCCGCCAGCGCCCCGCCGTGCGATCCGTTCACCGGCTCGGATACCGGCACGCCGATCTGCTGCGAGAAAGCGCCGACGTAGTACCGTTTCAGCAACTCCAGCATGGTGGTTGAACTCACCACCAGCCCGCCCTGGCCGACCCTCGCCTCGTGATCCCACGATCCGTACGGCGCATCGACGAGAATCGAGCACCTCAGCCCCGGGCATTCGTTCTCGAAGCAGCACCAGTTCTGCCCGCCGTCGTACCACGCCTCGCGCGTCGGCTGATCGGCCCGGAACGTCCGGCCCTGCCGCAGATCTGTCGATGGAATCCACATATTCGGCGTCAGGATGTTCTGCCGCAGATAGGTTACCAGCCCCGTGCCCGTCACCTCCTCCACGATCAGCCCGCATGCGAGGAACCCGATGTTCGAGTAGCACCCGCGCGGGTTCTCGGCGCTTCCGCACGGCGTCATCCCGGGCGAAAACTGCAGCGGCCGCCCGAGGATCCAACGCATCGTGTTGTTGCGCCCCGGCGGGCTGGTCACCCCCATGTCGCCTGCGATCTGGCATTCCTCGTACGTAAGATCGCCCGCTGTCGCCCGATTCCAGCCCCCGGTGTGCGTCAGCAGATGCCGGACCCGCACGTCCCGCAGCCGCGAATCGCCCAGGGATGGATACGGATCGTGCGGCAGCAGCCCCCCGCCCGCCTGCCCGAGGTCGAACACGTGGTCCTCCAGGCTGATCACGCCCTCCGACGCGAGTTTCTGGATCGCCGCCCCCGTGTACGCCTTCGTGCAACTTGCGATACGCACCAGCGCATTCTCCGGGATCGGCGTGTTCTCCCCGCTGTCGTAGTAGCCGAAACCGCGCTGGTACACGATGACGCCGTTGTGCATCACCGCCAGAAGCCCCGCCCTGAGCCCGTTCTCCGCCATCAGGTCCTGCATTTCAACGTCCAGCCACGACAACTGGCTCACCGACCGCCCCGTCACCGGCAGTTGCCCTCGGGCTTCGACGCTCCCTAACACCAGCGCTCCCACCGCCAGCGTTGCTGTGCCTGGTAATCCGCGCATGACTCCGGTTCCTCCCGCGGCCTCGCCCGCCGCTACTGCAGATTGACCAGCACCAGCACAAAGCCAACCTCGCCCTTCGGCAGCGCGGTCATGGCCTTGCCGATCGCCGCGCCCTGCGCCCTCGGATAGTCCAGAACCTTCATCGCATGCCCCGGCCGGGACGACGTCGTGAGCAGATCGCCGGCGTCGATCGCCGCGCCGGTCGCATCGCAGAACACCCACACGCGCCCTGAAAGCGCAATCGCCGGTGAATCCTGACTTCCCGGCAGGTGCCCCATGATGGTGCCCGCCGGCAGGCCGTTCGCGCCGCTCACCACCCCGGCCACGCGACGGTTGTACTCGCCGCTCGCGACGCGGAGTTTCCCCGGGTTCTGCGGATCGATCTCCATCACCAGCCCCGGCCGCGTCTCTTCGCTCACCGGGAACTTCTCGGCCAGGTCGGCGCCCATGATCTCCAGCACATCGCACCGCGCCGTCCCGTTGACGTCGAGCCGGGCCTGCGGGGTCGTAGTTCCCATGCCGATGTTCCCGGTCGCGACATCCATCACGAACGCCCAGCCCGCGCCGGCCCGCCCGTACAGGCCGATCTGGTCGTCGTTGAACATCCCCATGAACGCCCGGTCCGCGCCGGGAGTCTGCTGGTAGAAATCGATCCCCGCCGAGTTGCCCCCCGACGGCGGGTTGTCCTGCCGAAGCCGGATTCGTCCCTGCGTATCCAACGACCGTTCCGGCGAGACCACGCCCAAGCCGACGTTTCCGCTGAAGTAGTTCCGCCCTCCGATGAAGAAACTCGCGTATCCGTCCGTGCTGTCGGTCTGCCCGAACACGCCGATCCCCGTCCCGCTCGTCGCGCTGACATAACCCATCACGCCCCGCCCCGAGGGGCTCTCGCTCTCGAATCGCCCGCCGTAACTCCCCCCCGCCGCTGCGCTGGCGTGCCCTTCTACGCCCCGCCCCGACGAACTCGCCGATTCGCCGTACACACCCCGGTTGACCCCGCTGGTCGCCGTCGTGTTGCCGTGAATGCCGTACCCCGTTGTCGAAAACGACTGGAACCACCCGCCCTTGCCCGTTCCGGTCGTCGCGGTCGATCGCCCGAACACCGCGTACCCGTTGGCCGCGCTCGTGTACCCCGTCAACCCCGGCTGCGCTGATCCGCCAGTGCCGATGATCGCGGGCCCCGTCGTGTTCGTGATGTTGAACACGCCGTTGATGCTGTTCGCGGCCGATCCGCTGTAGGGAAGCGTCAACCCCGTCGCGGGCTGCCAGCTCCCCACACCCACGCCGTCGCTTGTGAGCACGCGCCCCGCCGCCGCGCCGGTGCTCAGCGTGAGAGCGCTCGTGGCGAGTCCGCCCGTGAACGACTTGGCCCCCGTGAATGTCTGGACACTATTGAGCAGCGCCACGTTACCCGAGAGCCGCGCATCGGCCAGGCTGCCCGCCGAGACGTTCGCCGCGTTGAGGCCCGTGAGCCCCGCCCCCGAGCCGCTGAACGCGTTGCCCGCATTGCTCATCGTCACCGCGCCGGTGTACGCCCCCGTGAGCCGCGCGCCCGGCAGCGTTCCGGCCGTCAGATTCCCCGCGTTCTGGTAGAACGATGCCGGCTGGCTGTTGAACTGCGTCGCGTTCGCGGCCACACCCGCCGTGCCCGCGCTCAACGCGTAGATCGCGTTGGGCGCGCTCGTGATCGCCTGCCGCGGCGTGAGCAGCACAAAGCCCGTCGAGTCGGAGCAGTCCAGCCCCGCCCCGGCCCTCGCCTCGATCTCCAGAAACATCCCCGTCCCGAAGATCCCCGGGCCGTAGTCAAGCTCCGCCCGGAACAGCCCATCGGACATGCTCAGGTCTTCAACGCACAGCGTCGCCCCGATCTGCGACCCGCCCACCGGCTCGCGAAAGAGCCGGAATCGAAGGTCAAACAACCCGCTCGCCGGAGTCCCCCCCGATCGCAACTCCCCCTGATATGCGAACGTGGTCTCTGTCTGCCCCATCGCCGGAATCGCGCCCACACCGATCACGACCGTACAGCACAGGATGCGGGACACCATTGGCTGATCCTTCCTTGGAGCGCCGTCCCAAGATCGCGAAACCGCGCCCTCGGGAATATCGCCACTGACCAGCCGAATTCGATGGGAGCGAACCGCCAGGGAATCCAAGCATCACAAGAAAGAGCGACTCCAACGCCGTCAGGAAAGGCGATGTCGTGCTGAGTTTCGTCCCTTTCGCCTTCACCGGCGTGTGTTCGATGGAAATGAAGTGCATCTCGGGCGACGCCGCCAAGTGGACGGCGAAGGGCGCCACGGTCGTCGGCCTCGACTGCGACAGCATGTTCGCGAGCAAGAACTGATCGGAGAAGAGGCTACACCCACCATCCTGCCCCTTCACCAAGGCCCACGGGCTCGATTGGGCCGACATCGCGCCGATGGATGTCGTCGGACGCTCGCCGCGAACTCCGGGGCCTTAACCGTCTCAGCACGGCTCGCCGTTCACTCGCTGCTCTTCGGTCTCGATGTCGAACCCGTTGACCGCTCCGTCGCCGTTCAGGTCCGCGTCCGGAAAGCAGAAGTTCGTGAAGTTGCCGTTGACGGCCTCTTCGGTCGCCTCTACGTCGAAGCCGTTGAGCGCGCCGTCGCAGTTTACATCCGGGTCGCAGGGCGGGGGGACAAACCCGTGCACCACGATGACGTGGCTGCCGCCGCCGAACGTCGAGAAGAGAAAGTCGCCCGTGAACGGATCGATGTAGGCTCCCTCCGCACCGAACAGACCGACCATGAAGTCGCGGCGCGACGACACGATCGGATCCCCGTTGGGGTCCACGTCGTACACCGCGACGCTTCCCGCCGAATACTCGGAGACCAGCATGCTCGGCCCGGTAAACAGAGGCGAGCCCGGCGGCACGTACACGAACCCCTCCGGCCCGCCGCCCAGCGTGGCCGTCTGGGTGGCCGAGAGCACATCAAAGGTGCCCGAACCGTCGGGGGCATACGCCGCGTCGTAGAACTGCCCTCCGGACCACGAGCACAACTTCATTCGTCCCGCGCCCGAGTAGCCCACCGGCACAAACATCACCGCCGAGTGCGATTGAGCCACCCCCAGCGCTGCCAAGTCGATGACGCGGTCCGGCGCCACACTCCCGGGCCGGTATTGCCCGAGTTGGTTCACCGGCCACCGCGACGCGAACAGCACGCCGCTGGGGCCGTACGTCACGCCGCCGTCGTTGTATTCCGCGCTCGCGTAAAGCGTCGTCGCTCCGGGCACAAAGGCGTCGATGTGCCCCTGCCCGTCGCGAGTCACCGAAACGGCGTAGAGCGCCCCCACCGAACTATTGGCGGCGCCGCCCAACAAAAGCACATCCGACGACGCTGCGAGGAGCGTCAATCCGCCGTACTGCGCCGGCACGTCCGGCGCTGAACCCAGATCGACAAGCGTGTATGAGCCGGCGAAAAACGGATCGATGGTCTGCCCCACCGCCGAGGCGGAAAGCCCCGCCGAGCACCCCAGCGCAAGAATCAATCTCAGCATTGGAATCCCCCATCTCGACGCCCGTCAAGGGCGATCTCGGGCCAATGTACCCCAGTCACCCGCCTTTCACAATCTCAAACACCTGCTTTCAAAGCGAAAACACAAGCCCAGCCAATCTCCAAACGAACGCCCGTGGACGCTTGCTCGCGTTCTTTTTCGCACGCGAGTGGCGTTTTGGCCCGCGTGTGATACCTTTCATCGGCGTCCGAAGCGGCGCTCCACGGAACTCCCCATGTGTGCCTGCAATCTCGTGCGAACGGCGGTTTTGGCGGTGTGCGGTGCCGCGGCAATTCCCGCCGCCGGCGCTTACACGAACAACATTCTGATCACCGGATACTGGCCGCCCACCAACGAAATGATCCGGCCCTTCAGCCAGAACCCCGCGCAGAATCCCTCCGGATGGCAGGGCGGAAACTGGGAAAATCGCGGCTACAACATCTTTTCCTACTTCCCCGAGTTCCCCGGCATCAACAGCCCGCCCTACGGGCGCGGCCAGGGCGATTTCGAGGTGGATTACCAGGACGCGTCCGCCGATTTCTGGCGGGTCGTGGGTGACCTCCAGCCTGTCGCGATCATCACCTTCAGCCGCGGCGGCGTGAACAACAGTTCCTGGGAACTCGAAAGCCGCGCCCGAAAACTCCCTCTCAACTCCTGGACGCCCGACTACCTCGCGCCCACGCGCCCAACGCCCGATCTGCCCATCGCCTCAGAGCCCGACAACTTCATCCGATTCTCTTCGCTCCCCATGGTCGAAATCCGCGACGCGGTCGCGGCCGCGGGCCTGGGCATCAACGCGTTCATCGACTCCAGCAACAACTTCGGCGGAACCTTCGTGTCCGAGTTCACGAGTTACCACAGCAGTTGGTACGCCAATCTTCACTCCGATCCGTCCGACCCCGCGTGGTGTGTCGCGGGCGGGCACATCCATGTCGGAGGCTCCACGTCGGTCGCTGCGTCAACCCTGGCCACGCAGGTCACGCTGCGCACACTCATCGATCACGTGGATTCGATCGTCCCGGCCCCCGGCGGCTGCTCGCTCTTCGCGAGCACGCTCCTGCTCGCGGCGCGTCGGCGTCGCCATGTGTGACTGGCCAGGGACAAACAAACGGAAAAGTGGGCGCAACAGGACTCGAAGAATCCTCGATTTCCGCAGGGAAATCGGGGGTCTCGGACGAGGGCGGCGCAAAAAGCGGCGCACGGCGGACGGGCTCTGCCGATCGGGCAACTCCCAATGGCTTGTGTGATGACGACTTGGCGGCGTGGATCACGTGTCCCTTCACGCTGGCGCCCGTTACCCGGACCGGACTCTTGGCAATGCTCATGGCCTTCAAGCGGGAGGCCGTCTTGCAGGTGACGTACCAACCTGCAAATGGCCGGGTTGAGGAGACCATGCTTTAGCGCACGGACGAACCTCGCCTGTGGTCCGCCTCCACCGTCGAACTCGCCAGAGTAATCGGCGTCTCGGATGTCGCCGTCGCCAAGGCCTGCGCCCGCTACAAGATCCCCCTCGGCCACCGCCACGGCCAGCGTGTTTCCCAAACCGCCGGAGTCAGGGAGCGGCAGAAGCGCAGGAGCATTTCGCGGTAACGATCCTCGAACTGGGCCCACGCCGCGGCGTTGTCGCCGTCGCGGACCTGGAGGAGGAGGGTGACGCTGGTTTTGGTTGAAGACACCCCCACAACGACCTCCTGCGCGGCGCGGGGGCGGCCTGCTCGGGAGCCCACGTGCCGAATGGCCGCGAATCGGTGTCCAATATACCGCGCCGGGGCGGTAGTCCCATCAAGCGGGACGGGCTCCGGGCCTTGGGCTTGAGGGCACAGACAAAACTGGGGCTGACGCAGCCCTGATCCCGCGATGCTCGAAAAGGGGGCACACGATGACAGATTCTCCGATGTCGGTTCGGGAGCGGGTAGACAACGCCTGGCGTGCGGTTGCGATGGCATGCGCTCTGTTGAAGCGGGTTGGCGGCGCCGCTGGGCTGCGCGTCGTGTTCTGCTGCGTGGCGACCATCGCGCTGTCGGGGCAGGCGTTCGCTCAGCCGACGTGCCCCGTTCCTTCCTCGGGCTACCTGCTCCAACTCGGCGGCGGTAACTGCTCCGGTGCTTGCCGCGGCACCTGCGACACATCCGGCTTCTCGGGCGCCGCCCCCCTTGTGGTCGAGCCGCGCACGTGCACGAGCCCCACCAATTCGGGGGAGGATGTCTTCCGGTTCGACGGGGGGTTCGCGCGCCCCGGAGAGCTCTTCGTCTCGAGTTCGGCCACCGCGAGCAACGAGCCTGGGATCCCTGTGGCCAACGGCGCGTGCGCCGCGATGCACTTCACGGACGTGATCTTTACGGGGCCGGCCGGGGCCACCAGCGTTGAGGTCACCATTGAGGTGGAGATCAACGCGCTCTTTGCCGGAGGCTATGCCCAGAACTGGTCCGCCCTCCTGGGGCTCGGGAGGCGTTCGATGCTCGCCGCGGGAAACACGTCCGAGCAGCGGTGGGTCAGTTATACGGCGACGATCTCGCTCAATGGCGGCACCCCGGTTAGCCAGAGTGCGCCGCAGTCCCTCCGAGCAGTGATCTCCACCCAGGAGTATGCGTGGGCCAATGACACCGTGTCAGGGCAAGCCAGCCTCACCATGGCCCAGGGGTGTGCGGGCGGTGTCTTCAGATTCTCGCTGCCCGGCTGTTCGGCCAGTTCGGTCAGCGCCGGCATCGTCGCGAATCGGTTCCCTTCCGACCCACCCGTGATCATGCTCAACGGACCGGACGTGGTTGTGCTTCCGAAGTGCCACGGCGTGGTGGCTCCGTACGTCGAGGGGGTGCTCGCGGCCGATGACTGCGACGGTCCGGTGCCGGTCACGGTGGCGGGCGATGTAGGCTCCGAGCCGGGGCTGTACATGATCACCTACAACGCGGTGGATTCGGAGGGGAACGCCGCCACGCCGGCGACCCGGGCTGTGTTCGTGGTGGACACCACGCCGGTCGCGGAGGCCGGCGGAGACAGGACCGTGAACGAACTCGATCCCGTGATCCTGGACGGCTCGGCCAGCCACGATCCGCAGGATGAACCGCTGCAGTACGCCTGGACACAGATCGCGGGGGACCCGGTGGCGCTCGACGTCACCGACCCCGTCCACCCGACCTTCGTCGCGCCGCAGGTGGCCAGCGGCGGCGCCACGCTCACGTTCCGGTTGGTCGTGAACGATGGCGGGTGCTCGGGCGAGCCGGACATCGTCAACGTGACCGTTGCGCACATCAACCACGCACCGGTGGCGCTTGCCGGTGACGACCAGTTTGTCGCCGAGGCCAGCCCGGTTGCTCTCGACGCCTCCAGCAGCTACGACCAGGACGACGACGTCCTCGCTTATAACTGGACGCAGATGGAGGGCGCCGCGGTCACGCTCGACCTGACCGATCCCATCCGACCGGCCTTCACGGCGCCGCTGGTTGGGCCCGCGGGCGAGACACTGACCTTCGGCCTGGTGATCAGCGACGGGCTGGACATCGGCGTGGACATCGTCACCGTCTTCGTCGAGAGCGTCAACCACACCCCCATCGCCGACGCAGGAGCCGACCAGACGCTCCTGGAAGGGACCACCGTTTCGATCAACGGCATGGGCAGCAGCGATCCCGACAGCGATCTGCTGACGTACTCCTGGCAACAGATTGCCGGTCCGGCGGCGATGCTCTCCAACCCCGCCGACCCCTCACCCACGTTCACAGCGCCACCCGTGCCGCTGGCCGGCGCGACACTGGTCTTCCGCCTCACCGTCAACGACGGCTTGGGCGGGGCGGCCCAGGACGACGTGCAGATCACGGTGCAGTCGGCCAACACACCGCCGGACTGCTCACTGGCCCGGCCCAGCGTGGCGCAGCTCTGGCCGCCCAACCACAAGATGGTGCCGGTGAGCATCCTCGGCGTCACCGACCCCGAGAACGCCAACGTCGCAATCGTGATCACCGGCGTCACTCAGGACGAGCCCATCGGCGGGCTGGGTGACGGGGACACGGCGCCCGACGCCGTGGTCCAGGGGAGCACCGTGCTCCTTCGTGCCGAGCGTGCCAGCGGCCGCAACGGGCGCGTCTACCGCGTCAGTTTCCTTGCCGATGACGGCGCGGGCGGGATATGCACGGGCATGGTGCGAGTCTGCGTGCCCCAAAGCATGGGCCGTGGCGCCACCTGCATCGAAGATGCCGAGGTGCATGATTCCATCGGCCAGTAAGAGCGCGCATCACACTCCCGCGGCGGCGCGACCGAGGGGCGCGCCGCCGCTTTCTTGCGCACCGGACCGCCGGCCGGAGATCGTCGCGGACCTCGAGGAAGGGGGCGGCGAGGTCTTGGTCGAGGCGCGGGCCGAGCGCTTTCCCTTGCTGGAACGCACTCGTTCTCGCCCGGCGCCGACATCTCCGGCGCCGGCAACCTAGCACCGGCGGGGACAACGCCAAGTTCGCCTGAACAAGACCGGCAGCAGCGTCGAGAATCCCGTGGCGAGTGACCGTGCGCAACCAATCCGAGCCCGGCGAGGGCACTTGGGTGCCGCGTATCCACCGAGTGCTCACACCGTCTCCCTCACCGCCCGCTTCCGGATCTGCTCCGGATGCCGCGCGTGGATGTTGTCGGCAGTTTCTGGCGAGAGCATACCTAAGGGCTTGCCGGCCGAGGCGTAGGAATTGAGCGGGTGAGCGATGGCGCGCGTGCGGGCACGCGCTGGGGTCGCGAGCGCTACCGATCCGGAGA
The DNA here is from genome assembly GCA_905339235.1 of Phycisphaerales bacterium. Taxonomy (GTDB): domain Bacteria; phylum Planctomycetota; class Phycisphaerae; order Phycisphaerales; family UBA1924; genus RI-211. Next base: position 72,973 of record CAJPFG010000026.1, read on the forward strand.
CTGGTCGAGAGTCACCGCCTCGTCGGGCTGCGGGGGCTCGGTGAGCGGCTTCGCGGCCCCCTCGACAAGCCACGCCAGCGGCCCCAGCGAGTCCGCCAGGCGCTGATCGACCAGCCACCCGTTGGCGGCAAGCGCCAGTTCACAGCGCTTGACGTCAGCCTCGACCTTTGCGTGATCGGGCTCGGTGCACGTTCCCAGCGAGACGGCGAGCGCGAGGTTGCGTCGACCGTCATCTGCCGCGCCCGCGCCCAGGTAGGCCGCGGCGAGCCTGAGCCGATGGCACGCCAGGCGTTTGGAGTCCTTTCCGTATGCCGTCTCGTGCCGCGCGTGAGCCTGCTCGAGGCGTTGCGCGGCTTCGGCGAAGCGTCCCAAGTGCGACAGGGCCTCGGCGTGAGTGAGCAGGGCCTCCTGTGTTCGGATGTGCATCGAGCCGTTGCTCCTCAATCGAACCTTGACCGCAGCATCGGCCAGTCTTTCCGCCTCCTCGGCCTTGCCCTCGTTCAGCAGCAGACTCGCCAAATGCACTCGAAGGCGGGTCGTGTCCAAACTTCCTTCGCGGCCGGCGGCCTTCAACTCGGCCAACGTCTCGGCCAGATGCAGGCTCGCCTCATGAGGCTGCCCCAACGCCATCTCAAAGAAACTGAGATGCTCCAACGCGCCGGCGCGAAGAGAATGATCCTCGCCCGCTTCCGCCAGAATCTGCGAGAGAGTGGCTCTCGCGCTCTTGAGATCTCCGGAGAAAAAATGGGTGGCGTAGATCAGTGTTTGCGCCCGGAAGCGTAGCGCGGGGTCCTTCGTGTCCATCGCCAATGCCGCCTCGTCCAACGCTTCGCTGAATCGACCGAGCCTTTTGAGCAAGTCGCCACGATCCACGTGCAGCCCCGAACGTGTTGCATCGTCCAGCACGTCGAGTTCCGCGGCCGCGGTGATCGCGGATGTAGCGTGCGCGAGGGCATCTTCAAGCCGGCCGGCCGACGTTGCGACCTGTCCGCACAGCACATAGAACTGGAGCCGACCCGCCGGGTCCTTCGGTTCCGTGAGCCTGGCGAGTTCCGGGTCGATGATGCCGAACAGTTCCTTGCGGGTGAGAGTCGCCACGCGGCTGGCCCTCGTGGCGATCCGCGTCACGATGTTTCCGATCGCCCGGGTCATCTCGCGCTGGGACTCGGCCTGAGCGTCGGCGCGGGCTCGATCGGCATCGGCCGCGCCTCGTGCCAGCGCCTCTCGCTCGACCGCACGAACGAGGTCGCTGTTTTGTCGCGAGACACGGATCGTCTGGGCGACGGATACTCCGGTCAGCACAAGAATTACCGCGGCCGCGGCGCACGCCGAGGCACACGCCCCGCGGTGCTTGCGGACGAACTTGGCGACCACATACGCTGTGCTGGGCGGATGGGCCAAGACCGGCTCGCCCTTGAGGAAGAGGCGCAGGTCCGTCGCGAGCGCATCAACGGTCTGGTACCGCTGCGCCGGATCGGGGTTCATGGCTTTGAGCACGACCCAATCCAACTCCCGCGGCAGCGACGGGCACACCGCCGACGGCCGGCGCACCTGCCCGCCCCGCACGGCGTTGATCAACGCCGACAGCCCAAGGTCCCGCGGGAAGGGCTCCGATCCCGCGAGAATCCGGTACAGCAGCACGCCCAGGCTGTACACGTCCGTCCGCGTGTCGGTTTCCGAGCCTTCCAGTTGCTCCGGTGAAGCGTACGACGGGGTGCCCGCGAAGCCGGTCATTGTTGCGCCCGCCCCGGATTGCAGGTCATCAACCAACCGGGCGATCCCGAAGTCGAGCACACGGGGAACGCCGGCCTCATCGACCAGCACGTTGGAGGGCTTGAGGTCGCGGTGAATGACGCCGCGCTGGTGGGCGTGCGACACCGCCTCGCACACGAGCACGAAGGCGCCGAGCACCTCCGAACGAGGGCGCCGGCCGGACTCCGGCGGCCCCGCATCCGACCACTCATCGATGGGGTTCCCCGTGATGTGCTCCATCAGGAGAATCGGCGATCCGTCAACGATCTCCGCACCGTGCACCGTAACAACGGATGGGTGGTTGAGCCGGACGAGAGCCCGCGTTTCCTGCTCGAAGCGATCCCGCTTGCCGGGCTTCAGCGCCGGGGTGGGAAAGCACTTGATGGCGACCGGTCGCCTTGTCCCCGGCTGCACGGCCTTGTACACGACACCCTGGCCGCCACGCCCGATCTCCTCAAGGAGTTCGTACGGGCCAAGGCGGCCGGGGCAGGGCGCGGGCCGCTGGGACTCGCGGGCACGCGAGATCCAGTCGCTGGGCGTGTCGAGGCCGAACGCGGCCTCGAGCGCCGGATCGTCAAAGCCGACCGGCGCCTCTTCCGCCCCGTTTCGTTCTGGCATCGGCCTATCCATGGGTGCTGTCTTCTTCCTGGACCTGCCGGGCGATCTGATCCTTCAAATAGCTCCGCATGCGCTGCTGCACCTTGTACACCGCCTGCTCGCTCAGGCCGACCGCCGCCGCAATCTCCGACACCGACGCCCCGGCCAATGTCGCCTCCAGAACCGCGACGCTGCTCTCATCCACCCGCTCCCGAACCGCTGCGAGCGCCATCCGATAGTGGTGATTCATCCACTCGCGGTCGAAAACCGCCGCCTCGGTGCCCGCCGAGACCAAGCCATCCTGAGAGACTACCGACAATCCGGCCACGTTTGGACGCGCGGCCCGGTCGCTCAGCCCCGAACGCACGCACCGGAAGAGATAATCGCGGAAGCGACCCCTCGCCGGGTCGTATTCGAAGTTCTTGAGACCGGAAAGGAGTTTGGAGAAGACGCTCTGGATGATGTCTTCCGAATCCGCATGCTGAACACCCAGCGAACGGCAGAAGCGGAGCAGCATCTCGCGGTACCGGCCCTCGAACGCCATCCACGCCTCAACGTTGCCGCTGTCGCGGACTTCCACGAGCAGGGCGGCGCTGGTTTTGGTCGAAGATGCCTGCACATCCACCCCGGGGGACTCTGCGCGGGTCCCCGGTTCGCAGCCACGCTTCGAATGGTGCGGGGATCGGTGTCCAATATACCACGGACCTCCGGTATGCCTAGTGGTTGCGACGCCCGCCCACCGCGCGGCACGGCTATCGCCGCCTGCGGGGTGTTTCCGGGAGTCTTGACCACGGGGTCGTTTGAATTACTCCCTTGTTAGTCCTGTTTCATGGGGGGGTCGCGGCCCTCCGACGGCGGCGCGCCTTCGGGTCCGAGCGCGCAGAGGAGACGAAAATGTCGAAGGTCACGTCGCTGTTCCGAGGTCTGGTGCGGGATCTTGTCGCGCGCGCGGGGGAAACGCGGCGACCCCGCCGCGATCGCGCCGGCACGTCGTCTCGGTCGCACTTCGAGCCTCTGGAATCGCGGCAACTGCTCTCGACGATCATCTTCGAAGGCGGGCCGTTTCATCTGGGCAACGACTTCAATGACCCGGCAAACTGGGTCGGCGGTGTGCTGCCCGGGCCGCTCGATGATGCCATCATCCCGAACTTCCCCTTCGCGAGCACGATCCGGGTTACTTCAAGCATCACGGTCAACTCGATCACCGCGAACGAGCGAGTCAAGCTCGAGGCAGGAGTGCTCGAGCTGAACACGACAAGCGAGTTCCGAGACGGGTTCGACCTCGACTCAGGGGCCTTATGGGGTAGCGGCGATGTTCACCTGTTCGGCACATCCCGCTGGTTAGCGACAACGCCCAGTGGTGACGGACGGTTAATCGTGACCGCAGGGGCGATCCTTAATCTCGACGATAATCCTTCCGCCAGCCGTGAACTGCGCCGCAATTTGGACAACTTCGGGAGCATCACGTGGAACGCCTCGGATTTCAGCGTGCTGGGGATCGTGATCGGCTCAACAGTTACAAACGCCCCAGGCGCCACATTCACCGTTGTGCAGAGCAACGCGCTCGCTTTCAGCAGGATGGAGGCTCCCGCCACCCACACCTCGGGAAGCGCAGCATTCATCAACTCTGGAACGTTCACAAAGCAGGGGTCCGGCGACTTGATTGTTAGATCCAACATAGGCTTAAATACTTCCCTTCTATCGTTAGATTTTTCCGGCCAAGTACTCATCAGTGGCGGCGAGGTGGTATTCGAAGATGTTGTCGGCCCATTTGCCGGGTTGATCAACATCCCAACGAGCACCGCAGGCGTGGTCTTCTCGAGCAGCCTGGCATTTCAGACCGGGTTCGGTCTGACTGGTATCGGGAGCGCTGTCTTCTCAGCCGGTCACACACACACCTTTGCCGCCGACGCATCGCTCTCCCTGCCGGACATCGAGTTCAACGGGCTCATCACCGGAGGGGGAAACGTGACCATCGCCGGTGCCGCCGTATGGCGCGATGGCACCATGGCCGGTCCCGGTACGACCACAATCGCTCTGGACGGATCCCTGACTTTCTTTGACAGCATTTCTCTGGGGACCCACCTCGTGCTGGACCGTCGCCTGGACAACTTCGGGTCCTTGTTCTGGGGCACGGGGCAGTATCTCGACATCGTTGATGGTACCGTCCTCACAAACAAGTTCGGCGCGACCTTCACGATCAGCCCCGCACTCGGCAATATCTTCTATGTCAACGGCCTGCCAGGTCCTGGCAACGGCCGGCTCTTGAATGAGGGAAACCTCCTTGTCACCACGGGCGGGACGGTCGCGGTCGTGAACCAATCCGGCAACCTGGAGTTCAGCAATCCCGGCTCTGTCCTGCTCACCGATACGACGCTTGAGTTGACAGTCGCGCCCCTGCAGGTCTCCAGTGGCACCCTGACCGGCGGTGCTTGGGCTGTCGCGGGCTCTGGCGCCCTTGACCTTCCCGCGGGGGTATCGATAACCACGCTGGCCTCCGGCGCGGCCGTAACGCTGGATGGACCATCGGCGTCCTTCTCCGCCATCAGCGGCCTGGCGACAAACAACGGTACGCTGAGGTTGATCGACCGTGCCCATGTGTTCACAACGAGCGTACTGAACCAAGGTACCATCGATATCGCGGCTGGAGCGACATTGGAGTTCCAGGCTCCTGCGAGCCACGGCATCGGATCGGTCATTTCGGGGAATGGGACGCTGATCCTCGGCAGCGTCATGCACACCATTTCGGGATCAACTATCTGGTCGGTTTCTCAAGTTGAAGCGCCACAGGAGATCTCCGGGCCCGGTGATCTCAGTGTCGGCGGCGAGTTCCACTGGAACGGCGGCACGCTCACCGGGTCCGGGCTGATCTCATTTGCCGCGGGCGCGACGGTTGACTACACGAGCGGCTCGCTGACCCGTCGGCTCCAGAACTCAGGTACGTTGCACATCGGAAGTGGCGCCACGCTGACCACCGACCAGAGCTTCGACAACTTCGGGACAATTCAGATCGACGCGGGTGCGGCCTTGCAGTACGGCTCGGGCTCGTCGGCCACTCACGGGGAAGGTTCGTCGATCACCGGGGCGGGCATCCTAGCGCTGGGCCCGGTGATCCACACCATTACAGGTGCGACCACATGGTCGGTCCCCTCCGTGCCCGTCCCATCCGGCACAACCATCACCGGCTTCGGCGATCTGACAATCACCGGAACGTTCGACTGGGCCGGCTCCACGGGCGGGAACCTCACGGGCACGGGCCGGACAATCCTGGCCGCGGGCGGCCCTGACTTCACCATGGCCGGCGGGATCTTCGACCTGCAACGCACGCTCCGAGTGGACCGGAGGTGGCTGTTCTTCAGCGCAACAATCACCGGTCCGGCCGATCTGCACATCAACGGGGCGTTCACCTGGTTCACCAGTGGCGTGCAAGCCGGTACAGGTCTCACCACCTTCGGACAACCCGGCGCGGGCGGGTCGATTACCTTTACCGGCGCGGTCCAGTCGGACCGGAACTTGGTGTTCAATCGGCCCACCACGATCTCGGGAGGATCCCTGCTCGGTGCCGGGGATTTCACGTTCGGTGCGGGCCTGACTTGGACGTCCGGAACCCTCGGCGGCACGGGCATTGCGACCGTCAACGGTCCCGCCACGATTTCCGACGGAACGTGCACGGGCGATCGCAACATCACCTTCAACGACCCGATCACCCTGACGAGCGGGACCCTCACCGGCTCCGGCGACCTGACCTTTGCTGGCGGTCTGACCTGGAGCGGCGGGACGCTCGCCGGCACAGGCCAGGCAATCATCCCGTTCGGGAAGGTGCTGGACCGGACCGGCGGCGATCTCTCGCGTGATATGCACAACTTTGGCACCTTCAACTGCGGCGGAACGGACCTGCTCATCAGCGGCGGATCCGTGATCACGAACAAGGCCGGGGGCGTATTCAATCATACGTCCGGCGTCGATCTTGTCGGCAGCGATGTGCAGGCGATGCTTGTGAACGAGGGGCAATACAACAGAAACTCGTTCGGCCAGGTCAGTTTTGTCAGCGTTGCCGTGACCAACGCCGCAGGCGCTGAGATGCATGTGATCAACGGAACGCTCTTCCTTGGAAACGGATCGATCCTGCTGAACCTCGGTCACATCGAGGTCGATTCGGGGACAGGGTTGGCGTTCGGCGCGGGCTCAATCGCGACTCACGGCGCGGGTTCCTCCATCGGCGGACCCGGAGCGCTCGCCCTCGGTCCCGTCACCCACACGATCTCGGGAGCCACGACGTGGTCGATTCCGGATGTCTCGGTCCCTGCCGGCACGACCATCACAGGATCGGGCGACCTGACAGTCACTCAGGCGTTCACGTGGACCGGGATCAGCGGCGGCAGTCTGACCGGGACCGGGCAGACGATCCTCGCCTCGGGCGGCCCCGACTTCGTCATGGCCACGGGCACGACGTTCGACCTGCATCGGCCGCTCACGATCAACCGGCATTGGGTCATGGCGAACGCGACGCTCACCGGCCCCGCAGACCTTTACGTCAACTGGACATTCAGTTGGCAAGGAGTGCAGACCGGCCCGGGCCTCACCATCTTCTCGCTTCCAATGAACTTCAGCGCCGGGACCTGGCCCTCTGACCGTGGCCAGGTCTTCACGAGCCCCGCAACGCTTTCGGGCGGAACTTTCTCCGGCACGGGAGACGTCACTTTCAATCAGACCCTGACCTGGACGGCCGGAGGGTTCGGCGGCACTGGCACGGCGACGGTCCTGGGAGCCGCGTCGATCTCCGGCGGGACGTGTACGGCCGACCGCGACCTCACCTTTAGCGGCGGGCTCAGCCTAAACTCGGGGGAACTCACCGGATCCGGCAACGTGCTGGTGAACGGGTCCTTCACGTGGACGGGCGGTCTGCAATCGGGCACGGGCACAACCAGTGTTGGACCAGACGCCACCTTTACCCTCTCGTCGGGCACCCGGACCTCCAATCGGCCGATCGTCTTCAATCGGGCGGTCGAACTATCGGGAGGAACCTTCGCCGGTGCCGGAAATATCACCTTCGCCGGCGGCCTGACTTGGACAAATGGCACCCTGGCCGGCTCGGGCCTCGCGATCATCCCCGCCAACCAGGTCCTCACGCTCACCGGGGGCAGCGGCCTGCGCCGTTCGCTGGACAACTTCGGAACGATCAACTACACGGCCGGCCTGGGCATCTTCGACGGCTCGGTGCTTACCAACAAGCCCGGCGGCACGTTCAACCACCTGGGTTCCTCGGGGGTCGGCGGCAACACGAACTCGTCGTACTCCCAGTTCGTCAATCAGGGAACCTACAACAAGACCAATGGCGGGCTGTACGGCTTCTCCGGCCAGATCGTCTTCACCAACGCCGCGACCGGCGTGATGAACATCGACGCCGGCATTTTCGAGTGGACCAACTCCGACCAGTTCGGCATCGAGTTCTTCAACTCCGGCCTGATCGATGTGGACGCCGGGGCGATGTTCCGCTTCACGCGCGGCGCCAGCCACAACGCCGGCTCGTCGATTATCGGCTCCGGCACGTTCGACTTTAACAGCGGCACGCACGTGCTCTCCGACCAGGTCCAACTGGGATCGGCCCTCGTGATGGCCTTCACGGGCGGCGACGTGACGCTGAACCAGTCCCGGACCTTCAGCCACACGGTCACGCTCAGCGGCGGCATGCTGACGGGTACCGGCGACTTCACCTTCGCCGCTGGCCTCAACTGGTCGGGTGGGTCGCTCCGGGGCGCCGGTTTGGCGATCATCCCCGCCAACCAGGTCCTCACGCTCAGCGGCGGAGGCGGCCTGCACCGCTCGTTGGACAACTTCGGGACGATCAACTACACGGCCGGCCTGGGCATCTTCGACGGCTCGGTGCTGACCAACAAGCCCGGCGGCACGTTCAACCACCTGGGTTCCTCAGGGGTCGGCGGCAACACGAACTCGTCGTACTCCCAGTTCGTCAATCAGGGAACGTACAACAAGGCCAATGGCGGGATGTACGGCTTCTCCGGCCAGATCGTCTTCACGAACGCCGTTGGCGGCGTGATGAACATCGACTCCGGCATCTTCGAGTGGACCAACTCCGACCAGTTCGGCATCGAGTTCCTCAACTCCGGCCTGATCGATGTGGACGCCGGGGCGACGTTCCGCTTCACGCGTGGCGCGCAGCACAACGCCGGCTCGTCGATCACCGGCGGCGGCACGGTCGATTTCAACTCCGGCACGCACGTGCTCTCCGACCAGGTCGAACTCCCCGCCTCCATCGTCATGACCTTCACCGGGGGCGACGTGACGCTGAACCAGGACCGCACGTTCGCCCACACGGTCACGCTCAGCAACGGGGCGTTGACCGGCAGCGGCAACTTCGTTTTCGGCAACGGTCTCAACTGGTCGGGCGGCATGCTGGGCGGCACGGGCCTGGCGACGATCCCCGCCGGACAGGTCCTCACCCACACCGGCAGCAACGGTCTGCGCCGGGCGCTGGACAACTCCGGGACCTTCAACCTGTCCAGCGGCAGCCTGAACATCTACGACGGCACGGTGCTCACCAACAAGCCCGGCGCCACACTTAACCACGCTTCCAGCAACGCCATTAACGGCTTCACCAACTCGTCGTACTCCCAGTTCGTCAACCAGGGGACGTACAACAAGACCATCGGCGGGATGTACGGCTTCGCCACCCAGATCATGCTGACCAACACCGCGACCGGTGTGATGAACATCAACGCCGGTATCTTCGAGTGGACCAACTCCGACACGTCCGGCATCGAGTTCTTTCACTCCGGGCAGATCGTTGTGTCCGCCGGGGCCACGTTCCGATTCACCCGCGGCGCGGCCCTCAACTCCGGTTCATCGATCACCGGCGGCGGCACGGTCGAGTTCACTTTCGGCCCGACCGTGCTCGACGGGCAGTTCCTCGCAGCCTCCCTGGTCATCAGCGGCGGGACGGTGTCCTTCAACCAGAGCCAGGTGCTCGGTGTGCCAGTCACCCTCAGCAGCGGCACACTGACGGGCACGGGCGATGTCACGTTCAGCGGTGGTCTCAACTGGACCGGTGGAACCATGTCTGGCACCGGGAAGACCATCATCCCGACGGGACAGTCGGTCGCGCTGACATCCAACTCCATCACCCTCAACCGCAGCCTGGACAACTTCGGCACGATCACCGTGACCGGCCCGTCGGGCCCGTCGATGACCATCGGGGCGGGCGCCGTGCTGACCAACAAGCCCGGTGCGGTGTTCAACCACAACTTCGCCGGCAACCTGCACGGGTCGGGTGACAATCCGTTCGAGTCGTTCCTGAATCAGGGCACCTACAACAAGAACGGGTCCGGGACTTCCGGATTTGCATTCGACCTGGTGGTGACCAACGCCGCCGGCGGCGTGATGAACATCAACGCCGGTGTGCACTCGTGGAGCACCTTCTACTCCGCGACCAACCAGGGCACCCTGAACGTGGCGTCCGGCGCCACCGTGTCCATCACCTCGAACCTGAGCCTGTTCGACGCCGGCACGCTCCTGGGCGGGACCTGGAACATCGCCGGCGCACTCGCGTTCCCGGGCAGCACGACCATTTCTGCCCTTGGACCAGGAGCGACCGTGCTCATCGACGGCCCCGCCGCGGCTATCACCCGCGCCAGCGGCGGCTCGGCCGTTGCCACGCTCTCTTCCAACGATGGCTCCCTCACGCTCGCCAACGGCGCCCCCTGGGCCTTCATCACCTCCGGCACGTTCAACAACCCCGGCCTGTTCCGCAAGGCTGGCACCGGCTCGGTCACCACACCGGCCGCGGCCGCCTTCAACAACACCGGCACGGTCGAAGTCTCCGGCGGCACGCTCACCATCTCCGCGACCTCGCAGACCTCGTCCGGCACCCTTACCGGCGGGACTTGGATTGTCCTCAACGGCGCCACCCTCAATCTCGCCGCGGCCAACATCGTGACCAACGAGGCGACCATCACCCTGTCGGGCGCGGGCGCCCAGATCCAAGGGCTGGAGGGCCTGTCCACCAACTCCGGCACGCTCACCCTCAACGACGTGGACTTCCCGTTCCTCCCCGCGGGCGACATTTTCAACAACCCCGGCACGTTCATCACTACCGGCAGCGTCACGATCCCTGCGAACATCACCTTCAACAACGGCGGCAACTCCGTCCATGTCCTGAGCGGCGTCCTCGCGATGCTCGGCAACGGCGTCCACACGGGCAACTTCATCCTCTCGGCGGGCTCCTCGGTCGCGCTCGGTGGCACGCAGGTCTTCGAGGGATCCTCGTCGTTCACCGGCTCGGGTCTGGTGAGCAACCTCGGTACGATGAAGCGCGACGCCGCCGGCGACAGTTCCCTCGCCTCCGGAATCACCTTTGACAACGATGGGATCTTGGAGGTCGCCTCAGGACGCTTCCTCATCAACGGCCCGATCACCCAGGTCGTCGGCGATGTCCTCACGGGCGGTGTCTGGAAGGTCCTCGACGGCGCGGCCCTCGAACTCGTAGGGCTTGACCTCACCACGAACAACGCGGAGGTGCTGCTGGTCGGAACGGGCGCGTTCAGCGCCCTGGACCACCTGGCCACCAACAACGGCACCATCACCCTTGCTGATGCGCACCCGTTCGACTTCAATCCGGCCGGCGGGGTGTTCTCCAACCCCGGCGAGTTCTTCGTCACCGGCACCGGCGCCGTCCACGTGCCCGCCGGGATCGCGTTCGACAACAGCGGCAACTCCGTGCATGTCCAAGGCGGAGCGTTCTGGCTCGACGGCGGGGGCACGCAGACCGGCCATTTCGACGTCGCCGCGGCGGCCAGGCTCTACTTCTCCGGCGGCACGACGGTCCTGACCGCGACCAGCACCATTACGGGGGCGGGCGATGTGTTCTTCCAGGCCCCGTCCGCCTCGGTGGCCGCGCTGGTCACGATCGCGGGCACGCTGAGCGTGGACGCCGGCACGGCCACGCTCACCGCCGCCGGCTCCACGGCCGCGGTGCTGGAGAACGCCGCGAACCTGGTCATCGCGTCGGGCGGTTCACTCTCGGTCAGCGGGAGCGCTGTGAACGATGGCACGGTCTCTCTCCAGGATGGCGACCTGAGCCTGCTGGGCGGGGGCGCGCACACGGGAGACTTCGCGATCTCCGCGGGCCGCACGCTCTCGCTCGCCGGATCGCACTCGTTCTCGCCCGGCTCCGACATCTCCGGGGCCGGCAACCTCAGCACCGGCGGGGGCGTTAGCACCGCGGGTCTCGTGGGCATCACCGGCACCGCCACATTTACCGGAGGAACCTCGTCCTTCACGGGCGGCTTCTCGAGCGGGCCGCTGACAACCTCCGCCGGTGCTTCGGTTGCGTTCACCACCAACATCGCCACCGGCACGGTCACCAACGACGGGGCCATCACGCTCGGCACACGGACGCTCTCCATCGCCGGCGGATACACCCAGTCGGCCGCGGGTTCGTTGAACATCACGATCTCCGGAACCGCACCGGGGCAGTTCGGGCGGGTGCTGGCGACCGGGGCGGTCCAGTTGAGCGGTGCCCTGAACGCCACGTTCACGTTCCCGATCAACCGGCAGTCGCAGGGAAGCAGTTACCAGTTCATCACCGGGTCCTCCGTCTCCGGATCGTTCTCGTCGATGACGATCCAGTCCGGCGGGAGCGTCCGCACGTTCGCGATTCTCTATTCCGGAAACTCCGTGAGCCTCCTTGTGCCGTTCGTGGACTACGCCAAGATCGCCTGAGCAAGACCGCCCGCCGCGTCGAGGAGCCCGCGGCGAGTGGCCGTGCGCAACCACTCCGAGCCGGCGCGGGCAGCTCGGCGCTGCGTAATTTACCGAGTGCTCACACCGTCTCCCTCACCGCCCTCTTCCGGATCTGCTCCGGATGCCGCGCGTGCGTGATGGCCGTGTCGTACGAGATCTCCCCCGCGTTGTAAAGGTCGAGGAGCGCCTGGTCCACCGTGATCATCCCGTACTTGCGGCCCGACTGCATCTCGGTGTAGAGCTGGTGGACGGCGTTCTCACGGATCTGGTGGCGGACGGCGCCGGTGCCGGTGAGGATCTCGCAGCAGATGATGCGGCCGCCGGTTGGCTTGGGCAGGAGCTGCTGGGCGATGACGCCTTGGAGCGTGGCCGCGAGCATGAAGCGGATCTCGTTCTGGCGGCCCTCCGGGAAGGCTGAGACGAGCCGCTGGACCACGTCGGGGGCGCCGGGGGTGTGAAGCGTGGCGATGACCAGGTGACCGGTCTCCGCGGCCGTCAGGGCCGTGTAGATGGTCTCCGCATCGCGCATCTCGCCCACCGCGATGACGTCGGGGTCCTGACGCAGGACGTGCCGCAGGGCGTTGCCGAAGTCGTGCACGTCCACCAGGACCTCCTGTTGGACGATAATGGACTTCTTGAAGGGGTGCACGTACTCGATGGGGTCCTCGATGGTGATGATCTTGGCGGAGCGCTCGGCGTTGATCAGGTCGAGCATGAAGTGCAGCGTGGTGGTCTTGCCCACCCCGGTGGGGCCTGTGAGGATGACCAGGCCGTGGGGCTTGCGGGCGAGGTCCTCGATGATCGCCGGAAGGCCGAGCTGCTCGCGCGCCCGCACGACGAGTTCGCTCATGCGGATGCTGATCTCCCATCGGCCGTTGCGGCGGTAGACGGTGAGGCGGGCGCGGCCGACTCCGGGCTGGACCAGCGAGATGCACAACTGCCAGTCGCGCTCCAGCCGCGCCTTCTGGTCAGCCGTCAGGGCGGCGAAGAGAGAGTCCTCGATCCACTCGGGGGTCAGCGCGTCGCCCTTTGCGGGAACGATGTCGCCGTCCACCCTGAACATCGGCGGGAACCCCGCCATGATGTGGATGTCGCTGGCGTTGTGGCGGCGGGCGGAGTACAGCAGGTCCCGAAGGTTCATCCTCGTAGCCATCCCTTCAATCGGTTGAACAACCCGGTCGAGGAACGCTCCTCAACATCGTTGAGCAGAGTCAGGGCCGCGGCGAAGCGGGGTTCGAGTTCGAGGGCGCGGCGGCAGCACTCCTCGGCCTTCGCGGTGTCCCGAACATCCAGCAGGCACTTGGCGCGAATCGTCCAGGCGTAGGGCTCGGCGGGGACCATGCCCACCGCCTGGGCCGCGAACTCCAGCCCGGCCGCGGGCTTGTCGTGGAAGAGGTAGATCCGGGCGATGACGATCCGGTCGAACCAGTCGGCAGCGGGCTCGGCGAGAGACTTCTCGAAGCAGTCGCGGGCCCGGGCCGCATCCCGCGGGAGCAGCACTTCGCCGCGGGCGGACCAGCGCAGAGGGCTCGTGCCGGTAGCCTGGACCGAGGCGTCGCTGCAGACCTGGGCGGCGCGACCATCGCCCAGCCGGAGGCAGGCGCGGGACTTGGCCGCGAGCAGGTCGCCGTTGGAGCGGAAGACCTCAAGGGCCTTGTCGCTCCAGAGTCGCGCTTCGGCGTATTCGCCCAGTTCGACCAGCATCTGCACCTGCCCGACCCAGGCGACGACCCGAGACCGGTCCTCGCGCAGCCCGCGGGTGAAAAACTGCAGCGCCGACTCGAACTCGCCGCGGCGGTTGGCGCGGTCTGCCTGCGCCAGGTAGTGGTCGGCGGAGCGCTTGAGCGTGCCTTCGAGGGACTTGTCGGCGGCGTGCAGACCCGCCGCGGTTGGGGAGGGTTGCTCGCGGCTGCCGAACTCCAAGCGGCTGAATCGTCCGTTCATGACGTGGATCCATTCGTGTTGGATGGGGTGGGCTGCTCGATCGGGCCGAAACGCGACCAGGGCCGGGAGCGCCACAGGACCTTGCCGGTGATGTGTTCCTGACGGATGATGGAGACGCGGACGAACAGCTCGTTAAAGCCCCGGGTCTGCTGACCCTGGATGAGGAAGAGCGATGGGAGGACGAAGTACTCGCCGGGACCCAGCGTCACCCCGAAGGGTCCGATCGGCGGCAAGTGCCCCAACGGCGCCCTCGTCGGGTCTATCGGGGCGGCGTTCACCGACAGGACCGACCCATCGCTCGTGACCGCGTCGCCGGGCCCGGCGATGATCCGGTCGATGCCGACCCCCGCGCGGATGTAAGCCCCCGGCGCCGAGAGCGGCTGGACCTGATAGACGATGATCTCGCCTGGGTGGAACGTGTCGGGCCGGTTCCATCGGCCGGTGTGGACCACCGTGTCGCCCTCGCGAAGCACGCCCCTCTCGGCGATCCCGATGATCGTGAAGGGCACGAAGCCGCCGGTGATGAGCCAGCGCGCCGGCAGGTAGAGGCCGAAGTTCAAGAGCGCGTACACCAGCAGGCCGAGGAGCGCGCGCCGGAGAACCGGCTGATCCCGCAGCGGTCTGGCCAGGATCAGGCTGATGATCAGCCCGTGCCAGCCGACGAGCAGGAAGTACATGGGGCGTCCCCCGGGCCCGCCCATCAGCAACAGAGTGAGTGCGATCAGCGCCAGCCACACGCCGACGATGCACCAGCCGAACTTGCGGTGGCCCAGCCGGTGGTGGCCCCACCCCGGGATGACGGAGCGCGTGAGGGCACCCCAGTTGACATCCGGGTGGAAGACGGAGCGGGTATCGCCCAGGAACGCCGCCCAGGACTGACGGAGGGAGAGGCCAGCCCGGGCGGCGGCGTGACGAACGGACGACGGGAGGGCGACGTCCGCGGCGCGGGGCGGATCGATCGAGATCGACGAGAAGTCCAGCAGGCTCTGGCATCGGGCGCACGCCCGCAGGCCCGGGACATTCTGGAAGTTGCAGTTGGGGCATTCCAACCGTCAGGCTCCGTGAGTGTGGCCGTGGATCTGGCCCGACGTCGAGACCCGGACATTGCCGGGGCCGTAGAACTCGCTGGTCTTCTCGCGCGAATCCTCGCGGCCCACGATCTCGGCGAGCATGTCGGAGAGGCGCATGCACTCCTCGCCGCTCACGCCCGAGACCTTGACGGTCAGTTTGCCGGCCTTGTCGATGCGGATGTCGAACTGGGGTGCGGACATGGTGCGTTCCTCAGTATCCCTGGCGGACACGGATCTGGATGGACTGGTCCTTCTCGACGTGCTCGTCGATGACGGCGTAGTTGCGTTTCTTGAGCTCCGTGATCAGCTTGTGGTACGCGAACTGCTGGACCACGCGCCCGGCCACCTCCTGGCCGATGCGTTCCAGTTCGGCCTTGGAGTGCTTCTCGCCCAGGACGCAGAGCTTGAGCGAGCCGTCGTGGTCGCGCTCGAAGACGATCTCGACGTCGCCCTGGCGGATGACGATGCGCTCGGAGCCCATCTCGTCCTCGAGGATCTCGCTCTCGGGGATTTCGGTCTGGACTTTCCGTCGCGTCGGCTGTTGCGATTCGAGCTCGAGCCTTTCGGGCGCGACGATGTTGAAGCCCATGGAGGCCGCCACGCCCGCGACGGCCGCGGCGATGGAGGGCCAGGCTCCGATGACGATGGGAGTGAGGACGCAGACGCTGCTCATGGGTGCTTCCTTGTTCAGCCAATCTCAAGTTTGCGCCCGCCGGAACGGGTGGGCTCGGCTTCGACGGTGCGGGTGGAGGCCAGGCGGGCGCGGCCGTCGGCCCAGCCGCGGAGACCCTCGATGCGTTCGCTCATGGTGCGGGAAAGCGGGACAGTCTGGGTGATGTTGCGGAGGATGTCGTCGGAGGTGAGGTCGCGGCCGAGATAGAAGGCGTCGTAGAGGGCGCTGATGACGGCTTGTTCGATCTCGGCGCCGCTGAAGCCAGGGGCGGCCGCGGCCAGATGCTCGGTATCGATCACCCCGGCGTCGCGCTTGCGCTTGGCGATGTGGATCTCGAAGATCCGCCGGCGTTCTTCCTGATTGGGCAGGTCCACGAAGAAGATCTCATCGAGGCGGCCTTTGCGGAGCAGTTCGGGCGGGAGGTGGGATATGTCGTTGGCCGTTGCGAGCACGAATACGGGTTTGCTCTTCTCGCTCAGCCAGGTCAGGAACGTGCTCATCACGCGGGCGGTGGTGCCCCCGTCGGCCCCGGCGGAGCCGGAAGAACCCGCGAACGCCTTGTCGATCTCGTCGATCCAGAGGATGGCTGGGGCGATGCTCTCGGCCACCGCGATGGCGCGGCGGATGTTCTGCTCGGAACTCCCCACCAGGCTCGCGAACATCCGCCCCATGTCGAAGCGCAGGAGCGGCATGTTCCACTCGCGGCTGACGGCCTTGGCGCACAGGCTCTTGCCGCACCCCTGCACGCCCACAAGCAGGACGCCCTTGGGGGCCGGGAGCCCGAACTTCTGGGCCTCGTCGGTGAAGGCCATGGCGCGGCGCTTGAGCCACTCCTTGAGCTGGTCCAGCCCGCCGACATCGTCGAGCGCGTCGGAAGCCTCGTAGTACTCCAGAAGCCCGCTCTTGCGGATGATCTGCTGCTTCTCGGCGAAGACCGTGGAGACATCCTCGCCGTTGAGGGTGCCGTCGTTCACGAGCGTCTTGGCGAAGACGTTCTCGGCCTCCTGGAGCGTCAGGCCGCCCGCGGCCCGCACGAGCGCCTCGCGCCCCTTGGTGTGGAGGTCTACGCGGATCGAGGCGTGCTGCGCGACGTCCTTGATGATGCGGTCCAGCAGCGAGTCGATCTGGGCCGGGGTCGGGAGTGAGAAGTCCACCACCGTGACGTCCTTCTGCAGCTCCGGGGCCATCTCCATGAGCGGTGAGCAGATGACCAGCGTCTTGTAGCTGTCGGCCAGGGCCCGAGCCACCTCGCGGACCTTGCGGATGATCGGGCGGTTGCAGGCGATCTCGGGCCGCAGGAAGGCGTTGAGGTCGTTGAACAGGTAGATCGCGGCCTCCTTGTGCTGGATGACGACCTCCAGCGCTTCGATGGGGTCGGTGACGGCGCGCTTCTTGCCGGGGGCCTGCCCCTCCACGGTGCTCGCCTCGCGGATTCCTTCGGTGATGGACCAGACGTGCAGTTGCTTGTTGCGGCGGGCCGCGATGGCCTGCAAATGCTGCTCCACCCGGGCCTCCTCCCAACTCACCACGTAGAGCACGGGGTAACGGGCGCGGACCAGGAGCTCGATCTGATCGCCCAGGGCCGGAATTGCCATGGGCAGGTCGCGCGGTGTGGATGGGGCGCACGTGATGCAGGGCTCGGGCCGCGCCTCTCGCGGCTCAGGGGAACTCTGCGGCCTGGAAGGGGCGGGGTGCGATCGGGCCAATCCGTTTCCGGGAAGAGCGGTCATGGCTGGGATGCCTTTCTTGCGAGAATGGCCGCGCGGCGGGCGAGATCCGGGTCCTGGGGGGCCAGCGCGGCGGCGATGGGCACGAAATCGGGTGGAATGTCGTGGAGGTACACACTCCCGTCGGGCGCGAGTCGGATGGTGATGACCAGGTCTCGTCCTTCGGCGTCGGAACAGAGCATGGGTCGAGCGGTTGCGGCGGGAGGGGTGCTCATGCGCAGATCTCCTTGCGCGCTGAGACTTGCAGCCGAACGAGCACCTCGCGGGCGGCCGCGCGGTCTCCGGCGTCGAGTGTGCGGGTGAGTTCCGGATTGCGACGGCCTTCCGCGGCCCGCCACGCGGGGACGTATCCCTCCATGACGTTGAAGGGGACATCCGGGAGGTGCTCGGCCATCCAGGCCGCGACGGGCTTGAAACAGCATTCCAGGTGCCCCGGCATCAGCAGGTGGCGGACCATCAGGCGGGCGCCGCCGGCCCGCTGCCGCGCGGCGTGGAGCAGGTTTCGCGTGACGACCTCGACGTAGCGATCCACCCCGGCGATCCGGTCCGCGCAGGTATCGTTCCCGAACTTGAAGTCGGCGAGGTAGATTCCCACCGCACCGTCCAGCAGGTCGAGGACTTCCGGGGTCATGTAGAAGTTGGAGTTGAGGATGAGGGGGAGGGGCCGCGGGGCCGCGGCGGCCAGTTCGAGGATGGTGTGGAGGTGGAGGCTGGGCTCACCGCCGAGGAGGTTGATGGTGGTGGCTCCCTGATCAACCTGGCGGCCGCACTCGGCGGCGAGGGCCTCGGGGTCCACCCGCTCGCCGCGGATGGGGTCGAAGCAGGTGGGCGCCTGGACACAGAACGCACACCGAAAGTTGCAGCCGGCGAAGTAGACCATGTAGCTGGGGATGAGGTCGAGCTCTTCCGCGTAGCTGAGATGCCGCTTGAAGCAGTGGGTTTCGGCTCCCAGGCCGCAGGGGGCCGGCTGGCCGGCGAGGCGATCGACCCCGCAGCGGCGCTCGCAGAGCGTGCAGGACCGGAGCGAGGATTTCGTTTGATAGGCGCGTTCCAGGAGTTGTTCCCTCGTCAACGGCAAACCGGGCTCCAGGGCCGAGGGTGATACCGGGGGGGAGGAAGGGGGGTTGCAGCTCGGACCTAGATTCTGGTGGCTTCCCGGCTGCAATCGGTGCTCGAATCCAGCCGCCTCCGAATGTCTGTGGCTGCCTTCCTCGCTTGCTCGGGGTCGTCGTAGTACCGACTGCAGTGCGTCTTTCCTAGCGAGTAAACGCGGGCGTAGTACTTTCGCTTCTCGGGATGGAGGCTCACGTTGAGGACACCCGTTTGGCTCCGCCGAGTCACCCGCTGAACCCAAGGCGGATTCGCGTCCGACCATTCTGGATTGCCCGACTGCGTGAACAGGCACTCCGACGGATCAAGATCCCATGCTGGTCCCAAGAAGGGCAGCTGTGCCCTGAAACGGTCCAAACTGGCCCACATTCGATCCCAGTTGCGGTTGGCGTAGTGCTTGTTGAGGCCGGGCTCCTGGTGGGCCAGGTACATCTCGCTCTCCTCGAGCCCGCCGATTCGCTTGATCGCATCCGCCCCGGTCTTGCGCAGGAACCGGAAGCCCAGCCACCGGCTCAAGCCCGACCGCGGTACAAGTGTCTGCCAGACTCGGTCAACCGCATCGCGGCGGTCGCGCTCGTTGACCTCTACCAGCGGATTGCCGGCGAGGGTGAGCAGCCAACGGCGGGATTCGTTGGCCGGCGCCTTGTGACGCCGAAGGAGCGTCGCGGTCTCCGGCCACAGGCCGTCGCGTTCAAGTCGCGCATCGAGGGACTTCTCGCCGCCGGCATCATGGGGGAAATCCGAAAGGAGCTGGCGGAATGGGTCGCCGACCTCGACGACCGCACCCACGGCAAGCTCGCTCGCACCGGCCTGCTCATCCCGAGGGAGCACCTCAACCCCACGCTCCAGTCACTGCTCGACCACTACTTCGACACGCTCGTGGTGAAAGAGAGCACCAGGACGGCGTACAAGCAGGCCCGCGACGAGCTCGAGGAGCACTTCGGCCCGGACCGCCGACTCTCCCAGATCACGAATCTGGAGGCCGGCTGCTGGCGGCAGCACCTCATCGCGGTGAAGTACGCTCCGGCCACGGTGGCGAAGTTTGTGCGGATCGCCCGCCAGATCTTCAAGCGCGGTGTGCGCTGGCGGATGATCTCCGCGAGCCCCTTCGATGGCATCAAGGCCGGGTCGCAGCGGAACCCGGACCGCCTGGTGTTCGTGCCTCGGGGGCTGATCGAAGCGGTCTTGGCGGCGTGCTCCAGCCCGGAATGGCGGGCAATGATCGCTCTGAGCCGCTACGGCGCCCTGCGAGTACCTTCCGAAGTCCTGGCCCTCAAATGGGACCACATTGACTGGGAGCGCGGTCGGATTACCGTGCCATGTCCGAAGACCGCCGGGCACGCCGGCCGGGAGTCACGAGTGATCCCCATGTTCCCCGAGCTCAAGCCTCATCTGCTCTCCGCGTTCTCCGCCGCTCCGGATGGGGCGGAGTACGTCATCGCGAAGTACCGGGACGCCGGGACGAACTTGCGGACCGAGTTCGAGCGTCTGATCGCCCGTGCTGGCGCCCAGGCGTGGCCGCGGCTCTGGCAGAATCTGAGGGCCTCCCGAGCCACAGAGCTCGCCCAGGAGAACGCAGGCCATGTCGCCGCGGCCTGGTGTGGCCATACCGAAGCGATCGCGATGGGGCACTACCGACAAGTGCGTGATGAGGACTTCGAGCGTGCGATCAACGGGGGCCAAAAAGCGGCGCAGAATCCTGCGCATTCTGGGCAAGCACAGCCGCACACGGATCAACCGAACGGGCAAGAATCAGAATCGGATGGCGGTGAGAAAGTGCCTTCTGTGAAGGCCGATGCTACGCATGCGCGGAGGTGCGCGATGAGGGGACCATCAGCGCAGACCTCGAAACAGTGGGCGCAACAGGACTCGAACCTGTGACCTCGGCTATGTGACAGCCGCGCTCTAGCCAACTGAGCTACGCGCCCGAGCAGGTCGAGGGTAGGCGCGCGCGAGCGGGTTTGGCGAGAGGGTGGTTCTTCGCGCAGACCTAGTGCCGGGCTCTCGCTCGGTGGATTCGCGTTTGATGGGGTCTTCGAGGCAAGTTCCGGGGGCGATTTCTGGTACAACAACCGGCGCGTCGATCTTTTCGGCATCTCCGGCGTCCCGAACAACCCGCTGTTCGGATTCCGCGTCACCCCGGTGTTCAAGCCCGGCTCCGGCTCGTACCAGGCGGCAACCGTCGGCAGCAACTACGCGACGAGCGGAACACTCAGGTACGACATGGTCACGGTCAACACGCCCGCTCCCGGCGCCCTGGCGCTCATGGCCCTCGGCGGCGCGGTGATCGCCCGTCGCCGCCGGTAAACCGACCTCCAACTTGAAACGCAAACGCGACATTGCCCCGGCGTACGTGTGCCGGGGCGTGTCGTTTTCGCACGATACCCTCGGATGATGCCCCACGAACACACCACCGCCGCCATTCTCTCCGTCGGCGATGAGATTACGCTCGGACAGACGCTCGACACCAATGGTCCATGGCTGGCTCAGCGCCTTCGAGACATCGGAATCGTGCCCGTCGAGCATGTCACTGTGCCCGACAACCTCGCTCGCCACGCCGCGGCTCTGCGCCGGCTGGGGCACGAGGTCGATCTCATCATCTGCACCGGTGGCCTGGGCCCCACCGCCGACGATCTCACCCGCCAGGCGATGGCGCAGGCGTCCGACGACTCGCTCGTGGAGGACCCGCTCGCGCTCGCTCAGGTCGAGGCTTTTTTCGCCGCTCGCGCAAGAGAAATGCCGACGATCAACCGGGGCCAGGCGCATCGCCCCAGCCGCGGACGGACGCTTCCGAACCTCAACGGCACCGCGCCGGGACTGCACGGCACGATCGGCACGGCAGAAGTGTTCTGCCTGCCCGGACCGCCGGGCGAAATGAAACCGATGTTCGAGCATCACGTGCTGCCACGGCTGAATCCGCCTTCGGGACGGATCGTTCGAACGCGCGTCCTTCATTGCTTTGGGATCGGAGAATCCGATCTGGCCACGCGCCTGGGCAATCTCATGGACCGCACCCGCTCACCGCTGGTCGGCACGACCGCCAGCGGGGGCGTGGTGAGCATCCGGCTGCGATACGAGGGACCCGCGCCGGCGGTCGAGGCCGAGGCGCTGCTCGACACCTGCGAGCACGAAGCGCGATCCCTCGCGGGGGAGTTCGTGTTCGGCGCCGGCGAGGATCGCCTGAGCGCCGTAGTGCTGCGCCTGCTCCGCGAGCGCGGCGAGACACTCGCGTGCGTGGAGAGTTGCACGGGCGGGCTGCTGGAAGCGATGATCACGGAAACTCCCGGTTCATCAGCAGCGTTTGTGGGCGGGCTGGTGACCTACGCGAACGAAGCCAAAACCGAACTCGCGGGTGTGCCCGCCGCCGTACTCGAGTTCCCCGGCCCCGGCGCGGTGAGCGCCGAGTGCGCCTTGGAGATGGCCGCCGGCGGTATGGATCGCTTGAAGGCTTCGCATTGTCTGGCCATCACCGGCATCGCCGGTCCGGAAGGCGCGGTGGCCGCGACCACCAACCGGGCGGCCAAGCCCGTCGGGACCGTTTTCATCGCCCGCACATCCCGCGCGGCCGGGCCCGACGCCCGGCGATTCCAGTTTCCGGGAGATCGGTCTTCCGTGAGATCCTGGGCCGCGGTCAGCGCGCTGGGCATGCTCCGCCAGCACCTCGCCGGCCTGCCGCTGGTCCGCGTGCTGAGACAGGTCGAGCCGTAGCGGTCAGGGCAGTTTCTGGTCCTTGAGGTCTACGACGATGAGGACTTTCTTGATCTCCGTGCGAACGAACAGCCTGATTTTCTGACCCGGCTCGAGGGGCTCGATGTCGAAAGAGGCCATGTCGTCGGAATACGAGATCGAATACCCGGCCGGCTCGGCGCCCTCCGCGGCGGGCACGATCGACTCGATCAGTTCCCTGGCCGCCGTCGGGCGAATTTCCATCGCCCCGCCGCCCTCGTCGTGCTTCTGGTAGCGGTACTCGGCCTTGGCCCCGGCCAGGGATGGATGGGTGAACTTGGTCCAATCGGAGGCCGCGTCCACGTCGTGCGACTCCACCCCCGTGAAGGTGGTAGCCTCGGCCTCCAGGTGCGCTGTGAACGTCTCCGCCGATCGTGCGGATTGGCCCAATCGCACGTGCAGCAGGCTCGCCTCGTCAAACCAGTCTTCGAACTTCATGTACTCCAGATCATCGAAGACGTTGGCGCGGATCGGCGACAGGTCGGTGCCGGCGGAATCGCGGGCATCAATCTTCTCGGGTTGCTTGACGCCAAGGACCTTGCACCCTTTCGGCAGCGCGGCCACGAACGTGATTTCGATCCCCGGGCCCTCGCCGAAGCCGGGCCGCTCGTCGGCGGGTCGCATGTCGATCTCCCGCGTTTCGCGGATGGTCTGGAGTTTCAGCGCGAGCGGCTCGACTCCGGGCGCGGGGCCAAGCACGGCGGCGATCACGAGCATGGCTGGGATCATCGGTTCTCCTTCTCGGTAGTTAAAGGGCCTTGCACGACAGCCCGCCATCGACGGCGAGACACTGTCCGGTGATGTACGACGCGGCCGGGGAGGCCAGAAACGCGACCGCCGCGGCGACCTCGGCCGGCTCGCCGACGCGGGCCATGGGCGTTCGGTCGATGATGCGGGCCAGCCGCGCCGGATCAGAAAGCACAGGCTCGACCAGCGGCGTCCGGATATACCAGGGGCAGACGGCGTTCACGCGCACCCCGGGCCGCGACGGCGTAGGCGCCCATTCGACGGCGAGATACCGGGTCATCTGGTCGATCGCCGCCTTGGTCATCGCGTAGACGACTCCGCTGGCGAGGTGGAGCGTGCTCGCGACCGAACTGACGTTCACGATCGCGGCGTCGCGCCCGGCTCCCAGCAGCGGAAATGCTCCCCGGCAGAGTTCGAGCGCGGACATCATGTTCGTATCAACGATCGAGTGAACCTCGGCATCCGTGTAGTCGGTGCTCGGCTTGCGGATGTTCGTGCCGACGTTGTTGACCAGCACGTCCAGGGCGCCCCAATCCGCGCGGACACGGTCGAGGATGTAGGCCCGCCCGCCGGGCGTCGATACATCGGCGTCGAGCGTGAGCACGCGAGGTGATCCGATCTCCCGTGCGGCGGTCTCGAGTTCTTCCGGCCGCCGCGCAACGCACAAGACTGAAGCCCCAAGATCGGCAAGCGCCCGCGCAACAGCAAGCCCGATGCCACGGCTGGCGCCGGTGACTACCACGCGGCGATCCTGAAAAGCAGGCGAACCCATGGAGGACGCTAGGCTCCGACATCCGGCCGCGCGTGAATCCGAAGGAACATCCCGCGGAGAGGCCGAGTATTGAAGAGCGGAGAGCGCACGCGCGCTCTACACGAGCATGTCGGTGACCCGCCGCCGGCGTCGCGAGCAATGTGAACTCCGCGAGACCGCCCGGACCGGGACACCGTGCACAAAGGAGAACAGGATGCGGAGCGCCATTGACAAGGAGTACGCGCACCTGGGTGAAACGTACGGAAGCGAGGATCATGACCGCGACATGATCCACGAGTTGAGCCGCAGGCTGGATTCGTTGTGGCGGTGCGATCAGTACATCGCCAATGCCGAGGGCGATGGGGAACTTCAGTCCTTCTGGCGCGACGTCAAGAAGCAGGAACAGACCAACATTCAGCGGCTCAAGTCGATCATCCGTCGGCACGTGGAGGCGAACTGCTTCTGAGCAGACGCTACCGGGCGGCGAGGTCCGTCTTCTCATGCCGCCGCAGCCAGTTCTTGAGACACGCCGCGTCCTGCGTGTCGGCCGCGCCGTCTCCGTTGAGGTCGACCGGCGACTGCTCGACGGCGTACGCGTCATCGATCGTGATCGCGCCGTCGGAGTTGACATCGACCGGGCACATTTCCATGGGTTGGAGAGGACGAGAGAGGACGGCGTCAAGAACTCCCGGCCGCATCAACTCACCCAGCGCGAGCGCGCCCAGTGCGACATCCGGCAGGCCCGCGGAGTTGGGCGTGTATGCGCGATCGGCGTCAGATCGTCGGTACAGAAGACTCGCGCCGGTGCGGAAAGCCTGCCGCGCGCCCTTGCGGTACGCGTGATAGGCCTGCGCCGCCGGCGTCGCATCGGAGAACGCGCTCAGGCCCATGAGCGAAGTAAACGTTGTGATGTCCCCGGGATGGCTGCCCAACGTATCGGCGTGATACCCGCCCCAATCAGAGCGCGTGGTTCCGGCCGAGAACACGGTCAGGTATCGCGCCCCGAAATCGTCGGTCCACGCGCCCGCGGACCAGCGGATGTTGCCCAGTTGGCCGCGCCACGCGGCGTCGGCGCGATACTCGGGGAGCAGCAGCGCCGGGTAGACGCTGATAAACGTGGACTCGTGCTGCCCGGAGGCGATGACCGTGATCGGAAGCCCCGGAATGTACGACGCCGTTGGCCAGAGCGCACGATTCAGCCACGCCGCGTACGCGCCATCGGACGCCGTTCCGCCGTACGCCGCGGCCTCTGCCACGAAGAGAATCCCCTCGTGAAAGGGACGCAGCGGAACGCTGGTGTCAGGACCGCCCGCCGGCAGGCCCTTCAGGTACAGGGCCTGAGTGCCGGACTGCACATAGGCATCCCAGTTGCGCGTGCGGAAAATGATGCGGGACGCCGCGCGGGCGATCTGGGGATCGTCGGGGTACATACCCATCGCGCGCGATGCGGCCATCACCATCTTCATGGTGCTCATCGTCGCGAACTCGGGGTCCCATCCGGGCTTCACCCCTCCGGTGGCCGGATCGATCCAGTGCCGGAAGATCCCGTCCGTCGTGCGTGAAGGTGCGATCCCGTCCGCGGCCAGTCCGCCGTACCGACCAAGCACCGCGCGGACCTGCGACTGCGACAGCGCGTCGTCATTGATCGCGTCGCTCGCGAGGAGCAGCAGCACGGTCCACGCGGCGCCGTCGGGCGTTGCAGGGTGAAATCGCGGCAGGCTGGGAATGGTGTCGCCGTCAATGACCCATCCGGGCGGCTCGCCGTCGGGCGAAATCAGGCCGCGGGCGAAGGTTACGACCTGCGCGAACTCGTCGGCGAGCCACGGATCAAAGGTCAACCGGGTGTCGGATCCGTCGGAGACGGTCGCAGCGTCTTCCGCCTGACCCACGATGAGTCGTCCATCGCCGGAAGCATCGATCGCGTGCCACAGGACGCCCGGCCCTGCAAAGTACGTGGAGGGGATTGTCGGAGTGGGCGAATAGGCATTGGCCGCAGAGATGAAGTCGATTCTCGACGCGTTGGCGCCGACGCCGCTGAGCACGTACAGGCCCCGGTTGGCGGTGCCGCCGAACGTCTCACCCCAGGCCAGGTCGCGAATGTCCGAGCCGGTGGCGACGAGAGTCCAGGCGGGCGGAATGGTGAAGTTATTCGTGAGCGCCGCGCGGTAGATGCCGGTTGCGTTCGCGGCGAACATCGTGCCCGCGTCACGATCTACGGCGAGGCCGCGGATTGCGCCGCCGGTTGGAAGAACCCACGTGGCAAGAAGGGTTCCCGAAGCGGCGGCGGCGTTCGCGAGATACGCGCGGATCTGCCCTCCGGCCGACCCCGCGTAGAGGATCGCCCGGTGATGCGCGGCGGCAAGGTAGGGCCACTCATCGCCGCGATCGAAGAGGTCGAGCCTCGCGAACAACGAGAGGGAGTTGGTTGCAACGTCCAATCGCAGAATGCCGTCGCTGCCCTGGCCATCAGGCGGGAGTGTGTCGTCATGCACGAGAATGAACAAGGACTTCCCGCTCGACGTGAACGCGAGAGCGTCCGGGCCGTCGGGCCCGCCGTCGAGATTCATCCAGGGCAGCAACCCCGCCATTTCGGCGCGAGAGATGCTCCTGAGCAGGTTCTGGCGGAAGTCCCGAACCTCAACACGATCACCGAACGAATCGGCCACGGCGAAGAACCCGCCGAACGGCGCCGCGGCGACCGCGACCGCGTCGTCCTCCCC
Organism: Phycisphaerales bacterium; assembly: GCA_905339235.1. Classification (GTDB taxonomy): domain Bacteria; phylum Planctomycetota; class Phycisphaerae; order Phycisphaerales; family UBA1924; genus RI-211. The sequence goes on from CAJPFG010000026.1 coordinate 99,549, forward strand.
GGAAACCGTCCAGGGCGAGATGATCGGCTGAGCGCCCGCCCGGGATGCGAACACAACCGCCGCCGCGAGAAGGAACGCACATCGCGGTGCCCGGACGAATCGGCGTGTCAACGGCTGCAACACCGGTAGAACGATACCACGAAAAACCGTCCCGGCGAAACGGTTCTTGCGGCAATCGTGCGGTTTGCGGACCAACACCGGGTCAGTTGCGGATGTGCAGAATCTGGCAGGCCCATGCAAGCCCCGCGCCGAAGCCGACCGTGGCAACCAACTGGCCCGGGTGCAGCAAGCCACGGCGCCGAGCACGCCCGAGCGCCACCGGAATCGACGCGGCGGCGGTGTTGCCCGTCTCGATCATGTCGATCACCACTCGTTTGTCGGTGATGTCGAGTTGCCGGCCCACGGCCTCGATGATCCGCGCGTTGGCCTGGTGCGGGATGATGAGGTCAAAATCCTCCGGCCGAACGCCCACCGCGGCGGCCGCCTTGCGGATACAGTCGGTCATCTGGAGCACCGCGGCCTTGAAGACCTCGCGCCCGTGAATCTCAAGGGTGTGCCCGGCGGAGGCGACGGATTCGGCGCTCGCGGGGGTACGGCTCCCGCCCGCGCGAACTCGGATCATCGAGGCGCCGTCGCCGTCGGAGCCGATATTGGAATACAGCACATCGAACCGCCCACCCGGCCGGACCACCGCGGCGCCGGCGCCGTCTCCAAACAGAATGCACGACTGGCGGTCGGCGTAGTTCGTGATTCGCGTAAGCGTGTCGGCGCCGACGACCAGCACCGTGTTGTGCATGCCGCTCTTGACCGCGCCCGCGGCCATGTGCAAGGCGAAACCGTACCCCGCGCATCCCGCCGCGATGTCCATCGCCGGCACCCGCTTACAACCCAGTCGGGTCTGGAGGTAGCACGCGGTGGACGGCACCGGCGTGTCCGGCGTGGAGGTGGCCAGGAGAATCAGATCCAGTTCCGCCGGATGAACGCCGGCATCGGCCAGCGCCTCAAGCGAGGCGCGATGGGCCATGTCGCTTGTGGCTTCTTCGGGGGCCGCGCAATGCCTGCCCCGAATGCCGGTGCGCTCCATGATCCACTCGTCGCTGGTATCGACGGTGAGAGCGAGTTCGTCGTTGGTCAGGACCCGCTCGGGCAGGTAGTGCCCCAACCCCGCGATGGAGCAGATGGCAGTCGGGAGCGGTCGTTCGGTCGAGGGGGAGGGAGACGGACCGGGAACTGTGCGCGACAGGGTATCGGGCAACGCGAGGCTCCTGTGCCGACGGGCTAAGCCCCCGGCGCTGCGGCCGCCGCGGAGGCCGGGAGTGACGCCAAGCCGTCCCGCCGTTTGCGGCAGCACCGCAGAATGGGAAGTCTAGCGGGTCTGGGAGTCAGGGATCGGGTCGGGTAGGCCGGGGGTAAACTGGGGCTTGGCCCGGTTACGAAAAGGTGCCTACTGTTGACCCGATCCCAGTTCCGAGCGCCCGGGGTCGGGCGCGGTTCTCAGGTCCCCGACGCTTTCTCTTGCCCGAGTTCAAGCACCGGTGAAACGAGTTCCAAGGGCAAGGTAAGGAAGTGTCATGAAGATCTATGTCGGTAATCTCTCGTTCCAGACCAGCGAGTCTGAACTGCGCTCGATGTTCGAGGCGCACGGCGAGGTGGCCAGCGCGTCGCTGGTGATGGACCGGGAGACGGGTCGTCCGCGCGGGTTCGGCTTCGTCGAAATGAACAACGACGAGCAGGCCCGGGCGGCTATGGCCGCTCTCAACGGCCAGAACGTCGGGGGTCGCGACCTGGTGGTGAACGAGGCTCGCCCGCGTGAAGAGCGCGGCGGGTTCGGCGGCGGTCGTGGCGGCGGCGGCGGTGGCCGCGGCGGCTACGGCGGCGGCGGTGGTGGCGGCGGCGGCGGTCGTGGCGGTCGCGGCGGCTGGTAATCTCCGCTGATTGAATCTGAATCTCAATGGAGCCGGTGTCGAAGGACACCGGCTCTTATTCCATTCAGAAGAACCGCGGGATCAGGCGGGCCGGCGGGCCACGAACACTTGGTTCACCATCGCGAGATTCACCACCGGGATCGGCGCCAGGATGCGATCAGCCGCCAGCGACAGCGCCGGGGACAGCGGGATGCGGAGATAAGGAAGGAACCCGACCGGCGCGAGCATGAAGCGCTGATACTTGAGGGGCTCAAGGCCGCCGGCCGCGGCGAATGCCTCGAATCGAGACTTGTTGAACGCGCCGGCGTGATGCTCGTCCTTGTGAAGGCGCAACGCGCCCGAGATCTGGTCCCAGACCGGGTAGGGACAGGTTGCGACGAAGACGCCGCCCGGCCTGAGGGCGGCGAACACGCGCCGGGCGAGTTCGTCAGGATGATCCACGTGCTCGAGCACCGCCAGCGCGGTGACGAGGTCGAACGAACCATCGGGGGCGGCGGCGTGCGGCTGGGTAACGTCGCCCTGATGAAGCCCGCAGCCGGGCGGCAGTTGCGCGTGGGCGATGAGGTCGGGGGCGAACTCGATGCCGACCGACTCGGAGGCCCGCAGCAGCGCGTGAGTTTCGGCCATGGCCAGTCCGTCGGCGGACCCCAGGTCGAGAATCCGTGGCGAGGAAAGGCCGCCAAATCGCCGGTACATCTGCGCGGCGATGAGAGCGCGGCAGCGATATCGGAAGACCAGATGGGGCTTGCGCTGCCGGTCGCGGGCGTACGAGGCGTCCATGACGCCGAGCGGGGAGGACGTGGATGTCGTGGATGTCGTGGATGCCAAGCGGTTGCTCCGCGAGCGGAGGCGATGGTAGCGGCGCCCCTTGATGCGATCACGGCGATGGGCGAGCGGATTCGGCCGGCGTCGTCTCCGCCGTAGGCGGCGGGTCGGCATCGGCGCACTTCTTCATTCCCAATCGCGACGCGATTTCGCAGCAGGAAGTCAGCGAGAGCGCACAGACGACCGCCAGCCAGAGCGTGATATGGCGATGCTTCATGGCCGATGGTACCCACGAGCAAGGGAGTTCGCCGCGCGCGGCGTTACGAACCCTTCTTCAACTCGAACTTGAGCGGGTCACGCTGGCGCTCGGGCTTGAAGGTCACGGTGATCTTCAGGGTGTCGGGCGTCGGGCACTCGTACTCGCAGGACGCAACCCCGCCGGTTTCCGTGGCGTTGGTGAACACGACCTTGTTCTTCTCCACCTTGGTCGCCTTGAGGGGCGCGACGCCGTCGCACTCGCCCTTCCACGGCGAGAAGTCAGCGCCGAAGTGGCGAAGTCGCAAGACCGCGGCGCCCTCCTCGGCCTTGATGTTGAGCAGTTCGCTCATGACCAGTTTGTCGTCGGACACCCACCGGAAGACACCCACGATCGAATCACCCGCGGGAGAACTCCAGATCTCCTCGACGGGATCACCATCCATGACGCCCCGCCACGCCCCGGCCAGAAACGTCAGCGGCTGCAGCGTGGCGGGATCGGGGTTGGACTTGGCATCGGGCTGGATCGCGGCGGGAGCGGAGGTCGGCCCATTCGCGGCCGGCTGGGCTACCACGCCGAACATTCCAGCGGCCAGCAACCCGGCCGCGCAGCCCGCCACCGCCACGCACATCGGACACGTCTTCATGGTCAACTCCTCGTACGCCACCCCGGCACGCACAGCATACCGAGACTCCAAGCAGACACCAAGGTATCCCCAACGCCGATCGCCTTGCGCGGCTCGCCGGATGACCCCGCCAACCGCGAGGCATACACTGATCCGATGAACCGGCCCACTTCCACGACGACTACGACCCGGACCACACTCCCCGCCTGAGGCCGGCGGACCGGGGAGATATCAATCGCACACGCAGCCCGGCCCGATCAAGGCCGGGTTTTTCGTTTCGGAGCACGCCCATGAGCAAGCAGCCAGTCTGCCTCGTCTGCAAGAAGGACATGGAGCCGGGGTTTCTCACCGATCTCGGTCACTTCGACACGGTAAGGCTGCCGCGGTGGTGCCCCGGCCAGCCGGAGGCGAGTTTCTGGTCGGGGGAAGCCAAACACCGTCAGGTTGATGAGGGCCTCAAAGTCACGGCCTACCGCTGCCCTGAGTGCGAGGCGCTGCGGCTGTACGCGCCTTCGGAAGCCTAAGCAGCAGTTCGTTTGGTTCGATTACTCTTTCACCATCACTCATTCGAGCCCTCTATGCCCACCATCACTCTCCCCGACGGTAAGACCAAATCGTTCGACAAGCCCGTGACCGGCCTGGAGGTCGCTCTGTCGATCGGGCCGGGCCTGGCCAAGGCCGCGCTGGCGTGCAAGATCGACGGCGAGATCCGAGACCTTTCCACCGTGATAGATCGGGACTGCAAGGTCGCACTGATTACGCAGCCCAAGCCCGGGCAGCCGACCAGCCCTGAAGCCCTGACACTCATGCGTCACTCCGCGGCCCACGTCATGGCCGAGGCGATCCAGGACGTCGTGGGGAAGGACGTGCTTCTCGCGTACGGCCCCCCCACCGACACCGGGTTCTTCTACGACATGTACGTGCCGGAGGGAAAGAAGCTCTCGACCGAACTCTTCGCGAAGATCGACGCACGCATCGCCGAGATCATCAAGGAAGATCGCCCCTTCACCCGCTACGAGCAAACCTCCACCGAGGCCCTCGCGCGGCTGCACGGCGAGCACAACAAGTACAAGGTCGACAACGCCGAGCGAGCCCTGGGAATGCCATCGTCGGTCTACCTGGGGCACAAGGCCTCGCCCGCCCCCGCGGTACCCGGTACCCAGCACCCGGTACTTTCTTTCTACGCCACCGGCGTCCCCGGCAAAAACTGGGAGGACCTCTGCCGCGGGCCGCATGTGCCCACGACCGGCCGCATCGGCGCGGCCAAGGTCATGTCGCTGGCATCTTCGTACTGGCACGGCGATGAGAACTCCGACCGGCTTACCCGCGTCTACGGCACCGCCTTTCCGACCCAGCAGGAACTCGACGCGTACCTGAACCAACTCGAAGAGGCCAAGAAGCGCGATCACCGTGTCATCGGGAAGCATCTGCGGCTGTTCCACATCGACGAGGATGTCGGCCAGGGCCTGATCCTCTGGACCCCGCGCGGCTCCATCGTCCGCCAGGAACTCATGAACTTCATCGGCGCCGAACTCAAGAAGCAGGGGTACATGCAGGTCTTCACCCCGCACATCGGGCGGCTGGAACTGTACAAGACCTCCGGGCACTTCCCGTACTACAAGGACGCCCAGTACCCGCCGGTGATCGAGCGCGACTCGCTGGATGCACTGTGCACGTCTGGCTGCTCGTGCGCCGAGATGGTCAACCGCGTCGAGGGCGTCTCGGCGAGGCTCGCCGCGGGAATCAACGAGCGCACCGGCAAGGAGACCATCGCCAAAGACCGCATCAGGCCCGACGACCAACTCCTGGAGGGCTACCTCCTCAGGCCCATGAACTGCCCGCACCACGCGAAGATCTTCGCGAGCAGCCCGCACTCCTACCGCGATATGCCGGTGCGCCTCGCCGAGTTCGGCACCGTCTACCGCTGGGAGCAGTCGGGCGAACTCAACGGGATGACCCGCGTCCGCGGCTTCACCCAGGACGACGCGCACCTCTTCTGCACCGAGGACCAGATACCCGCGGAGGTCCAGGGCTGCCTCTCGCTCGTGAAGACCATCTTCAAGACCCTCGGCATGAAGGACTACCGCGTCCGCGTCGGCCTCCGCGACCCCGATAGCAACAAGTACACCGGCGCCGCCGAGAGTTGGGACAAGGCCGAAGCCGCGTGCATCGCCGCCGCCGAGTCGCTGGGCGTTTCGTTCAGCCGCGAGCCGGGCGAAGCCGCCTTCTATGGCCCCAAGATCGACTTCGTCGTCAAGGATGTCATCGGTCGCGAGTGGCAACTCGGAACCGTCCAGGTCGATTACCAAATGGCCCTGCGGTTCGACCTCTCGTACGTTGGGCCGGACAACAAGCCGCACCGCCCGATTGTGATCCACCGCGCTCCCTTCGGGTCCTTCGAGCGCTTCGTCGGCGTGCTGATCGAGCACTTCGCGGGCGCGTTCCCCATGTGGCTCAGCCCCGAGCAGGTGCGGGTGCTGCCCATCAGCGAAAAGACCAACGAGTACGCCGCGAAGGTGCTCGCGGCCCTTCACGCCGCGGGCGTGCGCGCGTCGATCGACATGGGCGACGACCGCATTCAGGGCAAGATCAAGGTCGCGGCCGACGAGAAGATCCCCTACATGCTCATTGTCGGGCCGCGGGACGCCGAGGCGGACAACGTCTCGGTCCGGGCGAGGGGCGCGGAAAAGGACCTGGGCGCCATGCCGCTGGCGAAGTTTGTGGATGGTGTTGCAGCGGAAATCGCGTCCCGGACCGCGACGCTGGGTGTGAAGCCGTGAGACCGCAGGGGTCTTCGATTGTCGCTATCGCCGCTCTCGCGGGCGGCGCGGTCGGGCTTGTTTCTGTAGTTCACCACCGCGTGGAGATCCACTTCACCCCGCCAAGCCGGATGGGGCCACAGACTTGTGGAGGCGGTCGCGGTTCTTCAGTCTAAATTGAGTTCGGCGCTCTTGGTCAAGGCTTCAACGGAGGCTGTCGCGTCGGAGTACGCCGCGGAACTGCGGTTTCTCCCTCTCACGTGCTGGGTTGTAAGGCCCGTGCCCGAGCCGGACGAGGCAATGGCTTGCCCGGACGCCGTTAAACGCTCTCGTTGCGCATGAGACGCCCCCGCTCGCTTACCGACGAAACCGCAGCAACCACCCGGGCAGTTCCGGCTCCGCGTACGCCTCGTCCCATGCGTTGTGCTTCACGCCCGGGTAGATCGTGAGTTTTGCTTCGGGCGCCTCGCACGCGCCCTGCGCACCGCGGCGTGCTCGAATTGCCCGCATCATCGCCTCGGAGTGCGCGGCCGGCACGATGTCGTCGGCACGCCCATGGAAGCACCACACCGGCATCGCATCCAGTCTCGCCGCGATCTCCGCCGCTTCGGCCGCGTCCGGCGGCGCATTTCGGAAGTCGGGATTGATATACCCGCAGATCGGCGCGATCGCGGCGAAGCGATTCGGATGCACCGCCGCGAACTTCCACGTTCCATGCCCGCCCTGTGAGAGCCCGGTCAGGTACACCCGCGCTGGGTCCACTCCGTGTTCCCGGATCGCCGCGTCCAGCAGCGCCATGACGATCGCGTCGAAGTCCTCCCACTGCGCATCGCCGTCGGGCTTCTGCGGCATCACGATCACAAAGGGCCATCGGTCCGGCGCGGCCATGACGGCCTGGGCGATACTGCTGTTGCGGACGTGCTTCCAGCCGTCATCGCCGCACTCGCCCCGGCCGTGCAGGAACAAGATCGCCGGCGGTCGTGCCCCCGCCCGGTTTTCTGGCGTGTAGACCACGCACGCCATGCGTTGGCCGGAAACCTCAAGGCGCTGCAACACGAAGCCCGGCCCGGCGGGGCCGACGCCCGTCGATGTGCACCCGGCGATGAGGCCGATTATCAGAAACGCGGCCAACGAAGCGATCGACGAACTTGCCATGCGAGATGATTGGCGGGATTCGCCGCAGAAGGCGTCAATCCGTGCGCCCCAGCCTCACCGGCATGTCAATCCGGCGCGTGGTCCGGCCGTCGTTCAGGGTGAGTTTCAGGGCGGTCCGAGCGCCAACGGGCCACGCCGGGCCGCCACGGGCGAGGAACGTTCGCTGATTGGGATTCGGAAACCCGGCCGTGCGAATGTCGTCCATGAATCGCGGATTCCAAACCGCCCGGCCGAAGAGTAACTGCGCATCCCGGATCGCCAGGCCCCGTGGCAGACCACGCGAATCCCGGGTCGAGAACGTAACGAAGATCGCCGTAGGCGGTTCACCGAGAATGGGCGGCATGAAGTCGCGGATCACCGAAACCTCCACGCGAACGGCCCTTCCGTCGAGCAGGAGCGTGCCCCCGCCGGGGGTTCGAAAGGCCGTGGACGAAACCTCGGGCGCGGGTGACGCACCCCGCAGCGTCAAAGCCAACAGGCACACCGCGCCGGCACACAATGCCATCATCGTTCGCATGGGCTGACTCCCGTGCGGCTTGGGGCATGCCCGCAGGGATCCTCGTCGGCCGCGGTCATACAGACTACCGGCGAGGCACCCGGTTCCGCAAGTTGGGGCGGTTCGCACGACATTCGGGGGCGGCAGGCCACCCGTGGACTACAAGATTCGCTGGCTCCGCGGGTAACTGCCCAAGACTGTGAGTTCCTGGCAATGGTGCCCCGCCCGCTCGAGGGCCAACTGCATCGTGGCATCGGACCGGTGGCCCTGGGCGTCGATAAAGAACGTATACGTCCAGTTCGTCCGCCCGGCGGGGCGCTTGTCGATGTGCGTCAGGTTGATGCCCGATCGCTCGAAGTCGCTGAGCACCGATGCGAGAGCGCCCGGCTTGTCGAGCGTCTTGAACAGGATCGACGTCTTGTCGTCGCCGCTGCGCTTGGCCTGCTCACGGGACAGGACAAAGAACCGCGTGATGTTGTTCGGGTTGTCCTCGATGTTCTCGAAGAGAATGCTGACGTCGTAGATCTCCGCCGCCAGCGTGCTGCCGATGGCCGCGGAGCGGCTCTCACCCTTCTCGCTCTCTTCGCAAACCAACTGCACGGCGCGGCTGGAACTCGGCGCGGGGACCTGCGGCACATTGGGGAACTTGTTGGCCAGCCACGCGCGGCACTGGGAGAAAACCTCGGGCTTGGAGTGAATCCGCTCCACCCGGGCCGGCTCGCAGTTGGCGAGCAAAGCGTGGTGGACCTCCAGTTGGACCTCGGCGTAGATCTGGACCCTACCTGCAAACGACGTGAGCGAGTCAAGCGTCTCGACGATGCCGCCGTGAATGGAGTTCTCGATCGGGACAAGGCCGTAGTCAACGTGGCCGCGAAAGACCCCGGTGAAGACCGCGTCGATGGTTCCCAGGTCCTCGAAGGCAACGCTCTGGCCGAAGTGACGGACCGAGGCGAGGTGAGAGAAGGAACCCGGCGGCCCCAGATAGCCGATGGAAAGGCCTCGCTCGAGCGAGAAGGACCCGCTCATGATCTCGCGGTACACCCCCTCGATCGCGCGCGGGGGAAGCGGGCCGCTGTTGAGCCCCAGGACACGGTCGAGGACTTCCCGTTCGCGATGCGGCGCGTAAATGGGCACGCCGGTGGCTCGCTTGAGCGATCCGACATCCACGACCAGGCGCGCCCGCTCGTTGAGCAGTTCAACCAGGCGGCGGTCCACCTCGTCGATGCGTCCGCGGAGATCGTCGAGCGGCGCCGCGGGGGCGGGCGGTTGGGGCGGCGGCTGTGCGTCCATGCGGCGTGCTCACTGGGGCGGGGCGGGCGCGGCGAGGGTCTTGTCGATGGCCTTGTTCAGTTCCGTGGCGTAGTTGATCTTGTATTCCTCGTCGGGAATGCTGGCATCGTCGGCGGCCTTCTTTGCCTGGGCGAGGAAGGACTTGAGTTCGTCATCGGTCAGCGACTGTTTGAGTTGGGTCTGGCCTTGCGGGGTCTTGTAGGTCACCATGTTCACCAGGCTCTGGAGTTCCGATTGCGGAATTTTCTTTTCCACCGTTCCTCTCGCAAATCGCTGGAGCGATCGACGGCCGGCGTTCTTTTCGTCATCGGTGAGTTTGGACGTGGTGATGTACTGCTCGTCGGCGCCGTCCACCATGGCCATGCTCATGATCGGCCCCTCGACGACTTCCTTGATGACGTTTCCGAGTTGATCGTTGGTAATCTTGCCGGATTCCCAGTCATCCGCGACCTGGTTGATCCGCGTCGTGATCGAGGTCTTCTGATCCTGCGGAAGTTTGGACTGATCGACCATGGTGATCGCCACGGACTTCCCAAGGCCGGCCGCCCACCCCTTCCAACTCACGGCCACCCAGATCCCAACGCCCACCACGAGCGCCAGGACAATCGCGAGCGCAATCAGGCAGCCTTTGGGTATCCCGCCGCGACGGCCGGAAAACCGGATCGTGTGGGAGGGCGGATTCGAGAGTCGTATGTTCCTGGGCATGTGTTCCCCTTGAATGAGAGGCGGAGTGTACCGCGCGTACTTCGTTCGTGTTTTTGAGGCCGGCATTTCGCGATGCGCCTCGCGCCGGCGCGAATCCGGGAGGACTTTGGTATCCTTCGCGACAAATCTCGCGAGGGACCCCGCATGAGCGTGCTTCCGTCGGTGTACAACGAGGACCATCCGTACAACGCGTGGATGCGCCGGGTGGCGCCGATCGGCGTGGTCGTGCTGGTCGGGCTGGTGGTGTTCGGCCAGCAGTTCATCTCCGGGTTCTTCTCCCAGACACTCGAAACACCCCCGGAAGAGATGCGGGCCTCGGAGGCGCTGTCCGATTCCGACCTGGACGGGTTTACGGTCGAATGCAAGGCGATGGTCAAGTTCACGGCGATCGAACGAAAACTCGCGGCGTCCGGCGCCTACGACGAAGACCCCCAAGCCACGACCGACGCCTCGACCGAACTGGCGGACGCCGTCTCGCTACTCGAAGAGGCCGCGATCTCCCGCACCCAGCGCCTCCGATTCGGGATCGTCGTCGCGGAGTTGCTCGGCCCCGGCGCGGCGCTGGAAGCCCTCGAGCCCCTGGCGAACGAGGTCGGCCCCGCCAGCGTGCTCTCGCCCGACATCGCAGCCCTCCGCAAACTCTACGCGGAAACCAGCACGCCTCTGGACCCCGCCGCCCGGCAGGCGCTGATCGATCGGCACGGCTGGTTCGGTTGGCTCGCGGCTGGTTTCGGCCAGAACGACTCGAACTCGGATCGGCGGTGGGCTCTTTCGGGGGGCCGGGCGCTCGTTGCAATCGGAATGCTCTCCACGGCGATGATGCTCGTCGGGCTGCTTCTCGGCGCCGTGCTGATCGTGGTGGTGTTGCGTAAAGCCCACGCGGGTGAGTTCGATTCCCAGGTCGCGCGGACCGACGTACCGCGATTCCTGTACGCCGAGACGTTCTTGGTGGCGCAACTGGTGTTCCTGGTCTATCTGTTCGCCAACGTGCTCCTGCACGACGCCGACCCCGTCGCCACCTCCACCGTGACCGAGGTGCTGCTCTGGGGAGAGGGGTTGCTGCTGGCCTGGCCGCTGCTTCGGGGCGTGACTTTCGCGACGATGCGGACCGACCTGGGCCTGCATTCGGGCGAGAGCCTGATCCATGAGTTGGTGTTCGGCGTGGGCGGCTGGCTGATATCGGTCCCGGTTACGTTCATGATCGGCTGGGTGCTGACGGTCGTGATGCCCGACTCCGAGACGCCCTCGGGAATCCCGATGTTTGAGCGGCCCGGCCCCGGAGGTTGGACGGCCGTGGTGCTCGGGGCGATCAGCGCCGTCGTCTGGGCGCCCCTGCTGGAAGAAACACTGTTCCGGGGAGCGCTGCACCGCTGGCTGCCCAACGGCCTGGGGGTCTGGGGGCGGGTGTTGATGACGTCGGTGATCTTCGGAATCGTCCACCCTTACTCCCCTCAGGGGTTGATCCAGGTGGGGGCCGCCGGGGTGGTGTTCGGTCTCCTCCGGGAGTGGCGGGGCTCGCTCATCGCGGGAATGGTCTGCCATTTCCTGCACAACGCCACGATCGAAGGGATCAATATCGGGACGCTGCTGGCGCTCAACTAGGGCGTAGATCCGGTAAGATGGGGGGTTTCATTCATTCGTGGAGTGTTCCCGAGGTGTTCGCAATCCCGGTCGCATCGCGGGACATTCACCAGTGACGAGCGAACCCATGCACAACATCGCACCCGCCCAGGGAGAGGGCGCCGGCGGCGTGGGGACGCGGCTGACCCCCGAGCAGTTTGCCGCTCGGCTCCAGGAGTGTCACCGCACCGTGTGGACCATCGCGGTTTCAATCGTGGGTGACCCTTCGCTTGCCGATGACATGGTTCAAGAGGCCGCGGCCGTGGCGCTTTCCAAGTTGGATGAGTTTGATCCCTCCACGAGTTTCCACGCCTGGTTCGGTCAGGTGGTTCGATTCGTCGCGCTCAACGAGGGTCGCAAGCGGCGGCGTACCCGCTCCGAGGGCGACTCGCGGATCGAAGGCGCCGCCGACAGGTCCGACCCGGCGGCCCCGGCGGCGTTTGACTCCCGAGTTCGCGCGGCCCTGGAATCTCTGGCGGAAGCCCCTCGAACCTGCCTGCTGATGCGGACGCTGCACGGAATGTCTTTCACCCAGATCGCGGCGGCCCTGGATATCCCGGAAGGCACGGCCATGAGCCACGTGCACCGGGCCCGGGCGACGCTGCGAGAGCGGCTGGCCTCGATGAATCCCGCGCCGCGTGACCAGGGAGGTGGCGCATGACCGTGCCTCCCAGCAACCCGGGCCGCGCCGGCGGGATCGACCCTGTCGATGCCTATTTGGACAACCTGATGACGCCCGACGAACGGGCGGCTTTCGAGCGCCGGCTGGCGCGGGATGCGGATCTCCGTGAACTGATCGAACTGCAAAAGCAGATCGACGGCTCTCTGGTTCGGCAGTTGCCGTACCGGGCGCCCACGCCCGCGCCCGCGGCAATCCCCATCTCGCGAGCGGCGGGCATCTCGTGGACGCGGATCCGCTGGATCGGCGCCATCGCGGCGATCGTCGCCCTCGCATTCATCACAGTGCTTTACGTGACCCAGCCCCCCGCGTTGAAGTTCCGCGCTCCCGATCTGGTCTATCGCGACTTTGACGCCGCCGGCTGGAAGCCCGCCTGGGTCTGCAAGGACGACCGCGAGTTCGCCGAAATGGTCAGTTTCTACCTCGACTCGGCCGTGGTGGTGCCGCTGGACACGCCCGGCGTCACGTTGGCGGGCTGGTCACTGGCCGATCAGTTCGACCACGGCAAGCCCATCGGCACTCCGATGAGCCAGCAGACTCTGGCGCTGCTGACCAAGGTCGATGGAAAGAACGTGCTGGTCCTGATGGACCGTCTAAGCAGCGATCGGAAGATGCGAGTCTCCGCCGACAGCGGGCTTTTCCTGCACCGCCGCGAGTTGAACGGCCTCGTGCTGTACGAGGTTTCGCCAATGCCCGAAGCGCGCGTGCTCCCCAAGGCGTTGCCGGCGGAGGGGCGCCCCAAGCCCGGACCCAGCGGGATCGACGGTCCGAACCACCGCAAGGGCACCGGCAAGCGGTCGCGAGGCTCTGCGTTGATTGATGGCCCCTCGGACCTCTCCGGGGCCGGTTGATCTCTACCGCTCCCCCAGCCACCATCGCTTCTTCAGCCGCCGTTGACGGTCGAGCGACTCCGTATCCAGGCCGCGCTCGATGTGCCGCACCGCCTCATCCGGCGAGTCCGTGAGCACCAGCAGGTCGGCGTCGGGAGGGCTGATCGTGCCCTCGATCACCATTCGCCGCTGAAGAAACTCCATCAGCGGGCGCCAGTAGTCCACGCCCATGAGCACGATCGGGAAAGAGAGAATCTTCCCGGTCTGCACCAGCGTCGCGGCCTCGAAGAGTTCGTCCATCGTCCCGAACCCTCCGGGCAACACCACGAACGCCAGGCTGTACTTCACCAGCATGACCTTGCGGACAAAGAAGTAGCGGAACGTGATGAACCGGTCCAGGTACGGATTGGGCTTCTGTTCCTGGGGCAGGACGATGTTGCAGCCCAGCGAGTAGCCGCCCTCCTCCTTGGCGCCGCGATTCGCAGCCTCCATGATCCCAGGCCCGCCGCCGGTCACGACATTGAGCCCCATCCGCGCGATCCGCCTTCCCATCTCGCGGCCCAACGCGTAGTGCGGGCTGGACTCCGCAAAGCGAGCGGATCCGAAGACGCTCACGCACGGTCCCATGAAATGGAACGCTCGAAAGCCGCGGATGAACTCCGCGCCGATGCGCACAACCCGCATCGCCTCGCTGACGCGCGTGGTTGGCCCGGCGAGAAACTTGGGAAGGTCAGGATCGCCTACGCCGCGCCAGGGCGTGCCGTTCGGCCACCGCCCCTTCATTCGCTCGGCGCGGTGTTCGTCCTCGTCGGAGTGCGGCATCGGCGACAGAGTACCGAGCCGTGATGGCAAGAGCCGAACCAACCTGTCGCCAGGTGTTTACCCTTGCGGAATACCGTGGTTTGCCTTGGTGAATATGACACATATATCCGAAAATACGAGAATTCACTGCCGACTGGTGGTTCATCGAGCCAATGATCGCATGGGGGGTAAGGGCTCGGCTTCATAAACCGCGAATCGAAACTTTCAAGGAGAGATTTACTCATGACTATGGCTTCTTTTTCGTCCCGCGAAGTGTCCTCAACGAAGCCCCGTGGCTTTCAGCCCCCCCGCGAAAGCGCTTTCATTTGGGACGCGCTCACGCAGGACACGAACGTCTCGGTCATCATTCTGGACAGCGCCGGGATCATCGAGTTCGCCAACGACCGCGCTGTGGAGTCCTTCAAACTCAAGAGCAAGGAAGGTTGCATCGGCAAGTCGATCGCCGAGTACCTCCCGGCCGACCTGATTCGCGACCGCATGAATCTCGCCAAGGAGTGCCTCGCCTCCGGAAAGGCCCTCACCATAGAGGGAATGACCAACGGGGTGCTGCTGCATTGCACGTTCCGTCCGGTCCCGGGTGGTCGGGTCATGAGCGTGTCGCATCTGGCCGCCCCCAACGACCCCATGAGCGCCAAGACCGAGCCGGGCGTGGTGAAGGCCCAGGTTCAGGATCCGGGCTCCCTCTCGGTCCTGACGACCCGCGAAATGGAAATCCTCAAACTGATCGGCCTCGGGCTTTCGTCCGCTGAGATCGCCCGCCGGCTCGATCGCAGCGTCAAGACCGTGGAATGGCACCGGGTTTCCCTCGGGGACAAACTCGGCGTCACCAACCGTGTCGAACTTGCGCGAATCGCCATCGGTGCCGGCTTGGTCGGGGTTGATCAGCCCCGGACGGCGAACGGGGCGCCTTCGAACAACTGACGCTCAGGTCGTCTATCAGGCGTTGCGGGATCGGCTTGACAAGGCACGATTGGCGTGGTTAACTTGTCTTGTTGAGATCGCATTCTCACATTCGGGTGCCCTTCGGCCGCTGGTCGGTGGTTGTCGCGTCGGCGATTCTGCTCGCAGGCGTACTGGCCGCGCGGCCGGCGATGTCGTGGCTTCACCTCCACGCCTTCGCCGCCGAGGCGGTTCAGGCCGCCGCGCACCCCCACGAGTGCCCGCCGTCTACCGGGCACCCGCACGGGCCCCACAACCCGTCAGGGTGCGGCACGTGCTTTGAGTTGCTGCTCGCCAAGTTCGTGGCCGCCTTTGCGGAAACCGCGCCGGTTGCGGTCGGGTTCACGGCGTGGCCCGCGGCGGCGTGCGCTCCGTCGGTCCCGAAAACTGCGCCGGACGTGACCGAGGCTCCCCCGCGAGGGCCGCCCATCCTCGCCTCCGACGCCTCTCGCGCCTGATCGTCGCGGGCCTTCCGACCAAAACCCCGTCCGTATCAACTCGCACTCTGCATGCGCGCCCGCGGCCGTGCCGGGAGTTTCCGCTCATGCGGAATCGCGCGTTCACGCTCATCGAACTGCTCGTGGTCATCGCCGTCACCGCCCTGCTGATCGGAATCCTGCTGCCCGCGCTCGGGGCAGCCAGGAAAACCGCCCGCCAGACCCGGTGTCTTTCCAACATCCGCAGCCTGGGGATGGCTCAACTGATGTACTCGGACACCTACAAGGGCTATCTCGCGGATGTCGGCCTCCCGCACGGCGGCATCGGCGATCCCACCAAGTCCTTCATCTTCACACTGAGCGAATACATCGGTTCGATCCCGCGCGACTACGACCCTGCGCCCGCCAACGAGAACTACTTCACGCCCGAAGTCCTTCGCAGTCCGGGGGACAAGAGCCGGTACTGGCTGACTCGCGAGGGCGGTCAGCAGGGCCAGTCAACCGGCATCTGGCGCCGGACCAGTTACGGGATGAACGACTGGCTCAGCCGCACGTATCCCCCGGGGCTCTACTCCAACGAGCCCTTCGACCGCCTGGGCAAGATCGAGCGTCCGTCCTTGACGGTGCAGTTTTTCCTGCTCACCGAAGACCCTGACCTCTACTCCGGCAATGCGGGATTCGCGGTGAGCGACCACGTGCACACCGAACTCTGGGGCGCCGGGACTCAGTCGCTGGTGGAGGCTTCCAATCAGGTGCACATCGCGAAATGGGGCGGGCCGAAGCGGTCGGCGGGCTCCCTCTCGAACTACTCGTTTC
Organism: Phycisphaerales bacterium; assembly: GCA_905339235.1. Classification (GTDB taxonomy): domain Bacteria; phylum Planctomycetota; class Phycisphaerae; order Phycisphaerales; family UBA1924; genus RI-211. The sequence continues at coordinate 115,668 of CAJPFG010000026.1, forward strand.
TCGATGGGCACGCCGCGCCGCTGCGGTTTGAGCGCGTGTATGCGGACCCGCTGCACAACTCGTTCGACCCGACGGTCGCGCGGTAACCACGCGGAAAGGATCAACCCCATGAACCTACGACTCGTTGGAATCGCCGCGGCATCGCTCGTATCAGCGAGCGCCATGGCGCAGGTGCACCAGGGCGACATCATCCTGTCGATCGCGGACGGGCGAATCGCGACGAACGCGGGAAGCACTCCCGATCGCGTCTTCGGCGCAACGCTCCAGCCGGGGAGCCCGCCGTTCGCGACGAGCCCAGGCTTTGACTGCCTTCCCGGCACATTCCCCGCGAGCAGCCGGATCGGATTCCGGATTCTCGACTCGCTTCGCCTGTGGAACGGCGGGGACTTCACCGGAATCTCACCGTCCCAGATGCGCATCGCCTTCAGCACCCTGCAGGCCTTCACGCCGACGAGCCCCGAAACTGTCGAAGGCTTTTCGCTGCTGGTAGGCAGCAACGGCCAGTGGCATCGGCACCTGGAGTTCACGCTTCTGGCCCCCGCGGACCCGGGCCTGTACCTACTGGACCTGCAAATCTACAACACCGGCGGAGTGGCCGACTCTCTGCCCTTCTGGATCATCTTCAACAACGGCATGGACCCGGCACAACTGGAGCCCGCGGCCCGGTGGGTGCGCGAGCACCTCATCGACCCGCCGGCGTGCGATCCCGACGTGAACTGCGACGGCGCGGTCAACGGGTTCGACATTCAGGCGACCGAAGAAGCGGTCAACGGCGACTTCACCAACTTCTGCCATTCCGACGCGGACCTGAACACCGACGGAACCATCAATGGATTCGATATCGAGACCGAAGAACAACGTGTCAACGGCCTGCCGTGCTGAGCACGGTGGGAAGGAGAACTCCGTGCGTTTCCGAGCATTCATTTCAATCGTGCTCCTGCTGACCCCCGGCCTGGCGCTGGGTGCGCCCCCGGAGGGGGATATTTTCATCGAGACTGTGGGCGGCCGCGTCGAAACGGGACGCGTCAGTGAAGACGGCGTCTCCGTCACCCGCGGCGTGCGCGTCTTCTACGGCGAACTGGGGATCGATCTTCCCAATGTGACCGACGAGCCGGGCATTCTGTCCGAGGTCGGCGCGTTCGACCCCGGCGGGTATGTCTCATTCACCCTGCACCGCGCGCTCCGGAAGTGGGACGGCTCGGACTTCGAGTCGATCCCCGCGGAAACGATGTCCGTCCAGTTCGGTCCGTTCACCGCGACAACTCCCGCAACGGATGCACCCGTGGCAGGATTCCAGATGCCCGTGGGGCCCGACGGCGAGTTCCACGAGCACGCATTATGGATGCTTGACAATCCCGCGAGCGACGGAATCTACCTCATGACGCTCGACCTCCTCGCCAACAACGCATCGGCATCCGAGCCCATCTGGGTCCTCTTCGGGCAAAGCACCGGCGAAGCCGACGTGGACGCGGCGTTCGACTGGGCGACCACCAACATCCCGTCTCCCGCGGCCGCGGGTCTGTTCGGCGGCCTGCTGCTGCCCGCACGCCGCCGGACACGTCCGATCGGGCCGCCGCCGGCACGCTGAACGCCGGCCGCCCCGGGCGAGCGAACAACGCCCCGGGCTATTCTTCTAACTTCCAGGAAACGTCATGCCCGACACGCCCGCGCTGGAGATTCAGGACCTCGAGTTCTCGTACGCCCCGGCGGATGACGAGCCGCCGTTCTCGATCCGCCTCCCCTCCCTCTTGCTCGGGCGCGGAGAGCAGGTGCTGGTGACCGCACCCTCGGGAGGCGGAAAAAGCACGCTGCTCTCGTTGATCGCCGGGCTGATGGAGCCCGTCCGCGGCTCCGTCAGGATCGACGGGACGGTCGTGCACTCGCTCCGCGGCGCGGCCCGCGATCACTTCCGCGGCCGAAAGGTGGGGATGATCTTCCAGACTTTCAACCTGCTCCAGGGCTTCACCGCCCTCGAGAATGTATCGGCGGCGCTGATGATGTCGGACATCCCCGAGCGCGAACACCGCAAACGCGCGAGCGAGTTGCTGGCATCGCTCGGCATCCGCACGCCCGAGCGGCGCGTCGAGCGCCTGAGCGTCGGCCAGCAGCAGCGCGTAGGCGTCGCGAGAGCCCTCGCGTGCGACCCCGTGCTCGTGCTCGCCGACGAGCCGACCGCCAGCCTCGACCCGGATAACGCGGCCGGGGCCATCGACCTCATCGAGCGCGCTTGCAAGCAGAAGAACGCGGCCCTGCTGTGCGTCAGCCACGACCCCGGAATGAGGGACCGTTTCCAGAGGCACGAGCGACTCGAGCACGCGGGCGCGGCGACGGCGTGACCCACCCACGAGCCACACCATGAACGACTGGACCATCGTCACCAGGAGTCTGCGAGCAAGGCTGTTCTCGACGTGCACCACCGTCGTAATGGTGGCCGTCGGCGTGGCCCTGATGAGCGTGCTCCTGACGATGCGTTCCGCCGGGAGCAAGTCCTTCCAGCGCGGGACCGGAAACGTTCACCTGCTGGTCAGCCGCGACGCGAGCCCGCTGGTAAGCGTGCTGAACGGCCTCTTCTACGCCGCGGCCCCCGCCAAGCCCGTGGCCTTCTCCGAGTTCCAGACCATCTCAAAGAAACTGCCGCTCGAATGGGCGATCCCCGTGCAACTGGGGGACAGTTACAAGGGCGCCTGGCCAGTTCTCGCAACGACCGAAGAGTTCTTCACCAGGTTCAAGCCCGCGGAGGACGCCGCGTGGGAGTTCGCCGACGGCGGCCGGTTCGACGCAAACTTCAAGGTGGTCGTCGGCGCCAGCGCGGCCCGGGGCACGGGGCTCAAGCGCGGCGACCACATCGTGCTCACCCACGGATCGGCGGGGTCCCGGGCGGGCCCCATCCATGAACACGACGAGGTGGAATACGAAGTCGTTGGGATCCTCAAGCCCACCGGCACCGCGCACGATCGCGCCCTCTTCACCAATCTGCCCAGCACCTGGCTCATCCACGCCCTGGATCGCATGGAGCGAGAGGGCACGCTGGAACACGATCACGACGCAACGCCCGCCGCGAACGGCGCCGCAACGGATACCGCGCACGCCGAACCACATCACGACGGCCACGCCGAGTTCCCCGTCCACGAGGAGGACCTCACGGACGCAGACCGCAAGATCACGAACATCTACCTGCGTGTCCTGACCAGGCCGGGCTCCGACATTTCCGCCGCCATCCCGGTGGTAATGGAGCAGATCCGGCGCGACCCTGCCTTCCAGAACGCACCTTTCACGGTCGCGGGCCCGCAAAACGAGATCCAGCGCCTGATGGGCATCGTCGGAAACGTCGATCGGATTCTGCTGGCCATGGCGGTTGTCGTGATGATCTCCAGCGCGGTGGGAATCATGCTCGCGCTGTACAACTCGATGGAGCAGCGCCGGCGTCAGATCGCGATCCTGCGAGTCCTCGGCGCAAGCCGGGGACGCATCTTCGGTCTGGTGATGACCGAGTCGGCCATCATCGGGCTCATCGGCGCAGCGGCGGGTCTGCTGCTCGGGCTGATCGGGGGCCAGGCAGCCGCGGCGGTCATGCGGCTACACCTGGGCCTCTTCATCGATCCTTCGATCCCCCCGGTCATCGCCGCGGCGCTCGGGGTCGCCACGCTGGCCCTGGCCAGCGTTGCAGGAGTAGTCCCGGCGGTGATGGCCTACCGCACAAGTGTGGCCAAGAATCTCAGGCCGATGGCGTAACGAGGAGCACGGAATGCGGCTTTTCTGGGGCATTATCGCGGTGCTTGTGCTGGTCGCGGGCGTTGTCCTGGGCGTGCCGTGGTACCAGCAGAACCGGGCCGCTACCCAGGCGGCAGCGGCCCGCGCGGCGGCTGAACAAGCGGCGGCCGCAAGCGCACAGGAGCCTCCGTCGATTGCGACCACCCCCACCGCGCCGCCCGAATCGGACGCACTCTCCCCCAAGGCCCCACAGCCCGAGCCGACCCTTCCCGCCCCCACCGACCTTGATCGGATCGCCAGGGAACAGGAACAAGCGCTTCGTGAGGCGCACCCCAATCTTCCGATAACGGTCACACCGGCGGAAAACGCTCCCGCGGCGCCGACCCAAACCCCCGCCGCGGCCCCGGCTCCCCCACCACCGCCCGCCGAAGTTCCCAAGGCCAAGCCCGACGCGGAAAAGCCCGCGGGAGTAGCGCTTCCCGGCGAACTTCCCAAGACCATCGGGACATACACGGTCTCGCCGGCGACGTTCGAGATCAAAGATGGACTGCTCGCGGTGGACGGGAAGTTCAAAGTTCGTGGCGTGGGCACCGCGGACGACCCCTACCAGATTCCCTGGGAACTGCTCACATCCGTCGAGAAAGACTTCGATCCACACGAGGGCAAAAAGACCATTCCCGGGCGCATCGCCTTCCTGCACGGAAAACACGTCAGCCTCGCGGGCTACGTCTCGTTCCCGCTCATGGTGAAAGAACCCCGGGAATGCCTCTCGATGCTCAATCAGTGGGACGGCTGCTGCATCGGCGTGCCGCCGACCCCCTTCGACGCGATCGAGGTGCAACTCACCAAGCCGATCCGCGGCAACGACCGCTTCGCCACCGCCGGCGCTGTGAAAGGCGTGCTTGAGGTCAAGCCGTATGTCGTGGGCGACTGGCTTGTTGGGCTCTACGTGATGGAGAGCGGGGAACTGAAGGCCTCAGACTACGGCGCGGCCGGGGGATTCTGACCTACTCGGGAATGAAGACGTCATAGCCCCGTGCGAGCAGCCCGGTGTGCTTGGAGTACCCCTTCAGCAGTTTCGCGAGCGCCGCGTCGATGGCCGAGCCGGTATCCGCGAGGATCGACGCGTCGTCGGTCTTCGCGTTCGCGCCCATCAGGTAGGCAAACGTCCTCGCCATGCCGCAGTTGGCGACGAAATCAGGAATGATCTCAAAGTTCTTGTCGGCCTTCTTCTGAAGGTCCAGCATCTCCGAAACCCAGCGCGACACGTCGGGCTTCTTCGTCTTGTACGCGAAGGGGTTGTTCGCGCCGCACGACCACACCTTGATGCCGCAGCGACGGAGTTGCTTGAGGCGCTTGCCAGACAAGGTGTGCGAGGCCGCCGCCGGGATGAACAGGTCCGCCTCCACATCGAAGATCTCTTCGGCGGTGTCGCTGGCGAAGACCGTGGAGTTCTTGCCCTTCGGAGCGGGCAGGCTGGTGCCATCGCGCGAGGCAACCAGATCGCGGGAGTTGAAGCCCTTCTCGTTGATCGCGACGCGGAAGCCCTTGGCGTCCTTGGTCGAGGTCGCGATCAGCCGCACTCCGAGTTTTTCGAGGTAATACGCGGCGAACGCGCCGACCGCGCCAAACCCCTCGACCACCATCCGCTGGCCGTCGAGTTTCTTGTTTCGCAGTTTGTAGTAGGTCTCGACGGAGCGCGCAACGCCGAAGCCGGTCACAACGTCGGCGATCATCCACACCCCGTCGCGAGGGCCGGGAAGATCCGGAAACGTGACGCGAGCCTCGCAGCCGTGGAGCAGCCGATCTACCTTGGCTTCCACCGCTTCGCCATCAACCCCCGACATGTGCCCCCGGGCAATGCCCTCCTGCGGATGCCCGATCCCCACGACCCGGCTCGTGATCGCGGTGGCCTCGCTGACTTCATCGACGTTGACATCCCCGCCCGTGCCGTAGCATGTCTTCAAGTAAGGTCCGACGTGCCGATACCAGCGCTCCAGCACGCCCCGCTTGGCCTTGGGGTTCTTCAGCGAGTCGAAGCGAATGACGCTCTTTCCCCCGCCGATGTCGGGCCCGCACACCCGAAACTTCACCGCCATGGTCTTCGCGAGGAACACCGCCTCTTCGCGGCTACCCCTGTCGCGCATCCGGGTACCGCCGCCCGCGGCCCCGCCATGCAGGGAATCGATGCACAACCACCCCACCGCTTCGGTCTGATCGTCGTGCCACTCGACCACGATCGCGGGCGGACGCTCGAAGAAACGCTCGTACTTTCGGTATCCGTCGGCCATGTTCGGTCCTCGATCCCGCTCGGCGGGGCGGAACCGTAGGTCCGCAGAATCGGGACAATGAAGCCATCGCCGGGCCGCCCCGACAGGCCGCCGCGCCGCCGCAGGATCGCAGATTGCTCTGCTTCCAGTGCACGAATCCGGTACAATCTTGGGCGGTGACGACCCCACCCAATGCCCGATCTCGAATTGCCGCGACTTGCGGCATTGCCGCGGCTGGCCCCCTGCTGCTCGCGCCCCCTTTGACGCGCGGCCCGGATCGGTCTCCCGCGGCCATCGCCACGGCCGATGGTGATCCCGATAAGCAGTCCGAGCATCGATTGTTGATCTGCTGAAAACACCGCCCGACCTTGCACCCAGGAGAACCCCATGCTGTTGACCGGTCCCACCGTACTGATGATCGCCGCGCTCGCCGTGCCTGCTTCGGGAGATGACGCGATCGAGTTGACCCTCGTTCCCACCGGCGCGATGGCGATGGTCGGGTTCTATATGCCGCAGAGAACCACATTCAGCACGGATAAGCCGAACTCGATCACGAAGGCTCCCGAGGGGCTCAAGGCGCCCGGCTACGGAGTGCTGCCCATCTCCGGTGCTCCGGGCGCTGTCTTCCATTTCATCCTCGACGAGCCCGACGGCAAGCCCGCGACCCTGTTCGTGGATTCCAACGGCAACGGCGATCTGACCGACGACCCAGCGGCCGAGTGGACCGGAAAGGAATCAAAGGGCGCCGACGGCAACTCATACACGATGTACTCCGGCGGGGCAATGGTGGACATCGGCGAGAAAGGTTCTCCGCGCCCGGTCCACGTCGCCGCGTACCGCTTCGACAAGAACGACCCCCGCCGCGCGAGCATGAAGGACGTCGTCCTGTACTATCGCGACTACGCCTACGAGGGTAATGCCACCATCGACGGAAAAACGTACAAGGCGCTGCTCAGCGACGATGCCGCAAGCGGCGACTTCCGCGGCAAGGAGATCGTCGAACCCACGGACCCCAAAGCCCGGCCCGGCACCTCGGGCGTCACCCTCCTGCTCGACGTCAACGGTAACGGAAAGTTCGACAGCCGCGGCGAGTCCTTCGACGTCCGCAAGCCCTTCAACGTCGGCGGAAAGTCCTGGAAGATCGACGGCCTCACGCGCGAAGGCGGCACCTTCAAGGTCGTGAAGTCCGAGGTCGAGGTCGCGTCCGTCCCGACCCCGCCGGACCACGGCAAGGGAAAAGTGGTCACGCCCTTCACCACCAAGACCACCGATGGCAAGACGCTCAACTTCCCCGCGGACTACAAGGGCAAAGTCGTTCTCCTGGACTTCTGGGCCACCTGGTGCGGGCCGTGCATGGCGGAAATGCCCAACGTCGTGAAGACATACCAGCAGTTCCACGCCGAGGGATTCGAGATACTCGGCGTCTCGCTCGATAACGAGCAGTCCGTCAAGAAGATGCCCGACGTGATGCAGAAGGCCGCCATGACGTGGTCGCAGATCGCGGACGCGAAGTACTGGCAGGCCGAGATCGCCCAGTTGTACGCGATCGACAGCATCCCGGCGACCTTTCTGGTGGACGGCGACACCGGCAAAGTCATCGACGCAAACCTGCGCGGCGATGCCCTCGCCAAGGCCGTGGAAGCGGCCCTCAAGGAAAAGAAGGGCAAGAACTAGCCGCGTCCGCGGCATCCGCCACCCGCAGCCCGACACTCCGGCTCATCTCCACCGGCAACTCTCGCCCGGGTAGCATGCCCCGATGCCAGACGCCGAGATCAGCACCCGTCCGGGCCGCGCGTGGCTATTCGGCCTCGCCGGCGTTGTGTTGCTGTTGATCGCTGCGACGGCGCAGAAGGTCTGGTCGATCGACTTCTGGTGGCAACTCCGCAACGGAGAGTGGATCTGTGAACACCGCGCGGTCCCGCACGAGGAGATCTACTCGTGGACCGCCGCGGGCACGCCCCTTCGCGAAATGCGCTGGGTGTACTGCGCGGTCATCTACGGCGTGTACACGCACCTGGGCGCATGGGCGTTGACCGTGGTGCAGGCGCTGGCCGTCATGGGCACGTGGGCCGCCGTTGCGTGCCCCTACCGCCGAATGCTCCTCCATCACCTGCCGCTGCTGCTGCTGGCGATGGGCATCTTCGCCGGCCTGGGACGCTGGGTCATGCGTCCGGAACTCGCCACGTACTTCGAGTTCGCGTTGTTCCTCACGCTGCTCACTCACCTGCGACACGCCGGGCAACCGCGTCGAAGGTGGGTCCTGATCGCAGCGCTGGCGGTATCCCAGGTCTGCTGGACAAACCTGCACACGCTCTTCCTGTTCGGACCGGTTCTCGCGTGGTGCTTCGTGTTCGGTGATGGCCTGCAGCGAGTGATCGACCGCGCCCGTGGCCAAGCATCCCGCCCCGCGTTCCTGAGCCGCTGGTTGTTTCTTGCCGCGCTCGCAGTTTCCGGCGCATGCTGGGCCAACCCCTACTTCCACGACGGCGCGATGTACGTTCTTCAGATGTACCGCGAGACGCGGGGAGAGCACGCCACGAACCAGTTCATCGGCGAGATGCGCAGCCCGCTTGGCATCCCCCTCGGCGACTGGACGTGGGACCTCGTCGTCGCCGCGGCGCTGGGCTTGCTCGCGGCGGTGATCGCGATCGCGACGCGCCGGCGATTTGACGTGGTGCGAACGGGAATCCTCCTGCTCGGGTTGATTTTGTTTGCCCAGTTGCAGCGTAACGCGCCGCTGCTCGCGATCGCCGCGGTGTGGGCATCGCTGGGGAACCTGTCGGCGGTCGGCCTTGGGTCGCAGGAGCCCCTCCAACGGACCGCGAAGTCCCGCCTGGCCTCCGGGACGCACGTCGCACTCTTCGCCGCCTGCCTCGTGACCTCGTGGTTCATCATGACCGACCGCATCGGGCCCCGACTCAACCAACCCCGCGAGTTCGGTTTCGGCATCGTCGAATGGGTCCTCCCGCGCGGCGCGGCCGACTTCCTCGCCGCCAACCGGCCCGTGGGCAACCTTTTCAATACCATCCGCGACGGGGCCTACTTCATCTGGCGGGTCCGCGATCAGAAAGTGTTCATCGACGGCCGCACCGACGCGTACGGGCCGGAGATTCTCAAGGAAGCCTCCACCCTGACGGGTTCCCAGTGGACCGAATGGTCGAGCCGGCGGGGCATCAACACGGCCGTGTTCCCGATTCCCGGGTTCGAAGGACTTCTCGGAGCAGTCGCGAGTTCGCCTGATTGGGCATTGGTATTTCTCGACCATCGCGACGCGGTGTTCCTGAGACGCGTACCGGAGAACAGCACGCTCATCGAGCGCTTTGCGATCAATCCGGAACGCCCTTGGACGCCACCCGCAACGCCCGCGCCGGAAGGTGCCCGTTCCTGGAAGCACACGATCGGCGGAGTTCCCCGCGCCCGGCAGTCGGAAGGAATCGCGGGCGCATGGCTCGCCATGGGATACCCGCAACAGGCCCGAGAGTTTCTCAAGCGCGGCCTGGAGGTCGAGCCGGGCAATCTGCGCCTGCGGATGGACTATGCCCAGATGTTGCTCGTTGACGGCGCGACCGACAAAGCCGCTCGCTTCCTGGAAGGACTACCGAAAGTCCGACGCGTAGCAGTGCTGCGTGACGCGGCGGCCTCGCTGATCGCCGCGGGCCACATCGAGCGAGCAGAAACGCCGCTGGTGCGTGCCCTCGAGTTGTCTCCCGAAGATCGCGAGTTGCTCGTCGCCCTCGCGGACGTGAGATTTCAGACCAACCGCCCGGACTTGGCCGCCCCGGACTACGAGCACGCCCAGCGCCTCTCCCCCACCGTCAACGAATGGAACAAACTCGCCGCGATCTACGCTCAACTGAACGACGCGGCCCGCGGCGAGCACTCGCTGCGCGAATCGCTGCGGCTGGACCCGCGGCAGCCCTCGGTCTGGAACATGCTCGGCGGCATTCTCGGCAGGCAAGGCAATCTGGACGAAGCCCGAACGTGTTTTCAGCGTGCCCTGGAACTCAAGCCCGACTTCAAGGCGGCACGGGATAATCTCGACCGAGTTCGCGGGGCCCTTTCCGCTCCGCCGCGCTAGGCTCTAACGCTCATGCCGGAATCCGAATCGATCTTCAACCTCGGAATCGCGCTGGGCCTTGGGCTGTTGGTGGGTCTCCAGCGCGAGCGCGCCGGGTCCGCCATCGCCGGAATCCGGACATTCGCCATCATCACGCTGCTCGGCGCCGCCGCGGCCATGCTGACCGAGCCGCTGGGGGCGTGGGTCGTCGTGGCAGGGTTCCTCTCGGTCGCGGTGCTGACGCTTGTGGGAAACCTGATCCGGCCGGTCGCGGAAGAATCCCCCGGCGTGACGACCGAGGCGGCGATGCTCCTCATGTACGGCGTGGGCGCCATGGTCGTGCTCGGACCCCGCATCCCCGCCGTCATGGTCGGGGCCGCCTGCGCCATCCTCCTGCAAGTCAAGCCCGTTCTCCAACGGCTCGCCAAGGCGCTCTCGGATGCCGACATCAAAGCGATCATGCAGTTCGCCGCCATGACGCTGATCCTCCTCCCCATCGTTCCCGACGTGCCGATGGGTCCGTTCGACGTTCTCAACCCGCGTTCGCTGTGGTGGATGGTGGTGCTCGTAGTGGGAATGAGCCTGCTGGGCTACGTGGCCTACCGGGTGTTCGGCGGCCGCCGCGGCACGGCGCTGGCCGGCATTCTCGGCGGCATGATCTCCAGCACCGCCACGACGGTCTCGTTCTCGCGGCGCGCGAAGGAGTCTCCCGGATCGGCCGGAGTGTGCGTGCTCGCGATCATGCTCGCCAGTTGCGTGCTCTACGTCCGCGTGCTCGTGGAGTTGTGGGCCGCGGCCCGGACACATTTCCTCGCCATCGCCCCCGCCGTCGGCTGGCTCTTCCTCATTTCCGTCGTCATCGCCGGCCTCGCGGTCATGCGCGCCCGCGGGCAGCCCGCGACGCTCGCCGCACAGAAAAACCCCTCCGAACTTCGCAGCGCGCTCTTCTTCGCCGCCCTCTACGCGGCCGTGCTGGTCGCCTCCGCCGCGGCCCATCGCCAGTTCGGCACGTCGGGAATCTACGCCGTCGCCGCGATTTCAGGCCTGACGGATATGGACGCGATCACCCTCAGTTCCGCGCGGATGGCGATGGAAACAACCGTCACCCCGCCCCAGGCGTCCAACGCGATCGTCATCGCCGCGTTGTCCAACACCGTCTTCAAGACCGGCGTCATGGCCGTGATCGGTGGAGGAGCGCTGCTCCGGCGCGTGTGGTGGCTCATCGCGATCAAACTCGCGGCCGGATCAGTGATCCTGATGTGGTAGCCACTTCGGCTCCGTGGCCTCGACGGAGCCGGCCGCGTGGATCACGACATCGCCCGGCCCCTGCGGAACGCTGCCGCCGACCATCCAGGCATTGACAGGCACTCCGGATTGGGTGTCGGAGGCGCCGCCGTCGTCCACCGCGTCCTCGCCGAGCGAATACAGCGAATAGTCCGTGCCGTCGGAACTGAATGCGAAGCGAAAAGCCTTGCCCGTCCACGGATCGATCGGCATCGTGCCGAGATACGAAGGCACTAGTTCTTCGAGTGACGCGGGGTAGCGGGCATGATCGGCCCGGTACGATTCCACCGCGGCGAGCAGCATCATTCCGCGACGCTGCGCACTCTGGCGGTCGATGCCCGACAGCGATCCGGGAATCATGGTGGTGAGCATGCCGGTCAGAAAGTACTTTTCCGGGGTCCACGCCGGAACGGCCGAACGCTCGAACGGCTCGGACCTGGCCGCGGTGAGATACGCCCCGATCCGGGATTCCACCTCGGCGCGATTCTGGGTGTAGGTGCCCAGCCGATGGGCACCCGGGGCGACGCCGCCGCCGAGGAATCCGGTCTGTAATGACCACATCCCGAACCGGACCCTTGACGGCTCACTGAACACATACGCGAGGCAGTCTCGCATAACCAACCGCTCGGCCTCGTACGCGCGCCACCCGGGCACCCGGATTTCCTGCCTCTTGATCGCCTCCAGGGCCGGCCCGGCCCACGGTCCCCCCGGGTGCGCCGCGGCATGCGCCTGCACACGCTCCAGCGTAAGCGCGTCAAACTGCCCGCTCGACATGCGATTCCATAGAGACGCCTGTGACGCGACCATCCGGGACATGGCCAGATTCGTCTCGAACGCCGCGAGAAACTCCGCGTGGTCGCCGGCGTCCGTCGCCAGTTTCATTCGAGCGGCGTTGACGGTAGCAAGCCGCCGTTTCTTCCACCAATCGTCGTACAGGCCGAACTGCAACGGCAGGTCGCCGGTCTGGGTGATCGACCGAAACGCAACCGGGCACCCGGCGATCTCGTCCAGGGACTTAAAGACGCCGGCATGGCGCCACGCGCCGATCAGTCGCATTGCAAAGTCGCGGTTGCGCTTGACCTCCTGCGGCGGAAGCCCCGCCCCGATGGGAGCATCTCCATACACCAGATCGAACTCCATCGTCCAGGCCCCTCCGGTCGGCACGTCGTCGCCCGCGGCGATGCGTTCTTCGGATTCGATCTTCCCCATGATCTGAATCGATTCGGAGAGGACCGCCCAGCCGTTCACCCCTTGGGCCAACCCCGTCTGACTTTCCTTCGCGAACTCCTCAAGTTGACTCGCCTTCACTCGGTCGGCCTTCGCGGAGGCCGCCTGACGCCACAGGAACAGTTCGTAGCCACCGCACAGCATCGCCAGGAGCAGCACCAGCCCTCCCGGCGCTCCGAGCAGCCACCAGATCAGGCGCTTTCGCTGTTGCGGGGTCAGCACGCGCCGTACATGCGGCGCGGCGTCGGGTGAGGGCATGAACCGCTTCTCACCGGATTCGTCCGCCAGAATCTCGCCCATCGAGGCATCCGCCTCGAACGACCCTCCGCACTCCGGACAGATCACCTGCCCGCTGTCGTTCACCGGCAACCCCGTCAGGCCGTAGCCGCACGCCGCGCACGATCCCCGCTCCTGCATCACCCGCTTGATGGCGCGCCGAAGCAGAGTGTCCTTCGCGAACAACCAGCACGTCCCGGTGGCCAGAAACGTCGCCAGCATCGTGATGGCCGCCCAGGTCATGTAGAAGTCGTTTCGGCGCCAGAGCACCTCGTCGGACGCCTCCCAGCGCCGCCCGATCGCGACGAACAGCGCGCCGACCCCGAAAAACGCCGCGACGGCGACCAGCAGTTGCAGCACCACGCGCATCGCGCGCCGCTCCGACCGCCCCGCCGCGGCCTTCACGAACGACTCGCACTGGGCGTCGCCGAACTTGTCCAGTTCTGGAAACGCCCGGTACACCTTCGACGCGGGGATTCGCATACCGCGACAATGTACCAGACGCGGGAGTCTGAAGGTGCAGAATCGCGGCTATTTCGCGGCCGGGGTGTTGATCACAAAGTCGGTGCCGCTGCCGGGTTGCTGGAGGGACACGGTCCGATCCTTCGGGTGCGGTCTTCCGGCGTTGTCCTCGCCGTCCCAGCCCGCCGAATACACGAGGAACCGGCGACCATGCTCATCGGGCGATTCGAGAACTCGGTAGCCGAACCCCTTCCCGGTCCAGGGATCGACCGGCACCGAGGGAAGATACTCGGGGACGAGCGCATCCAGCACCGCCGGCGGGTTGCCTTTGACTTTCGTGTACGCATGAACAGCCAGGACGATCGCCGTGCCGCGCCGGGTGGTTTCCCATTGCTCGCGAGACCAGCCGAGCCTGTCGAACGCGGGAAGCAAAATGAGAGCGGGTTTGTAGCGCAGGCTCCCGGAAGCATCGAGATCGAACGGCGCGTCGCGCCGGTCCCACGCGGGAAGCGCCGACCACTTCTTCGCCGATTCAACCACCTCGTTCAGTTTGGCGGTCTGCGCCGAGCGGTTAATGGGAGTAATCGGCGTCTCGCCGAGCGTTTCCTGCAGGGTGTCCCGCATCAGGATCGCTTCTCCGTCGATGAGGTCGGCGGTGGAAAGCGACTCGAACTCCATGAACAGTTTGGCGATGCGATTGCAGGATTCGGGCGGCAGCGCGCCACCCGCGGCGAGTTCGATGGCTTCCTCGGCCGTCGCCGATGCGATGGCGATGCCGACCATGCACGAAATCGTGATCGGCTCGGCCGCGCACACCCGCGCGAGCCCCAGGCTGCGCACGAGCGTTCGTTCGACCTCCGGCGCATCGCCGGCCCGCGCGGCCTCCCGGGCGTGAAAGCGCAGCGCGCGAAACAGCGCGCGGTCGTAGGTCAGGTCTCCCAGATCAAGACCCAGCAACAGCCCCGCCGGCGGGAGGGGGCGCACGAACGCCCGGTCCATTGCCACGGCGTCGAGCGCCTCGAATAGCCCCGTCGATTTCATCGTCCCGAACAGCCGACTCGCCTCTGCCTGCTGCCCGGGGGTCATCCCGCCGGGCGGATCGAAGTCGATGGCATCGCGGATCGCCGGGCGCCCGTTCGCTTCGACGGGCAGCGGGCCGAAGACCTGCTCGTAGGCCTTCGCCTGCAGTTTGAGCACCAGTTGGTACCGCTCCCACGCACTCTCGGCCTGATGAACTCCCAAGCCACTGGATTCCAGCGCATGGGCTCTCCAGGCCGCGCGCTGGTCGGCGCGCGGCAGCGTCGGGCCGAAGTACAACCAAGGCCACGCGATGACCACGCCCGCCACGAGCACCGCCAGCGCGGCCACGCCGAACCCGATTCTCCATCGCTTCATCAACGCTCCCCAAGCCTCGTAGATGCGATTACTTCTTCGGGTACTCGAACACACCGCGTCCGGTCTTGTCGCCCAGGCGTCCCGCGCTCACCAGTTGCTTCAGCAGCGGGCAAGCCCGGTACCGATCGTTGTTCAATCCGTCGGCGAGCACGTTCATAATGTGGGCGCAGGTGTCAAGCCCGATGAAGTCGGCCAGACGCAGCGGACCCATGGGGAAGTTGCAGCCCAGTTTCATGATCCCGTCGATGGCCTCCGGCTCCGCCACGCCCTCCATCCACGCGTAGAACGCCTCGTTGATCATGGGCATGAGCACCCGGTTGCTGACAAACCCCGCGCGATCGCTGGCCTTCAGCGGAGTCTTGCCCATCCGCGTAGCCAGGGCAATGGTCCGTTCGACCACATCCCTGCTGGTCTGAATGCCGGGGATGACTTCAACCAGCGCCATCAGCGGGACTGGGTTGAAGAAGTGCATCCCGACCACGCGCGGGGCCGCCACGCCCGTGGCGGCGGCGATCTCGGTGATGCTGATGCTGCTGGTGTTGGTGGTGAGAATGACATCTTCGCGCGGGAACATCGCCGCGATCTTGACGAAGAGATCCTTCTTGACCTTGGCGTCTTCGACGATCGCCTCAACGACCCAGTCCGCGCCCTTCAGGGCCTCCAGGTCGGTCGCGAACCGGATGCGGGAGACCGCCGCGTCAGCGTCGGCCTGAGAGAGTTTCTGCTTCTCGACGAGTTTGGAGAGGCTCTTGGCGTGGGTGGCCTTGCACTTGTCCGTGGCGCCGGGAAACGCATCGTGCACGATAACGTTGAACCCGGCTACCGCCGCGATCTGGGCGATTCCGCCGCCCATCTGCCCGGCGCCGATAACGGCGATCGACTTGACTTCGCTCATGTGATGCTCCTGAAGCCGCGGGGGTGCACCGCGAGGTTCAACCATAGCCGTTGTGTTCGGCATCTGGTCACGCATATCCCCCGGCAAAGCCCTTGCGGATACGCCCCGTTCAGGTAGAATTTCGGCCGCTCGTTCCGTCACGATGCCGCGCAATCAAAGGAGGGCTCTCATGCGCCGCTCGATTCTCGCCGGGGTGGGGTCGCTGAGTGCCGCATTCGCGGCCTGCGCCGGCGCTCAGACATTCTCCAACTCCGCGCCGATCACCGTCCCCGCGTCGGGCGCTGCCTCGCCGTACCCAAGCACCATCGACGTAAGCGGCATCACGGGCAATATCAGCGCCGTGTTCGTGACCCTCTACGGGTGCCAGCACACCTTCACCGAAGACCTGGACATCCTCGTGGTGGGCCCCACCGGCGCCCGTGTGCTGTTGATGAGCGACGTCGGAGGCAGCGGCGACCTCAACAGCGTGAACCTCACGTTCGCCTTCGGCGCTCCCTCGATGCCCACGGCCACGGCCAACATCCCCTCGGGCACCTACTCGCCGACAAACTTCCTGGGAGGCGACACATTCCCCGGCCCCGCTCCCGCTCCGCCGTATTCAAGCGGCATGACCGCGTTCACCGGCAGCGATCCGAACGGCCCGTGGTCGCTGTACGTGCTCGATGACAGTTCCCCCAGCGGAGGGTCGATCTCGGGCGGGTGGACGATCTCGATCAACAGCCAGCCGCCCTCACCGTTGTCTCCCTCCTTCACGTACCAGGGCGTGCTGAAAGGCCCCTCCGGGCCGATCACCTCCCCGGTCGATCTGCGCCTCGCCGTGTGGGACCACGAAGATTCCCCGCTGCTCCCGAACCGGCTGGCCCTGGTGACACGCAGCAACATCACTCCCGGCGCGGGTGGGGACGTCACTACGACCGTCACCGTTCCGGGCGGAACGTTCGGCCCCGATCAGCGGTGGCTCGAAATCGAAGTCCGATCCCCCGCCGGGACCGGCACCTGGACGACCCTCACGCCCCGACAGCGCATCACCCCCGCCCCCGTCGCCCTCTACGCGCTCTCGGCCGGAGCGCCCTGGGTCCAGGGTCAGAACGGAATCTCGTTCTGGGGAAACGTAGGAATCCGCGTGATCGAGCCCACCGCACTTCTGGACCTTGGCGGCACCCCGGGGGTCGATGGCATCCGTTTCCCCGACAACTCGCTGCAAACCACCGCATACCCCAGCAGCATCCGGATCACCGGGACCGTTGATTTCCCGATGATCTTCTCCGGTCTCGCTTCGAACGCCACTGTTTCTGTTCCGGGGGCGGCAATCGGCGATTCTGTGATCATCAACCCGCGCGAGGTCATGGCCCCGGGACTGGTAATTCGGCACGTTTTCGTCTCCGCCGCGGATACCGTCCGCCTCGATGTGCTCAACGCAGGCTCGGTGCCCATCGACCCGACTCCGGCGGATTACGACATCACGGTGTTCAAGTAGCGCGCATTCCCGCGTCACCACGATACACTGCGCGGAATGAGCGACAGGCTGCCTCAACTCCTGCGACTCTTGAACGCCGACCCGAACGACGCGTTCACGCTGTACGCAATCGCTCAGGAGCACGCCAAGAAGAGCGAGCACTCCCAAGCCGTCACCTTCTATGACCGCTGCCTCGCGGTCGATCCGACCTATCTCTACGCCTACTACCACAAAGCCCGCTCCCTCGCCTGCTGCTCGCAAAAGGACGACGCCATCGCGACCGCCAACGCGGGGCTCGCGGCCGCAAAAAAAGCCGACGACTCGCACGCGGCGAGCGAACTGCTCGCTCTGGTCCTCGACCTGAAAGACTGAGCGGGCATAAGGAGGAGCCGAGATGACCACCCCCACCCCCGCGACCGCCGCGCCAAAGGCCGATTTTCCGTACGACACTCGCCTGAACATCCTGCACGAGCAACTCGAAGTCGTGGATGTCCAGAAACTCGTCGAGGCCTGCGCCCACCCCTGGTACAACCAGACGCTCTGCAAAGTGAACGACTCGGTGGTTCGGCTGGGCATCGTGAAGGGCGAGTACCACTGGCACAAGCACGATACCGAGGACGAGTTCTTCTACGTCGTCGAGGGCCGATTCCTCATCGACCTCGAAGACCGCACGGTCGATCTGGGCCCGCGCCAGGGATTCGTCGTTCCCAAAGGCATCATGCACCGCCCGCGCGCCCCCGAACGCACCGTGATACTCATGGTCGAAGGCGCCGGGATCATCCCGACGGGCGATTGAATGGCCCCAAAGCCCCTACTCGACCGCGCCCTCGCCCGCGCTCGGCGCATCCTGGCCGCGGGAGACAAGAGCGAAGCGGAACTGCGCGCCCGCCTCGCTCGCGCAGGATTCGAGCACGAGACCATCGACACCGTCGTACTGCGCCTGCGGGCTAGCCGCGCCCTCGACGACGCCCGCCTCGCCCAAGCCGTCCTCGACCAATCCAACGCGGCCGCGGAATCCCCCGAGCGCGCACGCGAGCGATTGCACCTTCGCGGGCTCAAATCCCCCGGCGTGGACTCTCCATCGCTCGCCCTCACCGCCGCCAGGGCCGCCGCGGAGAAAGCACCCAGTTCCCTTGCTCCCGCCGCCCGATACCGGCGTGTCCTCGCGGCCCTTGCCCGCAAGGGATATGACGAAGAAACCGCCCTCGACGCCGCCCGGCGAGTTCTGGGGCCGATCCCCGCGCCGGACGAGCCTTGAGCCCTATCCTCCCCGCGTGAACAGACTCCCACCCCTCGCACTCCTGCTCCTGCTCGCCGGTTGCCAGGCGCCCCACAACGAGCGCATCACACTCGGACGCCACGGCGACCCCGCGCAGAGCGTCCTCCTCGCCGAGTTCAACATCCCCGAGCGCCAGGAACGCCCCATCCAGCCAGACGCGGCCTCCACGCCGACCTTGTCCCGAGGCTCCTGGCAACCCACCACCGTGGTCGTGCCCGTCGATGGCACATACGCCTACCCCCGCTACGCCCGAATGCACCGCTGGACGCGCGCCACCAGCCGCCAGCGCGGCGATCCGGTGTCGTCCGTTTCCGCCCTCGAGCTCGAGGGGAACACGCTGCCCACACGGATCGGCGAAACCAGCGCATCAGGACCGCTGGCCATCTGGGACGGCGTGCTCATGATCCCCCGCTTCTTCTTCGTCGCTCCTTGGCATGAAGTGCGCTCGCTGCCGGAGTCGTACTGGCGAACGGGCACGGGGGTCCCGACCTCGGCCGCCGATTCAACCACGCCCTGACCGCCCGCGGCCAAAACAACACGGAGAATCGTGATGGCCGATCAACGCGACAATCTCGACGCCGGTGGCCTTCCGGTCGGCGCCCCGTTCCACGCCGAGTTCGAAATCACGCCCCGCGACGCGAAGGCGGCCCTCGATGCCGGGCGTGTGCTGCTGGTGGATGTCCGCACGCAGCCCGAATGGGACCTGGTGCACGTTCCCGGTTCGCTTCACATCCCGCTGGACCAGATCGCCGACCGCCACGACGAAATCGAGCCGCGCCCGGGTCAACGCGTCGTCCTCCTCTGCCATCACGGCCGCCGTTCCCTCGACGCGGCCAACGTTCTCCGCGCCACAGGCAGGCCCGATCTCGCGGACAGCAAGTCCGTCGCCGGCGGTATCGAGTTATGGTCGCTGAGCGCGGACGCCGCAGTGCCGCGGTACGAGCGCGGGCCGGGTGTGCTGCGGCTTCGGGGCTGATGCGCTCAACACTGCTGGACCAGGACGCTCACGTCGTTTACCCGGCAGACGCGGATTGCCAATGGTTGCTTCCGGCAGTTTGTGATATGGCGCCGCGGGCCCGCCCAACTCAGGCGACGACGCCATCCGACTCCCCAGATGCCGGGTAGCAGCGCAAGGCTCCCCGGAGATGGAGCCAATCGGAGCGTGAAAGAGTCGATCAGCACGACCGCCCCAACGCCGCCGGCGCCGTCAGAAACACAGCGATCGCGCGGGCGTACCGGCAATTCAGCGCGGGCCTCAACCTCGATGAAACGGATGCTTCTTGAGGTTCTCGCATGTTTCGCCCTCCCCCACGGGCAAACTCGACTTGCATCGATTCTACACGAAAAAGCCCCCGGGACTCGGCGTCCCGGGGGCTGAAGTTCGGCTGATCCGAGTGAACTAGCAGTTCAGGGTCAGGAACTCGGAGAACTCGACATCGAAGCCGTTCTCGGCGCCGTCGTTGTTAAGGTCGGCGCTCTGGAGGCAGAAGTTGCTGAAGTCGCCGTTCACGGCCTGCTCGGTCACCTCAACGTCGAAGCCGTTGAGTGAGCCATCGCAGTTCGTGTCGGCCAGTTCGCACGGGATGAGCGAGGGGCAGTCGAGCCAGGACACGAAGATCGAGCCCTGCATGTTGAACCCGTTCGAACCGTTCGTCGAGCGCAGGTGCCAACGATCGCTCAGTTGCGAGAGGTTGACGCCAAGGTAGGTGAACGCCAGGTAGTAGTCACCCGCCGGCAGCACGGTGACGTCGTTGAAGTCCAGGGGTGGCGCAACGCCGCCCGCGCCCATCGTCGAAGACGCAACCAGCGCCCCGCTGCCGTCAAACAGGTACATGGCCGTGCTCGCGGTGGTCGCCGAGCCGTCCATGTTGATCTGCACCGTGTTCGACGCATCGGTCGTCCGGCAGGAGTTGAACTTGAACCAGCGAACCGCGTACGAGCCAACCACGCCCGCAGGAACCTGGCCGCCCGGAGCCACCAACTGGCCCAGGTCAACTTCGGGGATCGGTGCGACCGACGGTGCCAACGGCGCGCCGTTTGCGTTCGTCGTGACGTTCAGCGTCACGCCGCCGCCCGTGCCCGAGGCCGTGACCGCCCAGCCGCTGCTGAACGACGATCCCAGCGGGGCCACGGCGATCTTGTAGTTACCCGCGGCCAAACCGTGCACCGCGTTCGCACGAGACGTCCGGCCGTCATACTGCACGCCGTCACCGACGGCGGCCCGGCGGCCGACACCGTACGACATTTGCGAGTTCGTGCCCGAGCCGGCCGACTCGATGTCCGAACCGACGAGCGCACCGGTGGAGTCGTAGATTGCCATCGCGGACTGCGCCGCAACCACCGCGGAGCCCTCGGTGTCGATGTCACAGAACTGACCGTCAAGCCCGGCCTCATCGGTGGCGTCACCGTTCAGGCACATGTCGATCCAGTAAACGTCGTTGTCGGCGAGCGTGAAAGAGTGGCTCGTGGTGCCGTCCGAGACGCAGCCCATGTTGAAGTCGGCCGGGGGCTCGACGACGGTCGCGTCCACGCGCAGCGTCGCGAACGCGGCGCGCCAGTTGGTCGGATACGCCGCGCCGGCAGCAGGGGTGAAGTCCGTGGAGTTCATCACCGTCGAGCCGTTCGCCGAGAAGTAGCCGAGCAGGTTGCCGCCGCCGGCGGGCATCGTGCCGTTGGCGCGACGGATGTTGTTGATGCCCGTGATGACGGTCGGTGTCGGAAGCGTGACGTCGTCGACCACGTCCATATACAGGAAGCCGCCGGCGAAGGCGGGGAACGTCACGCCGCCCGCGATGGCGATGTCGGCCGGGAAGAAGAACCCCTGGCCGTTGGCGCCGATGTGCCCGCCAACACGCACCGCGATCTCTTCGATCGGCGTCCCGCTATACACCGGGTTCGCGGCCGCCGTGAACGTCGGATAGACCGTCATGCGATGGTCGGCCGTATCGACCGTATTGTCCGCGGCCACCCACGCGCCGAAGCGAACGCCGATCACCGAATAGCCGCCGGCTACTCCCGCCGCGGCGGACGGAACGATGTCGTCGCCGACAACCCGGATCACACCCACGCCGTCCGCGCCGGGGCCGGCGAAGCCGCCGCCGGTTTCAGCGGGCAGACCGCTGTCCCACATCGCGACTGGCACGCGCGCTCCGTAGCCTCCCTGCGGATGATTCAGGACGTGCTCGGGGCCCCAGGCCTGAACCGGGATGCCCGTCATGTCTTCGGACTGAGCCAACGCGCTCTGCGCGACAGCCGCGCCCGCAAACATCGCAATCAACAGACTCTTCTTCATCGCGAATACTCCTCTTTTCACCATTTCCGGGCCGGAGACGGCCCACACTCCCATGTACCCAACCGCCAGAACTCGCACACACTCGTAAACGTCGAGTCGGAAGGACGGCGGCGTGCCCATGGGTTACGCACCCATGGACCTTCCCCGACCAGCATTCCCCATCGACGTTTTTTTCTCGCGCCTTCGGGGCGATTTTGGGACTCTCGCCCGAATCCTCCTGCACGTTCCGCCTTCGTGCCGACACGAAAGGCACCCTGATGCTTCACGTACCCCGCTTTCCGCGGGCCCCCCGAGGCCATCTCTTCAGAATGTATCCTGTCTTCCAGATCTTGCAACCGGATTTGGCAAAGACATCCCATAAACCGCGTAAATGCAGAACAGACCTAGTACAAGCCCGCGCGTTCGGCCGAATTCGGGCCCCTTCCGCCTCACCGGACCTGCGCGTACAAAATCCCTCGGAGAGTTTTCACTCCCCGGGGGATTAGGTGCTTACCGGACTTCACCAATCAGCAGTTCAGCGTCAGGAACTCCGAGAACTCCACGTCGAAGCCGTTCTCGGCCCCGTCGTTGTTCAGGTCGGCGCTCTGGAGGCAGAAGTTCGAGAAGTCGCCGTTCACGGCCTGCTCCGTCACTTCAACGTCGAAGCCGTTGAGCGAGCCGTCGCAGTTCGTGTCGGCCAGTTCGCACGGGATCAGCGACGGGCAGTCAAGCCAGTTGACGAAGACCGACGTGGTGATGGTGTAGCCGTTGCTGAGGTTGCGGCCGCGAAGGTGGAAGCGCCCGTCCGTCGCGGCATTCGGAGCGACGTCTCCCTGAGGCCCGCCGCCGTTGTAGGTAAGGCCGATGAAGTACTGCCCGGCGGGCAGGCTGTTGTCGAAGACCACGTTCGCGACGCCCGCCGCGCTCTGGGCCGTGCCGACCAGGTTGCCCACCGAGTTGAAGATGTACATGCCGAAGGTGGCGGTGAACGCGCCATCCTGGCTGTTGAACGTCACGCTGTTGCCGACGTTGGAATCGGCGTCGCGGCACAGATTGATGCTGTACCAGAGCGGAACTCCGCCGGCCATCGCCGTCGGAGCGGACTGCGCACCGGGCGCGACCGGCGGATCTTCGAACGCGCCACCCACAAGAACGGTGCTCTCCGGCTGAGCCGCGGCCGGAGGCGCCGTCAGGTTCGTGGCGTTGGTCTGGATGCGGACCACCGCCGTGCCGCCCGCGCCAGTACCCGACGCGGTGAAGCCGCCGCCGAACGCCGGCGGGCCGCCGTCGGAGGGAACCACGAACAGGTAGTACTGCCCGGCCGACAGGCCCAGCGCACCCGTGCTCGCGTCATAGTGCCGGCCGTCGTACTGCAGGCCGTTGAGGCCTGCCGCCGCGAGGCGACCGATGCCGAAGGAGAGTTGCGAGTTGCTCCCGAGAATGCCCGTGCCGCCGCCGTCATCGCTGGCGATCAGTGTTCCGCCCGCGCTGAACACGGCGATGGCAAATGCGTTGTTGGAGCCTTCGGTATCGATGTTGAGATACCCATAGTTCGCGTCGATGGCATCCTGCGTGATCGTGAAGCAGTACTTCTTGATCCCATTCGTGCCGATCGACTCGGTGTCGGACGCGAACGCGTTGTCCGCGCCGAGGCTGAAGTTCTCGGCCTCGGTGCCGCAGACCGGGGGCGGCACGGTCACGTCGCCGTAGAACGCCCACAGGCCCGTCAGCGGGCGGTTGTTGGTCTGCCCGGCCGCCGGGCCGAACTGGTAGCGCGTGCGCTCGAGCGTTCCCGAGCCCGGGGCCGCCGCGCCGGCATACACGCCGTCGCCATTGCGGTCGTAGCCCATGTCGTTCGAGCCCGTGCCCTGCTGGTAGCAGGGGTTGACCGCGTCCCCCGAGGTGGTTCCGCCCCAGAGGCGGTAGTTGTCGTCCGCCGGAAGCAGCGGCTGTCCGGTCGAACCGTTGATGATCACCGCGTCCAGCCAGTAGTTGCCGGCGGGCAGGTCCGCCGCCGGCGGGATCACATCCCAGCCCACGCCGTAGCCCGACCCGGTGCGGGGCAGGCCCTGCGGGTACTCGAGCACCAGCGTGAGGGCCGGCGTCGCGGACGCGTCGATCATCGAAGTCCCCACGCCCGTGAACCCGTCCAGGCTCACCGAGGACTGCTCGTAGAACCGCAGTTCGATCGTCGAGCCGGGAATGTCCGCGAAGCCCGCCGTGCCGTACCCGATGCCGTCGATGCCGTCGATCATGTGCACCGCCGTCGCGGCCCACGGACCGGGCGCCCAGTTGATCGACATGAGGTGGCGGTGATGGAACGCCCCCAGACTTGAGCCCGCCGCGTTGACTCCGCCGAAGAGGCCGTTGTTCCATACACGCTCCGATACGCGCTCGGAGTAACCGGCGGGCGAGATCGCCCCGCCAGGTCCGACCTTGAATCGTTCCGCACCAAGCGGTTCGGAGTTAACCGTCACCTGATTCTGCGCAATCACGGTCGCGCAGCAGCCCGCAAGGATCGCTAGCGCAAGACACTTCTTCATCGCAAATACTCCTCAGATTGTCAGGGCCGGTTAGCGCCCACACTCCCATACACACTCGCTCGAACGTCGAGACGACCCGGTTTGCAGATCTCCCCCACTCGGGACGGAGTCACGCAGACAGCGGGTAATGTACGTTGAACTCGCCAAATAACGCAATACCGAATCGTTTGCGAACGAGCGTGCCAGGCGCGCAAAAACCCCCGGGGTTTGCAGCCCCGAGGGTTTTCCATTGCAGATTATCTCTCGCCGATCAGCAGTTCAACGTCAGGAACTCGGAGTACTCAACGTCAAAGCCGTTTTCGGCGCCGTCATTGTTCAGATCCGCCGACGGCAGGCAGAAGTTGGAGAAGTCTCCGTTCACCGCTTGCTCGGTGGCTTCCACGTCGAAGCCGTTCAGGCTGCCGTCGCAGTTCGTATCCGCCAGTTCACAGGGAACGCCCGCCGGGCAGTCGCCCCATGGAACCAGCACGAGGATCTGCAGGGTGTAGCCGCCGTCGTTCACGCGAGGACGGACGTGCCAACGACCGTCGGAAGCGGAGTTGGGCGCGATGTCGGTATCGCTTCCGGAGTAATCAAACGTCGTGCAGATGTAGTAGGTGCCCGCAGGAAGGAACGGATCCGATCCGCCGAAGTTCACCGTCGGAGAACTGGGCCGGCCGCCCTGCGCCGTGCCTCGGAGATTGCCCAGCGCATCGAACACGTACAGACGCTTGCCCGGGGGCTCGCCCGCCGGAGGGCTGATCACCATGAACTGCACCGGATTCCCCGCATCGGCGTCGCGGCAAAGTTGAACGTCGTACCAGAACACGCCGGGGCTATACAGCGCTTCCCCGGCGGTCTGCCCGCCCGGAGCGACGATCGGGTCCTCGAACGCGCCGCCGACGATTCGGGTGGCCGCGGGCGCGGCCGAGGGGTTAATGGCCCCGCCGCCGATGTTCGTGCGTGCTCGCAGAACGCTCGTACCGGCCGGACCGGAGCCGCTGGCGAAGAACCCGTCCGCGAACACCGCGCCGCCGGACGCCGACGCGACCGCCACGTAGTAGGTCCCGGCGAGCAGGCCGTCCGTGCCGGGAGACTGGCCTCGCTGCGTGGGGAAGTAGTTGATGCCGTCATAGTCCGCGCCGCCCTCGGACGCGCGCCGGCCCATGCCGAAGGTGAGGAGCGCGTTGCCCGCTCCGCCATTCTCATCGTCGTTGGCGACCATGATCCCGTTGGAATCAAAGACCGCCACGGCGACATCGGTCGTCGAGCCGTTGGTGTCGAAGTCGATGTACTTGTAGTTCGCGTCGTTCGCGCTGGAGGCCAGCGTGACGCAGTACCACTTCACGCTGTTGGCGCCCAGGGCTTCCGAGTCCGAAACCCAGACATTGTCCGCGCCCGTCGAGAACGACTCGCACGAGGGCGTTCCCGCCACCACGATGTCGCCACGGACGGCGAACGAATAGGCGTACGTCGCGAATGGCGTGGCTCCGCCAAGGTCGGCGACAATCAACGAGCGGCGCTCGCCGGTGGCGTCGGCCGCCGCGTCCCCGATGAAAGTGCCGTCGTTGTCCGCATCGCGCCCGTAGTCCGGCAGGCTGAAGCCGGGAGCGGCCGGGTTCACCGAGTTGGCCGGAGTGTTGTCCACCGCGCCGCGGGCGCTGTTGTTGGAAAAGAACGTCGCCCCCGGTCCGGCGGTAGGCTGGGGAACGCCCGCGCCGTCGATCGCGACCACTTCAACCACGATGCCGGCGATTGAGCCCGAGAGAGCAAGCGGGCCGCTGGGCAGCGAGTTGTTGATCTGCACGAATCCCTCGCCCGCGTAGTTGTAGAAGCCCCCGCCCGCCGGAAACTCCTCGACGCGCAGCGCCGTGGCGGATGGATTGATCATGCTCCCGCCCGGCGAGCCGAAGCCGGCGAAGTCCACGTCGGCCACGTCCCAGATCGTCATCCGGAGCCGGAAGTCCTGCCCGAGATTGCTCCAGACGGAGAAGTCCACCGCATCAATCGTGCGCGAGGCCTGCGCAGCCCACGGTCCGGGTGCGAAGTTGAAGTCGTCCAGGATGTGCTTGCCGTTTGTCTCGGCCAGGAACCGGAATAGCCCCGTCCTGTTCGCATTCGTCCAGTTGTCTACCGGCATTCCCGCCGCGCGCTGGCCGTACGTCCCCGCGGACGCGTCCTGCACGTGCACCGGAATGCCACGAATATCTTCCGCCTGTCCCCAGGCCGTCGCCGTCAGCCCCGCCGACAGCGCCAGCACCATTCCTACGCGCAAACTCATGAGACGCTCCTCAATCTGGTGAGCCGCGGCCGCACGCGCGCCGAGACTCACACCCCTGTTCCAGATCCTCCGAGGATGTCACGCGGCCCGGCCTCGCCGAAGCCTCGTGCGTCACACGTCGCGCGTGCAGATGCGCCGCATGGATGAACACCCCTGAGCCGGGCTCACCGCCCCGAAAGACCCTTTGTCGCCGAACTTCGAGTCTACCGAGTTGCCGGACGCTCGCAAGCCATAACACCGGTCGCGCCGGCGAATTCAACGGAATACGCCGCGTCTCACGCGAGGTTCTCCGTGGTCCTGTGCGCAAACACACATCAGCGCCCATCTCTCGTGCTGATGCACGATCAACGCGCGGTCGCAGGTTCGTCGATCGGAGAATCCCTCGACGGACCCCACCCCTGTCAGGCTCTGACGAGCCGTGCTCACAGCCTACCGCGCGCGATGTCGGATGCAACCCGATTTTCAAACCCAGGGAGGCGCACTATCGTCGCGATCGTCGCGAGGCCATCGACGCCACGAACTCGTCGAACAGGTACCCCGCGTCGTGCGGTCCCGGCGAGGCTTCGGGGTGGTACTGCACCGAAAAGACCGGCTTGGTCTTCATCCGAAACCCGGCCAACGTGTTGTCATTCAGATGGATATGCGTCGGCTCGCCGCCCGCGGCCCGGATCGACTCCGTCTCTACCGCGAATCCGTGATTCTGGCTCGTGATCTCGACTTTGCCCGTCGTCGTGTTCAGAATCGGCTGGTTCGCGCCGCGGTGGCCGAACTTCAGTTTGTACGTCTTCCCGCCCGCCGCCAACGCCAACAACTGATGCCCGAGACAGATTCCGAACGTGGGCATCACTTCCCCGTCCGGCCTGCCGATGATCTCGCGGAGCGTTCGAACAGTCGCCTCAACCGCGGCCGGGTCACCAGGGCCGTTGGAGATGAACAGCCCGTCAACCTCTCCCGACTTGTACAACCGAAGGATCTCGTCCGCCGGCGTGTCGTGCGGAACCACCCTGACCTCGCAACCGCGATCCGCCAGATTGCGCAGGATGTTCGCCTTGGCGCCGCAGTCCAGCGTCAGCACGCGAAACAGGGCGCGGGAACCGGGGCTCGGCGAACCGCTCCACTCGCCAAGCGTTTCGGACCACGTGGACCCGCTCGTGCAACCTACCCGCGGCACGAGATTCTGTCCCGCCATCGACGGCGCCTTCCGGGCCATCTCAACCAGTTGCTCGTCGGTCAGATCCGGCCGATCCGTCAGCACGCCGGGCATCGCCCCCAGCGTGCGGAGTTTCTTCGTCAGCGCGCGCGTGTCAATCCCGCTGATCCCCAGCACGCCGTGCGCAGCCAGGTAGGTCGAAAGATCGCCGACGGAACGATAGTTGGAGTGCAGCCGCGCCAACTCTCGCACAACAAACCCGGCGACCTGGACCTTTTTCGATTCCACATCATCGGCCGTCACGCCATAGTTCCCGATCAGCGGAAACGTCTGCGTCAGAATCTGCCCGGTGTACGAGGGGTCCGTCAGCGACTCCTGGTACCCGCACATGGCCGTGTTGAACACGACCTCGGCGACCGAGACGATGCCACGCCCGACGGCCCCAAAGGCGGTCCCCTGAAAAACCGTCCCGTCCGCAAGCGCTAATCTCGCGGCGGGACTCGACGATACGGTGTTCGTGGTGGTCATCTAAAGCCGGAGCATAGCGCGCGTGTCGGAACTTTTGTTCCATCCAGACGACAATCTCCCCGCCGACGCGAAGTTCGCCAAGGTCGCCGTCGAGCGTTCCATCGACCGCATCGACGACGACGCCGCCTTCACCTACCGCGTCGTAGGCGAATCGCCCGCCGTCGGCGAGCGCGTCGAGGTGCCCCTCGGCCGCGCCGGAAAACGCACCGCCGGAATCGTCGTCCGCGTCGGCGGCAGCGAGTTGCTGGAAGGCTTCCCCGCCCACAAGGTCAAGCCCATCCACCAGTTGACCGGCGCCCGCCTCAGCCCCCACCTCGTCGATCTCGCCCGCTGGATCAGCGAGTACTACGTCTGCCCGTTGGGAATGGTCCTCGCCTCGATGATGCCCGCCGCCGTGAAGCACCGCGTCGGCCGTCGCGCTGTCGAGATGATCGAAATTGCGCCGGCGTTCAAGGGGACGGCCGCGGAACTTCCAAAACTCAAGCCCGGGCCACAGCGGGCCTGGGAGGCCATCACATCGCACCCCGAGATCGAGTGGCCGATCCCGATCCGGGAACTCGCGGGAACGCTGGGCACCAAGTCGCTCAAGTCGATCCGGACCCTGGTGGCGGCGGGCCTGCTGGACAAAACCGACTCAACGGAAATCCGCGCGGCCACGCTTCCCGGAATGGTCGTCTCGGTCGAGGCCGACCGCGACGAAGGCCGCCTGGTCCTCACGCAGGAGCAGCAGGACGCGGTGCATGGAATCGACCGAAGCACCGATTTCGGCGTCCACCTCCTCCGCGGCGTGACCGGTTCGGGCAAGACCGAGGTATACCTCCGCCTGATCGACCGGGTGCTCGCCCGAAACGGCAGCGCCATCGTGCTGGTGCCCGAGATCGCCCTGACGCCTCAGACGGCGGGCCGGTTCACCCGGCGCTTCGGTCACGATCGCGTGGCCGTGCTCCATTCCGGAATGACCAGTTCGCAGCGTCACCGCGAGTGGTCGCGGGCCGCGTCGGGCGAAGCGCGGGTGGTCGTTGGCGCCCGCTCGGCAATCTTCGCCCCCGTCGAGAACCTCTCGCTGGTGGTCGTGGACGAGGAACACGACACCTCGTACAAGCAGGACAGCCTGCCGCGGTACAACGCGCGCGATACCGCGATCAAGCGAGCGCAGTTGGTGGCCTGCCCCGTCGTGCTGGGCTCCGCCACGCCGTCGCTGGAATCTTGGCACAACGCGCGAACGGACAAGTTCCGACTCTGGGAACTCCGGGAGCGCGTGGCCGGCGCTTCGATGCCCCAGGTCCGAATCGTGCACCTCGCGGCCGAGCGCCGGGCTCGGGCGGCCCAGGGCGACACACGCCTGCACCTGCTCGGGCCGACCCTCGAAGCCGCGCTCGAGCACACGCTGCACGACGGTGGCCAGGCCATCCTGCTGCTGAACCGGCGGGGACTGGCGCAGTACGTCTGGTGCCGAAGCGCGGCCTGCGGCTTCGTCCTCTCCTGCGACCACTGCGATGCCGCCCTCGTCGTCCACCGCAACGCCGACGTACCCGCCGGTTCCATCGTGCGGTGCCACCACTGCGACGCCGCGCAGCGCGTCCCCGCCCTCTGCCCATCCTGCGGCTCCAAACTCGCGACGTTCGGCTGGGGCACCCAGCGCGCCGAGGAGGAACTCGCTTCCAAACTCGCCTCGATGGGGATCGTGCCCGGCGAGACGATGCTCCGGCTCGATTCCGACGAGATGAAATCGGCCAAGGACTTCTACGCCGCCCTGTCGCGCTTCGCCCGCGGCGATGTCCGGCTCCTCGTCGGAACGCAGATGCTCGCCAAGGGGCTGGACTATCCCAATGTCCGCCTGGTCGGAGTTATCGACGCCGATACCTCCCTGAACATCCCCGACTTCCGTTCGGCAGAGCGCACCTTTCAACTGGTAAGCCAGGTCGCGGGGCGCGCCGGCCGCGGCGAGAAGCCAGGCCTGGTCATCATCCAGACCATGAACCCCGAAGAACCCGCGATCGCCCTGGCCGCGCGCCATGACTTCGAGGCCTTCGCCGAACTGGAACTGGCCTGCCGCGCCCGCTCAGGCCTCCCGCCGATCACCCGTATGGCCCGCGTCGTCTGCCGCGACGAAGACTCACACGTCGCCCGCGACGCCGCGGGGGCTCTGGCCGAGCGCCTCGGCCGCGAGCCCCACGTCCGGGTTCGCGGCCCGATCGAGTGCACAATCTCGCGTGTCGCCGGGTTCTACCGCTTCGCCGTGGAGATCGTCGCGGACCGCGCCGGGCTCGTGCAGCGGGCCCTCCAGGCGGCGCGGGGCGACAAACTACTTAAAAGCGATGCCCACACGGCGGTGGATGTAGACCCCGTGGCCCTATTGTGACGCATCGCCACGGAACTCGCCGATCTGGATTCGCGCCGCATGAACGACCAGGACCTTCAAGGCCGCCGCGTCACCGTCATGGGCCTC
Source organism: Phycisphaerales bacterium (assembly GCA_905339235.1). GTDB lineage: Bacteria > Planctomycetota > Phycisphaerae > Phycisphaerales > UBA1924 > RI-211. The sequence continues at coordinate 146,181 of CAJPFG010000026.1, forward strand.
GGCCGATTCGGCGGCGGGCTGGGAGTAACCCGTTTTCTCGCATCGCGCGGGGCCGGCGTGCTCGTCACCGACATCGAGCCGGCGGACAAACTCGCCGAACCGCTCGCGGCCCTCGAACCTCTGATCGGCAAGGGCGTCGTGACAACCCGATTGGGCGAGCACAACGTCAGCGACTTCACGACCTGCGACCTGGTGGTCGCGAACCCCGCGGTCCCCAAGCCGTGGGAAAACCGCTTCCTTCGCGCCGCCCACGCGGCCGGCGTCCCGATCACCACGGAGATTCGCCTCACCGTCGAGCGCCTGAACCGCGATCGCGTGATCGGCGTGACCGGCTCCGCCGGAAAAAGCACAACCAGCGCGATGATCGCCCACGCCCTCAACGCGGCCGGCCGAAAGACCCACCTCTCGGGCAACATCGGCGGCTCGCTGCTCGAAACCGCTCACTCGATCAATCCCGCCGATTGGATCGTCCTCGAACTCTCCTCGTTCATGCTGTACTGGCTCGGCGATGGCATCGGGTATTCCGCCGCGCCACCGTGGGCCCCGCACATCGCCGTCGTCACCAACATCGCGCCGAATCATCTCGACTGGCACCGCGATTTCGACGACTATCGCAACACCAAACTCTCGCTCTTCGCCCGCCAGCGCGGCCCGGGCCGCGACGCCGCCGTCTACGTCCGCTCGGGAGAACTCGCCCGGCTCGAACTCCAGTTCCCCGGCACAATGTGGCCGGTCTCCCCCACCAACGCCTCGCCCGATTCACGCTTCCTCGCCGAAATCCCCCCGCTCCGCATCCCCGGCGAGCACAATCGGCTCAACGCCCGGCTCGCAATGCACGCCGCGGCGCTGACCGAAGGGATCGATCCGACATTCCTCGAACAGGGCCGGTTTCGCGAACTGTCGCGACGGGTCGCGGACGCCCTCGGCACGTTCCCCGGCCTCCCCCATCGCCTGGAGTTCGTCGGCGAAAAACAGGGCGTGCGTTTCTTCAACGACAGCAAGTCCACCACTCCCGACGCAACGCTTCTCGCCGTCAAGGCGTTTGACGACCCCGCGCGCGTGCATCTCATCGCGGGAGGCTACGACAAAAAGTCCGATCTCAGCGCCGTCGCCGCCCTGGCGCCGAATCTCGCGGGCCTCTACACGATCGGCACCACCGGCCCCGTCATCGCCGCCGCGGCGCACTCCCGCGCGACCGAATGCCACACTTTGCAGGCCGCCGTCCAGGCCGTCGGCCAACGAGCCAGGCCCGGCGACGCCGTGCTGCTAAGCCCGGGCTGCGCCTCGTGGGACCAGTTCACCAACTACGAGCAGCGCGGCGAGATGTTCAAGCGCCTCGCCCGGGAGTTCTCATGAATCCCACACTCTCGGCTTCGGGCGCGTGCGCGGTGCTGTTGATCGCCACGCTACCCCTCGCCTCGTGCGCCTCGCGCCCACCAGATTCCTCGCAACCCCGGCAGCACCCCATCGCCGTGCCGGCTCCTGATCGGCCCAATCCGCCCAAAGCCACCCCGCCCGGCCCATCGGGACTTCGAGAGGTCTTCCCGCACATCCGGGTGGACGCCGCGGCGGGCACGATCGAGTTCGACGCCGCCGTCTGCATCGACGCTCACAACCCCAAAACGCCCCGCGTGTACCTCGAGGTCCTGGCCTGCACGCCGGACACGAAAGAGCACGAATCCCTCGTCGTCACGAACGCGGCCCCGTCGCAGATCCACGCGGCCCTGCTGCTGCTCGGTCTTCAGCCCGGAACGCCCGGAACCTGGGACTGGGAAGGCGCGGTCATCAAGCCCCTGCCGCCCTCCGGGCCGCGGCTCATGGTCACCGCAACCCGGACGCAGGGCGGAAGCCCCCTCGAAGGGCCGATCACCGATTGGGTCCTGAACGTCCGCGACAACCGTTCGCTCACGGCCTCGGCGGGCGCGGACCACTTCGTCTTCGCCGGCTCGCAGATGATCAGGCACAAGGGCGTCGAAATGTACCGCGCCGACGGCGAAGGGTGCATCGTGGGTCTGTGCACCTTCGGCGGCGAGACCATCGCCTGGTCGAGGCTCTTCAGCCCGGACACTTCCCTGGAGGAGCCTCAGTGGATCGCCGACGGATCGCGCACGCCGCCATTCGGCACACCGGTGATCGTCCGAATCAGGAAAGCGGACTGACCCTCGCTACTCGCGCACCATCCGCAAGGCCAACTCTCGCTCGGCCTCGCCCTCGATCACCACGACTTCCACCGTTCGCCCGGCAAGCAGGCCCAGCGAGAGCAACGCCCCCACGGCCTCGTTCGCGTCCTTCACCGCCTTGCCGCCGATGCTCTTGATTCGCATGCCCGACACGAACCCGCACTTCGCGGCGGGCAGTTCGTCAAAGACCATCCCCACCGCGGGCCCCTCGGGCGTGTCCCGCAGCGTCAGGCCAAACTCTCCCATCAGCGCTTGCTGATATTCGCGGGCGCGACTCTGGGAAGGAAACTCGCCCAGCGTCACGCTCATCTGGATCACATCCTCCCCGCGCCGGACCTTGAGTTGGACGACCTGGCCGGGCGACGTGGAGGAAATCATCCCTCGCAGAGATTCCGACCCCGCAAGTTCCTGCTCGTCAATCGCGAGGATGATGTCCCCAGCGAACAGCCCGGCTTTGGCTGAGGGACCGTCCGGCTCCACTTCGGTGACAACCACGCCCCCAAGCGGTGCTCCGCTCCGTGAGTCGCCGATGCCGAATCTGATCCCCAGAAAGCCCGACGGCACCGGCCCCCCGGACATCAGCCGCGGCACGCGCGATTCGATCATCGCCAACGGAATCGCGAACGAGATCCCCGCGCTCTGGCCCTCGGTGCTCCCCTGCGTTTCCTGCGCGGTCGCGATCGCCACGTTCATCCCCACCAGTCGCCCACGCACGTCCACCAGCGGCCCGCCCGAGTTCCCGGGGTTCACCGCCGCGTCGGTCTGGATGAAGTTGCTGAATCCGGCAAAGCCCATGGCGGTGCGAGCCGAGCGCCCCAGGCCCGAGACAATTCCCTCGGACATCGAGAACTTAAACCCGAAAGGCGACCCGAACGCGAAAACGCGGTCTCCCTTGAAGACGCGCTCGCCGGTGGCTCGCCGCATGGCCACAAGTTGCGGCCCCGCCTCGACCTTGATCAACGCAATGTCGCTGGCAGGATCGGTGCCCACCAGCGTCGCCCGCGCGGTCTGTCCGTCGTGGAACTGCACCTCAATCCGGGATGCCCCCGCCACCACATGCGCGTTGGTGACAATGAACCCCGCCTCGTCCCACACCCACCCTGAGCCCGACGAAGATCGCAACTCTCCCCGTCCCGAGCCGACCTCAATATGGACCACCGAAGGCTCCACCGATGCGCTCACCTCCCGCACCGCCGCGTTGAGCCGCACGAGCACCTCGTCCTGATCCAGCCGCTGCTGCGCCAGCGTGACCCTCGCCCTCGTCTGCGCGGCGCCGATAGCGCGGATGGCCCCCGGCACCGCGAAGAGCACCACCGCGCTGCACACCAGCACCACGAACGCCGGACCAAACGCAACGATTCGACGCATGCGCACCTCGACTGGAAAGCCGTCCTTCCATGGATCGGCATTCCCGGACCATCGCTCCATTCCGGCGGGAACTACTCGCGCCCCCCCGGAACGCCTCGCTTCTGTTCGCCTCCCCCGGCCGCGCGGATGCTCCCGCCAGCCTTCATCTCGTATCCGGCCCCTCCAATCCGCCGCTCCGCCACACGCCGCACCCACTCCTCGCCCGCCGCCTGCAAGGCCGGCCCGATCTTCGCCACGCCCTCCGCAAACCGGGGCGGCTCGTCGGTCATGCCCACCAGATCCTGCAGCACCAGCACCTGCCCGTGGCACGCCGGCCCGGCCCCAATGCCGATCAACGGCACGGTCGTCGCCCGCATGATCTCGTCGGTCACCTCGGCCGGCACCGCTTCCACGAGCAGCATGACCGCGCCCGACTTCTCCAGCACCACAGCGTCTTCCACCACCTTGGCCGCTTCCTTCGGGGTGCGCCCCGCGCCGGAATACCCGCCCTGAAGCCCCGCCAACTGCGGGCGGCTGCCGACATGGGCGCACACGGGCACGCCCGCACGGGCCATCCGGCCGATGACCTCCGCGTGCGACTGGTCCGCCTCGACCTTCACCACATCCGCCAGTCCTTCAGTCATGAACCGCCCCGCGTTGCGGACCGCCTCGGCGGCGTCCGCCTGGTACGACATGAACGGCATGTCCGCCATCACCAGCGCGCGCGGGGCGCCCCGCTTCACCGCGCCCGTCAGCGCCACCGCTATTTCCAGCGGCATGTCGATCGTCCGCGAGTACCCCAGAATCACCTCCGCCGCCGTGTCGCCCACGAGAAGCACGTGCACCCCCGCCCGCTCAAGCCATCGCGCGGTGGTCGCGTCGTAGCAAGTCAGGCAAGCGAACGGCTGGCCGTCGCGCACCATCTTTCGGATCGTCCTGATCGTCACCGAGTCGCGTTTAGGGGTGGTCACGGGCCCATAGTAGGAACCCGAAACACCCGACATGTTCGTGTGATGTTCGGCAGTTGCGAAGTCTACCGTTGACCCTCACAACCTGCCAGGAGTTTCCATGCTCGGACGAGTCTTCAAAGCCTACGACATTCGGGGCACCTACCCGGATCTGCTCAACGACATGATGGCGTGGCAGATCGGCTACGGCGCCAGCAAGTTCCTCCTGGCCGACGCCCACGCCGCGGGCGAAACCACCCCCATGATGAAGAACATCGTGGTCGGGCGCGACATGCGCGCCAGCAGCCCGAGTTTGTCCAAGCAACTCATGCAGGGAATCCGCGACCAGGGCGGCGACGTCATCGACATCGGCATGTGCGACACCTCGATGATCTACTTCGCCATCAACCACCTCGACTGCGCGGGCGGCATCATGGTCACCGCCAGCCACAACCCGCCCAACTACAACGGCTTCAAAATCTCCAAGCGCAAGGCCAAGCCCGTCGGCGAGACCAGCGGCCTCGCCGACATCCGCAAGCACGCGGCCATGGTGGACAAGGCCACGCTCGTCAAGCAAAACGGCCGCTTCGAGGAGCGCGACCTCTGGCCCGCCTACTGCAAGCACGTGCGGTCCTTCCTCGACGTCCCCGCCAGCAAGAAACTCAAGGTCGTGATCGACGCCAGCAACGGAATGGCCGGCACCATGATCCCAAAGGTCTTCAGCAAGGACTCGCCGCTCGGCGCCGCGGCCGGGATGGAGATTATCCCCCTCCACTTCGATAACACCAGGAATCAGTTCGTGCACGAGCCCAACCCGCTCGTCGCGGCCAACATGAAATGGACTCAGGAAGCGGTGCTCAAGAACAAAGCCGACGTGGGCTTCTGCTACGACGGCGACGCCGACCGCTGCATGGCCGTGGACGAAAAAGGCCGGATCGTCGGCTGCGACCTGCTCACCGCCCTGCTCGCCAAGCACTTCCTGGCCCAATCACCCGGCTCGTGCGTCGCCTACGACCTGCGCTCGACCAAGGCCGTGCAGGAAGACATCACCAAGGCCGGCGGCAAGCCCATCCGCGGGCGGGTCGGGCACGTGTTCATGAAGCAGGCCATGGCCGATCACAACTGCGTTTTCGGCGGCGAACTCTCCGGCCACTTCTACTTCGCCCGCAACTTCAACGCCGACAGCGGCGCCATCGCGATGTGCTCGCTGCTCACCATGCTCGCCCGCAGCGGCAAGCACCTCAGCGAACTGATCCGGCCCATCGCCCGCTACGCCCAGTCCGGCGAGGTCAACTTCCAGGTCGAGGACAAGGACGGCGTCCTCGAGGAACTCAAGGACGACTACGGCCCCGGCACCGAGGCCAACGCCACCATCGATGAACTCGACGGCGTTACCATCGACTGCTTCAAAAAGCACGGCTGGTGGGCCAACATTCGCAAGAGCAACACCGAACCGCTCCTTCGCCTCAACCTGGAAGCCAAGGATAAGTCCACGCTCGAACGCATGGTCGCCGCGATGGCGCCCAGACTCGGCAAGCGAGTTGATCACTGAAGCAGCAGATGGCCATCTCACAGTCACCATCCCGCGCCGCCCCCGCCGCATCTGCCATTTGCGATTTGCGATTTGCGATCCAGGGCCCCCCTTGACCGTCACCGACTTCCTCCAACACTGGTCCCTCACCGAAAACCCCTTCAAGGGCGAGGAGGCTCGATCCGACGACGTCTTCTCGCGCCTGTGCGGCGACGGCGACGCCCGCTCGGGGCAGTTCCGCCATGTCCCGGTCCACGGCACGTTCCACGCCGACTTCGAAAAAATCCTGGGCGACCTCCGCCGCCCTTCGGGCGCGGTCGTATTCGGCGAGAAGGGCAGCGGCAAGACCGCCATCCGCATCCAGATCTCGCGACGCATCGAGGAGTACAACTCGGTCAACACCGGCGCCAAGGTCCTCTTCGTCGGCTACGACGACCTCAACAGCGCCCTCGACCTCCTCCACGAGCGCCTCGGCGGCAAGACCGCACTCGAATCGCTCCAGAAGGCCCGAATGGTGGACCACGCCGACGCGATCCTGCACCAGGTCGTGCCGCGCCTGATCGACTCCGTTCTCGGCGAGGGCGACCCCGACCAGCGCGTGGCGCTCGGCGACACGAGCAAACTGCACAAACGCCTCGACAAGCCCACCCGCCGCGACCTGGTCCTCCTGCAAGCCCTCTACGACCGGCCGGAGCACGCAACCCAACGCACCGCGCGCCTGCGCTCGCGACTGCGACTCATGCCGCCCGGCAGCGCCATCTGGGGGCGCCTGACCATCATCGTTCTGCCCCTGCTCGTGGTCGGCGCGTGGTGGTGGGCACGAAAGTGGGTCATCGGCCGCGCCGCCGACGCCGCGCCGCACATCGATCCCGAGTGGGTCAACTGGGGCCTCGCCGCGGCCTCGGGCCTCTACGCCCTCTTCGCACTCAAGGTCGGCGTGTGGGACCGCCTCGCCCTGCTCCGCCAGGCACACCGCGTCCGCCGACAGATCCGCGTCATCGGCCGCGGCGACATCTCCTTCGCCGGCTCACTCCGCCAACTCCCGCGCTGGTACCGCGACGCCTCGCACCTGCCGGTGAGCGACTCCGACGAGCCGCGCTTCGAGATGATCGACCGGCTCCGCCGCGTGCTGCGCCCCTTCGGCTACGCCGGGATCATCGTCGTCATGGACCGCGTGGACGAACCCACCATCGTCAACGGCGACCCCGAGCGCATGAAGGCCGTCGTGTGGCCGCTCCTCAACAACAAGTTCCTCCAGCAGGAGGGCGTGGGCGTCAAGATGCTCCTTCCCATGGAACTGCGCCACGCGGTCTTCCGCGAAAGCAGCGCCTTCTTCCAGGGGGCAAGGCTCGACAAGCAAAGCATGATCGAGCGCCTCTCGTGGACGGGCGCCACGCTCTACGACCTGTGCGAATCCCGCGTGAACTCCTGCCGCGCCCCCGACGCCCCGCCCCTCGCGCTCCTGGACCTCTTCGCCGAGGATGTCACGAAAGCGGAACTCATGGAAGCGCTCGAAAAAGTCCACCAGCCGCGCGACGCCTTCAAAATGCTCTACCGCGCGATCATGGATCACTGCGCCGGCGTAACTCGCGGCGAATCCACCTGGCGAATCCCCCGCCACGTCCTGCTGAACGTGGTAAAGACCGAGCAGGAACGCGTGCAACAGATGCACCGGGGCATCCGGCCGGGGTAATGGAGGTACGAAGAGGGCGCCGGCCGTGCGCTTCATATTGGACGTGCCGCGACAGACAAAGGCTGCGCGGGATCGCGGTTCCCGAGGCGAGGGACCCGATTTGATCTCTCGGATCTTCCACACCCCCTCTCCCACTTCTCCCCCTCTCCCCCCACCCCCGCACGCTCCTGTCGCGCGGCCGCGTGAGTTCATACACTCACCCCCATCGCGCCGGTCGGCGCGGGCCGGGCCCCGGGGCGTTCGAGGGCGTTGGATCACGGGCGATGCTGGTCTCCGAAAAGCGCCCCAGAAACCTCAGTTGGCTCCACGCCGGCCCCCTCCTCTTCGGAGACTGGGGAACCAGCCGTCTCTACGTCCTCGGCCTCGCCTTCTATTACACCGCCCACGCCTCCGTCTACTACCTCGCCGTCATGTCCGTCATCATGGCCGCCGTCGCCTGGGGATACACCATCGTCTGCCGATGCTTCCCCGAAGGCGGCGGCGTCTACTCCGCGGCCCGGCGCATCAACCCCATCCTCAGCGTCATCGCCGCCACCCTCCTCCTGTGCGACTTCATCGTCACCGCCGCCCTCTCCGCCGTCGAAGGCTTCCACTACCTCGGCGGCCACACGCAGGCCATCGTCGTCATGGCCTCCATCGGGACCTTCGCGGTTCTGGGCATCATCAACTGGTACGGCGCCAAGGCCGCGGGCCGCTTCGCACTCATCATCGCCATCGCCGCCATCGCCGCCTCCGCGATCATCGGCGCTCTCTGCCTGCCGCTCCTGCCCGAGGGCCTGCGCACCGCCAAGCCCAACGTCGAGGGAGTCCACTCAATATGGGAGAAGTGGGAAAGCCTGGTCCGCATCGTCCTCGCCCTCTCCGGGGTCGAAGCCGTCGCCAGCATGACCGGCCTCATGCGCCAGCCGGTGGCCCGCACCGCCAAACGCACCATCTGGCCCGTCCTCCTTGAGGTCGTGATCCTCAACCTCATCTTCGGCATCGCCCTCAACGCCCTGCCCGGCCGCGCCCAGACCGGCGTGCCCGACTACGTCGCGTACGAGCAGCACATGGCCCTCTCCAGCGACCTCACGCCACCCGCCGACGCCTCGCCCCAACTCCTCGCCGACTTCGAACGCGTCAAGCCCCATACCGAGGAGGTCAAGGAATACCGCCAGACCGCCGTCCGCGTCCTCGCCGAGCATTCCGGGACCCGCGCGTTCGGCGCATCCTTCGGCAACGCCCTGGGCATCGCCAGCGGAATCGTCTTCGGGCTCCTGCTCCTCTCCGCCGTCAACACGGCGATCCTCGCGATGGTCTCGGTTTTCTACGCGCTCGCACAGGACAAGGAACTCCCGCGCGCCCTCACCCGCCTGAACTACGCCGGCGTGCCCTGGGTCGGCCTGGTCCTCGCGTGCGGGCTCCCCGGGTGCGTGCTCCTGTTCGTGCACGACGACAAGGCCCTGGGCGAGCTCTACGCCATCGGCGTAGTCGGCGCCATCGCCATCAACTTCCTCTGCAGCGCCTGGAACCGTGAACTCCCCATCAAGCGCTGGGAACGCGCCGGCCTTTGGACCCTGGGCGGGGTCATGTCCGCCATCGAAGCCACCATCATCGTCGCCAAGCCCCACGCCACGCTCTTCGCCGCCATCGTCGTCGGCGGCGTCCTGGGAACGCGCCTCTTCCTGCGGATCACACGCCGCGCCGACGCCGTCATGCCCGTCCCCGAGGCCGGGTGGCTCGCCGAGATCAAGGCCGCTCAGGTCAAACTCGACGCCGCACGCCCGCGCATCATGCTCGCCGCCCGCGGCCGCGACAACGCCGAATACGCCGTCGATCTCGCCAGACGCCGTGGCGCCATCCTCTTCACCATCTACGTCCGCACCCTCCGCGTCATGGACGTCCAGCCCGGCAAGATGCCCACGATCGAAAGCGATCCCGCCGCCCTCGAAGCCATCGGCACCGCGGCAGTTCTCGCCAAGCAGGCGGGCGTGCCCTTCGTCCCCATCTACGTCACCAGCACTGAAATCGCCGACGAGATCCTCGACTACACCGTCACCTTCGGCTGCGACACCCTGATCATGGGAAAGACGCGCCGCAGCCTGTTCTCGCGCGCCATCGCCGGCGATGTGCTCGCCAAGGTCGGGGCTCACCTGCCCGACGGCGTGGAACTCGTCTCCCGCGCCACGCCCAGAACCCCACTGGATTTCGCGCGCGCCGCACTCGGCGGACGAGACGGCGACGACGGAGTCTCAAGCCCGAGTTGACGCAACGATGAATGCCGAATGATCAGAATCGAGTTGCGGACAACGCCGCTCCGGCATTCAGCCTTCCGCATTCCTCATTCCGCATTTCCTCCGCGTACACTCGCCCCAATGCACCACGGAGGCGACATCGACCCGCGCATGGAAGCGCTGCTGAAGGACCTCACCGGCACGCAGCGCGAAGCCGTGCTGCAGACCGAGGGCCCCCTGCTCGTGCTCGCCGCCGCCGGGTCCGGCAAGACCCGCGTCATCACCCGCCGCATCGCCTACCTCATCCACTGCGGCGTCCCCCCATGGCAGATCCTCGCACTCACCTTCACCAACAAGGCCGCCGGCGAGATGCGCGAACGCGTCTACTCCATGCTCGGCGGCCACTCCGAGGAAAACCGCGCCACCCGCGGCCTCACCATCACCACCTTTCACGCCCTCTGCGCCCGCCTCCTCCGACGCTACGCCGTCCCCGCCGGCCTCAAACCCGACTTCACCATCTACGACACCGACGACCAGTCCGCCGTCTGCAAGAAGGCCATCGAGGCCTGCCAACTCTCCTCCAGCAACTTCCCGCCCCGCAGCGTCCTCGCCGCCATCTCCAAGGCCAAGAACGAACTGCTCGACGCCGAGGGCTACGCCGCGCAGGCCCGCGAGTGGAACTCCAAGAACATCGCCCGCGTCTTCAAGGAATACACCCGCCTCATGCGCCACGCCAACGCCGTGGACTTCGACGACCTCCTCGTCCTCACCGCCCGCGCCCTCAAGGACAACGCCGATGTCCGCGCCGAGTGTCAGTCGCGCTGGCGATACCTGCTCGTGGACGAATACCAGGACACCAACCACGCCCAGTTCGTCATCGCCTCCCTCATCGCCGGTGGCACTAGCCTCCCGGCTCGTGACCAACTCCCCCAGCCCCCCGATTCCCCTCCGCCCGAGCCCGAACCCTCCGCTCCCCGCGGCCCCAACTTCTGCGTCGTCGGCGATCCCGACCAGTCGATCTACGGCTGGCGCGGCGCCGACATCAGCAACATCCTCGAGTTCGAAGACCACTACCCCGGCTGCCGCACCATCACGCTCGGCGAAAACTTCCGCTCCACCGCCCCCATCCTCGCCCTGGCCGACACGCTCATCCGCCACAACAAACGCCGCAAACACAAGCCGCTCTTCACCTCGCGCACCGGCGGCGACAAGCCCCAGGCCGTCCTCTGCCGCGAAGAAGGCCACGAAGGCCTGCTCGTCGCCGACTGGCTCAAAGCCCGCCACGAGCACGGCGTCGCCTGGCGCGACATGGCCATCTTCTACCGCACCAACGCTCTTTCCCGAGTCATGGAAGAGGCCATGCGAAGCGCGGCCATCCCCTACACCATCGCCCGCGGCACCGCTTTCTACGACCGCGAGGAAGTCAGGAACGCCGTCGCCTACCTCCGCTCCGTCGCCAACCCCGCCGACGATATCTCCCTCTCGCGAATCGTGAACACACCCTCCCGCGGCATCGGCAAAACCTCCCTCGACGCCCTCGAAGTCCACGCCTCCCGTGAGGAAACCACCCTGCTGGAGGCCCTGCGCGACGCGTCGAGCGTCGCGACCCTCGGCCCGCGCGCGGCGCCCGCCGTCGCCAAGTTCGTCGCGATGCTCGATTCCTGGACCGGCGGGGGCTCCTTCATGGGCGCCCTGGTCCCCGGCACCCTCACCGACCTGGTCGATCGCATCGTCCGCGAGTCCGGCCTGCGCGACATGTACGTCAAGCAGGCCAAAACCAGCGGCAGCGAGTCCGACGCCGAACGCGTGGACAACCTCGACGAACTCGTCTCTTCCGCCCACCAGTTCGAACTCGAATACGACCCCACCGCCGACGCCGCGCTCAACCCCCCGCCCGGCGCCCACCCCGACCTCGTCATCGAAACCCCGCCCCTGCTCGCCTTGCTCCGCGCGTTCCTCGAGAGCATCGCCCTCGTCGCCGACGCCGACGCCGTGGACCCCGCCCAGGGAAGCGTCACCCTCATGACCCTCCACGCGGCCAAGGGTCTGGAGTTCGACAGCGTCGCCATGATCGGCCTCGAAGAAGGCATGCTCCCCCACGCCCGCGCGGTCGAGGGCCTCGGCGGCGACGGCGACCTCGAAGAAGAACGCCGCCTCTGCTTCGTCGGTATCACCCGCGCCATGCGGCGCCTCCTCATCACCAGCGCCAAGTACCGCACCCACCGCGGCATCCCCAACCGCACCATGCCCTCCCGCTTCCTCGCCGAACTCCCCGAACAGTCCCTCGCCATCTCCGACCAGTCCGGCGACTTCGACGACTTCGAAGGTGGCACGAGTCTCCCGACTCGTGTCCCCGGTGTTCCAAGTGGCTTGAGTCTCCCGACTCGTGTCCCCGGCACACCCTTCCAAGTCGGCACCCTCGTCCGTCACCCCCAGTTCGGACTCGGCGAAATCACCGCCATCACCCCCGGCTCCCACGCCCGCGCCACCGTCAAGTTCAAAGACCTGGGCACAAAAACCCTCGTCCTCGAATACGCGCGCCTCACCGTGGTGCGGTAGTCGGCGCGCAACACCCGCGATCCAGGCAGATCTACTCCTCTGCCTCCGATGCCCCAACCCCCACGCCCCCAAAGCCTTGCGCACCACTTCCCCATTTCCTCAAAACTTCCCCTTGACACGCCCAACCCAAATCCGTACCGTCAGTTCGTAATGCCCGAACTCCCCGCTCCCAACCCCCAGCACCCCGCACCCGCCGCGCCGGCCCTCTCCCCGCTCGACACCATCCGCCTCAACGCCTGGTTCGACCACCGCGGCCAACTCCCCGACCTCGCCCGCGCCCTCAACATCACCACCACGCAACTCGCCGACTGGGCCGCGCAACCCCACATCGCCGCGGCCATCGCTCGCATCGAAAGCCTCTCCAA
>CAJPFG010000027.1 GCA_905339235.1 Phycisphaerales bacterium
GACGCGGCCCCTCTCCCGCTCCAAACCTCACCCTCTACCCCCCACGAGCATAAAGCAGGAGCCGGCGTGTTGGACGAACAGCAGGCGAAGTACACTTGAAACCACTCACTCGCGGTGGCTCACCGAATGCAGGCTCGTCAGGGAGGCGTGGTTCGAGTGGAACCTTCGGGCAAGGGCTGGGTGCTTCATCGCGTGAGCGAGGCGGCTTTGCGTGGGGTGGTTTGGCCGAAGACGCCCCCTCCGCCTCGCGGACTCGGCACCTCCCCCGCGGGGCGCGGGGGAGGGTGCGGGGAACTGTCCGCCTCGTTTTGCAGACTCGGCACCTCCCCCTTCGGGGAGGACTAACCCCCTCCGCCTCGCAGACTCCGCACCTCCCCCTTCGGTGAAAATTCGCCCCCTCCGCCTCGCAGATTCGGCACCTCCCCCTTCGGGGAGGACTAACGGCCGCGCGTGCGGCGCCCCGTCGACCGCGGCTGGTATTTCTTCCCCGCGGGCCAGGGGGCGTCTTTCCAGGCTCTGCCGACGGAGATTGCCCAGATGGTGCTGTCGCTGAGTCCGAACTGCTCGGCGAGTTGGCCGAAGGTGAGGTCGCCTTTGACGAGCAGGGCCTTGATCTGGACGGCGTCGTCGAAGGTGATGGTGGCGGCGCGGCCGAGGCGCTTGGGCGTGCCGATGGCGCGGAGGTGGGCGCGGAGGCGTTCGGGGCTGGTGCCGATCATCTTGGCGAAGTGGCGGGTGGAGGTGTCCGGGCCGCGGCCGACTTGCGGGGCGATGCGATGGGCGAACGCCCGGATGGCGTAGAACTCGGGCGGGCGCGGCGGGCTCCACGAGCCGGGCTTGCGGCCCTTGACGCCCATGCGGTGGAGAACCTGGCGGACGCCGGAGGCGGTGAGGCTGGGGACGCGGACGGCGATGTCTTCGGCGGTGAGTTTGTCGCGGGTGTAGAGGCGTTTGATGAGCGCGTTGCGAGCCTGGTGCGCGGCCACGGGCTTGGCGTTCCAGCCGTTGGGGCGCATGAGGCCGCGGCGGCTGATGATGCGGGCGACGGTGCTGGTGTTGAGGCGCAGGCGCGCGGCGATCTGGGCGCAGGTGAGGCGGTCGTGCTTGTAGAGGCGGACGATGCGCTGGTCGCGGGCGGCGCGTTGGGCGGGGGAGCGGGGCATGGTGCGCTGAGTGTACCGCGCGGGGGCGTGCCGTTGGCAAACCGGCGCCGGGCCCTCTGGATCGGTGTGCTGGATCTCTGAGATACGGATCAGAGAGCGCAACCGTGCGCATCACGCGGCGTAACTGCGGACTTCAACCTGTGTCCCGGCCTTGGCGGCGCCGTCCGCGACCTCCAACAGCCGCGCGGACACGGCCTCGTCAACGAACTGCTCACCGCAGTTATCGCAGACTCTCGCGGGGACGGACTTGATGACGAGCGTAAGTTGGCCTCGTTCCAGCGTGACGCTCGTGACGCCGGGGCGAAGGGTCCCGTGTGTGCAGATCGGGCAGGCGCTCATGGGTAGATTCTACGCGTAAAAGTCCTGTCCCAAAGGGCAGGGTCGGGCTCATATACCGTCACGACGAATACTTCGTTCTCCGTTGCATTGTCCGCGAGAACGGCGTGCAGGTGGCGATGTCCGACCTTGAGGTGGACGAGGCGGCTTGGATACGGGCTGTCCTTGGGTCGGTATTCGATGGTCTGGCCTTCCGAAACCAAGGCTCTCACCTCTTCCATCGAAATACCGCGCTCAAACATCCGCTGGACAGCGTGCACTCGGAGGGTGATCTTCGTATGGTTCATGGCGTCTATATCTGTCGCCAGTCCGTTCAGTGACGGCAGTGTACGGCGCCTGTCAAGTTGACGCTGCCGCGACGTGCGGCCCAGTCGATTGACTTGCTTTCAGTCCCTTGGTCACTTGACCACTCCGCCACTCGGCTCTTCACATGTGCTTCACCACCGCATCCGCGAACTCCGAGCACTTCAACTTCGTCGCCCCCTCCATCATCCGGTGGAAGTCGTACGTGACGGTCTTGGCGGTGATCGCGCCGTCCATCCCCTTGATGATCAAATCCGCGGCCTCGATCCACCCCATGTACCGCAGCATCATCTCGCCCGACAGAATCAGCGAGCCCGGGTTCACCTGGTCCAGGTTCGCGTACTTCGGCGCCGTCCCGTGCGTCGCCTCGAAGATCGCGTGCCCCGTGTGGTAGTTGATGTTCGCGCCGGGGGCGATGCCGATGCCGCCCACCTGCGCCGCCAGCGCATCGCTCAAATAGTCCCCATTCAGATTCAGGGTCGCGATGACGTCAAAGTCCTTCGGCCGCGTCAGCACCTGCTGGAGCGTGATGTCCGCGATCGAGTCCTTGATCAGCAACTTCGACTTCCACTTCCCATCCCCATGACTCGCCCAAAGCCTCAGCGCCGCCTCCACCTCCTTGACGATCTTGCCGCGCTGGTCCGGGGTCATCATGTCGAACCCCGGATCGATCATCTTCGCATTCGCCTCAGCCGTAAGCCCCGGCTCTTTCTCCCTGTTCCCCAGAATCCAGGTCTCGCGCTCGGTGACGGTCTCATTGCGGAAATAGGCAGCAGCACACGAATACCCAACATCCTTGAAAGACCCCTCGGTGTACTTCATTATGTTACCCTTGTGCACCAGCGTGACGCTCTTGCGTTTTTCGCGGAGGGCGTAGGTGATGGCGGCGTGCACGAGGCGGCCGGAGCCCATCGCGCTGACTGCTTTGAGCCCAAGTCCGACGGTGACGGGGTGGTCCGACGGGTGCTGCTCTTTTTCGTAGTAGGATGCCCACTGGTTGGTGGCTTCCTTGGTGCCGAAGCGGATTTTTTTGAACTCCTTGGGGAACTCCTTCTCGATGAACGCGAGAACTTTCGCGGCCTCGGGGGTGCCCATGGCCCACTCGATGCCGGCGTAGATGTCTTCGGTGTTTTCGCGGAAGATCACCATGTCGCAGTCCTGCGGGCGCTTCACCGGGGAGGGCACGCCCTCGAACCAGCGGACAGGCCGGAGGCAGACGTACAGGTCCAGGATCTGCCGCAGGGCGACGTTCAGCGAGCGGATGCCGCCGCCGACGGGGGTGGTCAGGGGGCCCTTGATGCCGACGAGGTACTTCTTGAAGAGTTCGAGCGTGGCTTCGGGGAGCCAGTTGCCGGCTTTGTTGAAGGCCTTTTCACCGGCGAGGACTTCGTGCCAGGTGATCTTGCGGTCGCCCTTGTAGGCCTTTGCCACGGCCGCGTCGAAGACCTTCACGGATGCCTTCCAGATATCAGGGCCGGTGCCGTCGCCTTCGATGAAGGGGATGGTGGGGTTGTGGGGGACGTTGAGGCCCTGAGCGGTCATGGTGATGGCGGACATTGGTGCGCTCCAGATGGAAGGGATCGAGCGCAACGTTAGGGCTTGCGGAGGGGTTTGAGGTTGACAGTGCGCGAAAAAAACCCCGCGATTGGGCGGGGTCGCGGGGGTTGGGTTGGGAGTTCAGCGCTTGAGTTCCACGGCCAGGGCGTCGTAGGTTTCGGGCTCGAGGCCGACCTTTTTTGCCTTGTCGAGTTGCGCCAGCGCCACGTCATTGCGGCCTTCGGCGTGCATGAGAGTGCAGACCAGCAGCCAGGAGGAGGCGGAGTTAATCTTGTGGGCGTGGGTGACGGCGCGGTTGACCAGGTCGCGGAAGCGGCGGTCGGTGTAGGCGAGGCTGGGGGGGACGATGGGCTCGTCGGCGAGTTTCGGGTCGGTGCGGTAGGCCTGGCGCATGACGGCCGCGGCGTCGTCGAGGTCCTTGGTTTCGATCAGCGCGAGTGCGAGGGCGCGCATGGCGCGGGCGTCGTCGGGGCTTTCCCGGAGGTGGCGGCGGAGGGCGGAGACGCCTTCGTCGAAACTGCGGCTTTGGATGGAGGCGATGCCGACGTCGAGCGAGGTGGGGGGCTCGGTGGGTTGAGCGGTCTGCGGCGCGGCGGGCTGGGCGAGCGGCTGCTCCTGGAAGAACTGTGGGTCGAGCGGGCCGCGGTCGCGGTAGAGGACGACGGAATCGATGCCGGTGTTCCAGTACGAGCCGTATCGGGGCCAGTAGGGGGTGCCGTAGGCGACGGGGAAGCAGTTCAAGGGCTGGGCGCAGGTGGAGACGGTGTCGCCGCACGTGGTGCTGGAGAATGTCGGGCCGCCGACATGGAAGCCGACGTTCCACTTTTCGCCGGTGTACTGGCCGTCAACGGTCAGACCGGAGCCGGAGGTGGTGACGGTGGTGCAGGGGCGTGGCGGGCAGGGGATTGGCCGCGGCGGGCAGTGGCGCGGCGGGATGATGACGACCGGCGGCGAGGGGTCCCAGGTTTCGAATCGCTTGGTGCTGAGAAGGTTGATGTTCATGCGGCCGGCGCCGACGCCCCATGTGGGGCCGCTGGGGATGAACCGGCGCGGAGGTTGAGACTGTGCTGCGGTTTGGGCCGCGGTTTGGAAGGTGACCTGCGCGAGGAGCGCGGGGGTGCACACGAGGGCGACGAGCGAAGCCAAGCGGGCTGCGGTGCTCATGGATAACGATTCCGTTGAACGGGGAGGCGTGCGGAAGCCGGGCCGGGATCACCCCCGAATCCGCGGTTCCCGTGGGGCGCCTCCACCAGTTCTACGAGTGTTGGACGGGCGGGGGTGCGAAGAGTTCCAAAGAAACTGAGCCACCACTAACCCGGTGATTTTGCTGGCACGTCGGCCCACGAGGGGTGGGAAAGGGCGGTATCTTGTCGGTCTATGGAAAGACTCATGGCCTTAGGGATGGGGTTGCTCGTGGCAGGAGCGTTGGGTGGGTGCGGGATGATCGGGTCGCCGGGGGCGATGCGGGTGACCTCGCGCGGCCAGGAGCGGGCGGAGTTGCCGCTGAATCTGCCGACGCGGCTGTACGACTCGAAGGACTCGAACAGCGCGGACTTTTATCTGACGGACCTGCCGCGGGAGGTGTGGATGGGCGGGGCGGACGTGAGCGCGATGTCCGGGGTGATGGTGCACGTGCACATGTTCATCGCGCCTAAGGCGGGGAAGACGCCGATCGAGACCACGGCGAGCAGCGCGGCGGTGCGGGTGCTGGTGCTGAGCAACGGGGAACTGGGCGTGTACGGCGGGGGCGGGTTCTTCTCGAAGTCGGGGAGCGCGGGGGAGAAGACGTTCGGGGGCGGGCTGAAGGAAGGGACCGTGCAACTGATCCGGGCGACGGCGGGGTTTGAGGATCGGCTGGGGCCGGGATACTTCTCGGGATCGATCAGCGCGACCAGGGACCCCGAGCAGACGGCGGCGATGCGGAGGGCGTTCAACTATCTGGCGTCGTTCGGGACGGTGGTGGGGGAAGAAGAAGACTCGACGCTGGGGCGATGAAGGCGCGGCCGCGATCGAGCCGGCGAGGTCAGTGGTCTTCCGGCGCCGAAGCGGTGGGCTTGGCCGGAGCGGTTTCCTTCGAGGGGTCCGATCCCGGGGGCCGGGCGTAGGGGTCTTCGGGGGCGGTGTCGCTGGTGACGATGACTTCGACGCGCTGGTTGGCGCGGTCTTCGTCGCGGCCGAAGGCGCGGGGGACGACGCGTTGGGAGTCGCCGCAGGAGACGACGCGGAGCGTGTCCCAGCGGACCCCGGATTCGACGAGGGTGGTGGCGACGGTCATGGCGCGCTGGTAGGCGAGTTCGCGGGCGCGGATGGGGTTGCGCATGGCTTCGAAGGGGCCGACGTGGCCGCGGATCTCAATGATCCAGCGCTGGTCCTTCATTTTGGCGGCGACGGCGGCGAGGGTGGCGCGGCTGTCGGGGGGCACGGCCGCGGACTGGTCGTCGAAGGGGATCAGGGCGGTGGTGTTGACGACGTTGCCGTTGAGGAGCGATTGGACGGTGGGGTGGGGGCCGGCGACGGAGTCCTGGTCGGCGTCGCCGGTGCCGCGGCGGAGGATGTAGCGGATGACCATCTGGTCTTCGGGGTTCTTGGACTGGATGTCGATGGGGTTGTTGAAGGCTTCGCGGACGGAGATGACGAACTCCATCATGGCGTCGGAGTCGCTGCCGCCCATTTTGTCCTCGCCGCCGATGCCGCCCTGGGTGACCTTGGCCATGTTCATGGCGAGGAGGATGACGAAGAAGCCCATGAGAAGGGCGACGTTGTCGGCGAACGAAATGAGCCATTCGGGGGCGCCCTCGTGGCCTTCCTCGTGACCGCCGCCCCCGCCGTGACCGCCGCCGCCGTGGCCACCACCGCCGTGGGACTCGCCGCCTTCCTCTTTGTGTTCGTGTTCGGCCATGGGTCACTCAGGCGGCGCGGAGTTTGGTTCGGACGGCGGCGGGGATGAAGGCGAGCATTTTTTCTTCGGTGACGCGCGGGTTGTCGCCCGCCTGGATGGAGAGGATGGCCTGGAGCATCATCTCGCGGCTGAGGATTTCCTCGGAGGATCGCAGGGCGAGTTTGTCGCCGATGGGGCCGGCGATGGCGTTGGCGAGGATGGCGCCGTACATGGTGGCGACGACGGCGATGGCCAGGGCGTGGCCGAGTTGGCCGATGTCGGCGGTGCCGAGGTTGCCGAAGAGACCGACCTGCCCGACGAGCGTGCCGACCAGGCCGTAGCCGGGGCCGTAGAGCTTCAGCAGGTCAAAGACTTTCTTGCCGGCCTTGTGGCGCTCCTGCATGGAGGCCAGTTCGATGCGGCAGGTGGTCTCGATGTTGTTGGGCTCGACCCCGTCCACGGCCATCTTCATGCCGGCCTGGAGGAACGGGTCCTTGATGTTGGGCATCTCGGATTCGAGGGCGAGGATGCCGTCGCGCCGGGCGCGCTCGCTCAACTTGGAAATCAGTTTGATGACTTCCTCGGGGGGGAGGCCTTTGTGGAAGAGGAAGCGCTTGATGTACCCGGGGACGCACTTGATGCGCTCCATGGGCATAGCCATGAAGATCACGCTGATGGAGCCCACGCCGACCATGAGCACGCCTTCCATGGAGAAGAACATGCCGAAGTGCCCGTGGGAGACTTCGTAGAAGACGTAGCCCAGGGCGGAGATGCCGACGATCAGGCCGATGAGACTGGCTTTGTCCACGCGACACCTCTTGCCCGTCCGGAGCGGCCGGAGGGAGGAACGGTCTGTGGGCCCGGCGAACGATCGGACCCCGCGATGGAATCGGACCTATCCCGATCGGGCTGAAATGAGGGACTGCGCGGGAGACTCGGACGAGTCCGGGTATGCGGTGTGTGCGGCCTCAGGCCCCGGCGCGGCGGGCAAAGGTGCGGGCTTCTCGGTCTTTCTCGACGCCGGGGAAGGGGAGGGCGCGGCCGTGGGCCACGCAGTAGACGCCCGGTCCGAGAACTCCCGCGGCGAAGAGGGACTCGGTGAGGTTCTGGAGTGCGTCGGAGCGGGTCATCTCGAAGGGGCGCATGGCGCCCGTCAGGATGATGGGCACCCGGGGCTCGGGGAAGCGGGCGTGCAGGGCTTCGCCCGTGAGGGCGAGGGTGTCGGTGCCGTGGAGCACCACGATCCCGGTGCTCTCGGTGACCAATCCGGGCCCCCCGCCCGCGGCGTGGACGGCATCGGCGATGCGCCGGCGGTCGTCGTCGGTCATGAGCAGGCTGTCCTTGCTCATCAGTTCGATCACGTTGACACGCGTGTCAACCAGCCGGATGCGGCGGAGCATGCGCGGCAGGACGGAGTGCGTGTTTTCCATGGCGCCGGAAGACTCGTTGAAGGTCTTCTCGATGGTGCCGCCGGTGGTGATTAGGGTGAGGTGGCGCATGGGGGAAATAGCAAATGGCAAATGGCAAATGGCAAATGGCAAACGGCAAATGGCAAATGGCAAATGAGCAAGCGTCAGGGCGTCAGGGCGTCAGGGCGTCAACGGAGATTCTATGAATGGAGGCGGGCGTATTCGGTCCAGAAGGTTGGGTAGGTCTTGGCGACACAGGCTGGGTTTTTGATGAGGATGTTGGGGCGGCGGAGGGCGATGAGGGAGAGGGCCATGGCCATGCGGTGGTCGTCATAGGTATCGAAGGTGACGGGTTCCTGGTGGGTGTTGTCCAGGCCGCGGGCGGGGGGGGAGATGGTGAGGGCGTCGGGGTCTCCCTGGACGGGGTTTTCGACACGGACGCCGAGCTTGGAGATTTCGGCTTTGAGGGCCTCGATGCGGTCGGTTTCCTTAACGCGGAGGGTGCGCAGGCCGCGGAGGATGCTGGTGCCGTGGGCGAAGCAGGCGATGGCGGCGAGGGTCATGGCGGCGTCGGGCATCTCGCCCATGTCGGCGAGGATGGGGCGGAGGCGGTCGGGCGCGGCGACCTCGATGGAAGGGGGATCGGGTCGGCGGGTGACGCGGCAGCCCATGCGGGCGAGGAGGTCGGCGAAGCGGACGTCGCCCTGGAGGGAGTCTTCGGAGAGGCCGACGACGCGGATGGCGGCGCCGGGCATGAGCGCGCCGGCGCCCCACCAGTAGGTGGCGCCGCTGGCGTCGGGCTCGATGTCGTAGGAGAAGGGTGCGACGCCCGGGGGATCGGAGACCACGCGGATGAGGCGGGAGTCGTCGGAGGTGCGGACGGTGACACCGAGTTGGGCGAGCAGGCCCAGGGTCATGGTGATGTAGGTCGGGCTGGTGATTTCGCCGCTCAATCGGAGCGTGATGCCGCCCAGCCAGGGCGCGACCAGCAGGAGTGCGGAGATGAACTGGCTGGACTGGGTTTCGCCGAGTTCGAGCACGGCGGGGGGCTTGAGCGGGCCCTTGGGCGGGGAGATGCGGACGGGCGGGCAGCCGGGAGCGCCGAGGTACTCAACGCCGCAGCCCAGGGCCGCGAGGATGCCGGCGAGTTCGCCGATGGGGCGCTGGCGCATGCGGGCGTTGCCGTCGATGGTGAGGGGCGCGGGGGAGAGCACGGCCGCGGCGGCGAGGAAGCGCGTGGCGGTGCCGGCGTTGTGAAGGTCGAGGGTGAGGCCATGGGGCGGTGTGAGCCAGCGGCCGCCGACGCCGGTGATGCGGAGGGTGGTGCCGACGTGCTGGGCGTGGGCGCCGAGTTGACGGACGGCGGCGAGCATGACGCGGGCATCGTCGGCGTCGAGGAGGGCGCCGCGGATGAGGGATTCGCCGTTGGCGAGCGCGGCGAGCAGGATGGCGCGGTTGGTGAGGCTCTTGGAGCCGGGCGGAGTGAACTCGGCGCGGCAGTGGAACCCGGCGCCGGTTTTTCGGGGTGTGGGGAGAGGGAGGGGGTCGGGCAACTCCGCGAGTGGGCGGGAGAGCATGTCGAGATCGGGGGTGCTGGAACTGGCGGGCTTCACCCGTTCGCGCCCTCGCTTTGCCGGCGGAAGACGGCGACGACATCCTCGACGGGGATCACGTAGAGACGGTTGTCGCCCTCGAGATCGACAGGGATCGCGTTCTTGGGGTTGAAGAGCACGCGGTCGTACTTCTTGATGGGGTAGTCGGCGTCGCGATCGACCTGCGCGGAGACGGCGACGATGCGGCCGGTGATCGTGGGAATTTCGATCTTGTCGGGAAGGTGGATGCCGCTCTTGGTCTGCTTCTTGTCGTCGTCCTTGCGGAGGAGGACCCGCTTGCCGATGGGTTCGACGGTTTCGAGGGAGCGGGCGGTGGGCTGAGGTCTGGTCATTGCACCCAAGAGTATCAGGGATTGCGATAAGGCAAAGGGAGATCTCATCCACCGTGGAGCGGGGGGATCGCGGCGGGTCGCCGGTGCGTGTATGCTGGCGGCGGGAGGTTTGCGTGAACGACCCGATCGCTCAGCCGCTGTTTGAACTGATCAAGGACGTCCCGGACTTCCCGAA
Organism: Phycisphaerales bacterium; assembly: GCA_905339235.1. Lineage (GTDB taxonomy): Bacteria > Planctomycetota > Phycisphaerae > Phycisphaerales > UBA1924 > RI-211. The sequence goes on from CAJPFG010000027.1 coordinate 9,767, forward strand.
GAAGGGGATCGTCTTTAAGGACTTCACGCCGCTGCTGGCGGATCCGCGGGCGCTGGCGCTGGCGGTGGAGTTGATGGCGAACCCGTACCGGGGGCGGGGCGTGGACGTGGTGATCGGGGCGGAGTCGCGCGGGTTTATTTTCGGGACGGCGATTGCGCAGGCGTTGTCGGCGGGGTTCGTGCCGGTGCGGAAGGCGGGGAAACTGCCTCGGGCGGTGCGAGGGGTGACGTACGCGCTGGAGTACGGGAGCGACCGGCTGGAGATTCACTCGGACGCGGTGACGAACGGGACGCGCGTGCTGATCGTGGATGACCTTCTGGCGACGGGCGGCACGCTGTCGGCGTGCGGGGAGCTGGTGACGGGCGCGGGCGCGGTGATCGTGGGGATCACGGTGCTGATCGAGTTGACGGGTTTGAAAGGGCGGGCGCGGGTGACGGGGTTCGGGGATGTGCACTCGGTGCTGAGGGTTTAGCGGCGGCGGCGATGGTGGAGCGCGAGCAGGAATCCGCCGAGGATGACGGTGGGGGGCGAGGGGTTCGGATCGGTTGGGACGCCGATGTTGATCGAGGCCGGAAAGACCGTCACGGACTCTCGGATCGAACCATAGACTTCGACCTCGGTGGCAAACCACCATGCTTCTCGCACGAAGAGACCATTGCGCAGGGCGCCGCCGATGCCCTCTTGAGGTGTGGAGATCGTGAGCGTGCGACCGGTGTCCGGCGCAAGAATCACGCCGAACTTGAACGTGACCAGGTTCTGGGTCCCAAAGGCCGGAGATGGGAAGTCGGAGCGGCGATCACCACCCAGTTGGGGCTGCGCTGACGTAACGCCACCGCCACCATTGAAGTTGTTGGCCGAGTTTGTCGGTCCGACACCGATCCAGTTCGTGATGTGATTCTGTGCGATGCGCAGCACGCGTTCTGTCGGAAGCATGTGCACATGTCCTCTCAGAAAGTAGCTGCTTGGTGCGGCGCCGCTCGCGAAAGGAGTAATTCGCCCATAGACCCCCGGGAGATCGGCGACGTGCCCAACCGGAGTTGTCAGAAGGCTGCCATAGGGTCCGATCCCCGCGGGGTTGTACCCCGGACCGGTCAAACCCAGGTCGACGTTTGTGATGAGGCGATCATCGAGCGCCCAGTTGGAGAGCAGCGGCTGGAAGATGATCTGGCTGAGTGCGAGCGCACCCGAGGATCCGTGCGAGCTGACCACCGATCGCACCTCGATGCGGTCCCCCGGCTGGGCATCCAGCGTGCTCGCCCAGCCGTTGTCGTTGAACGGGCTGTACCGGCGGACCTGGTAGGTGAGGTCGGTCTGGGCGAGAGCGACGGATGCTCCGGCCGCGACGAAGAGGGCGGTGAGGCGCGTTTTCATGGTGGGCTCCCGAAGAGACATACCGGGAGGCGAACCGCAGGGATGCGTCCTTTTTCATCTACTTGCCAAAGGCCGATGACGCAACATGTTGCGCCGGAAGCAGGGCCGTTTTCTTCAACGACGATGTGGGTGATTTTGGTCCACGCGAGCCCACGATGCCCGGGCAAACCTTGGCGAGGGTGCCGGGATCAGAGTCTCGTCGCGGCCCGGCGGCGCGCCGAGCGGGCGAGCCCGAGGGCCGCGAGCCATGTGCCACAGGAAGTGGGAAAGACGAGGAAAAAGGCCGGATTATCTCGTGGGCGAAGCCGGGAGACGCGTCGGCGGGGGCGACAGCGAGCGGCCGAGCGGTCAGAACTGCTGATTGTATATGGACTTATGGATTGAGACTGGATGAGAGGCCGCGACCCGGATCGCGGAAGCGCGCGGTGCCGGTGCATACAACCAAGGCGCGGATTCCGATGTAATCGCCGGGGATGCTGAAGGGGCCGGCTTCGTGGCAGGGAGACATCCCGCAGCGCACGCCCGTAACGAGGGTGGTGATCCGAAGCGCGCGGCTCACGGCGCGTCCACTCGTACACGGGAGCGACGTGTGGCGAGGACGATGCAGACGAGTGACGCCGCGAGGGCTGGAGGAGTGGGCGCGATGTGAACCATCGCGTCGAGCGAAAGAACATCGGTGCGGTGCAGGCCGGGCGCGGTCTGATCCGGGGCGTTGTACCAGCGGGTATCGGGTTGTCTGAATGTGTGGGGTCCGATCACCGGGTTGTCGTACGGACCGATGGGCGCGGCGATGGTAAGGTCGCGCGGCCCGGAGTCTGGGTCGATGACGAATCCGAACTTGAAAACGATGAGATTCGAAAGCGAGTTATTCTGCGGCGGCAAGTTGGTCGGGCGGCCGGCGCCGAGGGTACCCTGCGCAATGGTGACGCCGCCGGCGCCGCTGGTATTGTTCGCCGCCCCGGAGCCGGAGGAGGCGCCGATTCCGATCCAGTTGGTCACGTCGGCGCGGGCGATGCGCAGGTAGGTCCGGCCCGTTCCGTTGGGGTTCTCGTGGAAGTGCCCGCGGTAGAAGTTGGACGTGGTCGTGTTGGCGCCCGCCCAGGGGCTGATCCTTCCGTAGACGCCCGGAAGATCCTGGACGTAGCCGGGAGGGGTGGACGTGTTCGAGCCCGTGGGTCCGATGCCGATTCCGCCGGGAGTACCCGGCGTGCCGATGATCGAGTCCGCCGCGGTCCAATCGGCGATGATGGGCTGGAAGATGATCTGGCCCAGGCCGTAGACGGTTGACGTGCCGATGTAGGAAACGACGGCGCGGACTTCGACATGGTCGCCGGGAAGGGCGTTGAGGCTGGTGGCCCAGCCCGTGTTGTGGGCGGGATCGAAGCGGCGGACTTCAAAGCGGAGTTCGGTTTCGAGGGGCTGGGCCGCGGCGGTTGACGCGAGCGCAGCGAGCAGGACGATGTGCTTCATGCGGCGCCTCCATTCGTCCGACGGCGACGGAGAAGCAGCGATGCGACGGGCGTAAGCACAACGGTGCTTGGAGTTGGAACTACGTGAACGACTGCGTCGATCCCGATGAAGCTCGAACGATAAAGCCCCGGGACGGTCTGGTTCGGCTGCGAATACCAGCGGACGTCTCCCTGCTGTTGTGGTGGGTCAGGGATGGGTCCTTGGGGGAAGAACATCGCCGGGTAGATGAGCAGGTCTCGCGCCTCCGTGCTGGCGCCGACCAGGAAACTGAACTTGAAGACGCTGATGTCCGTCAGATCGTTGTTTTGGGGTGGAAACTGGGTCGGTCGCCCGACGCCGATGGTGCCCTGTGCGACGATAACGCCGCCTCCTCCGCTTGTGTTGTTCGCCGCGCCGGATCCCGAACTGGGACCAACTCCGATCCAGTTGGTGACATCATTCCTGGCGATGCGGAGGTACGTACTGCCCGTCCCGTCCGGATTGATGTGAATGTGCCCGCGGTAGTAGTTGGAGGTCGTCGTGTTGGCCCCCGCCCACGGGACGATCCGACCGTATGTGCCCGGCACGTCCGGCACGTAGCCTGGAGGCGTCGAAGAGTTCGAGCCTAACGGTCCGATGCCGCGGTTCATGGGAGTATCGGGAGTCCCGATCACCATGTCTCCCTCATACCAGTTCGCGATGAGGGGCTGGAAGATGATCTGGCCCAAGCCGTAGACGGTGGCCGTGCCGGTGTAGGAGACTACCGCGCGGACCTCGATGCGATCTCCGGGCCCGGCGGAGAGCGAATCGGCCCATCCCAGGTTGTCGGACAGGTTGAAGTGTCGTACTTCGAATCGAAGTTCAGTGTCTTGAGGGATTGGTTGCGCCCCAGCGCCGCCGGCGAGGAGCGTCAATGAACATGTGGTGATTCGTCGCAGCGAGAGACCCATCCCGAGGAACTCCGGACGCCTTGCTTCTCTCTCCGCATTCACAGTATGTCCGAAACGGGCGGAATCGGCAAGGGAAGTTTCCCTGATCGGGCCCGGGGCCGCGGGGGTTGGTACCATCGCCGCGAATGTCCTACGAGGCGTTGATTCAACAGGCGTTCGGCGAGGCCACGGGCGGGCGGGCGTGGGTTGCGATCCAGATGCTCGAGGATGCACTCCGGGCCGCGCCGGCGGACGCGGGGCTGTTGCGGGCCATGGGCAAGGTTCGCTGGTTCACCGGGGATTCGGCGGGGGCCGCGGCGTGTTTTGAGAGGGCGGTGGCAAGCACACCCGCAGACGCCTCGCTGCTCGCTGAACTCGCGCGAACGCAGTGGCATTTGGGCCGGCTTCCCGAGGCCCGGGAGTCCTATGAACGGCTGATCATGGCCTCGTCGCGTGATCTGAACTCGTACCAGGAGATGGCGGAGTTGCTGCTGGTGATGGGCGATTCGGACGCCGCGTGGGCGGCGTTCGAGCGGGCGGCGGCGGCGTTTCCCGGCGACCCCAACCCGCACCTTCGGCTGACGCACACGGCGGTGCGGGCGGGCGAGATCGACACGGCGGTGCGGATGGCGAGGCGGGCGGTGGAACTCTTCCCACACGTGCCGGAGGCGGTGCTTCAGTTGTGCGTGGCGATGGCGTTCGCGGACGGGGTGGATCCGGCGGAGCATTGCGCGCTGCATCGGCGGCTGGGGGAGTTGACGGCCGCGCGGGCGGAGAAGAACGCGGCGCCGTTCATGAACATCCCGGACCCGGACCGGGCGATTCGGGTGGCGTTTCTCTCGACGGACTTCCGGTTTCACGCGTGCGCGTTCTTCATGGCGGCGCTGCTGGCGCGGCTGGATCCGGAGAGCGTGGGCGTGTACTGCTACGCGCTCAACCAGGCGGATCCGGTATCGGAGACCTTCACGAGACTGGGGCTGTACCGCGAGATGCGAGGCCTGAGCGACGCGCAGATCGTCGCGCAGGCCCGCGAGGACCGGATCGACGTCCTGGTGGACTGCTCGGGGTGGTCGCGGGATTGCCGGATGGAGGCGCTGTGCACGCGGCTGGCGCCGATCCAGGTGAACTGGCTGGGGTACTGCAACACTACCGGGTTGCCGGGGATGGATTACCGGATCGTGGACGGCGTCACGGACCCGCCGGGAGCGGAGGCGTACGCGAGCGAGACGCTGATCCGGCTGGATCGGTGTTTCGTGTGCTTCGCGATGCCCGAGCACGCGCCGGCCGCGGCGTTATCGGAAGGGCTGCGGGAGTTCTCCGAACGCGGCACGACAAACCGGCCGGTGGTTCTGAGTTGCTTTAACCGACTGGAAAAGGCCCAGCACCGGGCGGTGTCGGCGATGGTGCGCGTGCTCGAAGGGGCTCGGGATTCGGTGTTGCTGGTGAAGGACGACGGCACGCCGGGCGCCCGGCGATCGTTCGAGAAGAGGTTCCTGGCGGCGGGCGGCGATCTGACGCGGGTGACGTGGGCGCCCTACGAGCGGGATCCGGCGAGGCACCTGGCGGGGCATCACGCGGTGGACCTGGCGTTGGATCCCTTTCCGTACAACGGGACGACGACGACGTGTGAGGCGCTGATGATGAGCGTTCCGGTCGTGACGCTCGAGGGATCGGCGCACCGGGCGAGGGTCGGCTCATCGATCCTGAAGAGCGCGGGGCTGGAGAAGTTGGTGGCCCGCAGCGAGGACGAGTACGTGGCGGTGGCGGTGGGGCTGGCCAATAACCGGGGCGCGTTGGCAGAAATGCATGGGCGCACTCGCGAGCGGATGCTGAAGTCGGAGGTGTGCAACGCCAACTCGTTTGCGCAGGCGTTCGAGCGGGCGCTGCGGGGAACGTGGGAGGCGTGGTGCGCGAGGGCGTGAGGGTTGGGGAAGGGCGATGCTGAGCACAACGAAAAACCCCTCCCCGGTTTTCCGGGGAGGGGCGAGTCATCGCGTCTCAGGGAGGAAACCTCCCGTTAGGTCGCGAAGGAAACTTAGCGGCGGCGGCGAGCCACCATCAGGCCGCCCAGACCCATGAGGGCCAGCGAGGCCGGGGTCGGGGTGACGTGGATGTGGGCCTGGACCACTTCGACATCGGTGCGGTACAGACCGGGAGCGGTCTGGTCACCGGCGCTGTACCAGCGCGTGTCGGGCTGACCGAAGCTCGACGCGGCCGTCGAACGGCCGATGCCCGCGGCGGGCGTGTTCACGTCAAGGGTGCGGTCGGCAGTGTCCATGCCGAGGACGAAGCCCATCTTGAAGACGATGAGGTTCTGAAGGTTGTTGTTCTGGGGCGGGAAGTTGGTCGGACGACCAGCGCCGATGGTGCCCTGGGCGACGGTCACGCCACCCGCACCGCTCGTGTTGTTCGCCGCGCCGGAGCCCGAGGAGGCGCCCACGCCGATCCAGTTGGTCACGTCGTTACGGGCGACGCGGAGGTAGGTCTTGCCGCTGCCGTCCGGGTTCACGTGAACGTGGCCGCGGTAGAAGTTGGAGGTCGTGGTATTCGCACCGGCCCAGGGGGTGATGCGGCCGTACACACCGGGGGCGTCCGCGACGTAGCCCGGGGGCGTGGACGTGTTGGAACCCGTCGGTCCGATGCCGATGCCACCGGGCGTGCCGGCGGTGCCGACAACCGAGTCAGCGGCAGTCCAGTCGTCGATCGTCGGCTGGAAGATGATCTGACCGAGACCGAAGACGTTGGCCGTGCCCGTGTAGGACACGACGGCGCGAACTTCGATTTGATCGCCGGGGTTGGCTTCGAGAGTGCCACCCGCACCGACCCAACCGTTGTTGTGGCCTGCGTTGAAGACGCGCGCCTGGTATTCGAGGCGGGTTTCAACGGGCTGGCCGAACGCCGTGGCGGCCAAGCCGGCAACTGCAACAAGACCAATCACATTCTTCATGACAATCTCCTCACAAGACCTATCTGGGACAGATCCCTCTACACGCTGAGAACGAACGACTCGTTCCTGACCCGCGTCAAGAATACAGCGCCTTGGCCCAGCGGCAAGGGAATTTGGTGAATCAGCGCGCGTTTTTGCACATTCCTGTGGACTACGCGCCAGACGCGAGGGTCCGGTTTTGGCGAAATCCCGACCGAATTTCGCGAGTATCTCGGCCAAAAAACCGGTATTTTGCATTTTGTACGGTTTCCGGAGATCGCGGGTGATCCTCCCACCCACCCGCCGGATTTCACGCGACCTTTGAATTCACTCGGGCTGTCGATTCGGGTCTCAGCCGGGGTTCTCTCGGGCAGTTATTGCGCGATTTCGGACCCCATGGCCGCTAGGCGAGACCCAGTTTGGCGCGTTTGGCGGCCCATTCCGCCTGTTCACGCTTGTTCGTGCCACCGAGATCGGGGGCGCAACCTCCCTGGTGTGAGCGAACTGCCGCGATTTCCGATCGGGTGAGGTGCATGGCCTCGAGTTCGTACTCGCGGAACGCCTCCATCGTGATGGGGACGATCGGCTCGAGCAGCGCGTACATCGCGGTGGCGAACGCTCGAATCTCGAGTTGCGCGTGCGAGTCCATCCGCAGCGAGAGAAACCGCAGGATGTTGTGCAGGTCGCACTTCCAGTACCACTCGGTATAGACGTTTACGGGAAGGCCCATGCGTGCCAGTTCCCGCGACACTCCCTGCTCGGTCAACCGGAGGTACCGCTCGTAGAGCGACTCGGCGTCGGAGAGATACTGCAGAAACGCGCTCGCCGTCGCGGCCTCGTCGGCGCTGGACTGTACCGCGAACGTCTCTTCGCCGCCCTGGCGGTTCGCGGCCGATTGCTTGCGGATGGCGTCGATCGTCGGCCTGTAAAAACGGTCGGGGACGATCGAGTATCGCGCGGAGTATTCGTTGACGTTGGCCGTGCGATGACGGATCCATTGGCGCGCGATGAAGATCGGCATCGCGATGTGGAACTTGAACTCCACCATCTCGAATGGCGTCGTGTGCCGGTGCCGGAGCAGGTAGCGGATGAGGCCCCGGTCTTCGTTCACCTGCTTGGTGCCTTGGCCGTAGGAGACCCGCGCGGCCTGGACGATGGCCGAATCCGCCGTCTGTCCCTCGGGCACCAGCCTTGGCATCGCATCGACCAGCGCGATGAAACCATGATCCAGGACCTTGATTTCGAGGCGGGAAGCCCCGCCCATCACGTCTCGGAGCGGCTGCTCCGGGGCGATGCGCGTGGCGGGCTTGATTTCGATGTCGGCGGCGGGCTTGGCGGCGGTGGTTGCGTCGGACATGCGCGGAGGGTACCCTCGCGGGCCGGCGTGCAACTGGCAACGCGGCGCGCCGGCTATTTGGCTGGGGGCCAGAGAATCCAGTCCTGGCCCCCGCCCGGGGCCTTGGAGCCGGGCGCGAGGGCGGAGTTGTCCCGGGCGGCGGAAGCGGCGCCCTGGTTGTCCGTTTCGTCGGGCCCAACGGAGTACACCAGCGGGCGTCCATCGCGCAGGAGCATGCGGAGCGGCGCGCCGTCCCAAGGGTCGAGCGCTCCTGTGGCGGTGACCGGAAGGCGCAAGGCCGAGAGCGAGGTTGGGTACTCGCCGGTCTGCCGGCGGTGGGCCTCGCAGGCGATGGCGATGAGCAGCGCGTCGCGGGAGGCGCCGATTGCGTCGCCCTTGTCGCCGATTCGCAGGATCGCGGGGAACATGGTTCCGACAGGGAAGAACTTCATTCGGGTGGCCCTGTTGGAATAAATCTCCTCGATGGCGCGGGCGGCGACACCGTTCTTTCGACGCGTCCACGCCGGCAACTGAAGGTCCTTCTCCGCCAGCGCAATGAGATCGCTGTACTTCTCGCGCTGCTCGCGCCGGGAGGCGATTGTCTGCATGATCGCGGGGCCGACGAGGGAGAGATAGCCGTTGCCGCGGACGCTGGACTGAAGCCAGGCGGGCGCGGCCGAGCCGCCGGTCAGGGACTGGAGAAACTCGAGCCCTTCGGGGGTGAGGCGGCCGTCTCCGCGGCCGTTGTCGGAGTAGCACCGCTGGAGGAGGTCCTCGAAGTTGTCGGATTCCGACGCGAAGGACAGACGCAGGCCTTCCGGGCCACCCCAGTCCGCATGGGCCCGGGAGAGCGCGCCGAGATCGTCGGCGCTGAAAAACTCGGGGTTGCGCGCGAGCAAGCGCCCGACTTGCTCTATCTCGAGATGGAGAATCGCGAACGCCACCAGGCCGGAGACGAGCGTGGGCTCTTGCCGGCAATGAGCAGCCATGCCTCGGAGCGTCTCGGCATCGCGGAGCACGCGGGCGCGGTCGCCCTCGTGCTCGGCCACGCGCATGTCGAAGGAGAGTTCCCGCGCGAAGTTGCGGAATAGGCCCAGGTGGGGGAGGAGGATACCGATGAGCGGGGCGTCAGGATTGTCTTCCGTTGCGACCAGGTCCTCTGCGCGTCCGCCGCGCAGTCCGACGATGTGCCGGTCGATCTCGATGTCGGAGGAGGTGGTCCAGCGGTTTCCCAGCGCGGGGAGGCGAGAAGCCTGGTGCACGAGCGAGAGCGAGGGTTGGGAGCGTTGAATGAACTCGACCGCGACGGGCCAGTGCGGATCGTCGGGCTCGATGTTGGGCCACGTGGACTCGGCGGAAATAAGGTCGAAGGGCGTCGCGACCCGGGCGAGCACGGCCTGCCGGTAGATCGGCCAGGCGCGATCGGACTTGGGGATGGCATCTGCGAGCGCGTTGTGCTCGCGGATGAAACTGCGGGTGATGGTGGGGGAGCCCGACCAGAATCGCACGGCGAGCACGCCGTAGAGGGCGAGAATCGCGCCGAGGAACAGAGCGCAGGCTTGCACCGTTCGGATGGCGGCGCGCCACGCAAACGGCCGGGCGCGTTTCTTGGCGCGGCGGATGAGGCGGGCCACGATCCTGACCGTGCCGAAGCCCTGCGCGAGTTGATCGGCGGGATTACCGGCGTCGAGCCCGTCGCGGAAATGGGACGCAAGTTCGCGGGCGACCTCGATCTTCTCGGAGGGCCAGAGGTGGGTGGCCTGCGCGGTGCGGCGGCAGAGGTCCGCGAGCGGGAACGGCAGATCGAACTCGGCGATGGCCGAGGCCACGCCTCGGGATGAGGTAATGCGCCCGATCGTGCAGAGGTGCAGGGTGAAGAGCGCGGCCGCTCGAAAGGTCGGAAACGTCGTCATGGAGAGTTGGAACTTCATGCCATCACCCCCGCGAGCAGGGGGAGAACCCCGATCTCTTTCATGGCGCCGGCGAGACGCTGCCATTGGGCCGTCTCGTCCGCGAGACGCTTCCTGCCGGTGGCGGTAAGGCGGTAGTACTTGCGTTCGCGGCCCGACTCCGCCTTCTCCCAGGCTCCTTCGATGAAGCCCTTGGCTTCGAGGTTGTACAGGAGCGGGTAAAGGGTGGATTGGCCCATCGCGAGCACACCGTCGGTCCGGGCGGCGAGGGCATCGACGAGTTCGTAGCCGTACATGTGCCGGTGGTCCAGAAGTTTGAGCACGGCGGTGGGGCCGGCTCCGCGCATGAGGTCGGATTCGATCCGCATGAGAAGTCCTTTCTGGCGTGACATACTATGTCACGCATAGTATACAGCCGAGCGCGGGCTTGGGTTGCGGTCGAACGGGGAGGCTGCGTCATTTTTTGACGAGTTGAACGCTCGTGGTCCCGTACAGCCTGTACCGCCGGTACGAGACCTCGACGGTGTCGCCGGGCTGGTATCCGCCGAGGACGCGGACGAGTTCGGCCATTTCGCGGACGGGCTTGTTATCGATGGCGGTGATGATGTCCTGGGGCTTGAGGTCGGGCTTGTAGCCGTCGGGGCGGCGGTTAACGCCGGTGACCACTGGGCCGTCGCCCGCGCCGTTCTCGATCTCGATTCCCAGGCTGGCCATGCCGGGCTTAATCTCTTCCGGTACGGAAGGGAGTTGTCGCACCCACTGCTTGAACTCGGCGTCGAAGTCCTTGGATGTCATGGCAGTCACGGCCTCGATGGACTTCAGCCCGGTTGGGTCGGCGAAATGGTTTGCGGAGTAATGGGCGTACCAGTCCTTGAGTTTTCCCTGCTGGTAGAGGTAGAGGAACACGGCCCGCGAAGCCGCGTAGTTCGCGAGCACGCGGCTGCCGAGGAACTTCAGTTGCGAAAAGCCGGTCAGGTCCTTGACGGGCGTGAGTTTTCCGATTCGCTCGATCCGCTTGAGCGTGTTGGTGCGCCACGACGGGACCGGCACAATGTCGCCGTTGTCGAGAAGGTCGTAGTCCTCCACCAGGCCGCAGAGGCCCTCCATGACCCACCAGGGCTGGTCGCGGCCCAGGCGCGTGATCGAGCGCCAATGCAGCACGTGGAAGAACTCGTGGCGGAGCGTGGAGCCCAGGTCCATCGAAACCAGGCGCTTGTTGTCGTGCTCGTAGGAGCCGGCGATCATGCTGGTGGAACGCAGGGCGTCGGCGCCGTAGACCGACGCGGTCCATTTCATGAAATCGGTCTGGGACGGCAGCACGACCACGACCCACGCGTCGTCCTCCATCAGCGCGGGGTCGAGCAGGTCGGGCATGACGTTGGCCACGGCCCAGTCCGCCAGCCTGTTGAACTCGGCCCTGACGGTTTCGTCGGAGCGCTGGTCGAAGGCCGACAGGCAGGCCAGTTTCAGGCGTTCATCGCGCCACTCGTGGTACCCCTTCGAGAAGAGCCTTCGCTGGACCTTGAGGTTGGCTTCCAGGCTTGCGAGTTGCAGGGTCGGCCAGTTTTCAACGATTCGCCGGTAGTTGGCATCGTCACGGACGTTGGCGAACGTCGGGTCATTGCGGAGGTGGCGGATGTCGGTGAAGCCGTGCTCGACGGCTTCAACCAAGAACTCGCCCGCTCCCGCGGGGTCCTCCTGCTTGGCCCGGCAGCAGGCGAGGTTGTAGAACGCGACGAAGTTGTCGGGCTGGATCTGGAGTTGGCGGCGGAGCAGTTCCTCGGCCTTGGGGTAATCGCCCTTTTCGAACGCCTGCACGAACTGCTGGAAGAGATTGGCCGCGATGGTCTTCTGGGTCTGGTTGGGCTGCTGTTCCTGCTGGGCGAAGAGCGGGCCGGCGAGGGAGAGCGCGGCGAAGAGCCAGATTCGCGCGGCGCGCGGGACGGGAAGGCCGCGTGCGGGGGGCCGGCGAGCGGGGTTGGCCGGGGCGGGCATCATGTCGCTTGGTGTGGGACGCACAGGGGGCCGGGGTGTTTCGCGAACAGGAGTTGCAAGGCCGCCGGGTAGGCCTCGCACTCCTCCGGGAACACCCTTGCCGCGAGGGTATCCGGCGTGTCGCCGGGAAGGACGGGGCAACGCCGCTGGAGAACGATCGCGCCGGCGTCGTAGACATCGTCGGCGAGGTGGACCGTGCAGCCGGATTCGCTGTCTCCCGCGGCCAGCACGGATTCGTGCACGCGCCGGCCATGCATGCCCGCGCCGCCGTGCCGGGGCAGGAGGGCGGGATGGATGTTGACGACGCGGCCGCGGTACGGAGCGGGAATGTGGACGTACCGCAGGTAGCCCGCGAGTACGACCCAGTCGATGACGTGGGCGCGGAGGATCGCGAGAAGATCGGGGGCGGAGATTTCACCTGGGATGATGCGGACATCGGGAACGCGGGCTTGCGCCGCGAGCGATCCGGGGCATTCCCGCGACGCGATGACCAGCGGGATGGTGGCCGCGAGTTGCCCCGAGTGGATTCGGTCGAGCAGGTTGATCAGAGTGCGTCCGCCGCCGGAGAGCATGACCGCCAATCGCGGAATGTGGTTGGACGAGAGCGGGGTCATGCGGCGCGGGGTCAGACGGTTGGGGGGCTGGCGAAGGGGATGGGCTTGCCCGAGGCGTCCACGGCGACCATCACCATGGTGGCCTGCGTGACGGCGACGCGAGCACCGGTGGCGAAGCGCTCGGCCTCCACTTCGACCTGCACGGTGACGCTCTTGGTCCCTGCTTTAACGGTGCTGGTGAAGAAGTTGACCACGTCGCCGACCTGGACCGGGGCGTGGAACTCGACGCGGTCGATGGCGGCGGTGACCCAGCGGTGTCGGCCGTGACGGCGGGCTTCGACGGCGCCGGCCTGATCGATATAAGAGAGGATCACTCCGCCGAAGATGGTCCCGTAATGGTTGGTGTCGCGCGGAAGGGTGCCGACGCGTAACGCCAGGGTTCGGGAGGGCGAAGAACCGGTGGACATGGGGGAGGATACGCGCCGCGAGCCGGGCATTAACCGGCGAGCCGGTGCGTTTGGCTGGCGGGCGATGTTCGGAGGTGAACCATGCGCGTCGCGAGGCTCGTGCTGGTCGTGTGGACGATGTGCGTCGCGGTTTCCGGGGCGCTCGCGCAGGAGTTGTACAAGCCCCACGCGGGGCCATTCGACGTGCGGGTCGTGAACGACCAGTGGCGCGACACCCGGCGCGAGCGCGATGTTCCCGTGCGGATTTACATCCCGCGGGCGAAGGCGGAACCCACCGCGGACGCGAGGTTTCCCGTGGTCATATTCTCGCACGGGCTGGGCGGGTCGCGCGTCAACTATCGGTACTTCGGCGAGCACCTGGCGAGCCACGGGTACATCGTGATTTTTCCGTCGCACGCGGGGAGCGACACCGCGGCGCTGCTCGCGTGGGGCGGGAAGCCCAAGGGCGACGCGGCGAGGCGTGAAGGTTGGTTGAAGGCGAGCATCGGTGATCCGGAGAACCTCCGGAACCGGCCGCGTGATGTTTCGTTCCTGATCGACCAACTCGGTGTGGATGGGCACGTCAAGGACATCGCCGACCGATCGCGAGTGGGCGTGGGGGGGCACTCGTTCGGCGCGTACACATCGCTGTGCGTCGCGGGCATGGTGGTGGATCTGCCGGAGGGGCGGGATCAGTCCTTCCGCGATCCGCGGGTGAAGGCGGTGCTGCCGATGTCGCCGCAGGGAAGCGGAACGATGGGGATCGACGAGGGCGCGTGGAAGGAGGTGGGGGTGCCGGTGTTGTGCCTGACCGGCACGCGGGACTATGGCGAGGGTGCGAGATCGGCCGAGTGGCGGAGAGAGCCCTTCGAGAACATCCGGGGCGTGGAAGACTACCTGATCACGATCACGGGCGCGGGCCACATGACCTTTTCGAACCCGCGCGGGGAGGGGCGTGCGATCGTGGAGCCGGCCGGAGCGCCAGGGCGCGGGGAGATTCCGGGCCGGTTTCGCGAGCGGGCCGCGAGGGACGCCGCGGAGGTGAGCGACGAAGAACAGGCACGATACCTCGATCTGATCCGGTCGGTAGGCGCGGCTTTCTTCGACGCGTACGTCAAGGAGGACGCGAAAGCCAAGGAATGGCTTGCGGAGTTTTCCTTGACCAATCGGAGTGATTGCCGCGTGGAATACACACCGGGCGGGGCAAAGCCCTGAGGTGCGTGCGGGGCTCGGCGTTCCTAGTGTTGGGGGCGAACCTGGAGCCCCCATGTCCCACGATTCCTGCTGCGGCCACGACCACAACGACACCCACGACGAACACGCGGAAGCCGGCTGTTGCGGCGGTTCCGGCAAGTCGGAGGGCGGATGCTGCAAGACGGCGCGCGAGCCGTTGGTGCCGATGACCGCCGAGCAACTCGAGGCGCTCCCGACAGATCGGCTGATCGCCCGCTACCGGCGTGGCATCGAGAGCATCGATCGGCGGGTCTTCGAGTTGAGCGAGCGGCAGATCGACCAGGCGTACTTGCCCGATGCGGGCGTGGGGCGGTGGCCGATCCGCGTGCTGATCGGGCACGTGGTGGACGCGGACCTCGCGGCCGTGCACCGGATGCGTCGGGCGGTGGCCGAGGACAACCCGGTTTTCAGCGAGTGGGATGAGAACGCCTTCGTAGACGCGAACATCTACGGGAACGATCACGAGGGGTACGCGGACTCGCCGGAAGGCGACCACGCCCGGGTGATGAACGCGCTCGGAGGTTTCCTGGCGACGCTGCACACTCTCCGACAATGGACCAGCCAGTGGCTTTTCTCGCTGAGCGAAAGCCAGTTGGACCGCGGCGGGATGCACCCGACGCGGGGGGTCCAGTCGGTCCGGAAGATCGTGGCGTTGTACACGTGGCATCTGGAGCACCACTGCGGGTTTCTGACCCGGAAACTGGACCTGCTGGTGGGTGCGCCGGAGCCGGCCGACACGGCCGCGGGGGCGGGCGGATGCGGATGCGGCCATTGATGCGGCGTGAAAAAGTCGGGAGAAGTAAGGATTTGGGCGGTCGGCGGTTTGTGATATACTTTTCACGCCATGCGCGATCTCTCTCGCCGCGCTTTTACGTTGATTGAACTGCTGGTGGTGATCACCATCGTGGCGGCGTTGATCGCGATCCTGGTTCCGGCGCTCTCCTCGGTTCGCTCGACGGGTCGGCTGGTGGTGTGCGTGTCGAACGTGCGCCAGCAGGGGATCGCGGTCGCGAGTTACGCCGGCGAGTATCGGGAGCGCCTGCCCCCGAAGTTGCTGCAACTGACCGAGGTGAACCCGGACGGCACGCTCGAAAGCAGGCCGTGGCTGATCAACGCGCTGCTGTCGCGATGGGACAGCGGGCTGTTCCCGACCTCGGCGGAGGGGTGGGACACGCCGACGGGAATGTGGCGATGCCCGGAAGTGCGGATGGACTCGGACCGGGATCGGTTTACGCACAACGGGATTCTGCACCACGCGCCCAACGCGTGGTTGTTCAGCACGGTAGTCGAGGATCGAACGGCGGGCACGGTGAGCGTGTTCAACCAGGCGCACGCGGGGTGGGACGGTCGCTTTGCCCAGGGCGACTGGCGGCGGATGGACACGGTGCGGCGCTCCGACCACGTGGTGGCGCTCATGGACAACGTGAGCACGTGGGTTGGTTCGCACGCGCACCGTGACGCGCTGGAGAGCATCGAGACAGGGTGCCAGGTGGTCCGGGTTGATAACGAGTGCGGCGAGCAGAAGCAGGGGAGCCACGATCGGCTCTCGCGCCGACCCTCGGCGTTTCTCGACGGTCACGCCGCGGGGGTCGATTCGAACACGGAATACTGGTTCGACGAGCGGAGCGTGTACGAGCCGCCGGAGGGGTCGGGCGGGCCGATGCTGTGGCGGCGCGACGTCGAGCACCTGGTGTGGTACGCCGATCCGCACGGTTCATCCAACGACGAGCGGCCGGGGCGCGATGGCCCCAAGCCCGTGCCGAATCCGGCGAAAAAGCGCTGACGAGCGCGGGCCGCGCGGCCCGGGGTCGTACACTACGAGCCGCGATGGAAGGCCTGCTAGACCAACGCCGGTACCTGATCCCGTTCCGATCGGGGCTGCTTCCGCAGATCTTCACGGACACGCTCGTGATCGGCGCGGGGGTGGCGGGTCTTCGCGCGGGCATCGCCGCCTGTGAGCACGGCGAGGTCATCGTGCTCGCCAAGGGCGAACTGAAGAACACGAACACCGCGTGGGCCCAGGGCGGCATCGCCGGGGTTCTCGACGAACGCGACACCCTCGAGTCGCACGTTCAGGACACGCTCGTCGCGGGCGCGGGGGCGTGCGATGAGTCCGCCGTCCGCCTGACGGTGGAGCACGCGCCCGCACGCCTGCGGGAGTTGTTCGAGTGGGGGCTCAACTACGACCGCGACGCCTCGGGAAAGCCGGCGCTGGGGCGCGAGGGCGGGCACGCCGCGCCGAGGATCATCCATGCCGGCGGGGATGAGACGGGACGCGAACTCGAGCGGACGCTCGCGGACCGGTACCGGTCGCTGGGCGCGGCGCGGCTGTTCGAGAACTGCTTCGCGCTGGACCTGATCACGCCGAGCACGGAGCCGGGCTCGCCGGTGATGGGCGCGATCACCCACCATCCCAAGTATGGGTTGCAGGTAATCTGGGCGAGGGCGACGATACTCGCTTCGGGCGGCGCGGGCGTGCTGTACCGGGAGACGACCAACCCCCCGCAGGCCACCGCCGACGGCTTGGCGATGGCGTACCGGGCGGGCGCGACGCTGGCCGACATGGCGTACGTGCAGTTCCACCCGACGACGCTGTACCTGGCGGGGGCGAGCCGGTCGCTCATCACCGAGGCGATCCGCGGGGCGGGAGCGCACCTGCTCGACGGGGCGGGTTTGCGGTTCATGATCGAGGTCCACCCGCTCGCGGAACTCGCGCCCCGCGACATCGTCAGCCGCGCCATCGTGCGGCAGATCGCCAAGCAGGGCGGGAGCCACGTGTGGCTCGACTGCCGGCACGTCGCG
This sequence comes from Phycisphaerales bacterium, assembly GCA_905339235.1. Lineage (GTDB taxonomy): Bacteria > Planctomycetota > Phycisphaerae > Phycisphaerales > UBA1924 > RI-211. Next base: position 26,718 of record CAJPFG010000027.1, read on the forward strand.
GAGTTCAAATCCCGATTCCCCGGAATCGCGGCCTTGCTCAAGCGATTCCAGATCGACCCCGCCAAGGACCTCATCCCCGTGCACCCCGCGGCCCATTACATGGTCGGCGGCGTGCGCACGGACCTCCACGGCCGGACCGACATTCCCGGGTTGTACGCGATCGGCGAGGTGGCGTGCAGCGGGCTGCACGGCGCCAACCGGCTCGCGAGCAACTCGCTCCTGGAAGGGCTGGTTTTCGGCGAGATCGTCGGGCGTGAGGCCGGGCTCTTGAAGTCGGGCGCCGGGAACGGGACCAGGCCCAACGGCGCCAACGGCGGAGGGTGGGGGGCGTGGGGAACCATGATGCGACAGGGGCCCGTGCCGGTCATCAGCGACATCCGCCCCAGCGAGCGGGCCGAACTGGACCTCAGCGACGTGCGGTCGAGTCTGCGTTCCGCGATGTGGAAGAACGTCGGGATCGAACGCTCGGGGCAGCGGTTGACCAGCGTCGTGGAGATGATCGACTTCTGGGCGAGGTACACCCTCGACAAGATCTTCGACGACCCCGCGGGCTGGGAGACTCAGAACATGCTCCTCGCGGCGTCGCTGGTGGCCCGGTCCGCGGCGTGGCGTGAGGAATCGCGCGGATGCCACTCGCGCGACGACTTCCCGGAACCCCGCGACGAGTTCCGCGTCCACGACCTGTGGCGACGCGGGCGAGAGGGACCGGTTACCCAGCCCGTGCACGCGCTCGTGGGCGCCGACGCGTGACCTCCTGTGCGATGAACTACCGGCGACACATCCTGGCGATCGTCCTGGCCGGCCTGCCCCTGCTGGGGGCCGGCTGCGAGCGGGAGGTCCGGGTCGTGAAGTACAACCCGTTCCTGGGCGGGTTGCCGGGGGCGGAGAGCGGAATGCCGGTGGTGCGCAGCCTGGGCGAGTACAACGATCCCACCGCCGTGCCGCTGGATCAACTCGTCCAGGAAAAGGAGCCCGGCAAAAAGACGCTGGTCGCGAAGAGCGGCCGGCATCTCATGATCCACATCTACAACACCCTCAAGGACAACGACAAGGACCTGTTCGTCCGCGAGGTGCTCAGTTCTCTCACCAAGACCGAGTGCTTCGAACAGACGGTGGACCCCGGCGAAGCGTTCGACTATCTCAAGGCGCGGGAAGAGGACATCCGCGCGCTCTTCGACATGATGCCCGCGGGAGAGCAGACGCCGGGAGTGCTCATGCAGCCGGTGGGGAAGAATGTCTACCGCGTGCAGGTCAGCGGGCTGGGGACCTCGGACCTGGCCTGGACCGGGTTCGACATGGTGATGGAGAAGGGCAACTGGAAGTTGCGCTGGTTTGTGAAGTAAGCGAGAATCACTGCCGCGGCCGGCCGCTCGACGCGATCAGCGTGGCCTTGGTGGTTTCTTCCTTGCCCTCGCGGATGTAGCGGATCTCAACCTCGTCGCCGGGCTTATTCTTGGCCATCAGGCCCATCCACTGCTCGACAGAGGTGAGTTTCTCGCCGCCCCAGGCGATCATCTTGTCTCCGGCCTTGAGGCCCGCCTTGGCCGCGGGAAGTTCCGGGCCGGTGAGATCGCCGATGAGCACGCCGTCGTCGCCGCTGTAGTCGCCGGGCATGATCCCGAAACGGACTTTGAGGCCACCGACGGTGGAGGCCTGCGCCTGGGGCTTTTCATCGGCCTCGGTCGCGTCGTCGGGGGAGCCGGAGGAGAACTCGAAGGGCTCGGGGCGCTGGGCGGCGTCGAGGGCGAGGCGGTAGACCAGATCGGCAACCTGGGCCGCGCCCTCAAAGTTGATGGTGCCGATGACGTCGGCGGGCGTGTGGTATTCCCTGTGGAGGCCGGTGAACATGAAGAGGTTTGGCACCTGCTTGAGTTGGAAGGAGAAGTGGTCGGAGTTCGGAGCGCCGTGCCGCGTCGCCTTGACCGCCATGCCGAAGGAATCCCAGTAGGGCTTGGTCCATTCGTCCAGGCCCTTGCCGGTGCCGATTCCTCCGACCTCGAACTTGCCCTCGCGGAGGCGGCCGATCATGTCCATATTGAGCATGAGGGCGACCCTGTCGAGCGGGGCGATGGGGTGGTTCACGTAGTAGCGTGAACCTTCGAGCCCGGATTCCTCGGCGCTGAACCAGAGGAAGAGGACGGATCGCGAGTTCTCGGGGGCGTTGGGGCCGGAGTAGGTTTCCGCGAGGCGCTGCGCCACCAGCAGATTCCCGCACGTGCCAGAACCGTTGTCGTCGGCGCCGGGGTGGATCTTGCCATAGTTCTCGCCTCGGGCGCCCACCGGTCCGTACCCGACGTGGTCGTAGTGCGAGCCGATGATGATCCACTGGTCGGCGAGTTCCCCTTTTCCCAGGAGCACGCCGCCCACGTTGTCGGTACGGGTGGAAGGCCGTTCGATCTTGACCTTCAGCGTCACCCTGGCCTTCATCAGATCGATCACCTCGCCCTTTTCGTCGGCCTCTTTCCGCAGGTCCATCAGCGAGCGGCCCTTTTCGTCGCCGGCCTTGACCAGGGCATCCGCGGCCTTCTGCGACATCATCACCACGGGGATTCCCAGTTGCCGGCGGCCCGCGAGGTCGATGCCTTCGAGCCGGTCGGACTGGGCGCGCTCGTCGTCGGCGCCGGGGGTGTTGACGAAGATGATGCCCGCGGCCCCCGCGTCCGCCGCGGCCTGAAGTTTGGGCTCCAGCGCGGCGTTCACCGTCCAGCCCTCATCCGCCCAGCGGCTGTGCCCGGCATCGTTCAGGGGCTCGAACCGGAGCACGACGGCGATCTTGCCCTTGAGGCTGTCCTTCTTGTTGTACGAGGAGTACTCCGCTTCGCCCTCCTCGATCGAATACCCCGCGAATGCCAGCGGGCCGGTCGCTTCGCCATCGCCTGAGTATCCGACGACCTTGAAATCCGCGTCGGGCGATAGCGTGGTGGCAGCGCCATGAACGTCATACGTCGCGATCTGCTCGGCAAGGGTGACCTTGCCGTAGGGCGGACGGGCGCCGTCGGGGTCGAAAACCTGTCGGTACGAAGCGAACTCGACCGCGCCGTCCTGGCCTTCGCTGTCCTTCACCTTCACCGGGAACGCGGGCTTGAGGTCCCAGCCGCGGATGTTGAACTCGATGTAGTCCGCGGCCAGCCGGTTGCCCTTGGTCCCGGGGGCGCGGCCTTCGAAGAACGGGTTCGCCAGCGTCGCCAGATGCGAGCGGTACACCTCGGTGTCGCGTTTCAGTTCTTCCGCGCTGGAGGGCGTGATGTGCCGCTCGACCGGCGCGGCCTGCCCCCGCACGGTCGGCGCGCCCAGGAGCGTCGCGGTGACAAGTACCAGTGCGTAGGCCAGGGGACGCGTTTTCATGGGGTTTCCTCGTGCGTGCGAACACAACTGTACGGCGCCGGAGGCGAGTTGTTTGGCGTGTCAGGTCCGGGAGATTACCTAGTCCGGCCGCCTCGCTGAACCGCACCCGAACACGGGGATGTTCCGGGGGCGGAGTTCCGTCGAAGTTCACGCGAGCGGGGGATGGGTCAACCTACACTGGGAAGCGCGGCCGGCGAAGTTCGGCCGCGGCCGCACGAGCATCGAGTCACGATCCATGACAACCACACAGCGTCCGTCGTTTGTTCCCAAAGCCGAGGGAACCATGCCCAGCCAACATACATCACTAACTCCGACGGACGCGTTCGCACCGCGCCACCTCGGCCCGCGCGATCCCGAGATCGTGGACATGCTCCGAACGGTGGGGGCGGCCAGTCTCGTCCAGTTTGCCGATTCGGTGGTGCCGGCATCGATCCGGTTCAAGACGCCCCTGCGTCTCGCGGACCTGCCCGATGCGGGATTGGGCGAGCGCGAGGCCTTGCATCGGCTGGAATCGCTGGCGTCGAAAAACGTGGTCGCCAGGTCATACCTCGGCATGGGCTACTACGGCACCGTGACGCCGCCGGTGATCCTCCGCAACATCCTGGAGAACCCGGGCTGGTACACCCAGTACACCCCCTACCAGGCCGAGATCTCCCAAGGCCGGCTCGAAGCGCTGCTTAACTTCCAGACCATGGTCAGCGACCTCACCGCGCTGCCGCTCGCCGGCGCGAGCCTGCTGGATGAGGCAACCGCCGCGGCGGAGGCCATGGCGATGACCTTCAGCATCGCCGAGCACTCGAGGAAGACGTTCTTCGCGGCGAGCGATTGCCACCCGCAGACGCTGGGAGTCATGAAGACGCGGGCGGCGGCGTTGGGCATCACGCTGGTCGTCGGCGAACCCGCGGACGTGACGGTGACGCCGGACCTGTGCGGCGTGCTGCTGCAATACCCGACGACGGACGGCCGCATCGAGGACTACCGGAGCGTCATCGAGAAGGTCCACGCGGGTGGCGCGCTCGTGGTGATGGCGACCGACCTGCTCGCGCTCACGCTGATCACGCCGCCCGGCGAACTGGGCGCCGACATCGCCGTGGGGAGCGCGCAGAGGATGGGCGTGCCGATGGGGTTCGGCGGCCCGCACGCGGCGTTCATCGCGACGAAGAACGAGTACATACGCAAACTCCCCGGGCGCATCATCGGCGTGAGCAAAGACGCCCAGGGCCGCCCCGCCCTCCGCATGGCGATCCAGACGCGCGAGCAGCACATCCGGCGGGAAAAGGCGACGAGCAACATCTGCACCGCCCAGGCTCTGCTCGCGATCATCGCCGGGATGTACGCCTGCTACCACGGGCCGGCGGGGCTCGCGGCGATCGCGCGACGCGCCAGAGGCCTTACCTCGCTGCTGGGCCGTTCGCTCGTCGAACTCGGGCACGGCGTGGGCCGTGGCGCGTTCTTTGACACCCTGCGTATCCGTCCGCAGGGCGGATCCGCCGGCGTGCTCCGCGAGGGCGCGGCCTTCGGGCTCAACTTCCGCGAGTTCGGCGACGGTTCGCTGGGAATCTCGCTGGACGAGACCACCACGCTCGATGACGTCGGCACGATTCTCGCGGCGTTCAACAAGGGGCAGCGCCCGTCGTTCTTCAGCGGCGCGACGCTCTCCGCCGACGATCTGACGGTGGACCAGCGGTACGCCCGGCGCTCGGCGTTCCTCACGCATCCGATCTTCAACGTCAACCACAGCGAGCACGAGATGCTCCGCTACATCTTCAAACTGATGGGACGCGACCTATCGCTTACCCACAGCATGATCCCGCTGGGGTCGTGCACGATGAAACTCAATGCCACCAGCGAAATGCTGCCCGTGACGTGGAAGACCATCGGCGGCCTCCACCCCTTCGCCCCGCGCGGTCAATGGAACGGCTACGCGCAGATCTTCCGGGACCTCGAGACCTGGCTCAGCGCCATCACCGGGTTCGCGGCCGTGTCCTTGCAGCCTAACTCCGGCGCCGCCGGCGAGTACACCGGCCTCATGGTCATCCGCGAATACCTCAAGTCCAAGGGCCAGGGCCACCGCAACGTCTGCCTCATCCCCGAATCCGCCCACGGCACCAACCCCGCATCGGCGGTCTGCGCCGGGTACGAGGTCGTGGTCGTGGCCAACACGCCCAGCGGCGACGTGGATATCGAAGACCTCAAGGCGCAGGCCGCGGCCAACAAAGACCGCCTCGCCGCGCTCATGATCACCTACCCCAGCACCTACGGCGTCTTCGAAGAGCGCATCCGCGAGATCTGCGAGATCGTGCACCAGCACGGCGGACAGGTCTACATGGACGGCGCCAACATGAACGCCCAGGTCGGCCTCACCAGCCCCGGAACCATCGGCGCCGACGTCTGCCACCTCAACCTGCACAAGACCTTCTGCATCCCCCACGGCGGCGGCGGCCCGGGAATGGGGCCCATCGGCGTTGCGAAACACCTCGCGCCCTTCCTGCCCGGTCACCCCGTGCTCTACCCCGAGACGCTCAAGTCGCAGGGGGCGGGCGAGCGCTCCATGGGCCCGGTCGCGGCCGCGCCCTACGGCTCCGCCAGCATCCTCACGATCTCCTGGATGTACATCGCGATGATGGGGGCCTCCGGGCTGACGAAGGCCACGCAGGTCGCGATGCTCAACGCCAACTACATGGCCAAGCGGCTGGAAGGGGACTACGCGGTGCTGTTCAAGGGCGCCAACGGCCGCTGCGCCCACGAGTTCATCATCGACGTGCGCCCGTTCGAAAAGACCGCAGGAATCAAGCCCGACGACATCGCCAAGCGGCTGATGGACTACGGCTTCCACGCCCCGACCATGAGTTGGCCGGTCCCCGGCACGCTCATGATCGAGCCGACGGAGAGCGAGCCCAAGGCCGAACTCGACCGCTTCTGCGATGCCATGATCGCGATCCGCGCCGAGATCGCCCAGATTGAGCAAGGCAAGATCGACAAACTCAACAACCCGCTCAAGAACGCCCCGCACACCATGCACGTCATCGCGAGCGACACGTGGGATCGCCCGTACAGCCGCGAGCGGGCCGCGTTCCCGCTGGCGTGGGTGCGCGACCACAAGTTCTGGCCGGCGGTGGGCCGCGTTGACAATCCCTACGGCGACCGGAATCTTGTCTGCGTGTGCCCGCCGATGAGCGAATACCGCTGAGCGGCGGGTGGTTCCCGGTCGCATTGTGCACCAACGAAAAAGGGCGGCGCTCTCGCGTCGCCCTTGATCAACTGCTTGTGAGTGCCGCGCTACTTCTTGTCGTCCTTCTTAGGCTCGTCCTTCTTCGTGTCCTTCTTGGGGTCCTTGCTCTTGTCCGCCGGGGCCTGATTGCCGCCCGGGTTGGCGTTGGGGTCGCTGCTGATCAGGCGACCGCCGGCCACCGCGGTGACGGCCGTGTTTTCAAAGCCAACGATCTTGGCAAGCGAAGTATCCAGCCCGATGGTTACGTACCGGCGACCTCCGGTAGAGGCCACGCGTGTCGCGGACGAAGGCCAGTACGGGTATCCATTGAGTTGGCGGTGCACGTAGTCCGGAGCGTTCACGATCAGGTTGCCCTGGAACGGACGCAGCGAAGCCCCGTCGCCGCCGTTGTCAACCCACTGCTCCGGCTCGACCAGCGAGGTGAGCAGGACAACCAACTCGTCGAGGCGTTCCTGATACGGGCGTGTGCCCAAGCCCCCGGCGCCCTGGCCGCCGGTTTCGCGGAACGGAGACTGCCCGCCGCCGCCGCCCTGCTGTCCGGTGGACTGAAGCACGGATTGAAGATCAAACTCCGGGGCATCGGTGTAGTTGGGCACTTCGAGCAGGAGGTCCTGCACGTTGTAGATCTCGACGCGCTTGTACTTGTTCAAGCGCTCCTTCGGGCCGACCTGCAGGGTGCCGGTCTCGGACATCTGCCAGGAGCAGCCGCCCGTGCCCGTCGCGTCGCCGGTGGCCTTCTCAAGAACCTTTTCGAGCACCGACAGGGCCGTGGCCCGCTCGACTTTCAGCGAGACCAGCGTTTCCTTGTCCAATCCGATCGTGTTTCGGTCGTCCATCCAGTAGACGTCAATGTCGGCCTGCGTGATCTCCTGCAGGTACCGCATCACGTCTTCGAGCCGAGTCTCGGTAAACTCGATGGCCACCGGTCGCATGACCTTGACGAGCGTGTCCCGCTGCGGCGATGACGACGCCCGCACCCGCATCGGGGGCGACGACACCGGCACCGTGGCGGTCTGGGCCAGAGCCGAACCCGCGAGCGCGGCCAGGGCGAGTGCAACGGCGAACTTTGCGGGGCGTGTCAGCGACATGGCTCGTTCCTTTGCCTCTTCCCGAGGCCCGGGGGGCCCCCTGGGCCCGCTACGCACAATCCTACCACGATCCGCGGCCCGGGACGGGCATCGACCCCGCGGCGTGACCGCATGAGCATTGACGCGCGGAACCCGTCCGGGTTCCACCCGCCACCCGCGTTTCGTCCGATAGCATGGGGGTACCCCCGCCGTGGCCCCGCCCGGGGCCTTTCGCGGGCAGGAGCACTGACCCATGAGTTGCATTCTGAAGGCGTACCGAGTGTCGAGCACCCAGGATTGGGGCCTGGAGCCGGCCGCGGGAAAGCGCGAGTGGATGGACCGGTCCCAGGACAAGTTCGCCTACCGCTGCCTGCCCCTGGTCATGGCGAACCAGGCCGGCTGGGTGGCGACCTGCCCGTTCAACTTCTCGGCGATCTGGAACGGCAAAAACGACATGAACAGCATCGCCCTGCGATTCCCGGAGGGAGAAGGCAACAGCAAGGGCCACGTCAAGTCCCACTTCGGCAACGGGGTGATCACCTTCTCGCTGCCCTGGCTCTTCCGCACCAGCCCCGGCTACGGCCTGTGGGCCCGCGGCCCCAGCAACAACCCCAAGGACAACATCATCGCGCTCGATGGGATCATCGAAACCGACTGGGCCCCCTACACGTTCACGATGAACTGGAAGATCATGCGGCGCAATACCGAGGTGTTCTTCCGCAAGGGCGAGCCCGTCTGCCTGCTGGTGCCCTTCCCACTGGGGCTGCTCGAGTCGGTCCAGCCGGAGTTCCGCGAGATCGACGAGGATCCCGTCCTCAAGCAGGACTTCTTCTACTTCACCTCCTCGCGCAGCGCCAACATCAAGAAGATCGCCAGCACCGGCGAGAGCGCTTGGGCCATGGACTACATGCGCGGCCACATGCCCGACGGCACCGAGGTGACCACCCACCGCAAGGCGTTCAAACTGCAAGAGTTTACAGGCGAGAAAAACCCGCCCCCCAAGCCCCCCGCGCCGGAACAGACCAGGTCGTAGCGAAAACGACGAAATCGAGCGGATCGCTTCCCAAAGTGGAAAACAGCCGCGAAGTCGCCGATACTTGTGGTTCCGGCCGGGCGCTCCGACGGCCGCGTGCCACTTTAGCTCAGCGGTAGAGCGATGCTTTCGTAAAGCATAGGTCCGGGGTTCAAATCCCCGAAGTGGCTTTGTTCTAGAGGCTTGCTGCACACGGACTTCCGCATTTTCGGCCGAGGGTGGTCCGAGGGGAGTTTTTCACCCCCGCCCCCCCCAAAGCCCGGGGGTGAAGGGCCCGAGCGGGCGGGAAGTCAATGAGCCGACGACGGATCAACCCGAGGGCGAAGACGAACAGCGGCGCACGAGGGAACCCGCGGTGGAGGCCCCCAGGCTCGTCGCGGTGAAGACCAGCAGATCCTCGTCCTGCTCGGACGTGGCCGTGCCCGTTACGCTCGCGGAGTCCGTAGTCGCGGGAGAGAGTGTCCCGCGGTCTCAGCAGGCCGATGACCGGCCGGATGCGGCTACTCCGAACGCTCGATCACCAGTTCGAGCACCGCGTACCCGTCGATCTCGAAATGCTCCACGACAATGCTGACGTCCGCGTCAGATGGCTGATCGAACACTCCCTGATCTCCGGTTGGCGCATGCCAGGTCCAGTTCTCGATGACCGGCTTTCCATTGACCGTGACTCGGACGCCGTCGTCCGAGAGCGTGGAAAGCCGCCAGCGGCCCTTCGGCAGCGGGAGCGTGGCGCGAGCGATGGTGCCGAAATGGTCGCCGCCCGGCGCCCGCGCGCCAAACTCCTTCCAGCACGCCTGGTCCCGCGGCCCGCCGTGCCCGTACGCAAACCGCAGCGACTCCACGCGCGTCGCGACGGCGCCGGGAGCCTCCGCAAGCCCTCGCCACGCGGCCAGGTCTTTGCGCGGGTCGCTCTTCTCGTCCCATGCGAATGCCTTGATGTCCCACGCCGCGCCCACGATCGTGCCGGCGAGTTCGAACGGCTTGCCGCCGATCTCGAGCGGAATCCGGTACGCGTGCACGCCGGACAGCGCTGTCACGTGCAGCACCACCGGGCCGGAAGCGCCGCTGGGCTCCGCACGCACGGCGACGCCGCCGGTCTCGGGCGCCATCGCGAACTTGCCGCCCGCCGTGAACACCTCCCACACGTGCTCCGACCCGCTGCGCGATCGCGCGCGGATGAGCGGGGTCTGATGATCCCACGGCCCCCATTCGTCCATCACGATCGCGGCACGCCCCGAAAGGTGCTTCATCGCGCCCACCGGACGCGACCGCCCGATCGCCTCCCCCTTGATCGGCGGAAGGTCGAACTCCTCCTGCGCCCAATGCGGCCGCCGCGGCTCACACCCCTGCGTGACATCAAACTCCGCGCCGTTGGGGATCGTGATCTCCACCGTGTTGCCGGCGTAGTCGTTGGTGTGGACGTTCCGCTGCTCCGGCTTGGTGCTGCGCAACCGCAAAGCCGTCATCTTCAGGTTCGCATCCCGCGCCGCCCTGAAAGGGTGCCGCTCGTTGATATCGATGGTGTTGCCGGTGATCTGGTTCCCGCTGACCCCCTTGTACCCGGCCTTGACGCCCGGCATCTCCAGCAGTGTACCGTCGTCATCCCACCACAGGTGAATGGCCGTTCGGTTGTTGACGAAGTCGTTGACGGCGATGCGGTTGTCGCTTCCGTGCTCGATGTTGATCGCGCCGTTCTCCAGGCCGTAGGCCATGCCTCCGTTGCCCTCGAAGTGGTTGTCCACGATCACCATCCCGCGCGAGTAGCCGGCCCAGATGCCGCAGATGGCGTTCTCGTCGAACGAGCAGGCGCGGACGACGTTGCCCTTGGAGAAGGTGAGTTCCAGCCCGTGGGCCGCGGCGTAGGAGAAGTCGTTCCCGCGGAACTCGTTGTCGTTGCAGCCGGCTTTCTCATAGTCAAACCCGGGCGGCGCAGGCTTCTCCCCGATGGCCTCCTTGCCCGCAAAGCCGAAAAAGCCGTCGCCGCCGTGCGTCAGCGAGTTCTCGACGAACACGTTCCGAGAGCACTGCTCGAAGCACAGAATCCCGGCGGAATCCTGGCCCCGGTTGTAAACGCCCTCGCTGTGCCCCCGGATGCAGAAGTCCAGCGCGTTGCGGGAGATCACGTTGTCGCATGACCGCCACATCGCCAGGCCCCAGCCCGACAGAAATGAGCAGTCGTTGTCGTACACCTTCGCGTGGTTGACGCGGTCGATGACGATGCCGTTCTGGGAGCGCCGCACCCTGACGCCGCGGATGACGGCGTGCTCGCACCGCTCCACGACCACCGCTGCGCCGTAGTTGGTCATCCACTCGCGGTTGTCGTTTTCGTGGGGCCAGAGCCAGTCGCCCCCGTCCTCCGCGGCCGGTGTGCTCCGCAGGTGCTGGCGATAGATGTCGGTGATGCGTGCATCGGCGATCTCGAACCGGTCGGCGCGGTCGGCGTAGACGCCGACCTTGAACCCCTCGACAGCCGCGTTCACCAGCCGCACGTCCTTCCGCCCGCTCACGCGAACGCCGATACCGGCGAGTTGGTCCCATGGCGTCTGCCCGGCGCCCGCGCCGACGATCGCGCCGCGCAGCACCGACCCGGGGGCGAACTCCACCGTCACCCCGTCCGCCACAATGTGGATCACCCCGTCGCCGTCCGAATCGGCGATGACCGCGCCGGGCTCTATCACGACGCGGCAAGACCGATCAATCCGCGCGTTATCCGCGGATACCACAACCTCGGGCAGTTTCGCATCCTGCGCCGTGGCCGGCACGCAAACGCATGCAATGATCAAGGCCGCGCCGACGCCATGACATGACTTCATGGCCCGAGTCTACAGCGCGTCAGTGCTTCTCGACCTGCTCGGGCTTCTCTTCGACGACATCGGAACGGCTCACGCGGCGGTCGCCCCCGCCCTCAGCCAGCGGCGCCCGATACCCGCGGTCCTCAGGAACATCCATGCGCTTCTCGCCGGGCCGTGAGGATTCCTTCTCGATCTCCTCGTCCACGCCCTTCAGACCCTTCTTGAACTCGATGATCCCCTTGCCAAGGCTCTTGCCCACTTCAGGCAAACGCCGCCCGAACAAAAGGAGGGCGATGACGAGGATGATCACCAGTTCCCAGGTGCTAAGACCGAACATGAATGCTCCAGAAAGCAAGCCGTGGCCTTGGAACTCCCTTCAGCGGGGGTCCTGCGGGCTCCGGGCCTGCGGTCAATCAAAGTCCCAACGACCCCCCGAGTCAACGCGGGGATTCCCGTGCGATTGCCCTATCGGCCCGTAGTCTGACGCCGCTCCGCCGCCTCGACCACGTTATTGAGCAGCATGGCCACCGTCATCGGCCCAACCCCCCCGGGAACCGGGCTCAGGTGCCCGGCGACCTTCGAAACCCCCTCGAACGCCACGTCGCCCAAAGTGTGGTTCTTGCCGTCAGCCCCCTTGACGCGATTCACCCCCACGTCGATCACGATCGCCCCGGGCTTGACCATCTCGGCCGTCACCAGCCCGGCCACCCCCGCCGCCGCCACGAGGATGTCGGCTCGGCGCGTCACCGACGCCAGATCCGGCGTGTACTTGTTGCACGAGATAACCGTCGCATCGTGCCGCATCAGCAGCACCGCGATGGGCTTGCCCACCACGTCGCCCGCGCCGACGCACACGGCCGTCTTGCCGCGGAGCATGGGCGCTGCCGCGGCGGCGCTGCCCAGCCCGTTCTCGCCGGGCGCCACCACGTGCTCGATCATCTTGATCACGGCGAGCGCGGTGCACGGCGCAAGGCTGCTGCGGCCGTAGACGATGTTTCCGATGTTCGCGGGGTTGACGCCCTCCACGTCCTTCTCCGCCGCGATAAGCCTCTGCACCTTGTACGTGTCCACGCCCTCGGGCAGGGGCAGGTGCATCATGATCGCCGAGACGGTGTCGTCGCTGGAAAGGAGCAAAACGCGCCCCGCGATGTCGTCGAACGTCACGGGGTGATCGGGGAGCGACTTGATCCGATGGAGTTTGTACTCGATCCCCAGCGTGTTGCAGGTCTTGGCCTGGTTCTCGGCGTACACCTTGGCCGCGTTGTCGCCCGATTCCACGATGACCGCGTCCAGGCGCACCGTCCCGCCCCGCCCGATCAGGGCCTGCACGCGAGCGCGGATCCGTTCGCGGAACGTGGAGGCGAGCGCGCTGCCGTCGATGATCTGTGCGGGCATGTGGCATGGTAGAGGCGGCAGGAGAAAGGCGGAAGGCGGAATCCGGGGGGAGTGCTGGTTTCGGGCGATTCCGGTAGGATTGCGGCAGCATGAAGATCGACGTGAAGAGCCGTGTGTCGGAGTTGCGAGAGTTGCTGAACCGCGCCAACCGCGCGTACTACGTGGACGCCAAGCCGATCATGTCGGACGCCGAGTTCGACCGGCTGCTCGTCGAACTCGCCCAACTCGAGGCCAAGCACCCCAACTACGACGACCCCGACAGCCCCACCAAGCGCGTCGGCGGTCAGGCCATCGAGGGTTTCACCCAGATCCGCCACGCCGCCCCGATGCTCTCCATCGACAACACCTACGACGAGCAGGGCGTGCGTGACTGGGCCGACCGGGTGAAGCGAGGGCTGGGTGGAAGTGGTGGGGGGCTCTTCGCCGGGGAAGAGGCGACCACCCGCTTCGTGTGCGACCCCAAGATCGACGGCCTCGCGATCTCGATCCGCTACGAGAAGGGGCGGCTGGTGCACGCCGTCACGCGCGGGGATGGGACGACGGGCGACGATGTGACGCACGCGGCGCGGGTGATCCGGGCGATTCCGGTGCGGCTGGAGTCCGACACGAGTCGGAGACTCGTGCCACCCGTGCTGGAGGTCCGCGGCGAGGTCTTCATGTCCTCGCGCGAGTTCGCCCGCATCAATAAGGAACTGGAGGAGGCTGGGGAGGATGCGCTGGCCAACCCACGCAACGCCGCCGCGGGCACCCTGAAGAACCTCGATCCCAAACTTATCGCGTCGCGCCGGCTGTCGTTCTGCGCGCACGGGCGGGGCGAAGTGTCCGAGGGCTTCGCCGCGTCGCACAGCCGGTTCCTGGAGAGCATCAAGGCCCTGGGCGTGCCGGTAAGCCCGCACGCCGTCGTGTGCGATAGCGTCGAGGCGGTTCTCGGGGCGATCCGCGACTTCGAAGTGGCGCGGCGAAAACTGGACTACGCCACCGATGGCATGGTTGTGCGCGTGGACGATTTCGCGCAGCAGGAGCGATTGGGACGCACCTCCAAGAGCCCGCGATGGGTTGTCGCGTACAAGTACCCGCCGGACCGCACCATGACCGTGCTGCTCGACGTGCTCCACCAGGTCGGCAAGACCGGCAAGATCACGCCCCGCGCGGTGATGAAGCCCGTGCTGCTCGCGGGGACAACCGTTCAGCACGCCACGCTCCACAACTACGGCCAGATCCGCCAGAAAGACATCCACATCGGCGACACCGTCGAGATCGAAAAGGCCGGCGAGATCATCCCGTACGTGGTGGGGGTGGTGCGCGACAAACGCCCGCGGGACGCGAAGAAGATCGCTGCCCCCGGCAAGTGCCCCGAGTGCGGCGGCGAGGTGGAGATCGAACCTCCCGAGGCCGACCCGCACGTCGTGGGAGAGAAAGACGCCGACCCCAACCTCGAAACCGGCCGCCGCTGCATCAACCCCGAATGCCCCGCGCAGGTGCGTGAGAAACTCATCTGGTTCTGCGGCCGGCGGCAGATGGACATCGAAGGCCTGGGCGAGAAGACCATCGATCAGATCCGCGAGAGCGGGACAATCCCGCTTAATGCCTTCGCCGACATCTTCCGCCTGCACAACCACCGCGACAAACTCCTCGCGCTGGATCGCATGGGCGAAAAAAAGGTGGACAACCTCCTGGCCGGCGTGCAGGCCGCCAGGTCGCAGGGCCTCGCACGCCTCCTCGCCGGGATGGGAATCCGGCACATCGGCGATTCCACGGCCAAGGCGCTCGCACGAAACTTCAAGTCGCTCGACGACCTGCTCGACGCGCCGGTCTGGAGGTTGATGCCCATGGCCGTGAACCGGATGTCTCCCCGCCGGCGAAAGGAACACTTCGGCCTCGACGAAGCGGTGCAGCCCGAGTACGAAACCGGCCTGGGCGAAGATACCGGCCCCGTCGTGCACGAATACCTGCACAGCAAGGCCGCGAAACACACCTTCGACGAACTCCGAAACGTGGGCGTGGACCTTTCGTCGAAAGACTACCAGGTCGCGGCCAAGCGCCCCGCCGCGGGCGACAACCCCTTCGCGGGCAAGACCATTGTGCTCACGGGGACGCTCTCGAACTACGAGCGCGAGGACCTCAAGGAGATCCTGGAGAAACTCGGGGCCAAGGTGAGCGGCAGTGTGTCAAAGAACACGGACCTGGTGATCGCGGGCGAATCGGCGGGGAGCAAACTGGCCAAGGCCAACGAACTGGGCGTCAAGGTCTGGGATGAGGACCAACTCGTGAAGGAGTTGAAGAGCGCGGGGGTATGAACGGAAGAAAGCCCGGGCATGTGCGATCACGGGAATGTCCGACGAGGGACTTTGATCACTCCGAAGCCTCGCCGACGAGAACCAGTTCATGCGAGCCGAAAACCAGGACCTCCGGCTGGGTCTGAGCGCTGCTTGAACGGTCCTTGATTTCACGCGAGCGGCAGCACGCCGACCTGCGAGGCGGCCGCGGGCTCGCGTCGCACCACGTACACGAACTCCTTGTTCCGCAGGTGGCTCACCTTCCCCACCTTCTCGCCGCGCGGGTTGTAGATTCCGATCTGAGCACCCACGTACCGCTTGAAGTCATTTTCGATGGTGGTGATCGTGGCGCGGCCGCGCCAGAGTTCGGCGAGCATCGCCTCGATCTCCTTGCGGGCGATGAAGCCCTCGTTGCTGAAAGAGAGGATGATGACCGGGGCGCTGACCGCCGCGAACACGGCGCGGAGGGATTCCGCGAAGCGCGGGCGGGAGTTGAAGATGCTCTGGCGCTCGCGCACGTCCACCCGCTTGCAGGCGATGCCGTAGATGGCGGGCTTGTCCCATCGCACCAGCGATTCCCAGACGTGGTAGTTGCCCAGGTACGAGTGCTGGTTGTAGGGCGGGTCGATGTAGGCGATGTCGGCCTCGAAAAGGGCCGCGGCGTCGAGGGCGTCCAGGCATGTGGCCCGGCCCTTGCCGTGGGGCGAGCGCGGCAGCACGGCGGGAACGCGGAGTTCGAGCGAGTTGTGGGCGCGGGGGGCCCAGTCTTTGAGATAGGCCATCTGGAGGCCGGTGGTGGAGTCCACGCGGTCCGCGGCCTCCATCAGCGAGACCAGCATGACCGCTTCAAGTTCGGGAGGAAGGGACTTGGCGGCGATGGCCTCGCGGATGGCGTCGATGCGCTCGCCGTTGCGTGGGTGCACGAAGCGGGACTTCACGCAGAAGGTATCGGTGAAGTACCCGGCGCGGCCGGGGAGGGCGTTAAGTTCGTGCACCAGGCGGGTTGCGTCGGCGAGGACATCCTCGGCGTCGGCCTCGACATAGCAGCGGGCCAGGGCCGCGGCGTAGGCGTTGTGGTCGTTGGCCAGTACGCGGTATCCCGCGGCCTTGAGGGCGTGGCCGACGCGGGAGGTGCCGGAGAAGAGATCGATGACGGTGGAGGCATCGGGCACGGCGCGGACGGCGTCGAGGATGACGGGGAGGAGCGTGCGTTTGGAACCGATGTACTTGATCACGGGAGGATGCCCAGTGTACGTGCGGGCCCGAGGGAACAACCGGGAGCACCGCGGCCGCCCGGCACCCCCGGACCTATGCTGCGCGCGTGAAGTACGTGATCGCCGCCATCGGGTTGGTCGCCGTGGGCTTGTTCATCGGCATGGCGGTGTCGGGGCACACAACAGGGCGAGATCTGACCATGCTGGGCGTGGCGATCGTACTGGTGTGCTTCTTCGGGGCGCTGCCGGTGGTGCTGGGGGCGCGGCGCGGGCGGGGCGAGCCGTCTCCGCCGGTGATCGTGAAGGCGCCGCCGAAGGACGGGGACCGGCCGCGCGATGGCGGCAGGCGGTGATCAGCGGGCGTGCGACCGGCGGACGCGGCGTTCGTGATCCTTGTAGTCGCGCCAGAAGTAGACGCTGAAGCCGGCGAGGGCGAGCGTGCACACGGCGAAGGGGATCGTGAGCCAGGCGTAGTTGTGGCCCTTGAGGCGTGAACGCTCCGGGACGCCGGGGATGTACTGGACGGCGACGGGCGCGCCGGGCTGAACCGTGTTGCTCCACTCGACGGAGACGTAGTCCTCTTCCTTGCGCGAGCCCAGCGAGCCGTCGTCGAAGGCGTACCGCACGCGCAACTCGTGGGAGACGATGCCGTACCGTCCGCGGCGGCGGATGACTTCTGTGTTCTGGCACTGGGCCTGCGCCGATTTTCCGAAGGCCAGGTAGCGCAACTCGTGGCACGAGGCGATGCCGGAGGCGATGAAGAGCACGAAGACGAAGAGCAGGATTTTGAACTTCGCGAACTCGTTCTGGGCGTCCATGACCGGTCTCCAGGGGGCGGGAGCGTACCAGAACGGGCGGGATCATTCACGAGTGCGCGTCCTAGTCTTGAGTGCGACCTGCGATGAGGAATATCGAGTACAAAGCCGAACTCCGCGACCCGTCCCTGGCCCGGGCGATCCTGCGGGCGCTGGGGGCCACGTACATCCTGTCGTTCGGGCAGGTGGACACGTACTTCCGGGTGCCCAGCGGGCGGCTGAAGCGCCGCGAGACCGACGACGAGCCGCCGGAATGGATCTACTACGAGCGGGCGAATCAGTCCGGGCCCAAGGCCAGCGACTTCACGATTCTGACGGAGGAGCAGGCGCTGGAGCGGTTCGGGCGCGAGCCCCTGCCGGTGTGGGTGGTCGTCAAGAAGCGGCGGGAACTCTGGATGTTCGGTTCGGTCCGCGTGCACCTGGACGAGGTGGAATCCCTGGGGAACTTTTTCGAGTTGGAGTCGCTGGTGTCGCGGGATTGCCCGGATGACAAGGCCCGCGCCGCCCTCGAACACCTCCGCAAGGGCCTCGCGCCCGTGCTGGGCGAGCCGATCGACCGGTCGTACAGCGACCTGGTGAGCGCCGATCACGACGACGCGGCGGAGTCGCGGCCGGGCGGCGCGAGCGCCTGAGCGCCGCCGCGTGACGGCTTTGCGTACTTCCGGTATCCTCTTCACCATGCAATACGCTGCCCGTTCGTTCGCGCTGCTCACGCTGCTCGCATCCCAGGCCGCGCTCTCGCAGACCGCGAGCAACTCGCCCCCGCCTGCCAACCCGCCGAGCGCGCCGCCGCCCGCGCCGCCGCCGACCCCCACCCCAACCCAGCCGCCGCCGCTGACGCCCCCGGAACAGCCCAAGCCCGAGGACAAGCCGGAGGAGAAGCCGGCGCAGCCCGAAGAGAAGAAGCCCGAGCCCAAACTCAACGCCGGCGTCATCGGAGCGCTTCCCCTGCGCTCGCTGGGGCCGGCGATTTTCTCCGGGCGCATCACCGACCTCGCCGTGAACCCCGCCAGGACCAGCGAGTTCTACGTGGGCGTGGCGTGCGGCAACGTGTGGAAGACCACCAACGGGGGCGTGACATTCTCGCCGATCTTCGACGGGCACGGCTCGTACTCCATCGGGTGCGTGGTGCTGGACCCCAACAACTCGAACGTGGTGTGGGTGGGGACCGGTGAGAACAACTCGCAGCGGTCGGTGGGGTGGGGGGATGGGGTGTACGTGTCGCGGGACGCGGGGAAGTCGTTCACGAAAGTGGGGCTGAAGCAGTCCGAACACATCGGGCGGATCATGATTGACCCGCGCGACTCCAACGTGGTATACGTCGCGGCCCAGGGCCCGCTATGGAAGTCCGGCGGCGAGCGCGGGCTCTACAAAACCGTGGACGGCGGAGCGACCTGGGAACGCGTCCTGCACGTCTCCGACGACACCGGCATCAACGAGGTGCACTGCGATCCCCGCAACCCCGACGTGCTCTACGCCTCGGCCTACCAGCGCCGGCGCCACGTCTGGACGCTCATCGACGGCGGCCCCGAATCCACGGTCTACAAGTCCATCGACGCGGGCAAGACCTGGCGGAAGATCGAGAAGGGGCTGCCGGGCGGCGACAAGGGCCGCATCGGCATGGCGGTGTCGCCGGCCAACCCCGACATTGTGTACGCGATCGTGGAGGCGGCGGAGGGCGGAGGGATTTATCGATCTACCGACCGGGGCGAGTCCTGGGACAAGCGCAGCGGGTACATGAGTTCCAGCCCTCAGTACTACAACGAACTGATCGCCGATCCGGTGAATCCCGACCGGTTCTACGCGGTGGACACGGTCATGCACGTGACCGACGACGGCGGGGCGACGATGCGCGGGCTGCCGCTGCCGGACACGCACGTGGATTCGCACGCGCTGTGGATCGATCCGAACAACACGGACCATCTGCTGAAAGGGTGCGACGGCGGGCTGTACGAGTCTTTCGATCGCGCCAACTGGCGGCACTTCCAGAACCTGCCGATCATGCAGTTCTACCGCGTGGCCGTGGACACGTCCACGCCGTTTTACTACGTGTACGGCGGCACGCAGGACAATGCGAGCATCGGAGGCCCCAGCCGCACGGCGGACCGCGCGGGCATCACCAACGAGGACTGGTTCGTGGTGGTGGGGGGCGACGGATTCGAGCCCGCGATCGACCCCGACGACCCCGACATCGTCTACGGCCAGTGGCAGCACGCCGGGCTGGTGCGCTTCGACCGCAAGAGCGGCGAAGAGTTGGACATCAAGCCGCGGGAAAAAGCCGGGGAAGCGCCCTTCGTGTGGAACTGGGATTCCCCGCTCATCGTCAGCCCGCACCACGGAAAGCGCCTGTACTTCGGCTCGCGGGTAATCCACCGCTCCGACGATCGCGGCGACACCTGGACCACCATCAGCCCCGACCTCACGCGGGGAACCGACCGCAACCAGTTGAAGGTGATGGGCGTGATCCAGAAGCCCGACGCCGTCGCCAAGCACATGAGCACGTCGATCTACGGCAACTGCGTCTCCCTGTCGGAGTCGCCCCTGACCGAGGGCCTGCTGTTCGTCGGCACCGACGACGGACTGATCCAGGTCACCGAGGACGGCGGCACGAACTGGCGCAAGATCGACTCCGTGCCCGGCGTCCCCGAGATGACCTACGTCAGCGATGTCGAAGCCGGGCGTCACAGTTCCCACCGGGTGTTCGCCTGCTTCGACGCGCACAAGAACGGCGACTTCACGCCCTACGTCTTCCGCTCCGACGACCGCGGCCTTACCTGGGCCTCCATCGCCGGCGACCTCCCCGCCGGGCACGTGGCCTACGCGATTTCCGAGGACCACGTAAACCCCGACCTGCTCTTCCTCGCAACCGAGTTCGGCGCCTTTGTCACGCTCGACGGCGGCGCGCACTGGTTCAAGTTGGGCGGCGCGCCCACCATCGCGATGCGCGACGTGGAAATCCAGCGGCGCGAGAGCGACCTCGTGCTCGCGTCCTTCGGGCGCGGGTTCTACGTGCTCGACGATTACTCGCCCCTGCGCACGCTCTCGGAGGAACTGCTCGACAAGCCCGCCGCGATCTTCGGGCCCGGCCGCCCCGTGCTCAGTTACGTCGAGCGCGCCCGGGTCGGCGGGGGAGACGGGCGGGGCCCGCTGGGCGGGGCCCACTACAACGCGAAAAACCCGCCCTTCGGCGCGGTCTTCACGTTCTACCTGAAAGAGAAAGTCCAGTCCCGCAAGGAAACGCGCAAAGAGGCGGAGAAGAAGGACGACTGGCAATACCCCACGCTCGAACAGTTCCAGGCCGAGGACCGCGAGCAGGACCCTGAGGTGAATCTCCTCATCCGCGATTCGTCCGGTCTTCTCGTGCGGCGGCTGGGCGTTTCGAGAGACGCGGGAATGCACCGCGCGGCGTGGAATCTCCGAATGCCGCCCAGCACCCCCGTCGGCTCCGGCGGCGGCGACGATTCGCCCGTCGGCACGCTGGTGCCGCCGGGGACGTATTCGGCCCAACTCGTGAAGGTGGTGGACGGAGTGGAAACCACGCTTGCCGACGCCGCGGCCTTCGAGGTCCGTGACGCCAACTTCTCGCCCCGCGCCGCATCCGGCGAGGCCCGCGACGACAAGTACGAGTTCGAGCGCCGCCTCGCCTCGCTCCAGCGCGCGGTCGAGGGCGCCGTCCGCGCCGCCGACGAGGCCCAGCGCCGCGTCGGACAACTCCGCGAAGGCGCCGAAAAAACCCCGGGCCTCAACGGCGATGTCCTGGCCCAGATCGAGGCCCTGCGAACCCGCCTGAACGACGTGCAGATCGCCCTCCGCGGCGACCCCACCTATGACCGGCGCGTCGTCCCCGAACTCCCATCCATCCGCGGGCGTGTGAGCGAGGCCATCGGCGCTCTCTACGGCAGCACGCAGCCGCCCACCGTCACCCAGCGCGAGCAGTACGCGATCGCGTGCGACGAGTTCGAGAAGACTTTGGCGACACTGCGCGGGCTGTACGAGAAGGACCTGAAGGAACTCGAGGCCCGGCTCGAAGCGGCCGGGACGCCGTGGACGCCGGGGCGGCTGCCGGATTGGAGGCGGTAACTACCCCGCGACGTCCAGCCGCGGGCGGGGCGCATCCTTCGGTCGGCCGCCGGGGGTGTATGTCTCGTGCTGATCGCGGTCCTCGTGCGCCTCTTCCTGGTCGTTGCCCTTGAGGGAGCGAATGCCCTCGGGCGCTTCCGCGGCGTCGGCGCTCACGATCAGTTCGTCGCTCGAAGGCCGCCGCCCGGGTCCCTTCGCGGGCTCCTTGCGCGGCGCGGGCTTGCCCGCCGCCCGCTCGGCGCTGGTCACGCCCGCTACCGACGCGGCGATGTTGGTCCCGATCACGGGCATGAAGTGAGAATCGGCGGACCCAGGCCAAACTCTTCACAAACCACCGGGTTATGGGTCAGGCCCCGAGTATGTTCACGCCGCAGTCCACGTAGATCACCTCGCCGGTAACCCCCGAAGAAAGGTCCGACGCGAGATACACCGCGGTCTTGCCCACGTCCGCGCCCTCCACGTTCCGCCGCAGCGGGGCCTTCTGCTCGACCATGGCGCTGATCGAGTCGGTCCCGCCCACCGCGCTCGCCGCGAGCGTCCGGAGGTAGCCGCCCGAGATCAGGTTCACCCGGATCTTGTCGGGGCCGAGTTCGTTGGCGAGGTAGCGGCCGGTGCACTCCAGCGCGGCCTTGGCGACGCCCATGACGTTGTACCCGGCGACCACTTTTTCCGCGCCGTAGTAGGACATGGCCATGATGGAACCGCCGCCGGAGCGCTGCATGATGGGGCGGGCGCGCTGGGCCATCGCGAGCAGCGTGAACGCCGAGATGTCGATGGCCTGAAGGTAGTTCGCTCGGGTCGTGTTCATGAACTTGCCCGGCTGCAGAATGTCGCGCTCGGCGAACGCGATGGAATGGATAAGGAAGTCCATGCGGTCGAAAGACTCGGCGTACTTCGCGAAGGCCGCGTCCAGGTCCTCGTCCTTGCCGGCGTCGAGCGGGGTGAGCCAGGGGTTCTGCACTCCGAGCGAATCAACGGCGCGACGCGTGCGGTGCTCGCTGCGTTCTCCGGGGATGTGCGTGAAGGCGCACCGGGCGCCCTGCTCGATCAGGGCCTTGGCGATGTGCCAGGCGTACGAACGGTCGTTCGCGATTCCGACCACCAGACCGGTCTTTCCGGCGAGTAGCGACATGGGTACCTCCGTGGAGCGAGGAGTTTATGCGGCACGCTGCCGGCCGACGAAGTACCATGGAGCATGCCCGTGCGGGACTTCAACTCCATGCCGCTGCCGGCCCTGTATGAGACGCTTGCCTCCGACGGCCTGGTGCGACGGCTGATCGACCTCGCGTACGACGAGGACCTGGGCGCATGGGGCGACGTGACCAGCCGCGCGTGCATCGACGCCGGCCGCGCTGGCTCGGCGAAGGTTGTCGCGCGCCAGGGCGGGGTGATCGCGGGCCTGGCCCTTCTGCCCGACCTCAAGTCCCGGTTCGCGCCATCGTGCGAGTGCGTCGGCAGGATCCAGGACGGGTTGCCCGCCGACGCGGGCACAACCCTGGCCGAACTCCGCGGCCCGATGCGGGAACTGCTCGCCCTCGAGCGGACCCTGCTCAATCTCGTCGGGCGTCTCTCCGGCATCGCCACGCTCACCGCGGCGTACGTCCGCGAACTTCCCCCCGGATCGCGCGCCCGCCTGTACGACACCCGCAAGACCACCCCGGGCCTGCGCGTGCTGGAGAAATACGCCGTCCGCTGCGGAGGCGGGCGCTGCCATCGGATGGGCCTGCACGACGCCTTGCTCATCAAGGACAACCACCTTGCGGCAGTCGGGCCGGGCGAACTGGCTTCGTTCGTCCGCAGCGCGGCCGAGCGGGCGCGCCGCGAGAACGATCTGGCGTTTGTCGAGGTCGAAGTCGATTCGCTCGCCCAGTTGGACGAACTAGTGGTTCTTCCGCGCGGGGTGGTGGACATCGTCTTGCTCGACAACATGACGACGGCGCTGCTCCGCGAGGCCGCGCACCGGCGCGACGCCCGCGCGGCGTGGCTGGAACTGGAAGCCTCCGGAGGCGTGCGGCTGGAAACGGTGGCGGAGATTGCATCCACGGGGGTGGACCGGATCAGCGCGGGGGCGTTGACGCATCAGGCGGTGTCGCTGGATGTGGCGCTGGACCTGTAGCCCGCGTTCATTGCGGCGCGCGCTCCACATACCGCCGAAATACCCGTCGCACGAGATCGGAGTATTGCGGCGGGACGGCGCGTTGCTCGATGGCGCGATGAGCGCTCTCGGCCGCGCGGCGCATTACCGGGGCGTACTCGCCCCGTGTCGCGGGAGCGCCGGGGACGCCGGGTTGCGATGCCCATTCGGCGATGGGGCGCTCTTCAGGAGAGATTGAGCGGGCGTCGACGGGCGTGGAGTCTTCGGAGTTGAGCGGGCGATCTCGCGGCGGAATGGACGGCCCCGAGCCTTCGCCCGGATGGGGATCGCGGGGCGGGGTGATTTCGGGCCGCGGCCCGGTGGAACGAGATTCGCGGCTCGTGTCCGAGCGAGGCCGATTCCTCGGATCACTCTTTTCGTTGCCATTCGCCTGCGAGTCCGGCGGTTGCGTTTGGCCATGATTGGCGTTGGGGCTGTCCCCGTTGGGCGCGTCGGGCGGTTCGGCGGGCTGGGGCGGGTTTTCCGATTCACCATTCACCTCCGGCGCCTGACCGGGCTTGGGCGCGAGGTCCGGGTTCTCTTTCGCGAACTCGCGCGCGAGGCGTTCGAGTTCCCTCTTTTCATCGGGGCTCATGGAATCGAGAAGGCGCTCGGCCTGCTCGCGGAGTTTTCGTGAATCCTTCAGAGATCGCTTGTTTCCCTTTTCCTGTTCGGCGAACTTCTTGAGTTCCTCGGCGAGTCGCTCGAAACCGGGCCGGGGTGGCGTGGACGTTTCGCCGGGCTTTGGCTTGTCGGGCTGCCCGGACTGGGGATTCTCGCCGGGTTTGGGATCCTGGTGCGGTTGAGGCGCGTTGTCGGGCGATTGCTGTCCCTGCTCGCCCGGGCGGGGCTGGCCGTCGGGCTGGGGAGTGGAGTCGGGGCTTTGCGACGGTTTGGTCTGGCTGTCTTTTTCGCCGGCGGGGCTTTGCGGTTGCGTGGAGGGCGGGTTTGAGGGCGCCGGCTGGTTCTGCGGTGATTCCACCGGCTTCTCGCCGGGACTGGGAGATTGCGGGTCGCTCGATGGGGCCGGTTTGGGCGTACCTTGATTCGGCCGCTGGGTTGGCTGCGTGGAATCGGGTTTGGGCTGGGGTTGACGAGACTGCGCTCCGCTGGGGTTGGTGGTGTCTGGCTTGGGCGCGCTCGGTTCGTTCATCGCGTCCGGAGTCTGCTCGCCTCGCTGCGAATCGCCTTCCTGCTTCAACTGCTCGCGGGCTTCGCGCAGCGCGTCGCGGAGCGCCTGTCGCTGGCGGTCGGGCGTTGATCCTTGCTTCTCGCCCTTCGAGGGTTCGCGATCGGCCGCGGGCTGTGTTTCAGGCTTGCTCGCGGCGTCCTCGCCTTGGGTCCTCGGGTTCTGCGGCGGCTTCTGGCCTCGCTGGTCTTGCGAGGAAGGATCGGTCCCTTCCGATGGGTTGGGTTCGGACGGTTTGTTGTCCCCGGTTTTCTCGCGCGAGGGTTGCGGTTGGGTTTCCGGGCTTGTCGGTTGGTCCGGACTCGGCTGGGCGGAAGGGGTAGGCGTCTCGCGAGGAGGTGGCGTCTCCGAGGGCTTCTGAGACGGATTGGGCTGCTTCGGCGCGGGATCGCCGGGCTTGGCTTCCGAAGGTGGAATCGAAGTCTGATCGGTCCGCGGCCGTCCGGCTTCGCCGTCCCGGGCACCCTGCCGGGCGTCGGTGGGTTGGGGCGGGGGCGATCCGGACAAATCCTGGGTAGCAGGAAGGTCTGACGATGGCTCCTGGCTTAACGCCTGGTCGAGCGAGTCGAGTTCGTTCGCGAGGGCTTCGCGTTCTGCCGCGGAGAGTCGCGGGAGGTCCTGGGCGAGTTTGCGGGCGGCGTCGGACGCCGCGGCGGCATCGGCGCGGCGGAGGGCGTTGGCGAGTTCCGAGCCGGAATCCTGCGATTGCTCCGCGGCCCGGGCCATGCGGGACTTGATGTCGTCGGACTGTGCCTGAGTTGATCGGGCTTCGTCCTCGAGCCTCGACGCGGTGTCCTCGGCGATGGCCGCGGCCTTGGCCCGGACAGAGGCGTCATCGAGCGTGCCGGCGCTTAGTTCCCGCTCCAGTTCAGCGATGGCGGCGTCGTGGGCGGGCGTGGGGGTGGGGTCTCTACCGGCCGCGGCCGTGGAATCGCGAACGATCTCCCGTACCTGCGACAGCGTCTCGGGGGTGGGCTTCTGGGCGCGGGTTGGTTGCGGATCGTTCCACGCAACGGTCGGCAGCCACAAGCCCACGCCCATGCCCGCGCCAATCCCGAGGATGAGCAGGTACCAGGCCCGGGTGTTCAGGGCCCGCGCGGGGTGAATCACCGCAGCGGCGCGGAGCGGGGCCGCGATGCGTTCCGCGTCCCGAATCGCGAGGTCCGCGAAGGCGTCGGGCGAGGACTGGAACGCGAGAGCGTTCGTCAGCCGGTCGCGCAGATCAAATCGTCGATCGAGTTCTCTCGCCGCGCGCCCGAGCGACCACATCCGCGTGAGCGCCACGCCCGCACCGACCAGCCCTCCGAGTGCGAGCAACCCGCCCAGCATCACGGGCCAATCCGCCGCCAGGGACTGCAATCCCGGGATTACGCGGCTGGCGATGACCCCCAGTCCGCCTCCGCAGGCGCCCGTGGCCGCGCCTCGGATGGACCAATGAATCACATCTCGGGCGAGCGCTCGGCGGCGGGCCCGTTGAAGGAGGCTGGACACATGGGATGTTCTGGATTGCACCGGGAATGGTACGAACAAAGGGCCATCGCGGTGCGGTGACCCCGGTACACTGGACCTCGCACTGAAGCGTTCGGCATGCCGAAAGAGGGGCCATGACCATTCGGGAGACATTGGCGGCGTTGGTGTCGGGGAGGTCGCTCACGGCTGCGGAGGCCGATGCGCTGTTCGAGGACCTTTTCACGGGCCGGCTGGAGGACTCGCAGATCGGCGCGGCCCTCGCCCTGATGGCAGTCCGGGGCCCGAGCGTCGAGGAACTGCTGGGTGGGGCTGGGGCGATGAGGCGCCACGTGACCCCGATTCCGGGCGTGTCGGAGATGTCCGGGAGGGTAATCGACACGTGCGGAACCGGCGGGGCCCGAAAGACCTTCAACGTCTCGACTCTGGCCGCGGTTGTCACAGCCGCTGCGGGTGGCGGAAAACTTCGGGTCGCCAAGCACGGAAACCGGGGTCGTTCGGGGCGGGGCTCGGCGGAGGTGCTTCGGGCGCTGGGGGTCAATATCGATGCCGCGCCCGATGTGCAAGCGCGGTGCTTGCGCGAGGTCGGCGTCTGCTTTTGCTTCGCGATTCACCACCACCCGGCGATGAAGCACGCCGCAAAGGCCCGGCAGGCCCTCGGGTTCCCCACCATCTTTAACGCGCTGGGGCCGCTGACCAACCCCGCGGGGGCCACGCGGCAGGTGATGGGTGTGTACAGCGCCGATCTGGTGGAACCGATCGCCACGGTCCTCGCCCGGCTTGGGTGCGAGCGGGCGATGGTTGTTCACGCCGACGACGGCATCGACGAGATCAGCACCACCGGGGCGACCACGATCGCTCACGTAGAGGGCGGTGGAGTGCGTACGGAGCGATTCGACTCCGGGTTTCTGGGCCTGGCCCGCGCGCGGGTGCAGGATTTGGACGCCGCGGACCTCGACCACGCCGTACGGATCGCACGGAGTGTGCTGGGCGGAGAGTCGGGGCCCGCGCGGGAGATGGTGCTCCTCAACTCCGCGGCGGCCCTGATCGTGGGGGATGTCGCGCCCGGATGGCCGGAGGGCCTCGCGAAGGCGGTGAAAGCGGTGGATTCCGGGGCGGCTGCACGGGTGCTGGAAGGGCTGGTGCGGGAATCGAACGAGACCGGCCGGGGATGAGCGGAGTCGGGGGGAATCGGGCGCAATCGAAGCGAACATCGGACCAATTCCCCTGACGATTGGCTTTCGGGTCGACCTGCCGATAATCTACGGCCTCGTCTACTGGATGGGCGGGAACACTCACTCCGGGAAACGCCCGGGCAAGGAATCGCCTACGTGGTTCTGGATCGCCTCTTAGGACTGTTCAGCGTGGACATGGGCATCGACCTGGGGACGTGCAACACGCTCGTCTCGGTCCGCGGCCAGGGCATCGTTCTGAACGAGCCCAGCGTGGTGGCCGTGCGCAAGGGCACGAACCAGGTCCTTAAGAACGGTGAGGCGGTGGGTTGGGTCGCCAAGGAAATGCTCGGTAAGACGCCGGGCTCGATCTCGGCGATCCGGCCGTTGAAGGACGGCGTGATCTCCGACTTTGAGATTACCGAAGCGATGCTGGGGTACTTCATCCGGAAGGTGAACGGGAAGGGCCGGATCTTCGGGCCGCGGGTGGTGATCTCGATCCCCTCGGGCATCACGGCGGTGGAGAAGCAGGCGGTCTTCCAGTCGGCGGAGCGTGCCGGGGCGAGGCGGACGTACCTGATCGAGGAGCCGGTGGCGGCGGCGATCGGGGCGGGGCTGCCGTTCGCGGAGGCCACGGCGTCGATGATCGTGGACATCGGAGGCGGGACGACCGAGGTGGCGATCATGTCGCTGGCGGACATCGCGACGTGCGAGAGCGTGCGGATCGCGGGCGACGACATGGACGAAGCGATCATTAACCACATGAAGCGCACGTACAACATGATGATCGGCGAGCAGACGGCCGAGCGGATCAAGATCGAGGTGGGGTCGGCCGCGCCGGTCGAGGCGGAGAAGCCGATGGAAGTCCGCGGGCGCGACATGATCAGCGGCCTGCCGCGGAAGACGACCATCACGAGCGAGGAGATCCGCGAGGCGCTGAGCGAGCCGGTGCAGGGGATCACCGAGGCGGTGATGCGGACGCTGGAGCGGGCCGAGCCGGAACTGGCGGCGGACCTGGTCGAGAACGGCATCACGATGGCCGGGGGTGGATCTTTGCTCCGGGGCCTGGCCAGTGTGATCGAGAAGGCCACCGGCCTGCCCACCAAACTCGCCGACGACCCCCTCACTTGCGTGGCCCGGGGAACATGCATCTACCTTGAGCACCTCGAGGAGTGGAAGAGCACGCTCGAGAACGACATGCAATCGTGAGCCTCCGGGGGCGGCCCGGCGCGGAAGTGCGGTAGGTGCGCGAGAATTGACGATTCAAGGCGATGATGCGAACGCGCTGACGCCTGCAGTCTCCAGCCATGTCTTCGACTCTCGGCCATCGAATGCTGCCCCTGACCGTGGTGGTCGCGGCGATACTCGCCGTAGGGGTGCCCGCGCGCTGGCAGGGATGGGCGGCGTGGATCGGCGACAAGGTCGACCTGGTGGTCGCTCCGATCAGCGGCCCGGCCCTCAAGGTCGCCCACTGGCTCCGCGGGGCCAGAACTCCTCCGGACGATGACGGCCTGCGCGTGCTCGAAGAGGAGAACGAGCGTATCGAGCAGAAATACCTGGCGACCGTGCAGGAAGTCGTGCGGCTGCGCCAGATGGTCAAGGACCTTCAGCACGGCATCGAAATGAACCCCGACGTGCGGCCGCGGCCGCTCAGCGCTCCGGTGTTCGGCGTGACCGCCGGCAATCCCACGCTGATCAAGGTGCAGGCGGGTGAGCGCGAGGGCGTGGGGCCCAGCACCGTCGCGCTCGCGCCGGGCCTCCAACTGATCGGGCGGGTCATCGGCGCCGCCGAGAGAACCTGCACCGTCCAGATCATCACGGGCAAGGGGGCGCAGCCCGTCTCGGCCATGATCATGCTCCGCGAGGGCTCCCCCGACGGCCTGCGATGCACGCTCGCCGCCACGGGAGACGGAACGCTGCGGGGACCGGTCGAAGATCGGCGCGACGCCGGCACGGGGCTCGCCGTGCAGCCGGCCGTGGGACAGGTGGTCCGCCTGGATGACGCGACCTGGCCGCGAATCGCGCGGATGCTTCTGATCGGACGCATCGAGCGGGTCGAAGAGAACCCCGACCAGCCGCTGAGGAAGATCGTTACCGTGCGCCCGGCGGTGGACCAGATGGACCGCCTGAGCGAGGTCATTCTGTGGGTCCCGGAGGAAGCGCCGTGAACAGGATCGGCCTGGCTCTCCTCGCGTGGCTTTTCCTGGGGCTCGAAACCGGGCTGCGGGGGACGCTGCGGCTGTGGTCGCCGGAGGTTTCACCCGGGTTCGTGTTCGTGCTGATTGTGTTCATCGCCATGTGCGGGCCCGGGCGGGCCGTCGCGTGGTGGGCGCTGGCCGGTGGGCTGTTGATCGACCTCACCACGCCCCTGGCGCTGAAGACCGCGGGCCCCGCGGCCGTGATCGTCGGCCCTCACGCCATCGCGTACCTGGTGGGCGCCCAACTGGTTCTGGCGATGCGGGGTGTGATGATCCGGCGGAATCCGCTCACGTTGGGGTTTCTGTCTCTCGGCGCGGGCCTGGTCGCGCATGCGGTTCTCGTCGCCATATTCTGGATTCGCGCCCGCTTCGATCCCATCGAGTTTCACGCGACGAGCGAACTGGTGGACCGGCTGGCGGGCGCGGCCTACACCGGGGTCGTGGCGATCGCCCTCGCGTTTGTGCTGCTCCCCATGGCCGAGTTCATCGGCCTGCCCAGCCAGACGCGGGGCAGGTTCGGGCGGTGAGCGTCCGGATCGGGCGATACACTGACGCCCATGCGACGGATCATCGTCTTCGACGACGGCAAGGGCGAACTTTCACCCCTGACCGACCTGCGCCCGGTGTTCGACATCCGCACCGGCGCGCTCACCACCCTCGAGCGGGCGCGGCGATCACTCGACGGGCAGATCATCGGTCTGTGGGTGCCCGAATCACTGCGGATGATCGCGCGGCAGGCCCACGCTGAGCCGGTGAACGCCACGACGCTGGGCACCGGGCCCGTGCTGCTCTACAACGGCCGCTGCGTGATTCCGCCCGCCGGCGTCATGGACCTGAAGGATGGCGAGGCGCTGATCGATCAGGGCGAAGTTGCGGCGGTGCGGCTGGAGGCCGGGAAGGCCCTCGAAGTCCTTCAGGGGCGAATCCCGGGCGCGGTGCGGTCAACTCGGGAGGTCATGGGCCTGCTGATGTCGCGGCCTTGGCATGTGCGGCGGTACCGGGATTCGGCATTGCGGGTCGATCTGGAGCTGCTTGCGCGGCCGGTGCGCCGGACGCCGGATGAGCCTTCGCCGGTGCAGGAACTCTTTGAGGAGCCGGAGGGCGGGGTAACGGTTTCCGCGGCCGCGCCCGAGCCGCTGCGGCTGGGCGGGCACGCGCTGACGGTGTCTCGGACGGCGCGGGTGTGTCCTGGAGCGGTTCTGGACCTGGAGAAAGGGCCGATCGTGATCGACGAGGGCGCGGTGGTCCGGCCGGGGGCCATCGTGATCGGCCCGGTGTACATCGGCGCGAACTCGACCGTGCTGGAGCGGGCGACGATCCGCGGGAACACGGCGATCGGCCCGTGGTGCAAGGTGAACGGCGAGGTCGGCGGGACGATTCTCCAGGGATTCTCGAACAAGTCGCACGACGGGTATTTGGGCGACTCGTGGGTGGGGGAGTGGGTGAACCTGGGCGCGGGGACGACCAACTCGAACCTGCTGAACACGTACGGCGAGGTCGTGGGCGTGGCGAAGCCCGGCGGGAGTTATGAGAAGACCGGCGAGCAGTTTCTGGGCGCGATCATCGGGGACCACGTGAAGACGGCGATCTGCACGAGGCTGATGACCGGCTGCGTCCTGAATCTCGGCGGGATGTTCGCCACGACCGCGCCGGTCACGGGCTGCACCCCGGCGTTCGCGTGGGCGACCGACGACGGCGTGCGACGGTACCGCCTGGAGAAGTTCATCGAGGTCGTCAGGGCGATGATGGCGAGGCGGAAGGTCGAGCCGAGCGAGGCGTACCTGGAGCGGGTCAGGAGTCTGCACGCGCAGAGTGCCGGGGGCTGAGCCTCTGGCGAGCGTTGAGCCCGGCTTTCGTCGCCGGGCCATCGACATACCATTGATTAAGCAGTGATAAAACTGTGAGGAGTTGCGCATGTTTGATCCCGAGCAGGTCACCCCACTCACCGAGTTTCAACGGAATGCGAAGGAGTTCGTGAAGCGGCTGCACAAGTCCGGGCGGCCGGAGTTGCTCACGATCAACGGTCGCGCGGCGGTTGTCGTGCAGGACGCCGCGGCGTTCAAGTCGATGATCGATCGGCTCGAGGGGGACTATCTGCACGAGGCGGTGCAAGTCGGTATCGAGCAGATGGAGGCGGGAAAGGGCCGCCCCTTGAGCGAAGTCGTTCGCGACCTCAAGTCAAGGCGTGCGGGCGCCCAGAGCCGGCGAAAGTCGGCGTGAAGGACCGGGGCGAGCATGCACAAGGTGATCGTGATGCCCGCCGCGGAGCGGGACCTGGAGGGTCTCACCGCGTTCGTGCGCCGAGATTCCCCGGTTCAGGCCGATCGCATCGAGGACCGGCGCTTCGCGGCGATGGCGTCTTTGGCGGAGTTTCCGCTCCGCTGCGGCGTGGCGGTGGAGTCGGCGCGGTGGGGCTACTCGGTGCGATGTCTGCCGGTGCATCGGTATCGGGTGCTTTACACGGTGCGTGACTCCACGGTTTTCGTGCTTCGTATTGTGCACGGCAGCATGAACTCACCCGTGGAACCGGATGCCTGACCATGCCCACCCTCTACCTCATCGACGGCTACGCCCAGTTCTTCCGCGCCTACCACGCCATCCGCACCCCCATGACCAGCCCGGTCACGAAGGAGCCGACGAACATGACGTTCGGCTTCGTGGGGATGCTGCTCAAACTTCTGAAGGCCCAAGAGCCCGGGCTCAAGCGCGCCGGCCGGCCCGATTACGTCGCCGTGACGCTCGACGTGTCCGGCGACCGCGGCACCTTCCGCTCCCGGCTGTACCCGGACTACAAGGCCCACCGACCGCCGCCACCCGAGGATCTGTTTCCCCAGGTCGAGCGCTGCCTGGCCATGCTCCGCGAACTTGGCGTGCCCATCATCGGCGCCGAGGGCTTTGAGGCCGACGACGTCATCGCCACGCTGGTCACCCGCCTGCGCCGGGAGCACCCCGACCTGCAGATCCGCATGATCTCGAAGGACAAGGACCTCAAGCAACTGCTGGAAGGGCCTCCGGCCGACGCGCGGCCCGCCGCGGGCGAGCAGGATGTTCCCATCGGCCCGGTCTCGCTCTTCGACGTGCACACCGACCTGGCCTTCGACGCCCGCTCCCTCGAAGCCGACACCGGGCTCAAGCCCTCCCAGGTCATCGACATGCTCACCCTCATGGGCGACACCGTGGACAACGTGCCGGGCGTTGACGGGGTGGGCGAGAAGACGGCCGCGGCGCTGATGAAGGAGTGGGGGACGCTGGAGAATCTCCTTGCGCACGCGGCGGAGATCAAGGGCAAGCGCGGGGAGAAACTGCGCGAGGCCGCGCCCCGCCTTCCGCTTTCGCGCGATCTTGTCACGCTGCGGCGCGATGTGCCCATCGAGTTCGATCTCGGCGCCGCGAAGGTCGAGAACATCCAACTGATGAAGATGATCCCCATCCTGAAGGAACTCGGGTTCAATCGGTACCAGGACGAGGTGCGGCTGCTCGCGGGCGAGCAGCCGGTGATGCCGCTGACCACGGCTGTTTCGCGGCCCTCGCATGCGCCCTCCCGGGTCGCGTCTCCGCGGCCGGGGCCCGGGGGCTTTGACGGCCTTTTCGGCGAGATCGAGGCGCAGGAACGCGCGACCTCGACACGCACCGCCGAGTCGGGCGAGTACCGGTGCGTGCGCACCGTCACCGATCTGGCCGCGCTCGTCAACGAACTCCGCGGGGCCGAGGTTGTCAGCCTGGACACCGAAACGACCGGCCTCTCGCCCCGGGACGCGAAGTTGTGCGGCCTGTGCCTGAGCGCCAAGTCCGGCGTCGCGTTTTATGTGCCGGTGCGATCACCCGACCCCGACTCGCACCTTGATGAGCGCACGGTGCTGGCCGCGCTCCGCCCGATTCTCGAAGACCCCGCCGGGTCCAAGTGCGGGCACAACCTGAAGTACGACCTGCTGATTCTGCGGAACGCGGGGGTGGAGTTGCGGGGGCTGGACGCGGAGGGCTCGTGCGACTCGATGGTGGCGAGTTACCTGATCGACGCGTCGCGCTCGAGCCACGGGCTGGACTATCTGGCCCTCGCCCTTCTCAATCGCACGAACATCTCGATCTCCGAACTCATCGGGAGCGGCAAGAACCAGCGCACGTTTGATACGGTGCCGCTCAATCTCGCGACGCAGTACGCCGCGGAGGACGCCGACGTCGCGATGCAACTGCGCGAGATCATGATGCCGCAACTGCGGGCGCTGGGGCTGATGCCGCTGATGCGGGACGTGGAGATGCCGCTGGTGGAGGTGCTGGCGGACCTGGAATGGAACGGCATCCGCGTCGATCCGCACGAACTCGACCGCCAGCGTGCGCGTCTTCAGAAGCAGATCGACGGCATCCTGGGCCGTCTGCACGCGGAATCGAAGGCGGCGCTGGGGCGGGTGTTCGACCCCGACAGCCCCAAGCAACTCGCGGCCGCGCTCTTCAACAAGCCCGACCACGACCTTCCGGGGCTGGGCATCTCGGGGCAGAAGCGGACGAAGACCGGCTATTCCACCGACGCGGAGGTTCTCGAAGCGCTCGGGGAAGACGACACGATCACCACGCCGATTCCGAAACTGATTCTCGAGTATCGGCAGTTGACGAAACTGGTCTCGACGTATCTCGTCGCGCTCCGAGACGCGATCCACCCCGCCACGGGGCGCGTGCACGCGAGTTTCCATCAGACCGTCGCGGCGACGGGGCGGCTGGCCAGCAGCGACCCGAATCTTCAGAACATTCCGATCCGCACGGAGGTCGGGCGGGAGATCCGCCGCGCCTTCGTCGCCGAGCCGGGGCACGTGCTCATCAGCGCGGACTACTCGCAGATCGAACTGCGGCTGCTCGCGCACCTTGCGCGCGACCCGGCCCTGATCGAGGCGTTCCAGCGGGACGAAGACATCCACACGGCGGTGGCGGCGCAGATTCACGGCGTGACGCCGGACAAGGTGACCCGCGAGCAGCGCAACGGCGCGAAGATGGTGAACTTCGGGATCGTGTACGGGATCACGGCGTTCGGGCTCGCGCGGCGGCTGAAAGTGCCGCAGGAGAAGGCGGCGGAGATCATCGACGGGTACAAACGCCGGTTTTCCGGCATCACGACGTTTCTGCAGGAGTGCATCGAGCAGGCGCGCAGCCGCGGGTACGTCACGACCATGCTCGGCCGGCGCCGGCCGATTCCCGACATCGACTCACGCAATCCGTCACGGCGCTCTCTCGCCGAACGGCTGTCGATCAACAGCGTGGTGCAGGGCTCGGCCGCGGACCTGATCAAGGTGGCGATGGTCGATCTGCATCGCCGGTTCCGCGACGGGCAGGCGGAGATTCCCGCGGGCGCGGTGAAGATGCTGCTGCAGATCCACGACGAACTGGTCTTCGAAGCGCCCGAGCATCTCGCCCAGAGCGCGAAGTCGCTCGTGCAGGAGCGCATGGAGAAGGCCGCGGACCTTCGGGTGCCCCTGAAGGCGGATTCGCACATCGCGGCGAACTGGTTCGACGGCAAGTGAGCGGCATCAGGAATCGAACACGGGAGGCGGAACCATGGGCCACGGGCTGCCGCACTCGGGGCAGGCTCTGGGGCCGATCCACAGGCCGTGGATTTCGTCGAGATTGATCTCGCATCGCAGGTCAAAGAGCCGGTACCCGCAGTCCGGGCAGATGCGACGGGCGAGGACATCGGCGGCGCTCTGACGCCCGCGGTGGAAGTACAGTATCAGGAGCAGCAGAAGCACTCCCACACCGGCCGACGCGAGCCACGCGGCGCTCAGGCCCTGTGCGTAGGCGACGAATCCCGTGAGAATCGCCGCGCCCGCGATGACGATCCGCAGCGGCCGTGTCCGTCGCGGGCTGAACTCCGCGCGAAGTTCGCTCAGCCGCACCCCGGGCTTGGCCCAATGGTGCCGGCGCCAGCCGATCTCCTTGGCGAGATTCTGCAGTTCGATTCCGCGTCGATCCTCGTCGATTCCCAGGGCGAGGAGTTTGATGTATCGCTCGATTACCTCGGTTCGTCCGCGGCAGCGCATCGCCTCGACCGTGTTCGGCGGCGAGACGAAGGCCTCGTTGAACGTCGTGTAGGGCAGCGAGAAGCGATCCCACGCTGAAAAGCGCCCGTCCGCCATGTGGCGAGTGTACCGCGGTGGGGCTGTCACCGCCGCGCGTTTGCAGGTACATTGGTCGCATGACGAGTATCGATCTTTCCGGCACGTGGAAGATCCGCCACGATCCGCTTTCGCAGGGGCTTACCGACGGGTGGCGCGACCAGCCGATTGACGATCGCTGGCGGGACATCTCCGTGCCGTCGGCGTGGCAGAGTGTGCTGGGGGCGGACGCCAACGGCGTGGCGTGGTACCGGCGAAGCCTGCCGGGCGACGTTCAGCAATGGACGCAGCGCGGCCAGCGCGTCCTGCTGCGGTTTGAGAGCGTCGCCACCGAATGCTGGGTGTGGGTCAACGGCGTCGAGGTGGGCCGCCACGTCGGCGACTGGATCCCGTTCGAGTTCGACATCACCGGGGCGCTGAACGCCGGTGGCGGGGCGGCAGCCCTTGCTGTGCGGGTCGATCAGGTCCACGCGCCGCGTCCTCCCAGGGGCGTCGTGGTCGAAAACGGCCATGTCACAAAGGGCTTTCACGATGTCCTGAGCCTTCAGCACGCCGGCATCTGGGGCGCCGTGAGCGTGCGAGCGGCGAAGAAGTGCACCGTTCCGCCGAACGGGCTCAGCGTACTGGCAGACCCCCTTACGGGAAGAGTGCGGGCTGAAGTCGAACTCGTTGGCATGGCCGGCCCGTTCAAGCCGGCCTTCGCCGTGACAGGACCTGACGGGGGAGAGGTTGCGCGAGGCTTCCTTGAGCGTGACCCGGCTTCGGGCAAGGAGTTCGCCGAGTTTACCGTCGTGTCCCCTTCGCTCTGGTCCCCGCAGTCGCCATCGCTCTACTCGATGGAAGTGACGCCCGCGCCGCCCTCGAACGACGTCCATCTCCGACGCTTCGGCTTCCGCACGATTGCCACCGGCGGCCCGGGCAACTCCCAGATTCTGCTCAACGGCAAGCCCCTTCGCATCCGCGGCGTGCTCTCGTGGGGGCACGAGCCCGCGCACATCGCGCCCGCGCTTCCGCCCGAGCGGGTTCGCGCGGAGTTCGGGAAGTTCAAGGAACTGGGCTTCAACTGCGTCTGCCTCTGCATGTTCTACGCGCCCGAGTATTTCTACGACATCGCCGACGAGATGGGGATGCTGCTCTGGCAGGAGCACCCGGTGTGGAAGAGCCGCATGAGCCCGGACTTCCTGCCGGAGTACAAGCGGCTGTACACGGAGTTCATCAAGCGCGACCGCGCCCATCCGTCGGTGATCATCGTCAGCGGCACGTGCGAGCACGAAGCGTTCAACGAGGATCTCAGCGCCTGGTGGTGGAAGACCGCTTCCGAGATGCTGCCGCGCACGCTCAAGCAGATCCAGACGGGGTTTCTCGAATGGACCCCGCGCGATCGCACGGATCTTTACGACGATCACGTGTACGACAACCCCGGGCGATGGGTCCGGTTTCTCGACGACATGCAGTCGCGCATCGCCGAACTGCCGCCCAAGCCCTTTGTCATGGGTGAGACCATTATTTCCAATGCCTGGCCCGATATCGCCGCGTACCGCGCGAAGATCGGGAGTGACAAGCCGTGGTGGATCTCCCGCGGTCTGGATCAGTGCGGCGCCTTTGAGTCTGCGCTCGAGGCCGCGCACGGCGCCGATACGCTGAACCGCTTCCGCGAGCAAGCCCGGGAGTGGGGCCCGCGGGTCCGTAAGTTCTTCGGCGAGTTGTTGTGGATGCACCCGCGAAACGCGGGGTTCGTCACCAACTCGGTGCGCGACGTTCCGATCTGCCGCATCGGCCTCATGGACGATCTCGATGCCTGGCGCTTCACCCCGGAAGACACACGCGCGTGGCTTGCCGATGCGCCCATCCTTCTCTCCACGCCCAACCACCTTCGCGGCTTTCGGGCGGGGACGACGGTCGCGGCGAGGGTCGCCGTCGCGAACTGGGGCGCATCGGGAGTGCGCGCGGACGTGGCTGTGCGTGTCGGCGGCACACTCGCGGGCCACGCCGCGGTCCGGGCAGACCCGGGCGTGATCGGCGAGGGCGAGATCGAGTTTGAACTGCCCGACGCCGCGGCGGCGACGATCGTCGAGTGCGTCGCGGCCGCCGATGGGCTGGTCTCCAACCGTTGGCGCCTCGCCGCGTTCCCCGACGAGCCGACTGCATCGGGAGTGGCCTGTCTCACGGGCGCCCCATTCACCGACGCCGAGCGCGAGCCTGAGTTTGAGGAGCGTCGCTACAGCAGTGGTTGGGGCCTGGCTTGCCGGACGTGGTTGCCGCTCCTGCCGGACCCCGCGGCGCTTGCTCCCAACGCCGCGGAGGCCCCGGCGAACGCGCCGGTTCCGGCTTCGACCAAGGTCCTGCTCACGCACCGCTGGACGCGAGAGGCCGCGGCGTGGGTGCGGGCCGGCGGGCGTGCTTTGCTGCTGGCGCACCGCCACCCCGACGGCGGCGGCAGCAAATGGATCAACCTGTGGGGACTTCTCCCGCTCGTGATCGAGAGCGATCGGCCGGGTTGGCCCGTGCGGCCGGGAGAGAGCGCCGCGATCCTCGCGATGCTCCTCCATGACTTCACGGGCCGGACAACCCGCGCCGTGCACTCGCAGGACCTGGGCTTCCA
This sequence comes from Phycisphaerales bacterium, assembly GCA_905339235.1. Lineage (GTDB taxonomy): Bacteria > Planctomycetota > Phycisphaerae > Phycisphaerales > UBA1924 > RI-211. The sequence continues at coordinate 64,827 of CAJPFG010000027.1, forward strand.
TGAACACGTCCTGACAATCGTGCGTTATTTCTACACCCACGACAGCGGCGCACCCAACATCCGTGATGCGGTCTTCGCCGCCCGGATCGGGCGCGGCCTGCTCGTTGTCTCCACGCTCGACCACTCAACCCCCGCGGGCCGGTGGTTTCTCAATCGACTGATGAACTACGCCGCGGCCACCAGCCACCCGCCCGAACACGAGATCGCCACCGACACCTGGCTCACCGCCCGATGAGTCCGGCGACTCGGCGGACACCTACGCGGCTTCCCGCGTGACGCCGCCCTGCGACCGCGTGTGTTCGATGGTTCGGAGCACTTCCATGAGCAGACGGTGGTCCTGATCCCGGCCCACCAGCGCGGTCGCGTGCGTCAGGTCGTCTTTCAGGTCCTCGCGGAAGTACGCCAGTTTTTCCGTCGGCAGCGTGCACGCGACGAGGCAAAGCCCGGCGCACAGCCTTCCCGTGGTTCGAGGGCCGGGGATTCCCGCGTCCAACTCGCCGCTGAAGAAGGCGCCCTGGTCTCCGACCACCAGGTCCCGCCCGCGGATCATCCGCTCCGCGCGGACCAGCATTTCCAGGCCACCCACATCGTCTACGTTCGCGAACCGTGCCGCGGCGCAGCGGAACATCGTCTCCGGCTCGTCGCCCGCGACCCGGACCGCGGCTTCGGTCGCGACCCGCCGCGTCTCATCGTCGCCTTCGCCGGTCCATGTCACGGCCCAGGCGCTCACAAACCGGGCGACCGCGCGCTCGGCGCTGGTGGGCACCGCGCCCGTTCGGTATCGCCCCAACTCGTCCATCATGTGGCACGCGAGTTCCCGCACCACGTCGCGCCAGGGAACGAACCGTCCCACCCGCTTGGCCAGGTTCGGCGATGGCAGCACCGGCCGCCGCCCCTGCATGCGATCTCGAAGGTTCAGCCGCGCCGGATGCCGGCTCAGCACCGCCGCGGCCTCGGCCAGCAGGCGCACCAGCGGAACATCTCCCGGTTCGCCCGCTTCCAGCGTGACCAGCGAGGGATCCAGGCGCGTCGGGAACACCGAAGCGAACGACAACGGACGCGCCGTGCCCCAATCGAACCAGCCGGCATCCTTCCCCGCGTGTTCGAGCGTCTCGATGCGAAAACTGCCGCTGCCCTGGCGTGACACGCACGCGTCGAGCAGGAAGCAAGAGCGAGTTCCCGGGGCGACGTTCGACGGCACAGCGAACCACTCCACGTTCGCCACGCCCGGCGCGTTCACCAGGTCCGACGCCCACTCGCCGGGGTTGACAAACCCGATCCGCAGCGGGCGCTCGGGCCAGTCCTGGGTGTCGTGCCAGGCTGCGAACGTGTCCGAGAACGAGCGCTCCTCGCCCGACCACGGTGCACCGACAAACTCCGCGGCGTGCCGGGCACCGTCCGCCAGTTCGCACGAGCCGCGCAGCACCACGTCCGAAAGCCCAAGAGTGAACCGCCGCCACGGCGCGCGGGGCCACGGTTCGTTCGCGGAAAGCCGAGTGGGTAGGAACTGGTTCGTGCCGGTCTGGTGCTCGTTCATGGCCGGAATCAGATCGACCGGCACGAGCGCACCGTTCAGCGCGCGGATCGGTGAACAGACCCGCCGGCGCGGAGAGCGCCGAACGTAGGGCGCAGGGGGCGCATTCCGCCGGCACCGCGCCGGATTTGTGGACCTTTGCCCACCGGACCCGGGGATCGGGCTTCCCTCGTGCCTCGCCTTCCCGCGGCGCCGTCCCGGGCTCACCCGAACACTCTCCTGCGCGTTTCAGGATTATGCTCCACCCGTGACGCTCCGGTTTGAAGATCCTCTCTGGGCCTGGCTGATTCCTCCGGCGCTGATCGTCACTCTGCTCGGCGCCCGCTGGTTGATCTCCATGAGCCCCGCGCGGCGGTTCTCGGCGGTGTTCTTCCGCCTCGCCCTGCTCGGCACGCTCATCGCCGCCCTCGCGGGGATGAGCGCCGTCCGCCGCGTGGACACCCTCGCCGTGGTCTGCGTCGTGGATGTTTCCGGCTCCGTTCAGAGGTACTTCCGCGCCGAGCCCGGCCGGCCCGGTCTTGAACGGGTCCGCGAGTTTCTCCAGCATGTGGCGAGCGAACGCGGGCCGGATGATCTGCTGGGCGCCGTGGTTTTCGACGGGCGCGCCGTCGGGATTCTGCGGCCTTCGCGCGGCGAGTTGCCCGCGCTCGACTTTGATACCCGCCTTGCCGACGGCACGAACATCGCCGAAGCCATCCGGCTGGCTCGCGCTCTGGTCCCGCCCGACGCCGCGTCTCGCCTCGTCCTTTTCACCGACGGGAACCAGACCGCCGGCGACGCCCTCGCCGCTGCGGCCGAGTCCTCCGGCCGCATCGCCCCGATCGACACCGTCCCCCTGCGGTACGAACTGGTCGAGGAGGTCGTCGTCGAGGCACTGGACGCGCCGCCCACCGCCGCGGCGGATTCATCCATTACCGTCCGCGTCGCCCTTTCCGCCACCGCGCCGTCCAACGGCACGATCCGGCTGCTGCGCGAGGGCGAGGAGATCGACATCAACGGGCCGTCGCCGGGCCTGGGCCGGCGTGTCACGCTGAATCCTGGCTTGAACGTCGAGCGAATCGAGATCCGCCTCGCGGGGGGGCGCGTCCATCGATTCAGGGTGCTGTACGAGCCCGATACCGTCGAAGGCCCCGACGGACGGGTCCGCTCCAGCGGCGACACCATCGCCGAGAATAACCGCGCCGATACGTTCACCGTCACTCCGGGGCGGGGATCGGTCCTGCTCGCGACCGAAGCCCCCGCCGGCGGCACCCTCGCCTCCGTGCTGCGCGAGGCGGGCGCCGAAGTCACCATCGTGACGCCCGAGGGACTGCCCACCGATCTGCTCTCCCTGGAGCCCTACGACCTGGTCCTCCTCGACAACGTCCCGGCCGAGGTGCCCGAGGCCGTTCAGCGGCTTCTGGGCTCGTACGTCTCGGACCTCGGCGGTGGGCTGGTCATGATCGGCGGGCAGGACTCCTTCGCGCCCGGCGGATGGCGCGGCTCGCTGCTCGAGCCGCTCCTCCCCGTCAAACTCGACCTTCCCGACCTGGTCGTCGCCCCCGACGCCGCCACCATCTTCATCCTCGACAACTCCGGGTCCATGTCCTGGTCGGTACTCGGCACCGGCCAGTCGCAGCAGGAAATCGCCAACGACGCCGCGGCCCTCGCGATCCGCTCGCTCGACCGGCGCGACCTGGTCGGGGTCATCACGTTCAACTCTCAGGCCGACATCCTCGTCCCGCTCGCGCCCAACGCCCACTCCGAGGAAACCGTGCAGCAGGTCCGCGGCATTCTCTCGGGCGGGGGTACGAACGTAGTGCCCGCGCTCGAACTCGCGATCAAGGAACTACGCCGCGCGGGTGGAGACGCCAAGATCAAGCACGTGGTCGTGCTGTCCGACGGCGTGTCGCGCGGGCGAGACCGGCTGACGGACCTCGTCACGACCCTGGCGGGCATGGACGCGAAGGTCTCCACCGTCGCCGTCGGAGACGGCGCCGATCTCTCCACCATGCGGCGAATGGCCGAGATCGGCAACGGCTCGTACTTCCACGCCACCAATGCCGCCCAACTGCCCCGGCTGCTCCTGAAGGCCGTCCGGGTCGTGCGTACCCCGCTGATCCGCGAGCAACCGTTCACTCCCGTCGTTCTTCCGACCGGCTCGCCGATCACCGCGGGCCTGGGCGAAGTTCCCCCGCTGGGCGGGCTTGTGCTCACTCGTCCTCGCCCCGAACCCACGATCACGCTCGCGATGGCCTCGCCCGAGGGCGATCCCCTCTTGGCGACGTGGAATGTCGGCCTTGGCCAGGTGGCCGCGTGGACCAGCGATTCCCGCGACTGGTCCTCCGCGTGGATCGACTCACCCGCGTATCGCCGCCTCTGGACCCAGGTTTTGCACACGGTTGCCCGCGCTCCCGAGCACCCGGGCCTGCGGGCCGAGAGCGACCCGCGCACCGACCGGATCGCGCTGCGACTCACCGCGCAGAGCGATGACGGCGCCCCGCTCGACGGCCTGACCGTCCCGGGCACGCTCTTCGCGCCCTCCGGGGCCTCCACGCCGATCACGCTGACCCAGACCGGCCCGGGCGTGTACGAGGGTGAAGCGCCCAGCCCCGAAACCGGCAGTTACATCGCCGTGCTCAAGCCCTCGAGGGACGGTTTGCCGCTCTCTCCGGTCATCACCGGCACCAGTGTTCTGGAGGGTGCCGAGTTCCGACCGCGGTCGTCCGACACCGCGTTGCTGGCGCGGATTTCGGAAGCCACCAAGGGGCGCGTGCTCGATCTCGACAATCCGGCCGCGGCCCGGCTCTGGGACCGCGCGGGGGTCGCGCCCCGTGAGGCGGTCTCGTCGCTATGGCGGCGGCTGGTGCTCGCCGGCCTGGCGCTGCTCCTGCTCGACATCGCCACCCGCCGCGTGGCCTGGGACCGCTGGGTCTCCCGCCGATTCAACCCCGACCTGGGCCGGGCCGAGGCTCTCGAACGCGCTCGGGGCGCGGGCGCGGCCCGAACCACGGAGGGACTCCGCGCCGCCGCGGCGCGTCACGGCGACGAAGCCCCCGCGATCGCGCTGGGCGAGGCCGAGGCCCGCACGCTGGCCCAGGCGGCCCGTGACCGCCGCCACGCGGAGCGCCTCGCGGGCCTGCGAACCGAGAGCGGAGTTCCCATTGTCACGGTCGAAAAGAAGGAGGAGCCCACCAAGCCCGAGGGGCTCCTCGCGGCCAAAAAGCGCGCCCGCGAACGCATGGACGACGGGGGTGGTTAGGTTGCCGACGGGGTGTGAGCACACAAAAAAACCGGCCGGCCCAAGGGCCGGCCGGTTGTCTGCTTGCGCGGGCCCGCTTACTTCTTCTTCTCGAACGTGCCCTCGAAGTTCTTGAACTCCTTGCCGTCGGGTCCGACGGCCCAGCCCGTGAACACGTGGCGCGTCGGGTTGGAGATATCCCAGGTGGACCGTGACTTCATGCGGCGCTGCGTCATCGGGTCGATGCAGTCGCCTTGGAACGTGAAGACCTTCTTCGCGGCGTCATAGGTGCCCGTGGCGCTGCTGTGCCAGGTGGCCATGTTCTCGAACCAGAGCATCTCGTACTTCTTCTCGGCGGTGTTGTAGCCGATCATCCCGAGACCCTTGAAGGGAACCGGCATGTGCTCGGAGGGCGGTCCCTGAACGTCCTCCTTCACCCACATCCCGTCGAGCACCCACGTGCGGGTCGCCGACCCGTTGAACTCCATCGGGCTCTGGTCCGGCGCCATCCACATCTTGCCCCCGCCCTCCCACGTGCCCAGGAAGCCATCCAGCAGTTTGTGCTCGGTGCCGGGCTTTGGCGCTTCGAACGCCGGCTGACCGGCGCCGGGTTTGTCGGGCTGAGTCGCCTTGGGCTTCTCGGGTTGCGCTCCCTCCGCTTGCGGCCCCACGGGCAGGGTCCGGCCCGCTACGAACGCCACAGCCATCAGACCGCCAATCGCCAACGGTGTCTTCCAGTTGCACATGGGTGTTTCTCCATCCGATCCCGGCGGCACGGCTCCTTTGCTTGATCCCCAACGCGGAGACCCGCCGTGCGCACACCAGGAAGGACACCGCAATTCTACAGCGGCCGCGCCCGAATCCAGCACCTAAATGTGATCAACTGACTCCGGATTGCGAACGGCGCAAGTGGTTGTATCGCAACGTATTAGGGCGAGGCGACTCAGCCCCACTCCCTCGCTCCGGAAAGCACACCCCGCAGTTTGGCCTCCAGCGCCCGTTCTTCGGGCGGTTGCGGCGTGAACTCCAGGGGCATGATGAGCGAGAACATCGCTCCGCGGCCGACCTCGCTCTCCATCTGGATCTCCGCGTGCAGCACGCCCGCGAGTTCCTTCGAGATCGCCAGGCCCAGCCCGGTGCCCGTGTGCTCGCGCGTGTGGCCCGCGTCGCGCTGGTAGAACTTCTCGAAGATGTGCGCCTGGTCCTCCTTGGGAATGCCCGGCCCGTTGTCGATCACGCTCACCCGCACCCGCTCCTCCGCCCCCGTGTCCGACGCCACCAGCCGCTCGGCCCGCAGCGTGATCTGCGGCACGCGGCCTGTTTTCTCCTGCGCCTCCGTGAACTTCACCGCGTTGCTCAGGAAGTTGAACACGATCTGCTGGAACTTCTTGGGATCCGTAGACACCACCGGAACATCCTCGCCCACTTCCAGTTTCAGTTGGATGCCCTTCTTGTCGGCCAGCGGCGCGATCAGCCCCAGCAGCCCCTCGCACCCGTCGCGCAGATTCATCCGCTCCACCCGCACCTCGACCCGCCCCGCCTCGATACGCGCCATCTCGAGCAGCGAGTTGATCAGCGTCAGCAGCCCCTTTCCCGCGTTCTGGATGTTGTCCAGGTAGCGGATCCGCTTCATCACGCTCGCGGGCGCTTCGGGTTCCGCGGCCTCGCCCCGCGCCTGCTCCGTGAGCAACTCCGCGAACCCGTTGATCGCGTTGAGCGGCGTGCGCAACTCGTGGCTCACGTTGGCCAGGAACTCGCCTTTCAGTTTGGCCGCCTGGTACAGCGCCTGGTTGCTTTCCGCCAGTTCGTGCACTTTCAGGTCCATGGCCGCGTTGATCGCCCGCAGCCGGTCCTGGGACGACTGCAAGTCGGTGAGCATCGAGTTCAGCGTCTCCGCCAGTTCCTGGAACTCATCGCCCGTGCGGATCTCCGAGCGGATCGCCAGGTTTCCTTCGCGCACGCGCTCGGCGGTGGTCTTGAGCGCCCGCACCGGCCGGAGCACCAGTTTCTGCGTGATGATGTAGAACACCAGCACCGCCAGCGCGCCCACCGCCAGCCCCGCCACCAGCAGGAACGCGGTGTTCAGCAGGAGCAGGCGCGCCGCCTCGAGCGAACGCCGCTCCAGCAGCACGATCTCGCTGATCTGTGCGCCGCCCTGCGCCCGAACCCGCTTCACCTTCGCGAAGCGGTAATCCCGCGATGTTCCGGTCCAGCGGGCGTCCTGAAAATCACCCCGCGCCGGCTCGGCGCGGAACAACTCCAGCGCCCGCCGCACAAACGCGTCGCTTGCCGCCAACTCCTCGGCCTTCGCCAGCGTCACCGATCGGGCCACGATTCCCGCGCGCTCCGTCCGCCCGCCAAGCGGCAGCCCCGGCGGCGAGGGACCGATCACCCCCGCCTCGCCCCAGCGCTCCCACGTGTCCACCAGTTGCCGCGACAACTCCAACTGCCCCGCGTCCACCAGCGCCGTCATCCGCATCCACGGCGCCCACAGCGCCGCCAGCACGATCAGCAGGATCGCGCCCCCGAACACCAGCAGACATTTGCCCGCGAGGGAAAGCCGAACGCGCATTCACGCACAGTGTACCGCCCCGGAGCGCCCCTCACCGCCCCACAATCGCCGCGTGGATTGCGAGGTCCCGGTCCTGCGCACCTTCCCCGGCGGCCGCCACGAACGCGAACACCCGCGGCGTGGGGTTGGTCTTGTCCGGCGACGGCGAGATCCACACCACCGCGTCCGCCGCGTCCCGGTGGGTCCCCAACCAATCCGCCATCCGCTCGGCCGCGACGGGATCATCCACCGGCGTCCGCCCCAGCGCCAGCCGCACCGAAGCGATCGTGTCGAGCACACCGTCGCCCCGCGGGCCTTCCGGGGTATTGCCCAGGACTGTCAGCCCGGATTCCGCGAGCATGTCGGTCAACTCGGTGATCCGCTCGGCCGCCGCGTCTTCCCAGGGCTGCAGCACATCGCTCACCACCAGCACCCGCCCCTCCGCCATCAACGGCTCCGCGGCCGCGTGGCGAATCAGGTCTTCCCCCCGCGTCGCCGCGTGCGCGATCCGCCGCTCGGCCTGATCGGCCTGATCCACCGTGACGCTGCTTTGCCGCGAGGCGTCGTCGCTCTCGGACGCCACGAGCGCAAACACACCCACCAGGGCCCCCACGAAGATGAACAGGGCCGCGGCGACTCCCGCATTGAACCCGGTGCCCTGGGCCCGCCCCGGGATGGGGCCGCGCCCCGCGCGAGTCCGGCGGGCATCGACCCGAGCCCGCGCCGCCGCGAGTTGATCGGCCGCGCTCTTGCGCGGGGCTCCCTGCGCCCGTGGGGCGGGGGAACCCGCCACGCCTGCCCACACGCCGCGCACGGCGTCATTGGCGACGCGGACGCCGTCCTGGGCCCATGCCTTGGCCACGCGTCCGACGTCTTCCGGGCTCGCCGCCTGGTGCGCCTTGGCGCCCACCACGCGGCTCTTTCCGCTCCACCAGTCCGTCACCTCGATCACCGGCGCGGTTCGCCCCGGTGCTTGCGGACGCGGCGGGGGAGGCACCCCGACCGCGGCCGCCGCCGCGGCGGCAGCAGCAGCCGCCGCCACCGGCGCCGCGCCGACGCTCACCGCTTCGGGCGCCGGGACACCCGCCGGGCGCGGCGACTCGTCATCACCCGCGATCGGCCCGAAGTTCCCGCGCACGCTCGGCAGGTCCGCCGGCCGCACCGCGAACGGGTCGGGCGCCGTCCGCACCGTCTCGATATCCGCCAGCATCGCCTCCGCCGACACGTACCGCTTGTCGTAGTCCGTCATCGCCCGCCGGATGATCCACTTCACGGATTCCGGCGTTCGGCGAGTCACCTGCGAGAGCGCCCCGTGCGCCGGGAACGAGTCCTCGATCACGCTGTACAGCACCGCCCCCGCCCCGTACAGGTCGAACTTGGTGCCGTCAACCTCGTGCACCTTGACGCCCTTGAGCGCGAGGCGGACCATCTCCGGGTCCCGGAAATACTCGGTGCCATGGGTCGTCAGCGTCATCGCCGACCGCAACGAGGACACCAGCCCGAAGTCCACCAGGTGCGCCCGTCCGTTTTCGTCGATGATCAGGTTGTCGGGCTTCACGTCCTTGTGCCACAGCCCGCCGCGGTGATACCCCGCGAGCGTCGCCACCAGGTCCGAGATGTACGAGAGCGCCGACCGCAACTGCGAATCGGCCAGCCCGCCGGCCGGGCTGCCCGCGTGCAGCGACTTGGTCATCGCGCTGAGCGACTCGCCCGGCACGTACCGCATGACGTAGTGGAACCGGTCGGGCGCGAGTTCGTGATCGAGGATCAGCCCCAGTTTCTTGGCCGCGTCAAGAGATCGGCTCTCCCGCACGATCTGCGGCAGGCTCGACCCTTCCTTGAGCGAAAACGACTTGATGACGACCTGGTCGATGTCCGTCACGCCCGCGCGAGCCAACTGCTGGCGCTTCGCGCCGTCCACATCCGCGATGTACAACTTCGCCCCGGACCCTCCGGGCGCGAGCGAACCGACGATCCGGTACCCCTCGAACTGCCCCGCGCGCCCCGACGCCGGCAGATCAGCAGTGGGGGCCGCGGCCATCGCGGCCGGCAGGCGCTTCTCGACGCCCTCGACGACTCCTCCCAGGCAGAGCAGCCGCAGTGGGTGGCCGATGGCGACGCGGTACAGGCACAGGCCCATCGTCGAGCACTCGTGCATGAACTGCCGCCCGTAGTGCCCCGACGCCGACCATCGCCCGATGACGATGTTGCCCAGCACCAGGAACACGTACATGACCGACAGGAGCACCGCCCCGACGAACCGCAGCGCATCGGAGATAATCCCGAGCACGAAGCGGAAGAGATGGCGGATCAGCCACCCCATCGCCTTGATCAGCGGCACCACGAGGTAGATCACCAGGAATACCGCGACGGCCACTCCAGCCAGTCCCGCGATAACCGTGAACAGCACTGCGATCGGGCTCATCCCGACCTCCTTCACCGTTAGCGGCTTCTAACGCAGGCGCTCGGCCTGATCCTGTCTCCGCAGTTCCATCTGGCGGTGGTAAATCTCGCCGATGGCCTCATCGAACAGGGCGTCGTCCGCGACGGCACGATCTTGTTTGGGAGCCTTGAGGAGTCCGTTTCGCGCACCCTCCTCCCGTTCGTCTTCGGTAAAGGAGTAGGTCGCGATTACCTCCGCCATGCGCGCCCGCAGCGCGTCCCGCACTTTCGCCAGCCGCCGCGACACCGTCGGCTCCGAAATCCCCAGCGCATCCGCGACTTCCTTCCCCGGCCTGCCGTCCAGCACCCGCATCGCATAAATGGAAAAGTCGGTGAAATCCGATTCCTTCTGCACCATCCGGATCGCCGCCTCCACCTTGGCCCGAAAGATCGCCACCTCGTACGCCTCGTCCACGCTCATCCCGTCGCACGCGGCCATCCAACTCTCGTCCAACTCCGCGTTTTTGCGATTCCCCCCGCGCTTCTGGGCCTGCCGGCGATCCAGTTCATCGCCCAGCACGTGCTTGGCGATCGCCAGCAGCCACGTCGAAAACCGCGCTCCTCGGGTGGGGTCGTACCGGTCGATCGACTCGGAAAGGGCCGCCAGCGTCTCCTGCGAAAGATCCTGGACGGTCTGAGAGCCGATGCGGCCGCGGCCCCATTTCGTGAGTTGCGCCCGCACCACCGGCCCGAAGGTCTCCCATAACTCATACCACGCGCCCTGGTCATTGGCGCGAAGTCTTCCCACAAAGCCCGTCGTAAGAGGTGTGAGCATGGCCCGGGAGGTCAGGATATGCCCCCACCCACCAGAAACACGCCCACACCGCTGCATTCCCCTCCTCTTTCCCCTCCTTTTTCCCCTCCTACTCCTCTCCGAACTTGCCATTTGCGATTTGCCATTTGCTATTTCCCACCCTCCCCCTGAAACCGCCTCCTCCCGCCTCCCAACAACGCCTCCAGACACGAAATCGCGCTTCCCGTCTCCGGGGCGTTCCCAGGACGGGCGCGGCGGGGCAATGCCGCAGGAGTTTCGCCATGGGATTCGGCAAGCACTTGGTTCGTTATGGCGTGATCGCTGGGCTCGTCGGTGGAACCGCGGCCTTGATCGCGGGACCCGACAGGCTGGGCGCTCTTTTCTCTCAAACACAGGGTTCCATCAACGCGATGATCGACGAGCACATCGACGATCCCGTCGCCCTCCGCGCTCAGATGCGCAAACTGGGCGCCGAGTATCCCGAGCGCATCGCCGCCGTCCAGCGCGACCTCTCCGAACTCCACTCCCAGAGTGCCCAACTCCGCCAGGAGTCCGAGGTCAGCGACCGCGTCGTCTCCCTCGCCAGCGCCGACCTCGACCAGATCCGCGGCCTCATCGGCCGCGCCGAGACCGCCCGCACCGCCTCCGCCAGCGTTGGCGACGCGGCGATCGTGCGGGTGGTATTCAATGAAGAGCCGATGGACATCGACGGCGCCTACACCAAGGCCCGCAACATCCAGCAGGTCCAGGATGCCTACGCCCAGCGCGCCGTTGATATCCAGCGCGACCTGGGGTACCTCGATCAGCAGGAGCAGCGCCTGACCCAACTCCTGGGCCAACTCCAGCAGGAGCACACCGACTTCCAGGCCCAACTCTGGCAGATGGACCGCCAGGTCGACACCATCGCCCGCAACGAGCGACTCATCTCCATGATGGAGAAGCGACAGCGCACCCTCGACGAGAACAGCCGCTACCACGCCAACAGCATGGGCGACCTCTCCTCCCGCTTCGCCGACATCCGCAGCAAGCAGGAAGCGCGCCTCGAAACCCTCTCCACCTCCACCAACATCAACACCTACGAGCAGCGGGCCAAGGTCCAGATCGACGCCACCCGCACCTGGAACAACGGCGTCCAGCGCGTCATCGCCCCCAAGCCCAACGTCATCGAGATCACCCCCAACGATGTTGAACCCGAGCAGGCCAAGCCGGCATCCAAGCCCATCGCCATGGTGAGGTAACCCACACCCGTGGCATCGGCAAGCCGCCTTGGGCTTGCCGGTAGAGGACGCCCGATCCCAAGAACAAGGACCACCCGGAGGCTCTCAACACGCCACGGGCCAGTCCGAAACCAACCCGCCGCCGCGGCCTCCAAAGCCGCGGCGGTGTTTTTTCATTCCGCATTCCCCAGCACGCCTCCCCGATGCGCCGACGGCACGCAACACGCTCCCTCCCGAACCGTTCCCTGTTTCGCGAGTACCATCATTCATGGACGGCGCTCAGACCCTTTCCAACTTTGATACCACCAACTGGTCGCTCGTCCTCGCCGCCCCGGACGATCCCGCCCTCCTCGCCCGTCTCCTCCGCACCTACTGGGGACCCATCTACGCCTTTATGCGCCGCTCCGGCAAGTCCCGCGAGGACGCCGCCGACCTCACTCAGGAGTTCATCGCTCAGGCCGTCCTCGAACGCGACCTGATCGAAAAAGCCGACCCCCAGCGCGGCCGGTTCCGCACCCTCCTCAAGGCCGCCGTCCGCAACTTCATCATCGACCAGCACCGCCGCTCCCTCGCCAAGGGCCGCTCCGCCGACACGCTCCTCCTCTCCGACGCCGCCCTCGACGGCGCCGAGCCCGACGAGAACGACGATCCCCATCACGCCTTCGACCGCCAGTGGGGTACCACCGTCCTCTCTCGCGCACTCGCCATCGTCGAAGACGATTGCGCCGCCTGCGGCCAGGCCCGCCATTGGGAGGCCTTCCGCTCCGTCGTCATCGAACCCGCCCTCAGCATGGCCAGCCCGCCCCTCCTCGCCGATGTGGCCCGCCAGATGGGCCTGGAAAACCCCGAGCAGGCCGCCTCCCTCGTCCAGACCGTCCGCCGCAAGTTCCGGCGCGTCCTCGCCCTCGTTGTCGCTCAGACCCTGCAGGACCCCTCCGAAGCCGCCGACGAAATCGAGAACATCCGTCAGTACCTCGTTCTCTAGGCGCCCTCACGCCGAGGCGCTCCAACTCCTGCGTACCAGCGGAATGACGAACATGCAGGTCTCCCGAGGTCGCCGATGATCCTGAACTCAAGCCAAGCCGGGAGGGTCGCCGCGGCCCTTCTCGACACGTCCTCCGATGCCGCAAAGCCCGAGCCCGGCCCGGCTCTCTCCCTCGACGGCCGCCAGTTCGGCAACTATCGCATCTCGCGCCTCGTCGGCCTGGGCGGCATGGGCGCCGTCTACGAAGCCCGCCAGGACCGCACCGGCCGGCGCGTCGCCGTCAAGATCGTCCGCGGCGAGTTCATCACCGCCGACGTCGCCCGCCGCTTCGAGCACGAAGCCCGCATCCTCGCCCGCCTCCAGCACCCCGGCATCGCCCAGATCTTTGAGGCCGGCACCATCGACTCTCCCACCGGCCCCACGCCCTACTTCGCGATGGAGTTTGTCGAGGGCAGGCCCCTGACCGCCCACGCCGCGGACCTCGACTCCCGCGCCCGCCTTTCCCTCTTCCTCCAGATCTGCGAAGCCGTCGAGCACGCCCACCAGAAGGGCGTCATCCACCGTGACCTCAAGCCCGCCAACATCCTCGTCACCCCCGAAGGCCGACCCCGCATCCTCGACTTCGGTGTCGCGAGAGTCACCGACGGCGACGTCCAGGCCACCACCCTCCACACCGACATCGGCCAGGTCGTCGGCACACTCGCATACATGAGCCCCGAACAGGCAAGCGGCGATTCGGCAAGCGTCGACACCCGTTCGGACGTCTACGCCCTGGGCGTCATCCTCTACGAACTCCTCGCCGGCAAGACGCCCCTCGACATCGCCAAGGGCGGCATCCACGAGGCCGCGCGGGTCATCCGCGAGGAAGAGCCCACCAGACTCGGCACCCTCGACCACAACCTCCGCGGCGACCTCGAAGTGATCGTCGCCAAAGCCTTGGAAAAAGAGCGCGACCGTCGCTACCAGTCCGTCGGAGAGTTGGCCGCGGACGTGCGGAGGCACCTGAACAGCGAACCGATCCTCGCCCGCCCGGCGAGTGTGTGGTATCAGGCGGCCAGACTTGCCCGACGCAACCCGATGGCCGTTACCGGGGTTGTTTCTACGTTCGTGGTGCTTGTTGCGGGCCTGGCGGTCTCGCTGTGGCTGTTCACGAGCGCGAACTCGGCTCGTGAAAGAGAACGCGAGATGCGCGTCAAGGCGGACAACAACGCCGCGGTTCTCGGCGCGACGAACGAGTTTCTCACCGATCTGCTCACCGCGCCCGATCCCTCCCGGCTTGGTCGAGACGCCCGCGTGATGGACATCCTTGATCGCGCCGCAGACCGCGTCCGCGTCGCGGAATCGACGACCCCGGAGGTCGCAACCAGCGTGAAGGGACTCCTCGGCGCCTCGTACCTGGCCCTGGCAGATCCTCAGAAGGCGGCGCCGTTGATCGAAGACGCCGAGGCGATCGCTCTTCGGACCTGGGGTGAAAACGACCCCCGCCGTATTCAACTTCTGGCGCGCAAGGCCAAACTGCGATGGAGCCAGGGTCTCTTCGAAGAATCCGGCCTGCAATACCAGGACGCGCTCGCCCGCGCGCGCCAGATCAATGACCGTGAAATCGAGTTTGACTGCCTTCGCTCGATCGGTGGCCTGCAGGCCGAGTTGGAGAAGTTCGCCGAATCGGAGCGATCGCTTCGTGAGGCGATCGCCCTCGCCGAAGGCCTCTTGAACCCGTTGGATCGCCGGGTCCTCAATGCGCGTGACAGCCTCGGCGTGGTCTTGCTCCGTCTGCGCAAGACCGAGGAAGCCGAATCGATCATCCGCGCCGTCGCGTCCGATCGCGCTCGCGCCGCGGGGCCGACCGATTACGCGACACTCTCCTCGAGGAACTCGCTCGCCGGCGTCTTGGCGTCCCGTGGGCACTTCCAGGAGGCCGCGGCCATCCTGGTCGAAGACCTCCCCAGATGGGAGGCAGCCTGCGGTCCGGATCACCCCGAAACCTTCAGGACGATGGGCAATATCGCCGGCTTCCTCTTCGAAATGCACGATTTGCCGGGTGCCGAAGCGCAACTCAGGGTTCTGATCGAACGTTCCACCGCATCCAGAGGCGCGTCCCATGCCGACACACTCCAAAACCGGGCACTGCTGGCCCGAGTCGTCGCCGCCGCAGGCCGATTGGATGAGGCTCTTGGCATCTCCGAAGAGATAGTGATCGACGCCGAAAATGCGTCGCCGGAAAGGCCGGGAATCCTCGGGCTGTGCGAGCGCAACTACGGAGTGTTCCTGAAGCAGGCCGGCAGGCTCGAAGAGGCCGAGACTCATCTCCTGCGGGCCCACGACCTCATCCTGAAATCATTCGGTCCCGAGAGCGAACGAACCCGAAGCGTGTCGGGCGCGCTCATTGATCTGTACGAACGGATGAACCAACCCGAGAAGGCGCTCAAGTTCAAGCCATGATCCTGAAGCTCAATCAGCCAGAGAAGGCATTCCGCTACAAACCAGCCCGGCAGCCGGCGCAGGACACAAAGTGACGTGCTCAGGAGATGATCCTGCCGACGCTTTTTCCACATCGCCCTATCCAAAGACCGGTGGCGGTCATTGCAATCGCTGCCCTCGCCCTCACGTACCTCTCGGCCTGGCTCCCCATGCTGGCGCAACCCTCGCCGCGCCAGCTTTCCGATCTAAATGCAAGGGAGCGGTTTGTTCGAATCACGGGTGTCCTTCACAGCGACTCAGCGATGGTGTTCGAGGACCCTCTCCACGCCCGCGGCCTCGGCTTCGAGCGCTCTACTTCATACAAGCACGAGTCCTACATCCCCACGAACCCCCTCTCGGTCGATGGTCTAGTTCACGCCGACCGGACCATCGACACGACCGTGTGGAAGACCGGCTGGCCGATGCCTGCCGCCACCGTCACCACCACATCGATCGGCCACGCGTACGCCCGCACGCACAACGGCCTGCGCGTCGCTGCCGATCTCCAATCCCTCCCCATTGTCCCTGTCTTCCCAGGATTCCTGATCGATGCTCTTCTCTTCGCCGCAATCCTCACCGCTGTCTGCTACGCCCCCGCGATAGTCCGGCGCCTTTTCCATCGCCCCCCGGACCACTGCTCCAGTTGCGGATACGACCGGCGCGGTTTGCAGACCGGGGTTGTGTGCCCCGAGTGCGGCGCACACTCACCGAATCGATAATGTGTCACGGCTTGCCTCTCCCCGCATCATGAATGCCCTCTCATAATGCCAGCCGCCCGCCCCGCCGTGCGTATGGACATCCGATGGCGGACACCCCCTTTCGCCTGTACATCGCCCACGGCGGGGCCGACGCGCACCTGCGCTCGAACCTCGCCAAGGACCTCAACCACATCGACGCCTTCCGCTGGCGCGATATTACCGTCAGGAAGTCTCACCCACGCGGCCCGGCTGATCCGATCGACGAAAAGGTCGCCGCGGCCCTTCGCGCGTGCGATGTCCTCCTCGTTCTCGCCACGCTGCCCGGTGATGACACCCGCTGGCTCGACTACGAAACCAACCTCGCGGCGGAGTTTCGTGTTCCTGTCCTGGGCGTTCGCGCCGGCGGGCACCGCGCTTTTCCGCCCGACATCTTCCCCCGCCTCAATGCCGTCGTGAACTGGGACCCGCCCCGCATCGCCGCGGTGATCCGCGCCACCCGCTGGCCGGAAGGTCTCCGCGGCGCCATGCCCGCCGCCTGAAGAACCCCATCACGCTTGCACCGACGCGTGCCGCCAAGCCCGCGCCATGGTCCGCGCGCGCCATCCGCAGCCAGCCCAAGCACTTACAGCCTCTTTGCGAGAATCCGAACAAAACCCTTGACAAGCCTTTCAGAATCCGTACCATACGTTCGTGCCGCGGCCAGACTTCACCAACCCCCCTCCCGCCCTCTCCGATCGCGAGCAGGTCCTCCTCCGCCACCTCGCCGGTATCAACTTCGACCTCTCCGCGCTTATGCGCGATCCCAACTTCACCGCCCAAGACCTCGCCTCCATCTCCGCCAACCCCGCCTTCCACCACCACCTCGCCCTCCTCACCTCTCTCTCCCTCCAGGCGATGACCCTCCGCGCCGTCCAGGCCCGCATCGTCGCCATCGATCAACTCGAACTCGCCACCCGTCAGATCGCCGAGCCCATCGAAAAGGCACGCGCGGCCAAGACTCTCCTCCGCGCCACCGCCGCGCCCATTATCCCCACCCGCCGCGATGCCGAGACCGGCCTCCTCCACCCCGCCGGCGGCGCAGGTTCCGATCCCTCCCGCCGACGCGACGAGCCCGACCGCGACCCGCCCCAACCACCCCCCGCGCGCCGCGCAGCCGCCAATACCCAACCCCACCCAATCGCCACCGCGCCCACCCAATCCGCCCCATCAGACCCATCGGACCCATCCGACCTATGCAACCCCGACGCCGACCTCGACGACGATGACGCCGACGACCTCGCCGAAGACGCCGACCTCGACCGCGAAATAGACCGCGAGGCCGCGGCCTTCGAAGCCAAACTCGGCGTCCCCCTCGATCACCCCGACATCCTCACCGCCCTCCGCGACGGCCGCGCCGCAGACATCGAGCAAGTCGCCGCCCGCATCCGCGCGGCCCAGCCCCAGCCCCCATAGCCGCCTCGCGCGGGCTTCCGCTCACTCGTGCACCAGGCTCGTCGTCATCGCAGGCAGCCGAACCTCGCCGGCCTCCGTCGCCAGCACGATGTGGCTCGTCGGCTCGATCTGTACCACCCGGCCGAAATACCGCCGCCCGTCGTGCTCGAACATCCGCAACGCCCCGCGAAGCGTGTTGCGCTTGTACCAGCCGGTCTTCATTTGGGCGTCTTCGGCGTGCAGCACCGAATCCATCGTCCGCAGTAGCGCGGCCGCGGCCATCGCCACGCCCCACCGGCTTCCCAACTGCGACAGGGAACACGCGCGCTCGCGCAGGTCCTCCGGCCAGTCCTCCGCCCGCTGCAACACGTTGATCCCGATTCCAACCAGGTGCAGCCCTTCCCGCTTCTCAATCAGCACGCCCGCGATCTTCCGACCCGGCCCCGTCGCCAGCGCCTCGACCACGTCGTTCGGCCAACGCAGCCCCAGCCACGGCCCCCGCGCCGAAAGCACGACGTCCCCGACGACGGCCAGCAACGGACTCACCGCAAAACTCACCGTCTCCGCGGCCCACTCGCCTCCCATCGGCCCGTCCATCATCGGGCCCCCGCCCACCGCGCTCTCACACATCATGCACGCCGCCAGCCCCGCCGCGATCGACAGCCTTCCTCCATCCAGGTTCCCCGGCAGCACCACCGTCAACGCCAGCCCCTTCCCCTCCGCATGCGACCACGCCCGCCCCAACCTGCCGCGCCCCGCCGTCTGTCGCGTCGCCGCAACGATGAGCCCGGGCCGCCCCTCGCACGCGCCCAGCGCCAGGTCCTGCGTCGAGTTGGCTTCCTCCGCCACCAGCACGCGATCAACGCACCGCGCCCCATCCCGCACCGCGGCCTCCAGCGCACCACGAAGTTCATGCTGTGGGTTCGACACAACCGTGGGTGGCACGGGGCGTCCGCGACCCGTGCTCTCCTTCGTGCTCCTCCCCGAAGGGGGAGGTACCGAGTCTTCGAGGCGGAGGGGTCCGCCTTCCCTACAACGCCGCCGCGACCTGCTTCGCCAACTCCGCCCCCGCCGCGTTCTCCAACTTCCCCGCCTTCCACCCGATCCCCAGCCCCGTCCCGTCCTCGTGCTTCGGAATGATGTGGAAGTGCACGTGCATCACCGCCTGGTGCGCCGCCGCGCCGTTGTTCTGCAGCACGTTGTACGCGCTTGCGCCCGTGGCCTTCATCACCGCCCGGCACAGCCGCGGCAGCACCCGCCCGATCGCCGCCGCCGACTCGTCGGAGAGCCGATCCAGCGTCTCCGCCGCCTCCTTCGGAACCACAAGCGCATGCCCGCGGCTCAGCGGAAAGATGTCCAGAAAGGCGAACACGTGCGCGTCCTCGTAGATCTTGTGCGAAGGAATCTCGCCCCGGATGATCTTGGTGAAAATGGTGTCGGACATGCGATCAGTGTAGATCGCGGCGGGCGACCAACCCGACACGCCTCAGTTGAACTCCCCGCACCCTCAATCCGCATCGCCGAGTAGCAGACCCACAGCACCATCCCACGCTCCCCTCCGTGTTCCCCCGTGGCCCTCAGTGTTGAACTCTCTGTCAGAACGCACCAACGCCCCATCCGTAGAATCGCCCAGTGACCGTCCCCCGCCCCATCCGAGTCCTCTCTCCCCTCGTCGCGAACCAGATCGCGGCCGGCGAGGTCGTCGAGCGACCCGCCAGCGTCGTCAAGGAACTCCTCGAAAACGCCCTCGACGCCGGGGCTACTCGCGTCCTCCTCGAACTCGAGCAGGGCGGCGTCGAACTCGTCCGCGTCACCGACGACGGCTCGGGCATCCCGCCCGCGGAACTGCCCCTCGCCATCGCCTCGCACGCCACCAGCAAGGTCGAATCCGCCGCCGACCTCGAGCACATCGCCACCCTCGGCTTCCGCGGCGAGGCGCTCGCCAGCATCGCCAGCGTCTCCCGACTCTCGCTGCGATCCCGCACCGCCGCGGAGCCCGGGGCCTCGCAACTCGACGTCGAGGGCGACCAGACGGCCGCGGCCAGGCCCGCCGCCGGCGCCGTCGGCACCAGCGTCACCGTCCGCAACCTCTTCTTCAACACGCCCGCCCGCCGCAAGTTCCTCCGCACCGTCGCCACCGAGCAGGAACGCTGCGTCGATGTCGCGCGTCAGATCGCCCTCTCGCACCCAGGCATCGGCTTCCGCGTGTCGTGCGACGGACGCGTCGTGATGGACCTGGGCCCCGGCCAATCCCCGCGCGAGCGAGCCCTGGGCGTCCTGGGCAAGGAGATGGGCCCCCAACTCCTCGACGTCCACGCCGACCAGTTCGACGACTCGCGCGGCGTAGCGCTCTGGGGCCTCGCCGGCCTCCCCGCCATCGCCCGCGGCAGCAACAAGTGGCAGTTCGTCTTCGTCAACGGCCGCCCCGTCCGCGACCGCACCATCCAGCACGCCATTTCCGAAGCCTACCGCGGCCTCATCGACCACACCCGCTACCCCACCGTCGTGCTCATGCTCGAAATGTCCCCGGCCGGCGTTGATGTCAACGTCCATCCCCAGAAGGCCGAGGTCCGCTTCCGCGATTCGTCGATGATCCACTCGGTCGTCCTCCGCGCGCTGCGCGACGCCCTCCGCGCCGCCGACCTCACGCCCACCCTCGGGGAAATCAAGCCCGGCTTCGTCCGCACCGACACGCTCAGCCTCTCGCGCGAACTGCCCGGGAGCGGGCTGGATCAATCAACCGCCGCGGCCGGCGCGCCCATCGATCCCGCGCAGTCCACCGCGCGCTTCGTCGATTACTTCCGCCGATTCTCGCCGGCCACGCCGCAGCCGGTGCTCGCAACCCAACCGCAGGCCGCCGCAACCGGCGCCGCGCCTTCGCCCGCGGCCTCCCAGGCCGCGGCGCCGTTCGCCGCACCGGCCAACGGCCGCGCCGCGGCGGAGTTCGTCCCCGTCCCCGCCGACCGCGTCCTCCAGGTGCACAAGTCGTTCCTCGTCACGCAGGACGAGCAGGGCGTGGTCATCATCGACCAGCACGCCCTGCACGAGCGCGTGATGTTCGAGTACCTGCTCCACCGCGTCACCGCCGGCGGCCTCGAAACCCAGCGGCTTCTGGTGCCGACCATCGTGCAGGCCACCGCCCTCCAGATCGAGCGCCTCCCCGACCTCGCCCCCCTCCTCGCCCGCATCGGCGTCGAGGCCGAGCCCATGGGGCCGACCAGCGTCGGCGTGCACTCGTTCCCGTCGTTCCTCTTCGACCGCGGCGTCGATCCCGTGGACTTCATGGAAAGCCTCCTCACCCGCGCCGAAGACGCCGAGTTCGTGCGCGAGATGAAGCAGGGCGGCGAGGCCGCGATGCGCGACGTCCTCGACATGATGAGTTGCAAGGCCGCCGTCAAGGCCGGCGACAAACTCAGCGAGATCGAACTCTCCGAACTCGTCAAACTCCGCGACGACGTCGAGCGCAGTTCCAGTTGCCCCCACGGCCGCCCCACCAGCATCCGGCTGACGATCAAGGAACTCGAGAAGTTGTTCGGACGGACGTAAGCCCTCAGATCCACCCGACCTGCGTCTTGGCGATCTCCACGAGCATGGTGAAGTCCACGGAGCCGTCGTGCCGGATCCAGGCGCACACGCCCATCATGATGGTCTTGGACCCGACCATCACCAGCAGGACGTACGGGCTGAACCACACGTGGAAGCCCGTCAGCGTCTGGCCGATGTCTTCCCCGCCGCGGACCGGCGCGCCCCCCGCGATGGGGCCGAGGTCCATCGCCAGGTGCAGTTGCATCACCACGAACACCAGCATCGCCAGCACGCACACCAGGGTGGTGCACGCGGCCCCAACCATCCCCGCGGCCCAGTGCACCACGCTGAACAGGATCCACGTCGTGAGGAACGCGCCGGCCATGAACAGGATCATTGACTGCGAGTAGGTGCCGCCGGTCGCCTTCGAGGCGCCGATGTTCGCGGCCGCGAGCAGCGCCGCCGCGACGATCCCGTAGACCGTGGCCTTGATCATTCCGCGGAGCGGTGTCCATTCGACGCGAGAGTCGCTTTCGAGGGGTTGGAGTGACATGGCGATCTCCTTACCCGTGCAGCGACGACCGGACCACCCCGCTCACGTCGCCGACCGCCGTGGATCACCAACCACGTTCAGTTGCCCTGAGACTCACGCTCGCGCGAAGCCACGAAAAGCGGGCGAAGGGATTTGAACCCTCGACATTCAGCTTGGAAGGCTGACGACTCTGGTCCAGATGTCCCGCAGCTGCCGGGGTTTACGACGATCGTCCCAATCGCAGGTAGCGCCCGCGGGAGCGGAAACTCGGCGGGCCTTGAGAGGCGGAGGCGGGGGATGGATCCGGCACAGCCGGTGAGCGTGGTCACGCCCCGCTCGGAATCCCTCCCCGACAAGCAGCGCGTGGATCCGCCCGTACCCGTACCGCGGCAGCCGCCGCGCCAGCCCCAGCATCGCCTCCACCAGCGGCCGGTCGGCGTCCGGCCGCGTGGCCAGGTACCGCTGCGTGCTCCGGGTTTTCCCGGCGGCTCGGCACGCCCGCGCGACGCCCGCGCGACGCCCTCGCGCGCCCCCGCCGGGCTCAGTCTTTCCCCCGCAGCACCTCCTGAATGATCTGCGTGTCCAGCACCAGGTCCGCCACGGCCTTCTTGAGCCGGCGGTTCTCCTCCTCCAGCTCCTTGAGCCGCTTGATCTTCGGGCGCTTGGCCCCGCCGTGGGTCGTGCGCCAGCGTCCGATGGTCGCCGGCGACACGCCGTGCTGCCGCGCCACGTGCTCCACCGCCGCCCCGCCAGCCAGGGACGCGTCGATCTCACGCCGCTTGGTCACGATCTGTTCCGGTGTGCGTCGGGTCCGTTTCATCGAGAGTCTCCTGGTCGCTCCCGGCGACCGTTGGGACTCTCATAGGCCAGGATCAGGATTTGGGGAGCAGGTCACATGGCCGAGTACAGCCCGAAGGAGAAGCTCTTTTTCGGATACGCAATCCTGAACGGGGACTTGGACAACTCAGAGTGGGGCCATGTGGACTTCGATGAACTTCCGTCGGTGCGCGTTCGGGGATTTGAGATCGACCGTGACATCTACTGGGAAACGCGGCCGGCTGGAAGGGTGGAGCGAATTGTTGAGGCGCATCGGCAACGCGGTCTTTGAAAGGTTCTACTTCTTTGCGTTGACGAACGCGAGCAGGGCCCCGAGAGCCACCAGCACCCCGCCGATGATCAGCAGTTTCTCAATCTCCAAGGCAACCTGACGGGCTTGGGCAGCCGCTGCATGGCGCCCCTCTTCGGCTCTAAGGATGCGTTCTCGAAGGCCGAGGAGGATCGCGCTAGGCATGCCCTCGACTTGGGGTACCTCGGTCCCAGAGAGTTCCCAGCGATTCAGTGTGACGGGATGGACACCCAGCACCCTAGCGAACTGCTCTATCGACCAGCCGAAAGCGTTTCTGATCCGACGAATCTCGTTGCCTGTCACTGCCATTTGGCTCTAGCATACGCTAGATATTCCACTTGACAAGGTCATTCTCCAGGGTTAGCCTGCGTCGAATCGACATCGCATTGGAGGCCACCCATGACAAGCCTGCGGATTGGTCGGATGCAGCTTTCAGACTTCGCTCCCCCTCGTTCTGCCAAGCGGGTTGTTGTCCCGGAGCCTGGGGACCAAGTCCGAGTAGGGCGCGGTCTCTACTCGCATCACGCTATCTATGTGGGTGAAGGGTGGTTCGTGGAGTTCGGGAGCAGCATGGTTGGCGGCCCAGTCGCCCACGTCACGTGGGCTGAATTGTCGAGGGGTGCTCGAATTGAGCTTGTTCGGCGGGGAGGCCAAATCGCGGTGGAAAGGGCGCTCTCCCAGCTTGGCCGCGACGACTTCAATGTCTTGACGGCCAACTGCGAGCACTTCGCGACGTGGTGCACTACTGGGCGGTGGGAGAGTTCGCAAGCACAGTTCGTCGGCGCCGTGGCCGTGACGGGGGCTCTACTGCTGCTCCTGCGGAAGGCAGGCTAGCACAGGCGCGCTTCACTTCGCGACATAGACGTCGCGACGGACGCGCTTGAAACGACGGTCCTTGGCGAGGATCTTCCTAGGCGTGATCGTGAAGCTCGGGACGGTTGTGTGGTAGCTGACGTGTTGGACCGACCGAGCCAGGCGGTCACACCTCAATGAAGCGATAGCCGTCGGCATGGGCCTCGGCGACGAGGCGGCTATACCTCGGCCAGAGCCTTCGAAGATGCCGTAACGTAAACGCAGCGAAGGTCCCCGCGAGAGCCTCACGATCCGCCATGCCATGCAACTGGCAAATGGCGTCAGCCTCCCGGATCTGGCGAACCATCGCAAACAGGTGGCCGCGCCGACGATGGAACTCGGCTAGCTGCATCTTGGCTCGCGCGGCGAACCCTTCGCCCTTCGTTCGTTCGAGGCCTGCTACTCCCTCGACCAGTAATTGCTCAGCGCGCCGCCATTGGCCTGCTATGGTGCATAGGTGCCCCAGATCCACCATTGCTTCATAGATAGATCGGTCATCGGCTCCTCCCTCGCGCCGAAGCCGATAACTGAGCTCAAAGTCAGTACGAATGCTCTCGATTGGGTCTTGCCGAGCGATGCGCACATGACCCCTGATTGACGCGATGCCCGCCATCCACTGTGGATCCGGCTGAATCTCGTGGCGGCGCTGGGCCACTAGGAGCCAGTTCATGGCACGGTTCAGGTAGGCGAGTTGTCGGCGAGGTGGGGAGATCTTTGCTGTCGAGTAGTACTCACTTCCTACCGAGCCGGCGGTG
The DNA here is from genome assembly GCA_905339235.1 of Phycisphaerales bacterium. Classification (GTDB taxonomy): domain Bacteria; phylum Planctomycetota; class Phycisphaerae; order Phycisphaerales; family UBA1924; genus RI-211. Next base: position 88,909 of record CAJPFG010000027.1, read on the forward strand.
GCAAGAAGATTGAGCCACTCCTCCCGGGCTCCAGCCTTTCGGGTGATCAGGTGCTGCGGATTCTCAAGTGAAGCCACTTCGCGGGCGCCAGCGAGGATTGCCCGCACTGCAAGCAGAGAGTTCAGAATCGCGAGCCGACCGTTCCATGGCATCCCGTGCAGCCCCATCCACGCACTCGATTGCTCCAAGGCGGCAAGGGAACTGTCCCACAAGCCGAGCAGCTCAGCGTCCTCGCACTCCTCGTAGGGTGCCCCTAAGAGAGAATGAGCGGCGCTCAATAGCACCGGCAACCGATCATCGTGCCGCTGGAGTTCGACGGCCGCGCTCAACCGGGAGCGGATGAACATGGGAGATGGTCGCACTGCCGTTGTCCCAAGTGAGAGCAGATTGAAGCGCCCCGGCGTCAGGTCAAGAGCATGGCGCTCCTGCCATGCACTGGCGACATATCGCTGGAATAGAGCAGACGACCTCGAGATGGGAGCACCAAATGGGTGCCTGTTGAAGTGGGCAAGTATGTCGCTCTTGATGATCTCGCCAATGGCGCTCGTGGAACCTCGCCCTCCAAACGCCTGCGGTGAGAGTTGGTGAATAACACGGAGAAGGTCCTCAAGTCGGGGGTCAAGTGGGTCATGTGCTTCGATAACGTAGAAGCGAATGACTCTGCCGCGGCGAAAGGCCTCAAAGAACTCCAAGTCAGTCAAGCCCAACGCGGCCTGGTGGGACGCTGCCGAACTTCCATACGCCGCACGGTAGATCCCGATGAACAGATCGGTGACGCGCACTTCGTTCAGGCAAATGCGTTCCGCCGAGGCGGCAGATTCCCTATCCCACGCTGATTTGGACCTTCGATTCTCAAACGCCCAAACATCGATCCCTTGCGCCGCTCCCCACTCCACGAGCGAGTTGCGCAGGTCAACGAGCAAGGGGTCCGCCAAAATGGAGCTGAGAAAGACACGTAGCGCATGAGGCTGGAGTGGCCCGGTGCTCACGCACAATCCTATTCAGTGCGGGTCGCGCGGACTTGGGCGAACACACCCTGACATCGCCGGGGTGCGACGGGATAAGGGTTGGGGACGGTGCGACTGCAGAAGCGGCTTGAGAAACTGGAGGCGTTCTGCGCCTCGCGCCGGGAGCCGCCGGACGAGATGGCGCGGCTGCTGCTTGGAGACTCCGAGGTGATAGACACCGTGATCGCGCTGGATCAGGAACTTCGCACCAACCCGAGCGTGCCTCCATCGCCGATGGCGGGCCTGGACGCGCTCACCCCCGAGACGCTCCCCCTGCCGCCGGTCGCCAGGCTGTACGAGCGGCTGAACAAGCGGATCGCGTTCCTCCGGGCGGCGGAGGCCGCCAAGGCGAGGGCGCCGTGAGAATCCACGCCCGCATCGACCGGCTCGAGAAGGCCCGCGGTGGCCCATGCCCCCCGAGGCGGGTCCGGCGGGAAGGTCAGCTGAACCGTGGTCGGCCCGCCCGTGGCCCGCTCCCTTCTGGAGATTCCCCGGGGCCAGCCCCCCGTGGAGCCGAGGGACCGCTGCGGTGGCCTGCGGAACCTTAGGATGGCCGCGCCCCCAGCGCTACGGAATAGACAAGGGGAGGTAGCCACCGATTCGATGGTGCATCTTGCAATTTGCCATCCGATGTGAGACACTTGGTGTGTTGCAATGGCTGCACGTGGAGATTGGCATGACAATCAAGCACAGTTGGATTTGGCTTTTCCTGCCTCTCGCGTGCGCAGCCGAAAGTTCAAATGCCCAATGGACGGTGATCAACCTGCATCCTGACGGTGCAACAGCTTCGCAAGCCTATGGCGTGGGCGACGACCAGCAGGTTGGACCGGCGATAGTGAACAGCGCACAGCACGCGGCCATGTGGAGCGGGGTCGCTAGTTCATGGGTGGACCTCAATCCCAGCGGGGCGACGAGTTCGGAATCGCAAGGCGCGAGCGGGGGCTACCAGGTCGGTTATGCCATCATGAACGGGGATTTCGTCGCCAGCCTATGGAGCGGCTCAGCCTCCTCGTGGGCCAGCCTTAATCCCGACGGAGCGACACGCTCGATTGCCTACGGCGTGGACGGCGACGAGCAGGTGGGCTACGCACGCCTGGGCGCTGAGGACCACGGGGGTCGCTGGAGCGGAAGCGCCGCCTCGTGGGAGGATCTCAACCCCGCAGGAGTAACGCATTCAATCGCATTCGGTGTCGGAGACGGTGAGCAGGTGGGGTATTCACGTGTGAACGGCGAGGATCACGCATGTCTGTGGAGGGGAAACGCGGGCTCGTGGGCAAACCTCCACCCCGAGGTTGCAGCCCGTTCTGTCGCGTACGGCGCAGGCGGCGGCGAACAAGTGGGAGAGGCCGAGGTGGGCGGAACGCGTCGTGCAAGCCTCTGGCGCGGAACCGCCGTCTCGTGGGCTGACCTCAATCCGGTAGGTGCCACGTTTTCAGTTGCCTACGCCGTGGATGATGGACAGCAGGTCGGCGAGGCCGAGGTAGGTGGCATCCGCCGCGCCAGCCTGTGGAGCGGCGAGGCTGCGTCATGGGAAGATCTTCACTTTTTCCTCCCGCCGGGGTTCTCTAACTCATCGGCCACAGGCATATGGCATGACGGGGCCGTAACGTACGTGGTCGGATACGGCACGACGGTAAACGGGAATCGGGCGCTGATGTGGGTGGGCGCCCCGACTTGCGATCCCGACGTGAACTGCGATGGGGCCGTCAACGGATTCGACGTCGAGGTGATGGAGCAGGCCGCAAACGGCGACATATCCAGTTTCTGCCAGGCCGATCCTGACTACAACCAGGACGGCGCGGTGAACGGGTTCGACGTGGAGGCGGTTGAGCAGGGCGTGAACGGCGCGCCGTGCCCGTAGCTGGCGGCAGTACTGAACGACCACCGCAACCCGCGGACCTCCGCGGCCGCCTGCTCCGCCTTCCGCAGTTTCCGGATGATCTCCTCGCTGCTATGTCGTTTACGTCTCATGAGTGGACCTTTCTGGGGGATTCTCTCCCCCGATGATCTCACTCGTGGTGGCTTCGAATTGTCAGGCTGGGTCAGGAAGGGACGCTCGGAAAGAGACTCCCGCGGGGGTCAGGACCCGGATTGTCGCTTCTCGTGAATCTCGACCTTGCCCTCCTTCGCGCTGCTCCTCCGAGTTCTCCATGCATCCAGTTGCGTGTCAAACTCCGTCCGAAGTGTGGCAAGCCTCTTTGCACACCGTGCAGGAGCACGGTGGACATCCTTCTCGTCCACCCTGTACGGGCCCGCGCGGGCGTCCGCCAAGTCTCGCTCGTCATTCCACGTTTGGATGATCAGTTCCTCCGGCACGCTCGAGGCCCAGACCGTTGGAGGATGCACGTCGGTGAACTTGTCCACAAATCGCGCCTGGTCCCGCAGCGACACGGTGGGGCAGAGCAATCTGAAGGCGTCGAGCACCAGATTCGTCGTTGACTCTACTTCCGGAAAAGCCTTCCGCAAGAGCTGCGCACCAACATATACGCGCTCCAGCTCCGCATCGCTCAAATTGCGGTGATCGTCTTCGGTATCAGAGGAGGACTTCAGGAGATCCGCACCGAACGGTTGTGGGTGCAGCGTAAGCCGTGACTTGAAATCTGACCCCTTGGTCTCGGGACGACCTTCGCCCATCCCGGTCCCCGCGAACACCCACACACAGGGGCGTATCGAGAAGGGGCGGCCGGCCCGTGTGTAAACCCCGCGATCGATAGGGTCGAGGAACATGCTGTAGACCTGGTTCTGGTCGAGAAGGGCGTTGATCTCGTCAAAGAACACGAGGAGTGGCTTCGGCGTACTGCTCGCGGATTGCCGCGAGACGATGTCATCGAAGCAGTCGACGATCTCCGACAGGGACACCATCCGTGTGATGTTGTACGGGGTGAGTTCGAAGTCAAACTGTGCCGCGAGTTTGTCCAGCAAGAACGTCTTACCCGATCCGGGATCCGCCTCGATCAGCATGCTGACGTGCTTCTCAGGCCGGCTCTGCGCTCGAAACTCGCGGAGGACCCGCTTGATCGCGCGAACGGTCCTTCTCTTGGATGCCACCAGGCAGATGTACCCCTCGACGTCGGTCATCGCACGCCAGAGCTCGATGCGTGGGTGATTCCCTTCGCCACCAACGATGCCGGATTTCCGTGACGCTTCCCATTCCAGGAGTGTCTCTTCCCACGGCATATGGACGTTGTCGCCGTCTGCCTCTGACTTACTGTCGCGAGTAGCTTCTGTGCCAGGCTTGACCAGGTCCAACGCCTTGAGGCGGGTTTTCGCGTGCTCGGGAAGCCAGAGTTTGGGTTTGAATCTCTCGGCTTCATGAGCCACCCACTCCTTGGCGAACGAGATGGCCGGGTCGAGCACGGCGTGGAGGCGGGGTGGATCCTTCGAATTCGGAGACTCCATCAAGCCGACAACCGCCGCGAAGAGCACGCTGGCAAGTGGTACTAGACCTTGGGATCCCGCCGCACCCGCATCGAGCGACCGGACCAACAGGGATGATTTCGTCCCCTGTTCGACGCGGGCGAACACTCGCTCACCGTCGGGTTGTACGGCTACATCCGGGCTCCCCGCGGTGCCGGCCGTAGTTCTCGCGAGTTCTTGCATTAGCATTAACGCGTGCCACGTTGGTTCGGATCTCTTTCCCTTGGCGTTTCCAGCACCGGAGACCCAGGAGTTGATGCAGTGGTGGCGGTCGGACATGGCGGCGTCCGCCGCCACCTGCGGCACAAAGAGCAGCCGAAGGTCTACCTCGCCCATCAGCTCTCGAATCCAGGAGTCGGGAGCGAGCTCCCACGTGTCCGGCTCCTTGTCGCTCCGCACATGATGCCACTTTTTGGACGAGATATACCACCGCGGCCGCTTCGGGGACCCACGGAAGTTCGCAACGAGCCCTTGGATGAGTTCCTTGGACACCACACCCTTGACGAGGTCCTTGATCACGATCACGTCCGGGACTATCTTCCCGACGCCCAGGGTCGAGTCTGCGAACCAGGCCTCCGCAGCGCCGGGTTCCGTGATCCACGCAGCCCCATGGTTGCCCGACAGTTGATTCGGCGGCCTGCTCCAGTCAATCCGGTGCAAGAGCCGGACCTTCCCGGCGTCCTCCAGATAGATTCGCACGACGCGCGTGGTGGTGCCGGCCTGCGAGTCTTCCTGCAGGTGAAGGTTGTGCAGTGCCACTCCGAAGCCCGCGGGCTCCTTGTGCCGCAGTTCACTCCGAACCACTTGGAATCGATTGTGACCCTTCAGGCCGCCCGGACACATCATCGACTCGAGTGCGGCCTGGTCCTCGGTGTGCCAGGCACCGACACCGTGGACATCGAACAAAGGCCCATCGCCTTGCGAAGCCGAACCCAGAACCGACGCCACCAACCCGGCGCCGCACAGGGCCTCGACACTGCTGCCGGGCTCGTGGAGCACGTGGTAGTGGCTTTCACCGCGCCGACTCGCGGTTGTCGACCTCTCGGGACCAACCACCCAGTGCTCGTCCACAACCCAGTCTCCAACTACCAGAATCGTCTTCGTCATGAGAGATTGCCTCAACTACGCGCCGCTCACGCCCTGACTGTCTTTGCGATTCATGGATTCAAAAACCCACACCGCGTTTGGTCGCAGCAGAATTGACTTCGCCTTCATGCAGCGAGAAAGGGACCAACGGAGACTGCGGCGATTTGTCCAACGGGGAGGCGTGGGTCCTGATCACCGGACTCTGCCGATTGCACTCACGCTTACCTGCGTAAGTCTGGCGTGGTGTTCCATTGCTTTCCTCATCGCCGCTCCGTTGATCTAGTTCTCGCGCAAGACCGCGACTCTTGTCTTCTGAGATTGTACGAAGATCGTTGTGCGTAGCGCCTGGGACCATGCGCCGCCGCGTGCCGCAATCGCGGCAGCCACAGAGGCATCGTCCGGCGCCTTGACCAGCGCCACGGGCTTCGGCACGTACATCACCACCTGGAATGACACTTCGTTGACCGGCGGAGCCGATCCGTCAACGGCTCCTAGCGATTGCAGCAGTTTGCCAAAGGCCTCCTCCTGCGCGATCGCGAGTTCGGTCTGGTCAAGCGTGTACGTGCCGTCGATGCCGTTCGACATGGTCTACCTCGGTTGTGCGAGCGCATTGTCGATGCGCCTGTGCCATTCGGCGTACGCGGGATCGGTCTCGGCCTTTCCCTTGACATCCGCTTCGACTCGCTTTCGTAGCTCGGCAAGCACCGAACCGGCTGCGACGGTCACCGGCGGATTCAACTGGCTGAGCGCCCACACCGCCTGTTTCTCGGAAAGTGTGAACAGCTTTGTAAACAGGTCGCGCGTGGCCCTCAGCTGCGCTGGCGTGGTGGCGAGGATCATCGCCCGCGTTTCGGCAACGTTCTTTGCCTGATCCTGCGCCTTCTGCTGCTCGGCCCCGACCTGTGCCGCCAATCGCTGGAATGCTTCGGGAAGCGTGCCCGCGAAATACAAATCTACGAGGTCGCACTTGGCCTCCTCGAGGTCGTACTTGTCCACGGCGAGGTCCGCGAGTTTGCCAACGATTTCGGTGTCTTTGGCGATCCGGGCCTGGCGCATGCTGGACACGAGGATGTCCGCCGTCTTCTCCCGAAACATGTGCTTGTCCACGGAATGCCGCGTGCCCTGCATCGCGGTGAGGATCGCGGCCATGACGGTCTTCGCCCGTTCGCCTCCGGTAATGGTGATGGCGGCAGACATAGCAAGCTCCGCCATGTCGGCGCCGATATTCCAGTTCGCCATTCCTCGCACGATCCGGTCTTCGTACTCAAGGTGCGCACTGCGAATGTCCGCACGCAGGCGGTTCACCATTCGGTTTCGGTGAACGGTCGCGGCCTGCCTGTTGGCGTCGGATTGGTCTCTGAGATAGGCTTGGAATGCCGTGTCGTACTGCGCCTGGTCGCTGTTCCATTCCGTTGTGGTGTACAGGATGACGGCGGACTGCGCAGCAATCGGATCGGGCTGTCGCGGCCCTCGGTTGGCCGAGCAGGCCGACAGAACTCCCACCAGCAGCGCCAGCCCGAAGGCGAGTACGGGGTTGCGGACATTCATGGGTACGTCACCGTTTGGCCGGAACCCGCCTGCTGTGCGATGGCTGAGGGCGCCAACGCGAAAAGACAGAACAGTGCGCCCAGGCGCGACACGCCGGATCGGAACACTGACATCTGGAACCCCCATGTGTTGAAATCACGCACGGCCAAAGCACGGATGCCGCGGCCGCATGATAATCAGCGCCTTCTAAAACGCAAGTCCATGGCGATGTCACACAAATTCGTGTTTCCTGACGCGGCGATCCGTTGCGGGTGCCGCTTTTGGTATTGGAGCAGGAATCCGCCGCGCCCGGCCGTAGGGGAGGAAGACCGGGCGGCGGCGGACGCCCCATGGAGGTACACCCATCCAGACGTCGGCCGAGTGCGCCGCGTGACAAGATTCTGCGAGTTTTCCTCAAACCTCCGACTCTGCCTTCCCAGACGGAGAAATGGCGCGATGATCGAATCCAGGACCGACCTACGAACGCGCGGCAAACCCAACTGGTACACTCGCAACTTCACCGGGCGTAACGCCGCTGGCTTCCAAGTGAACTTCGTGGACGGTGCGAACGATGCGTTGCCGGCACCAAGTGTGCCGGAATCGGACCGGTAGTCCCTACTTGGCAGTGCACACGTCCCGGACGCGCTCGGACCTCGCCTTCATGCTCAGGTCTTTCACGACCATCTTCCGGAAACTTCGGGCGGGCGTTCGGTAGCCTGCCGCCAGGACGGCTGCCGTCGCCTGTTCGGCGTTCATGGCCTTGCCCTTGAAGACCAAGGCGAGGGTATCGGGCAGGTTCATCGCGTTGCGGGCACGCTACGCAGTTGTGCCGGTATTTCCATCCGGTGGTGCCGAGGGTGTGCGGGAATCACGACCTGAAACAACGAACCGCGCACCTCCGCGCACGGCCCGCCATGATCGGGGCGTGAATCGAGCGGCCAGCACGGAGGCCGCACGATTCATCAATCCGCAATCACTATGCCCCAGAGATCGGCGGCCCGACGAGAGTGACGGTGGAATGGCGGAGCGCCGAGGCTCTGCATGGGGGTTTCGCCTCAAGCCCCGCCGGCGCAGACGGTGCATTCCGAGCGGGGCTGGTGAGGGAACCGGCGAGGGTTCGTGCGGCGCACCCGAGTCCCGCCGTAATCCAAGCTGGGAGCCTTCGAGGGGATCCACACCAATGTGTATTTCACAGCGTTGCCTCCACATCCATGTGTTTCCGTTGCTATCATGCCGCCCGACCCCGGAGATCGCCGCATGCCACGCCGCGCCCCACGCAAACACAATGCACGCACCCCTCTCTCCCGGCTGAGTGTTGCCGAGCTTCACAAAGAAATCCGCCGCAGACAGCGGGCCGGCGAGCGCCTTCTGCGGCGCGTCGAGAAGGTGAGGCGGACGCTCGCCGAACTCGAGAGGCAGGCCGCTGAAAACGGGGTGGATTCCCGGAGGCTCACCGCACGGCGCAACGACACCAACTTGGTGGATTCGCTGCGTGCGGTGCTGAAGCGCAAGACGATGTCGGTCATGGAGGCGGTGGAAGCCGTGCGGAAGGCCGGCTACCGGTCGTCCGCTGCGAACTTTCGCACGATGGTGAACATTGCGCTCTTGAAGAAGGAGTTCTTCAAGCGGGTCGAACGCGGGCGATACACCGCGGTCTGAGCCTCGAGGAGTGCCCACCGTACCGGCACCATGGCACGACGAGCATTCCTCCACACCGTCCATGGCTGGCGACGTGTCGCCGCGTGTGGCGCGGTGAGGGAGCAGGGAGGCCGGGAGGAAGGTCAGGAGGTCATTGGCCCGGGGAGGCTGCTAGTTTCCCGGCTTGCCTTCTGTGCTCGCGCGTGTGCCTCCGTCATTAGGTACGACCGTGGGGGTGGGAGTGGGGGTGGGAGTGGGGATCTCTTGAAGCACCTTCGAGTCGTTCCTCCAGGTTGGTCCGTACAACGCCTCGAGCGCCGATCGAGAGATGTAGTACGCGCGTCGCACCGGCTTATCCTGACGGACGCCCGCCAGAAGGGCGTCCGCACACGCGCGCTCTTGTTGCGGGGCCAAGTCCGGCAGCGGCGTGCCTTGTCGACGGGCGTCCTGGCGGAGCGCATCCGTTTCCAGTACCACGGCCGCCGCGTGTAACGCCCTCACGGGGATGATCCAGGGGTCGCCCTTGATCGAGAGCCTCTCCCAGCCGGTGACGCTGCTCTCGAGGGCATGCGTGGCCTCCCCAAAGCGGTGCGACTGAAGCAGCCAACATCCGCGCAGTGTCTGCCAATGGAGTGCCTCGATGGTCACCGGGCCGTACTTGGCCGCGTCTTGTTCCATCGCGGCGGCGAAGGTGATGCGGTCATTCCACAGGATTGCGTCGAGCCCACTCTGTCCGGCGAAGAAGGGGCCCAGCAGCGATTCGAGGACTTGAAGAGAGGGGAGATTGCCGTCACGCCAGCTCAGATCGCGCGATTGTTGCAGTGCCTTCATGGATCCGCCCAGCAAACCCTGCATCTGGCGTACGGACGTCTCCGACTGGTCCAGCTTTTCCTTCGCGGCCGTGGCCCTGGTGAGCAGAATCTCCTGGCGTGCCTGGGCCTGCACTCCGATGACCGCGGCGGGAGCTACTACCAGCGAAGCGGCCGTGAGGGTCCCCGCGAGCACCTGACCGGGCGCTCGTCGCCACCACAGACGGCATCGGGCCAGCAGCCCCGGCTTTGTCCAGGCGATGACCTCGTTGGCCCGCCAAGCCGCGACATCGGCTGCCAAACCGTCGGCACTCGCGTAGCGTCGGGACGGATCGGTGGCGAGGCACCGGCGGCACACCGATCGCAACGAACGGTCCTTGATGGCCTCCAGCCGAGATTCCAGCAGGGCCGTTCGCTGAGGTTCCGCCGCATCCAGGAACGCCCTGGCCTCCATCGGGGTCTGTCCGTGAACGGACTTGCTAGCCAAGAGCCAATACAGCAACGCTCCGAGGGCATAGACGTCGCTGGCCGGGGTGATGGCCTCGGTCTTGCCGTGATACTGCTCGGGAGCGATGAACGCCAGCGTGCCGTACACCCCTCCGACTCCCTCATCAGAAAGAGACTCGGCGCGATCGATGGCAAGGCCCAGGTCCGCCAGCCGCACGCGGCCGTCGGCGTGCAGGAGTACATTCCCCGGCTTGATGTCGCGGTGCACGAGACCCGCCGCGTGGACCGCTTGCGCAGCCCCCGCCAGTTGGATCATCCATTCGCCGATCCGGGCGGCCTCCGGTGGCGTGGCCCGGTCCTGCATCGCCGTTTCCAGCGTGGCGCCCTCCACCAACTCGCTCACCACGAACGGCTGCGTGCCCCTATCAATCCCGAAGTCCAGCACCCGGACCACGTTGGGGTGCTCCACGCGGCGGGCCCGCCTGGCCTCGTCCTGGAATCGCCGCAGTGAAGTGATATGGCCCGCCCCGCCCGCCCCCGCGTGAGCCTGCTTCACCGCGACCCACGCCGGATGGGATGGGCTGGACAGCTGCCGGTCGATGGCGCGATAGACGGTCCCCTGGCTGCCGGATCCGACCTGGCTGACAAGCTGGTACCGGCGTTCCCCGTTCGAGAGGAGCGATCCCAGTTCGTGGGGCAGCGTGAGGGCCGGGCGATCCTGGCGGCTCGGCGTTGACGATCCCAGGAGCGAGCTGAGAGCTTGGGCGGTCGAGATGGCATCTGACAGCTGTGGAAACTCCCGATGCAACTGCGCGACGATCCCGTCCCGGGGCTGCCCCTTGGCAAGCCGGGCATTGATCACCGCCTCGATTGCGGTATCCAGGAGCTCGGGCTCCTTCCGAACCGTCTCGATGGATACGTACTCCGCGAGGTCAACCGTCACTCCCCGGGCCAGCCTCAGCTGGGCATCACCCGCGATCAGGTCGGCGATCACGTCGAGGTCGGTGATCTCGTGCTCGGTCAGCAGGGTCTGCAGCGGCCTGGCTCGGCCCGTGTCGTAGAGCCCGGCGAGTGATTCGAACAGCGAGGGTGGTGCGAGGATCATGCCGCGGCCTCCGATTCGAGAACGTCCCTGAGCTGCTGGCGGATCGAGTGCCAACGGAACCGCACCGCGCCCTCCGCCAAGCCGACCGCGTTGCCGATTTCGGCGTGGCTGTGCCCGTTGAGCCAGAGGATGGTGATCTCGCGGTTCTTGTCGTCGGGAAGCGATTCGATGAGATGCCAGAGCCGTGATTCGGCCTCGCGGTCGTGCATCACGTGCCGGCCGAGCGCTTCGGCGAGCGGCTGGTCGTCCGCGGGCACCTCGTGCAAGCGTGTGATCAGGCGGGCCCGGTCCACCGTGGCATTCCTGATGATGACCTTGAGCAGCTTCCAGAACTGCGACTCCGATACCGCCCTGAGATCTCCGGCGGCGACCACCGCATCCAACCGCCGCGCTACGGAAGACCACAGCTCCTCGGTGTCGGTGAGCTTGCGCAGCGGGGCCCGCAGGTTCTTGCGGCACCGCTGGCGGACCACCCCGCCGTAGCGCGACAGGAATGTCCCCGTTGCCTCCCGGTCTCCGCGGCGCATGCGGTCGATCAGAGCGGCCGCCGCCTCGTCGCCGGGTGCCAGCCCGGCGCCCTCCGGGCTCGTTGCTCGCTCGTGCATTATTTCACCCCACATTTTCCACAAACTTGTGTCGATCGCTAACGAAAGCGGCGCGACCACCGCCGAACCCCTGGACGACCGGCCCGAACCCCCGGCCGACTCCAGGAGAACCCGCCCGTGAACCTAAAGAAGTTTATGGCCGCCGCAGGCGGCGTGGTAATGTTCTGCGCTTATGTCGGAACTCCAGCCGTGCCCGCCCGGGCGGAAGCTCCTCCCCCGGTCGCATTTCCTGATCCGGAGGATCCCGACGCGTGGTCCGAATCGCTCCTCTTGCTCCTGCAGTGCCTGTGCCTGATCCTGAACTGTGGTCAGTCGGGGAGTACGGTGCAAGAACAGGCCATCGCGCAGGTGGAGAACTGGGTCAATACCTATGCGTCCGGGGGTGTTCGGCAGGATCTCTCCCCGGAGGAACAAGAGGAGGCGATCGACCAAGTCGAGGCCATCAGGGCAAAAGTCCTTCTCGACCCGGGCGTTCTCCCGCCGGCGTTGAGCGCGCAGTTTCTTGAGACGCTCGACAGCATCGCTACGGACTTGACGGCCGGGTGAATGCCATGGGCTCCGAACTCGACGCGAGAGGCCCGGGAACCGACGCGGTGGATGCTCGCATCCGCGATGCCCTGCGCGAGTTCAAAGACGGTCGTAGCAACAAGGTGGTGGCCGCGGCGCTGAACGTCGGTCACGAGAACCTGAGGCGAGTGCTCGCCGGTAAGGTGGCGTCCATGCGGATTCTTCTGGCGTTGGTCGAACAGGCTGGGTACAACCCGGGCTGGCTCCTCACCGGGCAAGGTCCCAGGAGAGTCCGGGAGGTGGCCTCGTGGCAACTTCGCATGGCACGCACGCAGGATCTTTTCCGAGCCTTGGCGGATCAGTTGGAGGGAATCGACGGCGCCGGAATCACGGTTCCGCGTGGATTCTCCGCGCAGGTGAGAGCGGTCTCCAAACGCCGGTGGTAGAGCTCGGCACTCGGCTGGCCCACCGCGTCAGAGTCCCAGAGGGCGGGCGGAATGCTCGGCGTGGAAGGCGAATGCACGGGCCGTCGGTGGTGCATTACACTCTCCTCATGTCTGGCGAACGGAACAGGCTTGGCGATGCGGTGCTCGAACGACTGCGTAGGCGGAAGATGTTGGCGATCAGGATCGAGAGCACACTCCCACCGAGCGTGCTCCAATGGCGCCTCCACGCCAGATCGCCGAGCGGTGAACTCTGGGTCGCCGAGCACGAGGACTACGACAAGGCCGCGTGCATCCTGGCCGAGATGGTGGGGTTCAAGCTGAAGCAACGGTGAGCTTCGCGGAGCCACCACACAGATTCGAGTGGATTCGTGTGAGGGATGTGGATTTGGGAAGCTCCCTCGCAATTCACGGTAGTAGGTGCTTCACTCATCCCGACGCCACCGTTGGCGGGGCATGGTCGCTGCATTGCGCTTCAAAGGTCAGGCTGGGCCGTAAGTACCTGTCCACAAGCGCGGCCAACCGAGCAGATTGGACACCGGCGACCATTACCCTCACACAAATCTGCGCGGCGCCGGCCGGCCTGGGCACGCTTCGCGAGCGACTGCTAGACTGATTGCTCAGGTTTCGTGGGCGCGGTGCGCTGACCAAGTCCGGTGTCCGGGACCCTCGGGGGTAGCCGATGTCGAGTCCATCGTGCGCGATGACGTGGCCAGCCCTGGCTGTACGCCGACTGCCGATGTTCGCGCTGGTGTTGCTTTCGCTGGTGCCCGTTGCGAGGGCGGACTACCTCGTTGTCGACCGCCGAGTCTCTGTCAAGCGCGGCCCTTCCGCGGCGGCTGAGCCGGCCCGCAGGGTCCAGCCGGGGCAGATCCTTGCTCTCGCGGCCAGCGACCTGACCGACAACTACTTCCAGGTAGCCTTCCCGCCCGGACAGATAAGCTGGATCTACAAGGGATTCGTTACCCGACACGCCGGTGAACCGCCCGCCGACTCCGCCCTTCCGGTCGGCACGCTGAAAGTCCACATTCTCAACATCGGTCAGGGCGACGCGATCCTGATCGTGTGCCCGGACGGGGACCATCAGCTCTTGATCGACACGGGCGACACCCGGTACCCAGGAGCGACCCAATCGTTCAAGAACGCGCTCACCGAGCTTCAGGCGCAGGACGACGTCATCGAGATCGCGGTAGCCTCGCACCCCCATTCGGATCACATCGGGAATATGGAGTGGCTGCTCCGCCAGTACACGGTCGGGCTCTATGTCGACAACGGGCAGACATACGACAGTGCCACCTACCGCCACGTCGAGAAGGCGTTGACCGATCGCGGCGTCCGCCGGGAGCGTGTCGAAGCGTCCCTGCCCAGTATCGATTTCTGCCCCCTCGAGGATGTTTCGGCAATCATCCTCAAGCCCGCGGGGTTCGGGACATTGTCCGATCCCAACGACCGGTCAGTGATCGTGCGCGTGGACCACGGGGAGGACAGTTTTCTGTTCGTGGGTGACGCGGAACTGGAGGAAGAGGAGCAACTCCTGCACGACGCCGCGACCCGCGCACGCCTGGACTGCGATTTCCTGAAGGTCGGCCACCACGCCTCGGATACGTCATCCGGACAGGCCTTTCTGGATGCGGTCACCCCCGACATCGCGGCGTTCTCCGCCGGACTGCCGGGGATCAGCACGAACGCCGGCTACATGCACCCCCGTCGCAGCACCATCGAACGGCTGCTGAAGTACGTTCACACGTTGCCGGGGCCGCCGCGCCGCTTGCAGACCTACGACGCCAAGGCGAAGCTGTGGACTTCCACTGAGATCGCAGGCGCCCTGTACGGAACTCCCCTAGATGGAGAGCTTGTCTTCGAGAGCACGGGGAACGGGATCCTTCCTCCCCCAGTCCGCTGATCTAGACCTTCGCCCGCGAGCGTCACATGCCCCGAAACCTCATCATCTGCTGCGACGGCACGGGAAACCAGATCAGCACCGATCCCTCAAACGTCATGCGCCTTTGGAGCACGCTCGAACTCGACCAGACGCAGATCGGCTTCTACGACCCGGGGGTGGGCACGCTTGGCGATCCCCGGATCCTCACGCCGTTACGAAAGCAGCTCCGCAAGCGTCTCGACGGGGCGATCGGATACTCCATCCGGGACAACTTCATCGAGGCGTATTCCTTCATCGCCCGCCATTACCAGGACACCGACCGACTCTTCCTCTTCGGCTTCAGCCGCGGCGCGTACACCGCCCGCGCCATCGCCGGCGCGATTCACCTGTTCGGGCTCACACGCCCCGAGCATGAGAACCTCGCGCCGTACGTATGGCGGACCTACAGCAACGACGACGGGGACGAGGATTCCAAGACCCTCTTCGAAACCGCGGCCCGGTTTCATAAACGGTTCACACGGAAGGTCCCGATTCACTTCGTGGGTGTCTGGGACACGGTGAGCTCCTTCGGCCTTGTCACGCACTTCCGCACGCTGCCCCACACGCGGGACAATCCCTCGGTGGCGCACGTGCGGCATGCGGTCTCCATCGACGAGCACCGGGCCTGCTTCCGGGCCAATCACAGCGATCCCTCTGTGCCTGGTCAGACGTGCAAAGAAGTCTGGTTCGCGGGCGTGCACTCCGACATCGGCGGGGGGTATCCGGAGCGTCATTCGGGCCTTGCGAAGATCGCACTGCGATGGATGTTGCGTGAGGCGCACGCCGCTGGCCTTCGGATCAGCGAGGATCGCTACCACGAAGTGCTCAAGGACCCGGGCCCTGACCCATCGGCGGAACAGCACGAATCTCTCGACGGCTGGTGGCGGCTCTTGGAGTTTCTGCCCCAGCGCCGTTGGAATCACGCCAAGCGACGCCTCGCCTGGCATCTCCCCAGCTTCTTCCGCCGGCGACCCATGTGCTCACGCGAGCGCCCGGTGCCCACCGTTCACGAGTCCGTCCGCGACCGCATCGGGGCCGGCAGCTACCGGCCGCGCAACATGACCGCCAATGTCAACTGGGAACCCAGCGGTGCCGACCCTTTTCCCATGGCCAGTTCGGCCCCCGCAACACTCCCGAGTCCTGCCTGAGGTTTCTCACCATGCCCGAAGAGCCCACCACACGGAAAGAACCGAAGGCCCCCACGGATGCTTCGGAGCGCAGCAAGCGCCGCTCGCGCCTGCTGGCCGAGAGCCAGCCCGCCGATCCGATGGAGCAACTCCGCGAGTTTCTCCGCGCCGTTCATGTGATGAAGCTCTACGCGTCGGCCAAGGGAATCGCGATCCCGCAGGCCGCCCGCACCAGCATCAGCGCGCTTGCTCCCATCGAGGCGGCCGTCGCCCGGATCAAGGAGGGGGAACCGGTGACCATGCTCGCGGATCGCAGCCTGGAGGGCGCGCTCGATACCGCGATGGCCGCACACTCCGCGCTCGTCGAACTGGTCGCCCCAGCCACCCCTGATTCGATTATCTACACTCGCCCGCCCACGGGATTCGGCGACTTCGTCAAGCACCAGCGCATTCTCGCGGTGCTGCTGTTCGTATCGCTCATCGCGATCGTGGGCTTCATCGGGTGCCTGATCTTGAAGGATCGCTTTGCCGAAGGGCCGAAACAGCTGCGCGGATTGTGGAGCCAGGTCGACGCCTTCGAGAGCCGCTTGCGAGACCTTGAGAACCTCCCCGCAAGCTCCGACATTCTGGTCCAGGAAACTCAGAAGATCGTCGTCGACCTCGAGCACCGCGGCAACGAGTTGGCGGCGTCGACCGCCGGCGGGAGCCTCCCGCCTTGGCCGCAGACTGATATTACCCAAGCGCTTACCCAGATCAGCGAGCGGCCCACGGGCGCCCCGGCGCCCATCGCGGCCGCACGCAAGCAGATCGCGACATTCCGAGATCGAGTGGGCGGCATCAACGCCAAGTCCGGCTGGGGGTTGTTCTGTGACCAACTGACCAACCTGTTCGCCGCGATGCTCGGTGCCGCGTTCTACACGCTGTACACCGCCAATCGCTACATAGTCGAGCGCACCTTCGACCGGGCGTACACGACGCACTACATCGTTCGATTCGTGCTCGGCATCGTGGCCGGCGTGATCCTTGCGAACTTCGGAGACTATCTGCTCACGGACAGGACAGCCGGTGGAGCCAATGCGGCGAAACCCGGCGGCCCTCCCAGCGAGGCGGCTGTCACGCTTACTCAATCCGTCCTGGCGTTGATCGGCGGGTACTCCGCGGACGCGGTCAATGCGATCTTCACCCGCGTGGCGGAGACATTGACCACCCTGGTGCGCGGCGATACCGGGCAGCGGGTCCGCGAGGAGGCCAAGGTCGAAGTCAAGAAGGCAGAAGCCAAGGCCAAGCAAAGAGAGGAAGTGGCCAAGGGGCAGGTCGACGAGTCCAAGCGGGCCGAGAAGGCCCGATTGGAAGAGGTGTTGGCCCAGGCGACCAGGAGCAAAGCTCATCCAGACGTTTTCGCGTCCATTCAAGCGCGACTTCGTGACCTTGGCGGATGAAAGCGTCGCGATGCGTAGGCTGCGCCGGCTCGGGCATGGCGTCCACGGTATAGGAACCACGCGGTTCCACTATGGCCGCTTGCGTTTCAAATGACCCCATCCCCACCGAGCGTTAGTCTGCGGCCCTGCGGATCGCCCCTTTGTCGCCGAGATGTGACCTTGCCAAAGGCACGCATTCACGCTATCCTATAGACTATCGGATCTCCTCCGAAATTGACTGCTGCGGGAGCCGCTACTCCTTACCTCGTGCACGGGAGCATAGACGTGAAAAACGTTCCGCGACTCCCTCTTACCGAACGCGTTGCTCGCGCACCCAAGTCGTCTGCATTGCGTTCCATCAGCCTTGTGCATATCAATCACCTTGTCGATGATGTACTGCTGCTCAATTCGCTCTTGGAGCCGCTAGTCGCAGAGCTAATATTCGTGCCCGTGCCCTATTCGACCCGCAAGGCACCCAGTCCGACCGGATATCACGTGGTTACTCCTACCACCCACGATAACCTGCAGGTGGCGATGGCCAACGCGGTCCAATCAGCAATACGGCTCATTGCTGAGGGAACCAAGAACGATGCGATCCTCCTCTCAGACGGCGGTTACCAGTTTGTACGAGGCGACCTAGTGCCCCTCGCCGAGACCCATCGAGTGAACATTCTTGGCACTGTCGAGCAAACCGTAGCTGGCTTGCGAACGGCGAGGCGGTTTGCAGAATCAACCGGCGGCTTTCCTCACCCAGTGTTGTCAGTGGCGAGGTCCATCGTCAAGACCAGATTTGAAAACCACTACATTGCCGACCGGATTGTCGAGGAGATGTCGCTTTTATTGTATGCGTCCGATCAATTCGTATCGCATAGAAGCGCTGTTTTACTCGGTTATGGCATCTTGGGAAGAGCCCTAGCACACCGACTGCGCGCCCAGCATTGCGATGTCACTGTATTTGAGCCCAACGATCAGGTGAGGCAGGCTGCGGCGGCAGACGGCTTTCAGACGATCACAGAAATGTCAGCTATGCAGTTCGATTGCGAACCGATCGTCGTGGGTGCCTCCGGTCATCGATCATTTGGTGAGCGAGCCTTTTCGCAGTTTCTGGCAAGTTCGGCCAAGACCCTCACAATCGTCAGCGCGTCCTCTGCGCGCACGGAATTTGCTGACATACTTCTTCCCTTAGAGAACGAGCCACACGTTGAGTTGCGCGGTCTTGGCGTCGAGCGTTGTGATTTCGGTACTGAGTACACCTTTGACTTCCAAGGGGTGTCTCGCCGGGTCGTGTGCATAGCTGATGGTCTCCCGGTCAATTTCTTTCGGGCTGCAAGCGAAAGCTTGCCTTGCAGCATTATCGACCTGGTGAATGCTGAACTGGTGTCATTGGTCACTGGTCTAGCCAACGAGGCCAGTACGCTTGAGCCGAGAATTCACCTGCTGGGACATGGAATGCCCGCGAGCGTCACCGTGGATGAGCGCCGCCTCTTTCAGCAATGGTGTGAGGAGCATGCCGCGGCTGCGCGGATCGTAAAGCGGGGTGGCTTGGACGCCATGGGAATACATCCTTGCGAATCCCTGCTGAGCGCTGCACTGCTCGCGCCGCTCGCCGGCGATTCAGGGAGTTCATAATGGCGTTAATGTCGCAACCAAAGACCGTTCTCGTGTCCCGGGAAGGCGTTCCGATCTATTGTTTCGGGCATCCCCGGAAACGATGGGTCCTGTGGCATATTACTAGCGGGTGCAATCTGGAGTGCGTATATTGCTATGGGTCGTTTGAAGGGGGTTCTTATAAAAAGAACTATCGCAGCGATAGGGACCTGCCGTTGGCAACGATGCTGACGGTTGCAGATGATGTAGCGAGCCTTGGCTTTACGCACGTACACATTAACGGCGGAGAGCCGCTCCTTCGACGAGAGACATGGAATGTCGCGGACAGGTTGAGGGCCCATGGCTTGCAAGTATGGGTGCTGACCAACGGTACCGTGGTGTCTCGGGAGATTCAGGGCTATTTTGAATCCGGTTGCCTGGATTGCCTCGCCTTTTCAATCGACTCGATTCGCCCTGAGTACGGGAACGCCGTGCGAGAAAAGACCGAGATGGTATTGAAGAACATTCCGCTCTTCGCACGGTGGAAAGCACAAGCCGGAATCGCCACTCGGCTGGGAGCCTACGTTGTCTTGACTCGAAAGAATCTCGATCACGTATCTGAACTGATTCAGTGGCTAGTCGAGATAGGCGTTCAGTACGTGAATATGCAGACGGTGCATCTCCCGATCGGACATCCTGATAGATCAGAGTTGATGCTGACTTCAGATTGCACAGAGCGAGTCTTATCGGTTCTCGACATACTGGAGCGCAGCCGCGGCCGCATTGAGACTTCATCGGACGCGCTGCTGAACCTCACGCGATCACTCATTCAGCACGGAGGAGGTGCAGTGAACTCGTGCTTTGCTGAGGAGGGGAATTACCTGTACCTGAGTCCTGACGGAAGCGTGCATGGCTGTCCGTCGAAGCCACCAATGGCAAACGCTGCGTGGGGGAACGTAAGAAAGGAGAATCTGAGAGATATCATTACGGCCCGCAGAAGCAAAACGCCTGCGAGGTGTCCACACGTTTCTCTTGATTGCCTGGGCATGTATGAAATGGCGTTTCAGGCAGCAAATCCATAGTACTGATGCTAGAGGAGTAACGAAGCCATGGACCATTCAGCAATCGTCGCCGCGTTGGTCAACTATTCGTTGAGGGCAGCATGGCAAGTAGTCCCGAAAATCGGCGAAAGCGCGTACAGGCTTCTGACACTTCTCAACAAGACCATTCTGGACCATGTGGCCTCGCGGGGTGAGTCAGGCGCAGTGCTAGCAGATGAGTTTCGAAAGGATCCTCGTACGTATGAAAGTCCGATGGCAAAGCTGGTTGCGGCGGCATTGGCTGATGACGAGGGCCTGGCGAAAGAGGTAAAGCGCATTATCGGAGAATACAACCGGGCGGTCTCCCCAGGGCAGGATGGCGATAACCATCGCATCGATGTTTCGGGGAGGATCAACGCAGTTGGCAGCGCGTTTGGCGGGGGGTCGGTCTCGGCCGGCGGAGACATTGTGGGTGGCTCCAAAGCATAGTGGCCAGGGAATGCAGACTGTCATCGCTAACCGTTTTCGGCTGAGTGAGGAATGCTTCACCCCATCATTCGGAGAAGCAAGACTTGGTTATGATGTTGTGCAAGAGCAGCGCGTTTGTGTATGGCTGGTTCCATTCAGGCGAAGGCATCTAGCTAGCCATTTCATGCGTGAGGTTCTCTCCCATGCGCAGATGGCTCGAGAGTGCGTTCCGTGCGTGAGGGCGGTCGGGATCGACGAGAGAACCCGTGTGTGCTATGTGGCAATGGATGTCATCTCAGGCCGACCGTTGTCTGAAATGCCTCCCACGACGATTGCGGAAGTGGCGAGAACGGGTATTGCTATCATGGCTTGCGTCGCAGGACTTCACGGTATTGGGCAGGTGCATGGGCGGTTGTGTCCATCCAATGTGCTACATAGTGTAGGAGGGATGCAATTGTTCGGCCTCGACCTACACGGTATTCAGTTGGTGTCGGAGGTAAACGCCTACGATCGGGGTTATCTATCACAGGAACAGCTCGCAGGCAAAGAGCCGGGAGCGTCATGCGATTGGCATGCGGTCGCCAAGTGCATACAATGGCTTGTCGGCAGAGTACCACCTGAAGCTAATGCGATTGCGGTCTTGCAGTTGGAGTCCGAGGTCTCCAACGTGCTTGCGTCTGATCCACGTAGCAGAGCAGAGAAGATGGCCGCTGTCAGGGGGCGGTTGGAGGCGCTCAATCATGATGCGTGATGACGCCAATACGCAGACGTTGTTATCACTACGGCATCGGGTGGACATCTTGGCCCGCTTCGATCTGCGCGATGAGTTGGCTGAGGAGATACTGCTTGCTGCGGATACCAGGGGGCGTGACCGGGCCAGCGCGGGCACAGTGTCCAGCGAAACCAAATCCGGTATGGAGCACACAGTCAGAATGGTCGGTAGCGTGGCGGGTTCCGGGCGCGTGAGCGTGGGTGGACACATAGTTGGCGGCGATCTTAATATGTGTGGTAATGCATCCGTAAATCCAAACGATGCAAAGCGTACCTACTTCGAACACATTATGAGTTCCTGCGCAGGGTTGGAGGACCGATGGGAAGCTGCGACAGGTGCGCCTATGATGGACATAACTCTTCTGGATACCTTTGTACCGCCGAATGTGATCGATCGGGTGGCATTTGGTGAAGATCGACTAGGCGGGCGGCATCGAGTTCGGCTCGAAGACATTGAAGCCAGCGGAGTGGAGGTTGTAGGCGGCTGGGAAGTGGTCCCTATGTCTGTAGTGGAGTATTTGCGGGAGCATAGGTCAGCAGTTATATGCGGTGAGCCTGGAATGGGAAAGACCTCCTTACTGAAGCACATCGCAATGATGAGGTTGTTGAGAGAAGTATCAGGCGATGTCAACCTCCCGGCGCTGCAGGGACTGATACCGATTATGGTATCGGCAGGGCGGTTTGTGGGGAGTAATCATTTCAGTCGTAGCGCGAGTGCGCTGTGGAAGTTTATTGGGGATGAACTAGAGCTATTTCCAGGGCTTCGTCCGGTAATTGAAGACGCCGCCACGAGAGGGGGTTTATGTATTGCTATTGATGATCTGCATGCTGTCGCAGACCCGAAGGCGCAAGTCACGATGGCGCAAGCGATTATCGAGCTGAGTCGATCCTTTCCTGCCAGTCAAGTCGTGGTTGTGTCGCGAAGCCTTAGAGCAGTGGTTCGACAGCTCTTCGTCAATGCGAGATTTGCGATAACGGAGCTCATGCCCTTCAGCATTGAGCAAGCCAAGGCCATGGTGGTGCTCTGCGAGGGGCTGGGTATCGGCGGTGGGAGCGCAAGGCAACTCGAACTGCTGAATGAAATAGTCGGGATGCGGGACCTCCAGGAGGCGTGGTCGTGTCCGGGGGTGTGGATGCAATGCGTGGTTCGATGCCTGGCGGGGCGCGGTGTCCCCGAGGATCCTCGGCATCTGCATGCCAATGTGGTCACGGATGCGATTGCTCGCTGGCTGTCGGATGACAATGAGCTTGGGTCGCTGAAGGCGTACGTTGGAATACCCTACCTGCGGAAACAAGATATGGAGGAATGTCTAGCTGCCGCTGCGCATAGAGCGTTTGAGGCGCACGGTGGGTGCAGTATCTCGAAGGCCGAGCTAATGGATGTCATTGCGCCGTACCTCGGAGGCGACTGTGGCAAAGCGCAGCGATTGTGCGACTACGTGGATGTCAATGCCGGAGTTCTACGGAGAGTCGACGGGAGGTACGAGTTTCCGCAGCGTCTCCAGGAGTACCTGGTTGGGAAGTGGCTGGCCAGTCAACCGGATTTCCCTTCAGCAGCAGCAGACCTATTGGTCGCCGAGCCCGAGAAGTGGGGAAGGGCATTGGAGCGGGCATTGCAGGTCGTCACTCCAGAGGTCGGGATTCTGGCCGTGGAAATGGTTGGCGACATGGTGGAGATGCGCGAAGGGCAGTCGCAGCGGGCATTGGTTGCTGCTGCTAGCGGGCTTGTTCGACTGCACCAGCGGTTGAAACACTCTCGACCGCACCAAACTCGAGTGACCGAGCGAATCGCGCAGGGCTTGGTGCGGCTGCTGGGATCAACTTCTGAGGAGTGGCGCTTGCGGGTGGAAGCCGGTAACGTGCTGGGGCGTTTGGGGGACGTCCGAGAAGGGGTGCTGAGTGAGCTTCCGGCCCTTGCGAGGATTCCCGACGGGGTCGTGTGGCTCGATCCTGACAGTAGCGGGGCAGAGACAGAAGGGTTTAAGTACGCGGTGAAGTATGATTATTGGATGAATCGTTACCTTGTGACCCAGGCCCAATACTACCTGTTTCTCCAGGAGAATGCGGATCACCCCATGCCAGTTGGTGATCGAAGCTACGGTTGGATGCAGGGAAAGTACCCGAGCGGACTGGCGAACCACCCGGTTGTCCTTGTGTCGTGGTACGACGCGGTCGCGTATTGTGAGTGGATTACAGTACGATGGCGACTTGCTGGTATTGTACCAGCTGGATACGTGGCGCGACTTCCAACTGAGCCTGAATGGCTTTTGGCAGCACGGGGGGCAGTGACCCTTCCGAACGGCGTGGCCAACAGGTGGCCGAGGCGGGCGTATCCTTGGGGCGAACTTGCGGACCCCGAATGCGGTAATCTCGCGGAGGGAGGCGAGCACCGAGTATATGGCACTACCCCTGTTGGCGCCTATCCGAAGGGAGCGTCACCCTATGGTGTCTACGATATGGCCGGTAACGTTATGGAATGGCAGAATACGTCGTGGGGCAGCTTTGATGTTCAGGAGGTCGGATTCATTAGCCGGTACGATCTTGAGGATGGAAGAGAAGCTCGAGATGCAAAGGGGTTACGAAGACTGCGCGGAGGATCCTGGTTGTTCGCCGAGCGTGATGCCAAGTGCGCGTGCAGACTTGACCCGTCGAAAGGATTTCCAGACGTAGGGTTTAGAGTTGTCATTGCTCCCGCCCTTTAATACTATGAGGAACACCCATGCGAGTTATTTCCAAGAATGACGTGAAGAGGCCATTCGTGGCTCCATTGGGGGAGCAGATATTTGAGATGATAGGACGGCCTCTCGAACTGGGCGGTACTACCAAGCACAGCTTTGTGCACGTCGTGATTCCTGCCAAAAAGTCCTCGGCAGCGCACTATCACAAGGTGTCGGAGGAAACATACTACGTTCTGAGTGGTCGTGCGCGAATGGCAATTGATGGGAAGACGTTCCAACTCATACCTGGTCAAGCGTGCTTGATCATGCCGATGGAGATTCATCAGATTTTCAACGACGAGGAGGAAGACCTTCACTTCCTGACGATTAGTGCGCCGGCGTGGGTGCCGGAAGACTCTCATTATGTTGAGGAATGAGCATTGAAATAGTGCATTTGCGACTACGCGCCGGAGGTAGAGACTCCAAGCATGCGCGCATTCCTCGGAGCGAAAGTCAGCGTCTTGCAGATTGGAGAGCGTTCCATGAACCGCATCTTGTCGATTGCGTGGCGGCGGCGAAGATCTCGTGCATGAGCACATTCGAATCGACGGGGGCACGGTGGGCTGGGATCGTTCGGGCGCAGGCGGCGAGCGGCCTGACCGTGGCGGCGTTCTGCGCACATCGCGGCCTTGCGGTCTCGACCTTTTATCCGTGGAGGCGGCGGTTGGCGCCGGCCGCGGCCGCGCGTGCCGCGACGCCCGCGCCGGCGTTCGTTGAGGCGATGGTCGCTCCCGCCGATCGTCCCGATGAGAGCGGCGTGACGATCGTGGTCGGGGCCGGCGGGCCGGGGACGCGGCGGATCCTCGTCGGCCCCGGCTTCGACCCGCGGCTGCTGCTGGACGTGCTCGACACGCTGGAGCGGGGCGAGGCGGCGGACGGAGCGGCCCCGTGATCGGCCTCCCGTCGTTGTTGCAGCTGGACCAGAGTTCGTCGATGCACGGCACGCGGATCTGGCTCGCCGCCCACCCCGCCGACATGCGGTGCGGGTTCGACCGCCTGGCGGACCTGGCCGGGCGGGTGACGGACCAGGACCCCACCTCGGGGCACCTCTTCCTCTTCCGCTCGCGCGGGGGTGACCGGCTCAAGGTGCTGTACTGGGACCGGGACGGGTACGCGCTGTGGTACAAGCGCCTGGAAGTGGGCGTGTTCAGGTTCCCCGCCGTCCCCGCCGACGCGGCGTCCGTGGAGCTGCGGGCCAGCGAACTGGCGATGCTGCTGGGCGGGATCGACCTGCGGAGCGTGCGACGCCTGCCGCGGTACGCGAAGAAAAAATAGATTCTCCCGCACAAGATGGCGCAACCGCGAGGGGACCGGGTGCGAAGAGTTGGCGGCATGGAACGCACGCCGCCCCGCATCACGACCCCCACGGCCCCCGCCTCGCTCCCCGACGACCCCGCCGCGCTCAAGGCGCTGATCGCGACGCTGACAGGCCGGATCGACACGCTGGAGGCCAGGTCGCAGCACTTCGAGCTGAAGTCGCTCCGCCTGGAGATGGAGCTGCTCAAGTACAAGAAGTGGGTCTACGGCCCGCGGGCCGACACCCTCGCGTCGCTGAAGGACGTGGCCCAGATGCTGCTGGGCTTCGGCCAGGACCTCGATCAACGCCCGGTCGATCCCGCCGACGCACGGGACGTGATCGCCCAGGACCCGGACGCCACGCCGGGCGCCCCCGCCCCGTCGCGCCGCGTCCGTCGCGGCCGCAGGAATCTCGGCGCCGACGCCTTCGCGCAGCTCCCCGTCAC
>CAJPFG010000028.1 GCA_905339235.1 Phycisphaerales bacterium
GGAGGCATGTTGGCGGTAGGCGGGCCTCCGTAATGAGGGGTGGTGGAGCGCGTTTGCGCGCGCGAATGCGCGCCTGGATTGCGTGGGAATGGCGTAAGTGCTTGCGGGGACGGGCGAAAGAAAAACTTGGAAAATGGCGGATGGCACTTGGGGATTTGCGCTTCTGCGCGCGCCGGGGCGCGCTTCTTGGGAAAGGGGGAAGGCAAAGGCGAAAGACGGGAGGGGCCTTGCTGCGACGGATGGCCCCGTAATCCTCGCCGGGGGGAGGGTTTGAACGGGCTGTACGATCTGGAATACCACGTCAAACGCACCGAGCGCTCCGCTTCGCTGGGCGAATAGCCGGAGTGGGTTACGATTGGCCGCCGGGAAGAAACAGCCCGAACGAACGGGCGGGAGAACTTGCGATGACTACGAGGACAAAGGCCCGCGGAATCCGCCGTTGTTTGAGGGGCTTCTCGCTGCTCGAACTGACGTTGGTGCTGGCGATCATGGGGATCCTGATCGCCGTCGCGGCGGTGGCGATCGGCGGGCAGGGGACCCGGGCCAAGAAGAAGGCCACGGAGGCCACGCTGACGGTGCTGAAGGGTCAACTTCAGGCGTACCACCTCGAGCACAGTTCGTACCCCCCGGACCTGCGGACGCTGATCACCGCGAAGTTCATCGAGGACGGGAGCCTGAGGGACGGCTGGAACCGGGACCTGATCTTCGACCCCCGCGGGCGCGATGCGGACCACCCGTTCGTGCTGGGGTCTGCGGGTGAGAACGGCACACCGGGCGATGCGGACGACATCGATGTGTGGACGATGAACAAGCCGGCGGCCAACTGAGCGGCGGCGGAGCACCATTCGCGTGACGGTGGAACCGTACAACACGCTTTCGCGTCGCGGCTTTCGCCGCGGGTTGACCTTCTTGGAGATCGTGGCGGCGACGGCGATCCTGGGGATGCTGGCGGCGGTGGTTTTCGGCGGGTTCTCGGCGATGATCTCGACGCAGGAGCGCCAGCAGCGGCGGCTGGCGTGCATGGAGGTGGCCAACCGGCTGGTGCTGCAGTATCTGGACGACCCGCTCGCGATGCCCAACCCGGCGCTGCCGGTGGAGTATGCGGGGCTGCGGTACCGGTGGACGCTGACGCAGGAGGTCGTGACGCCGGCGCACGCGCGTCCGGACCTTGGCACGGAACTGGCGGCGACGTCCTCGCTGCGGTTCGACCGGCTGGTCAATCTCCACTTCACGGTGTGGCTGGCGGAAGAGTCGGGCGGGTCGATGTCGTTCGACTCGGTGGTGCCCAACGCCTCGCTGAGCCGGCTGTACGACCCCATCAACACCCGCAACCCCGACTCGCTGGAAAACATCTTCAAGAACCCCAACAGTGCGCAGTACTCGCGCTGGTGGGATGAACTGAACCGGGCCTCGACCACGACGCGGTCGCGCACGCCCACGCGCTCCCCGTCGGGGAACTCCGGCACTCCGGGACGGAGCAACACTCCCGGCGGCGGAGGTGGGAAGTGAGGACACGCAGCCGCCATCGGCGCGGATTCTCGCTGCTCGAGACGGTTCTCGCGGCGGCGATCGGGTCGATCATCGTGGTCATCGCCGCGAGCATGTTCCTGGGGGTGGAGCGGACCGACCGGTCCCTGGGCGTGCGGACCGAGCAGAGCGGGGACCTGGCGCGGGCGCGGCTGGTGATGCAGCGGGCGTTTGTCAGCCTGCTGGTATCGAACGCGCGTCCGGCGGCGAGGCGGCCGGGGACGGTGGTGGCGAGGGATGCGAATGCGCCGCCCCCGCCCGCGGAACCGGAGCGCAAACTCACGCCCCGGTTTTCGCTGGATGCGGACCCGCGCCTGGACCGACTGCGCATGACGCGCAAGGACGACGATCGGGTGTACGGGGTTCAGCGGCTGGAGATTGTGCTGACGGATTCGCCGGTGCCGGACAACTCGCGCGATGTGTGGGAGTGGGTGCAGAACTCCTCCCGGCGGGGCGTGAAGCCGCGGAATCGCGTGGATGAGCCCGGCCCGGATCGCCCGGGGGGGCCGGCGGCGACGCCGGAGGCCGAGACCGACGGGAGCGACGCCGAAGAGGCGCAGGCGCCGGTTCGGGCGGTGCGGGGCGCGTTTGAGTTCTGGCCGCAGACGGGGCGGGGAGAGCAGGAGCGGCTGGAGGACATCGAGCGGCTCTCGGGGGCGCCGATGGAGGTGCCGCTTCTGTACGAACTGTGGTGGATCCCGCTGCCGGTGAAGAGCGAGTACGTGGACGATCCGCCGCCGCCGGTGGGTCCGCTGGGAGAGCCGTACCTGGTGGCATCGAACATCCGGTACGCGCGGTGGACGATGTACGACGACCGGGAGAAGAAGGTGCGGTTGGAGGGGGCGGTGCGGCAGAATGTCCCGGCGTACGCCGAACTGGACATCGAGACGGGGGTCGGCCTGTCGGCGCAGTTCATGTTTGAGGTCGATTTCGCGCAGGGGCCCGAGTCGCTTCGCGTGGCCCCGCCGCCGGCGTCGAACTTGGGCGGGCCCGAGGCGGGCGGGAGCGCACTCGGCGGGGCCGGCGCGGGCGCGGGGGGGCTGGGCCTGGGCGCGGGTGGGGCCGGCGGCTCGGCGACCGGGGGAGGAAAGAGCGGGTCGGGGAAGGGCGGGGGGCGGGGCGGGGCGGTCGTGCGGCCCCCGCCGCGGAGTCCTTCGAAGGGCGGTGCCAAATGAACCACCGCCGATCGCGGAGACGAGGCTTTGCGCTGCCGCTGGTGCTGATGCTGGTGCTGGTGTGCTCGGTGATGCTGACGGTGATGTTGTCGCGGCATTCCACGGGCTTGTTGACGACGCAGCGAGAACTGGACGGGTACGCGTTCGGGCACGCATCGCGCGGGATGAGCGACGCGCTGGACGCGTGGTTGAAGTTCCTGCAGCGAAAGACGATCGCGGAGGCCCTGGACGAGGAGGGCAACGCGTTCAGCCTGAGCGTGGAGGGCGGGCAGGAGATTCAGTTCCGGCTGCGGGACGGGCAGGGGCTGGCGCTGGCGACGCTCTCGGGGCTGGGGAACGACAACGTGCGGCTGGGCCGCGAGATTCTCCGCCGGCTGCACGAAGACCTCCGCAACGACGCGGTGAACTTCGTGCGGGACGAGGGGCCGCTGGCGGTGAGCGTGAACACCGCGCCGCCGGAAGTGCTCGAAGCGGTGCTGGGCGCGATCACGGGCGACGACAGCGGTGACGGGCTGGTGGCGGACATTCTGTCGAGGCGCGAGGCCGACGGCCTGATCGACCCCGACTCGCTGCAGAGCCTGATTTCGGGCTCGGAACTGAGCGAAGAGTTCAAGGCCAAGGCCAAGGCGCTGCTCACGGCCAACCCCGCGCTGTGGCGGGTGTACGCGGAGGCGCGCTGGTCGGGGTCGCGGCATCCCACGGCCCGGTTCCGTGCGTGGGCGATTGTCTCTCGCGGGGCCACCCTGGCCCAGGGCGACCGGAACGCGTCGCTCCAGCGTTCGGTCGCGATCTTCGGCTGGGAACGTGTACAGGAAGACGAGTACCCTGTCCGACGGTAACCACACATGAACAGATCCGCACCAACCCGGCGTTTCGCGATTACCCAGGCCCGGCTAGCCCAGGGGGGTTGCGTCGTGCTCGTGCTGGCGGGCGCGGCCATGGGTGTGCTGGGGCTCCCCGGCGAAGACCCGTCGCCGGCCCCGGCCAAGATCGAAATCCCGCGGGTGGCCTCGGACCTGCCGACCGCGGCCGAGGGAGTGGAGTTGCGCACGGTGGACTATCGCGCCATGGCGACGCGGATGGACCTGTTCGGCAATGCGCCCAAGAAGCCCGATGTGAAGACGGATGAAAAGCCGGGAGTGGCACCGGCTCTCCAGCCGCCGAGCGAGGCGCGGTACATCGGGACGCTGGTGATGGGCCCGAAGTTGTTCGCCATCGTGGTGGACGGGGCGAGGCAGCGGGTGATGAAGGTGGGGGACACCTTCGCGGACGGGTCGAGGGTGGTGTCGATCACGGAAACCGAGATGGTGGTGGAGGGTCCGGGGGGAAGGCGGACCATCCCGTTGGCGGAGCGGACCGGTGAGGGAATCAGCCGGGCCACGCCCACGGCGCCCTCGCCGGCGATGGCGCGGGGCGGGGTTCCGGTGGCGAAGCCCGCGGCGGCTTCCTCCAACATTCGGGGCAACAAGTTGAGCATGAGCGCGCCGGTGAAGGGATCGAGTCGGCGAGCGGGCATGCCCGACGGGTCGCCCGAGCGATTCGACGAGATCGTGCAGCAGATGCGTGCCTCGGGCCGGTACCCGGATGAGAACGGGCTGATGGAAGCGGCGAAGGAGCAGTTCGAGCAGGAGGCCGTGAAGTCCGACGGGGTCAAGGGGGGGCAGCATTGAGCGC
The DNA here is from genome assembly GCA_905339235.1 of Phycisphaerales bacterium. GTDB lineage: Bacteria > Planctomycetota > Phycisphaerae > Phycisphaerales > UBA1924 > RI-211. The sequence goes on from CAJPFG010000028.1 coordinate 4,377, forward strand.
TCGGGTCTGCTTTCTGCGGCGAGAAGATCGAGGGGGATCGCTGCGGAGCGTGCGCCTGGTCGGCCAGACCAGCGACGAGTCGTTCCCGCCCGAGGGGGGGCTGCGCGGCGGCGGCGGGGACTTTGACGCCGCGGCGACGTGGCTGCGGGAGCGCCTGGAGGCGACGCGGTCCACAACGTCGATCGCGATGCTTTGCCTGGACGCGGAGGGCGGGGTGTGCTCGTGGGTTACTTCGCCGAGCACGGACCCGTCGGTAGTGTCCGCGAGCGTGCGGCTGGGCACGGCGGACGGGTCGCGCGCGGGAGGCGGGGCGTTTGATTTCTACGCGCCGAGCGAGTCGGAGTCGTCGCTGGAGGCGCTGGGACCGCGGACGGGGAAGCCGGCGGCGGGAGTATTACCGCCTCGGCTGGCGGTGCTGGGCATCGCGGATGTGCCCGGGCGGCTGCTGGTGGATGCGTTGGATCGGCAGGGCGTTGCGGTGGAGCAGGCTTCGACGCTGTGGCACGCGATGGCGGTGGCGTGGGATCCGGGGGCGCCGCGCACGGGCTCGGTGAACGCGGAAGCGCCGGCGGACAGTCCGATCACGGCGATCGTGCTGATCGACCCGCTGGGAAGGCTGCTGTGGTGCTGGTCGCGCGGGGGCACGCTGCTGGTGGCGGGCTCGCTCCGTCTTCGCATGCGCCGGGCAGAGCAGGGCGAAGCAGGTCCCGACTTGCCGGAATACGGCGTGGAAGATGCGTCGCGGCTGGCGGCGGAGTGGCTCTCGTGGAGCGTGCAACTGGCAAGGTCGCCGCGACGGATCGTGTGCGTCCTGACGCCGTCGGACGACGCCGCGGCCTTCGGCGAAGCGCTGGGCGGGGCGTGGCCGGGGGCGCCGGTGGACGCGGTGCGGCACGAAGATCCGCTGGGCGTGACGCTGCGGCGGCTGGCGGACCTGATCGAATCCACGCCGCGGGCGGCGGCGGCGGGCGAGGCGGCGACGACGCTGCCGGCGCTGTCGCGTCGGGCGGGCCGGTCGCACCGTCGGATGCACTACTGGCGGGCCGCGGCCCTGCTGGGCGTGGCGGTGGTGCTCGGGATGGGCGCGTGGCAGTTCCAATCGGCGGCGGGGGAGGCGACGGACTCGGCGAAGCAATGGGAGTCGCGGTGGCGGGAGGTGATCAAGGAGGCCTACCCGGAGATGCCGACGGTTCTGGGTGAGTCGTCGTCGCCGCTCGTGCTCCTGAACGAAGAGGTGAAGCGACGGGAGCGGGACCTGCGTCCGGTGGAGCGCAGCGATCAGACCATGCCGATCCTGCAGGAACTGGACACGATCTCGCTGGTGCTGGGGAGCGCGCAGTGCGACCTTGAGGAAATCACGTTGGACTCGACGCTGCGGCCGCGCGTCTCGACGATTGTGCGGAGCGCCGAGCAGGCCGAGGCGATCCTGGAAGGATTCCGTCGGATCGGGGGGTCGTTTGTGACCAACTGGTCGCTGACGGGTTCGGAGCGGCCGCAGGGGACGGAGCAGCGGATCCGGGCGCTGTACCAGGGCGAGTGGAATCGGGACGCGCTGAAGCCCGAGGCGGGAGGTTCGCGATGACGCGGGCCCCGGCGATGAACGAGGACCAGAGGCTGGAGTTGGCGTCGCTGGCGGCGCGGACGGAGCGGGCGAACCAGCCGCGGCACTTTGTGCTGCTGGCGCTGGTGGTGCTGGCGGGGGCGCTGGTGGTGCTGCTGGTGAGTTGGCGATCGTACTCGCGGGCGTCGGGGGATCTGGCTCGGCAGCGGGAGACGGCGGCGAACGTGACGGAGGCGGCGGGCCGGCTGCGGATGCTCCGGGAGGTGGCGGAGGCGAATGATTCGGGCCCGAAGATCGCCGAGGGGGGCCAGCAGATCTGGACACGGATCGAGCAGGCGAGCGTGGATGCGCAGTTGGACAAGAAGACCGGCGCCCCGCTTCGGACGCGTCCGGACGTGAAGGTGCAGGGCTCCAACGCGGTTCGCAAGACCTGGGAGTACGAGGTTCGCGACCCGAACCTGATGGCGATTATCCACTGGATGTCGCTGGCGACAGAGAAGGTGCCGGGGCTGGAGGTCAACTCCGTGACGATCCGGCCCGAGGCGCAGCAGTGGTTTGCGAGGGTGGTCTTTACGCGCTGGGAGCGCACGGAAGGTTCCTGATGAGACCGATCGTCCGCGTCGTGTCGCTCGCTTTTCTGGCCGCGGTCCCGCTGGTGGGCGCGGGGTGCGCCACCCGCCGCCCGGCCTCGGCGGAGGTTCAGCGCGAGCGTGATTTCCGCGAGGCGGCGGAGGTGGCGGCGCAGGCGGAGCGTGCGCAGCGCGCGGGCCGGTGGGAGGAGGCCGTGGACCTCAACCGCAAGGCGCTGCAGCGGAACGGCTCGATGGGCGGGGTGTGGCTGAACCTGGGGGTGGGGCTGATGCAACTGCAGGAGAACCTGGAGGCGGCGCAGTGCTTCCAGCGGGCGGCGGAACTGAGCGCGACGGACCCCAAGCCCTACGAGAACCTGGCGCTGCTGCACATGAACCTGGGGTGGCACGACGATGCGCTGCGGCTGTACGAGATGTCTCTCGCGCGGAGCGAGTACTGGCAGCCGTCGCTGCGGGGCGCGGTGCTCGCGGCCAAGACGCTCAACCGCAGCACCGAGGACGGGCTGGAGCGCATCAAGCGCGCCCTGCTGGTGGAAAAGGACCCGACGTGGCGGCGGATCCTCGACAGCGAGCAGGTGCGGGTGTCGCAGGACATCGCCGATCAGCGCAAGCGCGACGGGCGCGCCAACTGATCGCTACACCCAGCCCAGTATCCGGAAGAGGGCGCGTGTCGGGGCGATGATCTCGGCGGCGTTCGCGGCGTCGAACTCCGGGAGTTGGGCTATGGGGACCCAGGCGGTCCTGGTGTATTCCCAGTTTGAGGGGGCGGCGCGGCTGGCGAACTCTCCCAGATCGCCCACCACCACCCGAAGCGCGACATCATCGCTGCGGGCGAGGGAGTCGCGGACCAGGGCCACGGGTTCGCCGCCGGCGATTTCGAGGCCGATTTCTTCCTCGGTTTCGTCGGCGAGGCAGGCGGTGAGGTGGGCCGCGGTGAGGGTTTCGACGCTGACGGGCGGCACGCTCACGCCGCCGGAGGGGCCCAGTTCCCACATACCGGCGTAGATGCGGACCCCGGGGGCGCGGAGGCCAAGCAGGACGTGCTCACGCCCCAGCGCGTCGGAGGCGACGAGGATGCCGGTGACGCCGAGCAACCGCACGCCGGTCATGACACGCGGCTGGATGACAAGCCGCTGGTACGACTCGCGGCGCGTGAGCAGGTCGCCGGTTTCGGGGTCGAAGGAGACGACGGAAAGGATCGGCGCGTTGTGGAGGCGGGGGTTGGCCGCGCGTTGGCGTTCCCACTCGTCGTGGGCCTGGGTGCCCGGGGGCGCGTCCGGGGGCGCGGGGTCGCGGGCGATGCGGATGGTGAGGTCGCGGATCTCCCAGGCCTGGGCTTCGTGGATGGCGGCGTGCCCGTTCATGCGCCCATCATCTTTGAGAGTTCGGGAAGCATGCCTTCAAGGCCGAGGGCGCGGGCCTCGACCCGCACGGCTTCCTGAAGGCGCTGCTGGGCGCGGCCCAGCGCGCTGTTGACGGCGTCGGCGATGAGGCCGGCGGCGAGTTCGTGGGTTTTGGGGTCGCCGGCCATGCCCGTGACGAGGGCGGGGCTGAGTTCGACGCTGACGACGCGCATGGAGCCGGTGACTACCGCGATGGCGGCGCCGCCGCCGGCCTCGCCGGTGACCCTGGTGGATTCCATTTTTTCGCGCACGCGGCGCGAGGCTTCCTGGAGTCCCTCTTTGTTCTTCATCAGCCCGGCGAGGGCGCCCATCATTTTCATGTTCTCGAGCATGGGGGTCCTCGGTGGAATCAGGAGGGTTTGCGGGGCTGGATGCCGACCAGTTTGGCGTTGAACTGCTCCATCGCGCGCTTCACCAGCGGGTGCTCGGCGATGGGGCCGGCCGGTTCGGCGGGAGGGGGCTGGGGCGTCGGGCCGGACGGCTCGACAGCGCTCGCGGGGCGCAGTTCGACCCGCACGGCGCGGTCCCATGCGCCGGCGAGCAGAGAGCAGAGTTCTTTTTCGCTCGCGCGAGCGGCGCTGAGCAGGGCCTCGCTCACGCAGAGCACGACGAGGTCCTCCTCGGCTTTGACCAGCGAGCAGCCGTTGACGAGAACTCGCATGCGCTGGCTCATCGCGGCGGTCGCGACGACCTTGGCCCAGGGGTCGCCGGCGGGGTCGGCGTCCCAGGGCCGGGTGGCGGCGTCGGGCGCGGCGCGGGGCTTGGGTTCGGCGAGGCGGGCGGGCTCGTCGCGTCCGGGGACCGAGTGCGTGTGTTCGGGGTCGCGCGAGGATGTTCCTCCGCCGGTGACGGTCCGTCCTGGAACCACCACCGGCGTCAGCGTTTTTTTGCGGCGACGGCTCCGCCCCGGCCGGTCACCACCGCGGTGACATCCGCCAGTTTCTCGGTCATCGCCAGGCGGACCACCAGCGCATCCAGGAGCGTGCGGGGCACGGCCGAGTTCTTGGCGGCGCGCTGGACGTTTTCGCAGAGGGCGATCATGTGCACGAGCCCGGCGGCGTCGAACTTCGAGGCGCGGGCGCTTTCCTCTTCGCGTGCGGCGTCGGAGAGATCGACCAGGTCGGTCTGGCCGCCGCAGGCCGCGAGCACCATGAGGTCGCGGAGGCGCGCGAGAATGGTGTCGAGCAGGTGATCGACCGACGAGCCGCGCTGGAGGAGTTGGTCGGTGCGCTGAAGTGCGGCGCCGGCGTCGGCGGCGGCGAGGGAGTCGATGAGGTTTCCGATGAGCACGCGGTCGGGCAGGCCGAGCAGGTCTTCGAGCAGTTTCACGGTGATCTTGCGTTCGCCGCCGGCGAGGAGGCGGTCGAGCAGGCTGAGGGCGTCGCGCATGGAGCCGTTGCCCAGGCGGGCTACCTGCTGGAGCAGTTCGGGATCGGCGCTGGCCTTTTCTTCCTTGACGACCGCGGCGAGATGCTGGGCGATCTGCGAGGTGGGGATGTTGCGGAAGTCGAAGCGCTGGCAGCGGGACTGGATCGTCGCGGGCACCTTGTGAGCGTCGGTGGTGCAGAGGATGAACTTCACGTGCTCGGGGGGCTCTTCCATGGTCTTGAGCAGGGCGTTGAAGGCCTGCGTGGAGAGCATGTGGACCTCGTCGATGATGTAGACCTTGTACTTGCCGCGGAGGGGGCGGTAGGCGGCGTTGGCGATCAGGCCGCGGACATCGTCCACGCCGGTGTTGCTGGCGGCGTCGATCTCGATGGTGTCGGTGTCGGTGCCGCCCATGATGGCGGCGTCCACTTCGGGCGAGCCGCCGTTGAGGGCCTTGGCGAAGAGCCGGGCCATGGTGGTCTTGCCCACGCCGCGCGTGCCGGTGAAGAGATAGGCGTGGGCGACGCGGTTGGTGGCGATGGCGTTGCGGAGGGTGCGGGCGATGGGCTCCTGCCCGACGACCTCGTCGAAACCCTGCGAGCGATAGCGGCGGGCGAGAGCGGTGTACGGCGTGCTCATGGGGCGGATTGTAGAGCGGCCTACTGGATTGCGAACTTGGTATGCTGAGCCTTAAGAGCGGGGTGTGGACTGTCGGGAGGAGAACAACAGATGCCCGGATTGCGAGCAAGGCGCGTCGTGAAAGTGGATGCGATCTTCAGGGGCCGCACGGCGATCCCCATCGACGAATCGATCCGCATCGTTCGCGGCCAGCGCGTCATTCTCGACATGGATATCGCGGCGCTGTACGGCGTGACCACCAGCGCCCTCAACCAGGCGGTTCGACGCAACCGGCCCCGATTCCCCGGTGATTTTTGTTTTCGGCTGTCCCGGAGCGAAGCGGCGGACTTGAAATCACAAACTGTGACCTCAAGCGCGAGCCGATCCGGCTGGGGCGGCAGGCGCCGTTCGTATCCCCTCGCGTTCACGGAGCAGGGCGTGGCCATGCTCTCGAGCGTGCTCCGCAGCCCGCGCGCCGTGCGCGTGAACATCGAAATCATGCGCGCGTTCGTGCGGCTGCGCCGCATGCTGGGCGAGCACGCCGATCTGAAGCGGCGGCTGGAAGAACTGGAGGCGAAATACGACGGGCAGTTCGCGTTGGTGTTTCAGGCGATCCGCGATCTGATGAGCCCCCCGGAAGAGGATGAGTCGGCACGGACCCCGATCGGGTTCCGATCCGAGTGAGCGGTCCGTGTGCCGAAAAAAACCTCCCCCCGATCGACGGGCAGGACACCGGCGGCACCGGGCCCGGAACGCTTATGGCTGCTGCGGTCAAGCCCTGACCAGGTTCACGCCCAAACCCGTGCACCGGGCCCGCCCGTCGATCGGGGAGAGGACCGGACAATAGGTCGGTTTCCGGGCGATGTCGGGGCGTCGGCCGCGCGGGGAGGGGGTCCGGGAATCGGCCCCTTGGGCCTTCCGGGCCGATTCCGCACCCCAACGCGGCGATTCCTCGTACACTGTCGATGTGAACCATTCCCGACCCGAAATCGGACCCGCCGAGGCCGCGGAACGGCAGCAGGCGATGATCCTGAAAGTCGTCCGCGTCGCGTACCTGATCCTGATGGCGACGTTCGCGAGCCTGGCGGTGATCCAGGCGGCGAGCGATCCGCTGTCGTCGGATGTGACGTGGCGCTGGTGGGCGCCGGTGCTATTCGCGAGTTTCATGTTCGGGCTGGCGATCGCGGTGGACCTGCTGACACCGCGCAAGAAGATCGCGACGATCATGGGCGTGCTGGTGGGGGTGATCGCTGGGATGCTGGCGACGCTGGCGATCGGGTTTGTGATCGACCTGCTGCTCCAGTCGTGGGTGCCCGAGTCGGAAGCGCTCAAGGTCCTGAAGCCCGCGGTGAACTCCGTCAAGATCCTCGTGGGCATCACCCTCTGCTTTCTGGGCATCGTGACGGTCCTCCAGACCAAGGACGATTTCCGGCTGGTCATTCCCTACGTGGAGTTCGCCAAGCAACTCCGGGGCGTACGCCCGATCCTGATCGACACGTCGATTCTGATCGACGGCCGCATGGCGGACGTCGCCGCGACCGGTTTCATCCAGGCCCCCCTGGTCATTCCCCGGTTCGTGGTGCAGGAGCTTCAACTCTTGGCCGACCAGGGCGATTCGATGACCCGGGCCAAGGGCCGACGCGGGCTGGACATCGTGACCAAACTCCAGCGCAGCCCCAAACTGGACGTGACGATCGATGAGACGCCGGTTCCCGGCAAGGCCGTGGACCAGATGCTCGTGGAACTGGCCCGCTCGATGCCGGCGCTGATCCTGACGTCGGATGTGGGCTTGGCCCGTGTCGCGTCGATCCAGAATGTCGGGGTCCTGAACCTCAACGATCTCGCGAACTCGCTCAAGAGCGCCCTGGTGCCCGGCGAGCAGATGACGCTCAAGTTGCTCCGTGCGGGCGAGCAGCCGGGGCAGGCGGTGGGCTTCCTGCCCGACGGCACGATGATCGTCGTGGAGGACGGGGCCCCGCGGATCGGGCAGGTCGCGGCCCTCACGGTCACGTCATCCTTGCAGACTAGCGCCGGGCGGCTCATCTTCGCGCGGCTGGCGGAGCCGGTGACTCCGGGAAACTCCGGGTCGGGCGCGCCGGTCAACACGCAGTCGGGCGCACCGCTCAACGCCGGCTCGGGGGCGCCCCTCAACGCCCAGTCGGGCGCGCCGCTCAACGCGGGGTCGGGCGTGCCGGTGGGCTCCTACGGCACGGGCGAGCCGACCTCGCCGGGCGACACGTCCGGCCCGCTTGGGATCACGCCCCCGCCCGGGGTCAACGCCCCGCGCTCCCCGTTCCCGCCCAAGCCCCCCGCGTCGATCCGGCAGGGCTCGCCTCGGAATCCACGGAGGTAACCATGCGCGGCTTGGTGTGCTTGCTGTGTGTGCTGGCGGCGGCGGGGTGCGCGGGTTCGCGTGCGACGCAGGCGCCGATGACCGACCGGCCGCTCTGGGCCGCGAACGTGCGAAGCGATCTGCGCAAGCCCTTTGATCAGGGGCAGCGGGACCGGTTCAAGCGGACGTGGGGCAATCACCTGTCGTGGGAGATGCCGCCGTACCGGCCGCTGCGGGAGCACTGGAACGACTCGTGGGCGGCGTGGGGGAATGTGGTGCGACCGCGGCCGGGTCCTTGAGCTCTTTCTTCTCTGCGTGCTCTGCGCCTCTGCGCGAAACTCCGGAAAGTTCTCGCAGAGGCGCGGAGTTCGCAGAGAGGGGGTGTCTTTCAGAGCTTTTTCAGCGCCGCCACCAGCGCATCGATGTGCTGCGTCGTGTGCGCCGCGGAGACCTGGCACCGCAGGCGGGCATGCCCTTCGGGCACCACCGGGTAGCCGAACCCGATCACGAACACGCCCAGGTGCAGCAACTTTCTGCTCATGGCGATGGCCTTGGCGGTGTCGTGCACGATGATCGGGAGGATCGCGGTCGGGCTGGGGAGGACGCTGAACCCCGCCTCCTTGAGCGACTTGCGCGCGTAGGCCACGTTGTCGCGGAGGCGCTTCACACGCTGGGGCTCGCGCCGGACGATCTCGATGGCCTTGTTGGCGCTGCAGGCGATGGTGACGGGAAGGGCGTTGCTGAAGAGCGTGGGCCGGCCGCGCTGCGTGATCAGGTCGATGGCGCGGCGTGAGCCGGCGACGAACCCGCCCGCCCCCCCGCCCAGGGCCTTGCCCAGCGTGCCGGTGAAGACATCCACTCGCCCCGTGCCGGCTCCCGTGGTCAGGAACTGCCCCAGCGCCGACATCCCCGCCACCGCCTCTGCGCTCGGCGGACACCCCTCCAGCATGCCCCAGTACTCGTGCGTGCCGCGGCCGGTCTCGCCCATCACGCCATGCCCGTGCGAGTCGTCCACCACCAGCATGGCGTTGTACTGGTCGCAGAGTTTCCGCATCGCCGGAAGGTTGGCGATCGAGCCTTCCATACTGAACACCCCGTCGGTGACGACCCAGACCTGACCGGTGACCTCGGGGTTCTTCTTCGCGGCTTCGAGCGCCTCGCGGAGCGAGCCGGGGCCCTCGAGCGTGTTGTTCCTGTACAGGCCCTTGTTCACGCCCTTCTTGATCGTCGTCGCCAGGCGGATGCTGTCGATGATGCAGGCGTGGTTGAGTTCGTCGGAGATGATGATGTCCCCGGCCTCGCAGAAGGTCGGGAATGTCGCTTCGGTGGCCGTCCAGGCGCTGACGAACGTGTACGCGGCTTCGGTGCCCATGAACGAGGCGATGGTGCGCTCGACGGTCTCGTGCGGCGCGAACGTCCCGCAGATGAAGCGCACGCTGGCGGTGCCGGCGCCGTAGTCCTTCAGCGCCTTGAGGCCGGCCTCGACGACTTCGGGATGGTTGGCCAGCCCGAGGTAGTTGTTGGAGCAGAAGCAGATGACCTCGCGGAGTTTCCCGTCCTCGCCCCGCAGGCGCACCGTCGCGTCCATCGGGCTGTCGATCATCTGCAGGTGCTTCCACAGCCCCTCCTTGCGCAGCGTGTTGAAGAGGGCGTCGGTGCGGGTGTCGAAGGGGTACGGCTGAGGCATGCGCGGCTCCGGATGCGGTAGGATGGGCGGGATTCTATCGGTACAGACCCGCCCCAAAGAACTCTGGAAACCACCATGCGCACCCCGTTTGTTCTCCCGGCTCTGGCCGCGCTCCTCGCCGCCGCGACCGTCTCACCCGCTCAGAACGCGGCACCGCCCGTCGCACTGAAGGGCCTGACGTACGACGCGCCGTTCTTCCCGGGGGCGAAGTACAACCCGGCGGTGCCCACGCCCGACAGCGTGCTGAGGTTCCGGCTCGGTGACAAGGCCGCGACGCACTCCCAGATCGAGGCGGTCATCAAGGCCATCGCCGCCAAGAGCCCGCGCGTCAGGCTCTTCGAGTACGCGAAGACCCACGAGGGGCGCACGCTCTACTACCTCGCGGTGGGGTCGGAGAAGAACATCCACCGGCTTGACGAACTCAAGAAGGACGCGGCCAAACTCGCCGACCCGCGGCTTGCGACGGTCGCCGACACGGACGCTCTTGCCCAGACCATGCCCGCGATCGCGTGGATGGCGTACTGCATCCACGGCGACGAGATGTCGGGGTCCGACGCGTCGCTGGCGCTGCTGTATCACCTGGCCGCGGGGACGGACAAGGATGTCACGGACCTGCTCGACAACGTGCTGGTGCTGATCGATCCGCTGATGAACCCCGACGGGCGGGATCGCTGCATCACGGGGATCAACCAGAACCGCACGGTCCAGCCCAGCGTGGACGACCAGGGGGTGATCCACGCGCAGGTCTGGCCCAGCGGGCGGATGAACCACTACCTGTTCGACATGAACCGCGACTGGATCTTCGGCAGCCAGCCGGAGAGCCGCGGGAGGATCAGGGCCGCGGGCGAGTGGAACCCCCACTACTTCATGGAAAGCCACGAGATGGGCTCGCAGGACACGTTCCTGTTCATGCCGGCGCGGGCGCCGATCAACCCGAACTTCGCGCCGCACATCCGGGAATGGCAGCGGCAGTTCGCGGCGGATCACGCGCACGCGTTCGATGCCCGCGCGTGGCGGTACTACACCGGCGAGTGGAACGAGGGGTGGTACCCGGGCTATTCGGGGTCGTGGGGCGCGCTGAACGGGGCGATCGACAACCTGTACGAGCAGGCCAACGTCTCGGTGGATGCGGTACGCCGGCAGGAGGGCACGCTCGAGCCCTACCGCGAGGGGGTTCACCGGCAGTTGGTGGCGTCGTGGGCCAATCTCTCGACCCTCGCGAAGAACCGGCAGGCCATTCTGAAGGCGTACGTCGAGGATCGGCGGGGCACGATGGACGCGGGCCGGCCCGGCGCGGCCCGGGCGTTCCTGATCGCCCCCGGCGACAACCCGGCGCGCCTGCGGCGGTTCATCGACCTCATGGCGCTGCAGCGGATCGAGGTGTTCCGCACCGGCGCCGACACGACGGTTTCCGGGCGAGACTGGCTCGGGCGCGAGTTCAAGGATCGCGTCTTTTCCCCCGGCACGCTGGTGATCCCGGCGCGCCAGCCTCTGGGGCGTCTGGCCGCGGCGTTGCTGGAACTGGATCCGCGCATGCCCGAGTCCTTCCTGGTCGAGGAACGGCGCGAGTTGCTTCGGTTCGGGCGGTCGCGCCTGTACGACATCACCGGATGGAACGTGGCGATGTTCTACGGCCTGGAGGCGTGGGAGGCGGACGTTGCCCTTCCCGCCGACGCCGCCCGCGTGACCCCCGATTCGGTCGCGCCCCCGCCGGCTACGCCCGAGCCGGCCGATCCGATCGGGGTTTCGCTGGGGAATGACGACGCGGCGACCTCCGCCGCGGCGCGGCTGATGGAGCGGGGCGTTCGCGTGCGCTGTCTGGACAAGGCCACGGTGTTCGCGGGGACGGCCCTGCCCCGCGGATGCGTGCTGGTGCTGGCGAAAGACAATCAAGACTTGAATCCCGAGTGGGCCGGGATCGTCTCCGAGGTGGCCGGCGCGTTCGGCGCGACCCGCAGGCCGTTCGCCGCGGGGCTGGGGGAGGGCGACCTGCCCGACATCGGCGGGGAGCACGTGGTGCTGCTCGAGGCCCCGCGCGTGGCGGTTCTGTCGCGCGATCCGTTCAGCCCCTATTCCACGGGCGAGATCTGGCACCTGCTGGATCACGAGGTGGGGATGCGGATCGCGCTGCTGAACGCCTCGGACCTGGGCGGGTTTGACCTTCGGCGGTACAACGTGCTTGTCGTGCCCGACGGCTCGACGCAGGGCTGGAGCGACCACGTCGGGGAGATCCGTTCGTGGGTCGAGGCGGGGGGCACGCTGATCGCGATTGGCGACAGTGCCGGGGCGTTCGCCAAAGAGGGGGGTATCGGGTCCACGCGGCTGCTCCCGGACATCCTGACGAAACTCGACGACTACCGGGCGGCGATTGTTCGCGACTATCTCGGCAAGACCGCGGCGGTAAAACCCGACGAGGTGTGGTCCAACACGGTGTCGCCGAAACTGGAGTACCCGTGGACGCTGGGTGAGTCCGACAAGCCGTCCGACGAAGAGGCCAAGCGCCGCGACCAGTGGCGGGCGATGTTCTCGCCGCAAGGGGCATTCCTGGCGGCGCGGGTCGATGACCGGCATTGGTTGACCGCGGGCTGCGCCGAGATCCTGCCGGTGCTGGTGGGCGGCGGCCCGGTGCTGATTCCCAAGTTCGGGGGGAACGCGCCGTTGTTGCTCGGGGCTTTTGTGGATGCGCCTCCGCCCCCGCCACCGCCCGAGCCGGTTGCCGAGAAACCAGAAAACGGGAGGGCCCCGGGCCCGGACCACGACGACGATAAGGACGACGACGAAGACGACGACAAGAAGGACGAGAAGCCCCCGCCGCCGGGCTGGACAATCGCACCGCCCGGGAAGGAACTTCGGCTTCGCATGTCGGGGCTGCTCTGGCCGGAGGCCGCGGACCGATTGGCGCACTCCGCGTACGTGACGCAGGAGCGGGTGGGGCGTGGGCAGGTGGTGCTGTTCGCGGGTTCGCCGACGTTTCGGGCGGGGGCGCCGGGAACGACGCGGGTGTTCCTCAACGCGGCGGTGCTGGGGCCGGGGATGGGCGCCTCGCAGCCGATTCGTCCGTAAGTAGATATTTTGGAGGCACTTGCGAAAACTCTGCCGGGTCCCGATGAACTCGCGTGGCGGCCCGTTCGTTGATATACTTGTTTCAACGACCTTTTTGAAAGGAGCCTCCCGATGCATCGTCGCACCCGTGCGTGGATCACGTTGACTTCCCTCACCTTGGCCGCGGGCGCCGGATTGGGGGTTCTGGCTGCGCTGCCGGCGGCGGCCCCCGCCCCGAGCATGGCGAGCGCGGACACCTGGACGGTGGACCCCGTGCACTCGTTCGTGGTGTTCAAGATCAAGCACAGCGGGGCGAGCCACGCGTACGGGATGATCCATGGCCCGACGGGGTCGTTCTCCATCGACGCCGCGAACCCCGGCGGTTCGAGCATCGAGGTCTCGCTCCAGGCCGAGAAGGTCTCAACGGGCAACGACAAGCGCGACCAGCACATCCGCTCCAAGGACTTCTTCAACGCCAAGGAGTTCCCGACGATCACGTTCAAATCAACCTCATTCAAGAGCGCGGGCGCGGAGCGGTACGAGGTTGCGGGTGACCTCACGTTCCGCGGCCAGACCAAGGCCGTTACCGCGACGCTCACCACGGTGGGCTCGGGCAAGGGCATGGGCGGGCCGGTCATGGGCGTTGAAGCGACGTTCACGATCAAGCGGACCGATTTCGGCAACTCGACGTACGTGGCGGAAGGCGGGCTGGGCGATGAGGTGACCCTCACGGTCGCGCTCGAGGGCGGCAAGAAGTAATCGAGGCCCGGCGCCACGCCGGGCGGATTCGGAGACCCCATGGAATCCATGCAGCGCGCCCTCGCGTTGGGCATCGCCGCGCCCGTTGCGGCCGCGACGGTGCTTTTCTGGTTGCTCTGGCGGGCCAAGCCCGAGGAGGCGCGGGTTCGGCACGTCGCCACGGCGATTGGGCTTCCCGTGCTGTTCGCGAGCGCCTGGGTTTTCGGCATCGAGCGGCCGTCGTTCCCGCCCACGTCGGGGGCGGACTGGGTGCTGCCCATAGCGCTGGCCGGCGGCCTGATCGCGGTGGCGGCGTGTTTCGTACGCGGCGGTGCTGCAGACACGACGTTGTGGATTCTCCGCGCTCTGCTCGTCGCCGGGGGCACGGCGATCGTCGCTCGCAATCGGATCGCGAACGGTTGGCCGGCGGCGGAAGCGGCAGCGTGGATCGCGGGAGCCACGGCGGCGGGCCTTGCGGCCTGGTGGGCGCTGGATCGGGCGGGGCGCGAATCCGGGGGCGCTGCGCCGATCCTTGTCGTGCTCGCGGTCGCGTCTTCGAGCGTGGCCGCGGTGCTCACGGGTCATATTTCGGCGGCGCTGACCCCGGCGGTTCTGTGCGCGGTGATCGGGCCGGCGTTTCTGGTTGCGCTGAGGCGGCCCGCGATCTCGATGGGCCCTGGGATCGGTTTCGGCGCGGCGTTTCTGGCCGGAAACTGGTTTGCCACGAGCGTCCTGGGCGAGACGCCGTGGTTGAGCAACCTGCTGGCCGCGGTTTCGGTGGTGGCCGTCGGGGCGACGTCGGGCGGGCGGTTTGCGGGATGGAAGGGCAACCTGCTTCGCGGGGGGATCGTGGCGGCTCCCGGGATCGCGGGCGTCGGATGGGCGCTGCTGAATCAGCCGGGTCCCGGGGAGTATTGATCAGCGGCGGCGCCGGGAGGCGAGCACGAGGATTGCCGGCACCAGCATGGCGCCGGCGGGCGCCGGCACGGTGTACTCGATCAAGAGCCGCGGGCGCGAAGAGGCCGAGCCGTGCTCGCGCGAGGCGTAGCGGCGAGTGGTGGTGAACGTGCTCTCGTCGCCGATGAGTTCCCAGCCGAAGTTCGCGGACGGGTTGTCGAGCCAGTCCTGAACGTCGGCGACCAGGGCGGGGTTGGAGGTCCAGGTGTAGGAGGTGAGGGCGCGGCCGACGGGGCGAGCGGCGCTGGCGGATTCCGCGTGGTCGCCGCCGAGATTGGTCCAGAACTGGCTGTCAAAGTTGGTGTGGGCCCAGGTCACGTCGCCGGGCTGCGCGGGGGAGCCCTGGCCGCCGGAGTTGCCCGAATGGCTTGGCCCCTCGCTCCAACCGGTAAGAACGCGGTAGAGGGTCTGGGTGGTCTGGGCGGGAGAACTGGAGTTGGCCTTGGTAAGCGTCAGCGTGAAGTCCACGCGGGTGATTGTGGAGCCGGCGGGGATCGTCGCGAGATCGAACTGAAAGAACGCACGCCGGGAGAAGCCCACGCCGGCGCCGATGTTGCCCGCGAACACCCCAAGGCCCTTGCCGTTGGCGATGCGGTCGTTCTCCTGGATTATCGTCGCGTCCTTCGAGACGACCAGGGTGACGGTGTCGGCCAGAGCACTCGCCGAGCAGAGCGCGGCGGTCAGGATACAGAAACAGCGCATGCGAAGACCTCTCCCGAGGCCGCAACGGCCTCGCCCGAAAACGTACATCACGGTCGGGCAAATGCCACAAATCCGGCGGAATAAGCGGCGCAGATTGCCCAGTGTCTCCCGCTGGGTGGGTTTTTATTCGGGCTTCTCGGCGGGTCTTCCGCCGGTTATCAGGCGGGCTCCGCGATCGAAGAACAGGTAGTCCCACGCCCAGTCGAGCATCACGGCGAGGCGGTTTCTGAATCCGATGAGAAAGAAGACGTGGAGCAAGGCCCAGAAGACCCAGGCGGTCCAGCCCACGAGTTTCAGGCCCCCGACGTACGCAACCGCGCGAGCCCGGCCGATGGTCGCCAGCAGGCCCTTGTCGGTGTAGTGAAACTGCGGATAGGGTGTGCCGCGGCGAGCGAGATCGGCGACAATCAGCCCGCCGACGAATCGCCCCATCTGAATGGCGCCGGGGCACATGCCGGGCACCTGGCACTTGGTCGCGGGGTCAATCACGCGGGCGAGATCCCCGATCACGAAGACATCAGGATGTCCCGGGATGCTCAGGTCGGGTTCGACGATTACGCGTCCGGCCGCGTCCACGGGTGCGCCCAGCATCGCGCCCAGCGGGGAGGCTCGCACCCCGGCCGCCCAGAACACGTTGTGAGAGTCGATCCGGCGATCGCCCACGTTGACGCCCTTCGGGTCGATGCTCGTGACACGAGAGCCCAAGAGGACTTCCACGCCCAGTTCGGTGAGATCTCGCAGGGCCCGGGCCGAGATTTCCGGTGGGAAGCCTCCCGGCAGGACCCGGTCCAGCGCTTCCACGAGAATGACCCGGGTCTCGCTGGTGTCGATTCGCCGGAAGTCGCGCCGGATCACCGTGCGGGAGATCTCCGAGATGGCGCCGGCCAGTTCCACTCCGGTCGGACCCGCCCCCACCACCACGAACGTCAGCAGCGCTCGGCGTCGCTGCGGGTCGGGCTCGCGCTCCGCGGCCTCGTAGGCGAGCAGAAACCGCCTGCGGATCTCGAGGGCATCCTCGATCGACTTGAGCCCGGGGGCGTTGGTCGCCCAGTCGTCGCGTCCGAAGTAGGAGTGTGTTGCGCCGGCGGCGAGGATGAGGTAGTCGTACCGGATCTCGCGGTACGGCAGGGCGTCCACGATGAGGACGCGGCGGGCGAGATCGACGCCGGTTGCTTCGGCGAGCACCACCTCGACGTTTTTCTGATGACGCAGGATCTTTCGGATTGGGGCGGCGATCTGGGCGGGGGAGAGCGCGGCCGTGGCGACCTGGTAGAGGAGCGGCTGGAATACGTGATGGTTGCGTCGGTCCACGAGGGTGATCTGGAGGGGAGCGTGGGCGAGGGCGCGGGCGGCGTTGAGGCCGCCGAAGCCGCCCCCGACGATCACGACCTGTGGTTGCTGGCCGGGCACTCGCGAGAGGGTACGGGATTCCTGTCGGCTGGGCATGGCGGGTGTTTCGCGAGGGGTGCATCTCGTCCGGCTGGCTGGTACACTTGGCGCATGCTTTGGGGATTGTGGACGCACAAACGCGTGCTCGGCGCCGGCGAGGTTTTTCGCCGTCAGCACTCGCTCTGGCTTACTCGCGCGTTCAAGAGCGGGCGCGAGTATCCGCGGATCCCGGTGCGGGCGATCGCGACCGGCGGCTGGACGCGTCTGATGGCCCGTCCGGGCGGACCGGCGCTGGCGGAGCGCTGGTGGTCGTGCGCGCTCGATCGCGTGGACGACTCGGACCTTGACGATTGAACCCCGATCGCGGGCAACGCAGGATCAACACGATGGGCGAACTACCCGCGACGAGTGCCGAGACCGTCTCATCCCGGATTTCACGCAAGTGGACCGTCAAGATGGTCCTCATCGCCCTGGGCCTGATCGCCTTCGGGCTGTGGGGGCTGTACGACGCGACGGTGGCGTACCCACGTCGCGGCTCGCGCGCGTCGGAGTTCCTTGAACTTCAGTACATGCAGCAGTATTCCCAACTCCGCCCGCCGCTGGACCGGCGGGCGGGCATCGACGACCCGCGCGCGGAACTCACGCGCCTGCGCCTGAAGGAACAGACTTCCGGAGGCGACTCGGTCGATCGCGCGTGCCTGCAGTGGCTCGAGTCGCTGAAGTTAATCGGGCGCCTCGACGCGTCAACGGCCACCACGATCCCCCGCACCGACTTCCGGGGCGACATGGTGCCCGACGCGAATCTGCGATTCAAGGATCTGACCACAAAGTTCACCTCAAGCCAAGGCGGCAAGATCGAGGCCCCGAGTCCGCTCTCGCCGTGGGATATCCCGGTTCAGTGGTTGATCACCGTGGCGGGGCTGGGCACCGGCGCGTGGATTGTGCTGCTCATTCTCCGCGTGCGAGCCAGATCGTTCTCGTTCGAGCCGGCCTCGATGCGGCTGACCTTGCCCGGCGGGGCTTCCATCGTTCCGGCGGACATCGAGGACTTCGACAAGCGGCGCTGGCACAAGTTTTACGTCACGCTGCGGATCAAGCCCTCGCACGCCCAACTCGGCGGACGGGCTGTCGAACTCGACCTGCTCCGGTATGAACCGGTCGAGGAGTGGGTGCTCGCGATGGAACGTGCGGCGTTCCCGGACCGTGCAGAATCCGAAAACGAGCCGGACGAGCCCGCCGGCGAAGAGGCCGTGACGAGCCCACCCGGCCCTCTCGTCTGACGGGCGCTCACAAACCCCGGCGTGTCGTTTCCCGAACAACACGACGAGGAGGTGTCTTGCCCAACCTTGACTGGTCGCAACTCGCCGGCGTCGGAGTGCTCGTGGTGGCGTCGTTGGCGGGGGTCGTGCTCACGGTGCTCACCCTGCCGGGGGTCTGGCTTACGGTGCTGGCCGCCATCGGGGTGCGGATCTGGCACCCGGAACTGGTTCCGTGGTGGGTGTTGATCGTGCTCCTGGTGATGGCGATTGTGGCGGAACTCATCGAGTTTGGCGCCTCGGCGATGGGCGCATCGAAGGCCGGTGCTTCGCGGCGAGGGGCCATCGGGGCCGTCGTCGGGTCGTTCGTTGGCGCGATCGGCGGCACGCTGATCCCGCCTTTTCCGGTGGGAACCATTCTGGGAGGGGTTGTCGGGGCGGCCGCGGGAACCCTGATCGCCGAGCGTCACTCGAACCGAACCTGGACGGACGCGGGCAAGGCGGCGGGCGGGGCCGCGGCGGGCAGATTCGTGGCTACGCTGGCCAAGACGGCGGTGGCGGGGATCATGGGAGCGACGGCCTCGATTTCCGCGGCGTTCTTCGCGATGTAAGGCCCCCGTGTGGAACCTCGGGCAAGAAAGTCGCGCAAAGTTGTCCACGGGGCGGGCAGAAAACCCGTCCGGTAAGTATTCTGAGTGCTTCACATGGACGTGTCGTCGGACCGATGGTCTGCGTTAGAGTGCCTCCGGTCCAACGCCAAAGCACGAAGCGGGGAGACATGGTCAAAGGCGTTGCCGAGTCCGCCGCGAAGGGTACGAACGGATCCAATGGAGAACGCGTGAGGCCTTCAGGCCGAACGAGCGGTTCCTCAAGCACGGGGAGCGGGAGCGAAAAGGGTGTCAAGCACTTCGTGCTGGACACGAACATCCTCCTGCACAACCCCGACGCCCTGTTTGTGTTCCAGGACAACAACGTTGTCCTGCCGTTCAAGGTGATCGAGGAACTGGACCGGTTGAAGAAGAAGGACGACGACCTGGGGCGCAACGCCCGGGCGTGCATCCGGCACCTGGATCGCCTGCGCGCCATCGGAAGGCTTTCCGAGGGCGTGGACTGGGGCCGGCTGCCGACCCAGCCGAACAGCGCGCGATCGCCGGGCGCCAACGGCAAGACGGGCACGATCCGCATCGACGTGACCGACTACCCCCGCCCGGCCGCGATCTCCGAGGAACTTCCGGACAACCACATCATCGCCGTGGCCTACCACCTCAAGGAAAAAGGCCTCCGCACGATCTTCGTGACCAAGGACTTGTCGGCCCGGATCAAGAGCGACGCCCTGGGCATCAAGACCGAGGACTTCGAGAACCAGCGGGTGGACGCGGACCGGCTGTACACCGGGTACGTCACCGTGGACATCGAGGGCGACCTGATCGACGAACTCTACCGCGACCGCATGGTGGGGCTGGACCGGGTGCAGAACGCGCTGGTCGAGACCGACGAGCAGGGCAACACCTACCCGGTCGAACTCGCGCCGAACCAGTTCATCGTGCTGCGCGACAAGCACGACGAGAACCACACGGGCCTGGGCCGGCGCCTGGGCGAGACCGACCACCTGATCCCCGTGACCGGCCCCCGCAAGCCGGTGCACGGCATTCTTGCCCGCAACGTGCAGCAGACCATGGCGCTGGACGCCCTGCTCGACGAGGACATCAAGTTCGTGACGCTGCTTGGCAGCGCCGGCACGGGCAAGACGCTGCTCGCGCTGGCGGCGGGGATGGTCAAGGTCTTCGGCGAGCAGCGCTACGACAAACTGCTGGTGGCGCGCCCGATCATGCCGCTGGGGCGCGACATCGGGTATCTCCCCGGCGACAAGGACGAGAAGTTGACGGCGTGGATGCAGCCGATCTTCGACAACCTGTCGTATCTGCTCTCCACGCGCGGGTCGCACCTGCAGGGGCCCGAGAGCCAGAGCACCGAGCAGCGCGTGGGCAAGTTGATGGCCGACGGAAAACTCGTGCTCGAGCCGCTGACGTACATCCGCGGCCGGTCCATCCCGCACCAGTTCATGATCGTGGACGAAGCACAGAACCTGACGCCCCACGAGGTCAAGACTATCGCCAGCCGCGTGGGCGAGGGAACGAAGTTGGTCCTCACCGGCGACATCGGGCAGATCGACAACCCGTACTTGGATCAATCAAGCAACGGGCTGTCGTACGCGATCGAGAAGATGCGCGGGGTGCGGCTGTTCGCGCACGTGACGCTGGCGAAGAGCGAACGCAGCGAACTGGCGAGTTTGGCGGCGTCGAGGCTCTGAGTCGGACGCCTCTCTAGAATCGCGTATGGTGATCTCGTCGTCCATTACGATCCCGACTCGGCCGGTCGAGGCGTTCTGCCGCAAGTGGGGGGTGAAGGAACTCTCGCTGTTTGGATCGGCGCTGCGCGCTGATTTTTCCCCCGACAGCGATATCGACCTGTTGGTGGAGTTCTTGCCGGGTCGCGGGTTTACCTTCGACAATACTCCGGAGATCCTCCACGACGCCGGTAGCCTCTTCCCAGGGCGGCGGGTTGATCTCGTTGAGAGATCGTTGATCGCCAACCCGTTCCGCCGGCATCGCATTCTCTCGACATGCCAGAGGATCTATGTCGCACCGCAAGCCTGACCCGGCCGATGATCCGGCGTACCTGTACGACATGCTGCAGGCCGCCCGCTGGGTCGCCGAGTTCGTCAAGGGACGCACGTTCGACGAGTTCGTCAACGACGTTCTTCTGCGCTCGGCGGTGGAGCGACAGATCGAGATCGTCGGCGAGGCCGCGTGGCGCGTGTCTGAAGCGACCCGCGCGGTGAATCCGGCCATTCCATGGACCAAGATCGCCGGGCAGCGACATCGGATTATCCATGAGTACGGGCAGTTGGACTATGCCATTCTGTGGCGCGTCGCGACCGACCATGTGCCGGCGCTCATCCGAGAACTGGAGCGGATCGTGCCGGCACCCCCGACCGCATGAACGTCATTCCGGCCTCTTCCACCCGCTATCGGGGTCCTTCTCGAGAATCGCCCCCGATCGCTTGATGCAGGTCCGGCAGACGACGGGCCGGGCCTCCACCTTCGTGCTGCGCCAGTGGGGCTCGTCCTTGTGCATCAGGCACAGGGCGCACGCCTCCGGGTCCGGGACGCTGATCCCTTCTCCCCGAACCACGACGGCGCGGTGGGCCTCCGCGAGGCATTCGCCGCAGACAAGGCTCCCGCGATGCCCCTCGACCATCGGGCGCTGCGGCGCCCAGCAGCGCAGGCAGAAATCGCAGAGGAAATCCTCCGCGCTCATGTTCTCGGGATCGGCGCCTTGTCGTTGCATGAAATCGATCGTCGGGCGGGCTCCGCGACCACAAACCTACGCCGCCGCCGCGCCCCCGTCCAGAAACTGGCTTCGCGCCAACTGCCGGTACAGATCGCACCGGGTCAAGAGCTCCTCGTGCCGGCCCTGGTCGACGATGCGGCCGTGGTCCATGACCACGATGGAGTCGCAGTTGAGCACGGTGCTGAGGCGGTGCGCGACGATCAGGGCCGTGCGGCCGGCGGAAAACTCCGCGAGCGCCTCGCCGATCCTGGCTTCGCTCTCGGCGTCGATCATGCTGGTGGCTTCGTCAAGGATCAGGATGGCCGGGTCGCGGAGGATCGCCCGCGCGATGGCCAATCGCTGGCGCTGGCCGCCCGAGAGGCCGTGCCCGCCCTCGCCGATGAGGGTGTCGTAGCCGCGGGGGAGGCGCTCGATGAAGTCGTGGGCGCGGGCCTTGCGGGCCGCGGCGATCACCTCCGCCTCGCCCACGCCCACGCCGGCGTGGACGATGTTCTCACGGACCGTGCCGCGGAAGACGATCGTTTCCTGGGTCACCACGCCGATCTGGCGCCGCAGCGACCGGACGGACACCGCGGAGATGTCCGATCCATCCACCAGCACCGAACCGGCGCCCGGATCGAAGAGGCGCGGCAGCAGGCTCAGGAGCGTGGTCTTCCCGCACCCGTTGGGCCCGACGAACGCCACGCGCCGGCCATGGGGCACCCGCAGCGAAACGTCCCGCACCGCCGGGGCGCTCCCGCCGGGGTAGGTGAACGTCACACCCCGCCACTCGACGCACTCCCGATGCCGCGGCAGGCGCGGCAGGCGTCGCGCCAGCCCCGGCTCGGCGCCGAGGTCCATGACACACTTCAGGCGCTCGGCGGCGGGGGCGGCGGTCTGGATGTCGTTGATGATCCCGGTCAGGGGCTTGAGCGAAGCCCCCGCGACGGCCAGGGCCATGAGCACGAGCAGGAAGTCGCTGGTGTCCACGCGCCCGCGGATGACCTCGTTCCCCGCCGCGAGCACCAGGCCGCAGAGCAGGAAGATGGAGAGCATCTCGGTGAGCGGGCTGGCGAGGGCGCGGGCGGTGCGCACGCGGTTGAGTTCGCGGAGCATCTCGCGATTGAACCGGCGGAACAGGCCGCCCTCGCGGCGTTCGGCGGAGTTGGCCTTCACCACGCGCAGGGCGCCCAGGGCCTCGCCGGCCACCCCGTAGAGGCCCGCCTGCGACTGCAGGGCCGCGCCCGACGCACGCCGGATTCGCTTTCCCAGTTTGCGGATGACGTGGTACAGGACCGGCGTGACCACGAGGGCCGCGGCGGTGACGCGCCAGTCGAAGAACAGGGCGACGGCGAGGGCCGCGACTCCCTTGAAGATCTGGAGCACCGCCTTGGAGAGCAGCACGTTCAGGCCGTTGGCGAGTTGGGTGCTGTCGTTGACGATGCGGCTGATGACGTCGGAGGGGCTCAGGCGGGCGATCTCCCCCAGCGGGGCCCGCAGGGCCGCGCGGAACGCCTGCCGGCGCGCGTCGGTCACGGTCCGGTTGACGGCGGTGAGCGAGAAGTAGGCGTGCAGGAAGTTCGCCGCGGACCCGATGATCGTCAGGGCGACGAGCGCGCCCATGATGACCCACAGGGCCGTGAGTTCGCCGCGCGGCAGGGCGTCGATCCGGCTTTGCGGGATCGTGAGCAGATCGGCGGCCCATCGCCAGGCGTCGGAGGTCGAGGCCAGGCTGCGGTTGAACTCCGCCGCGAAGTCGCGAAGGTCGCTCTTGGCGCCCAGAATCTTCTGCAGGATTGGGCTGGCCCCCAAGATGCCCACGCTGAGTGTGATCCCAGAGATCACGACCATCAGGCCCGCCGGCATGACCAACGACCATCGCCGCAGCAACCGCCGCACGAAGTGGTTGAAGGCGGCGCCGTCGGGGCGCACCCATCCTCCGGGGTTCGCGGACGGGGGTTGGGGCGTCTGATCGTTGGCCATGCAGAACGATCCGCCGGCGGCGGATCGTCATTGTTCGCTGGTCGAACCCTCGGGGCGTGGCTCAGCCCGTGGATCCGCCCGGGCCGAAGATGGTGTCGTCAAACTCGTATCCGAATCCGGATGCGGATCCGGACGTGGCAATCGCGCGGCCCAGAGTGGTGTCGGTCCGCGTCAACTGCACCAGGCCCGCGACGGTCGTCGTGGTATCGGGGCCGACCGCCTGCGCGAGCACCGAGATCGCGTACGTACGGAACTGCGCGTCCGACGCGGCCTTGTTCAGCACGGCCGTGGAACTCATGGTGGAGAGAACGATCCTGCCGTTGGTGCTCAGCGAGCCGGTGAAGGCGTCGATAAACGTGCCGTCGGAGAACTCGTAGCGAACCGTGTAGTTGAAGGCGTGGGAGGGGTCGGCGAAGGGGTTGAAGATCGTGATCAGTTCGCTCTGGCTTCCGTCGTTGCGGCTGGGGTCGATGCCGCCGTCGGCGAAGTGCGTGATGGGGGCCAGGCGGCCGGCCAACATGGTGGAAACGCCGTCCTTGCGGAGCGTGCCAGACTGGTGGCGGCCGGTCTCGTCCACGCTGAGGTACTGCACGGCGATCTGCGCCGAGCCGCTGGTGTAGGTGACGGTGAATCGCTCGCCCAGCGGGATTCCCAGCGTGGTGGAATCGAGCACATAGTCCTTGCGGGCGCCGGCAAAGACGATGTCGGTCTGAGTGATCGGGTCTTCGGTCGATCCGCGCGTGGTGCGCCAGAACTTGAACGTCACCACCGCCACCGTGCTGCCCGGATTGGAAATGCTCAGCGTGTTGGTGAAGCCGGTCTGGATCACCGCGTCGGCCAGGCCGCCCGCATCGGCGCCGCCGCCGGGGAGGCCCATGACCCCGAAGCCCGGCGTGTAGGCGGTGCTGGGGGACTGGCCCGAAGCGGGAAGGTCCCAGTCGCTCAGGAACGCCACGATCGGCACGGTGCTGGTGACGCGCGCGGCCAACAGGCCGACGGGAATCGTCGAACTGTCGGCCAGCGCGATGCCGCCGCGCCGGTACCCGTCCAGGTTGAAGACAAACGTCCGGTCACCGCCGCTGGAGAGCAGCGTGACGGTCACGCTGCCGGTGGTGCTGCCCATGTTGACCCAGGTAATGAACTCGCGGCTGGTGGCGTTGCGCTCGATCCGGGCGAAGTCCCAGGTCTGCAACTGCGTGTCGGTGTACCCCGCCGTGTTGAACAACCCTTCGCCGGTATCCGCATGGAAATCCACGCGATTAATGCTGGCGGCGATGGGCTGCTGGTTTGCCGTGCCGTCGGGGAGCGCCGTCTCGACGACAATGGCGTACGGCGTGCTGGAACGGATGAGGTTCAGGGTCGAATCGCCGGAATCCGAGAGGCGGACGCGAAGTTTGCTGCCGGCGGAGATCGAGCCGCTTGCCACGACCGTGTCGCGGATGCCCGACTCGTACCGCGCGATGACCTGATAGGTCGCGGTGGCGGAGTTGGGGTTGAAGAGTTCGAGGTTCTCGACGGTGTTGGAAGAGCGGTAGCCCTCCGGCATGGCCAGGCGCTGGCTGAAGAAGCCGGTAGAACCTGATGGCTTGATGATCTCCGCGTTGATCAGTTGCACCAGATCGCGCTCGTCGATCGGCTGGCCCTCGATGTACGTGTCGCTAACCGGAGTATTTAGCAGGTTCCCCACATCAGTAAAGCCCGCGAACGAAGTGTTCGCCGTCAGGTTCATGGCGCGGAGGTTTTGAATGGCCGTGACGACGTCCCAGCCTTGAATCACCCGCCCGAAGACGGTGTACCCATTGTTCGGACTGGTAGGGTCCAGGAATGCGTTGTCCACGTAGTTGATGAAGAACTGGCTGGTCGCCGAGTTGATCACATCCGTCCTCGCCATCGCGATGGTTCTCGCTAGATTGTTGCGCCCGCTCGTCTCTCGGATGATGGGGGAGTCGGTGTCAACCGAACTGGGACCGGCGTCATCGTCGTAGGAGAAACCCCCGCCCTGAAGGACAAACGGGTTGGGATTAACTTCGCTTCGGTGAAAGAAGGTGCGGTCAAGCCGTCCAGTCGTCACGTAGTTGAGGATATTCGCGACGGTCACCGGCGCTTGGCTGCTGAAGAGTTCGATGTCAATGTCGCCGTAGTTGGTCTCGAGCCGGATCACGGCGTTGTTCGAACTCTCGAGGTCGCCCAGCGTCGGCAGGGGTGACCCGGACAAGAGCGAACGCGCCTCGAGCATGTCGAAACAGGACCCGGCTTTGCCGGACTGGCTCTCCAAGACCCGACCCCACCATCCACTCGAAATCGTCGCCATGTGAACTGCTCCTGTACCGCCCCGCAACAGAACCCGCGCGGGGCTCCATCCGCTTTGGCAGTGGCTCTTGGCTTTTCGCCCGAGACGCGCCGGAAGTTCCGCCCGGGAACCGCCCGGCCGCCGTCCTTGTGCCCCGCGACGCTCCACGCGGGTGTCTTCGATTCTACACGATTCGCCGCCTCTAGAACATCCGGACCGCCCAATCAGAAGATTGCGCAAAAAAGGGACCCAAACGCCGCATCGTCGCGGACTATACTTGGCCCCCCATGAGCACAAACGGAGCCGCGAAGCCCGCCATCCTCGGACTCGAGGCCCTGACCCCCGCGCCCCCCACTCCCACCTCTGCGCCGGCCTCGCCGGGATCCAACGGGGTGCACGCCGCGGGGAAGTCGGTCCACAAGGTCGCCGCGGTCATCCCATGCTTCAACCGCAGTTCGGACCTGGAACTTCTGCTCGGGGACGTGGCTCGGCAGGACCTCCGGGGGATCGAACTTTGGTGCGTCGTGGTGGACAACGCCTCGACCAAGCCCCTTTCTACGATCCGCGTGCCCGAAGGTTTGTGTGTGGAGTTTGTTCGGCTTGAACAGAACACCGGCGGCTCCGGCGGGTTCAATGCCGGGATGGCCCATGTGCTTTCTGGGGCCGGCTGGACGGGTGAGCGCGGCCAGCCGGAGTACATCTGGTGGCTGGACAGCGATGCTCGGGTTGCCCGCCGGTGCTTGCGTGAACTCGTGAAAGTCCTCTCCAGACGACCAAGGGTCGGTGGGGTGGGTTCGGGGATGCGGGACATCCCCACGGGGCATACCTGGGAAGTCGGCGGGAACATCGATCGTCGCCACGGCGGGGTATGGCCCGCGGGCGGGGGTGACTTGGACCTGCGATACCTGGTGAAGGCCGACTACCTCGCCGCGTGCAGCGCACTGGTGCGCCGCGTGGCGATCGAGCGCACCGGCCTGTTCCCCGAGAACTTCATCTACTACGACGACGTGGACTGGTGCATCCAGATGACGCGGAAGACGGGGTTCAAGGTCGTGGGCGCGCCGCGATCGCGCGCCTTCCACCCGCCCGGCAACCGCCGCTACGTCACGTGGGCGCGGTACTACATCGCGCGGAACTGCTTCTCGCACATGGACGTGATGAGACTCGGCGGGCTTACACGCTACAAGCGGGCCTGGCGCGAGGTGCCCCGGGCCATCGGCCAGGCCATGATGGGCCTGCCCGAACTCTCCGAACTGCACCTTCGCGGATTGGCCGACGCCCGCGACAAGCGGTTTCCGGCAATCGAGCCACGCAACGTCTGCAAGCCCGTGGGGTTCATCCCCTACAAGAAACTCAAGGAGACGGTCGAGGCCGAACTGGGCGCCGCCCGGGCCGACGGCCGCAAGGGATCGCTCTGGGTTCACCCCCTGCTCAAGTCGCGCATCCCAGGGCTGGAAGACTTCCGCAAGGAACTCGGAACGCTGCACTTCGCCTGGCCGGCGGAAGAACGCCGCCTGTGGCGCCGCCGTTCGCAGGAGGGACACGTTTCCTCCGACATGATCGGCGCGGCCTGGAGGCTCCTCACCGGCCCCGACGCCGATGTCGCCATCACGCCCACGGGCTGGCCCACCAACTGGTTCCGCGGCCGGACGCTGGTGCAGGTGACCACGGAGGGGCTGATCGTCCGCAAGGTCGAGCCGTTCGCCGCGCTGCGCTCGGCGGTCGGCGTGTTCTTCCGGGGTCTGAAACTGTGCGTACAGATCGCGCTGCGCGGGCCGCACGTCATGCCGCTCCCGTCGGCCCCGCGGTTCAACCCTCATGCCCGCAAGGCCGTCGTCGAGCAGGCCGCCGCGCCCGCCCAACCCGCACCCGTGCCGTGAGATCGCCGTGCTCTCGGTGATCATCGTCAGCCACCACCGACCCGAGGCGCTCCGCACGACGCTGCGGGAGTTGTTGTCGCAGGAGCCCGTCACGCGGGGCGAGATCATCGTCGCGGACAACGCCTCGCTCGACGGAACTGTGGAGATGCTCAACCGCGAGTTTCCCGGAGTGCGGGTCGTCGTGCTCGACGAGAACCTCGGTGTCGAGGCCTTCAACCGCGGCGCCGCCATCGCCCGCGGCGACATCTTGCTCATCCTCGACGACGACGCGCGGCCCGATCCTGCGGCGTTGCGAGAGGCGTTGGCGGTCCTGGATCGGGAGCCGGGCGTCGCCGCGGTGGCGCTGCACCCCAGACACCCCGCCACCAAACAGAGCGAGTGGCCCTTCGCGAAGGCCGCTCGCGACCACTGGCCCGTGATGGGGTGCGGAAACCTGGTTCGCGCCGAGGCGTGGCTTCGCGTGGGCGGCTACGAGAGCGCGTTCTTCCTCTACCGTAACGACGTGGACTTGGCCCTGAAACTTCTGGCCGCGGGGTATGACGTGCGGTTCGACCCCGCGTGGGTGGTGTGGCACGACAGCCCCGCGGCGGCGCGCAAGAGCGAACGCTGGCTGCGACTGGCGACGCGGAACTGGGTGTGGCTGGCGAAACGGCATGGGCGGGGCGTGGGGCGGTGGATCGGAGGGGTGGCAGGAGTCGTGAGGGCCCTGCGGCACGCGGGGATTTCCGCTCCGCGGATCGGTTGCGTGCTTTCGGGCACTTGGAACGGAATGACGAAGCGCGCGCCGTCGATGGCCGCGGCGGATACTCGCGGCGTGTGGTACCGCGACCTTCTGCGACTACGAGTTGGCCCTACTCCTCCGGACGCATCAGCGGGAAGAGCACGACATCGCGGATCGTCCGCTGATTCGTGAGCAGCATGACCAGCCGGTCGATGCCCAGCCCCATCCCGCCCGCGGGGGGCATGCCGACCTTGAGCGCTCGCACGAAGTCGTGGTCCATGGTTCGGTAGGTCTGTTCCTCGGCGTGCTTCTCGGCGTCGAGGCCCTTGAGTTGCTCGCGGAATCGAGTCTCCTGCACCTCGGGATCGTTGAGTTCCGTGTAGTGCGGAGCGATCTCCATGCCCGCGATGAAGAGGTCGGCGCGGTCGGCCAGGGCCGGGTTGTCGGGCTTGGCGCGGGTCAGCGGGCTGACCGCCGCGGGGTAGTCGGTGATGAATGTGGGCGTGGCGGGATCGACCAGCGACTCGCCCTTTTGCTCGAAGAGTTCGTTCACGACCAGCCAGGGGTCCATGGCGTCCACCTGCGGGGCCAGTTTGGGATGGACGCGCTTGAGCGACTCCCTGGCGCGGGGGGCGTCGGTCATCGGGAATCCCCACGCCCGCTCGAAGAGCGAGGCGAACGTGGCTCTCGCGAACGGCCTGCTGTAGTTGATCGAGAGATCGCCGAAGGGCAGCACGATCTCGCCCGCCCCGCCGGCGGCGCCGAGAACAAACTCCGCGGCGTCGCGGATCAGGCTTTCCGTCAGTTCCATCACGGTCTCGACGTTTCCGAAGGCGTGGTAGGCCTCGAGCATGGTGAACTCGGGGTTGTGCTGCTTGTCGAGCCCTTCGTTTCGGAAGTTGCGGTTGATCTCGAAGACCTTGGGCAGGCCGCCCACGAGAAGGCGCTTGAGGTACAACTCGGGCGCGATGCGCAGGAACAGTTTGATGTCCAGCGCGTTCATGTGGGTGACGAAGGGCCGCGCGGCGGCGCCGCCGGCGAGGGTTTGGAGCATCGGCGTCTCGACCTCGAGATACGCGCGCGACTCCATGAAGCGGCGGACCCGCGAGACGATCCCGCTGCGCAGGCGGAAGACCGCGAGGGTCTCGGGGTTGGCCCACAGGTCCACGTAACGCTGGCGGTAGCGGGTTTCGACGTCCTGCAGGCCCGCGTGCTTCTCGGGGGGCGGGGATAACGCCTTTCCGCCGGGGCGCAGCGAGTTTGCCCACACTGTGATCTCACCGGTCTTGGTCTTCATCACGCGCCCGGAGGCGATGGTGATGTCGCTCAGGTCGGTCGCCTTGGCCAGCGCGAAACTCGTGGCATCGCAATCCCGCTGGCTCGCGGCGATCTGGATGTCACCGGTCTCGTCGCGGATGGTCATCCAGATGAGTTTTCCGTTGTCGCGCAGGAGCATCACGCGGCCCGCCACCGTGACGACGGGGCGGCGATCGGCGAACCCCGGCTCCTTGCCCCTGGCGTTGAACTCCGTGTTGGCGGCGTCGTCGAAGAGAGATCGGGCCGCGGCGCACGACGCAATCCCGTCCACGCGCACGCCGTAGGGCTCGAGCCCCAGGGCCCGGACCGTATCGCGATTGGAGCGTCGCTGCGCCTCGAGTTTGTGGAGGCCTTCGCCGTACGGAGTGGCATCGGCGGATGGAAGCGGATCGGTCATGGAGAAACTCCGAGCCCTGCCACGGCAAGGCCGGTATTCAACGGACCATGTCGTCAAAGATCAACGCGCGGGGATCAAGCGCCGATTCGTTTGGGCGTCTTGTTGAGCGTAAGGGTCAACGGCACGGGAGTTTTCGTCTCGCAGAGCGGGCGAACGCGGTTTCCGCCGTCTTCGACGAGATCGTGGAGCGTGACGCCTCGAACGACCTCGATCAAAACCGCGGCGGCGCGGTCCATCGTGCGGTGAAGCGGGCAGAGGTTGGTGCCGTGAGTGGTAAGGCCCAGGGGGCAGGTCTCGATGCGTTTGAGCATGTCAACGGCGTTGATGATGTCGAGGAGGTTAATCTGCGCGGAAGGCCGGGCCAACCGGTAACCACCGCCAACGCCGCGGCGGCCGTTGATCAGGCGCGCTCCGGCCAACTGCTGAAGCACCTTGGCGAGATAGTTGTTGGGGACTTTGGTCATCGAAGCGAGAACGTTGGTCGGGACCAGTTGGTCCGGAGCCAGCGCCAGGCACGCCATCGCACGGAGCGCATATTCGGTGGTCTGGGAAAACATCGGGCCCTCCTAACGCCGGACAGACACGCGACCGAAGCGGTCCCGTTCAAGCCGAAATCCCGGCACCACAGGATACCGCATTGCCGAGCAAAACTCACATCGAAATTGTGGACCTCCGGACCCGTTGCAATCACGAAACCGTGTGGGCGCTGCGTGAAGTTTTTATCATGCCCCTTCGGGGATGGTCTGCAACCGGACTCGCGGATCAGGTGCCGGGTGGCCTGCTTCTCCCGCCGGACCCGAGTGCTTGAGCAGCAGCAGCGAGTTCAACACGACCAGCACCGTGCCGCCTTCGTGGGCCAATACACCCACACTGAGCGGGACATCGTGACCCGTGAGCGAACCGATCACGGTCAGGGCGCCCATCGCGGCGATCACGCTGAGCGCGAGGGCAAGGTTGGTCTTCACCACCCGCCGGGCACGCCGCGCAAATCTCACCGCCCACGGGATTCCCGCGAGATTGTCCGAAAGGAGAACAATGTCCGCTGATTCGAGCGCCGCGGCGGTGCCGATCGTGCCGATCGCCACCGAAACGTCGGCCGCGGCGAGAGCCGGGGCGTCGTTGACCCCGTCGCCGATCGCCGCAACCCCGGCGCGGGCGCCGTTGTGGCGGGCTGTGCCCTTCATTTCACCGACGATTCGAAGTTTGTCTTCGGGGAGCAGTTCGGCATCGAAAGCATCCAGGCCCAAACTGGTCGCGATGCGTTCGGCGGTGAGCCGGTTGTCGCCCGTGAGCATTCGCACGGGCCGGATTCCCAGCGCGTGCAACTCCTTGACGAGCGTCGCGGCGCCGGGACGCACGCTGTCGGCCATGATCAGAACGGCGGCCTGGCCGCCGGCCTCGTCCGCCTGGGGCGTCTGATCGCCGCGCGCGATGACCACCCCCACGTGGCCGCGCTCCTGAATACGCCCGAGCACTTCCTTGACCCGGTTTCGAAAGCACGCGGGGATGAGCGGTTCGACGTACGAGTAACTCCCCAGCCGAACGACGGCCCCGCGGTATCGGCCCTCGAGCCCCTTGGCGGTCGTGTGGTTGATCTGGCTGACCGGGAGCGGCTCGACGCCGCGCGCGGCCGCGGCCTCGCGAATCGCCACGGCGATCGGGTGAGTCGAGTCGGCCTCGAGGGCCGCCGCAACGCCGAGCAGTTCGGCCCCGTCGGACCATGCGAGGGGGTGGACCTCGTACAGGCGCGGGCGGCCGAAGGTGAGCGTTCCGGTCTTGTCGAAGCACACGGCGGAGATGTTCGCGAGCGCATCGACAGATTGGCCGCCCTTGAACAAGACGCCGGCGCGGGCCGCGCGGGCGATGGCGGCGAGCGTGGCGGTGGGCGTGGCGATGACCAGGGCGCAGGGCGAAGCGACGATGAGCAGCGTGATGGCGGTGTAGATTGCGCCCGTGGTGGCGCCCGCTACCAGCAGGGGGCGGTCGAGCACCAGCCACCAGACGAGCAGCACGGCGGCGCTGATGACCAGGACGCCGATCGCGTAGGGCTGGCTGAGCCGATCTATTACGCGTTGGACCGGCTCACGCTGGCCCTGGGCCCGGGTCACCAGGTCGAGGATCTTCTGCAGGCTGCTCTCCCGCACCGGGCGCAGCACTTCCGCCTCGAGGGGGTCGTCGGTGTTGATTGTGCCGGCGAAGAGTTCGTCGCCCAACCGCACGTGCCGCGGCAGGCTCTCCCCGGTGATCGTGGATTGGTCCATCGACGATTCACCCGACACGATGCGTGCGTCCGCGGGCACGCGTTCGCCGGGCCGGACTTTGACCCGCTCGCCCGTCGTAAGGGTTTCCGCGTCGGCCTCCACCCACTCGCCGTTTCGAAATACAAGCGCCTCGGTGGGCATGAGTTTGTGGAGCGCTTCCACTTCTCGCTTTGTGCGGAGCATCGCCAGGTCCTCGAGCGCGCCCGAAAGCACGAAGAGGAACAGCAGCAATGCCCCTTCCTCGGGGTGGCCGATGTACGCGGCGAGCCCCGCTCCCACCACCATCAGCACGTCGATGTCGAACCTGACGTCGCGCAGCGCGTGCAGGGCCGGGCGGCCGCCGTACACCATCCCGATCGCCAAACTGGCCCAGATGAAGAGGCTGTTCCCGGGAATCTGCGGCCAGAGGCGCAGCGCCACGCCGATGAGCAGCAACGCCCCGGCCGCGATCGCGGCGCGGAGTTCGGCCATCGGGTTGAACAGGCCCTGCGTCAGCCGTGTGAGCATCGCTCAAGGCTAGGGGACCGCCCGCGGGTGTTCGCCGCATTGCGACAGCATTCGGCCAGTTGAGCCTGATTCTCGGTCGCTCTGCGCTCACCGCCCCGATTGGTCCGCGACCTGCAGCCTCGCCCATATGCCGCCAACCACCGAGCGGCCCTGAAACCCTGCCTGTCGGGCGTCCGAGGTCTGGTACCAGTCGGAGAATGGCACCCGCTGGGGCGTCGTGTGCGCGAAATCGAAGATCGGCGGGAAGAGGGCGTCGAAGTCTTCGCGAGTGCCCATGGCCGCGACCCACGCGAGGAAGTCGGTCTTGGTAAACCCCGCGCGGCTGTCGAGCGGGGTTCCAAACTTGCCCGCCTTCTTGCGGTAGTAGGCGAGTTCCCTGGCGACCACGTCGCGCGGGAACAGGTTGAGCCCGAGCGCGCCGTCCCAGAACAGGTTGTACTTCAGCGACCACGTCCCCGGCTTGCCGTAGGCCAGCACGGTGTGATCGCCGTCGGCGGCGAGGGTCTGCCATTCCGCGGCGTATCGCTGGGCGAGTGTTCGCCACTCCTTGGCGGCGGGCGCGTCGCCCTTGAGCCGGCAGAGTTCGGCGAACGCGCCCAGCCCGACGGTCGCCTTGGCGGCGAGGTTTGCGTTGCGGGCCAGGTGCCCGGTGAAGTCGTCGGTGCACAACTGGTTTTCGGGGTCCAGCCCGTGCTCCTTGAGATACTCGGCCCACGTCTGGATGGTGGGCCACCACCGGGCCGCGTAGTCCGCGTTCCCGTCGGCCTTCGCGAGGGCGTATAGCAGAATCAGCATGTTGGCCGATTCCTCGACGGGCATCTGGTTGGCCTCGCCCACTTCGCCCCCGCCATACACCTGCCCGTTGGCCTTGGGGTAGGTGCCCAAGTCGTGGGGCGCGAAGGGGAACTTCCACCTCGGGCTGGCGGCGTAGTCCAGAATGGGCCGCACCTGTGCCCGCAGCAGTTCCGGGTTCTCCACGAGGAAGAACGGCGCCGACGGGAAAAACACGTCCACCGTGCCGATGCACCCGTTGCTGGAGTTTTCTTTCGGGAACATGAGCATGGCGCCGTCGAAGTCCGCGGCGATGATGTGGGCCGCCATGGTCTGCCGGTAGGCCAGTTCGCCGATCGCCGCGTACTTCCCCCCGCCCGCCTTGAGCATCCGCTCCCGAAGCGACGCATCGGCCAGATCGCACTTTCGCTCGATGTCGGCGCGGCCGGCAATCTGTTCTTCCAGCATCGACGCGAACGACTTGCCGCCGCGGGCCCAGTACGGCCGTAACTTGCGACCGAAATACTCCACGCAGAACTGATCGTCGTAAGCGATGTAGTAGGTTTCTTCCGTCGGCTCGTCCCCCACGCGTCCCAGTCGCGTCGAGAAGGCCAAGACCGGCCAGTCATCGCCGGCGGCGCGGGGTTGGCGCAGGTCGTCGTTCACGGGAATCACGCCGGACTTCACGAACGCGCCGCGCGACGCTTCGTGCCCCGCCATCGCCGCCAGCCCACGCTTGTTGGTGGGCGCGCCGAAGTAGAACGTGCCCCAGTCGATGCGCGTCTGGTCTCCCGCCCGCTTGAGCACCGGCTGTTCGACGCTTGAGAACGACAGGAACTCGAGCCCGCCCGCGTTGACGCGCCCCCACCGAACCTCCTGGTCCGCCGTGTGAACCGCCCACTCGGCCGAGCAGTCCACGTACAACTCCACGTTGTGCTCCTTCCCGTCGATGCTGCGGGCCCGGACGGTCAGGTACGTCACCGGGCGCGAGGCCAGGTCGGCGTCGCCGGCGATCGTGGGCGAACAGAATCGCGCGCTCAACTCCACGCCGTCCTGCTCGAAGGTGAAGGTGGTCCGCGTTGCGGTCAGCGCGAGGGCGGTCTGCTTCATGGGCGGCGCTTCGCCGGGGGCCGAGCCGCACCAGCGGTAGGCCGCGCCGTCGATCCTCGCCATGCCGCACATCCCCATGATCGACCCGGACCAGTGCCGGGGCCAGGAATCAGTCAGGCGGTCGGCCATGCACCAGGCGCTGAGGTAGGGGTTGTGAACCACCAGCGGGGCCGCGGGGGGACGCAGGGCGGGCTGCGCCCTTGCGCCCGTTATCGCGGCGAGGGCTCCTACCACGGCGCCGACAATGCTTGTTCGTGACATGACGCGGCCTCCTCTGGGGGAGACAGCGTACCACACACGCCGGGGCGCTACCTCATCACCTCGTCCATCTTTTTCTTCTCGCCGGGCGTCAGGCCTTCTACGGGAACGCTCGCCAGAAGGTCGTCGATGACCATGTCGGAGTTCACCTGGTCGGCTTCGGCGTTGAAGTTCAGCATCAGGCGGTGGCGCAACACCGGTTTGGCGATCTTGCGGACGTGCTCGGGCGTGACGTGCGTGGAGCCGTCCAGCAGGGCCCGCGCCTTGCCGGCGAGAACCAGGAACTCGCTCGCCCGGGGGCCGGCGCCCCAACTCACGTAGTCCTGCACCTTTTGGGGCCGCTTCAGCCCCAGGTCCATGGGCTCCTTCACGCGGGTGGCGCGGACGAGCCGGAGGGCGTACGAGATCACGTGATCGGGAACGGGCATCTGCCGCACCACGTTCTGCACCCGCTTGATGCCCTCCTCGTCCAAGACGGCCGAGACGTGCACGCTCGCGCGGGCCGAGGAGCGGCGCACGATTTCCATCTCCTCCTGCATGGTGGGGTACAGGATCATGATCTGGAACATGAACCGGTCGAGTTGCGCCTCGGGAAGCGGGTAGGTGCCCTCCTGTTCGATGGGATTCTGGGTCGCAAGCACGAAGAACGGCGTGGGGAGGTCGTGGCGCTTCCCGCCGACGGTCACGTGCCGTTCCTGCATCGCTTCCAGCAGGGCCGCCTGGGTCTTGGGCGGAGTTCGGTTGATCTCGTCGGCCAGGATGACGTTCGCGAAGACCGGCCCGCGCACAAACCTGAGTTCACGGTGGCCGGTGGAACGGTCCTCCTGGATCATCTCGGTGCCCGTGATGTCCGCGGGCATCAGGTCGGGCGTGAACTGGATTCGGGAAAACCCCAGCGACAGCGTGCGCGAGATGGTTGAGATCAGCAGCGTCTTCGCGAGCCCGGGCACCCCCACCACCACCACATGTCCGCGGCAGAAGATCGCCATCAGCATCTGCTCGACCACTTCATCCTGCCCCACGATGATCTTGCGGATCTCGTCGCGCAGGCGGAAGGCCGCGTC
This sequence comes from Phycisphaerales bacterium, assembly GCA_905339235.1. Lineage (GTDB taxonomy): Bacteria > Planctomycetota > Phycisphaerae > Phycisphaerales > UBA1924 > RI-211. Next base: position 39,912 of record CAJPFG010000028.1, read on the forward strand.
CTGAACTTCTCGAACTTCCTCGGGCAGGGCGTTGGTGGTCATGGGTCATGATATCGGCGATATCCGAAGGCCGAACCCGCCCGGGTCCCGCGGCGGTTGACCAAAAAAGGAACAGGCCGCGCCAGGGGTGGTAGCGCGGCCCATTCCGAACGGAGACGTTTTGTGATTAATCCGGAACGGCCCCGGAGGTTCGGTGTTACGGGTTCTTCTTCTCGAGTTTCTGGACCAGCCGGTCCAGGCGCTCGTTGAGTTGGTCCAGCCGCTCGGAAAGTTCGTCGAGGCGCTTATCCATGTCGTCGTGGGCCTGCGGGACCCCGGGCGTGACGACAAACCCACCCTGGCCGGGAATCGTGCCGAACATCCGGGTACGGCCGCCGGGCGCGGGGGTAGTCGAGAATCCCTGAAGCCACCTGGATGTGTCGCTCTTGCTCTGCTCAAGCGCCTTGATTGCCTGCTTCATGGCATCGGACCAACTCTTCTCGAACTGGGCCTTGGACTCGCTGCTCTGGATTTCCTTGAGGGCCGTTTCCAGCGCCCGGCGTGCGTCGTCGGCAAACTTGGCGGTGTCCGAGCCCGCGACCGAGAGCGCGCCGCGGAACTTCCGCATCTCGTCTTCGGGCATCTCGCCGTAGAGCGTCTTGGTGTTCCAGGCCTCGAGTTTGACCTTGAACTTCTTCTCTTCGCCTTCACGCTTTACCACGAACTCGACCGTGTCGCCCGGCTCGCTGTCCTTGATCGACTCGCGGATGTCCTTCACCTGCTCAATCTTCTTGCCGGCGATTGAGACCAGCACGTCGCCTTCCTTCAGGCCGGCCTTGGCCGCGGGAAGGCCCTCGAGCACGGCGGTCAGCACCACTTCGCCCTCGGCCTCGTCGTCCATGCGGATGCCGATCATGGTCTTGGGCGGCTCTTCCGTCTCGAAAATGGCGGGAGGCTGGGGGGTCGCGGGGATTGTCCAGGCCATTCCGCGCGGCGAAGTGGTTCGCAGCGTGCGGGCCGATGGCGCGGTCTGAATCTCAAAGGTCTTGAGCACGCCGCCCTCGGTGTCGAGTATCTCGATCTTGTCGCTGGACCGCTTCACCCGCTTGGCAGGAATCTTCTTGCCGTCGATCCTGGCGGTGACCTTGTCTCCCTTGACCTCGACCTCGTATTTGGCCGTGCCGTCGTCCTCGGACAGGTACATCTGCGTCGTGGAGCCCGACTCCACGACGAGCGGCTGATCAAGGCTCCCCTGAACCTCCGCGGGCTCGCTCTGGGCCATGGCGGACCCGCACGCGGCGAGGAGACCGAGCGTGAGAATGCGTCCGATTCGTTTCGTGTTCATGTCCATGCCTCCGACCGTCCTTCCGATTTGCTCCGTCTTGTTTTCACCGCGACGCACGGTTCGGGCCCACGCCCGCCCCGCCACCTCTTACAGCGGATTCGTTACGTTCGTCGAAATCTGCGGAATTACGACCCGCACCGGAACCGGCTGACCCAGTTCGTCCGACGAGAACCGGTACAGGTCGGGCACGCGATCTCGCTCCATGATCAGGCGGAAATACACCACGTCGTATCCCTGCCCGTCCGCCAGGGGCTGGGTGTTCACCAGCACCTTGTCGGGCATCTCGTTGATCACCCGGCCCTCGCGCTGGCCCTGGGCGATGTACTTGGAGAGGGCGTCGGCCGCACTGAGGATCGGGCCGCCGGTATTGGCCTGCTGCGGCGTACCGCCGGGGGGCTGCTTGGACACGAAGGCGAGCGTAACCAGCGCGGCCGCCGCCCAGCCGCCCCACATGGCGACCCGGCGCGTGCGCTCTCCGACCTGGAACCGGGCGCGGTGCGCCTCGTGCGCCACCGGCGCCGGAAGTTCGACGCTTGCGGCGACGCCCACGGCCATTCCCACGGCCCGGCGGAGGATCTGGTCATCGCGCTGGGCCTGGGCCAGATCGCGCCAGACGCCGGCGTCCTGGCCGGCGAGCGCCTCGAGCCGCCGCCAATCCTCGTGGCTTGCCCGCCCATCCACGACGCGCGTGATCAGGATGTCCAGTTCGCCTTCGCTCATCTATCGCACTCCGATGCGGGCCATCGCGGTTTCCGTCACTCGGAAATACCGTGCTCGATGGCCAACTCCCGCAACTGTCGCCGGCCCCGGGCTATCCGCGTCTCGATCGTGGTTTCGGGCAGCCCGAGAATACTCCCGATCTCCCGATAACTCAGGTTGTGCACCGCCTTGAGCAGAAGCGGCTCGCGGTATCCGTCGGGCAGTTCCATCGCCAGTTCCATCAGCCGTCGCCCCGCCTCGGGAACGCCCGGGGAGATACCTGATCGGGTGTTTCGCTCGGCGTGCGGGTCTTCCTCGCTCAGGCCGATGTCGCGGGAACGCTTTGCTCCCGACCTTCCCGCGGCGTGCGCGGCGTTTATGGCGACCGTCCGCAACCAGGGTCGCACGGCCCCCGGGTCACGCAACTCGTGCATCTTGCGAACCACGGCAAGGGCGACTTCCTGCAGCAGGTCGTCCAGATCGGCCCAACGGGGCTTGTGCGCCAGCAGGATCGCCGCGACCCATCGGCGGTGACGCTTCCACAGCGCCTGGAGCGATTCTTCGTCGCCCGCCAGCGCGGCCCGGGCTTCGCGATCTTCGCTCCTTCGCGCGGCCTGCTCGAAACGAGCGATCACCCCTTCCCCATCGGGGCCGCAGGACGCTTCTCTCGCCGGGGCGGAGCCCCTCAGCGCTTCGGCTGGCTCGTAGTCCACTCGGTGCTCCGTCTGTGTCATTGGGATGAGACGCCCCGCAATCTCCGTCGTTCCCCCACCAAGAACCCTCCGACCACTGCGTATCCTGATCCCCGAACATGCCCACACACAAGGCGAACGCGGCCTACATGCCCCTCGGCGACCACCTCGAAGAACTTCGAAGGCGGATCATGTTCGCCCTGATTGGTCTTGTTCCTATCGCTCTGGTCGCGATGGGGTTCGGTTCCTATCTGCTGGCATTCCTGGTCGAGCCCGCGAAGTCGGCGCTCCGCAAGGCCGGGCAGCCGGACCTCATGATCCAGACGGGCCCGCTGGAGGCCTTCGGGACGTACATGAAGGTCTCGCTGATCGCCGCGGTGGTTGTAGGAAGTCCGTGGGTGTTCTACCAGTTCTGGAAGTTCGTCGCCCCGGGGCTGTATCGGCACGAGAAACGGTTCGTGTACTTTCTTCTGCCGCTGTCCACGGTGCTCACCTCGGTGGGGCTGGTGTTTCTTTTCCGGATCATTCTCCCGGTCATCCTGACGTGGCTGGTGGGATTCGGCACGATGCTCGGCGCTGCCCCGACCAAGACGGGCGCGTTGCCCGAGGGGGTGGTGCTGCCCACCGTCCCCGTGCTCGCCGCGGACCCGTCCGAACCGGCACTGGGCGAGGTCTGGTTCAACCGCTCGCTCATGGAACTGCGCGTGTGCGTGAATGCCGACGCGTCGGCCCGTGAGGTGCGCGCGGTCTCGATGCACCGGGAGGCGGGGATCGTCCAGCAGTACCGCGTGAGCGAGTACGTCTCGCTGCTCCTGACCCTGACCCTGGCGTTCGCCGGGGCGTTCCAGACTCCCGTCGTGGTCTTGCTCTTGGGCTGGGTCGGGCTCGTCAAGCCCGAGATGCTCAACCGATTCCGGCGGCACGCGATCCTGGTCTGCGCGGTTCTCGCCGCCATCCTCATGCCCGGCGACCCGCTCTCGATGGTCCTGATGTGGCTGCCCCTGATGGGCCTGTACGAACTCGGCGGCATTCTGCTGCGCATGTTCCCCGCGCACCGCGTGTCGGGCAAGCGGAACGACGAGGAGGGGGAAGGGTGAAGCGGGCGCTATGGCTGAGCATCGGCCGCCGGCCCGCGCGCTCCGCGGGCGGGGCGCCCCTCCAGCCCACGGCCACAGATCTGATCATGATGCAAACCGCCCTGTCGCTCGCACGAAAGGCCGCGGAGCGTGGAGAGGTTCCGATCGGCGCAGCCGTCTACCGCACGGCGACCGGCGAGATCTACGGCCAAGGGGTCAACCGCCGGGAAACGGATCGCGATCCCGCGGGCCATGCCGAGTTTGACGCCATCGAGCAGGCCGCGTCCCGGGCCGGTGATTGGCGCCTGAACGAGTTCACGCTGGTGGTGACGCTGGAGCCGTGCGCGATGTGCGCGGGGCTGATCGTGAACGCTCGCGTGGGACGGGTGGTGTTCGGCGCTCCGGATCCCAAGGCCGGGGCCATGGGCTCGCTGATGCGTCTCACCGAGGACGAGCGCTTCAACCATCGTGTCGTTCCGATCGCGGGGGTGATGGGCGAGGAGTGCGGTCTCGTTCTGACTGAGTTCTTTCAGAAACTTCGCGCCGATCGGCGGGCGGCTACAAGAACCGCACGATCCAGACCCCAACGATCCCGTGCGGCACGAACGTGATCGAAAAAGCAGCCCGGGCTCACCATCGGCGCATGGCGGCCGGGGCCCGCATCCACCGCGCTCGGGCTCGAGAGGCGAAAGCAGCCCGAGCCGCTGATCGTTTGGAAGACCGCTATGCCGGAACTCCCCGAAGTTGAGACTGTTCGTCGGACGCTGGCGCCGCACGTGATCGGCGCGACCGTGGCGCGCACTCGTCTTGTGCGCCGAGATGTGTGCGAGTCGTGGACCTGCTCGCCGAAGGGTCTGCGCCGATCCGGCGCGACCGCGGTCGGATTTTTGGAAGGCGCCCACATTGCGGCGATCCACCGGCATGGCAAGCACCTGGCGATTATCGCAGAGGACGGGCGGGCGCTGGGGGTGCATCTTGGGATGACGGGCTCGCTCGGGTGGGCTTCATCTCTCCCGGCGGTGCTAAAGCATGTTCACGCGTGGTGGGAACTCGGCGACGCCGGGTTCATGTACTTCGAAGATGCCCGCCGCTTCGGTGGCCTGCAAAGTTACCCTTCCTTCGCGGATCTCAAACAGCACCGTTGGCGCGAACTGGGGACCGATGCCATGTCGGTGAACGCCGGCGAACTGTTCGAGGGCTTGCAGGCGACGCGGCGGTCGATCAAGGCCGCGCTGCTCGACCAAGGCGTGCTCGCCGGCCTGGGCAACATCTACGTCGATGAGTCACTTTTCGCGGCGGGAATACATCCTCTGCGGGCCGCATGCGAGGTGCCTTGCGACCGAGTGGTGCGTCTGACCAAAGTGATCCTTGAGGTCTTGAACTCGGCGCTGGCGAAGGGTGGAAGCACCCTGCGGGACTATCGCGATGCCGACGGCAAGCGAGGCACTTTCCAGAGTCTGCACGCGGTATACGGGCGAGCGGGGCAGGCGTGCATTCGCTGCGGTTCGCCCTTGCAATCCCAGCGAATTTCCCAGCGAATGTCGGTGTGGTGTCCAACCTGTCAGCCGATCTGACTCGGACTTATCCACATGGAGGATACCGGCGATCGCGCGGGTGTCCGAGGCGGCTCCTGTGGCGTCACCGCGCGGGCCTCCTGTTCTACCCTTATAGAGAAAAGAAACCAGTAGTAGTCAGAGTAAGGCATGTTGTCTTGGGGGGAACTCGAAGGCCGCATCTCGTAACACACGCACGGATAAAGACTTACGCGTTCCGACGCGCTCGGGACAATCGTGTTGGTATTGAGGGCTTCGGGAGCACTCAGCGCACCGGCACCAAATCTCCGGCCAATCCTCGGGCGAAAAGGGGTCGTTTCGCCATGCCCTCGAGATCATCGAATAGCAGGCCGTCCACAGACACTCCACACAGGGGCTGGCGCTTGTCTGGGGATTGTCCGGAGTGCAAGAAGCACTACCCCTTGGGGCTCGAACGGACCCTGGTTCTATGAATAGAACCTCACGCGGGGACTGGCGCCTTTGCGACGCGGACGCGCAGTTCGAGCGAGCGAAGCACCGTGTCAAACTCCGGCTCCACCGCCACCTTGCTCTCCACGGAGCGGATGGCGTGCATGACCGTGGTGTGGTCGCGACCTCCGAAGAATCCGCCGATTTCCTCCAGGGAGTGCCGCGTGCAGCGCCGGGCAAGGTACATGCAGATCTGCCGCGGCAGCGCTATGGATCGTTGCCGGTGCTTGCTCTGAAGGTCGGCGAGGCGGATGGCGTAGAAATCCGTCACGACGTTGATGATGTTCTGGATGGTCGGCTCGCCGGCGCTCACGACCGGCTCGCCCCCCAGCGCGCTACGGGCGAGATCGAGATCGATAGGCCGCTTGTCCACGACCGAGTGAATCTGGAGTTTGACGACGGCGCCCTCGAGTTCCCGGATATTGCTGTCCAGCCGCTGGGCGACATACTCCGCGACTTCGGTGGGAATGGTCAGGCCGCGGAGACGGGCCTTGGTCTTGACGATCTCCACGCGGGTTTCGTAGCCGGGGGTATCGATCTTGCACACCAGGCCCCACTTGAATCGGCTGACCATTCGGTCCTCGAGGTCGGGGATCTCTTCCGGGGGCGCATCGGATGAGAGGATGATCTGCTTGTTCGCCTGGAACAGGGCGTTGAACGTGTGGAAGAACTCTTCCTGCGAGCGGTCTCGCTTGGTGAGGAAGTGGATGTCGTCGATGACGAGCACGTCTACATCCCGGAAGCGGTGGCGGAACTCGGACATTTCGCCCGATTGCACGCTTTCGATGAACTGCGTGATGAACCCCTCGCACGACGTGTAGTAGAGGACCGCGCGGGGATTGGCTTCGACGATCTTGAGGCAGATGGCCTGCAGGAGATGGGTCTTGCCCAGCCCGACCCCGCCGTGAACGAAGTAGGGGTTGTACGTGCGGCCGGGATTCGCCGCGACCGCCAGAGCCGCGGCGTGGGCGAGGCGGTTGTTGGGGCCCTGCACGAAGTTTTCGAAGGCGTAGTCGGGGTTGATGACCAGCGATTCGTAGTGCGTGCCGGTGCCGAACCGCTCGGAAGATGGCGGAGCGAGCACCTCAACGGGTTGGGGGGGGGCGGGCCGAACCTCAACCGGCGGGGCGGGGGATTGAACAGGCGCGGCCGCCGCCGGTTCCGGGGTCGCAACCGGAGTCGGCGGAGCGGGAGCCTCTGCGGGGAGGAGCACATCGGCGCGGGACCGTTCGCTCTTCCTCTGGGACGGTGTTTTAAGCGGCTCGTCGTCCGGGCCGAGGAACTTCACGGACAAGAGCCGACCCGAGACGGTTCGGGCGGCGTCGTTGAACTGGTCGAGGCATTGGCGCCGCAGGTAGTCGCGGTGGAGCGGAGAATGCGTGCGAAGTTGCAGAAGCCCGCCGACCACACCGAGTGGCGAGAGTTCCTCAAACCATTGGCGACAGATTGACGCATGGCTCGCACGGAGATGCGCGAGCATCGCGTCCCAGATCTGACGATCGGGATCCGACATTGAGAATGAGTCCTGCGTTGTCACGCCCGGGCGCGAAGGCCTCCCGGGCTGGTTGCGATCACCAAAAACCACCCAATCGTTCGCGTCGCGCGTCGGCGCGGCGGAACACATCGTTCTCGGGAGAGGAACGTACTGTCGCACCGCCCCGCTGTCAACGGCCAGCGCCACACTTTTGTTCGGCCGGGCGCCCACCTTCCCCGGGTGGCGGTGGTTACGCGCGTTATTCGTCTTGGGATTCGGTGACGGCGGGGGCGGGCGCGGGAACCGACGCGGCGGCCCTGGCGCCCGCGCGTCCGGATTCGCGTGCCTCCGCGTCCATCAACTGCTGCTCGTATCGCGCCTTGTTCGTGCGATAGTCCATGAGGATGTGGACTTTGTTCGCCGCCTTGTCGCCGGCGATCTGCGCGACGCGCTCTCGGGCGTACGAGAGTTCGGTTCGGCGCGAGACGTGTACCAGGATGATCGCCTCACACTCCAGCACGCGGAGCCACTCCGCGACATTGTCGATGTGCATGTGCATCCCGACCTTGGCCCGGTCCTTGTGGTCGGGTTCGAAGAAGGTGCACTCGGTAATGATGATCTTGGCCTTGCGGACGTCTTCGCGGATGAGGTGCGGGCCCGGGGCGGTGTCCCCGGTGTAGGCGATCAGGGGGATCTCGAAGGAGCGGGTGATCTCGACGCCTCGGTCCTTCAGTTCGCGGAGTTTTTCCTGGGGCAGGTCGAGGTACTCGGGCTTGAGTTTCGTCCGTTTTTCGGAGACCACGTAGCCGAACGAGGGGCAGGTGTGCTCGGTCTCGAAGCCCCGCAGGAAGATGTTGTTCTTCACCTCGTAGGGCTGATCGGGGAGCAGCGGGATCAGGTCGTATGGCGTCCGCTGCCGCTCCAGGTCTACGAACCCTTCCATCATCCGCTTGATCGCCGGCGCGATCCGGGTGTCGCAGATGATCTTCGCGTTGCCCATTCCCTGGAACCGGCGTTGAGAGCAGAAGTACGCCAAGGCCCCGATGTGGTCCATGTGGCCGTGGGTGATCGCGAGGTGTTTGGCGGGGAGGATCGCCCTGGGGCACGAACCGATGTCGAACCCCAGGTCGAGTTCGGGCACCTGAAGGCAGGTGCCTTCGCCCGCGACGGACTCGCCGAAGATCCGGTAGGGCGGGATGTAAAGGAAGCCGAGGGAAGGCTCACGGGGCGGCGGCTTGGGAATCATCGCGAAAGCCTCCAGGCAGCGGGCTCTCGCCCGGGTGCGGGGTGGGTCGTGACGGGACCAGTGTAGGACGCGCTCGCGAACTCGCGCGGATTTGGTAGGATTCCGGTCCGGCAGCGATGCTGTCCGACCACAGGAGACCCGCCCATGCCGTTCTTGCCGACCTGGAAGACCGCCAAGACGACCTTTGAGACCAAGACCCACAAGAAGAAGCCCAGCGAGAAGTTCCTCGGCGTCTTCCGTAAGGGTACGGGTATCGAGGATTCACTCAAGAAACTCGACGCGGCCAGGAAGGGCGAAGACATCCGCAAAGCCCTGGCCGGGTTCAAGGCCGCGTACACGAACTACCTCTCCCTGCTCCTGGCCACCGCCAGCGACCCCAAGAGCGTGAAGCCGGACGAAAAGGCGACGTACGTCAGCGCTACGAACGACCTGAAGAGCGTGCTGCAGAAGATCGAAGCCGACGCGCAGCGCGTGGCCGAGGCCTCGTCGGACGTGGGCGACAAGGAAGTGACCACCGCCGACACGCAACTTCAGAAGTCGCTGCTGGCCGAGGCGCAGAAGCACATCGCGCTGCGCGAGCAGGTGCTCAAGGACGCGACCGCGCTGAACGTCAAACTCAAGTCCGCGCTGGCGGACCTGAACAACCGGCTGGCGCTGGCGGAGAAGCAGAAGGACGCCGCGAAGGAAGCGGGGAAGTCGGGGAACACGATGATGCACCAGGTGGCGGTCGGGGTGATCGACCGGCACATCGACGAGGGTGAGAGCATCGTGGAGAAAAACTCCACGCTGGTGCGGGACTTCACGAAGGAAGGCAGCCCGATGATGAAGGCCCGGGCCGACCTCAAGGACACCTTTGACAAGATCACCGGTCCGCTCCAGGCGGACATGAAAGGGAGGCGCGACAAGCCCTGGGGCGCCGTGACGCAGGCGGCCGCGGAGCAGAACACGATCATCTCGAGCATGAAGGGCGTGGTCGAGAAGATGAAACTGGCGAAGGCCAAGGCGGAGGCCTCGGGCAGCCAGATGAAGAGCCCGCAGGAGTACCTTGCGGCCATCGGCAAGACCAAGGGCGAGATCGACGGCATGTACAAGTCGATCAAGATCAAGATCGACCGCGTGGTGAAGTCGTACGAGTCGTTCGACGCGAAGATCGTCGCGTTCAAGGGCGACAAGGCGGGCATCCAGCAGCACTGCAGAGTTGAAGACGATCAGGCGAAGCGGTACAGCGCCGAGACCATCGTGGTCCGCGATCGGATCGCGAATCTGGGGAAGACGGTGAGGAAGATGCCGTCCGGCGCGTTCGAGGACGGGAGCGTCGAGAAGGCGGTGAGCGACGTGGAAAAGGTCGCCAACGACTGCGTGAGCCAGTTGAACAAGGACCTCAAGGACGCGACGGAACTGCAGAAGAAGATCATGGTGGCGAAATCCAAGTACAAGTAGCCCGCCGCGGCCACATCCCCGGCGGTGAGCGCCGGCCGTTGCGCCCTCGTTACGCACCCGCCGTCGCCGGGGCTGTATGTTCCTGATGCGTGGTAGCGCATCAGGAGATTGACCATGAAGAGCCGTGCTCTGGCCGCAGCGTCGCTGGCGTTGGTTCCGTGCGTTCTCGGACAGTCCGCGCCGCCCGCGGCGAGGGGACCGTATCTGGAGTCTTCGGGGCGGATCGAGGCGGTCACGGTCTATCGCGGGCAGGCGCTGGTGACGCGCGCGGTCGAACTGTCCGCGAAGGGAGTTGCCGAAGCCGCCGGCGGCGTGCGCGAGATCGTGGTCACCAATCTCCCGCCGCGCGTCCGGGCGGAGAGCCTTCACGCGGAGGCCAGCCCGAACGTCAAGGTCCGCTCGGTGAGTTTCCGGGCCCGACCGGTCGTGGAGGACACGCGGGAGGAAGTTCGAAAACTCGACGCTCGCATCGAGCAGATCCGGGATCAACTCGGCGCGAACAAGCGGCGGCTGGACTTGCTGAACGAGCACCGCGCGTACCTGGCCGGCCTCCAGAACTTCGTGGCGCCCACCGCCACCACGGAACTCACCAAGGGCGTGTTGAACGCCGAGACGCTCCAGAAACTCTCGGACTTCATCCGGACGGGGCGCGACGAGATGGTGACGCGGGAGTTGCAACTCAACGCGGAGGCCAAGGAGTTCCAGCAGCAGTTGGAACTCGCCCAGCGGGAACGGCAGCGCCTGACCGCGGGATCGTCCCGGACCGTTAATGAAGCGGTGATCCTTGTCGGTCAGGAGGGTGACGGCACGCTGCGTCTGCGGTACCTGGTGGACGGCGCCTCGTGGGAGCCCTCGTACGCCGCGCGGGCGGCGTCGGGCGCCGACGCCAATCGCGAGGTGTTCACGCTGGAGTACTTCGCGTCGATCCAGCAGATGTCCGGCGAAGACTGGTCGGACGTGGCGATGACCCTCTCCACGGCCACGCCGTCGCTGGTGGCGCGAGCGCCCAGCCTGCTGCCGATCCCTATCTCGCTCGCGATGAATGCCCCACAACAGGCGGGGCAACTCGCGTACGCCGAGGCCCGCAAGGACCTGTCCGACCGCCAGCGCCAGGCCGAGCAGGTCCGCTCGAACACGGCCGTGACGTTCAAATCCACCGGGCCGGGTGGCGCCAAGAAAGAACAGGACGACTGGCTCGACAAGGGGCTCAACGACCTGGCGTTGCAGATGCAGATTCTCGACCTGGTCGCCAACGAACGGGTCACCCGAGATTCGCAGGCTTTCGGCCGCGCGTCCGAAGAGGGGCTGAGCGTGACGTACACGATCCCCAACAGGGCCTCGCTCCCCAGCCGTGCCGACCATCAGCAGATTCTCGTGGCGTCGGTTCCGCTCAAGGCGAAGTTCACGAAGACGGCCGCGCCCGTGCTGACGGGGTACGTGTACGACGAAGCCGCGGCGATCAACTCGAGTTCTCTGGTGCTGCTCGCCGGGCCGTTGACGGCGTACGCCGACGGGGCGTTTGTGGGCGGGGGCGACCTCCCCACGACAGCGTCGGGCCAGGGCCTGACGGCGGGTTTCGGGATCGACTCGTCGCTGCGCACGCGGCGCGAACTCGTTGAGCGGACCGAGAGCATCCAGGGCGGCAATCGCGTGGTCGAGTTGACGTACCGACTCAGCGTTGAGAACTTCGGGTCCTCCCCCGCGGCAATCCGGCTTCTCGATCGCCTCCCGAAGGTCGAATCCAATCGCTCGGACATCAGGCTCACGGTGGTATCGACTGGGCAGCCGCTGAGCGAGGATCCGGAATACACCTCGGCGACCAGGAAGGACGGCATTCTCCGGTGGGATGTCGCGGTGCCGCCGCAGGCCACGGGTCAACAGGCGTTCGCGGTTGAATACAAGTACCGGCTCGAATACGACAAGCAGATGAACATCGTGGGGATGGGGGGCTGAGGCGGAATCTCCACCTTCGGGCGGTTCTCGCTACGCTTCGCCGCGTGACCACCCGGCGCCTTCTCATCCTCGGCTCGACAGGATCCATCGGCACCCAGGCGCTGGACGTGGTCGCGCACGTGAACGGGCTTCACGAGCGCGGCCAATCGCCGGTGCGGTTCGACATCGTCGGCCTGGCCGCAAAGTCCAACGAAACGAAGATTCTCGAGCAGGCCGAGAGATTCGGAGTTCGCGACCTGGCAATGTGCGAGTCAAACGGGGGCGCGTCGGCCCGTCGCCGCGTTGGCAGGGACGCGGCGGAGCGGCTGGTTCTGGAGGTTGATTGCGACCTGGTGCTGGCCGCGATGGTGGGCATCGCCGGGCTTCCCGCTACACTCGCGGCGGTGGAACTGGGGCGGGATGTGGCCCTTGCGAACAAGGAAACGCTGGTCGCGGCGGGCGCGATCATGGTTGCCGCAGCGAAGAAGAGCGGAGCGAAACTCCTGCCCGTGGATAGCGAGCACTCGGGTGTGTGGCAGGCGCTGGGCACCCATCTCGCCCCGCCGTTGGCGTGCGGCGCGGAGGTTGCGAAAGTCACGCTGACCGCCTCCGGAGGACCGTTCCGTACCTGGAGCAAGCAGGAGATCGCGAAGGTGACTCCCGCCCAGGCACTTCGGCACCCGACCTGGTCGATGGGTCCGAAGGTCACCATCGACAGCGCCTCGCTCATGAATAAGGCGCTGGAACTCATCGAAGCGCACTGGCTCTTTGGGTTGCCGGCGCACAAGTTGGATGCGGTGATCCATCCCCAGTCCATCGTGCATGCCATCATCGAACACGCCGACGGTTCCCTGATCGCGCAACTCGCCGCGCCCGACATGCGGCTTCCGATCCAGGTCGCCCTCACCCATCCCCGGCGGCCGCCCAGCCCGGTCGGACCCGTGGACCTCGCGTCTCTCAAGCATCTCGACTTTGAGACTGTGGACCACGACCGCTTTCCCGCCATCGAACTCGCGCGGCGCGTCATTGAACGGGGCGGCGCCGCGGGCGCGGCCTTGAACGCCGCGAACGAAGTAGCCGTCAGCGAGTTTCTGGCCGGCGCGAGGCCGTTCGACACGATTGCATCCGCCGCGGCCAGGGCGCTCGATGCCATAGCCGCCCCGATCCACACACTCACGGACGTGTTCATCGCGGACGAACGCGCCCGCGCTGTCGCGCGAGCCGAGGTTGGGTCATGAGTGCCACAGGACTCCAGTTCGACCTCCTCGACGACACCGGCCGGCTCGGTGTGGCATGCCGTGCGTGGATCACGGATCGAATCCAGGCGGTGGCCGCGGTGCTCGGGATGCATGGGGAGATTCGGGTCAGGGTGCTGGACGATCAGGCGATGGCGGCCGCGCACAAGGAGTTTCTGGGTGTTGAAGGCACGACTGACGTGCTGACGTTCGACCTGCAAGATCGGGAAGGGGCGACGACCGAGAAGCCGGATATTCTCGAACTCGGTTCATATAAAGATCGGAGTTTGTTCGCAATCGACTCGGATATTCTGCTGTGTCTCGACGAGGCTCTTCGTCACTCCACTCCGGGCGGGTACCCTGTAGAACGGGAACTGCTCCTGTATGTGGTACATGGAGTTCTCCATTGTCTGGGATGGGACGATCACGAGGAGGCCGAGGCTGCGGCGATGCACCAACTCGAGGACGCGGTGCTGAAGGCCGTCGGCGTCGGGCCCGTGTTTCGTCTCGAGGCGTAACCCGTTGTTGTGAATGGTCTTGGGGGTGATTCCGTGAATGCGGAAGCGTGGTTGGCTTTGGCGGTTCTGACGCTGGGTGTGGGAGCGGTGCTCTCTGCCCTGGTGCAGTCGCTCCGCGACCTCTCCAAATCAACGCTGGAGGAGATCGCAACGGTCCGAGGCGACGCGGCGGCCGAGGCCCGGGTCCGGGCGATTCTGGAAGACACCGATGGCCACGCCGCGGCGGCCGCCCTTCCCCGGACCGCCTGCCACCTCCTATTCACGGTCTCGATGGTGATGTGGGTGACCAGGGTTCGAGGCGCGGCCGCGCCCGACCTGCCGGAACTGCTGATCGCCGCCGGGCTGGCCTTGCTTTTCCTGTGGGTGTTTGGGCTCCTCCTGCCCAACGCCGTGGCGAAACACGCGGCGGAGGTGACGGTGTACGCCTGGTCGGGCGTGCTCCGGGTGGCCTATTTCGCGGGCCGTCCGCTGGCCTGGCTGGCCCGGGCGGTGGACGAAGCGGTACGGCGGCTCTCTGGCCGACCCAAATCCGACGACGCCCAAGCCGCGCAGGAGGAGTTGCTCACGGTGGTCGAGGAGGCGCAGGTCGAGGGCAAGGTGGACGAGACGGAAAAGCAGATGATCGAGGCGGTCGTTCACCTGCGCGACAAGACGGTGGGGCAGGTGATGACGCCGCGGACCGAGATCGACGCGATGGAAATGACCAACGACCTGTCGCAGGTCACCGCGGCGATGCGTCGGGTGCGTCACAGCCGAATCCCTGTGTACGAAGAGAACCTGGACCGGATCGTCGGGGTCTTTTACGTCAAAGACCTGATCAAGTGGCTCGCGGGGGAGGGGTCGCGGATTGGCAAGGCGTTCAACATCAAGGCCCTGCTCCGCCCGGCCTACTTTGTTCCCGAGACCAAGACGATCCGCGAGACGCTCGATGAGATGCTGGCCAAGCGGACGCACGTGGCAATGGTCGCCGACGAGTACGGCGGGACGGCGGGGTTGGTGACGATCGAAGACATCATCGAGGAGGTATTCGGCGACATCACCGACGAGCACGAGGCTCCGACGGAAGAGGCGCCCGAGGTGAAGGTGGATTCCAAGTCGCGTTCCGCGGAACTCGACGCCCGGTTGTACATCCGCGACGCCAACGACGCGATGCGGCCGCTGGAGGCCGAACTCCCGGAAAGCGAGGACTACGACACGGTTGGCGGGTTTGTGACGGTGACGCTGGGCCGCATTCCCCAGGCGGGGGAGGCGTTCCGGCATGACGGGCTGAACGTGACGGTGCTCGCGGCGGAACCGACGCGTGTGACGCGCATCCGTGTCGATATCACGGCGGCGGAGGGCGGGCACGTCGCGGCCGACGCGTGACCGGCGAAACGAAACGCCCGCTCGGACAGCCGAGCGGGCGATCGCATTCACTCGCCTTCACGCGGATTACGGCGTGGACGAGGTTGAAGGAGCGAGGGCGAACGTGATGTTCTGGAAGCGGCGCAGGCCGATGGTGCGCACCACCACGCCGGTGAGCCGGCCGTCGCGGACACGGGCGGCGCCGCGGAAGATCGAGACCGACCCGGCATCCGTGGACATCGTGCCGATGATGCCGCCCCGGGCGTTGATCACCGCGGTGACGTCGAGCCGGTCGCTCCCATCGCCGACCGCGCCCTGGACGGAGCCGTCGCCGGAGACGACGATGGTCATCGGTTCGGACTCGGCCGCGACTCGCGCCGTGCCCGACCAGGAGCCGACGATCACGACCGGGCCGCCGCCATGCCCTTGACCGCCGCTGTTTCCGCCGCCATGGCCGTTACCGCCGTTGCTTCCGTTTCCGTTGCCACCGTTGTTCTCGTGGTCATCGCCGTGCAACCGCCTTGCGGAGAACGACATGGTCGTCGCGACGCCGGCCAGCGAGGATGTGAAGGTCGCGGAAAGGTCGTTCCCGTGCCTGGACAGCCGTCCGACGGCGAGCGTGGTGGTCGTGCCGTTGCGGATGGAGATCATGAAGTCGCCGCTGATCGCGACGCGTCCCTCGAACTCCCCGGAAAACGCCGCGATGGTCGGGTGGGTGAAGGTGCCCTCCATGTCCCCGTCGCCCTCGATCTCCAGGCGTACCGAGCCGGAGGGAGCCGGGCCGTCGAAGTCGCCCCGGTACTCGCCGGCGAATCGTTGCGCCGGCCGCTGGTTGTTCGACTCGTGGCGGAGGAACGCCTGGAACAGCACATCCCCCGGCGGGTCCACGGAGGAGAAGCGCACCCGGATGCCGCCACTGGCGGGTTCGAAGAGGCCGGTGACGCGGATGGCGGTTTCGCGAGTCGGAGTGAGTGTTCCCGTGAACACGCCCCGGAAGGTCACGTTTCCGTCCACATCAAGGAGTTTTCCGCCGGTGCGGTCGAGGATGGTTCCCTCGACCCCGCCGCGGCCGGACACCTCAAGGCGCATCCTGCCGGCGTCTTCGCCGGCGGAGAGCGCGCCGGCCCAGTCGCCCGCGAACCGGTTGCCGAATCGGTGTTGCGCCATGGCGACCGAGGGCGCGAAGGCCGCGACGACGAGCCACATCAACAGCGCGGTCAATGAGAGTCGGGTCAGCATTCGAGGTCTCCTTTCAAAGCCCCCGCGAATGCACTCCTGGTCCATTCAATCTACCGGACGCCCCGGGCCGTTCAACCCGAACAAGGCGTGAAGAGCGGGAATTCCGCGTACGAAACTCGGACAGGTCTCTACCATCCGGCGTATGCCGCTGCGACTGCACAACACGCTGACCAAGGATGTGGAAGAATTCATTCCCGCGGACCCGTCGCACGTGACCTTCTACACCTGCGGCCCGACGGTGTACGACGATGCGCACATCGGAAACTTCCGATCGTTCCTTGCGGCGGACCTTCTCCGGCGGTTCATCGAAAGTCCGTTGTGCGAAGTGCGGACGAGAGACGGCGGGGTCCACGCCGGGCCGCGGCGGGTGACCCACGTCATGAACATCACCGACGTCGGCCACATGACCGACGACGCGGAGGGGGGCGAGTCTGGCGAGGACCGGATGGCGGTGGCCGGGCGGCGGTTGGCGGAGGCCAAGAAGAGCGGCAAGATCCCGGCGGGGGTGAATGTGGATCCCGGCGACCCCTACCAGATCGCTCGGTTCTACGAGGATCGATTCAAGGAAGATGCGCGGAAACTCGGGCTGAAGATATCGCTGGAGGCCCTGCAAGACCCCACGCTCCACCCGCGCGCGACGGAACACGTCCGGGGAATGATCGGCGTCATCCAACGCCTGATCGAGCGCGGAAACGCGTACGTGGTGGGCGAACCCGGCTCGCGCGTGGTGTACTTCGACGTCCGGTCCTTCGGGCCCTACGGCCGGCTTTCTGGCAACACGCTCGAAGCGCTGAAGGAAGGCGAGGGCGGCCGGATTTCCGCGTCGCACCAGTCGGACAAGAAGCACCCCGCCGACTTTCTGCTCTGGAAGGAGGACATTTCGCACCTCATGAAATGGCAGAGCCCCTGGGGTGAGGGCTATCCCGGCTGGCACGTCGAGTGTTCGGTGATGTCGCTGCGGGCGAGGGGAGGGCGCGCGGAGGACATCTCGCGGCTGCTCCTGACCAACGGAGCGCCGCTCATCGACCTTCATTCGGGCGGGGAGGACAACATCTTCCCGCACCACGAATGCGAGATCGCGCAGAGTTGCTGCGCGTTCAACGCCGAGCCGGCCCGGGGCTCGTTCGCATCCATGTGGTTTCACCCGCGCTTCCTGCTCGTCGAAGGGACGAAGATGAGCAAGAGCAAAGGGAACTTTTACACCCCGCGCGACCTGTTTGCCAAGGGCATCGGGCCCGCCGCCATCCGGCTGGAGATCATCAAGACGCACTACCGGAGCAACGCGAACTTCACGATGCAGGGGCTCGTGGACAGCCAGCGGATGGTCGAACGATGGCGACGGATCGCCGAGCACCCGGGCACGAAGGGCGAATCGGGCGGGGGCGCGGTGCTCGCGGACTTCGGCGCTGCAATGCACGAGGACCTGAACATCGCCCAGGCGATTGCGTCGGTCAACGCGTGGATCAACACGATCGGCACACCCTCAAACGCCGACGCCGCCACCATGCGGACCTTGGACGAGGTTCTGGGCGTCCTGTCGCTGGAACAATCCGAGTCCCGGCAGACCGAGATCGGGGTCTTCACGGCCGGGGCACGGCCGGACGCCCAGGTTGAGGACTTGCTTCGCAGGCGCCGCGATGCCCGCGCCGCGAAGGACTTCAAGGCTTCGGACGCCATCCGCGACCAACTCGCGGCGATGGGATACGCCATCAAGGACATGCCCGGCGGGAAGGTGGAAGTTCGCCGGGCGTGAGCCGGCGCCGCTGTCGGTGTGCGACGATCGATCATTCGCTTCGCCACATACCATCCCCGCTCATGCCCCGCCGACTACCTCGCACACTCTGGCGATGCTACACGCTGGAGGTGCTGCGCCTGCTCGGGGTGACGGCGGGCGTGCTGGTCACGGTGATCGCGTTCGCCGGGGCGATCAAGCCGCTGTCGGACGGAGTCCTTCAGGCCGGCGAGGCCCTGACGTTCATTCTGCTGGCGATCCCTCCGATGCTCGCCTACGCCCTGCCGTTCGCCGGTGGGTTCGCGGCGACGCTGGTCTACCACCGGATTTCGACGGACCTGGAGGCCGTGGCGGCGTATGCCGGAGGCGTCTCACACCGGGTGCTGCTGGCGCCCGCGCTGGCGATGGCCCTGCTCTGCGCGGGGAGCCTGGTGGCGCTCAATGAGCAGGTCATCCCGCGATTCCTGCACCGCATGCAGGAGATGATCACCGTCAATGTGGCCAAACTCATCTCCGGCCAGGTGGCCCGCGGCCAGTCCGTCTCCTTCAGGAACATGATGATCTATGCAGACAGCGTCCGCGCGGTGAAGCCCGATCCGGGCTCGGACGTGCTCGAGCAACTCCTCATGACCCGGTTCGGCATGATCATGCTCAAGGACGGGGAACCCACGCGCCAGGTCACCGCCGCCCGCGCGAAACTGTGGCTGCTCCCGGCGGAGTCGGGCGAATCGTCGGGCCCCGCGTCACGAAGCGACGAGGGACAGATGCGGGTGATCGTTCAGGTCGAAGATGTCGTGGCGTCGTCCGAGGTGGGCGGCGTGTTCGTGACCAACGACACACGCGTGGTATTGACCGTCCCGAACACATTCCGCGACAACGTGAAGTTCCTGACCTGGCGCGAGATATCCCGGATCCGGGCGACGCCCGAGCGGCTGAACTGGGTAGACCCCAAGCGCAAGGCCCTGGCCTTCACGCTGGCCGCGAAGACCGCGGCCCAGCAGTTCGCCGCGTCGGTCAGGGCCGGGGGCGTGATCGAACTGGTGGACGATCGGGGCAATCCGGTGACCATCCGGACCGGCGGGCTGGTGTGGAAAGGTTCGAAGTGGCAACTGACTCCCGCGACGGGGGGTGTCATCGAAGTCCGCTACACCAAGGTGACGACGAGAGCCGAAGGCGAGGGCGAAGTGGCCGCGGAGTTGGTCGCGAGCGCTGCGGCGGCGAGCCTGAGCCCGGAACCAACCGAGGAGCAGATCGAGCGCCGCGTGAGTTTCCGCCTCGACCTGGAGCGGGCCCGCGTGCGCGAGCAGGGACGGCTCGGCGACGCCCCCGAACGGGCGCTGATCCCTCTGCCGCGGTTGTCTCCAAAGGACGACTCCGCGAGGGCGTACCTGGCGATGGGCTCGCGCGAGTTGCTGGCGGCGGCGCGTCCATGGCTGGACCGGCCCGTGCCCGACGCCGAGGTTCAGGACAAGGTCTACGGCCCGGCCGGGCTGGACGGGGCGCTACGGCGGCTGGATCATGACGTGCTGGCGAAGCGCAACGAACGGATGGCTCTGGCCGCGTCGTGTCTGGTGATGGTGCTGTGCGGGGCTGTGACGGCGCTGAAGTTTGCGGCGAGGATGCCGTTGACGGTGTACCTGTTCTCGTTCTTTCCCGCGTTGGCGTGCATGGTGACCATCAGCGGGGGCCAGCAGGTGACGGTGAAGCAGGGTGCGCCCGGGCTTCTGCTGATGTGGAGCGGCGTGGCGGCGCTCGCGCTGTACACGCTGCTGGTATACCTGCGGCTGCGGCGGCACTGAAGGGGGAGTGATGGCCGAAGTCCGGGCGAGCATGGGGGGTGGAACGGTCGCCTCGCCGCCGTTTCCGCCGTCCTTCGCGCCCTGGTCGGCGACGTGGCGCGCGACGCTGGCGCTCATCGCGGGCGTGCTGGTGATGCGGCTGGCCTATCTCGCGTGGCTGTGCCCGTTCACACTGATCGAGGACGAGGCCCACTACTGGGAGTGGAGCCGGCGGCTGGCGATGAGTTACTACACCAAGGGCCCTGGAATCGCGTGGGCAATCGCGGCGGGGACGCGCCTGCTCGGCGATACCGAAGTGGGTGTTCGCCTTCTGGCGCCGGTGAGCAGCGCGATTGGGGCGCTGTGCGTCGCCACGCTGACCCGCGAGACGATTGCAGATCGCCGCGCCGCGTTCTTCGCCGCGCTCTGCTGGCTGCTGGCCCCGATGTTCCAGGTGCTCGGGTTGCTGATGACCATCGACGGCCCGTACGCGGCGTGCTGGGCGCTGGGAGCGTGGGGGGCGTGGCGCGCGATCGGGCGCGAGCGGGCGTGGGGCTGGCTGGTGCTCGGAGCGGCGCTCGGAGTTGGAACCCTCTTCAAGTACACGACGCTCTTGATGATCCCCGGGGTGATCGCCGCGGCGTGGCTGGTGCGGCCCCGGTGGCGCACGAGAGAGTTCGCCGGGTTGCTCGGCGGGGTCGTGCTGTTCGCGCTGGGCGTGCTGCCGATCATTCTCTGGAACCAGCGGGAAGGCTGGCCCACCGTCCGGCACCTGCTGGGCCACCTGGGAGTCTCGGGCGGCGACACGCGGGCGACCCAGGGTGAAGGGGGCTGGCGATACAGCCCGTTGTGGACGCTGTCGTTCCTGGGGACGCAGATCGCGATGATGGGCCCCTTGCTGATCCTCGCGGTGATGGAGATATGGGGGCCATGTCGCCGGCGGGCGCGCGCGGCGGGCGAGCGAGTGCTGATCGCAATCGCCGCGCCGGTTCTGGTTTTCTATCTGGCGGTGAGTTTCGTCGCGGCGCCCGAAGGAAACTGGGCGCTGGCGGGTTACGTAACCCTGTTCCCACTCGCGGCGCGCCGGGTTGTGGGCGGAATGGAGGATTGGAACGCGAAACTCCGGGCATGGAGAGAGTTGCCCGCGCCCCGCCCGCGGGCGGGTTTCTTCGTGCGAAGGCCCGAGACGCCGACGCAGGTTCTGTGGTACGCCGCGGTGGTGATCGGATTGGCGACCCTGCTGGGCGCGCCGGCGCTGCCGCTGCTGGCACGCGTGCCCGGGCTTCGGCTTCCGCTGCATCGGTTCACCGGCGCGGACACGATGGCCCGGCACGTGGAGCACCTGGAGTTCGAGTTGGCGAAGCGGACGAGGCAGGCCCCGTTCGTGGTCGCCCTGCACTACGGTCGTGCGTCGCAGATGGCGTTCTACCTGCCCGGGCGGCCGACGGTGTACTGCGCGAGCAGCCTGATGCTGGGCGGCCGCGCCACGCAGTATGACTTCTGGGAGGACACGGACCTTCGCAGGGATCTTGGCCTGCTGGGACGGCCGGCGGTGGCGCTGGGGGGCGAGTTGGGGGAATGGCAGCGCGTGTTTGAGCGCGTCGAGTTGGTGGGTACTCTGCGGGGTGACGGGAAGAAGGGGCGGCCCGCGTTTCTGTGCGAGGGGTTCAGGGGGTTTCCGCCCGGGGGCCTGCCGCCGCGGCCGGAGTCGAACTAGCCGATGCGATCCATCTCGACACAAGACCGCAGGAGAGCGCGACGGCGCGCGGTGGCGTTGAGCGCGGTGTTCCTGCTGGGGCTGGTGGCGCTGACGCTCGCCGACAAGTGGGTCTTCACGACGATGCGGGTCGGGGATCGCGAGGCGATCGAACGCAAGGACTGGTACCAGTTCCTGCGGGCGATCGGGTATCTGCCGGTGTGGATCGCGATCGGCGCGGCGATGATCGCCCACGATGTCGCGCGGCGCGCCGGCGGGCCGCTCCGTCGGGGAGGACTGGTGGCGCTGGGTGCGGCGCTCGGCGGGGGCGCGGCGGAACTGTTGAAGGTTGTGCTGCCGCGTCAGCGCCCGATCAATAACGGCTTCGAAGACGGAACCTACATCTGGGGAACGCCCTTCGAGGTCTTTCAAGGGGTCGGGAATCACGGGCTGGCGTCGAGCCATGTCGGCGTGGCCTTCGGGGGCGCGATCGTGGTGGCGATGCTGTTTCCGGGGTCGGGCTGGGTAGCGATCCCGTTGGCGCTGGGGTGCGGTCTGACGCGGCTGCTGACCGGGGCGCACTTCGCCACGGATGTGTATATCGCGGCGTGGATGGCGAGCGTCATCAGCGTCTGGCTTGCGGGCCCGGGCCGGTCGTCAACCCGATAACGCGCGGTCGGACCTTCGGGGCGTGGATCGGCGCGAAAGTGGCGGGTAACGCGCGCCGATGGTGGGAATGGCGCGACCCCAGCGCCGGGAGCCCACCATGAGCGTTGTGACACAAGATCGGGAACAAGTCGTCGCGGCCGCGATCCGCGAGATCAGCCATATCGCCACGCTCCCCGAGATCACCGTGAAGGTGGTCGAGTTGGTGGAGAACCCCAAGTCCACGGCGCAGGACCTGCACAAGGTCATCTCGGCCGACCCGGCGCTGTGCAGCCGGATCCTCAAGGTGGTCAACTCCTCGTTCTACGGCCTTCCGGGGCAGATCGGCTCGATCAACCGCGCCATCGTCATGCTTGGCCTCAACGCGGTGAAGAACATCGCGATCGCGGCCAGCCTCGCCAAACTCTTCCGGGGCGGGGATCTCACGCCGAACTTCTCCGCCCGCGACCTGTGGACGCACTGCAACACCACCGCCGCGGCGGCCAAGATCATCGCGAACACGCTCAAGATGGGCCTGTCGGACGAGGCGTTCCTCGCGGGGCTGATCCACGACATCGGCATCATGGTCGAGATGCAGTTCGACCGCAACAAACTGATCGAGGTGATGCGGCGCGTCGGCGCCGACACCAAGGGCATCCCCGCGACGGACATGCTCGAGGCCGAGGCGACCGTGTTCGGCGCCACGCACGAGGACTTCGGCGCGGCCCTGTGCGAGAAGTGGAAGTTCCCCAAGTCGTTCGCATTCGTGACCGGGTTCCACCACAAACCGATGCAGTTGCCCCCCGAGAATCGCACGCTCACCGCGATCGTGCACGTCGCCGACCGCCTGGCCGCCGAAATGGGCACGGGATTCCGCCAGGACCTTCTGCGGACCGACGTGTCGGCGGAGGTGCTGGAGACGCTGAAGATCAGCCCCGAGAGGCTGGAAGAACTGCGGCGGCAGGTGGCCGCGCAGGCGAAGGACGTTTCGGCGCTGCTTATCTGATACCCAGGCCCGTGTTGGGCCACATTCTCTCTCTTTCTCCCTCCGGGCGGCGGAATGGAAACATTCGGCCGCCCTTTTTCACGGGCGCTACTTCACCCGGGCTCGCCAGGCGTCCAGCGTGTCCTGACGGGTCAGATCGAACTTCAGCGGCGTGACGGTGATGCAGCCGCGGAGCAGGAGGTCTACGTCCGAGTCGGCCTCCGTGCCGCGGAAATCCAGCCCGTGCCCCGCGGCCCAGTAGTACGTGGATCCCAGGGGGCTGACGCGCCGTTCGTACTTGTCCACGAGCCCGTGGGTGTTCATGGGGCACACGCGCAGGGGCGGGGTCTTGCCGGCATCCACGGCGGGGCCGCTGCCGTCGGTGGCCGGAACGTTGATACTCAGGCATTCGTGGGGCTTGGGGAGCCCTGCCCGCAATACGGCTTCCAGCGCCCGCCGGCACCAGGCGGCGCCAACCGCGTAGTTCGCCTTTCCGCGGCCACGCGTCATGCTCACCGCGACCGAAGGAACTCCCAGGAATGCCGCCTCGATCGCCGCGGCGACGGTGCCGGAATAAATGACGTTTACGCCGACGTTGGCCCCGTCGTTCATGCCGCTGATGACCAGGTCGGGCCGCGAGCCCTCGCCGAAGCGCTCCGGCCAGAGGTTGGCGATGGCGAGTTTGACGCAATCCGCGGGGCGCCCGTCCACCGAGAGGCCCTGCATGCGGGCGTGGCCCGTGAGTTCGACGTCTTCCTCCTCGACCATGAGCGGGGTATGGAAAGTGACTCCGTGCGACGTGGCGGACTGCACGGTGAGGGGGGCGATGGGAAAGACCACCGATTGCGGAGCGCGCGAGGTCTGATCACGCACCGAGAGCCGGCCGCCGAACGTTCCGCCCAGGTCTACCAGAGCCTCGTACATGGCGGCCAGCCCGGGGGCGCGGATGCCGTCGTCGTTGGTGAGCAGGATGCGCATACGCGACGGTATTCACGACTCGGGGACGCCGATATCTTCGTTCCACAAGTCGGGGTGGGCCGCGATGAACTCGCGCATGAGCGAGACACACCGCGGGTCGTTCAGCACCAGCACCTGCGCCCCCTCGGCCCTGAGCCAGTCCTCGCGCCCCAGAAACGTCGTGTTCTCGCCGATGACCACGCGCGGGATGCGGTGGAGCACGGCGGCGCCGGAGCACATGGCGCAGGGGGAGAGCGTGCTGGCGAGGGTGAGGGTGTGCCAGTCGCGCCGGCGGCCGGCGTTGCGGATGCAGACGGTCTCGGCGTGGGCGGTGGGGTCGCCGGATTGCACACGGAGGTTGTGGCCGCGGGCGACGATCTCGCCCGCCGGGTTCATGAGGGCCGAGCCGATGGGAATGCCGCCCTCCCGCCGGGACTTGATCGCCTGCTCGTACGCGGCGTCGAGGGCGAGGCGGTCGAGAGCGGCGCGGTCGGGCATGGGAACCTCCGTGCGGAAGCGTACCCCGCGCGGTAGGCTGTCCGGATGCCTTCGCTTTCCGCCTTCAAGAACGTCGTGGTCTTCGACCACCCATTGATCCAGCACAAACTCACGTACATGCGGGACCGGGCCACGAGCCACCGGCCGTTCCGGGCCCTGCTGTACCAGATCGCGGGGCTGATGGTGTTCGAGGTAACAAGAAGCCTGCCGACGAAGGCGGTGGAGGTGGATACGCCGGTGGAGAAGACGCTGGGGACGAGGCTGAGCGCGAAGATCACGGTGGTGCCGGTGCTTCGCTCGGGGCTGGGGATGGCCGAGGGGATCCTGGAGATGATGCCCGAAGCGCGCGTGGGGCACCTGGGCTTGGCGCGGGACGAGAAGACACTGCAACCCACGGTGTACCTGAGGCGGCTGCCCAACGATCTGGACGCGGGCCCGGTGATCCTCGTGGACCCGATGCTTGCCACGGGTGGATCGGCCAGCGAGGCGGTTGGTATGCTGCTGGCGGCGGGCGCGAAGGACCTGCGGATGATCTGCCTGGTCGCAGCGCCGGAAGGAATCCGGCGCATGGAGAAGGACCATCCCGGAGTGCTGATCTACACGGCCGCGATCGATCGGCAGCTGAACGAACGCGGCTTTATCGTGCCGGGGCTGGGCGATGCGGGGGACCGGATGTACGGGACGGAATGAACGAGGAGTTCTCATGTACAAGTTCGTGTGCGTGCTGGCGGCGGCCGTCGCATTGGTGTCGGGGTGCGCAGGGTCGAAGGCTCATCGCGGATCGGTGAATACGGCGGAGCGGGCGCGGGGGCTCACGGTGTACCGCAGCGACGGCACATCGTCGCGGTGGGACGCGATGGTCGAGGCGTGCGCCGGCGCGGACGCGGTGTTCATGGGCGAAGCCCACGGGCACCCGCTGGGGCTCCCGTTCGCGTCGGAGTTGTGGAAGGATGTGCTCGCAAAGTCTCCGGGAGCGGCGCTGAGCCTGGAGTTTTTTGAGCGCGACGAGCAGGCGAAGCTGGACGACTTTTTGAAGGGGGTTTCGACGGAGGAGGAGTTCCGCAAGCGGGC
The DNA here is from genome assembly GCA_905339235.1 of Phycisphaerales bacterium. Lineage (GTDB taxonomy): Bacteria > Planctomycetota > Phycisphaerae > Phycisphaerales > UBA1924 > RI-211. The sequence continues at coordinate 65,514 of CAJPFG010000028.1, forward strand.
GCAGCGCAACGAGGGGAACTATCCCCCGGGGCACGAGGCGATGGTGGAGGCCGCGAAAGAGGCTGGCCGGCCGGTGATCGCGAGCAATGCGCCTCGACCCTACGTGCGGCTTGTGCGGCAGAAGGGCTTTGAGGCCCTCGACACGCTGACGCCCGAGCAGCGGCGGCTGGTGCGCAAGCCCGACGAACTGATCGGCGGGCATTACCACGAGGAGTTCGTGAAGTTGATGAGCCCGATGCCCGGGCACGGCGATACAGACAAGCCGGAAGACCCGGAGAAGGCCAGAGAGCGAGTGGAGGCGATGTACCGCTCGCAGCAGACGTGGGACTGGACGATGGCCGAGTCGGTGGAGCGGGGCTTGGCCGCGGGCTGCAGGCCGGTCGTGCACGTGGTGGGGAGTTTTCATGTGAACCACGAGGGCGGCCTGGTGCAGGTGCTGAAGAAGATGCGGGAGGGCGTGCGGGTGGTGACGGTGAGCGTGGTGGATGTGGAGGCGCCGGCCCTGCGGGATGAAGACAAGGGCCGCGCGGACTTCGTGGTGTATGTGGGGCCGGGGAAGAACTAGCGCGGTCCGATGAGGCCGACCATTCGGCCGGTCAGGCCGCGGTCGCGGCGGTGTGAGAAGAACCGGCTCGGATCGGCGTGGGTGCAGAACGCGAGTGCGTCGATGCGGTTGACGCCTGCGTCGGCGAGTTGCATCCGGAGGCTTTCGCGAAGATCGACAAAGCCCTTGCCGTCGGGGCGGGGGAAAATCGGGGCTCGGGGCCCGAAGACGCGTGAGAACTCTTCCAGGACCTCGGGACCGACTTCGAAGGCTTCGGGGCCGATGCAAGGTCCGATGGCGGCGGTGAAGGTGGTTGCACCGAGGTCGCGCATGGCACGCAGGGAATCGTGGAGCACTCCCGCGATGACGCCGCGCCAGCCCGCGTGGACCGCAGCGACGACGCGGCCGTCGGCGGAGGCGAGGAGGACCGGGGCGCAGTCGGCGACCCGCACGGCCACGACGCGCGAGGTGTCGTCGGTGACGAGGGCGTCGGCCTTGAAGTCGCGCGGGCCGTCGGGTGTCGTGTCGCGCGATGGGGCGCCCGGGCGGAAGGTGCGAGCGGCGGCGCCATGGATCTGGTAGACCTGCGTGACCTCGCGGCCGGGTGCGCCGATCAAGTGGAGGACGCGCCGGAAGTTCTCTTCGATGCTGGCGACAGGGTCGCGGTCCGCGCCGTCCAACTCCATGGGATTGCCGAAGTTAAGGGACGAGAAGATACCGGCAGAGACACCGCCCTGGCGGGTCGTGAAGCCGTGAGGAACGCCGATCTCGTCGAGAAGGGCCGAACGGAGCACGGAAAGGGTCATTCGACGGGTTCTTTCGACCACGCCGCGGCCTCGGCGAGAATTGTCCGGCGGAGTGCGGGAGGCAAATCGCCCCGGGCCAGATCGTGGCAGACGCGTGAGCCCAGGTCGAGGGTCGCGAAGACGGCACGGCAGCGCTCGCACGTGACGCCGTCGAGGGGAACACGCTCGCCCCGGTCCAGCGCTGCCTGCTTCGCGGCGAGCAGGTCCACGCAGATGCGTCGCTCGTACGCGGCGGCGGGCAGGCGGCGGCGCGGGAGTTTGGAGTCGAGCAGGCCGCGGAGGAGCATGCGGGCGCGGTGCACGCGGGTCTTTACGGTTTGCGGTTTGATCCGCAGAATGCGGGCGACATCCTCGACGGGAAGTTCGCCGATTTCCTTGAGCACGAGCGGGACGCGGAAGGCGTCGGGAAGGCGCGCGATGGCTTCCTGCACAGCCTGCGTGGCCTCGCGCCGGATGGTCTGTGACGAGGGGTCGTAGCCGCGGGCGCGGGGGTCGGCGAGGACGCCTTCGTCGATGGGCATCGCGGCGTCGAGGGAAAGGCGGGGGCCGCCGCGGGCACGCTTGCGGCGATGGCGCAGCGCGACGCGCACGAGAATGGCGTGCAGCCAGGTGCCGACTTCGGATTCCGCGCGGAAGGTGTGGGCCTTGCGGACGGCGCGGAGGAAGGTTTCCTGCACGACATCGTCGGCGTCGGCGCCGACCAGTTGGTAGGCGACCGCGCGGAGGCGCGGGCCGTATCGCTCCAGCGCGGCGGCGAGGTCGAGTTGAGCGGTCGCGGGCATGTGCGGGAGCGTATCGGGCGAACCGGCGAGGGGCGGATCAGGTATTGAAGACCATCGCGGGCTCCAGCCGCATGACCTTGATGGAACTGAGCACGGCCGAGAAGACCGTGACGACGCCGACCGTGACCGCGGTAAAGACCATGGTGGTCCAGGTCAGTTCGTAGGGCATGGCGGGGGACTTGATGAAGAATCCCATGAGCGAGGAGGCGCCGGTGCCCAGGCCGTAGCCCTCGATGCCGCTGACGACCGCCTGCGCGATGACCATGGAGACCACGGTGCGGTTGGTGGCGCCCAGGGCCTTGAACGTCGCGTAGAACTTTGCGCTCTCGGCGGTGATCAGGAAGAGCAGCAGCCCGCTGACGCACGCGCCCACCACTACGCCCACGCCGACCATGAACCCGATGCGGGAGACGACTCCCGAGACTCGGACGAAGTAGTCCTTCGTGATCATGGAAAAATCGGCAGTTGTAAGCGCCCGCAGGCCGGTCTGTTGTTCGATTCGCGCGGCGACTTCATGGGGCGACGTTCCGGCGGAGGCCTTCACCAGGACGTAGGAAAGCAGATTCCGCTGCGGGGGGCTGACCGCCAGAGCGTGGCTGTAGGTGGCGTACACCACCGGGCGAGAAATGAAGCGCGGCCCGAGTTTGGCCAGCGCCACCACCACCACCCGGTGGTCATTGATCAGTAACTCGTCCCCGACGCGCAGGGGGCGTGCCTCGCCGGTCAGGTCGGGCATGTCCCATCCGGGCCGCTTGACCGGCGGCGCCACGGGCAGGCGGAGCAGCCCGTTCGCGGACTCTGTATCCACAATCACCGCCTCGGCCCTTCGGAGGTCCTCGGCCGTCCCGCCGATCAGGTCCCTGGGCACCCCCATGAGGGTGGCGTCATCCACGCCGATGATCGCCACCGAGCGGAACTGGCCGCTGGGCAGGCGCGTGCGCAGCGAGCCGGTCATCAGGGGCATGGCCCAGGCGACCCCCTCCACGCCCCGCACGCGGTGCAGCGCGGTGGACGGCAGGCCCGCGGTCTCGTCCACGTATTCGGTGGATGGGTCCATCACCCACACGTCGGCCTGAGGAATATCCGAGATCGCGGCGTAGGTCCGCTGGAGGATCCCGTTGAACATCGACAGCAGGTGCGTGATGAGAAATGTGCAGAAAAACACGCCCAGAACCACGCCCATCCACTTGGGAAGGTCGCCCACGAGCATTCGGACGGCGAGTCGGACCATGGATTCCCTGCACAGCGTGATGCAGCCCAAGTGTAGCGAAACGCCGCGGGGGTCCGTTTTGACCGGCTTGCGTTCTGCTAGGATCGATCCGTCATGACGCCGGGGCGTGTCATCGTGGTCGGGAGCGGCATCGTCGGCGCCTCGTGCGCGTATGAACTGGCGCTGCGCGGCTGGTCGGTCGAACTGATCGACCGCGCCGCCTTCGGCGCCGGGTGCTCGCACGGGAACTGCGGGTACATCTGCCCCAGCCACGTCTATCCGCTGGCCAGGCCGGGGGCGATCGCCGCCACACTCCCCCTGATGTTCAGGCCCAACAGCCCGTTCAAGGTGCGCATCCGCCCGGACCTGTCGCTCCTGGCGTGGTTCGCGAAGTTCTCGCGGTGCTGCGATGCCCGCAAAGCGGAGGAAACCTCGATCGCGCTGCACGCGCTGCTCGTGGCCGCGAAGGTGCGGTACGAGGAGATCATGGCGCTCGAGAAGATCGACTGCGACTACGAGGCGAGGGGGTGCCTGTTCATCTCGATGCACGAGGCGCACATGAGCGCCTTCGAGGCGGACAACCGCCGGATGATCGATCGGTTCGGGTACGGCGCGCGCCGCCTCAACGGCGCGGAACTCGCCCGGATGGAGCCGACCTTGCGCGACGGCCTGGGCGGGGCCTGGATGTTCGACTGCGACTCGCACCTGCGATCCGACCGGTTCATGAGCGGGATGAAAGCGGTGCTGACCCGGCGCGGCGTTGTGATCCGGGAGAACTGCGAAGCACGGGCGTTGGAGGGATCGGGCGAGCGGGCCGCGACCCTGGCGACGTCGCGGGGACCGCTGCGGGCGGACGCGTTCGTGTTCGCGACGGGTGCGTGGACCCCGCTGCTGTCGGAACTGATCGGGATCAGGCTCCCCATCGTGCCCGGGAAGGGCTACAGCGTCACGGCCCGGCGCCCGGCCCACTGCCCCGCGTACCCGATGGTCTTCGATGAGCACCGCGTCGCCATTACGCCCTTCGGCACCGGCTACCGCATCGGGAGCACCATGGAGTTCGCCGGGTACGACGAGCGGCTTCGGCCCGAGCGCATCGCGCTTCTCAAAGACTCCGCGGCCTTGTACCTGCGACACTCCGAGCCCCTGGCGGACGAAGAGCCCTGGTGGGGCTGGCGGCCCATGGTGCCGGACGGGAGGCCGTTCATCGACTTTGTGCCGCGGTTCAAGAACGTCATGGTCGCGGCGGGGCACAGCATGATCGGGATGAGCACGGGGCCGGCCACGGGCCAATTGGTGGCGGAGATGCTTGGGGGCGAAGAGCCGCACCTGGAGCCGGGATGGTTCAGAGTTGGAAGATGAAGCAGTTCGGGGCCGCTCCCTCGGCCTACGCCCCCACGTTCATCACAACCTTGATTCCCTCGCCCGAGATCATCGTCTCGTGCGCCTTCTTGAACTGATCCAGCGGGAACTCGTGGGTGATGATGTCGTCCAGTTCGAGTTTGCCCGAGAGCAGCAACTCCTCCATCTGGAACCACGTCTCGAACATCTTGCGGCCGTTGATCCCCAGCACCGTGCATCCCTTGAAGACCACGAGCCGATTGATGTCGAAGGTAACGGGCCCCTTGAAGAGGCCCAGCAGGGCCGCGACGCCGCCGTTGCGCAGCGCCTCGAACCCCTGGTCGAGCGCCGGGGAGGCGCCGCTCATTTCGAGCAAAACGTCGGCCCCCTCGCCGCGGCAGGCCTTGCGGACCTCGCCGATCCACGCGTTGTCCCGCGGGTCGAAGGCCTCCACGGCCCCGAGTTTTTTCGCCAGGGCCCGGCGCTTGGGGTCGATGTCGGTCGCGAAGATCCGCCCCGCGCCCGCCGCCTTGGCCACCGTCACCGCCATCAGCCCGATGATCCCCGTCCCGGTGATCAGCACGCTCTTCGCCGACACGCCCGCGGCCATCACCGTGTGCACCGCGTTGCCGATGGGGTCCAGCACCGACGCGACCTTGTCGGGGATCGCGGGGTGGACCGGCCACACGTTCTCTTCCGGCACGCACACGTACTCGGCGAAGCACCCGTCGCGGTCGATGCCGATGATCTTCGTGTCGCTGGCGATGTGGGCGTTGCCCGTGCGGCTGTTGTAGTCCTTCCACGCCGTCGTATGCCCCTCCGCGGAGACCCGCAGCCCCGGCTGGTACTTGCTCACCGCCGAGCCCACAGCCTCGATCGTGCCGACGAACTCATGGCCGGTGACGATGCCCACTGGGATGCGCCCCGCGGCCCACGCATCCCATTCCCAGATGTGCCGGTCCGTGCCGCAAATACCGACTTTCTTCACCTTGATCAGCACATCTCGAGGGCCGGGGACCGGCTTGGCCCGGTTCGTGACGTACTGCAGTTCCGGTCCGGCGTGGTGCTTGATCAGGGCCCGCATGGTGGTGGTTCCCGACTTGTCAACCGCAACGGGGCCTTTGGTGAGCATGGTGGTCATCGAAGTTCATCCTCCGGGTGCGCCCGTGTCGATTCCACATTGTTGGGCGCTCCGGCCGATTGAGACGGGCGCGGCCGCAAGTTCGTGCAACAACCCCGCGATTCCCTGCACCCCCGTAGACTCTCCGGCCTGATGTCCACCCTGCCCGGCAACCACCGCTTTCTGTACCTCGCCGCCAAGCCCGACGGCGGACGCACTTTCGGCGTGGTGCGGGCCCGCGACGGCCGCCACCTCGCCGAGCAACTCCGCCGAGACCGGCTGGTGCCCCTCAAGACCTGGTCGGTGCCGGCCTGGGCGCCGGGAAGCGAACTCAAGGTCAACCTCAAAGACCAGTGCGAGGTTCACACGCAACTTGCCCAACTTCTCAACCGGGCGGTGCCGCTGGTGGAAGCCTTGGAGGTGGTTTCGTCGGCCGTCGGAAAGGCGGCCCGTCCCAAGATCGAGCGGATGCGGGAAATGGTGGCCGCGGGCAGCGGGTTCGCCGACTCCGCCAAGGCGGTGGACATCTTCGATCCGGTTACCATCGCCGTCTACCGGGCGGCGGAGCGGACGGGCGACCTGGGCGGCGCGGCCAAGCAACTGGCGACAACGGCCCGTCGGCAACTGGCGATCGCCGGCAAGGCCGGAACGCTGCTGATCTACCCCTCGATCGTGATGTCCATCAGTGTCCTGGTTTCGATCTTCATGATCACGGTCATCCTGCCGCAGGTGGGCAAGGCCATCGAGGGTGCCGGAGCGAAACTACCGACCTTCACGAAAGTCCTGATGGAGATCGGGCTGTTCCTGCGGGGGAACGTCTTGTGGGCGCTGCTGGTCGTCGCTGTGGCGATCACCGCGGCGGTCTTCGCGCGCCGCCACATCACGGCCGTGATCAACTCCTTTTCGCGGGTGGTGCCGCTACTGCGTGAGGTGGTCATGGCCCAGGAGGCAGCGCGGTTCTTCACGGTCATGGCCGCGATGACGCGCAGCGGCATTACGCTGGCCGATGCCCTTGGGGTGGCGGTGGGCGTGCTGGGGCACCCGCGGCTTCGCAGCCAGTTGACCTCGCTTCGGACGCGCCTCATCGAGGGCGGCGTGCTCCGGCAACTGATCGATTCTGTGGACGCCCTGCCGCTGGCGACCCGACGCCTGCTGATCGCGGCGGAGCGGTCCGGGGACCTCGAAAGCGCCTTCGAAACGCTCGCGGGAGATCTCGCCGAGGAACTCGATCGGCGGTCTACGAGACTTCTGGCCGCGCTCGAGCCGGCGCTGATCATCTTCATGTTCCTGATGATCGGAACGCTGCTTCTGGCGATCATGATCCCGCTGATCAAGTTGAGCAGCGCGGGCGTCGGATAAGCGAACCGCCGCCCGGAGGTCGCGTCAGCCGAGTTTCATTGCCCTGGCCATCGCCCTGCCCATGTCCGCGGGGCTGAGCGCCACTTCGACCCCCGCCGCCTGCAACGCCTTGATCTTGGCATCCGCCGTATCGTCGGCGCCGCCGATGATCGCCCCGGCGTGGCCCATGCGACGCCCCGGCGGAGCCGTGCGGCCCGCGATGAACGCGGCCACGGGCTTCTTGATGTGCTTCTTGATGTACGCCGCGGCGTTGCTCTCGTCCGATCCGCCGATCTCGCCGATCATCAGGATTCCGTGCGTGTCGGGGTCGTTCTCGAACAGGCGGATGCAGTCGATGTGGTCCACGCCGCGAACCGGGTCCCCGCCGATCCCCACGCAGGTGGACTGACCGAAGCCCAACTGCGAGGTCTGCCACACGGCCTCGTACGTCAGCGTCCCCGAGCGGCTGACGATGCCCACGGACTTGCCGAGTTTCGCCTGGCTCACGTGCGTGTGGATGTAGCCGGGCATGATGCCGATCTTGCACCCGGCGCTGGTGAACTTGGATGCCGCCGTGCCATCGCCGGTCTTGGGCCCGGGCGTGATGATGCCGGGGCAGTTGGGCCCGACGAGGGTGAACTTCCGCTGGGCGGCGGGCACATGCGCCCCGCCGTTGAGCTCGTCGATCAGCGCGCGGCACTTGATCATGTCCTGAACGGGCACGCCCTCGGTGATGCAGCAGATGGTGGTGATGCCCGCTGTCGCGGCCTCCATGACCGCGTCGGCCGCACCGCCCGGAGGGACGAAGATCATGGTGGCGTTCGCGC
>CAJPFG010000029.1 GCA_905339235.1 Phycisphaerales bacterium
CCGCGGGGTTTCCTCGGCCGAGGCGCCCGGCACGGCGGTCTCGGCCACTCCCACATCCAGTCTGTCAAAGAACAACCCCTTGTGCCCGCAGTGCATGAACGGGTGCGGGGCGAGGTGGTCGGCGCTGAGCACCGAGCCGTACGCATCATACGTCCACTGGGCCGCGACGTAGGGCGTCGCCGTCAGCGTCGTCCCGTTGTCGCAGAGGGCGACGATGTCGCCGCCGGCGTCCTGGGCGACCTAGATGAAGCGGATCGTGTTCAACCGCAAGAACAGTCTCTTCGTCGGGAACGAGCACACCGGCCGGACCGCGGCCATCCTCTCGGTGTACTCGTCGCGGATGTTCCCGTCGAAGCTCCGCGTGAGGTCGTCCCCGGGGAGCTGCGTGACGCGGTCGCGCCAGTTGCCGACGGTGTCGGGCGTCCAGGTGTCGGCGGCCAGCAGCGCGCCCGATGGATGTGGGGGAGGGGCCTGCCGCTCTCACCGCAGGAGGCCGGCTGGCCCAAACTGCTGCCGAATCCACAGAGCTAGTTGAGATCCTCGGTTGCCAGCCGTGCCCATCCACCCGTACTGGCGACTTGCGTCAAGCACATCCCCTGACAGAGACAGCCATAACTGCTCGGGGAGCAATCGAAGAACATGGTCACTCGCAATAGTGACCTCATCCGGACCAATGGCAGGCGTCCACCTTGGATACGAAGAAAGAAACGAAGGCAGGCGCTCACACAATCTGGCAGTCAATCCTCGACCCAAGAACATCCCCCAATGCAAATACTTGATCAACTCTCGCCGCGCCGGGCCGGCATTCCACCAACCCTCTTCACGCTCCAATACCCATCGTGCAACGGGCATCACCGGGACATCCGTGTATAGCATCACTGCGTTGGTATCGCGAGCATTTTCACAATCGACAAACCCAACATAACAGTGGCCCGTGGCCGCGACCAGATCACAGAGTCCAGATACCAGAGAAGCTCGTGCCGCCGCCGTACTTTCCTTTAGAGCACTGGTGCGCACACTGATCGCAAGCGTCGCATCCACCACACCATCGGCAGCATATGTACGCTCACCGGGCTCCGGATATGTCATATAGGCCGCCCAATTGTAGTCGAACCATGGCTCATCAGCTTCCTTACATGGACTCTCGATAATAATGGATGACGCCTGCGACTCAATTTCTGCCAAGAACCCCACGGCCGTTTGAGCTGCTATCCGCCTACTGCTTCGGCAAAGCAGGCCACTCTCGTCTTCATGCCAATTGCTACCGAGGTCCTTGAGCGATGTGCTTGCAGAGACCGTGCACGGGGCCAAGGCAACCTCGATCGCCAGTGCTTGAATCGCCTGTCGGCACAACTGAGCCAATTGCGGCCGAGTCATGGAGTCAGTGAAATGAAATACGAAGTTCGTGTATTCGATCATGTGGATTAGAGCTTCACGCCCCTCACTCTCCCTGGAAAGAGATTTCGCCAATACCTCACTCGATTACGTAAACTTTTGCCCGTCTGAGTGTTTGCTACCTCGGCTACATGCATTAAATGGCCCAGCTTATCGTATATCAACACATCTGGACGCTTCCTGACTCCGGCGCCGCGTGGTGCCGCATTGAACACGACATCAACATATCTCAAATCCAAGCCGCGCGAGTTAATGAACCGGATCGCCTCGTCCGCCATAGCCATGTAGTGCTTAGGTTTGCCATGATTGCCAACCCTCGCTGCAGTATGAATCATCATCTCTTCGATCGTCGAGAGGCTCCCAAACAAGAGGATGCCTCGTGACCGTGCCTCGTATACAGAATCTCCATAGTAATAATCGATGTCGCCAAGGACAGAGTAATCGTCGTCGCGAGCATTCCAGTCTTGCGCCCATTGAGCATCGGCCATCTGAAATAGAGCGATATTTCCAAATACACGCTGCGCGTGACCTTTGAATGTCTTATGGGCATCTTGAAGATAATCCGCAGATGTCTCTTGCAGCTCCGCCTGCCATGTCGACCCCCCCAGAATGTCCGCAAACGAAAAAAACAGCCCCGCCGGATCTTCGCCGGTGAGTGGGACGTGCCGAACATAGGCATACGCATTCGGGCCGTCGACTAGGTGTTTCATGATGTCGACTTCCTGGGCCCTGCACTGCATGCTCTCGCCATCAAATACCATGGCTTCCTGCACGCACAGACCCGTCGCAATCGGATCCTTTTGCAGGAACCTCCCCCACTGCGTGTGCAGCGAGCGGTTGCGGTTATAGCCGAGCAGCGTCGAACCCGCCTCCAAACGCCGCGTGTCCTGGCCGGTCATGGGGTCGGCCACGCCCCCGTCCAGTCTGTCAAAGAACAGGCCCTTGTGCCCCAGCCGCAGGTCCGCCGGGGTGGTGCCGGCGAGGTCTTCCCGCGCCAGGACTTGGCCGTAGGCATCATAGACGAGCTCGGTGACCACGCGGGCCGCGCCCGAGGCGCCGCCCAGGTCGCAGAGGGCGATCACGTCGCCGCTAGCGTCCTGCAGCGGGAAGCTGACGCGGCGGTCCTCGTCGTACTGGGCCACGATCTCGTCCACGCCCCAGTCGCCCGGGCCCCAGACGTACTCGCGGGAGAGGTAGGTCTGGGTGGTGGGGATCTGGCTCTGGCCCTGGCTCTCCATCTGCTCGGATTCCAGGGCCGCGGGGGTGGCGCTCTGGTCCAACTCGCCCTGGTTCTCGCTGTCGATCTGCTGGGCGGTGGCCTGGAGCTGGCCGCCGCCTTCGCCCTGCATGGCCATGCTCATGGCCATGATCGGGTCGATGTACACCTCTTGGATGCGGCGGACGCCGTCGTAGTAGAACCGCTCCGAGCGCAGGCTCCCCTCGCTCTCGAACGAGGGGTCGGGCCAGGGCGACTGCACGCGGACCAGCCGGCCGTAGGCGTCGTAGGTGAAGTGCTTGACCATGTAGCCGACAACGATGCTCTCCACCGGCTCGGTGACGGGCAGGGTCGCGAGGTTGATCTGGATGAGCCGGTTCCAGGCGTCGTACTGGTAGGCGTAGGTCCCGTCGAAGAGGAGGTTGCCGGCCGCGTCGTAGCGCGGCTGGTTGTCGGGCTGCGGCGTGCCGCCGATGGTGGTCCTTGGTCGCAGCGTCGGATGAGTCGAGGTCAGGAGTGTCGGAGGATGCCGAGCGTGGCCGCTGTGTGCGGAGAGATCTTCCGCTCGTGTCTACAAAGTTCCAGCGGGCTCTGCCGAAAAGCCGGTGAGATTCACAGACGCCAAAGTCTCTGCCGCGCGCGCAGTAAATAGGCGCTCACGGAACTCTTCGATGCAAAAAAAATCCGATCCATCCCATTGTTCCGGATCGATCTTGATCGATCGCGGGCGCTTTGACCATGTTATCCACCCGCAGTATTCGCAGCGACGTGTGACCTTTACTCCGTTTGCTTTGGCAATCGACCCTCCACGGCCACCAATGGCCGCTATCCGCAACTCAAGATTCTGAATTCTACGAATCGTACCACTCCAGGTCGGCCCCCTCTCATCGGTAACAACCTCGACCGGATCCACCCACCGAATGCCACTTAGGCCGGCGTCCCGCACCGCCTTCTGAGCACGATTAGACATCGCCCATACCCCTGGCCCCAAGAAGACAACATCATCAACAGTTCCAGGCTTTGTCACTAACACACCAACCGTTTGACTGCGAACACAAGGATAAGGCAGTAGGCCACGAGTACGGCATACCGGGCAATTGATAATATAGTAACCGGGGTCCGTATCAGTGGTCTTTAGCCACGCCGTGCCGGGCTTACGGCCGTGACCAAATGAATAGATCTTTATCGTCGCCATTTTCCTGGAATCCTCCACCCGTTCTGCTTAATAGTTTTCAGTTTTGAGATAGCGTTTCTCTTCGTTACAGCTCCTCTCTTGCCATCCCAGAACTCGGACCAAAACTTGTTATATGCACCTCCTGGTCTCCCTCTGTTGTTGCCATGTACTGTTCTGAGATGATACAGATCCTTTAATTTCGCTCTGTACTTGGGATCATCGATGTCGATCCCCATTCGACGGAATTCGTCACGGAACTCCTGCGGGAGCCCGTGGTGGTCATGTGCCATCACAATCTCGAACCCATCAGCTCGTGACCAACCCAGTTCGGTCGACTGCTCCTCCCAGTATCCAATTCCAGCTGACCATGACGCCGACCGTGCGTAGGCGTCATCGGGCTCGGACCAGTCGAACGCCCACTCCATACCAGTGTCGACGAACGCGTCGTACTCATCGACCATCATTATCAAGCCGAGTCCGTTCAAAACACCAGTGAACCCAGCATCAATTGCATCGGAGGCCACGTCCAACATGGTCATGCCGGTCGAGAGAGCTGATACATAGCTAAAGAACAAACCAGCGGGATCGTGCCTCGTCAGCGGTGCGCATTGGACGAACGAGTAGGCATTCGTACCGTCGTCAAAGTGCATCTTGCAATCCAGGTACTGAGATTTCGCCGTCAACGGTTCGCCGAGGATGTTCATTCCAGATTGCACCACCATCCCCGTCGCGTTCGGGTCCCGCTGCAGCCACCGTCCCCATTGCGTGTGCAGCGAGCGGTTGCGCACGTAGCCCAGTAGGGTCGAACCGGTTTCGAGCCGGCGTGTGTCCTGGCCGGTCATGGGGTCGGCCACGCCCCCGTCCAGTCTGTCAAAGAACAGGCCCTTGTGCCCCAGCCGCAGGTCCGACGGGGTCGTGCCCGACAGGTCCGCGCGGTCCAGCACCTGGCCGTAGGCATCATACACGATCTCCGTC
>CAJPFG010000030.1 GCA_905339235.1 Phycisphaerales bacterium
CGCTGTTGTCGGGGCGCTCCCCGGTGTAGTCCACGAGATAGGGCGGGTCGGTGGCGACGAGCGCCGCCTTGGCGCCCTCCATGAGCCGGTCCACGTCGGCGGCCTTCGTCGAGTCTCCGCAGAGCAGGCGGTGCTCGCCCAGCCTCCAGAGATCGCCTCGCTTGGTGATCGCGTCCTTCGGCGCCTCCGGCACGTCGTCCGCGGCGGTCTGCCCCTGCGTACCGGGAGGCGCCATCAACTCCGCGAGCCGGTCGTCGTCGAACCCCAGCAGCGTCATGTCGAAGCCCGCGATCTTGAGTTGCGACAGTTCGTCGGGCAACAACTCCATGTCCCACTCGGCGATGGAGGCGGTCTGGTTGTCGGCGATGCGGTAGGCGCGGCATTGCTCGGGCGAGAGTTCGGTAGCGACGTGCACGGGGACCTGAGTGAGGCCGAGGCGCTGCGCGGCCTTCAGTCTCGTGTGCCCGACGATGATGACGCCGTAGCGGTCCACGACGATCGGCTGCCGCCAGTCGAAAGTCTTGAGCGACTTGGCAACCGCGTCCACAGCCGAGTCATTGACGCGAGGATTCTTGTCGTAGGGCTTCACGTCCGTGATGGCGCGCATCTCGATGAGCATGGCCGAGTCCCTCCGGCGTGCGTGGTCGTCGCGTATCCGTAGCGCATGCTACATTCGCCGCGTGCGGAAAGCGAGCGGAAATGTGCGAGTGATCACGTCGCGCGCTACGGATCGCGCGTCCCCGCCAGTCGTCACGCGGCACTGAGAGGCAACGGCGGACCTCAACGGACACGGCATCACAGGTTCGGGGGGTTTCCGCGGCTTGGACTTCAGGCGCTGCGCGACGGCCGGACTTTCGCTCGTTCGACTGCGGCGCGCAGGTCGGCAGGGTCGTACAGCACCCGGCTGTTGAGTTTCACCACCGGCATCGGGCCGCGCGGGGCCGACATGTTGAACAGCGTGCCAGGCGAGATTCCAAGGAACGCCGCGGCCTGCCGCTGGTCGAGCAGGCCCGTTGGCACCTGCATCGCGGGCATCTGCTTCGCGGGCTCCTGACGCGGCGCAGGCGGCGGCTTCGGGCGGCGCTCCGCGACGCCTTCTATCACCGCTTGCACAAACTCCACGATCGCGCCCGTCAACCTCTCGGCCGCCTCCGCCTCACGCTTCGTGGGGTGCATGTGAACCTCCATGAAGGATTGTTCACGCGCGAGTGAATCTGCGAGGACCGGCTACCATCCTCGTGGCGTCACGGGGCGGACGCTCGCAGGAGCATTTCCCATGGCAAAACGCAATGAAGTGACATCCAGGTCCGTCGCAACCAAGGCGAGCAAGGTACTTCGGGACAAGCGGTTCTCGAAGACCTCCAAGAGCGTGGCAGGGTCCGCGCTCACGCAGCGGCCGTCGAAGCGGTCGAAAGCGAAATAGGGTGGCGCAGACACAAGTTTGTGGATTACACGCCGCCTCACGCCGTTGACGGCGAGTTTGGCGTGATCTTCATTCGTTGGACCGCCGTCCGCAGATCGTTCATGTCGTACATCACGCGGTGGCTGATCTTCACGACGGGGATCGCCCCTCTCGGCGCGGTGAGTTGATGCAGCAAGCGCGTTGAGACGCCGAGGTACTCCGCCGCGCCGCGCAGTCCAATGAGCCCGGCCTCCTTCGGTTCTGGCACCACCGGCGCTGGGCGCGGCTGTTGCCACGGTTGGAGTTGGGGCTGCACGCGGACTTCTTCGCGCGGACGCTGCGGGCGCCGCCCGTCGTTGCCCTCCCCCACCGCCGTCACAAACTCCAGAATGGCTTGCCCCAATTTCGTCGCCGCCTCCGCCTCGCGCTTCGTCGGTTGCATGTGACCCTCCTTGGCGGATCGTTCACACGCGAGTGGAAGTACGTGATGGGGTGGCGTGCGTTCGCGTTCGTGGAGCGCTGCATCGATGGCGGCACGCAGTGGGCGATGTTTGAGCCCAAGGGCAGCCCTGAGCGACCGGGCTGCTGAACATCCTCGCGGTGCCCCTGCGTGTTTACGCGAAGTGCTGACGGCGAACTGGGGCATCTGTCCAAGTCGGGTAAAGAAATCGGCAGTGAATGGGCTCTTTGTCGCCTCCCGGGGCTGCCGGTTTGACTAGACACGGATTCGGCTGGTACCTTCATGGCCTCCGTACGAACCAAGAGCGCGAACCCGGCTCATTCCAGCGGCGACTTGGGCCGAATACTGTAGAGGAAGCGACGGAAAGGAACCGTGTTGCCCGCAAGTGTTCAGAGAACGCCCGAATACGACAGACCCCCCGTGGTGGAGGTGGTCTGTGGCGTGCTGTTTCGGAATCTACGCCAAGTGCTTGCGCCCCATACCGGAGATCTCTGGCAGCGATTCCGAGCGCAGTTCCCGAAGTGTATTGAGCAACCGCTCATCGCTCCGGCTGTAGAGACATTTGACGAACCAATGCGTGCGACTCTCCAGCTTTCCGACCTCCCCCCGATTCCTCGGCTCTGGTTTCTGACAGAACGCGAAGATCGACTCGTCCAATTTCAGCGTGATCGGTTCCTATTCAATTGGAAGCGAGTCGATCCGGTGGACGAGTATCCGCATTTCCGAGAAGTGTTCGCCAGTTTTCAACAGCACTTCGGGGTCCTTGCCGAATTCCTGCGTCAGTCCACGCTTGGAGAAGTGGAGCCGCAGCAGTTTGAGTTGACCTACGTCAACCACATCGATCCCGCAGTCGTCGCCGGCGACGTTGACGGACTCGGCGGGTTGTTTCCCGATCTCGCATGGCGCGCGGACCAGCCTCGCTTTCTCCGCCCCCCAGAAGACTCAACTTGGCGCATTTCATTCGTGCTGCCCAATCGCGCTGGACGCCTGCATGCCACAGTGCGGACGCTGGTGGACGCCGAAACCGCTCGCCCTTTGATTCGATTCGAACTGACAGCACGGGGGATTGGTGCGGAGAAGACCGTCGCGGCTATGCCAACCTGGTTTGAAATGGCGCACGGGTGGATTGTGGGAGGCTTTGCGGACCTTACCCACCTTCGGGTTCAGCAAACCGCATGGGGAAGGCGGGATGTCTAGCGCCTCCACCAATTACCGCCTCCCCGTCCTGCACGACTTTGATCTTTCCGCATCCGCGACGTGGGGGGCATCGCGGCTACGAAGCGTCGCGCACCGCGATGTAGTCGGTGCCTCCCTGGCAACCACAGATACTGGCTTGGCCCGAAGGTTGCCGCCGACGTCGTCCGGATTGGAGATTCGATTCTCCGGCGGAAATGCGGCGGGGGGGCATTGGACAGACGTGACAAGGAGGCATCTCGGCTTGGCGTACGTGTCTACCAACGGACTGGTCGACCCCACGGTCCTATCCGACGCGCTTCTCAGAGCATGGGGGTCGGGCGGCATTGGGGTTCGAAGTGAACCGGTGGTTACGCTCACCGACAGGAGTCGCGAGCCAGAGCAAGCCCCTCGCGAATTCAATTTCGAGTGGCCCGGCACGCCGAGCGAGCCGGAACACACTCTTCTAGCGGCGCTACTCGCCATCCCATTGCACTATCCCTCGGCTCCCCCTCTGGGGATCATCGCAACGACAGGCGTCAATTCGTTCCGTGATCTTGTAAGCGCGTGGAAACGTGACACCCTGAACACATCTTCGATGACGCGCATGGTGCTGCACCCCGCGTACCAGCGGATCATCGGCCTGGGTCCGTCGGCCGTACCGCAGTTGCTCGCTGAACTACGCCGGGAGCCGGATTGGTGGTTCGCGGCGCTCCAATCGATTACCGGCGAAGATCCCGTTGCGCCGGCGGAGCGGGGTGACCTTCTCGCCATGACAAGTCGCTGGATCGCATGGGGGCGCCAACGTGGCTATGTCCGCGAGTGACGCATTCGGAGTGGGGGCGTTTCCGCAATTGGAAACGCAAGGTTGGCGCGAGACAAGCCCGCGCGATCCGGGGTACAACTGCATCGCGTGGGCGGCAGGCGATTCCACTCGTCATTGGTGGCCCCCAGATTCCCCCCCGGTTATTCACTGGCCAATTGAAGGGGGCGATGATTCAGTGGACGGCTTCGTTCGCGCGTTCCAATCGCTCGGCTTCCAGCGCTGTGACCACGGCGACATGGAGGAGGGTCACGAGAAAATCGCCTTCTATGCCGACCCCGGAGGCGTTACGCACGCAGCGAGGCAGCTGCCGTCAGGTGTTTGGACTAGCAAAATCGGGAAGAACTTCGACATCGAACACACTCTGGCTGGGCTGGAGGGCGGGCAATACGGAAGCGTCGCTGCGTTCATGAAGCGCCGTGTCAATTTGGGATGAATCGCAACGAAAGCCGCACGGCGTACGACCGAGCCGTCCCACTCGCGCGCCGCCCCTTCTGGCGGTTCTGTTGACCTGCCCCCCAAATCCTGATCCAGGCCTATGAGAGTCCCGACGGTCGCCGGGAGCGACCAGGAGACTCTCGATGAAACGGACACGGCACACACCGGAACAGATCGTGACCAAGCTGCGGGAGGCCGACGCCATGCTGGCGGCGGGGCGGCCCGTGGCGCAGGTCGTGCAGGCCCTGGGCGTCAGCGAGCAGACCTACAACCGCTGGCGCGACCAGTTCGGCGGCATGAAGCAGGGCGAGGCGCGACGGCTGCGGGAACTGGAGATCGAGAACGCGCGGCTGAAGAATCTCGTCGCTGACCAGGCCATCGACATCTCCATCCTGAAGGAGGCCAACACCTACCTGGGAAAGCCGCGAGCCCCTCGCGGAGGAGGGGCGTCGTGAAGCATGTACAACAGCAACTTGATCAGCCCGAGCGCCGCGTCTGCCGCGTGCTCGGACAGGCGCGTTCAACCCAGCGGTACACCGCGGTGCCGCGGGACGGGGACGAGGCGCTCATCCGGCGGATGCACGAGCTGGTGCGTCAGCACCCGCGGCGGGGCTACCGCATGATCTGCGGGATGCTGCGTCTGGACGGCTGGCGGGTCAACGTGAAGCGGGTTTACCGGCTGTGGAAGCAGGAGGGCTTCAAGGTGCCCGTGAAACAGCACAAACGCAGGCGTCTGGGCCACAGCGAGAACGGGATTCTGCGGCGGCGGGCCGAGCACAAAGACCACGTGTGGTGCGTGGACTTCATCCACGACCGCGACGAGCGCGGCCGGCCCCTGAAGTGGCTGAGCGTGGTGGACGAGTACACGCGCGAGTGCGTGGCGCTGGAGGTGGAGCGCGGCATGACCGCCGCGGGCGTGGCGAACGTGCTCATCGACCTCTTCGCCTCGCGCGGCGTGCCGAAGCACATCCGCAGCGACAACGGGGGCGAGTTCATCGCGGGGACGATCCGGCGGCTGGCGGATCTGACGGGCGTGGAGAACCTGTACATCGCGCCGGGGGCGCCGTGGGAGAACGGCTTCGCGGAGAGCTTCCACTCGCGTCTGCGCGACGAACTGCTCAACGCGGAGATCTTCCTCGACGTGCTCGACGCCAAGGCGCAGGCGCGGAACTGGCGTGAGGAGTACAACCGTCGGAGGCCGCACAGCTCGCTGGGATACCTGCCGCCCGCGGTGTACGCGGCCACGTGCGCTGGGGCGTCCGGGGACAGAAAGGACGGAAGCCGCTGGGACTTGCTTGAGAGGGGAGACGCGGCCCCTCTCCCCTCTCAAACTCACCCCTCTACCCCCCACGAGCATCAAGGCAGACAGGCCGCGGCGTGCGTGACGCCGGCGGCGGGTAGGATGGACCGACTCTCATAGCACCTGGTACAGAAAACGGGGGCAGGTCACTGTCAGTGCCCTCGGAGGGGGTCTTACCGCTTTTCGGCCGACCGAACCCCCGTCTGGCGGCCCGCGGCACCCCCTGAAAAAGGGGGTCGCGGCCGTCCCCGATGACTTGGCACGTTTTGGGCACCCAACTGTTCGAGAGGCGCGTTTGAGCCTATAAAACTAGCCGTTTTTGGAAGGCCCTCTCTAGGTTCAAATCCTAGTACCCCAACTTTCCGCATTGAGTCGAAGAGCGTGCCTCACCGTGCCAAGTGGCGACGGGTTGGGACGTGGCGCGACACCAGTTCAGATCGATCGCGAACGGTTCGCACTCGAGGTGATCCGCGGCGATTTCGATGGCCTCTCCGGCGCGGGCGCCGTGACCGCCGCTCGCGCCTGTGAGGCCGCGGAGCGGGGTTGAGCGACGGCCTCGCGTCCCTGTGCCGAATCGCGGCACACGCGCCGCCGCGCGGCTCTCGCTCACGCCCCCGTAGTGCCGGCCGCCAGGAGCGCGTCGAGTTGCCGATACCCGGCCTCCATCCCGTGCTCCATGCGGGACTGGAGCGCCATGTCGCGGGCCTGCCTGGAGCCGAAGGCCAGCGTCATCTTCATCGACGTGACGCCCTCCCGTTCGGTCAGTTCGAGCGCCGCGACGAGTTCCCACGGTTCGGAAGAGCCGCCCTCGGGCCCGCACGGCCCCGCGCCCGGGCCCATCTCCATCAGTTCCGTGTGAACGAGCCTCGACGGCGGGTCCACCTCCCGGTGCACGCCCCGGATCGTGAGCGCCAGCGTGCCGTCCGGCCCGTTCCAGTCCCAGCGGTACGAGCCACCCGCCCGCACGTCCATCTCGCACGCGGCCCATGACCACCCGGGCGGGCAGAACATCCACCGCTGGACCAACGCGGGCGTGGTCATCGCTTCCCACACGAGCCGGCGCGGCGCCTTGAACGTGCGGGTGAAGACGATCGTGGTGTCGCTGGGAGTGGAAACTTGCAGGCCTGCGGGATTCATAACTTGGTCCTCTCTTGTTCTCGGTGGTGACTCAGGGATATCAGCGCCGTGCAGACGGGCCGCGGTCGTCGGACTTCATTTCCTCAAGCAGCGCGTCGAGCACCTGGAATCGCTGCTCCCAGTGCTCGCGGAACTGTTCGATCCACATCGTGGCCTCCTTCATCGGAGCCCCCTCCAGCCGGCACAGGTGCTGCCGGCCCGAGACGCGACGCCGGACAAGTCTGGCTCCCTCCAACACCCGCACGTGCTTCGACGCGGCCGGGAACGACATCCTCAGGGGCGCCGCCAACTCGCTCAGGTTCTGCTCGCCCCGGGCCAGCCGGCGGACCATGGATCGCCTGGCCGGGTGGGCCAGGGCGTGAAAAACGCGGTCGAGCGCGGGGGATCGATCTATAACCATGTGGTTTAGTATATCGGATCGAAGACCATTGTCAACCATTCGGTTTAGGATTTCTGAGCCGCGGCCATCAATCGGCTGGACCCTCGAGCCTGTAGGCCCGTGGTCTCCCCCCGCGCCCAACCGCTGGACGAGACCTCATAAACTCCCCGCGTTGACGACTCCGCACGCCTCCCCACGCCCCGCCCCTCCCGCCGCACCGGGCTTGCTGCGTGATGCGCTCCCCAAGGCCCTGGAGCGACGCCGCGCGCTCCTCGGCCGCGGCACAACGCAGGCCTTTCGGGTCTTCTCCGGGCCGGCCGACGGGATCGACGGGGTCTTCATCGACGTCTATGGGCCCGGGGCCGTTCTCATCGTGTACGACGACAAAGCCCCCCGAGCCTTGGAACCCGGTTTGGAGGCCGCGGCCGCCCTCCGAATCCTGCAACCGCTGGGTGTTCGCGCCGTCTACCTCAAGCCTTTCTCCAAAGACCGCTCTAGCCTCGGCGGCGTGCTGCCCCCCACCGCCACCGACCCACTCCCCCTCGCGGGTGAACCGCTTCCCAAGTCGATTCTCATCCGCGAGCACGATTGGCTACTCGAAGTCCGCCTCTACGACGGGCTCTCCACCGGCCTCTTCCTCGACCAGCGCGAGAACCGCGCCTTTGTCGCGGACTGGATCGCCGCGCTCGCCGCAAAGCGCCGGGCACGCAACGCCCCGGCGCCGGCCGTGCTCAATACCTTCGCCTACACCTGTGCTTTCTCCGTCGCCGCCGCCAAGGCCGGCGCCATCACCACCAGCGTGGACGTCTCCGCCCGGTACCTGGAGTGGGGCGAACGCAACTTCTCGCACAACAGCCTCGACCCGGCCCCCCACCGCTTTGCCAGGATGGACACCTTCGACTTTCTCGGCTATGCGCGAAAAAAAGCCCTTACCTACGACCTGATCATCCTCGACCCCCCGAGTTTCGCCACGGGCTCCAAGAAGAAGGGCATCCGCCCATGGAGTTCGATCGCAGACTACGCCCGGCTTGTCGCCGAATCGGCCCGTCTCCTGAACCCGCAGGGCGTGATCCTCGCTTGCACCAACACCCAGGAACTCTGCCGCCCCGGGCGCCTCGAACGCGAGATCTCCAAGGGCGTGGGGCGCCCCCCGAAGTGGATCACCCTCCCCCCGCCCCCCACCGATTTCGCCCACGAGCGCGGCCGCTTCGCCGCCCGCGCCTTCACCGCGTAGCCTTCGCCCCCATGCCTCCCCTTCCCCGCCGAACCTTCGCCATCATCTCTCACCCCGACGCCGGGAAGACCACGCTCACCGAGAAACTCCTGCTCTACGGCGGGGCCGTCACCCTCGCGGGCTCGGTCACCAGCCGGAAGAACCAGCGGGCCACGGCGAGCGACTGGATGGAACTCGAGAAGCAGCGCGGCATCTCCATCTCGTCCACCGTGCTCCAGTTCGACTACAACGGCTATCGCATCAACCTGCTCGACACGCCCGGCCACAAGGATTTTTCCGAGGACACGTACCGGGTTCTCACGGCGGTGGACGCCGCGGTCATGGTGATCGACGCGGGTAAGGGCATCGAGCCGCAGACGCGCAAACTGTTCGAGGTCTGCCGGCGGCGGGGCGTGCCCATTTTCACGTTCATGAACAAGTGCGACCGGCCGATCCGCGAGCCGCTCGAACTTCTGGACGAACTCGAGAAGGTGCTGGGCATCGGCGCGTTTCCGGTGAACTGGCCGCTGGGCGCGGGGCCGCAGTTTCGGGGCGTTTACGACCGTCACACCCACCAGGTCCACCTCTTCGAGCGCCTCGCCCACGGCTCCTACGTCGCCCCCGTGCAGGTGATGGGGCTCGATGACCCCGTGATCCGCGAAAGGCTCGATGCCGCCGTGTACGAGAAGGCGCACGAGGAGATCGAGATGCTCCACGGCGCGGGCGAGACCTTCGACCAGCCGCGCGTGCTTGCCGGGGCGATCACGCCGGTGTACTTCGGCAGCGCCATGAACAACTTCGGCGTGCAGTTGCTGCTCGACGGATTCCTGGAGCATTCGGCCGGCCCCGGGCCGCGCCGTGTGACCGGGGGCGATCGGCTCATCCAGCCGGAGGATCCTGTTTTCAGCGGGTTCGTCTTCAAGATCCAGGCGAACATGGACCCGCGCCACCGGGACCGCATCGCCTTCGTCCGCATCGTCTCCGGCTCGTTCACCCGCGAGATGTCTGTGATCCATGCGCAGAGCGGGAAGCGCATTCGTCTCTCGAACGCGCAGAAACTGTTCGGGCAGCAGCGCGAGACGGTCGAGGAAGGGCGCGCGGGGGACGTGGTCGGCATCGTCGGGCACGACGCCCTGCACATCGGGGACACGCTCACCGACGACCGCTCGATCGTCTTCGACGAAATACCGCGGTTCACTCCCGAGGTCTTCGCCTACCTGCACAACCCCCAGCCGGGCAACTCCAAGAAGTTCCGCCTCGCCTTCGAGCAGTTGCTCCAGGAGGGCGTGGTGCAGGTTCTGATGATGGGCAGCGGCCAGGTGAAGACCCCGCTCCTGGCGGCGGTGGGCCCGTTGCAGTTCGAGGTCGTCCAATACCGCATGAAGGCAGAGTACGGCGCCGAGTCGCGGCTCGAGCCCGCGCGCTGGACAATCCTCCGCTGGTGGCGCAAGGAGGGCGCCCCGCCGGATTGGCTCCCCGACCTCCCCGACGACGCGACGTTTGCCACGGATCGCGACGAGCGCACGGTCATTCTGTTCGCCGACGAGTGGGCGGTGCGGCACTTCGTCAAGCGGAATCCGGGAGTGGAGTTGCTCGACTCGGCGCCCGCGAGGCTGCCAACGACCCAGTAGGCACCGGTCTTCGCAGTGTTCATAGGACACCTGGCGTGAGGCAACGGCGGTGCGCGGCCGCGTGTGTTGGAGCGACCTGGGATCTTCCCGGCTACTCGCGCGCCGGTTTCACGCACAGGCAGGTCGCTTGGATTCTCGTATCCGCGCCGGACCAGGCCTTTTCGAAGCGTGCCTTTACCGCCGCGGCTTCGGGGGTTGAGGCTTCCAGGCACTGTGACAATCCAAACAGCGACCACCCGTTCTCCGGGAGTCGCTCGAGATCGGCGCGGTAGACTTTTTCGGCCTCGGCCTTGCGGCCCGCGGCCAGGAGCACCGCGCCCAACGAGTGCCGCGTGGGCTGGAACCAGTCCGGCGGCTCCATGTAGCGGAGCGAGTCCTCGATCTCGACGGCCCTGGTGAGATCGGAGACGGCGGCGTCGGTGTCGCCCTTGCGAAATGCGATCTCGCCCGCGAGCGTGTGTGCTGCGAGGTCCAGCACGGTGTGCGCGGGGTTCTGCGCCATCATCGCCTTCTCGGGAACGGCCTTGGAGGCGGATTTGAAGAGAGCCTGCTCGCGCTCGGCATCGGCGACCCTGTTCTGCGCGGCGAACGCCGACGCGCGGGCGAAGTGGCGGTAGGCGCGGGTGATGGGGTGGTACTCGGGGGGCTCGGGGACCTTGAGAACGTCGTCCCACATGCCAAACCGCATGAGGGCCTCCATCTCCACAAGCATCATGGGGTCCACGAAGGGCGCGGCATCCCTGGCGAAGCCTTCGGGAATCGTGGCGATCATGTGGCGCGCCGCGGCGAGTGATTCCTCCTTGCGTCCCAGCATCATGCACGACCACGACAGGAAGTGGTCATTGTGGGCCATGTAGATGCGGTAGATGCCCTGCGTGGGAGAAAGTGTGCGGTAGGTGGTGTCGGCCTTGATCGCCCGGCGGTTCTGCTCCGCGGCCTGAGCCCAGTTGCCCACGCGGACATCGATGTGCGCAGGCATATGGACCATGTGGCCCGAGGCGGGAACGAGGGTTCGCAGCCGGTCCGCGGCCGCGACGGCCTTGTCCGGGTGCGTGGAAGCCTCGACCGCGTGGATGTAGTAATGGTTGGCACCGGGGTGGTTGGGGTTGAGATGGAGGGCGTGCTCGAGGGCGGCCAGGACCTTTGGAGTCTCCGGACGCGGCTCTTTGGTGTTGGGATCCCAGAGGTCCCATGGACGGCAGTCCATTAACGACTCGCCGTAGAGGGCGGCGATGTCGGCGTCATCGGGGAACTGGGCGTAGACCTTGGCCATGGCGCTCGCGTAGGCCTTGTCGAACGGGGCGCGTTCCTCGAACGAGAACGGGATGGGCGGATGAGAGGGATCGGTGTACCGGGCCGCGAGCGCGTTGATAAGGGCCTGCTCGGCCGGGGTCGCGTTGGGCGCGGCGGCCCGCGCCTTGCGCAGCGCGTCCCACGCGGCGATGGCGCGGGGCTCGTCCATCACGGGGTTGTTGATGTGCGGGCCGTTGCAGAACGCGATGCCCCAGTACGCGATGGCTAGATTCGGGTCGAGTTCGGCGGCTCGCTGGTAGGAGCGGATAGCCTCGTCGTGGTTGAACGAGAACATCCAGGTGAACGCCTGGTTGAAGTAGCGCTGGGCCTCGGCGTTCTTCGTGGAGACGGTGCGCGTGTGCGAGCCCAGGCCGCGGAAGAGTTGCGGGGCTTGCGTGGCGGCGGCGCTCGCCGCGGGCTGCGTGGCAGGGGCGGGAGCGCGGCTTGCGGCACACCCGCTGACAAATGTGAGCGCTGCGACGAGGAGCGCGGGACGGAGGAAGAACGCAAGGGGGAAAGGGAGTGGGCGCATCCGAGTCTCCTTGCTCGTGGGTGGGAACCGCGGCGTTGGACCGCCCCGGGGGTTGGCCCGGGTGGTGTGATCTTACAGGAAATCCCGCCCGTTTGGGATGCAAATGTGCCCGGGCGAGAGCACCGCAACGGCGGGTGCGGGCGGGGTGGCTGGGCTCGCCGGACGGTCGGCGGGCGTCAGGGCGTGCCCGCGGCGGCATCTCCGCGATGAACGCAGATTCGCTCGCTCCTCACTCCCGCTTCATGGCTCTCGGCGCATTGGGGCTTAGCGGCCGAAGGTGGCCGCGCTGGATGGGTGATGCCATGACGACCGCGGCAACGACTTCGGCGAATCGCGTGCCTTCGCATACGGCCCCGAACGTGAACGAACGGATCCGCAACAAGGCGATCGACAGCATTCGGCATTACGCGCAGAACCCGGCGGGCATCGGGGAGCGGCTGCGGGAGTTGGATCGCGAGTGGGATGTGGAACGGGCGCTGGAGACAGGTTCGTCGGTCCTGTCGCTGACGGGGTTGGCGATCGGATACCTGATCACGCCCTGGGGGTACCTGCTCACGCTTGTCGTGCAGGGGTTCTTCCTCCAGCATGCGTTGCAGGGGTGGTGCCCGCCGCTGCCAGTCTTTCGCAGGAAGGGATTCCGCACGCGCGATGAGATCGATCGGGAACGGTTCGCGCTGAAGGCGATCCGCGGCGACTTTGACGGCATCTCGGGCGCGGGCGCGATGACGGCGCCGCGGGCGTACGAGGCCGCGGAGCGGAACTGACGCGCTGGTTATGGGCAGGGGGCGCCGTTGACGGCCTGCTCCACGGCCTCGATGTCGAAGCCGTTGATCGACCCGTCGCGGTTGTAGTCGGCGTCAGGTTGGCAGAAGTTGCTGAAGTCTCCGTTCACGGCCTGTTCCGTGGCTTCGACATCGAAGCCGTTGATGGAGCCGTCGCAGTTGACGTCGGGGTCGCAGGTTTGGCCGCAGTTGGTGCTGAGTATCACGGCCGGGCTGCGTGTCAGGCCGCAGGAGTTTGCAACGACGGCGTCGAAGGCGCCGGCGCTGAGGGCGTTGAAGTCGGTGATGGTGAGCGTGTTGGTCTGGGCGCCGGAGACGATGGCGCCGCCGGGGAGGGGTCCGTCGGGGATCTGCCGGCCGTCGCGCTCCCAGAAGTAGGCCGCGGGATTCGCGGCGTTGGTCTGGGCCGTGAGGACAACGGTCTGGCCGTCGCAGATCGAGGGCGGGGCGCCGGCGACTTCGGCGGAGAGTCGCTGGCCGCGGACGATGGAGAGGTTGTTGAGGACCGCCCAGTACTCCCGGGCCTCCATGCCGAAGTAGGCGATCGGCGGGAGGGGGGGAACGGTCACCGGGCCCACGGGCGTTTCGCCGATGCGGCCGGAGACGGTGGAGGCCGCGGGATCAAACGTGAGTTCCACGCGGAGCCAGCCGCCGGCAAGCGTGCCAAAGACGGCGGTTCCGGAGGCGACGGGGTCGGGTCCGCCGGCGTGTACGGCCCACTCGCCGCGGCCGTTGAGCGACACCCAGAGCGACCCGCCGGTCTCGAAGTTGTCGGCGAACGCGTCGCTCGAGGTGTACCCGAGGTAGATCGCGCCCGTGAGCCCGAAAGGCATGACCGTTTCGGCGGAGAGCGTGAACGAGTCGGGAGGCGCGGAGAACGGCAGCAGCGCGACGGCCCCAGACTCGCCGAAGGCCGTGCCGTTGTAGGGGTCGTTGGGATCGATCTCGAGCGGGTCGAGCGAGGAGCCGGCGAAGGCCCAGTTCACCACGCCCGACTCGTTGGGTGTGCGCCACTCGGTGTACTCGGGCACCTGAGGCCAGTAGCCGGAGAGGTTGTCGTGGATGTTTGCGTCGCGGAGGCGACCGTTCCCGCCGTGCGGGCGGGGGCCGGGCGCGAAGGACTCGCGCACGAGCAGTTGGCACTGTCCCGCGGCGGGGGAGATCGCGATGAGCGTGAATGAAGCGATGGCCGCGATGACACGGTGCATGAGAGTCTCCGGGCTCGTTGAGGTCGCCCGGACACCATGCGACACACGCGGGCGCGGGATGTCACGCGTGGAGGAGGTCGTGGGAGAAGCGGGAGTTACGCCGCGGCGCGGAGTGCGCTCACGACCCATTCCGGCGTCTGCGAAACGACCGTGCGCACGACTCTCGCGCGGGAGAAGTAGTACCAGGCGGTGAGGCCGGGGACGATGACGCCGATGGCCGCCATGCCGCCGTAGAGGCCGTAGGTCACGGTGCTCGTGAGGCCGCTGATCATCGCGTCCACTTCGGCATCGCCCGAGGACCCGCCCATGCTTTCCAGAGGGTCGGCCCGGAGTTGGGAAACCAGCGACCACGCGGCGTAGCCGACGATTATCGCGGCGAGGCCGATCTGGTTGAAGCCCAGCAGCCGCGCGGCGCGCGGCTCGAACCGGCGGAGCATCGTGGCCCCGCGAATTTCGTTGAAGGCGACGACGCCCAGGGCCACGCCCGTGACGAGGGAGATGAGGCTTCCGAAGAGCGCGCCCAGGAGCGTGACGGCCGCGAAGATCGCCATGGTCCATCCGCTGAGCGTGGCGACGCCCGCGGCCCGTCGGACCTTCGCGGAGCGTTTGCGGGCGTCGGTAAGTGCGGCCAGGTGCTCGTGGCCGAGGGGCTGGGGTGACGGTGCGGTGGGGTGTGTCACGTGATGATCCGGCGAGCGCCCGCGCGCTGGCCAATCATCTTCGGATCTCGCGCCGGTCGTCCTTACGGGACTTGGCCATTCGAACGCTGATCATGGCCGCCCGCCGTCCCAGAACGGTTCCTTTTCCGCGCGTTCCATCAACTCCTTGACCGCGGCCTCGATCTGCGGGTCGGCGCCGGAGACTTCGTCCTCGGGCTTGACCAGCACTTCAATGTCGGGCTGGGCGCCATGATTCTCCATGTCGGTGCCGTTGGGGAGGTACCAGCCGCGGAAGGGCATGCGGACGGTGGTGCCGTCGATGAGGCCGGCCGCGCCGGTGGAGATGACGGCGCCGAAGGTCTGGACGCCGACCAGTTTGCCGCGGCCGATGGTTTTGATGGCGTGGGGGAAGATCTCGGCGTTGGAGTAGGAGTTCTGGTTGATGAGGACGGAGATGGGCCGGTTGTATCCATAGATGAGCCGGCGGTCGCGGGGGTAGGCGTCCTTGGGGATGGAGGCGCCGTCGGCGCCGCGCGCGACGGTGTAGGCGTGGCGCGGGGCGGTAAGGCTGGAGAGCAGGATGTCGGCGGTGGAGCCGCCGCCGTTGTCGCGGACGTCGATGAGGAGACCGGCACGGCCATGGGCGGCGGCGTAGAGATCTCGCTCGAAGTTGCGCACGGACCCCATGTCCATGCTGCGGATGTGGAGGTATCCGATCTTGCCCCCGGAGAACTTGTCCACCATCGCGGTGCGGCGGCGCACTTCATCGTCGTAGCGCAGGCCGGTATCGGCGCCCATACCGCTGGGCGTGATGAGCACCAGCCGCTCCTCGCCGGCGGCGTTCTTGACCTTGAGCAGGGTCTCGCGCCCCGGGGTGTTCGCCAACTGAACCGGGAGGTCCGCACCGGGAGCGCCGCCCCGGGCGCAGGGCTCGCCGTTAATGGACACGATCACATCGCCCTCGCTCAACTTCGACGACTCGCGATCGGCCGGCCCCTGCGGCAGCACGCGGGCGACCCTCCAGCCCTCGGCCGCGGGCTCGGCATCGATCCCCACGTACCCCAGCGGGGTCTGTTCGCCGGCGGAATCGCGCCCGCCGCGGATTCCCAGGTGCGAGCCGTTCAACTCGCCGAAGAGACACATGCCCACGGTGTTGAACTCGGCGTCGGTGCGAGTTTGCATGGCCAGGGGGAGGTATCGCTTCGTCAGCGCTGCCCAGTCCAGGCCCTTGAGGGTGGGGTGGTAGAAGCCCTCGCCGAGCAGTCGCGCCGCCTCGAGGAACTTCTGCTTCTGCTGCTGGGCGATCTCGATGACCACCGGTGCATCGATGGCCATCTTCTCGGCCTCACCCCCCGCGGGCTTGCCGATCGTGGCCTCCCCCGCGCTCACGTACGCCACTTTCTCGCCCGTGAGGCCCATGCCCACGCTCGACACGCCCGCACTCGCGATGGCTTTGCGTTCCTTGCCTTTGAAGTCCACGCTGTACAGGCCCCGCGTGCCGTCCACGGAAGCCGAAAAGACCACGCGATCTCCGCCCGGCGCGGCCGCGAGGTCGCCCATTCCCTCGGGGATGGAAACCACGGATCGCACGCGGAGGTAGGCATCGTCGAGATCGAACTTGAGGGGCTCGGGCTTTTTTTCGTCGGGCTTCTTTGACTCCTCTTTCTTCGGCTCGTCCTTCGCTTCCCCGTTCTTCCCGTTCTTCTGTTCTTCCTCTTTGCCGTCCTTGGTATCGGCCTTCTTCTTTTCTTCGGCGCCGAGCGGCTTGCGCTTCTTCGCGCTTTCCGCGGCCTCCTTGAAGTAGTCCGCCAGTTCGTAGGCCGACAGTCCATCCAGTTTCCGGTCCAGGTTCACGGCGTACACGGAGAACTCGCCCGTGGTGTCGTCGTCCCGGTCGCTGAGGAAATACAGGACCTTGCCGTCGGCCGACAGGCGCGGCGACACGTCGTCGTCGGGATGGCGCGTGATGTTCGCCGGCGCGGCCCCGTCGGTCCGGGTGTCGAGCAGCCAGATGTCGGAGTTGAAGTACACGTCGCTCACGGCGTACACGATGTGCCGAGAATCCGGGCACCACTCGACCTCGGGCTCCGTCCAGCCGGTGAACAGCACGCGGGCGGTTCGGGCGGGCACGTCCATGAGAAGGAGGTCGCCCCGCGCACGCGTCACGAGCACGCTCTTGCCGTCGGGCGATGGGCGTGCCGAGCGGTGGTTC
This sequence comes from Phycisphaerales bacterium, assembly GCA_905339235.1. GTDB lineage: Bacteria > Planctomycetota > Phycisphaerae > Phycisphaerales > UBA1924 > RI-211. The sequence continues at coordinate 16,643 of CAJPFG010000030.1, forward strand.
TCCGCTCCGACGAGCACCGGCTCGATCTTGAACGTGAGCGCTTCGCTCCACCGCTTGCCGAAGTCGGGCTTCTTCTCGTCCTTGGGCTCGTCTTTGTTTTCTTCCGCCCTCTCGTCCTTGTTCTCGGCGGGCCTGGCCGCGTCGGCATCGGCCTTTTTGGGCTCCTCGTCCGCGGCCTTGGGCTCGTCCTTCTTCTTCGATTCCAGGTCTTCACGGGCGACATCCACGGTGGCCGCGTAGATCCCGTATACCCCCGTCTCGTCGCTGGAGAAGTACAGCGTCTTTCCGTCGGGCGACCACGCGAGGTCGCGCTCGCGGGAGTGCGAGTTGGTGACCCGGCGCGTGGGCCGTTCCTTGTCGGTGCTGCGAACGAAGATCTCACCCCGGGCGGCCAGGGCGATGGTCTTGCCGTCGGGGCTCAGCGCGGCCTCCTGCACCTGCCGCGACAGGTTCAACTTCTGGAAGTCGATCTGCGAGAAATCACCACCGACGCGCACATCCACGGGCGTGGCCTGGGGCTTGGCCCTCGACAGATCGATGGTGTACAGCCGGTCCCACACGACGAAGACGCCGGCCGCGCCGCCCGGCGCCACGCTGAAGTCCCGAACGCCGTGGGCGATCGTGGCCTCACCCGCGCCGGGCTTGAAGGCGGTCAGTGGCTTGGCGGTGTCGTCCTTCGCGCCCTTGGCGGCGCGCCAGATGTTGTTTTGGCCGTCGCGCGAGGACACGAACACCAGCGAACCATCGGGGAGCAGGTATCCCTCGGCCTCATTGAGGGAGTGGGCCGAGAGTTGCGTGAAGTCACCGGTTTTGAGTTCCAACCGCCACAGGTCGGTCGTGGCCGAGCCGGCATAGTGAGGCCGGTTGGGGTCGTAGCGATTGCGAGTGAAGACCACCCCGGCGCCGTCGGGCGTGGCGTGTGCGCTCGAGCCGTAGGCGGTGGTCAATCGCTCCAGCGGGCCGGACCCGTCGATTCTCGCGCGGTACATCTTCACGCCACGGAAAACTGCCGGCTCGTGGTTGTCAGAGAGGTACACCCACTTCCCATCCGCCGAGATCCCCGACAGGGTCTGCGCCCGATCGGCCGAGGTGACCCGCCGCACATCACCAAAGTTCAGGCCCGACTCGCTCCGCGCCACGGGCATCGCATACACGGCCCGCGCTCCCTCTCGCTCCGATTCGAACGCCAGCACCGACCCGTCCGGGCTGAACGCGCTCCGCGATTCGTCCGAGGGGTGCGAGGTAATGCGGCGCGACACGCCCCCGCCCGCCCCCACCGCCCACAAGTCCCCCGCGTACGAGAAAACGATGGTCGAGCCGTCCGGGCTCAGGCAGGGGAACTGCGGGTAGCCCACGGGCCGGATGCTCTGATCTACCTGGCCCCGGGCCGAAACAACCAGGCAGCACGCCGCGAACGCAAGAAGAGTCTTCATGGCCGCCGAGCCTATCGGGAACCGGAAGCGTTGACAACGCGCGTCTCGGGCACGGATCTGCCGGGCTTTGGTTCGGACCGGCTTGCTCCGGGGATTCTCCGCCGTGCCGCCCGGGGAATCAGGGTGTACGTTCAGTTGCCCACCTCCCGCCACGGAAACTCGGCGGGCATCAACTCCGTCCGCCCCTGCAACCACCCCACGAGCCATTCAAACCCATCCACAATCCGCGGCCCGGGGCGATTGAACATCTGGTTCCCATCCACCAGCGCCACCCGCCCTTTCCGCACCGCCGGCAGTTCGCTCCACCACCGCACCTCGCCGAGCGCCCCGACAAGTTCGGCCGTGCGCTCCAAACCCAACCCGCACGGGCACACGACCGCGTACTCCGGCTCCGAGGCCACCAGCGCCTGGATCGATACCCGCACCGATTTCCCTGCAACCCGCATCGCCCCCTGGAAGCCCTCCCCAGCCCCCGCCCCTGCCATCGCGGCGGTGGGGTTGAGCGGGTGTCTGCCGCCCGCCCGCTCGATCAACTGAGCAGTCCAGTGGCCGGCCACGAACAGAGGATCCGTCCACTCCAGGAACGCCACCGACGGCCCGTCCGCGTACGGGTTGACGAAATCCTGCGCCCGGGCCAACCGCTCCCGGAGTTCCACCACCGCCTCGATACCTCGCTCTTCCTTTCCCAGCGCCCGCCCCACGGTCAGCACATCATCGAGCACCCCCTCCACCGTCGTCGGGTTGAGGCTCACGATCGCCGGCCGCGGGTTCATCCCCTCCGCGATCCGTCGCACCGCGGCCAGGTCGATCGAGCAAACGGCGCAGAGGTCCTGGGTCAGGATCAGGTCCGGTCGGAGTTCCCGCAGCCTCGCCTCGTCCACGGTGTACAGAGGCTCTCCCACCGCTAGAAGGCCCCGAACAGCCTCGTCGATGGCCTTGGGGTCCTCCGCTCGCACCCTTTGGGCCGTGAGCACCGGCCGGTCCGATACTGAATGCGGGAAATCGCATTCATGCGAGCGCCCCACGAGCAGGTCGGAACAACCCAGAAAGGCCACGATTTCGGTGGCCGCGGGGACGAGACTGACGACTCGGGGGGCGTGGAGACTCACGAATGCCTACCTTTGACACCACGGGCTCCGGCTGCGATGAACTCGCCCGGGGCTCGGACGGATCGGAACGGTACATGCGCCGGGCCCGCGACGCGGCCCATGGAGGGTGCCAGGTGCGCAATTCTCGCAGCGCGTGGGTTTCAGCCGCGGTCCTGCTGGCGATCGCGGGGTCGGCGTGGGGATATCAACCCGCGAAGGCCACGCCAGTCAACCAGCCGGGGGTGAAAGGCGTCCAGCCCGTCACGGTCCCTCCTCAACCGCCCGCGCCCGAAACTCCCCCGCCACGGATCACGACCGACGACCCCGAGATGGTGACGCTCTCGGCGTTTTCCGAGCCGGTGGCGATGAACACGCTGATCGACCTGGTTGCGACGACACTGGAAATCAACGTGACGGTCATCGGCGAGCCGCCGGGGATGATCCGGTTCAATGCCCCCGTCCCCGTCAAGAAGACCGAACTGCTCTCCCTCCTGAGTACACTGCTGGATCAGCAAGGCTGGGCGGTTTCGCGCGATCAGTTCGGCAACTACAGCGTGCACGCGGCCAACCAGGTCGTTCCCAACGCCAGGGGCGAGCTCGCCACCACCCGCGTCTTTCCAACCCCCAACATGCGTCCCAGTTCGCTCAAGCAGCACATCGAAGGACTCATCGGCACGCCCCAGCCCGGCCCCACCGGCCAGCGCCAATACGCCTATATCGACGATCTGGGCGTAATCGTCGCTACCGACACGCCCCGTCGCCTCGATTCGCTCCAGCAGGTCGTGGAAGCGCTCGTAACCGAAGACCTCAAGATCGAGTACACGCGCATCCCTTTGACGCACATCTCCGCGTCGGTCGCCCGCGAGCGCGCCCTGCAACTCATCGGGCAGGCCCAGCAGGCCTCGGCGGCGCGGGTCGGCCAGCCCGGCCAGATCGATCAGTCCGCCGCCCCCGCGGCACGCAACCTGAATCCGATCGGCAATCTCGCTGATCGGCTCACCGTGGATCAGCAGGGCAATGCCCTGATCGTCCGCGGAACCCCCGCAGAAACCGTCCAGGTGCGGCGGGTGCTGCTTGTCATCGACGTGCCCAACGAACTCGTTCCCCGCTCGTACGCCGCGGGGAAGGCGGCCTCGCAGGTCGCCGAGATCGCCCGAGGCCGCGGCCTGGGCGAGGTCATCACCATTGCTGCCCTTGACCAAAGTGCGCAAGGCCCCTCCACGTTCGACCCCCGCGGCGGCGCCAACCGCCAGGGCCTCCAGCAGCAGGGTACTTCCAACCTGGTCGGAGGGCCGGTGATCATCGTGGATGAGAACCGTGGCCAGATCATCTACTACGGAACCGAATCCCAGCAGGGGCAACTCAAGTCCCTGCTCGACCAACTCGACACCGAGGCCGAGGCCGTGGTCACGAAGGTCTACAAGATAAAGAACGCGTACGCCGAGGACTTGGCGGACATCATCAACGGCATCATCACCAACTCCAGCCCGGTGTCGTCGGCTCCGCTGCTTCCCGGGGATGAAGGCGGATCAGGGCGACGCTCGGGCTTCCGCCCGGCCACGCCTCGCGCCGCCAGCCAGGGCGTCCGCCAGCCCAACGCCCCGCGCGTGACGCCGGCCGCGGGCGGGGGCGAGGAAGGCTTTTCGATCGAGGGTGAGACCGCGTTTGTATACCCCGACATCAAGAACAACCAGTTGCTGGTGAAGGCGCAGGCCGGGCAGCAGCCGGAGTTCAAGCGCCTGATCGAGCGGCTGGACCTGCGGCGCCCGCAGGTGTATGTCGAGGCCAAGATCATCGCAGTCAACGCCGACGACCGCCTCCGCACCGCCTTTGAAACCCAACTCATCAACGCCAGCGGCACGGGCGGGGTCTTCACCCAGTCCTTCGGACTGGCGACCTACGCCGCCACCGGCGGCATCCTCAGCCCCCCCACCGTCAACGCCCTTACCGGCTTCACCGGGGCCGTGATCCGAAACGACATGGTTCCCATCGTCATGACCGCCCTGGCCAACGAGACCGACTCGCGGATCATCTCCAACCCCCAACTACTGGTGGACGACAACGAGGAGGCCCAGGTCGTCAGCCTCGACCAGCAGCCAACCAGCACGATCTCGCGCGGCTCCAGCGGCCAGAGCGACCTGGTCACCTCCGGCGACTACGCCGAAGCCGGCACATCGCTCAGCGTCACCCCGCAGATCAGTGACGGCGGGTATATGCGTCTCAAGTACGACATCGAACTCTCCAGTTTCACCGGCGAAAGCCAGTCCGTGGGCGGCACCGTCCTTCCGCCCCCGCGGCTTCAGAACAACATCAAGTCCGAGAGCATTACCGTCCCCTCCGACTACACCGTGGTCGTCGGCGGACTGATCGTCGAAAGCAAGACCAAGACGGTCGCCAAGATCCCGCTCCTGGGCGACATCCCCCTTCTGGGCCTGCTCTTCCAGGATCGCAGCACCGGCAATCGCAAAACCGTTCTCTACGTCTTTCTTACTCCCAAGATTCTCCGCGATCCCACCTTCACCGACCTCAAACTGCTCACCCGCGGCCCGCAGGCCGCGGTCGGGATCGCCGAGGACATCCCTGCGCTCGTGCCATCGACCTCGGAGATCGTGGTTCCCGGCGAGATGCCGGCTTCTCCCTCGCCCGCCGAGCCACAGCCCGCCGCGCCTGCCCCCGTTCCCGCCCCCGCGTCCGCGGGCCCGATGATCTCCCGTCCGGTCCCTGATCCCAAGAACCCCGACCCGGGCGCACCCCCGCCCTCGTGGCAGAACCCAGACTGATCCTGCATGGCCCTCAACGGTGATAGAAAAGGCCTGGCGAAGCGCGGCGGAACTTCCGTCGCCGAGGGCCTGAACGCGCCCAGCCACGGCGAACTCGTCCGCGTCGCCGAACTCTTCGCGCCCCTTCCGCTCTCGGCGGAACAGGCCCGCCAGTTCGCCGCGATCGAAGGCTCCGATGACGAGCCGTGGGACGTGATGCTCCAGTTGCTCGCCCTCGACGAGCACCAGGCGCTCGAACTGCTCGCCAAGCGCACCGGCCTGCGGTATGTCCCCGAGCCGCGAATCCAGGAATCTGCCTCGCGCTTTTACGAGGTGGTGCCCGCCGAAATCGCCCGCGGCCGCCTCTGCGCCGGCCTTGAGAGCGACGGCAGCACCGTCACCGTCGCCACCGCCCAGCCCATGCAGCCCGCGGTCTTCTCCATGCTCGAGGACCTGCTGCAGGTGCCCATCCGCATCGTGCTCTCGCCCCGCGCTGGCGTGGCGAACCTCATCAACCGCGGCTATGAGCAGCGGCAGGATCTCGTCACCGAGATCATTGAAGAGATGCCGCTCGATGAGCGGGCCATCGCCTCGGCCGCGGCCCAGGCGGGTCAGTCCACCGACCTCCTCCAACTCGCCCGCCAGACGCCGGTCATCCGGCTGGTCAACATGATCCTGTTCGAGGCCCTGCGCCGGCGCGCCAGCGATATCCACGTACACCCGATGGAGACGCGGCTGGTCATCCGCTTCCGCATCGACGGCATGCTCGTGGACGCCTTCACACCGCCGCTGACGCTCGCACCCGCGATCTCGTCTCGCCTGAAGGTCATGACCGAACTCGACATCGCCAACCGCCACACGCCGCAGGACGGACACACGTCGGTGCGGGTGGGCTCGCGCAAGGTTGATATCCGCTTCTCGGCGATTCCCACCGTCTACGGCGAGCGCCTGGTGCTGCGTCTGCTCGATCAGACCGCCACGCAGTTGTCCCTCGACGAGATCGGCATGACCCGGGGCATGCAGACGCAGTTGCTTGACCTGGTCGAGCGTCCCAACGGGATCATTCTCGTGACCGGCCCCACCGGCTCGGGCAAAACGACGACGCTGTACGCCGCGCTCTCCCGCATCGACCGCGCCAGCCGCAACGTGATGACCATCGAGGACCCCGTCGAGTACCACCTCGAGGGGATCTCGCAGATGCAGGTGAACGTCAAGCGCGGCGTCACCTTCTCCACCGGCCTGCGCGCCATTCTCCGTCAGGACCCCGACGTCATCCTCGTCGGCGAAATCCGCGACACCGAGACGGCCCAACTCGCCATCCAGGCTTCTCTCACCGGCCACCTCGTGCTCGCCACGCTGCACACCAACGACGCCCCCAGCGCCATCCCTCGGCTGGTGGACATCGGCATCGAGCCGTACCTCATCACCTCCTCCCTGCTCGCCACGCTCGCCCAGCGGCTGCTCCGGCGGACGTGCAAGGCATGCGGCGGGGGCGGCCAGGCGGCCGACGAGATGGGACGGCCCACCGGACGTTGCGAAGCCTGCTACGGCACGGGGTACAAGGGCCGGCTGGCGGCGTACGAGATCATGGCGATGAACGACGAACTGCGCCAACTCACCGCCCAGCGCGTGGACTCGGTCACGCTGTACGAGGCGGCGAAGCGGGCCGGGTTCAAGCCCATGCGCGAGGACGCCCTCGAGAAGGTTCGAATGGGCCTCACCGACGAGGCCGAAGTCTACCGCGTCCTGCACTAGACTACCCTTGATTCGCATCAACTCCGGCTCGGCCCGGGCCGATGCTCTTTCGGACCTTCCGAGACCCACCATGCTTCCCCAACGGCGCGGCAGCCGAGAGCGATTCCGTGATTACCAACGCGCCCGGAAGGCCGACGCGGCGTGGGCCGCACGCGCTGCCGACGAAAAGGGCCCCCGCGCCGACAAAAACAAGCGATCCCGCTCTTTCTTCGACCTCTTCGCCCGCTTCTGGGACCTGACGGTCGGCCACCGTCCGTACGTCTACCTCGCCCTCACGACTCTCACCATCGTTACGGCCGTCAGCCTGGTCCTGCCCGCTTCCACCAAGATCGCGATCGACTACATCCTCACCAGCAACCCGGGGCCCGAAGGAATCCCCGCGGGCGTCCGCAGCGCCCTGCGCCTCCCCAGCGAGCCGGTGCCGCTGCTCTGGTACCTGGGGACTTTTGTGGTATCGGCGGCGCTGCTGGGAGTCACCCTCGGCACGGTCGGCCGCTGGCAGATGACCCGCATCACCAAGCGACTGCAGGCGCACCTCCGCCGGATCACGTTCGACCACGCCGTGCACCTTCCGCTGCACCGGATCCACCACTACAAATCCGGAGGCATGGCGAGCATGCTCCGCGAAGATGCCGGCCTCGCGGGCGAACTGCTCTTCACGATGATCTACAACCCGTGGCGCGCCGTCGTCCAACTCTTCGGCACGCTGGTGATTCTGACGTTTGTCGATTGGCGCATGCTCGCCGGCGGGCTCATGCTCATCCCCGTCGTCTGGGTCACCCACCGCACCTGGATCGGCCGCATCCGCCCGCTGTACCGCGACGCCAAACTCGTCCGCCAGGGCATCGACGCGACCACGACGGAGGCCTTCGGCGGGATGCGCGTCGTGCGCGGCTTCTCGCGCGAACGCGCCGAATCCACGCGATTCACCGCCGCGCAGCACTACATGACCCGCATCGAGGTCCTCACGTGGTGGTGGTCCCGGATTCTGGAGGTCGCGTGGGCCGTGCTCATCCCCGCGGCGTCCGCCGCCGTCCTCATTTACGGCGGGACCCAGGTTCTGCGCGGCAACCTCACCATCGGCGACGTGATGATGTTCTCGACGTACCTGCTGATGCTGCTTGGGCCGATGGAGACGCTGACCTCGACCGCCGCGAACATCCAGAGCAATCTCGCCGCCCTCGACCGCGTTCTGGATCTTCTCGGCGAAGAAAAGGAGTTCGCGGGCTCGCGGGGCGACGCCGTCGTCGCACGCGTGGCTTCCGAGGGTCGGGTCGAGCTCCGCGACGTCTGGTTCACGTACCCGCGCGCTCCGCGAAAGCCCGGCGCCAACGCCGCGCAGGCGCCGACCGAGCCCTCGCCCGAGCCCGTGATCCGCGGGGTGTCGCTGAGTGTCGAACCCGGCGAGATCATCGCCTTCGTCGGGCCCTCGGGCTCGGGCAAGACCACCCTGTGCAACCTCATCGCCCGCTTCTACGACCCCACCGCGGGTTCGATCCTGTTCGACGGCGTGGACCTCAAGAAGATCGACGTGGCCTCGTACCGGAGCCTACTGGGCATCGTCGAGCAGGACGTCTTCCTCTTCGACGGGACCGTCGCCCAGAACATCGCCTACGGCCGGCGCGACGCCCGCCCCGAGGAGATCATCAACGCCGCCAAGGCCGCGAACTCGCACGCCTTCATCACCGAACTCGAAAAAGGCTACGAGACCATCATCGGCGAACGCGGCGTGCGGCTCTCCGGCGGGCAGAAGCAGCGCATCGCCATCGCCCGCGCGCTGCTGGCCGATCCGCTCATTCTCATCCTCGACGAAGCCACCAGCAACCTCGACACCGAGAGCGAGGTGCTCATCCAGCGCTCGCTCGCCACGCTCATGAAGGGCCGCACGTCGTTCGTCATCGCCCACCGGCTCAGCACCGTCCGCCACGCTTCACGCATCGTCGTGATCGAGCAGGGCAGGATCACCGAGACCGGCACCCACGACGATCTCACCGCCCACGCCGGCCGCTACGCCGAACTTCTCAAACTCCAGATCGAGGGCACGGTGCGGACCCGCTGATCGGCCGGAGCGCCCTCGCAGCGGCGGCGCGGCGGAGGCGGGTCTGAACGGGCCGAGTTCTGACTGACGATGAGTGCTGGGACGCCTCCATCATGCGGCGAGAGATAACGCGGCGGGCCGCGTCGAACCCGCCGGGCGAGACGCGATGCGGGCTCCGCTACGAGCAGAACCCGAGCGGGGACCGCGGCCCTCGGGGAGTTTCCATTCCCGAGGGCCCCTTTGTATCCGGCTCAAAATCGGGGAACTTTCCGCGTGGTCGAGTCTCGGCGGCCCTGGAATCCTGTGCGCGTTCAGGAGCCCGCGCGTGCGGGCATCGTGAGGAAAGGAGCCGATCATGAAACAGGTACTGGCGGGAATCGCCGCGGCGTGTCTCTGCGGCCTGGTTCAGGCGCAGGTGCACACCGTACAACTGACGATGGATGGAACGGTGAACGGCGCGCCCCTGCACGCGGCGGGAGTCGCGACGTACAACAGCCTGTCGCCGACGAACTTCACGAACGACCTTTCCTACGCGCCGCTTCCGCCTGGGTACGACCCCATGGCCGTTGTAACAGTGATCAACACCTTCATCTGCATCGCCGATCCGCCGAGCATGGCGATCAACCTCGCGACGGTGACCGGCGGAGAGTTCTGGCTTGAGCGGCAGATCACGATCACAGACGCGACGGGCGCGATCGTCGGGGCGCTCTTGCTCAACGGCCATCTCGTGACCCTGGACCCCGCCAACAGCAACGCCACGGTGTCGATCACGGGCGCCTACTCCGGACCGGTGGGTCTGACCGCGGTGAGCGGCTACGACCAGTTCATGCACCAGGTCGCGCCGGGCCACATCCAGGGTCACTACACCCAGACCCTCACCGGGCCCGCCGGCGAATCACTGATGCTCGACGCGGTGACGCACTGGACCTATCTCGGCCCGGGCCTGCTCCCGGGGGATGAGTATTCGCACATGCGGCTGCAGGCCTGCCAGTACGACCCGCTCGCGCGGAACCTGTTCCTGGCGGGGACCGGGTGGTATGACATGGCGCAGCCGGTGCACACCACGCAACTGACGATGGATGGAGTGGTGAACGGCGCGCCGCTGCACACGGAGGGATTCGCAACCTATGACAACTCGGCGCCGACATACTTCACCAACGACCTGACGTATACGCCGCTACCTCCGGGTTACGACCCGATGGCGATCCTGACGATCGTCAACACCTGGCGCTGCCACACAACGCCGGAGGGTGGCGGGGCGTGGAACCTGGCGATGGTGACGGGCGGAGAGTTCTGGCTCGAGCGGCAGATCACGATCACCGACGCCGGCGGGACCGTGGTCGGTTCGTTCATGGTGAACGGGCACCTGGGGCCCGGCGCCGATCCCGATCACACCCTCGCGGTCCTCAACGCGCAGGGGAACTACACCGGCCCCGTGGGCCTGGTGGGCGTGAGCGGCTACGACCAGTTCATGCACCAACTGGGCCCGGGCCAGATCCGGGGTCACTTCACCCAGACGCTCACCGGCCCGGCGGGCGAAACGCTGATGCTCGAAGCGGTGACGCTCTGGTCCTACCTCGGCCCGGGCGTGCTCCCGGGGGACGAGTACTCGCACCTGCGGGTGCAGACCTATCAATACGACCCGCTCAACCGCCGCCTGTTGCTCGCCGCCACGGGGTGGTACGACGTGGTGTGCGACCCCGACGTGAACTGCGACGGTGCGATCAACGGCTTCGACATCGAAGTCATGGAGCAGGCGGTCAACGGCGACATGACCAACTTCTGCAAGGGAGACCCGGACTTCAATCACGACGGCGCGCTCAACGGCTTCGATATCGAGGCGGTCGAGCAGAGCGTGAACGGGGCGCCCTGCTCGTAGCGGGGCCTGATCTGAGTTCTGAGTGCCGAGTGGAAGCATGAAGACCTGACACCCAAGGGTTGGGTGTCAGGTCTTTCTACTTGGCCATCCGTCTCGCGGGGCTGCTCGCTTCAGCACGGCGCCCCGTTGACCCGCTGTTCTTCAACCTCGATGTCAAAGCCGTTCTCCGCGCCGTCGCCGTTGAGGTCGGCAGAGGCCTGGCAGAAGTTGGAGAAATCGCCGTTGATCGCGGCCTCGGTGGCCTCGATGTCAAAGCCGTTGATCGCGCCGTCGCAGTTCACGTCGGGATCGCAGCAGACTTCCACCGTAAGCGTCGCGGCGTTGCTCACCGCCTGCGAGCACCCGTTGGTCGCGACGCAGTCGTACTGGCCCGCGTCGGCGGCCCCGGCGTTCTGGATCTCGAGGGTGTAGGCGGTGGAGCCTGAAATGATGGAGCCCGATCCCGTCGGCCCGTCGCTCAGGGGTTGGCCATCGTGCTGCCACACATAGGTCAGGTTCGATCCGTTGGCGTGCGCGTACAGGGAGGCGGTCGCTCCCGCGCACGCCAACTCGTTGTCGGGATGAACGTTGAACTCCGCGGGGTCGCAGACCTCGAACTGCCGCATCATCTCGTTGTCCTCGTGCTCGAGGATGTGGCAGTGGTAGGCGAAGCGTCCGGGGTAGTCCTCGAAGCGCGCGATCACGCGGGAGATCTGCCAGGGCTTCGCCTGCACGGTGTCCTTCCAGCCGGCCTCGTTGGGGGGCGGAGCGACGCGCGGGCCGGTGGGGATGACCTGGCCGTCCTGAACCGTGAAGGGCTGGCGGTCGAGGATCTGGAACTGCACGAGGTGCATGTGCATGGGGTGGGTCATGCCCGAGCGGTTGATCCAGGACCACACTTCCGTCGTGCCCAGCACCGGGAACTCGGTCACGTCGTCCCACATGCCGGCGTTGATGGTCCAGATGTTGCCGTGCCCGCAGTTGTTGTGGTCCATGGTCTTCTGCAGGTGGAACTCTCGCATCTGCACGGCCTCGGACTCGGGGATGGGCGCGATGGTGTTCAGGGCCGCCGGGAGCGGGTCCTGATCGCCCGCGACGTTGAGCACGATGAACTTCATGATTTCGGGCAGATCGGGGCCGACACCGCCCGCGGGGAAGGGCGCGGGGGCGGAGTTGGTCAGGATGATCTGCGTGCCGCCGGAGTAGGACGCGAAGTCGATGACCACGTCGGCGCGCTCGCCGGGGGCGATGATGAGGCTGGACATCTCGACCGGGGCGGTGAGCAGGCCCTGGTCGGAGGCGATCTGCCAGAACGTGGCGCCGTTGGAGAGCGCCAGGTTGTAGACGCGCGAGTTGGAGCCGTTGAGGAGGCGGAAGCGGTACTTGCCGCGCTTCACGATCTGGTATGGCCAGACCTTGCCGTTGACGACGGCGAAGTCGCCGAAGAAGTGCTCCATGTACATTTCGGGATACCGGAGGCTGCCGTCGGGGTTGAAGGAGCGGTCCTGGATGACGATGGGAACTTCGAACTCGCCGCGGGGAATGTTGAGGGCGTCCTCGTTCGCGTCGCGCAGCAGATAGAAACCGGCAAGCCCCATGTAGACGTTGAGGCGGGTGATGCCCAGGCCGTGGTCGTGGTACCACAGCGTCGCGGCCTGTTGCGAGTTGGGATAGGTGAAGATGGGCGATTGCTGCCCGGGTGGGAAGGCCAAGTCGGGCTGACCGTCGAAGTCAGCCGGGACGTGCCCGCCGTGGAGGTGAACGGAAGTGACGGGGACCGAGCCGTTCTGGTCCGGGCCGTGGATGCAGGTGTCCACCGGCAGGTAGTGCGTGGTGCGGAGTTGGCCGGTGGCCAGGTCGCGGAGGTCGTTGGTCCAGGTGACGGTGACGGGCTGGCCGGTATGGGCCTCGATGGTGCGGGCGGGGAATGTGCCGTTGTAGCCCCAGACGCGGGTGGGCGGGAGGTCGCGATGGAGTTGCTGCTCGAACTCGCTCATCGTGATGTCGTAATGGGCCGCCCCGCCGGGGACGCCGGTGGTGGGCTGCATCACCGGCGGAACGGGGAGGGCATCGACGAAGGGCGTGAGCGGGATGGGACAGGAGATCATGCCGCAGTCGGTGCCGTCGCCGTTGTAGGTGCCGCCCTGGGTGGCGCAGTCCGCGGCTGTCGTGATGCTGCAATAGCCGGTGGACAGGCAGCACGCACCCGTGGGAGGGGAGCACGGATCGGGCGAGCAGGTGGTGCCCGAGCCCTGAAACGTGCCGCCCTGCGTGGTGCAATCGGCGCTGGTGGTGATGATGCAGCCGGTGCCGGATACGCAGCAGGCGCCGGTGCTGCCGGAGGGCGGAGTGAAGGTGACGGTGAGGGTGGGCCGCTTGGCCTCGTCGGGGTGCTGGCGGCTGTTAAATCGCTTGGAGGTTGGCGAGGTGGTCTCGTCGCCCAGGAGAATCCAGCCCTGGTTGAGGGCCGGGCTGTTCACCCAGGCCTGCACGTCGGCGGTGAGCGAAGGGTCGTTCCAGGTATAGGGGCCGAAGTTGAACCCGACGATGGCCATGGCGCTGGGGAGGGCGACGAAGTCGCCGCCTTGGGTGGTCCACATCGAGGAGAAGTAGTGGTTGAACATCCACGTGGCATCGTCGGTCTGGGCCGGTCCGCCGCCCCCGCCGTTGCCGTCGCCGATGGAGGCCCCCTCACCCCACGAACTGGTGAGGCGATGGGCATGGACGTGGAACTCGTCGGACGATGTTCGTGAGAGATGGAGAGTGAGCGTCGCGTCGGTGACGGTCGAGCCGGCGGGAATGCCGGAGAGGTCGAACCGCACCAGGGCGCGGCGGGCGAAGTTGCCCATGTTCTTGCCGGCGAACAGCGAATCGCCCATGCCGTTGCTGAGCGCGCCGGACTCCTCGTAGATCGAGGTATCGGCCGCGGCCTGGAGGACGACGACATCGGCGGAGGCGGCGCCGGCGGCAAGGCCGGCGGCGAAGATCGCGGCGAAGGTTTGGAGCGTCACACGCATCACTTTCAACAACCTTTCCTGAGCGCCGCGGCGGGCGCAAATAGAGCGTTGGTCCGTCGGCGCTTCTGACCCGAGGCGGAAAGACTACATATCGAATCGTTCACACGATCCCTCTCGACACGATGGCCTGGCCGTGTGAAACGACCGGCCGATGAACAGTACCACACGAACGGTGAACTCCCAACAAGACCCGAGATGCCCGAGAACATCCGCAAAAAGGGCGGGGAAGTTGCCGGAGATTCTGACGAAGTCCCGTTCGGGTTATTTTGGACTTTCTAGTCCACAATCGGTCCGACGACAGGGAAAACCCCCGGAAGACTCAGCACGGCGCCCCGTTGACCCATTGCTCCTCGGTCTCGATATCGAATCCGTTCTCCGCGCCGTCGCCGTTGAGGTCGGCGGAGGACTGGCAGAAGTTGGAAAAGTCGCCGTTCACGGCCTGTTCCGTGGCCTCGATGTCGAAGCCATTGATGGCCCCGTCGCAGTTCACGTCTGGGTCGCAGGAGGGCGGCAGGGGGCGCAGGTAAACCACACCGCGGGCATTGGGGCCGCCCAGGGCGGTGATCTGCGCGTCGGTCATGGCCTCGTCGGTGTACAGGAGATTGGCGAGGTAGAAGGTCTCGCCGCGGCCCTGGAGGTCGGAGAAGAAGCAGACCGTGGAAGCCATAGGAGCGAGCGTGCTGTTGGGGGCCTGGGCCCAGGGGCTGGGGAACTGGCCCCACCCGTTCCAGGTGGCCGGCGCGACCGGAGTGCCCTGCGGGTTGGCCGAGGAAACATCCCCCCAGCGGGGGTCGGTGGACTTGGTGGAGGCGTAGACCCAGTCGCCGCTGGTGGTGCCGGCGAGGGAGCCATTCACGAACACGCGGCCCACCTTGGTCCGGTAGCCATCGCTGGATAGCGCCAGGCGGAACCACTGGCCGGGCTGGACCCCGGGGAGGGGGATGTAGTTGGCGAAGGGGACCTGGTAGCCAAAGACGGTCTGGCCGTTGACCACGCGGATCCAGGCATCGGCGGAGGAGTCGTTGTTGTGATTGTCTTCAAGGAGGCAGGCCGCGAACTCGCTGGACCACGACGACGCCGGGATGAGGATGTCCCAGACGAGGGTCCATTGGCCGTTGCGGTCTTCGGGCCAGTAGTCGCGGGTGTTGGGCCAGAACGCGATGCCGATGCCGCGGGACTTGGCCTGGTTGGTAGGGTCGGCGAGGTTGCGGGGCGGGCTGACGCGGTAGACCGTGTCGTCCTCGCCATTGATCGGCGGCAGGCCGAAGGAGGCTGTGGTGCCGAAGGCGGACTGTGACTGCGTGACGTTCTGGGGAGTGGGCGGGTTGGGGTAGATGTTCTCCTGGCCGGGCCCGCCGAGGATGGGGCCGAAGGCGGAGTCGTCGAGGTAGCGGGCCCGGCCGGGGCCGGAGGCGGGCGCGAGGCCGGATTGGCGGACGGAGAGGAGATCGCCGTCGAGGTGGAGTTCGGTGATCTGCGCGGGGGGAGGAGTGAAGGTGTTGAAGAGGCCGCCGCCGGAGACGACGTTGATGCCCAGGCCGAAAGGCTTCTGGATGTTGCGGATGGCGGACTGGCCGCGCCGGTCGGCGAGAATGGACTGCTCGAATGTGAGCGAGATGTTGAGGCCGGAGAAGGTGCCGGCGATCGTCTCGCTGTCGAGCGTGACCGGCACGGAGGCCCCCGGGTTGCGGACAGCGCCGTAGAGGGTGCGCTGCGAGCCGGGCAGGAAGCCGTTGAGGACATCGCCCAGGGGCGTATCGGCGGGGATGATGATGATGCCGAGGAAGCCGGTGCCGCGGACGATGGGGTTGAAGGAGAAGGTGTACCCGGGCGCGGCGTCGATGGTGCCGGTGCTGGTGCGGACGATGTCGGGAGGATTGGTCGAAAGCGAGGAGATGCTCGCACCCGAGCAATCGACGAAGACGGATGGCTGGGCGAGGGCGAGCGAGGGGAGACTGGCGAGGGCGATCACGGCGATCGTGCGCATGGCGGCTCCTTGGAAAGCGGGCTTACAGCGTACCTTCTGGTCGTGCGGTGTCCAGCGAAATCACGGTCGCGGGTGGGGCGGAAGTCCGTTAGACTGCTCGCGGAGAAACCGATGACGACCACCCATCGAGAGCCTGAGCGTTTCAGCGTCCTGCGCTGGGGGTTCACGCTGATCGAGTTGCTGGTCGTCATCGCGGTGATCGCGCTGCTGATCGGGATTCTGCTGCCGGCGCTGGGGCGGGCGCGGGAGACCTCGAAGCGGACCAAGTGCCTCTCGAACACGCGGCAGATGGCCATGGCGTGCATGATGTACTCCAACGAGGTCCGTGCAGGGTACTTCATCCCGGCGTACTTCGACTGGGAGGACAACATCGGGTGGCTGTTCCCCGACTACATCTCGTCGTACGGCGTGGCGATCTGCCCGAGCACGCGAAATCGGGTCCGCGAGAACCTGACGCTGAGCGAGGACAGCGGGGAGCCGGTGCAGCAGATCTACGGGCGTGAGTTCATCCGCGACACCTACTGGGCGGCGCGGGACCGGGATGACGACGCGGGCGGGCACAGTTACGAGATCCGGGCGTGGTTCACGGCGGGGAAGTACCTGGACGGGACGGTGGTGTTCATGCCGCCGACCACATCGATCGGCGATCAACTCGGTTGGAACCGCGGAGACCTGGATGCGCCGTTCCAGATGTTCTCCCGCAACGCGCTGAAGACGCACAAGCGGCTGCTCTTTCCCGACAAGTGCTACCTGGTGCTCGACAACGACAACGACCAGTCGGTGGTGCCGGGGATCGGGAGGCCCGACGGGATCAACAACTACCCGGACCCGTGGAACAACCACGGCAAGGACGGGTACAACGTCGCGTTCTGCGACGGGCACGCGAAGTTCGTCGTTCCGGGGCAGGGGATGATCCGCATGTACCTGGACTCGTGGGACTCTCCGCCCTCCAACTACACGTTGGTCTCGCCGTATCGCGAGAGAGCGTTCAGCGTCATGGGGCAGTCGGTGCCGGAGTATTTCGAGCAGCCGTAGGGCATCGCTCGGAGGCATCGGGGGCGGTCTGAGGGCGGGGGCGAAATGTGTGGAGACACTTGAGGCGCAGCGCGGAGGTCGCGCGGTACGCGGCCGCGCGTCGGAGCAGTTCACGCGACGGCCCGTAGCCATCAAGGAAGGCCGACGCGTGTTGGGCGAGCGCGGCGGGGCTCGCGGCGTTCTGTTTCGCGGCGAGGTCGAGGTGGGCGAGGACGTTGCCCAGATCGAGCGCGGGCTCGCCGATGGAGAGGGTGTCGAAGTCGATGATGCCGACCCGTCCGGCGAGGGAGATCAGCACCTGGCGCTCGTGAAAATCGCGGTGGATAAGACAATACGGCACAGGCCCGCGGGCGAGATCGGAGAGGAGATCGTCGCAGGAATCGGCATCGGCCTGTGAAATTAGCGCGTAGTCGAGGGCGTTGCGGACCCAGCGGCGGAGGACGCGTGCCTCGGCCGCGGCGTCGTGAACGGGGATTCCGGCGGTCTCGGGCGTGGCGTCGTGAAGTTCGCGGAGCGCGTGGCCGACGTCGCGGGAGACATCGGACGAGCGGCCCTGCGTGATGCACTCCCGCCAGGAGTGACCGGAGAGGGCCGACCAGGCGAGGCGGCCTTCGGCGGGGATGCAGTCGAGCAGTTCGGGCACGTCAAAGCGGCGGCGGGGCAGGGCCCAGACTCGGCGGCCCATTTCCATGGCCGCGCGGGTGTGCGAGTCGGAGCGGGTGAACTTGATGAATCGCCCGTCCGGACCGAGGGCGACGGCGCGGCGTTCGACGCGATGCGAAATGAGCGTCGCGGGCTGATCACGAAGGAAGTGTGCGAGCGCGGGAATCTCACGGTCGGCGCCGCCCGGCTGGACGAGGATCCGCTCGGAGCCGGCGCGGGTGATACCGACGACGGCGTGCGGGGCCGCGGCGGCGGTCTGACCGAGGACACGCGCGAGCACTCGCTGGTCGCCGGCCCATTGGGCGGCCACGATCCGGCCTTGGGGAGTGGCGTACTCGAGCAGTAGGCGGTTCTCGTCGCGGGGCCAGGCGCGGCGGAGGATGAGTCTGTGCGCGCCGATCGCGCCGGCAAGGGGGTCGGGCAGCGTGGCATGGGCGAGGAGGTTGGGCAGGTCACGCGGGATCAAGGAGAACCTCCGCGCGAGTGAGGATCGCTTCGAGGAGTTCGGGCCAGTCGGCACGGCGGGTGCGGAAGGGCTCCGGGGCCAGTCGCATCAACGCGAATGCAGTGGCCGGGCGAGTTCGCACGTGAATGCCGGCTTGTGTGGGCGCGCCCGCGCCGAAGTAACCTTGCACCAGGCTGTCGGCGCATGCGCCCGGGGCGGTTGGGGGCGCTTCGCCCAGGAGCGCGAGCAGTTCGACGTTTGCGATGAAGTTGCCCAGGTCGAGATCGGCAGGGCCACGGCCGGCGCGGTCGAAGTCGAGGATCGCCACGGCGGCTTCGGACAGCAGGACTTGCCCGGGTGAGAAATCGCCGTGGAGGGGCGAGAGTTGCGCGGGGGCGACCCAGTCTTCGAGCCGCGAGGCGAGGCGATGAAGACGTGAGATCGCGTTCGGGGCGATGGCGTGGATGGCCGCGATCGATTCGGCGAGGATTTCGGCCAGGCGCGTCGGGGCGTAGGCATCGGGCACGAGGGCGGGCTGGTGGTGGAGCATCGCGAGCGCTTCACCGACTCGGGCGCACGAATGAGAAAGGCCCTCGGAGCGGGTGTGGAGGTCGATGGGGCGACCGCGGAGCCACTCCCATGCGGCGACGCCGCGGCGCGCGTAACCACCGAGGAACCGTGCGAGTTGGAGAGAGCCGCGAGGCTCGAACGCACGGGCGCCGGCAATCGCGGGGCCGGCGTTGGCGGGCGCGTAGGCCTTGATGAAGAACGATTCGCCGTCGGCGGCGGTCGCTCGCCCGGCGAAGCGGCGTTCGGGCTTGTAGCGGAGTTGCTCGAGGGGCCCAAAGTCTCGGCCGCGGAGGTCTTTCGATGCCTTGCCGAGCAGCCTTGAGAGTTCGGCGGGATCGTGCAGGCGCGGCAGCACGTCCAGTTCGTGGTCGTTGGGAAACGTGAAGAGCGTGAGCGGCGGATCGTCAACCGCGAAGATGCCGGGGCCGAGGGGGCCGCTCCAGGCGGGTTGCCGGACCGCGTTGTCGATCTTCACCGAAGCGGCGTCGCCGGCGTGGGTGCGCGCATACACGGCGAGGGGCGATGCGCGGCCAGCGATCTGGAGTTCGTATGCGACGAGGCAACTTGTCGCGGGTTTATAGCGGAGGTACGTGGGCGTGGCGTGGGTGACGGATACCCCGCTGCGGCGCGTGACAATGGCCGCGAGGGCCTCGGGGTCGAGGAGCGTCGCAAGGGCGGAGAGCGCCGGCTCACGCGCGACCAGGCGTGCATCACCCGGGCAGAGCATCGGCGGCTCCCTCGCTGACGGCCAAGTGGGATTGGGCTGCTTGAAGGGCGAACATCGCGGCATAGCGACCGCCAAGGGCGATGAGCGACTCGTGGGTTCCGTGCTCGACGACCCGACCACGCTCGATGTACAAGACCTGATCGGCATCGACGGCAACGCCGAGGTCGTGCGAGATGAGGAGTGTCAGTCGGCCCTCACCCAGGCGCGAGAGCGCCCGGGAGACGAGTGAGCGCGAGCGATTGTCGAGCCCACTGGTGGGTTCGTCGAGGATGAGGACCGGAGCGTCACGGACGGCGGCGCGGGCGAGGGCGATGCGGCGGCGCTGTCCGCCGGAGAGGGTGTCACCCCGCTCGCCGATGACGCTGTCGAGACCATCGGGAAGATCACGGATGAACTCGCGGGCGCCGGCGAGTTCGCACGCCGCGGCTGTCTCGGCGTCGGTCGCGGCGGGGTTTCCGCAGAGGATGTTCTCGCGGATGCTCATGTGGAACAGGGTGTTCTCCTGGGGGACAAGGGCGATCCGACGGCGAAGCGTGCCCACGGAATACCCGCGGAGGTCTCTTCCGTTGAGCAGGACGCGGCCCTGGGTCGGGTCGTAGAGGCGGAGCATGAGTCCGGCGATCGTGGATTTTCCCGCACCCGACGGTCCGACAAGCGCGATCTTCTCGCCCATGCGGGCGGTGAGGCTGAAGCCGGTCAGCACCGGGACTCCGGGCGTGTACTCAAAGGACACGTCCTCGAAGCGGACCTCATGCACGTCGGGGGGCGCGGGCGCGGCGTGAGGCGGATCGGTGATCTCGGGCGCGATGTCGAACACCTCGGCCACGCGTTCGGCCGAGGCGGAGGCCTTGGAGACCCGCCCGGCGTACTTGGCCATGTCGCGGAGGGGGCGGAAGGCGCTGCGGAGGTAGGCGAGAAACACGATGAGATCACCGGGGCTGATGTGACCTTCGCGGGCGAGGGCCACGCCGCGCCAGAGTACGGCGGCGGTGACCAGCCCGATGACGCAATCCACGCCGCGCTCGAGTCGGGCGGAAAGGCGGGCGGTCTTGACCCCCTCGGCGAGCGATCCCTGGTTGTTGCGCGCGAAGATCCGGGAGATTCGATCTTCGATGCCCAGCGCCTGAACGGTGCGGATAGCGGCGAGGCCCTCGGCGGCGATGGCGCCGGTGTCGCCCTCGCGCTTTCGCTGGCGGCGCGCCGCATCGCGGATGCGGCGGCCCATTCGCGTGGTGATGAGCACCAGGAGCGGGAGCAGAGCCGCGGCGAGCAGCCCGAGTTGCCAGTTCATCACGAGCATGAGGACCAGCATGCCCAGGAGCGTGAGCGAGTGAACGAACAGCGGAACGACCGCGGTGACGGCGACTTCCTGCAGCCGTCCGACATCGCCAACGACGCGGGTAAGCAGGTCGCCGGTGCGCGCCCTGGCGTGGAATCGCAGCGACAGGCGCTGCATGTGGGCGAAAAGGTCCGACCGCACCCGGGTCAGGACGCGATTCCCGACGAGGGCGAAGGCGACGGAGTTGGCGTAGGCCGCGCCGGCGCGGAGCACAGCCAATGTCACGACGCACGCCACCACGACTCCCATCATCGTCGCGGGACCGAGATCGGGGGGCAGCAGGCGATCCAATGCGGGGGAGGATCGTGCGCCGAGGACACGATCGAAGACGATCTTGAGCGGCCAGGGTTCGGCGAGTCGGAGCGCGATCTCGGCGAGCATGCCGACGACCCCCACCACGGTGAGTGCGGCGTACCCGCGCAGGTAGGGCCTGAAGCGCGCGCCACCGCGGGCGAGCGAGCGGAATGAGTCGCGGACTGGGGCGAGCACGCTCAAGCGATGGCTCCGAGGGGCTGGGGCGGAGATGAGGCGTATTCGAGCACGCGCTCAACGACGGAAGTCCACGAGTGCGCGGCGACGGCCCGGGCGCGGGCGGCGCGGCCGAGCGCGGCGCTGCGGGCGGGATCGTGCCCCAGCGTCCGCAGCGCATCGGCCAGGGCTCCCACGTCGCCGGGGGTGACGAGCAGGCCGGTGCGGTCGTGCTCGATCACCTCGGCCGTTTGCCCCAGGCGTGCGGCCACGATGGCGCGGCCCGAGGCCATGTATTCGAACAACTTCAGCGGCGAGAAGTAGTCGGGCTGGTCGGGTGGGTAAGGAGCCGCCGCGATGTCCATGCTCGCAAGCCAGGAGGGAACCGAACTCGGCGGGACGGCGCCGGTGAGGATGGTGCGGTCGAGAAGGCACCTCGCGCCAAGATCTTCGCGAAGGGCGGGCATCATGGGTCCGTCGCCGACGATGAGCAGCCGCCAGCGCGGGCTCTCGCGGGCGAGGCGGGCGAAGGCGTCGATGAGCAGGTCCAGCCCGTGCCAGGGGCGCAGCGAGCCGACGAAACCGATCGTGATGGCGTCGGCGGGCGGGAGCGCGGGGAGAATGTCGGGCCTGAATCGCAGGGCGTCCACGCCGTTGGGGAGCACCTCGAATCTGGCGGCATCGGCGGCGGGAGGCATGACGGCCTGCGCGACGGCGCGGGAGACGCAAAACACCCGGCCCGCGGCGGCAAGAGCGCGCCGGGCCGCGGCGAGGGCATCGTCGCGGAGCGTGAGCGTTCGGTACCGAGATTGCTCTTGGACGAGGGGCGCGTTGACTTCGAGGGCGGAGGGGATCCCGGCGTCGCGGGCGTGCTCCATGGCTCCGAAACTCCAGAGCGCGTGGCGTTCGTAGACCAGGTCGAGAGGGCCGAGTTTCTCGAGGGCCCGCCGGGCGGTGTGGTTGCCCGCGAGCAGTGCCCGCTCGCGCGCGACCGGATCGGAGTGCGCGGCCGGTTCGAGGGCCGCGATTCGGACCGCGCGGAGGTCGGGAGGAGCATCGCCGTCGAACCGGCGCGACAGGAGCGTGATGTCGGCACCGGTTCGGACCAGGGCCCGGAGCACCTCCTGCACGTGGATGGAAGCGCCCTTGCACCCGAAGACGGGCACGCCGGGATCGGTGCAGACGTACGCGATTCTCATGCGACCGCCTCCTCGCGGACGCGGCGGGTAGATTGAGCGCATTCCTCGAACATGGACCGCATGGCCGCGGTGTTGCGGTGGATGTCGAACTCGCGCTCGATGAGGGCGCGGGCCTCGCGGGCGAGGGACATGGCCGAGGCGCGATCGTTCAGGAGGCGTTGGAGGCCGGACGCCAGGGCCGCGGGATTGCGCGGGGGCGTCAGCAGCCCGGTGCGGCCGTCGCGGACGAGTTCGGGGATGCCGGTAACGGGCGTGGCGATGCAGGGGGCGCCCAGGGCCATGGCTTCCAGGAGCACGGTGGGAAGACCGTCGCGGTTGCCGTCGTCGCCGACGATGCAGGGCGCGGCGACCACCCGGGCCTGCCGCATCAGTTGAATCACTTCGGCGCGGGGCCTGGCGCCGAGCAGTTCGACGTGCTCGTCGAGCGAGAGTTCGCGGATCAGCGCCCGGAGGGGCTGCTCTTCGGGCCCGGCGCCGGCGATCTTGATGGTGAACTCCGTGCCGTCGCGGCGGAGAATGGCCGCGGCCCGGAGAAGGTCGTCGAAGCCCTTCTTCTCGACAAGCCGGCCGACGGCGAGGATCTCGGGTTTCGGCCGGGCGCCCTGGGCGAATGTGAACTCGTCCAGGTCGAGCCCGTTGTAGACGCGGCGAACGCGCCGGGCGGCGGGGCCGAACTTGCGGTCGAGGTAGTCGAGGTTGTAGTCGCTGACGGTGACGACGCCCGCGGCGTCCGCGAGTTTGGTGCTCAGATCGCCGGTGTCCACGTTTTCTTCGTAGATGTCCTTGGCGTGGGCGGTAAAGGAGTATGTAATGCCGGCCATGCGCGCGGCGAGGCGTGCGACGGTGGTGGCGACCGAGGCGAAGTGGGCGTGGAGGTGGCCGATGCCGCGTTCGCGGGCGGCGAGGGCGATGACCATGGCCTGGTAGACGTCCACGCCTTCGGCGGAGCCGCCCGCGAGGCGGAGCGCATC
This sequence comes from Phycisphaerales bacterium, assembly GCA_905339235.1. Taxonomy (GTDB): domain Bacteria; phylum Planctomycetota; class Phycisphaerae; order Phycisphaerales; family UBA1924; genus RI-211. Next base: position 39,995 of record CAJPFG010000030.1, read on the forward strand.
CCACAATCCCGGGAGCGAACCCGAGCGCACGACCTGGTCCCAGAGTTCCGCGGCGCGAAGGCCGGAGTCGTACAGGTATCGCACGGGAGCCCGGACGCGGGCGAGGGAATCCTGGAAGACGCCCTCGGTGGGTGTGCGCAGCGAGAAGATGTCGATACCCAGGCCGGCCCGCTCGTGCGCGAGGATCTCGGTGACGATAAACGTCTCCGAGAACCGGGGGTACATCTTGACCACGTACCCGACTCGTGTGCGATTATCCGGCAGCAAGCCCGACCTCCTTGTGCTCGTCGTGACGGTTGAGCAGACCCCGGGTGAGTTCCCGCACGCGGGAGAGCCCGTCGAAGCGAACGACCGATCGGGCGTCGCGGCGGGGAGCGCGCGCGGAGTTGATCCACCGCGAGAGCGACGCGGGGGTCAGTTCGTCGGGCAGCAGGTAGTCCAGAAGCCCGAGAGATTGCATGCGCTGGGCGCGGATCAGTTGTTCGCGGCGGGGGTCGGTTCGCGGCACCGTAAGCAGGGGCTTTCCGGCCGCGAGAACCTCGCACACGGTGTTGTACCCGCCCATGGAGATCACGCAATCGGCGCGGGTGATGAAGCGCTCGGGCTCGGTGACAAACTCATGAACCTCCAGGCGGCCGGAGCACGCCGCGGCGTGCTTGATCTCCTCTCTCACCGACGCGGACATGAAGGGGCCGGTGACGAGCACGCCGGCGTAGCCGTCGGGGAGCGTCGCGGCGGCGAACGTGCGGGCGAGGGCAACGCCGTCGTCGCCGCCCCCCACCACGCACAGGGCCGTCTTCTCTCCGCGCGGCGCGGGGCGGAGCGGTTCGAGGTGGCCCTCCATGGCGTTGAGGTATCCCGTGTACGCGGTCTTTCGCACCGTTCCGGGAGTGAACTCGTACTCGCGAGCCGTGTCGAAGACCGCCTGATCGCCGTAGACCCACAGGTGCTGGTAATACTCGTCGATCAGGGCATCGCAGCAGTCGCGCTTCCACTCGCGGATCGCGATGCTCGCCTCGTCGAGAATCTCACGGAGCCCCAGGACACAGGTGGCGCGCCCGCGGGCCTTGAGCCAGCGCAGCGCCGGAAGGAGTTCGCCTCGGAAGCCGGCGGGGACTTTGTCCACGACGACGAGGTCGGGATCGAAGGCCTCCATGGCGGTCCGGATGGAGGCGCTGCGGAAGCGGATGAGTTCGCTGAGAGGGACGTCGAGCCGGCGCGAGCGGTACTCGCCCAGCGCGGACTTCTCGATGGAGGGAAGGGCGAGGCAGTCCAGGCCGGGCGGGAAGGCGAACGCGCCGACTTCCTTGGCGCCGCAGATCATGAGGATCGTCGGTTGGGGTTCGAGCCTGCACAGCGCGGAGGCGACGAGCAACTGGCGGCGCAGATGGCCCAGCCCCATCGTATCGTGCGAATACAGGACGATCTTGGGCCCGCGGACATGCTCGGAGCAGTTGAGTCTCGGGTCGTTTGAGTTGGGGTTCAGTTCGATCACGGATGAACGCCTCCTGGCCCGCCGTGCACGACGCGGCGGCACGAACTCATGCGGGGAAGCGGGCGCGGGCGTCTCAGAAACCTTCACATTTCCTTCACACCCGGCGGAGCGGGCGTGGTCGGAGCGACCCGACTGAAAAGCGCCGAATCCTGCATGACGGCCGCCGATCCTGACGCATGGGGTGAGGTGGCTTGTTTGTCAGCACCACAGCACCATCAAGAACGGGAGCGTCGGCATGCGTAAGCGATTTCTTGCGTCGGCTTTGATTTGCGGGACCTGCGCGGGGGCGGGAGCGGACGTCATCACGATATTTAACTTCGACACGAGCGTCGTGGGCGGGCGCAACCTCTCGTACCTTCCCACGCCCGACAACTCGCTTTCACCGCCGGGCCCGGGTTCGTTCCCGGGTAGTTCCAACGACCTGTGGGGCGCGGTGATCGAGAGCATCAACGACGATGTGCTCGACGACTCGATGAACGATCCGTTCGACCTCTTCGGGATCCTCATCGAAGACTTTGACGGGATGGCGTTCGCGGCCGAGGACCTGGACAACCCCAACAACCCGTCGGCAACGGCGAGCGCGACCTGGACATTCGACATTTCGGGGTACGCGGACGTGCGCGTGATGATCCGGGCGGCCGCGATGGGGAACTTCGAGACCATCGACTGCTCGCTGCCGCCGTGCCTGCCGGACCAGTACGTGTTCTCGGCGGCGATCGACGGCGGAACGCCGGTCGTCGTGTTCGAGGCGACGGCGGACGAAGCGATCACGCAGACATACACGTTGCAGAGCGGGGTGCAGGTGGTGCTCGATGATCCGCTCCGGATGAACGGCGTGGTGCTGTCGAACGCTTTTCAGGATTTCACGAGCGGCGCTCTGGGCAGCGGGACGACGCTGGCGCTCACGCTGACCGGCCAGGGCGATTCCAGCGAGGAGGTCTTCATCTTCGACGACATCGTTCTGACCGGAACGCCGCTGCCGGCGTGCGACCCGGATGTCAACTGCGACGGCTCGATCAACGGCTTTGACATCGAGGCGATGGAGCAGGCGGTGAACGGGGACGTGTCAAACTTCTGCCAGGCCGACGCCGACTTCAACCGCGACGGGGCCGTGAACGGATTCGATGTCGAGGCGGTGGAGCAGAGCGTGAATGGCGCGCCGTGCCCGTGAGTCGGGCGTGAGGCGACAGGGAGTTTGCGCCTCGCGGCGGGGGCCGGAAGGCCCGCAGCGCGATCAGGGTTCATCGAAGGAGCATGACATGAAACACGTGCATGGCCGCAGCGATCGGGCCGGGTTCACCCTTATCGAACTGCTCGTGGTGATCTCCATCCTGGCGCTGCTGATCGGGATTCTGCTCCCCTCGCTGGGGAGCATGCGTCGGGAATCGCGGGCGGTGCCGTGCGCGGCCAACCTGCACTCCATCGCGCAGGCCATGGGCGCCTACATCGCGAACTCCAACGTGTATCCGGCCGCGTACGTGTACGGAGATTCGCAGACCGGCGGCACGTGGCGCGTGGAGGACCAGCAGGGCAGCCACCCCAACCCCATCAACGGGTACGTGCACTGGTCGTTCGTGCTGCTGGGCGATGGGGATCGCGTGCCGGAGAGCGCCTTCACCTGCCCGGCGACTCCACGAGGCGGAGCGCCCTCCAGCAACCCGGGCGCCAACCCGGACGACTGGGACTCCGACCTGGGGCAGGTGAACGACATGGGGCAGAGCACTCCCTCAGAGCCTCCGAAGAACCGCCAGGCGCGGCGCATGGCGTACACGGCCAACGCGGCGGTCATCTCTCGCAACAAGTTCAACGCGAGTGCCACGCGGAAGAACCAACTGGTGAAGGACAGCCGGATCACCAACCACTCGCGGACCATCCTGTTCACGGAGTTCGTGCACGCGGGCAACTGGAGCACGGTCTTCTCGGGGAACGAGTCCAAGTCTCACCGCCCGATCTCGCCGTTCATCGGCACGACGCGGAGCGGGAACATCTACGACGAACCCGACGGCGGCGCCACCGAGGCCTTTGAGTACCCGGACGAGTCGAGCATCCGGACGATGTCAGGGATCGGGCCGGACATGATCGGGTACGGCGCGGCGATGCTGAACGCCGTCGGCCGCTCCCACCCCACCACGAACAAGTCCATCGGCGGCTCGGCGAACTTCGCGTTCGCCGACGGCCACGTGGAACGCATGACGGTGCTCGACAGTCTCACCCGGCGGCTGTGGGGCGACCGGTTCTACAGCCTGACGGGGAGCAACACCCGTGTGCGCATGGAGCCGTAGCGAGAACCGACGCCGGGCCCGTCGCGAGCGGAACATCACGGAGACGCGGCAGTGAATACCAGGTGGATTGCGATCGTTGCGGGCGTGGCCATCGCTTCGGGAGGCCTTGGATTTGTCGCGGGTCGGCGCAGTGCCCCGGCGCCGCTGCCGGAGGGGGTGCGTGCCGCGCCCGAGTCGGAGTTCACGGCGACCGTGGTTCGCGTGGGTGACGGAGACACGATCGACGTAGCGCCTACCGATCCCCCCGCACCCAACGAGAAGATCCGCCTGCTGGGCATCGACGCCCCGGCGCTGGGCGAGAAGTGGTGCACGGAATCCACGAACGCGCTTCGAACGCTCGTGCAGGGAAAGTCGATCCGGGTGGAGTTCGAGCGCGAGGGCGAGGGACGGCGTGACAAGAGCGAGCGAGTCCTCGGGTACGTCGTGCTTGATGGTCAGAACGTCAACGTCGAGATGGTGCGGCAGGGTTGGGCACGGTACTCCGACAAGCACGGCGGGACCCGATTCGCCGCGGAACTGCGATCCGCCGAGGACGAGTCCCGTAGCGGCAAACGCGGGATGTGGAAGTAGAACACGCTACGGGCACGGGCCGCCGTTCACACCCTGCTCCACCGCCTCGATATCGAACCCGTTCACCGCGCCGTCGTGGTTGTAGTCGGGATCGGCCTGGCAGAAGTTCGAGAGGTCGCCGTTGACCGCCTGCTCCATCGACTCGATATCGAAGCCGTTGACGGCTCCGTCGCAGTTGACGTCAGGGTCGCAGGTCACGCACTGGCCGACGACCAGCGCGATGGAGGCGCTGACGGCGGTCTCGCAGATGTTGGAGGCCACGACGTCGTAGGTGCCCGCGTCGGCGGCAGCGATGCCGGCGAGGGTCAGCGTGCGAGAGGTGGCGCCGGGAATGGGCTGGCCGTCGTGGCGCCACTGGTACGCGAGCGACGAGCCGCCCTGCGCACGGGAGGAGAGCGTGACGTAGGCCCCTTCGCAGGCGTTGCCGCCCTCGGGCTGCTCGCTGAAGACCGGCGCTGGCATGTTGACGGCCCAGCAGACCGTGTTCTCGATGATCTGGCGGGCCGCGCCGGTCGCGCTCGTGTAACTCGCGTCTTCGAGGAACAGGAAGGCGCGACGGGCGGGGGTGGTGTATCCGCCCGCGGCCGCGGCGCCCGCGTCGGCGACCATGACCGCGCGATCGGTGGAGCCCTGTCGCTGCGCCAGGACCTGCACGCCCGAGCCGATGTTGCCGCTGCCGACGCTCATATTGGCCGCGGCGCTGAAGACCTGGAGCGTGCCGGCGGAGAGCCCCCGCATGACCCGGTGGTTGGCGTTGAGGATGTTGATAGAGGTGGCGCTGACCACGGCGCCGTTGTCGGTGAGGGATTCGCGCGCGTTGCGGAGGAGCGCGTTCTCCCAGAAGATCACGGGGACGTTGACGGCGCGGAACTCTCCGGCGATGTTGGCCGAGGCGATGGTGGAGGAAACCAGCACCCCGTCGTAGGCCGCGCCGATCTGTGCGGCGCTCGGACGGTTCGAAGGCTCGTCGTCGAGGTGCGTCACGTCGTAGCCCAGCACTCGCAGGCGATCCCCCATTGCCAGATCTGTCGGCGGCGGCGGGACCGTGGAACCAATGAACGCCAGCCGCGTGAGCGAACCGACCCGGATGAATGACTGGCGATCCTTGATGGAAACGCCCGAGGCGCTCGTCACGGTGAGGCGGACGCCGTAAGTGCCGTCGTCCTGGTAGGTGTGAGCGGGGTTCTGCTGCGTGCTGGTGGAGCCATCGCCGAAGTCCCATGCCCAGGCGGTGGGGCTGGGAACGGTGGACGCGTCGGTGAACAGCACCGTCAAAGGCGCGGCCCCGGAGGTGACGCTGGCGGTGAAGTCCGCATCGCCGACGAACTTCACGCGGAGGATGTTGGCCCCCCGGTCGATGGGCGTGACGTAGTCCAGATCTTTGTACAGGTCGGAGAAGTACAGCCCGTCGGTCCCCGCGGCGAGCGCGACCACCGTGGCCTTGCCCGAGCCGACATACTCCACGAGCGGAGTGGGGCCGCTGATGCGGTTGCCGGCGGCATCGAGGACAAACTCGCTGATGCGCTTGCCCTGCGACTGCGGGCCCGTCGCCCACGTGGGCCCGGATTCGGAGATGAACATGTGATCCTGCTTGCCGGCGGGGAAACCGCTGCCGCCGAAGACGTTGTTCTGAATGAACGCCATGTTCACCGGACCGGAAGGCGGAGCCCAGTTGTAGATAGCGAAGTTGGCCATGCTGGCGTCGGAACCGTTCCAGAGGTAGTTGCGGCCGGCGACAACCTTGACGATCCGGTCCACGGAGGGGCCGTTCTCGACCTCGTAGTGGAATCCGTCGCTCTGCCGCCACGCCCCGCCGAAGGGGTTGCGGACTCCGTAGGCAAACACGAAATCGCGCGCGTTGAAGCCGTCCGCGGCGTTGTAGAACGGATTGTCGGGGAGCGGCGCGCCGGCCTTGCTCATGCGGAGGATCTTGCCGCGGTAGGAGGCCAGGTTCTGCGCGGTCGCGGCATCGAACCCGTCGCCCATGTGGACGTACAGCGCGCCGTCGGGTCCGATGGTCACGCTGGAAATCTGGTGCGACTGGCCCTGCGACTCGCCGGCCATGTCACGGACGGTGGCCTGCGTCGCGGCGGTGCGCCCGCCGTCGCTGCTCGTGAATCGCACAACCTTGGGATAGTGCGGGACGTTCTCCACACCGGGCGTGCTGGAATAGAGCAGCGCGGCGTAGACATCGCCGTTGCTTGGGTCCACCGCAATGCCGGTAAGCCCCTGCTCGCCCGAGCCGGGGAAGTTGCCCGTCGGATTGAAGTTCAAAAGGCCGGTGGCGTAGGTGCCCACGCTGCCGTCCCGCTTCACAACCTTGATCGTGCCGTACAACTCCGTGACGTAGTAGATCGGCGCGGTGGGCCCCGCGGCCGGGTTAGGGATGAACGCGATATTCACCGGGAGTTGGAAGCCGGTGGAGACGATCTCAACGCGGTATCCGGACTGACGCGCCGCCCATGGCACGGGCGTGCCGCGGGCGAGGATGGAGAAGTCGGGATCGGCCTGCGATGACGACCCCACATAGGTGGACCCGGCCGCGGAAATCCAGAAGAACGCGTCGTTGCCGGCGCCGGGGTTGACGGACATCGCGGGCAGGTAGACGGTGTGGGCTTGGCCGTCGTGGGTGGTGAAGGCGAGGTTGGATTCGGGGAAGGCGAGCGCCGTGCCGAGCGAACCGGCGCTGATGTGAACTCGAAGCGGGGCGTGGGCCGCGAGCGCAGCGGGATTGACGATCGTGTTGGAGACGCCGTCGAGGGCGACGAAGGCCAGCAGGAGTTCGCCGGAGGCGTTCTCGAGCCGGACGGTGGGAGGCGTCGAGGCCGCGGGCAGGATGATGCTCGCGCCCGACACGTCGCGCAGCGTGGGCGTAGGGATGTCGTCCACATCATCGGCCTCGAGCGGAAAAATCTGGCTGGCGGGGCCGGTCTGGAAGGTGCGCTCCGCCCATCCGCTCCATTCGGTAGGGGCATCGCCGCTCGAGTCGCGGTGGCGAGCGCGGAGGCGGTAGAAGCCGTTGGGCAGAAGGTCCGACCGGCCCGCGTGAGTTCCTTCGAACGCACCGTCCCCCAGGTGCGTGTGCACCCGCTCCACGCCGCCGATACAGGGCGTGGACCACACTCGCGCCGCCGGCGAGATCGTCCAGATCTCCCAGTCCGTGCACAGGTGGGTGTCGCCCGGGTCGGGGTCCGAGAACGCCGAGCACTCCATGTGAACATCGGCGGGATTCAGGACACGCCCGGGTGCCGGCTCGGTGACCGTGGGGGTGGCGGGCCGGTTGTTTGCGATGGCGTAGGCGGTACACACGGCCGCGAGCGCCGCTGCGATGAATCGTGATTGCATGGAGGCACTCCGCGGCGATTGCCGGAACACTGTACTCGGAATCTGCGGGAACCACCAGCCAAAGTCGTCGGCACACGAAAAAGGCCCCCGCGATCTCGCGCGGAGGCCTTGAGAAATCTCGACGGCGTTGACTCAGCAGGGTGCGCCGTTGACGCGCTGCTCCTCGGTTTCGATGTCGAATCCGTTTTCGGCCCCGTCGCCGTTGAGGTCGGCGGTGGCTTGGCAGAAGTTGGAGAAGTCTCCGTTGATGGCCTGCTCGGTGGCTTCAACGTCAAACCCGTTGACCGCACCATCGCAGTTTACGTCAGGGTCGCACGGCGGGGTGCCGGGCTGAACCTCGACGATGACCGTGTCGGAGCCCGTGCTGCCGCGGTTGTCGGTCACGGTCAGCGTGATGCTGTGAATGCCGACCCCGAGCGACACGGAGGGGCCGGGGTTGACGCCGTTGGCGAGGGTGGCCGCGCCTTCTTCCCAGAGGTAGTTGGTGATCGTGCCGTCGGGGTCGTTGGAGCCCGAACCGTTGAGCGTGATCATCTCGGCGCCGGAGTTATCGGAATCCACGACGGTCTGATCGGCGCCCGCGTCGGCGACCGGAACGCGGTTAATCGTTACAACCACGCTGTCCGAGGCGGTGCCGCCGAGGTTGTCGGTGACGGTAAGTGAGAGATTGTGGACTCCCCAGCCAAGGCTGATGGTGGGATTGGCGGTCGGCCCGTCGGAGAGGGTCGCGGCGCCCTCCTGCCACAGATAGTTGACGATCGTTCCGTCGGGGTCGTTGGACCCTGCTCCGAAGACGGAAACGCTCTCGCTGCCGTTTCCATCCATGTCGTCCACGACCGCGTCGGCGCCGGCGTTGGCGACCGGGCGGCGGTTCACGGTCACGAGGACGTCGTCGCTGTCCGTGGCGCTGTTGTTGTCGGTCACGGTAAGCGTGATGGTGTGAACACCGGCGCTGAGGTTCACGCTGGGCGTGGCGGACGGTCCGTTCGCCAGCGTGTTGACGCCTTCCTGCCAGAGATAGTTGGTGATCGTGCCGTCGGGGTCGTTGGAGGCGGAGCCGTCGAAGGCAACCATTTCGGAGAGGTTGCCGTCGGCATCCTGCACGACCTGATCGGGACCGGCGTTGGCGGTGGGCGGGGTGTTGCCGACGCCGCGGAACCCGGAGTTGCCGGTGAGCGTCATGTACCGATAGTTGGGATTCCCGGTCTGCTGCGCGCGAACGAAGTAGAAGTACGTGGTGCCCGGGACGGCGGTGGTGTCGTCGTAGGTTGTCACGGCGCCGAGGGTGGCCACCGTGGATCCTCCCTGGGAGTTGACCGTGTTACGCATGACTATGTAGCCGGTGGCGTTGGCGACCGCAGGCCAAGTGACCCGCACGAAATCATTAAATGTTCCATCCGAAGCGGTACAGGCGAGATTGGTGTTCGTGACGGTGATCGAGAGGTTGTAGCACTGGGTGGTGGAGTTCGCGGTAGCGGCATGGATGCGGGCGAAGTTGTTGCCGTTGCTCATGAGCAGGCCGGTGATGGTCTCGGCGGTGCCCGCGGCGGTAGCGTCTTGGGCACGAAGTTCCGTGCTGCCGTTGGACTGATAGGCGGTGATCTTCAGGTTCGCGGCGATGCGGGAGTCCAAACTGGTTCCCGGCTGGCACGAACCATCGCCGTTCTGCGCCCCTTCAAGGTAGATCAATCCGACGGGTGTGGCGGTGATGTTGACCAGGTGCGGCTCGGTCAGGGTGAGTCGGTAGAAGTCGTTGTCGTTCGCGTGGAGCGAAACGATCGACGTGTTTCCGATGGCGGGCGAGGGAACCGTCCCGATCGTGGTGGTCGTTCCGGCCGCGAGCGTGCCCAGGTCCGTCGCCACGGCCGAGGAGTTGTTGCTCTCGTTGGGGTCGCCGTAGTACGCGTGGACGGCGCGCAGGTCGTCGTGGCGGGGGCCGTCGTAGGAAGTGCTGACGAACGGCTCCATCAGTTTGGTCGCGTTGGCCGGGCAGACGTGGGCAAAGCCCAAGCCGTGCCCATGCTCGTGCGCAATGACATTGCGGAGGAACAGGTACGTTCCAGCCGCAGCATTCCAGCCTTCCGACGAGTCGATGACCATGTCGCCGCTGTCGGGAAACTGGTTGTATGCGAGCACCCCGTTGCCGCCGTCGAGATTGTGCATGCCGATGCGGATGTCGCCGCGCGTGGTGTCGTTGCCGGCGTTGCCCCAGGCGGCGCCGTCATCCCAATCCACGCCCGCCGCCGTGACTCGCGTGTAGTTCACCCCGGAAAGCGCGGACCAGCGGTTGAAGACGTTGACGAACTGGTTGACCCAGGTGGCGCGATTGGCCGCGCCGAAGAGCGAGTCCATCCGCGCGAAGAGATTGCTGGCGACCTGTCCGCCAAGACCACCGGCGCTTCCCCACGGCACGCCGTCCGGCACGAAGGACCACGACAGGGTGATTGGAGCACCGGAAACTCCGCCGGACCACCGCTGGCCGAGGCGGTAACGCGAGTCGTACCCCTCCGCGATGGAGGCGTTCAGAGCGTCCCACTGCTCGGGCGTGGGGTTGGCGTCTTCGGCGAAGCACGCGGCGAAGGGGCCGGAATCCTCGGGGTCTCCCCCCGCGTCCATGCCGTGAACCATGTCGGGCCAGACCCGGCCATCGTGCTCGCGCGCCCGACCGTCCTGGAAATCAACTCCCGGATAAAGCCACGCGGAAGCCCGCGGCTCCGGAGGATTGCTCCCACCCGCCAACGCAACCCCGGAAAACGCGGCGAGAATCGCCGCGGACATCGCGACACACCCCTGCTTGTTCATGGCAACTCCATCAATATGGCCCGAGAATAAAAAATCGACTCGGCCGAAGCCGGGCCGCCCTCTTCCGTCGGCCGTTTTCGGGCCGAACGGAACTTCGAGATGTCACGAGCACCATCCGACAACCGCACAACCGTTCGGACCCTACCGCAGTCCGAACGACAACCGCCGAGACAAAAATCGCGAAGGTTCAACGCCAGCAACACCGATCGAGGTTACCACTCGTGCAGCAACACCGCGCCCCCTCGGCGCGATGAGGCTTTACCCCGGTTCGTCTATGTAGTACCGCAGAGTTCCACAACGGTCAAGGTTTTTCGCGGAGGACCGGAATGTGTTTGGGTGGCGCGGCGCTCGGCGGTTTCACGGGCATGGCCCGCCGTTGACACTCTGCTCCACCGCCTCGATGTCGAATCCGTTCACCGACCCGTCGTGGTTGTAGTCCGCGTCCGGCTGGCAGAAGTTGCTCAGGTCACCGTTCACCGCCTGCTCCATGGCCTCGATGTCGAACCCGTTCACGGAGCCGTCGCAGTTCACGTCCGGATCGCACGACGGGCCGCACTCGGAGACCAGGACGATGGCGGGCATGGTGAGCGAATCCCCGCACGCGTTGGAGACGACACACCGGTACGAGCCCTCATCCGCGAGCGAGGCCGGGCCGATCACCAGCGTCGGCGCCACAGCGCCCACGACGGGCGCCCCCTCTCGCAGCCACTGGTACGCGAGCGTACCCACTCCGGTCGCCCCGCTCCCGAGAACGACCTCGCCGCCCACGCATGCGCTCGCGCCCTGGGGGTGAAGCGTGATTGTGGGCGCGCAGGCCGCGGCACCAAACTCGAAGGCTCCCATGTCGGTGACGCCGTCGCCCGGCCCCGGCAGCCCTCTCACCGCCCGATCATGGCCGTCGGCATCCTCGACCACACCGGGCGGCAGGTCGGCGTTGCTTCCCGCGTCGATGCAGACGGAGGCGGCTTGCAGCCGGAAGTTTCCCGCCGCGGCATTCATGGGCAACGGATCGGCGTCGATGCAACCGGGGAAGTTGGCGGGATCGGGCGGGTCTTCTCCCGGCACGGGCGTGAATAGATCCTGCACGCACGAATACCGGGCGGCGATCGTGCCGCGCATCTGCCGTTTCAGTGGTTCGACATCCTCGCCGGTCGCAACATTTCCCCACACGATGCTGTTGCGGAGCAGCACCTCCAGGCTGTAGTAGGTGTTGATACCCGCGCCTTCTCGCGCGGAGTTGTTCGCGATCGTGCTGTTGAGGATCGTGAGCGTGCCGGGCGTAAAGACCATCCCGCCGATGGCCCCCGCCTCGCCCCCGGCCGTTCCGGCCGAAGTGCAAATCGTCGTGGCGGTGTTGTGGTGGAACACGCTATTGACGATCATCGTGTCGCCCCAGGCGAATATCGCCCCGCCGTAGTGCGCCTGGTTGTTCGAGAAGACGCAGTCGCGGACGGTCAACCCGTCGGCGAAACTGTCGATCGCACCACCCCAGGCCCATTGCGGGCCGTTCTGGCAGGCGTAAAGCCCGCGCGCGACGTTGAAGTCAAAGGCGCAGCGCGTCACGGTCACCGGCAGCGTCGATTCGTTCTGGATGCCCGCGCCAAGCCCTTCCCCGCCGCTGCCCGCCGTCACGGCGGTATTGCCCGAGAAGACGCAATCGCTGATCCGCGCCTCGGTCCCGCCCACCAGCGCCATCGCGCCCCCGCACGCCAGGTGCGCATAGTTGCCGGTGAAACGGCAATCTTCGATATCCAGCGCGACGTTATTGGCGTACAGACCGCCCCCGTATCCCCAGTTCACATAGTTCGACGCGAACGTACAGTTGCGAACCGCCAGCGACCCGCCCGTCGCCAGCACTCCGCCCCCGCTCGCCTGGATCGCGTTGCCCGCCCGGATGGTCAGGCCGTCCAGCGATGTGCCCGCTGCCGCATTCGTCACGATCACCACCGGCCCGCGCCCCGAGGGCCAGTTGCCCACGAGCGAACTCACGTTGGCGTTCCAGTCGCGCTGACCTCGCGACGCCTCATCCCCCCGAAAGCCGCCGAAGACCCTCACCCCGCTGGGGAGCGTGAGGCCCGCGCCCGCCGGGTAGTCTCCCGCCGCGACCCATACCTCATCGCCCGCCCCGGCCGCGGCCATGGCGCTGTGCAACGTCGTGAACGCGTCCGTCCATGATGCGCCATCGTTCGCGCCCGTGGCGTCCCACCGGACGAACCACACCGCGCCGTGGGCCTGCCATGCCACCACACAAGCGCTCGCCGCGGCGAGTCGCAACCGTCGCCTGAGAGTTGTCATCGCGGCCCATTCTAAAGCGGGCGAGATCTCGTTCAATCCGGATTACTCCCCGCGTCGACGGCGGGGTTTTCCCGGCAAACGAACCGCTACGGACACGGCCCGCCGTTTACACCCTGCTCCACCGCTTCGACATCGAACCCGTTCACCGAACCATCCTGGTTGTAGTCGGAATCCGGCTGGCAGAAGTTCGAGAAGTCACCGTTCACGGCCTGCTCCATGGCCTCGATGTCGAACCCGTTCACGCTCCCGTCGCAGTTGACATCGGGATCGCATGTCGGTGGCGCGAGAACGACTTCGACCACCATCACGTCGTCGGCCGTGAGACCGCCGTTGTCGGTGACAGTCAGGTTGATCGTGTGAGATCCGACCGAGAGGGAAACCGCCGCGGTCGGCGAGGGGCCGTCCGACAGCACCGTCGGTCCTTCGGCCCATCGGTAGTTGGAGATCGTCCCGTCGGGATCGGTCGAGGCCGAGCCGTCGAGCGTCACCGGCTCGTCGCCGGAGCCGTCGGCATCTTCGAGCGTCTGGTCGGGTCCGGCATCGGCCACGGGCGGCTGGTTCGGCGGGACCACCGTGCCGGTAAGCGTGACTTGGATCGACGGTCGCTCGGGGTCGCTGGTGGAAAGGGTCAGCGTTCCGTTGCGGGGCCCCAGCGTCGCGGTTGACATGGTGATCGTGTGGGTGTTGGAGCCGCCCCCGGGTGCTTCGGTGAAGTTCCCGCCCGGAGCGGAAAACCCGGCACTCGCGGACATCGAGTACGCCAGGTTGGCGATGCCGTTCACGGTCCAGAGCGCGGTGTCACCGGCGTTCTGGACCACGAGCGTGCGCTGGGGCGAGGGCGCACCCTGCACGACGGTGCCGAAGTCGAGGCTCGCGGTGTTCGAAGCCCTGGGCGGCACGCGCAGGTCAAGGAACACCGGCATGTGCCCGCCCGCCCCAAGATCGCTGAACGCGCAGTTCGCGATCGCCTGCGCGATCGCGTTGCCCACCATCAGATTGCTCGTGGTGTTGAGCGCGGCGTTGAAGGACGTACCGTCGTTGCCGTAGCAGCGGTACGAGTGGTTCGGATCGTCAAATCTCGAGAGGTTCCACGCGACGGGATTCTGGGGCCCCGACAGCACTCCGATGTAGTCCATGCCGGCGGAATCGAGCAATCCGCCCGAGAGCAGGATCTGATCGTGCCGGTCGTCCATGCCGCCCGCGCCGACTGGGTCCTGCGTGTGCACCATGCTGAACGCGCCGTTGTTGTTCCAGGATCCCGGCGCGTTGATGGGGTCGAAGAAGCGGCCCGAGTTGTTGGCCTGGCTGCCCACCAGTTCCGCGTAGGAAGACTGAGAGGAACTCTGCATGTTGAAGTCACCCAGCACCAGGAACTGGTACCCCGCGGGGAGCCCCGTCCCGGAGCCGTTGGTGTTGACTCCCTCCGCATTGTCGCGGATGCGCTGGGTCTCGATCAGCCGGCGCGCGTTGTCGCCGGATGTGCTCCCGGCCTTCAGGTGGACACCGTACACCCCGATGCAGTTCGCGGGGATCGAGGAGTATCCGAACGGGCGGATGTCCCATCGGTACGTGTTGCGGGGCTGCTCCGGAGACGCGGCGCCCACGGCCACCGTCACGGTGTCGCGAACGAGAACCACCTTGCTCGTGCGATAGAGCAGCACAGCCTCGGAGTCCGGGCCGTCCTCGAAGGTGGCAAACGCCCAATCCCCGGGGCTGCCGAGATCGGAAGGGGGGTTGGGGTACCCCGGCGCGGTGTTCAGGGCGTTGCGCAGGGCAACCAAGGCCGCGGCGCTCTCCACTTCCTGCACGCACAACACGTCAGGAGCCATCCGTCGGCCCTGGAACGTCCCGTATACCGCGCGCTGAATGTCCGCGGCCCGGTCCGTTCCGTCGTATGCGGAGATGTTCCACGCGGCGATCCGTAACTGGGCGGCGGCCGGTGCGGCAACGATCAAACTCAGCACAACGGGTGAGACTCGCATGGGGCCCTCGTCGCCAAACCGCCTGGCAGAATCCACAAAAACTCGTGCGTGCAGTATACCCGACTTCGGTCACAAGTCTTGTGGGCTACGCAGGTTATCGACACGGCGATCCCGCTGTTTCAGCACCCGCCGTTGATCCGTTGTTCGTAGGCTTCAAGATCAAACCCATTCAGCGCCCCGTCCTGATTAACGTCGGCGTCGGGCCGGTCCTCGAAGCCGTTGATGATTTGCTCGAGGGTTTCCAGGTCGTACCCGTTGATCGCCCCGTCATCGTTGAAATCCACCACCGGGCACGGATCGATCGGCGGCGCGCCGGACATCCCGAAGGCCGACCCGAACAGCGCCCCCGTAGGTCCGATCACAGTTGCCGCTCCGGTACCCGGATCGACGCGCAACAGCGTCGCGTTCGCCGCGTTGATCGTGAACAGGCGCCCGTCCGTGGTCGCGGCCAGTGCGTTGCAATCGCTCGCGCCCGACCCAAGCATTCCGATAATCAGCCAGGCGTTGCTCTGGTTGTTGAACCGCAGCAGGCGAGTCCCGGAAGGCGAGTCATCGAGCGCGAAGAGCGTGCCGCTTTGCGGATCGGCGTCCAGCCCGCCGATGATTCCGCCGAACGGCGCGCCGACCGCCGACGCGATTCGGGTGATGAGGTTGATCTCAAAGAGCTGCCCGTCCGCCGCTCGCACTCCGTACACGCGATCCCGGATGGGATCGACCGCGAGCCCGGTGATCAGGCCCGGGTCGGGAACCAGGGGGCCTATGGGCACCGCTTGTCCGAACGGATAAGAAATAACCCACAGTGTCCGGCTCTCATCGATCGCGACCCATTGCCGGCGAGTGGGGTCGTAGGCGAGTCCCTGCATGCCCGGCGGGGTCTGGGCCACGGCGCCGAACCTTCCGCTCTGGTCGTCCACGAGGCCGACGTGATTGTTCAGATCACCGGCCGCGGCGATGACGCCGGAAACCGCCCCGAGCCCCGACGCGCACACGCCCGCGGGATGCGCCAGCGCGAAGCGAAGATTGGGGTTGTTTACCGCCGTCGCCGAGTTGGACCCGCCCGAGGCGGTGCATCCGGCGTTCGTGTGGATCGCGATGGCACGGCGATCCGCCGCCAGGTAAACCGGGGACCCGGAGTTGCCCCCGGTTGTATCGACGGTGTGCCGGACGGCGAGACCCTCCATCGCTGAAAAGGCGCCGACATGGCTCTTCTGAACGTACTGCCAGGTGCGCACGATGGGCGTGTACACCGCGCCAAAGCCGGTGACTCCGACCGCCTGCCCCTCCGCGGCGGGGACGTTTTCCGCCAACTCGAAGAACGAGCCCTGCGCCTGCGCGGCCGTGAGGCCGGTTTGCGAGTTGGGGAAGCAGCCGAAATACGCCCAATCGTCGCCGATGCCATTGAATCGCGACTGCACCGAGGTGGGCTCGACCGCGTACTGGTCCTGGGGCGGGGGGTGGACGATGGTGCCGTCGGAGTTGGAAAGAGGCACGTTGAACTCCACCACCGAACCCGCGCCAACGCTGCAGTGCCCGGCCGAGAGCATCGTGCGATTGGGATCATTTATGATCCAGGCGGTGCAGATGGTGGGAAAGAGCCTCGCGACGGCCGGGTCGGCCGACAGCAGGCGGTCGTCGGTGGGGCCGCAGATGGTCCGCTCGCCATACTGCTCGGGCGCAGGAGGCGAACCCAGTTCGACCGACAGGATCTCCAGAAAGGCGGGGCCCGGCGCTCCGCGCGACAGAAGGTCCACGCGCACGCTGTCGCCGTTGAAGTACGCCGAGGAGTTGGCCCACTGAGCCACGTGCTCGGAGGTGAGGCTCTGCTCCGCCTGATCCAGTAGGCTCGTGATGCGGATAACGCACGCGTCGCCGGCGCCGGGGTCTCCCGGGAGGTGCGAGGAGCCGAAGTGCAGGCGCATCCAACTTGCGCCTTCGGAGTGAACGACCACGGAATCCACGATTTCGGAGGTGGCCGGCGCGCAGTTACCGTTCAGGCGAGCAACGCTCACGGCCTCGACGCCGGGCGGCACGCCATTC
This sequence comes from Phycisphaerales bacterium, assembly GCA_905339235.1. Classification (GTDB taxonomy): domain Bacteria; phylum Planctomycetota; class Phycisphaerae; order Phycisphaerales; family UBA1924; genus RI-211. The sequence goes on from CAJPFG010000030.1 coordinate 56,803, forward strand.
CGGGCAAAGGAAACGCCACAGAACAACAGCGTGGCGACGAGCAATGTCGAACGATTCATGAAGGGAAAGGCTCCATCCCCCCCCCGGGGTGCGATCTTGTTCAGTACATCCGGTGTATCACGGGCACGGCGCGCCATTCACGCGCTGCTCCTCGGTCTCGATGTCGAAACCGTTTTCCGCGCCGTCGCCGTTGAGGTCGGCCGAGGGCTGGCAGAAGTTGGAGAAGTCCCCGTTGACCGCCTGCTCGGTCGCTTCGACGTCGAACCCGTTGACGGCCCCGTCGCAGTTCACGTCGGGGTCGCACTCGGGCGCGGGCGCGTGCATGATCAGCGATATGTTGTCCGCGTACCCATCGTTGTACGCGCCCATCGACCCGATCATGGTCAGGGCCAGCGTCACCGAGCGGGTTCCCACGGGAACGCCGCCCGTGGCACGACGTTCATGCAGCGAGGTCGTGTTCTGCCGCTCCGACGCGACCGGGCCCACGAGAGTCGCCGTGCCGAGGCTCTGACCCAGGCCATCGTTGAACACCGCGGCCACTTGGGCGTTGTCGTCCTGATTCCCCGCGCCGCCCAGCCATGCGCTCAGATCGAAGGTCGCCTCGCCCGAGTCGATCCGCGAAGCGCCTTCGGACACATCGATGACCTGCGACGCGGTGGAGAACGGTGATCCCGCGCCGCCCGCGAAGAACTGCAGCCCGCGCTGGACCGGTCCGGGGGTGACGGCGGTGGGGAACCCGGCCGTGCCGTACCGCACCACGTTCACGCCGAAGAAGAAATCCCAGCCCGGGATCGACACCACCGGCTGGATACCGTCGGGCGAAAAAGGCCCAGCCTCGGCGTCCCCGTTGTGTACGAGTTCGAGATCAAAGACCTGCGCATGCGTTGCGCAAGTGATTCCGGCAACGATGCACGCGGCGATAGCGCCGGTGCGGATGACGTTCGGCATACGTCTCTCCCGAGAAGGACCCCAAGACCCTTCCCCTCCTCCAACAGCGGCCAGTCTAGCGTTAAAAATAATTTCCTCCAACCCCAATTGGATCACATGGGCCACAAAGATCATGCCAAACAAAAACCGGGGCCGGTTTTGGCATGAAGTCTCATTTACGAATGGGTTCGAGGTCCATCGGCGTTTATGGGCCGACTTGACCGAATTGTGTCCGCTTCTCGTGGTACCACCGGCGAAACTCGCCCCTGTCACTGGTGGTACCCGCTTATCGGGGTGGAATCTCGCCCGCAAATCCCCGCTGACCAGCGCCAAGTGACGCGGGCGGCGAGGTTTCTGGTTTGGACGGCGCTAGCCCCTTGATTCGTCGGGTATTCTGTCTGCGTGATTGGTCAAACCGCGACACATACGACGTTGCTGACCCGGCTGGCCGACGCGGGCGACGCGATGGCGTGGCGCGACTTTCTGGCGCGCTACGGCGACCTGATCCGAGGGTTTTGCCAGCGGCGGGGGCTGCAGGCCGCGGATTGCGAGGATGTTCAGCAGGAAGTGCTGCTGTCGCTCACGAAATCGATGGGGCAGTTCCGGTATGACCCTGCCAAGGGGCTGTTTCGGTCGTACCTCAAGACCGTCGTGATGAACGCCATTTCCCGACGATTGTGTCAGAATCCGGCCCATGCGGGGCTATCTCAGGCGAGCGCGGTGGGCGATTCCGCCGGCGAAGAGCACTGGGAGCAGGAATGGCGGCAGCACCACTTCCGGCAGGCCATGCGTGTGATCGAATCGGAGTTTTCCGAGTCGGACCGGCGCGCGTTCGCGATGTACGCGGTCGAGGGGCGCGGCGTGCCGGAGACCGCCCGCGAACTGGGCATCAGCCCGGACGCGGTCTACCAGGCCAAGTCGCGAGTCCTGCGGCGCCTGGGCCAACTTATCGAGGGGCAGGTCGCGGAAGAAGGATGATCGGCCGGTAGACGCGATGACCAGCCACACAGGCCAATCCGGGTCGGCATGGTTCCACGACGAAGGGTCGCTTCTCGGACTGGCACGGCGGGTCCGCGCGAGCACGCGGACCCCCGAGATACCCGGGTACGACGAACTCACCGAGATCAAGCGCGGCGGGCAGGGCGTGGTCTACCAGGGCACGCAGCGATCCACGCGCCAGCGCGTCGCGGTCAAGGTCCTGCTCGGGGGCGCTCTCGCCGGCGGGGCTCAACTCCGGCGGTTTGAACGCGAGGGTGAACTGGCCGCCAGCCTGCGGCACCCCAACGTAGTCCGCGTCTTCGACAGCGGCGTCACCGGCGAAGGCCTCGCCTACATGGTGATGGAGTATGTCGAGGGCCGGCCGCTGGACGAAGTGCTCCGCGAGGCTCCTGCGCCCCGAACTTCCTCGCGCGAGGATCAGGCGGAGCGCCGCCGGAGGATCGAAATCTTCGCGCAGGTCTGCGACGCGGTGGCCCATGCGCACCAGCGCGGCGTGATTCACCGCGACCTGAAGCCCTCCAACGTCCGGATTGACGCCGACGGGCGCGCTCGCGTGCTGGACTTCGGCCTGGCCAAGAGCGACGCCCCTGAAACGATCGAGGTGAGCACCTCGGGGCAGTTCCTGGGATCGCTCCCGTGGGCGAGCCCCGAGCAGGCGGCGGGCGATCCATCGAGTGTCGACACGCGCAGCGATGTTTACTCCCTGGGAGTGATGCTGCACCAACTGCTCACGGGCGAGTTCCCCTATGGGGTGGCCGGGAACCTGACGACGACGCTGGAGAACATCCGCGGCACCCAACCGCGTCCGATCCGATCGTGCTCGCCGGGCGTGGATGAAGACCTGCAGACCATTGCCCTCAAGTGCCTCTCCAAGGAGCCGGATCGGAGGTATCAGAGCGCCGCGGATCTCACCGCGGATGTCCACGCGTGGCTCGCGGGCGAGCCCATCCGCGCGCGGCGCGACAGCGCCTGGTACACCCTCCGCAAGACGGCGCAGCGGCACCGGGCCGCGGCCATCACCGCCGGCGTCGCCCTCGTCGCCTCCCTGGGCGTGGCCACCTGGACCAGCGTGCTCTACTCCCGCGCCACCAGCGCCGAGGCCAAGGCCACAGCCTCGCTGGGTGTGGCCGAACGCGAACTGGGCGAGAAGTCCGCGGCCGTGGAGTTCCTCCGCACCATGCTCACCTCGCCCAATCCCTCGCAGGACGGCCGGCAGGTGAAAGTGGTTGACGTGCTCGGGGCCGCGCGCAAGCGCCTCGACGATGCCTCGCTTGCGCCCGCCTCCAAGGCCATCCTCTGCGCCGCCATCGGCGACACCTACATCGCCCTGGGCCAGTACGACCTGGCCGACCCGCTGATGAACATGGCCCGCGACCTGCGCGTGCAGATCCACGGCGAGAAGCACGTCGAATCGGTGTTCGCCCTGGTGCGACTCTCGTATCTTCGTTCCCGGCAGGGCAAACTCGACGAGGCGACCGACCTCGCCCGTCAAGCGGTGGCCGACGGCGAGAGCGCCCTCACCCCCAAGGAACGCGCCCGCACGCGGGCCCAGGAAGCCCTCGCCTTGGCCCTGCATTTCAATGGCAAACTCAAGGACGCGGAAACGGCCTTCCGCGCCGCCATCGATGATCAGCGCGCCCTGGGGAATGAGGACACCTCCGACTTCGCCGAGGCGGTCAGCAATCTCGCCGTGAACCTCCGCCAGCAGGAACGCACCGACGAGGCCCTGTCGCTGTACGAGTCGGAGATCGCCCGTGCCGCCGGGCGCGCCGGAAAGCCGACATCAACACAGTTCATTCTGAAGGGCAACTACGCGTCGGCGCTGCACGGCAAGGGGGACTACGAACGGGCGGCTCGGTACTACCGCGAGGCCATCGCCGGGCTGACGGACCTGCTGGGCGAGGATCACGACGACACGCTCAGCGCCGTCAGCAACCTCTCCACGCTGCTGATCCAGACGGGGAAGTTCGGCGATGCGGAGATCCTCCTGCGTCGCGGCGCCGCGGCCGCCGCGCGCACGCTGGGCCCCGACAACCCCACCACTCTTACCTTCTGGCACAACCTGTCCAAGGCCCTGCACGAGGTCGGCAAACTCGACGAGGCCGAGACGCTGATGCGCAAGACGCTCGACCAGCGCATCAAGATCCTGACGGAAGAGCACGCGCACACGCTCATCACGATGTCGAACCTGGCCGCGCTGTACCGGGCGATGGGGCGCGACGAAGACGCCTTCAAACTCGACTCTCGGGCGCTGGAGGTGCGGCGGCGTGTACTGGGGGAATCCAACAGCGGAACGCTGATCTCGTACAGCAATGTCGGGCTGTACCTGGCCCAGCACGGCGAGATCGAGCGCGGGGTGGAGTACATCCGCAAGGCCGTGGACACCGCCGCCGCCACCCTCGGCCCCGATCACTTCTGGACCGGCGGGTTCCGCGGCAACCTGGCCAAGGCGCTGGACCTGTCCGGCAAAACCGACGATGCCGAGCGGGAGTTCCTCGAGTCGCACCGGGTGCTCAACGCCTCTCTGGGCGCGGCCGACAAGCGCGTCAAGGCTTCCGCCAAGAGCATCGCGGAGTTCTACTCCAAACACCAGCGCCCGCAGGACGCGGATAAGTTCGGTGCGCTCGCGGAGTGACTACGGGCACGGCCCGCCGTTGACTCCCTGCTCCACGGCCTCCACGTCGAAGCCGTTCACCGCGCCGTCGTGGTTGTAGTCGGCGTCGGCCTGGCAGAAGTTGCTCGTGTCGCCGTTCACGGCCTGCTCCATGACCTCGATGTCGAAACCGTTCACCGCGCCGTCGCAGTTGACGTCCGGATCGCAGGCGGGCGGAGGCAGAGACGGCGCCGGGGCCGCGCCGGTCAACGCCGCGGGGTCGCCGGGCTTGTACAACCCCAACATAAGCGAGGAATCGATGGGCGGCGTGTCGGAATCGAAACGGAAGTTGTAGAGCGTGCCCCAGCGGAGCGGGTTGGAGTTGTCGCCCGGCGCGTACACGTCGGTCTCCCAGGTCAGCACGCCTCCGGACAGGGTCGCCGTCCAGGGGTTGTTGTGGAAGGGCTCGTCGTGGGAGCGCGGGGCGTGGAAGCCGATGTTCATGACGGCCGCGCCGCCCACCGGAACGGAGAACGACCGCACGCCGCGGTCGAGATCGTGGTTGTACAGGGCGTACTCGTAGTGCCAGACGCCGGGCGACGTTTCGACGACCAGGGCGCGAAGGATGCACTGCCCGTCGCTCTGGTCGGCCGGCTGCACGATTGAACGGGTCGCATCGAGCCATGAATCGATCGCGGGTCCGCTGGTCGATCCCGCGATACTGAGGTCAAAGTTCCACGCCCCGCCCGGGGACCCGGAGGGATACGCCAGTTCCCGGGCCACGCTGTTCATGTGGTTCGGATCATCGTGCGCGACCGTGTATTGCTCGGCGAAGTACAGCGCTCCCGCGTTCAGCGCGGGATCGAGGTCCGCATCGCGGATCTGCAGCCGGTGGCTGATCTCGTTGTGCGGGGGATTGTCCGGATTCGCGAGGTGGCTGGTCGTCGGATCGAAGGCCCCCGTGAACGGATTGATCTCCGAGCGCGGCCCCATGATCGACTGCGTCCCGTTATAGAACGCGCCGTAGGTATCCGAACAGCCCACCCCCAGGTGCGACCCGTCGGGGTACGGCTGACACCCAAAGCCGCACGCGTCCTCCTGCGCCGATCCCTGCATGTGCTTCACCCAGGACTGGCCGATCTGCTCGAGCCGGTTGTTCCTGAGCCGGTACATGTTGAACACGAAAAACGGATGGCGCGCGTCGGGGTACGCCAGCGTGTCCAGAGGAACCGAGCCCGCGTTGCACAGGGGTGTGTCCATCGCGCAGCCGACGGTGTCACCCTCGCGCCCCAACTGGACCATCGCGGAAATCTCGCCCACGTAGACGTCGGATCCGGTCTGGCCCGAGGGGAACGTCGAGAGCACTAGCGTGAACTGCCCGCTCTGGCCGTTCCACCCCCCCACCCGGATGTAGTAGGTCCCGCCCTGAACCGTGCTGAAGTTCACGCTCGACCCGAAGTTGGCGCACGCGTCGTCGTTGCACCCGATCTCGTTCAGGCTCGTCCCCGGGCACCCGCTGTGCACCGAGACGATCGTGTCGAACTGGCTATTGCAGGTGGAGACCGTCGCCTCTTCGTCGGCCGCGGCCGTGTACACGAACCACACGTCCGGCGACCCCGGATCGCACGAGGGGAAGCCGTCGGGCGTGGCGCCCAGCGTGCTGGATTGGGTCTCTCCCTGGAAGACGGGGACCGCGCTCGCGCAGTCGTCGGCGCCCGGCGGCGGGCACTGGGTCTGCACGTTGAGCGTGAAGTTCCCCGCGTTGTTGTTGTACCCGCCTACCCGCACGACGTACGGCGTCCCCGCGGTCACGGGGAGCCAGATCGTTGAGGCCAGGCCGCACCCGCCCTCGGTGTCGTCATTGCAGGCCAGTTCCGTCCCGCCCGAGTTGGGACATGCGTCGAAGATCGCCAGCACCGTGTCGAAGGTGCTGCCGCACGTATCGAACTGCACCGTGCAACTGCTGGTCGGCGTGTACAGGTACCACACGTCGGGCGCCGCGCCGATCAGCCCGCACGAGGCGATCCCGTCCAGGTGCCGGCCCGCCGTGCTCCCGCTGTACGTGCCGTCCCCGATCGGCGTCGCGTTGGGGCACTCGTCGTTGCCCGTTCCCGCGGCAAAGAACTGCACCCGCATGGTGTAGTTCCCGAACGCCCCGCTGTACCCGCTCATGCGGATCAGGTACTGCGTGCCCGCGGCGGGAACGCTCACCTGCACTCGCGAGCCCAGCCCGCACGCCCCGCCGGCGTCGTCGCTGCACGCGATCGCCGCTTCGCCGCACGCCGGATGCAGCGACACCACCGTGTCGTACCCGCTCCCGCATGATTCCACGCGAAGCATCCCCGCCGCGGGCGCGACGTAGCGGTACCACACGTCGGCGCTGAACTCGGACTGGCCGCAGGGCGCGGAGCCGTCGATGGTCGCCCCGGAGGTCGTCCCCGAAAAGACCCCTGTCCCGATCGTCGGGGCGTTCACGCAGTCGTCGGACTGGGCGGGCGCCGCCGATCCGAGCGCGGCCACCAACGACAAGCCGACAACGAGTAATCGAATCGGACGCATGCTGCCTCCCGGGTTCGTGAGGTTCGCCTCCCGCTGCCCAGCATACCAGCCCGGCCGCGGGAATCGAGCGAATCTGCCGGCCTCACGCCGGGAACATCAACAAGGCGCGCCGTTGACCCGTTGCTCCTCGGTCTCGATATCGAAGCCGTTCTCGCTCCCATCCCCGTTGAGGTCCGCCGTCGATTGGCAGAAGTTCGAGAAGTCGCCGTTCACGGCCTCCTCGGTGGCCTGGATGTCAAACCCGTTGACCGCGCCGTCGCAGTTCACGTCCGGGTCGCACCCGCACGGGCCCTGCACCGTCAACGTACCCACCAGCGACCCCGTGCCGCGGCACTGGTTGTTCACCAGGCACCGGTACGACCCCGCATCGGCAGCGCCAACATTGGTGAGCGAGAGGAGGGGTGTCGCGGACCCCACAATCACCATCCCGGACGGCGCGACCCCGTCCGCGAGGGACTGCCAGGCGCCGGCCAGGCGCTGCCATTGAAACGCGGTCGCGGGGCTCGCGGTCACACCGAATGTCGCGTCGCCGCCCTCGCACGTGGTTTGCGGCTGCGGCTGCTGAGAGATCACCGGGAGCGACGCCGCGGCGTATTCGGCCACCGCCGTCACAGCGCTGTTCAAGGTGATCTGCACGCTGGTCGCGGGGCCCTGCGGCACACCTCCGACCACCCATCGCTGGAAGCACGTGCTGGAGGGTCCGCCGGGCGGGGCCGAGAGCGTCACCACGGTGCCCAGCGCGTAGCCGCGCGTGAAGGGCGCCACCCCGCCGGTTCTTCCGTAATAGTCCTCGGGCGTCAGCGTGATCGTGACATTGGATGCCCCCGTAGTCTGCACCGAGAGTTCCATGTCGTTGCACGACATCAGCGCGTTGATGGCGTTGGCGAACGCGGGCAGGTCGATCCGCGTGGCGTAGTTGGGGCACCCCTGCGAGCAGTGCGTGACCACGCCGATGATGCGGTTGTTCGCCACCAGCGACGACCCGCTGTTCCCGCCGCGGAGGTCGATGTTGTACTGGTAGTACGTCGCGGCGGTGCCCGTGATCAACCCGTTGGCGGTCTGCTGGGTGCCGCTGCGCACGCAGGTCAGGTCCACGCCGTGCCCCGTGAGGCTCGCGGGAGTATTGAACGACACCGGAGTCGCCGCCAGGGCGCGGAAGGCGCCGTACCGGTCGTAGGGGTTCTGCCCCGCGCCGTTCGTGCCCGCGCGAAAGACCATCCAGTCGGCTCCCACGCCGCCGTTCTGCGCAGAGGGGGTCAAGACCGGAAACTGATCCGCGACGGGCGGATTGACATAGTTGCAGTTCGCCTGTGAGGGCGGAACCCGGAACTGCACGATCTGACCCGTCCCGGAACAGTGGCCGGCGGAGATCATCGTGCCGTCGGGGCAGATGATCGAAGCGGTGCATCCCACGGGCATCAGCCTCGCCACCCAGTCTTCGGCGCTGGGCTGGCGATCGTCGGTGCCGCAGATTCCGCATTGGTTGCCGTCGCCACGAGGGACGAAAACCTCCTGCTCGAGTTGCTCGAGCGTGACGCGATTGCCGACGGAGTTGGGCGCGGCCCGAAGTTCGAGTATGACCGTCTGTCCGTTGAAATAGGCCGTGCTGTTGTCCCACATCGCCAACGTTGCGAAATCCAGCCGCTGCTGCTCGCCGTCGAGGGTCGAGGTCGCGAGCAGGTACGACCCGGGCGCAAGCGTCGTCTCCGGGCCGAAGTGCAGGCGAAGCCACGACGAGTTGGGGATCGTCACCTCCCGAATGTAGACGGTGGACTCGGCGGGCCCGAGATTGTCCAGCCATCCAGAGTCCGCGGCATACGGAACCGCCGTCCCGACCGGCGCCGATGGATGTTCGTCCTGAGCGAATGCGGCGAGAGAGAAGGAAAGGGCGATAACTCCGGCCTGGAACACTGAGCGCATTGATTACCTCCGGCGCGTCCGCGCCGGCTCAAGAATACTCCATCGTGGCCAAAACGCCAGCCAGTATTTCAGCCTGTCCCCGGCTGGGCCAGCGCAGCGAGCGTCCCTCGGGCAGGTTTTCCGCCCGCGGAGTAAATGATCTCAGCGGTCCAGTATTGCACGCCGCGACTCAGCACGGCGCGCCGTTCACCCGCTGCTCCTCGGTCTCGATGTCAAACCCGTTCTCGGCTCCATCCGCGTTCAGGTCGGCGCTGGGCTGGCAGAAGTTGGTGTAATCCCCGTTGATCGCCTGTTCGGTCGCCTCGATGTCGAACCCGTTGACCGATCCGTCGCAGTTGACGTCCGGATCGCAGGGCGGCGTCAGAAGCACACCGCTTCCCGACATGTTCGAGTCGATCGTGACGCCGGTATCCACGCTCGCGAGCACCAGTGTGACGATCAGGTTGCCCGAGCACAGCGGCTCGGTGAAGGAGATCGGGTCCAGCGCCAGCGGTCCCGCCTGCGAATCCTGCTGGTTCACGTGGATCTCCGCCGACATCGTCGCCGTCGATCCGTTGGGCGTGATGGTGCCGCTGAGCACGAACGCCACCGGCGTGGGATCGACCGGGAAGGCGGCCCCGTTCAGCGACGCGGTGATGTTCGCGGTGGCCGTGAGCGGAACGTTGAAGTTGTACGCCCCGCCGCCGGCGCTGGAGAGCGATCCGGGCGCGCTGGCCGTGTCCTGCGTCGCGGTCAGCGCGGTGATCTCGGCGTTGCCCAGCGGAACCGTGATCGGGAATCCGCCGAGAATCGTGCATGTCGGCTGGCGCGTCCGGAACGAACTGTACGTGATGCTCGCCGAGCCGCTCCCGGACGTTGTCGCGCCGTTGAGAATGTCCGACGTGAAGTCCGACACCGCGCACGTGCCCGCACCCGTGTCCAGCGCGATCGTGAACGATCCCGCCGGGTGCAGCGGGTTGGCCCCCGACGACGCCGACGCCCCCACCGAGCCCGCGCTGATGTTGACCGGCGTGTTCGCGTTGGTGTCTCCCCCGAACAGCCCGGGGATCGTCCGCGTGCCACCCGGGTTATTCACCGAGTCCCAGTTCCCCAGAATGTTGCAGGTGTTCGCCGGAGAGGTCTGGTACGGTGCGCTCAGGCTGAAACTCCACGACGCGTTGGACGCCGCGGAGTTCAGCGTGACGGCGTACGGCTGCGCGGCACAGACCCCGGCGGCTGCGAGCAGCGCGGCGGCGGACACGGATCGAAACAGCATCGAGACTCTCCTTCTGCCCATTCCCGGGCGAACTTACAGCCTACCGCAGATTCCCCCGCCTTCCAAGAGGTTGTTCGAGACTCGCCCGGGGGCGGTTACCGGACAGGGTCAGGCCGGGCTCAACGAAAAACCCCGGGGAACGCTCCCCGGGGTCTTCACAGTGCAATGGAATCACAGGCTCAGCAGGGGGCGCCGTTCACGCGCTGCTCCTCGGTTTCGATGTCGAAGCCGTTCTCGGCGCCGTCGCCGTTGAGGTCGGCGCTCGACTGGCAGAAGTTGCTCAGGTCGCCGTTCACGGCCTCTTCCGTCGCCTGGATGTCGAACCCGTTGATGGCGCCGTCGCAGTTGACGTCCGGATCGCAGGGCGGGGCCGAGGGACCCTGGGCCGGGAATGTCACGCTCTGCGGGGTGTGCGGCTTGAAGAGCCCCAGCGTCGCGTTGGCCGCGGTCGGCGCCTGGTTCGCCTCGAACCAGAAGTTGTACATCGTTCCCCAGCGCAGCGCGTTGGAGTTGGCATTGGTCGCGAAGGGTTCCGGGCTGTTCCAGACCACCGCGTTGGCCGTCCGCTGCGAGGTCCAAACGGTATTGGAGAAGACCTCCCCGGAGTGGTACAGCGGGGCGGAGAACCCGATGTTCGTCACCGCCACGCCCGCCGGAACCGGGATCGAGAGCGATCCGCCCGAGCGGTCCGACGAGAGGTTGTACACCGCGAAGTCGTAGCGGTACTGCCCGCCGCCCAGGTTGGTGACCTTGTACGCCGTGTGGAAACGGCCCTCGCTGGGCACGTCCACGATGCCATCGACCACGCTGGTATCCACGATTCCCGCGCCGCCGCCGTTGGCCCGCCACGCCAGGATCGCCGGCTGCGTGTGCGCCACCGTTCCGGTGAGCGTCATGGCGTTGCCCGCGCCGACCGTCACGCGCCGGTACGACGCGTTGTTGTTGCGGTTGCCGTTGGGCGCATCATCATCGCCGACGTAGACGCCCTCGACGAAGTACAGGGCGGTCGGGAAGTTGGCCGTGCCGATCTCGGCCGTGGGAACCTGAATCCGGCGGTAGATCGCGTTGCCGGAGGTCTGCGAATAGCCGGTGAACGCGCCGGTCCACGCGTTGATCGCCGAACGCGGAGCCAGCCGCCCCTGCCCGGCGTTCCAGCCGGACGAATACACGTCGAGGCAACCCACGCCCAACTGGCTTCCGCCCACGCCGTTGCAAGTCGGAGCGCAGATCGCGCTGGTCTGCGCGCCGGCGCAGCACGCCGTCTTCGCGTTGCTCAGCCCGATCTGCACCAGCCGCCCGCCCGACAGCCGGTACGCGTTCATTGCAAGCCCGGGCGAACCGTTGTTCGTCCAGTGCAGGTTCCCCGTCCCGATGTTGCAGGTATGCGAGCCGATCGAGTAGCCGTAGATCCCGCCGACCGCGCCGTGATTCGAGACGCTCTGGATGTCCCGCAGAATCACGTCCGGACCGGGGAACGCCGACGCCGAACCCGCCGCTAAACCCAGGCTCAACGCACCGATAGAGATACCAACTACGCCCATCTTCATAGGACCTCCAGGGTTCTTGACTACCGCCGAGACATTCGGCGAGAACAGCATCCCGGACCCACGCGGCAGGCTCGAGTGCACCTGCCGCCCCCGGCCCGGGGGCAGCCCGAGTAGCCTACCACGACGGCGGGAACTTGCAAACCCCCTTGGAGCGGGTTTCGAGACCCTATAGTCCGCCCCTCTTTTCTTCAGAAAGGCGCAACATGGCGAATCGCCATTTCGACGTGGTGGTCATCGGGGGCGGGCCGGCGGGGTATGTCGGCGCTATCCGAGCCGCGCAACTCGGTTTTTCGACCGCCTGTATCGAGCGGGCCAAACTCGGCGGGGTCTGCCTCAACTGGGGGTGCATCCCCTCCAAGGCCCTCCTCGCAAACGCCGAACTTGTCGAAAAAATGCGCTTCCAGGACGACCAGAAGTTCTGGGGCCTCAAGATCAGCGGCGAAGTCGGCCTCGACTGGGACCGCATCATCGGCCGCTCCCGCGACGTCGCCGGCAAACTCAACAAGGGCATCGAGTTCCTCTTCCGCAAGAACAAGATCACCCACCTCGTGGGCAACGCCAAGATCACCTCCGCCGCGGCCGGGGGCAAGAAGTGCACCGTTGAGGTCCAGGAGTGCGGCGTCAAGGAAGAACTCACCAGCGCCCCCGCCACTCCCGGCAAGACCATCGAGACGATCACCGCCGACCACGTCCTGGTCGCCACCGGCTCGGTCGCCCGCGACCTGCCCTTCGCGAAGTTCGACGGCGACCGCATCTGGGGCGCCCGCGAGGCCATGTTCAACAAGGAACAGCCCAAGAAACTCATCGTCGTCGGCGCCGGCGCCATCGGCATGGAGTTCGCCTACTTCTACCACGCCATGGGCACGCAGGTCACGGTCATCGAAATGCTCGACCGCGTGCTCCCCGTCGAGGACAAGGACGTCTCCGCCGCGCTGGAAAAACTCTACAAGAAGCACGGCATGACCATCATGACGGCGCACTCCACCATGGCCGTCGAGAAGACCGCCTCGGGCGTCAAGGTGACCGTCGCGCCCTTCGCCAACGGCAAGGCCGACGAATCCAAGAAGCAGGTTCTCGAGGCCGACCGCGTCCTGCTCGCCATCGGCGTCAAGGGCCGCACCGACGGGCTGTGCGACCCGTCCCTGGGCCTTAAGATCGAAAAGGACCACATCGTCACCGACTACAAGCCCGGCGTCACGAAGAACGAGGCCATCGACTACAAGACTAACCTCCCGGGCATCTACGCGACAGGCGACGTCATCGGCCCGCCCTGGCTCGCCCACGTCGCCATGGAAGAGGCCGTGACCTGCATCGAGCGCATCGGCCTCCGCGCCAAAAAGTGGCACCACGAGCCCTACCCCATCGACTACACGACCATCCCCGGCTGCACCTACTGCATCCCTCAGGTCGCCAGCGTCGGCTTCACCGAGCAGAAACTCATCGAGATGGGCAAGGTCAAGGGCAAGGATTACGCCGTCGGGCAGTGCGGCTTCACCTCGCACGGCAAGGCCATCGCCGCCGCGCACACCGACGGGTTCGTCAAGATCATCCGCGGCCTGCCCCGCGGGGAGATCCTCGGCGCCCACATCCTGGGCGACCAGGCCACCGAACTCATCGCCGAACTCACCCTCGCCCGTCGGCTCGAGGCGACGAGCGAGGAACTCATCGCGACCATCCACGCCCACCCGACCATGCACGAGGCCGTGCACGAGGCGGCGCTGGGCAGCGAGGGCCGCATGATCCACGCGTAGCCTCGATCACTTCCACCAGAAACGACGCGGGCCCGGCCGAGTGCGCCGGGCCCGCGCCATTAAGGGAGTGTCGCACCTGTCACGGGCAGGGAGCGCCGTTCACGACCTGCTCGACCGCCTCGATGTCAAACCCGTTCAACGCGCCGTCCTTGTTGAAATCCTCGTCGGCCTGGCAGAAGTTGTCGTCATCGCCATTGACCGTCTGTTCCATGACTTCAATGTCGAACCCGTTGATCGCCCCGTCGCAGTTGACATCCGGGTCGCACGGCTCGGCGCACTGCGTGATCGTCAGTGTCGCCGGATGGCTCGTCATCGGACCGCACGAATCCGTAACGACACACCGGAAGTCGCGCGTGGCCTGCGGATGCGTCCAGCCCCCCACCGAGCCGTCGCGGGTCAGCGTCGCCGTGCTGGACCCGCTGATGAGCCCCAGGTCATACCCATCGATGACCAGCGGACCATCGGTGAGATCGCGCCAGTAGTCCGGGAAGGCCGCGTCGTCCCACACCTGCCACACGTAGGAGAACGGCCCCGGCCCGGTCATGCCCACCGAAAAGGTCGCGATCTCGGTCGTGCACGCGGAGGCGCCCGCCGGCTGGCTCGCGAACTGACCGCACGCGCAGTCCGTCACGGTCAGCGTCGCCGGGTTGCTGGTGATCGGGCCGCACGAATCCGTCACGACACACCGGAAGTCTCGCGTCGAGATCGGATGCGTCCAGCCGCCCACGGATCCATCCCGCGTCATCGTCTGCGAGGCCGACCCGGTGATGAACCCCAGGTCGAACCCGTCGATGACCAGCGGCCCGTCCGAAAGATCGCGCCACCCGCCCGGCGCCGAGGCGTCCCCGACCTGCCACAGGTACGAGAACGGGCCCGACCCCGAGACTCCCACCGAGAAGTTCGCGAGGTCGGGCACGCACACACTCGCGCTCGCCGGATGGCTCACGAACTGCGCGCACCCCCCGCTCCCGCCGCCCCCGTACGTCCGCAGATCCGCGCGGTGCGTCGTGCTGTAGATGTCGATGGCCTGGTAGGAAACGTGCGGCGCCCCCGACGCGTCGATGTCCAGGCTCGTTCCGTACCGCCCCAGGATCAAACTCGCCGAGGGACTCCCGTCCCCGTCGATCATGCTCATGGTCCAGCCGCCGGCCTCGCGCCGCGCCAGGTACATGTCCTCGTTCACGCTCATCCCGAAGCACACGAACGGCACGCCCGCGTCGCTCACCGCGATGCAGATGCCGCGGATGTTCGAGATGCCCGTCTGCCCCGCGGCCACATCCTCGAACGTCCACCCGCCCCCGCTCCGCACTCCATACACGATGCGGTCGCCCTGCCGGAAGGCCACCCGCGGAATGTTGTCCGCGCCGATCACCAGCGACGGGTCGTACCCGTTGTTGGAGATCTGCTCGCGGCTCCACACCCCGTTCGCCAGCGTGTAGTACCACAGGTCAAAGTTCGAATCGCCGAAGACAACGTGCGGCTCGCCGTTAATGTCCAGGGCCAGGAACCGGTTGTTCGACTCCATCCACGGATACCACGCGTTGCTCTGCACGATCTCCTCGGACCCGCGCATCCACGCCGCGCCGTTCCAGTAGGTGTACTTCAGCGGGGCGCTCCCCGAGAAATCAAAGTACGCCACGTGCGGACGGCCCTGCGAATCCAGGACCATCGACACGTCCAGCGGCCCCGAGGCCGAGTCCACCCGATCCGGCTCGATCGTCCACGTCGTCGCGCCTCCGTGCGCCCACGACAACCCGAACGCCCCCTGGTACACGATGTGGTACGTGCCATCCGCGGCCCGTCCCATGCACGTATCGCTCCCCACCCAACTGCCGTCCAGCCCGTCCACCGTGGTCCACTGCCACGCCCCGCCCGTGTTCCAGGCGAAGCGCAGGTCGTACGCCGTGGGCGGCGAGCCGTTCCAATCCTCCTCGCAGTAGTAACTGATCGCCACCTGGCCGCCGTCGGCCACGATCGAACTGAACGCGCCCACCTTGCCGTTGCGGGCACTCCCCGCGTCGTCCACGATCGCCACTTGCCCCATCGCCGCGCACGCCGCGACGACCACCGCCGAAATCGCAGGAATCCTCATGATGCATCTCCGTAAGGAACCACCCAACGCCGAATCACGGGCACGGCGCGCCGTTCACGCTCTGCTCCACCGCCTCCACATCGAACCCGTTGATCGCGCCGTCGCCGTTGAAATCCGCGTCCGGCGGGCAGAAGCCCGATTGGTCGCCGTTCACCGCCTGCTCCATCGCCTCGATGTCAAATCCGTTCACGGCGCCGTCGCAGTTCACATCCGGATCGCACCCCGGCGCGGTGATCGTCAGGTTGTCGAGGTACGCCGCGTCATCCCCGGGGATCATCACGTACGTCGAGAACGACCCAACGCCTCCGGTCGCGCCCGCAAGCATCGGCACGTGGTCCGCGCCGATCTGGCCATCCACGTACAGCGAGATCGTCCGCGTCGCCCCGTGCAGCACCAGGTCGAAGTGGTGCCACGCGTTCAATGTGAAGGTGATCCCCGTCGGCAAGGGACTCGCCGGCCACGGCCGCACGTAGTAGTACATGTTCACGCCGTACATGAAGACGTTCATGAACCGCGCGCCGCCCCCGGACTTCACCTCGATCCCCCAGCCCTGGCTCCACAGCGCCGAGTCGTTCACGCGGTAGTCCCACTCCACGCGCGTATCCCCCGGGCTCAACGCGATCTCCGGCGTGAAGGGAAGCGTCCACCAGCAGTCGGAAGAAAGCGGCGCCGCGGGGAACTTGGCGGCCTGCATCCCCGCGCGCCGCACTTGTGTCTGGATCGTGCACGCACCCGGCTCGCCCGGCGCCTCCGTCCAGCCGTGCTGCCCGATCAGCGGTCCCACCGTGTTCTCGGGCGGCTCGAACCCCGTGGCGAAACTCTGCGCGTTCACCGCGACCGCGAGCATGCCGCTCGCGACTGCGATCCCGAAGTACCTCATCCGTCACTCTCCTTGACGACTGTTCCTGTCTCACGGACACGGTGCGCCGTTCACACCCTGCTCCACCGCCTCCACGTCGAACCCGTTGACCGCGCCGTCCTTGTTGTAATCCGCGTCGGTCTGGCAGAAGTTGGTGAAGTCCCCGTTCACCGCCTGCTCCGCGGCCTCGACATCAAAGCCGTTCACCGCGCCGTCGCAGTTCACGTCCGGATCGCACGCCGGCGGGCAATCCGCGGCCCACCGCGCCAGGCACGACGAGGCCAAACCCCCCGCAATCGTGAAGTTCCCCCCCACCATCAGGTGCCCGTTGTCCAGCACCAGCAGCGCCTGCACCCCGCCCGGTTCAACCCCGGTCCCCAGCCCCGACCACGCGCTGCCGTTCCACCGCGCGATGCACCGGTACGGCTGGCCCTCCACCGCCGTGAAGTTGCCCCCGACGATGAGATCTCCGTTCTCCACCACGGTGAACGCCCACGGCGCGTTGTTCACGCCCGCGCCGAATCCGCTCCACGTAGACCCGTTCCACTTCGCGACCCGGACGGCCGGCGCCGTGAACAGCCCGCCCGCCACCAGATCGCCGTTGGCCATCAGCCCCAGCGAGGTCACCCAGTTGTTGAACGCCCCGATCGGGCTCCACGCCGTCCCCGTCCATCGCGACACGCGATTCGTGAACGCCCCTCCCGCGATCAGTTCCCCGTTGCGCACCTGCAAGGCGTACACCACCCCGCCGAACCCCGCGCCCATCGCCGACCACGCCGACCCGTTCCACCGCGCCACGCGGTTCGCCGGCACGCCCGCATTCGTGAAGAACCCGCCCGCAACCAACTCGCCGCTGGGGATGAGCGTCAATGCGTTGATCTCATTGTCCATCCCAGCCCCCAACCCGCTCCACGCGCTGCCGTCCCATCGCGCGATGCGGTTCACCGGCACACCCCCGGCCGTTGTGAACGAGCCCGCCGCCACCAACTCTCCCGTGGGCAACACCGCCAGCGCATTCACGCGCCCGTCCGTCCCCGCGCCAAGCGCCGACCAGGCGCTCCCGTCCCAGGCCGCGATGTTGTTCGCCGGAGTCTCTCCGGCCTGCGAGAACTCGCCCGCCGCGACCATCACCGGACTCCGCGGCCCCGCGCCGTCCGGGTCCCACATCGTGATCGCGAACACGACCGGGTTCACACCCGTCACCCCCGACGCCGCGTGCCAGGTCTCCGGGCACTGCGCCATCGCACTCGCGCTCGCCGCTGCCGCCGCGCACCATGCCATTGACATTCTCATGACACCGCTCCCTTATTACGCACACCCGAACCATCCCGAGCAGATCGCTCGCGCCGCCATCGAATCTGCACTTGTGTGTCGTGAATACATGCTACGCGACGGTGTCGCGTTTGTGCCCTGAAATCCAGCCGATTTCAGCGCGCACCTTCACATGAGATGCAATCTCAGCCCCGTGCAGGGGAATCCCCGACAGGCGTGCGCGGAGTCCCCGGACCGCGCTGCGGGGAACTCTCGGCCGCGGGCGCCTCGACCCGTTCACATGCTCTCTCTGTGCGTTCTAACACGGCGCGCCGTTGACGCGCTGCTCCTCCGCCTCGATGTCGAAGCCGTTCTCGGTGCCATCACCGTTGAGGTCGGCGCTGGGCTGACAGAAGTTCGAGAAGTCACCGTTCACCGCCTCTTCGGTCGCCTGGATATCAAACCCGTTCACCGCCCCGTCGCAGTTTACGTCCGGATCGCACGGCGCGGGCGCCTCGAAGGTGAGCCTCATCACGATCGGGCCCTGCGCGTACCACTGATCCGGCTGGGTGTAACTCGAAACCCCGATCGCCTGGCACTGCGCGCTCGACACCGTGTCCAGGCTGCCGCTGCCGCCGCAGTTGTTGCCGTCGTGCCGCACCGTGAGCAGGAGCGTGCCACCCTGGTACACGTAAGGCGTGGTGAACGGCACGATCTCGCCGAAATCGTTGGTCGCGGGCGTGAGCGCCCCGCCGGGGAAGAACGCGTCGGCAAATGTCATCGGCCCGGAGCGCACCAGGACGGCGTCCGGCCCGATGTTGTCCGTGTAGGTCGTGCTGAGGTTGCCCGGCTCGCGGCTGGATGTGCTCAGCGTGATGTCGTAGTTGGCGAAGACGCAGGAAAAGCCGACGCCGGGCCAGGCCGCGTGGACCTGCCACGTGGGCCGCCGCCACGTGATCCCGGTGATGCGGCTGCCCTGTGGGAGCGCCCCGAGTTCGCCCGAACCGACCACCAGTTGGTACGAGCGCGCCGCGGAGCGCAAGAGCGTGCTGTACCCGCCGGAACCCGCCGTCGTCGCCGCGGCGTTCGGAACGATGATCTCATCCGCGGCGGCCGTGCCCGCCGTCGCGCACAGAACCGCCAGAACCCGGGACCATTTCATGTATTGCTCCCTACGGACACGGTGCCCCGTTCACGCTCTGCTCGATCGCTTCCACATCAAACCCGTTGATCGTCCCGTCACGGTTGTAGTCCGCGTCCACATTGCACGACTCATCGACGCGGCAGAAGTTCGAGTAGTCCCCGTTCACCGCCTGCTCCATCACCTCGATATCAAACCCGTTCAGCCCGCCGTCACAGTTGACATCCGGATCGCACGACGATTGCGGGATCGTCAGCAGCGCCGCCCGCGACGGGAACGACCCGCACGAGTCGGTCACGATGCAGTCAAACCGTCCGCCCATCCCCGGCCGCACCTGCGGAATGACGAGCGTGGGAGCGTTCGCGCCGTCGTACGTGCACCCGTCCGAAAGCGGCACGTTGTTCCGCCGCCACTGGTACGTCAGCGCACCGTTCCCCGTCGCCGCCACCGTGAACGAGGCGCTCTGGTTCTCCCCCGCCACCACATCCACGGGCTGCTGCGTGATCTCGACGGAGTTCCCGCCGAAGACGACCGTCCCCGCGGCCCCCGCGTTGGCGCCGGTGCCGCCCGGGGCGGTGATGTTGGACTGCGGCAGCAGCAACGTGCAGGAGTAGATCGCGATCCGCCCGCCACCGCCGCCGCCGCCAAAGCAGCAGTCCGAAGTGCCGCCGCCCGCACGAATCGTCCCCGTACCCGTCACCGCCCCCGCCTTCATCATGATCGACCCGCCCGAGCCCCCGCCCGCCGATCCCGCGGCCCGGGCGAACCCATTCGCCGAGATCGTCCCCGTCCCATTCACCGTCACCGCGCCGCCCACGTTCAGTTCCAACGCGCCCCCTCCCGCACCGCCCAGCCCCGGACCGTTGTCGCCGTCGTTTCCGCCTCCCGATCCGAAATCGACGGGGAACGCGTCGTTGCCGTACGGTTCGCCCGGCGGATCCACCGTGAACCCGAACGCCCCGTTTCCGCCGCGCCCGCCATAGCCCGCGCCGCTCCCGATCTGCAACCCGTCCCCGCCCGCGCCCGGCCCCTCCGACGCGACAAACCCGCGCCCGTCCGCCGTCACCGCGCCCGTCGCCTCGACCGTGAGATCGCCCTGCAGCGAGAGCGCCAGCACCTGCCCCGCGGGTGGTCCCAGTTTTCCCTGATTGCGAACGATCAGGTCGGCATCGAACACCTGCGTGCCCGCCAACTCCGCGACGTTCGGCGTCACGATCCCGCCGGAATCCACCACGATCGTCCCCCGCGCCGCCGCGGCCTTCAGAAACGCCGTCCCCGCCCCGCCCGGGATCGCGCCTGTGCCCGGCTTGGTCTGCACCTGCCCGGCGAACGTGCTGGTCGTGTAGTAGATCGCGACGCGGCCTCCGCCGCCTCCCCCGCCGAAGCAGCAATCCGAGTTGCCGCCATTGGCGCGAACGACGCCTGTGGCACTACCCGAGAACGTGTCGCACGAGATTCGCAGGCTTCCTCCCGCGCCGCCTCCGGCGCTGTGCGACACCCTCGCCATTCCGTCCGAGGCGATGATCCCGTCCACACCCAACGACCCGCCGACAGATAGCCTCAGTGCGCCCCCTCCCGCGCCGCCCAGCGCCGGTCCGTTATCCAGGTCGTTGCCCCCGCCGGAGCCGAATGTCACCGGCTCGAGCACCGAGCCGTAGCACCCTCCCGGCGGATCGGTGATGTACCCGGCCGCCCCCGCTCCTCCCGCGCCGCCGTGACCGCCGCCCGTCGCGACCTCCCCTCCATCTCCGCCCACCCCGGGACCTTCCGAGGCCGGATGGCCGCGCCCGGAGACATCGATGATCCCACCCGCCTCGACCGCAACATCACCATCGAGGGTGAGATCCAGAGGCGCGCCAAACGGATGCCCCAGGCGCCCCTGGTTTCGCACCCGCAGATTCGCATCGTAACTCTGAATCCCGCTCATCTCGGTCATCGCGGCCGTCACCCGATCCGCATTGTCCACGATGATCGTTCCTCGCCCGCCGTCCGGCTTAGTGAAAATCGTGCCGCCGGCGCCGGCCTGCGCGCCGGTCCCACCCGTCGCGTTCATCACGCCGGTGAAGGACGAAGTCGCGTAGTACACCGCCACGCGCCCTCCGCCCCCGCCCCCTCCAAAGCAACAGTCCGACGCGCCGCCGTTCGCATGGAACGAACCCGCGCCGGAGAGGGCCCCGCACGACACCCACAGACTTCCGCCCGAGCCGCCGCCGGCATTGTGACTTCCCCGTGCCAGCCCGTCGCTCGCGATGACGCCGTCGCACACCAGCGATCCGTCGATGGTCAGTTTCAGGGCGCCCCCACCCGCACCGCCCAGCGCAGGGCCGTTATCCAGGTCGTTGCCCCCGCCCGATCCAAAGTCCTCCGGCTCCAGCAGCGAGCCGTAGCAACCGCCGTACGCATCGGTGGGCTGCGACCCCAGCCCGCCCGCGCCGCCGTGCCCCGCGCCCGCGGCCACCGTCGCCCCGTCGCCACCCTCTCCAGGGCCCGTCGAGGCCGCGTACCCGCGACCGCTCACATCCATGATCCCGTCCGTCTCAACCGACACATCACCCAGCAGCGTCAGGTCCAGCGCCGACCCCGTCGGATGCCCGACGCGCCCCTGATTTCGCACGATCAGATTCGCGTCGAACACCTGTACTCCCGCGAACTCCGTCATCGCGCCCGACACGGAATCCCCGTTGTCCACCACGATCGTGCCTCGCCCGGCGCTGGGCTTGGTAAACACCGTCCCCGCCGCCCCGCGCTGTGCCCCGCCTCCTCCCGCCGTCGCGAACGTCCCCGCGAACGTCGAGCCGTCGAAGTACACCGCGATCCGCCCGCCCCCGCCACCGCCCCCGAAGCAGCAATCGGAGGCTCCGCCGTTCGCCGTGAACGACCCCACGCCCGAGAGCATGGCGCAACTGACCCAGAGGCTCCCGCCCGCACCTCCGCCGGCGTTGGCTCCCTGCCGCGCCAGGCCATCCGCCGCGACGGCGCCGTCGAGTGTCAGTGCGCCCGCGACCGTGAGTTTGATCGCCCCGCCCCCGGCGCCGCCAAACGCCGCGCCATCCGCATCGTCGCCCCCGCCCGAACCGAACATCACGGGCTGGAACACGGACCCATAGCAGCCCCCCGGTGCCACTCCGGGAACCGAGCCGACCCCGCCGGCTCCGCCATGCCCCGCGCCCGCGCCGATCGTCGCCCCGTCGCCGCCCTCTCCCGGCCCTGCGGATGCCGGGTGTCCGCGCCCGCTGCACGTGACAAAACTCGCCGTCTCCACCGTCAGATCGCCCGTGACCGTCAGGTCGAGCACCGCGCCTGTCGGAGGCCCCAACTTTCCCTGCGCCCGTACCACCACGTTCGCATCCAGCGTCGTCGCGCCGGCGAACTCCGTCAGACCGCTGTTCGCGCGGCCTGCGTTGTCGATCGTAATCGTTCCCGGGCCCGCGCCTATCTTCACGTAGCCTGTCCCGGCGCCGCCCGCTTGTGCGCCGGTTCCCCCCGCCGCGCTCACCGTTCCCGAGTACGTCAAGACGTCGGCGTACACCGCAATCCGGCCGCCCCCCCCACCGCCTCCGGTGCAGCAATCCGAAGTCCCTCCGCCGGACGCAATCGACCCCACGCCCGCAAGCGTGCCGCACGAGAGCCACAGGCTTCCTCCCGACCCCCCGCCCGCGCTCGCCCCTCCGCGATTGAGCCCCGCGGCCGTGATCGAGCCGTCCACCGTGAGCACGCCGTTCACCACCAGCCGCAGCACGCCCCCGCCCGCCCCGCCCAAGGCCGCGCTGTCCGCGTCGTTTCCACCGCCCGACCCGAAGTCCGTCGGCTGAGACACCGACCCGTAGCAACCCCCCGGTGCCGCGGCCGCCACCGAGCCCAGCCCGCCCGCCCCGCCATGCCCCGCGCCCGTGCCCACCGTCGCCCCGTCGCCGCCCGCGCCCAGCCCGTCCGACGCGATCGCACCCCTCCCCGACACATCCACGCGGCTGGCCACCCCGCCCGTACTCCCCTGCACCGTCATGTCCGTCGCCACGGTAATGAACGCGCCGTTCACCGTCCCGTTGGTGAACCCGGCGCCGTGCGTCAGCACCCCCGCCGCGCCCCCGTTGCGCTCCACCACGATCGAGTTGAACGCGTGCGCGCCATTGATCGTGACCGTCGTGCCCCGGATCACGATGTCCAGCCCGTCGTAGGTCAGGTCGCCGTCTTCGATCGTCGTCGGAGTCGTGAACACCGTCTGGCCCACCGCGGCCCCGCAGACCAACACCGACACCATCACCGCCACGAGTAGGCGCGCCATATCAGTCCTCCTTGCAGATCCCTACAGCCTAATGCACGGTCACCGAAACACAAGCGGTTTCCGCACGCAACCCGGACCCCGGCGTTATGGCGGACCGCACCTTCCAAAACGCGAGCAAGGCCCGCGGGCGGGCCTCGGCTCGCAAACACTCTCTCCGCCGTGCGTTAGCAGGGTTCGCCGTTCACCCGCTGCTCCTCCGTCTCAATATCGAAACCGTTTTCGGCGCCATCATTGTTGAGGTCGGCGTTGGCCTGGCAGAAGTTGGAGTAGTCGCCGTTGACCGCCTGCTCCGTCGCCTCGATGTCGAACCCGTTGATCGACCCGTCGCAGTTCACGTCCGGATCGCACGGCGGGGGCGGGAACTCCAGCCGGATGCTGTCGAGGCTGGACGTCTGCCCGCACGCGTTGGTCGCCACGCAGGTGTACACGCCCTGGTCCGGCAGATCGATGTTCGCAATCTCCAGCGTGTCGGTGCCCAGCCCGGTGATCCGCCCGCCCTGGTCATCCGTGATCTCCACGTTGTCGTGGAACCACTGGAAGGTCATCGGGCGATGGCCGTACACCTGCACGTTCGCGCTGAAGACCGACCCGATCCCTCCGGCCCCCGCGCCCAGCACGTGGATCGCCGGCGAGATGCACCCGTTGTTGTCGTCGATGAACGCCCAGTCGCTGATGAGGTGCGTGGAGTCCGCCAGCCCCGTCGCGCTCGTGAAGCCCACGTACATCATCCCCGCGTCCGTGATGTCGTCGGTCCCCAGGATCGCCTGCAGGTCGATGTCGCCGATCACAAGCACCTCGGTGCTGTCGATGTACATCTCCAGGTGTCCGGGCGTCTGCGCACCCGCGTCCGGCGGAGTGTACTGGATGGAGCAGGTGTGATCCCGAAGATCCAGCACGTCCACGTCCAGCGGCGCCAACTCCGCCCAGCCCAGCGAATCGGAATCGGCCCGTGAGTTGCCCTGCACGCCGCGGCTCTGCACCGACACGTGCGGCGTCGGGTTCTCCCCGCAGCAACCAAAGGTGTCGATCTCGATCGCGATACTCCGGTCGATCCCCGAGTACCCGATGTCCGACCCTCCACCCCCCAGCGGAGCCGCCCCGGCCGTCGAGTTGTGCAGCACGAACGCAAACCCGTCGCCCCAGAACTGCGTCGGCCCCTCTTCGATCCGGAACCGGAACGTGGTCGTGAAGCCCGTATCCACGCGCTGCGGCGTGTCGTACCAGATCGCTCCGATCTGGTCCTCGCCGGTCGTCAGCCGCATGTAATCCTGGTACGTGGCATCGCCCACCAACGCAATCTCCGGGGGCTGCCCGAAGATGAACGAGAACGAGAACGAGGCCCGCGCCTCCCCCGCCATCCCCAGCGCGCTCAACGCGGCCGCCGCTGCATATGTTCCAAAACGCTTCATGTCAGGCTCCTGCTTTGCGGTTTCAACGCCGATGCTCCCCTAATGGCGTAGTACCGCTCCGCCTGCTTCTGACATGGCTTTGCTCGATTTCTCGCCTATCCGAGGCGCACGGATGCCGCCGGGCCCGGAAGCGCGGCCTGACCGGGGCGGTGTAGCCACCCTCCACCGCGCGTATCGCATCCGGACCGCGGCGGCGCGCCCGCGGCCCGTCGGACAATCCGGGCGGATTGCGCCCTATCTAGCAGGGAGCGCCGTTGACGCGCTGCTCTTCCGTTTCGATGTCGAACCCGTTCTCGGTGCCGTCTCCATTAAGGTCCGCGGTCGCCTGGCAGAAGTTCGAGAAGTCGCCGTTCACGGCCTCCTCGGTCGCCTGCACATCGAACCCGTTCACCGCGCCGTCGCAGTTCACGTCCGGATCGCAGATCGGATCTACGCACGATCTCTTCGAGATCACAAAGTCATCCAGCGCGGCCTCGATGATCGAGCCGGTCCCCGCGTCGTCCGCGATGAACCGGAGGCGGACCGTCGACGTAGGCGTGATGAAATCGCCGACGCGGTACGACGCGAACAACCAGCCACCGGAGTTCTGCGTCGCCGGGCCGACCGTCTCCAAGGCCGACCACGCGGCCCCGTCATTCGACGAGATCTCGATCCGGAACGTGTCCGCGGCGGGCGCGGAGCCTGCTACGTTCGAGTACCACCGCCAGTACGAAATCATCGCATCGGGCTCGCCCGTCAGATCCATCGCGGGGCTGAGCAGCGTCGTTGTGCCGCCGTCCACGTCGAAGGATCCCACCCCGGCCCCCGCGTTGCCGTCGGTGACCCAGCACTGCGTGCCGGGATCGGGGCTGTGGTCAAGTCCGGGCTGCGCGGCGGTCGCCTGCGGCGCCATTCGGTTCCATATCCCGGTCGTCGCCGTGTCCCCGGGCTGGCCGCCAACCCAGCCGCCTGCCGTTTCGAAATCTTGGCTGACAAGAAACTCGGTGACCCCGATGTCAACCCCGAAGGGTGCGCTCGCGCCTCCGGCCGGAAGCGTGACCACTCCGTACGCGTCGCCCTCGGCCGTAAAGTAATACTGCGGGTCCGCCGCGCACGCGAAGCCCGGGAGCGTGGCCGACCAGATGTTGCCGGATGTGTTCGTCAGCGCGAGATTGTTCCACGCGGCCGCGCCGTCCGGCCGATACCGCAGTTGTGCGGACCCGGGGAGCAGCGTGTCGTTCTGCACGAGGATGTTCGCCGCGACCTGCACGGAGGTGGCCGGAGGCGCATCCGACACGACCTGATTCGCGGTCATCGAGACGCTCGGGATCGGAGAGCCGCCCGTGAGTTGGTGCGACGCGACGATGGAGAACGACTGCGGCCCAACGGGCACGTTGAATCCGCGGACCCGGACGTTCCACACCCCGGCGGCCGGGTTGTCCACGCGGACTTGCTCGATGTTGTCCTTGCGGTTGGCCGCCGCCCGCACGGCGTTGAACGCCGGGTTCAGCATGTCGAGCGTCCACGGGAACGCCTGGGATCCCCCGCCCGGCGGGAACACCTCGAGGTCGAGGTCATTGACCAGCACCGGATTGGCATTCCCCGCGGCGGGCGCGTCGTCCCAGGCCAGCGTGATCACCATCGCGGACTGGCCGGCGGGGACCGTCACATTGAGATTCACGTCTTCGCTCTGCGCGACCTGGCTTTCCTGGAAGTTGCCGGTCCGCATGAGGTCGATGGCATTCTGCACGCGGATGGAGCCGTAGCCGTAGAAGTAGTCCGGCCCCGGATTGCCGCGGTCCGCGGCGGACTGAGCGAAGAGCACCTTGAGCGTCGAGTTCCGCGGGTCCGCGACGGTCGGGTAGTGCGCCCGGAAATCCTGAAGGATCAGTGCCGCGCACCCCGCGACGGTGGGAGTCGCCATGGATGTCCCGCTCGACACTCCGTAAGACGTGTCGCTCGTGCTGGTGGTGCTGGTAACTCCGCCGTCGCCGCCCGCCTGGCTGCCGCCCGCGCAGAAGTCCGGACGCATGCGGCCGTCGTCGGTGGGGCCCACCGACGAGAAACTGGACAGATTGTCGGTCGAGGAATCCACCGAACCGATGCACATCTGGTTCTTGGCGCCCGAGGGCGGGCCGAGATAGAAGTACCCGGTCGGCGTGGCGCACCGCGCCGAAGTGCGCTCGTTGCCCGCCGCCCACGTCACGCGGAAGGGGCTGCCCTGCGTGACGCTCGAGCCCCGGATGATCGAGTCGATCACCGCGGCACAGGTGCCGTAGTCCCCATACCACGTGCAACTGAAGCCGTTGTTCGAGACGTTGGTGCCGATGGAGTTGGTGGCGAGGTCCGCCCCCTGGTTCCACGCGGTCGTGT
>CAJPFG010000031.1 GCA_905339235.1 Phycisphaerales bacterium
ATTTCAACCGTCGGCAGATTCCCCCGACGTACGCGTACAGGTCCGGCTCGACGCGCTCCGGAATCATCGACGCGCGGCCCTTGGTCGAGAACGTGACGTGCAACAGAATCTTCGTGAGCGTGGATGCCATGCGCGGCAGGATACCACGAGCAGCCCTTCAGGCTGCGACCCTCGCGCTCCGTTCTCCGGGGGTGTCACTCCGGCGAAGACGCCTGCGCTCCACGCCCCGGCTACTTCCGGCCAGCCATTCGGGCTGAAGATCGCCGATCCTTCCTCCGCCAGGGCGCAGCACATCGTTCAGATTCGCCGCACCCGCGGCGGCATCTTGCCTCGTGTCCCTCCCCTTCGCGTGCCGCGCCGATCGCGCCGCGTGCTCGCACGGCCCGCTGCGCGGTTCCGTCGCGCCCCTCCTCAGCCCGAAGGGCTCGGCCGTTCATAGCCGGGGGTGAAGCGACGAGTCCGCGAGGAGCGCCACCCCCGGAAAGCGTCCCCATCCCTCGCAGCCTGCAAGGCTGCTCGTAGATACGCCGCCGCCCGTGGCTTCGACTTTCACCAAACTCCTCGTTCACATCGTCTTTTCCACCAGGAACCGCAAGCCCGTCATCCCCGCGGCTCTCGGCCTTCTCAGTCGGACGATTTCAGCCGCCGGCGAATAGACCCGGCCAGGCTGCCTGCCGCCACAAGCGCGACCGCTCCACCGGGGCCGGGGACTGGGGTGCCTTCAACCGCGAACGCGGCCGGGCTGCCTCCCATGGATCTCCATGTCGAGCCGGAATCGTCACTGCCAAGGGCCACCTGTTGAATGTGCGCGGCGGGGTTGCTGCCCGCGTCCCGAGCCGGCGGGAACGAGAAGGCGAGGCTCCACCGAACGATGGTGAGAGGACCCGGCTCGACCCCAGCCACGACCCAGTATGCCGTGTCCGGCTGTAGCACAACCGGGGACTCGGGGGCGAACGCGTAGGCGGCGAAATCACCAATCCGGACGGTGGACGGCGTGAAACTGATGATCTCCGAACTCGGCACTCCTCCGCCATCCGTGAACAGCCACAGGCGAACCGAGGCCTCGTGCACGCGTGCTTGAAACCTCGCGCGAACGGCATCAATCGTCATCGGGGCAAACGACGGGTCTAGCACGAAGGAACTGGCGTAGCGAACAGTGGATGGGCCCATGCCCATCCCAATCGCTCCAGCACCCGACAGGTTCCCGACGATCAGATCCGCCCGGGCTTCGAGTCCCGCGGAGAAGCCGATGAATGCCACGGCGGACGCTCGGAGCATCGTTCTCATAGAACCCGCTTCGGTTCGTCAGGCCGCCTCTCTTTGGAGATTGGCCATCGACACCCTCCGCTGCTCTCCTACCGCGGACGCCTCTCTCACCATACCTCTTCTCTCCTATGCCCTCTTATGCCTCCTATCTCCTGCCAAACCATGAACCCAACCGCCTATCCCATCAACACTTACACGAAATCAGCCCATACCAATCAAAATCCTATTGACAGCAGCGTCCATTTACCGTACCATCGGTTTGGAATGCCGTTCACCCACTTCAACCCCACCCCCGAAACCGCGGCCAAGGTCCTCGCCGACCTCACCCATCCCGCCAACTCCCTCCTCCACGTCGCCGCCCTCCACAACACCACCCCCGAAGCACTCGCCCTTTGGATCAACTCCGATGAGATCCAGGCCCGCCTCACCGCCCAGGGCCACGCCGCGGCCAGCATCACCCGCCTCCTCGCCGCGAACCACACCCAGATCGCACTCGAAGCCATCGTCACCGCCACGCGCGAATCCCGCGCCCTCCTCGCCGCCGCGCCGAAGCTCGCCCTCCCCACCGACGCCGACGCCGGACCTGAGGCGTCCTCGCCGAAGGTCCGGGTGAGCGCCACCACCGCGAGCGCGAACGAGAACCCCGCCCCGCCTCCAACTCTCCGCGAGTACTACTTCCAACTCGAGTTCCGCCGCCGACTCGTCGAGTCCCTCCGCAAAAACTCCAACCTCATCTTCCGCCTCACACGCTTCGAGTTCTTCGACCCCGGCGACCTCCCGCGCCCCGAATCCAAACCCCGCACCACGCGCCCCGCCCAACCCCCGCGCCCCGACATCAACCACGACCAACTCCTCCAACTCCTCACCCACATCGCACCCGCCGCCACGACCGCTTCCCCCGCCGCGCGCACCTCCAACCCCGCGCCGGCTCCGCGCGCCCCTCAACCCATCGCACACACCACGCCGGACGCCGGACCTGAGGCGTCCTCGCCGAAGGTCCGGGTCGAGTCCTCACCGAAGGCCCCGGTCGAGTCCTCCCCGAAGGTCCGGGTAAGCACCACACCCGCACCCGCGCCGCGCCCAGCCTCCAACAGCGCCGCTTCAAACACGTCCACACTCAAAGTCCGCACCGCGATCCCGATCCCAACATCCGCGCCAGACACCGAGGCGCTCTCCAGCCCGCTCCCGCGCGACTCCCCACACCCCGGCCTCCCCCGCCCCCGCGCCCCAGCCTCCCTCCTCGCCGCCGCCGGGCGCTCTTCCTGAACCCAGCCCGCTTCAGTCCGCCACGGCAGTCTCTCAGGCCACGCCTTCTAGCGGCGGTCTGCAAGCAGGCAGGCCGCGACGCGGCCTGAAGATCGTCTTCCTCCGCCCCTCCTGAGCCCGAAGGGCTTCTCGTGAGTAGCCGGGGGTGAAGCGACGAGTCCGCGAGGAGCGCCACCCCCGGACGGCGCGTCATCCTCCGCACCCTGTAAGGGTGCTCGTGCCTGATCGACGCCCAGCAATCAAGAGAACTCGGACGTCGGCCGGGCCCTTTTTCTCACTGGAGACCTTACACTTCATCTGATCCAACGGCAGAGGAACGAGACTCGGACATGCACGGAACAGGTCGATGCGCGCGTTGTCAGGGGCAGTTTTCGTTTTCGATTTTTCACTCGGGGTTTGGCGATGACAGATTCGCGTACTGCGAGGATTGTGGAGGTCTCCTAACCGTGTCGGTTTACGACTGGCGCGGAGCGGCTGTAGTGGAGTCAGCCCGATCAAACCTCGCGATTGCCGCTTCGGTCGAGTCGAGTCTTCCACGGTGTTCCTGCGGTGGTGTGTTCCGGCGAGCGGCTGCTCCACGATGCCCTAAGTGCGGTGAGCCGCTTGATGCTGAAGCGGCACGGTCGTGGATTGAAGCAGCCTCTGTTCCGCAGTGGCGCTGGCAAGGGTCTTGGGAAGGAATCTACTGCCTCCGCATCGATGGCCGGATGCAGAGCATTGAACCGGGCTCCGCCTGCTTCCAACCGGAGTCCTCATGTTCGAATTGTGGCTACTCCCTCACCGGCCTCGCGCCGGGTTCGCCGTGCCCCGAGTGCGGCAAACGCGGCCAAGCCTGATCTACCGCTTCGACTCAAGCCCCGCAAGCCAAGCATCGGACGTGCTCACGTGCCAGAAGTCCGCGAACACCTCAACAACCCTTCGACGGCCATGATCGTCCAGGCACTCCACCAGGTACGGCACGCGCCCGCGCGAGTTCTGCCTCCCAAATCGAGCGAGCGGCTGTTGACATTCGATGCTCAGCACAAGGAGGTCCTTCGCCTGCACGAACGCTCGCACACGCGCACGATCCCGAAGTGTGGCCCACACCGACACGCCGACGGCCAGAACGGTGAACACGACGAACGCGAGCAATACCAAGAGGGCTGTCGTGGCTGATTCTCCTCCCACTCCGAATCCAAACCCTGATCCCCCTCCGTGCCCCTCCGTGGCCCCCGTGTTGAACTCTCCGGCTCGAACTACCTCTGCTCCCCAATCGCGATATCCAGCACCCGGCACAGAAACTCGCAATCCGCCCGCGTGATGCACATCGGCGGCTTGATCCGCAGCACGTTCCCGTTCGGCCCGCCCTTGCCCACCAGCACGCCCAGGTCCTTGCACCGCTCGAACACCGCCGCGCACTTCGCGGTCGCCGGCGCCTTGCTCGTCCGGTCCTCCACGATCTCCACGCCCAGCATCAGCCCGCGGCCTCTTACATCCCCCACAATCCCATGCCGCTTCTGCAAATCCCGCAGCCCCTCCTGCAAATACGCCCCGATCTCCCGCGCCCGCTCCTGAATCTTCTCTTCCAGAATCACATCCAGCGTCGCCATCCCCTGCGCCATGCTCACCGGGTTGCCCCCGTACGTGTTGAAGTGCAGCCGCTTAGCCATCGCCGCGGCCACCTCCGGCTTCGCCACGCAGCACCCCAGCGGCGCCCCGTTCCCGATCCCCTTCGCCATCGTGACGATGTCGGGAACTACGCCCGCGCCCCCGATGCTCTCGAACCCCCAGAACGCATCGCCCATCCGCCCGAACCCGGTCTGCACCTCATCGCTGATGCACAGCCCGCCCGCGGCCCGGATGATCCTGTACACCTCCGCCAGATACCCCGGCGGCAGTTCGATGGTCCCGCCGACTCCCTGGATCGGCTCCGCAATGAACGCGGCCACCTGCCCCGGCGTGGCCGAGCGCAGCAGATCGAGCACATCCTCCGCGTACTTCCGCCCCGCGTCGGCGTCGTCGTACCCCCACTGCCCGCGGTACCGGTCCGGCAGCCGCGCGTGGTGAATCCCGAACCCGTGCGGGATCGGCTGCTTCCACGACTGGATCGCCGAGAGCCCCATCGTGAAGGAGGACATGCCGTGATACGCGTTACGCAGCGCGATGACGTCGAACGCCCCCGTCTTGCACCGCGCCATCATGATCGCCAGGTCGTTCGCCTCTCCCCCCGAGTTCGTGAAGTAGCACACGCCCTTGTCCAGCCCCGAACCCTTCGGGAACGTCGAGACCAGTTTCTTGCCGAACTGCGCGATGTTGGGGTGCAGGTAGATGGTCGTCGTGTGCTGCAAGAGTTCGTTCTGCCGCCGCACCGCCTCCAGCACCTTGGGGTGGCAATGCCCCACGCTCACCGTCACGATCCCCGCGAACATGTCGAGGTACCGCCGCCCCTTCTCGTCGAAGAGGTACTGCATCTTCCCCTCGACGATCATCACCGGGTCCTTGTAGTACGTGATGAGCGCGGGAGTGAGGAACTCCCGCCGCATCGCAAGGACCTCTTCCTTGCTGGGCCCGGTGTACGGCGCGGGCTTGTGGTCGAAGGGGGGAAGTTGCGGCGCAGCGCCGACACCGGGCGCGGATGGCTTGGAGGGTGCGGTGGTCATGGCAGATAGTACGAAGAACAGGCGAACAGGAGTGGAGCGAAACCGACCTCACTACCACAGGGGCCAGAACTCCTCATCCCGAAGGGATGAGCGATGGTTGCCAGGGGTGGCATTCACCCCTGGAAAGCGAGCCCCAACTCTCTCTTCCTCTTCCTTCCCTACCCCAGCGGGGTAGACGATTCGGTATGCTGCCGACATGCCAGGCTCATGGACACAGAACCTGTACCACGCGGTCTTCAGCACCAAGCACCGCCTGCCGACGATCACGCCGGCGATCGAGGAGCGCCTGCACCCATTCATCGGCGGCATCCTGAAAGACTTGGAGTGCACGCCGATCGCGATCAATGGCTTGAGCGACCACCTGCACTTCCTCGCGCGCTACCCCTCGACCCTCGCGCACGCCGACATGCTCCGACATGTGAAGAAGCGCTCGTCCGAGTGGATCCACGCGACGTTCAAGGACATGCAAGCCTTCGCGTGGCAGGAGGGCTATGGCGGGTTCACCGTGAGCAAGTCCGCGCTCGACGATGTCGCCCAGTACATCCGCGATCAGAAGTTGCGGCACCAGAAGTTCGACTCGCTCACCGAGTTCAAGGAGTTGCTCCGGCTGAACGAGATCGAGTACGACCCGAAGTACCTGGAGTGAGGCCGAATCACCTACCCCTACGGGGTAGGAACAAGAACCCGGAAATAGGAGAGGGGCCGCGCACCAGGGGTGCAAAGCCACCCCTGGCAACCATCGCCCATCCCTCCGGGATAAAGAGTCCTGTCAGAGTGGTTCACGAATGCGCCACGCGCCCGCGCATCAGCACGTAGTACAGCACGAACGCCAGCGCCAAACCCGTGAACCACGCGTACCCGTAGATCAGATCAAAGAACTCCGGGAAGATCGCCTTGTGCGTCGCCGCGTTCACAAACCCCGGCACGTTCGGCAGCACCGCCAGCGCCAGCACCACCACCGCCCGCCGGTTCACTCCGCCCGAGTACGAGTACGGCCCCGCCGCGGCGTACAGCCCCGCGACATCCAGCCGCGCCCGCCGCAGCACGAAGTAGTCGCAGAGCATGATCCCCGCGATCGGCCCCAGCAGCGCCCCGTACCCGATGAGCCACGTGAAGATGTACGCACCCAGGTTGTTGTAGAGGTACCACGGCATCATCAGCACGCCGACCACCGCCGTGATCATCCCGCCCATCCGGAACGAGATCCGCCCCGGCGCGAGGTTCGAGATGTCGTTCGCGGGCGAGACCACGTTGGCCGCGATGTTCGTGGAGAGCGTCGCCAGCGTGAGCGCGAAGAGCGACACGCACACCACCAGCGGCGACCCGATCTTCGCGACCAGCGCCACCGGGTCGCCGATCGCCTGCCCGAAGATCAGCACCGTCGCCTGCGTCACCGCGATCCCGATGAACGCGAAGAGCGTCATGGTGGTCGGCAGCCCCAGCGCCTGCCCCCACGCCTGCGACTTCTGCGACTTCGCGTACCGCGTGAAGTCCGGGATATTCAGCGAGAGCGTCGCCCAGAACCCCACCATCGCCGTCAACTGCGGGAAGAAGACGCGCCAGAACTCGCCGCTCGTCTTGAACCGCGACCCCTGCGAGAAGAGCGCCCGCGGCGACTCCACCTTGAACACCGCCCACGCCAGCAGCCCCAGCCCCGCGACGATCAGGAACGGCGCCGACCACGACTCCAGCCACTTGATCGAGTTCATCCCGTGCCACACGAAGTGCAGGTTGATCGCCCAGAACGCGAGGAAGCACGCCCCCTGCCACGGCGTCAGCCCGATCGCCAGCACGTTGGCCTGGTCGGCGACGAGATCGATCCGGCCGAGCGCGCCGAGAATCTGGTAGATGGCCGCGCCGCCGATCCAGGTCTGGATCCCGAACCACCCGCACGCGACCAGCGCCCGTGCCATCGCCGGGATGTTCGCCCCCGCCGTCCCGAAACTCGCCCGCATCAGTACCGGAAACGGAATCCCGTACTTCGCGCCCGCGTGCCCGTTGAGGACCATCGGCACCAGTACGATCACGTTCCCGAGCATCACCGTCAGCGTCGCCTGCCACCACGACATGCCCCGCTCGATCATGCCCGCTGCGAGCGTGTAGGTCGGGATGCACACGGCCATGCCGATCCACAAGGCCGCGATGTGCCAGGTGGACCAAGTCCGCTGGGCGGACGTGGTCGGAGCCAGGTCCGGGTTGGAGAGGGAGTTGGGCATCCTACACGGATCGGCAATGGCCCTCGCGATTGATGAGCAATCAACGGACTTGCCGCAATCTCAAAGGCATAGGAGTCCCGCGGCCATGCGGTATACTGACGCCATCACCGGTGAGCCTCACCGAAAGGGGGACATCCATGAACGCGAAACTGATTCTGGCGGCGGGATTGACCGTTGCGTTGCTCGGCTGCGCGAACCGCGGCCAGGGCCCGGAAGCGAAGGACAACAACAGCCCCGAACCCGGCGAAGTGAAAGTCCAACTCGCGGAAACGCCCGCGGCCGTGCGGACGACGATCGAGCGTGAACTTGCGGGTGGCGAACTCGAGGACATCGCCAAAGAGGAGCGCGACGGTCGCACCGTCTACGAGACCGACATCGTGCGCGATGGCCGCGAGTGGGAGGTCGTGGTGGCCGAGGACGGCAAGGTCATCTCGAAGAAGCAGGAAAGTGCCGCCGGCAAGGACGAAGCATCGCGCGACGGCTGGCAAGACCGGTTCGACGTGAACAAATCGAGCCTGACGCCCATCGGCAACAACCCCTGGCTCACGATGCAGCCCGGACGCGTGCTGAAACTAACGAATGGAAAGGACACGCTGACCATCTCCGTCCTCAACGAGACCCGCGTGGTGGACGGCGTGACCGTCGGCATCCTCGAGGAGCGTGAAACCAAGAACGGAAAGCTGGCCGAGATCTCGTACAACTTCTTCGCGACCGACACCGCAACCGGCGATGTCTACTACTTCGGCGAGGATGTGGACAACTACAAGGACGGCAAGGTGATCAACCACGACAGCGCCTGGCGATCGGGTGTTGACGGCGCCCGCTTCGGCCTGATGATCCCGGGGAACCCGCGCGCCGGGCAGAAGTACTACCAGGAAATCGCCCCGGGCGTGGCGCTCGACCGCGTCGAGATCGTCTCGACCGACGCAACCCTCAAGACCCCCGCCGGCACCTTCGAGCACTGCCTGCACCTGAAGGAAACCACCCCGCTCGAGGCGGGCGTCAGCCACAAGTGGTACGCGCCGGGCGTGGGGATGATCAAGGACGACGAGTTCGAACTGGCCGAGAAGCCGTAGAAGGCGTCAAGCCTTCGCGATCTTCGTGTAACTCTCCGGCCGCCGGTCGCGGTAGAACTGCCAGACGTTCCGCACTTCCTGGATCATGTCGAGGTCGAGGTCGGCGACGACCACCTCGTCCGTGTCGCGACCGGCCTGGACCATGATCTGGCCACGCGGGTTGCAGAAGTACGACTGGCCGTAGAACTCGCCGATGTTCCAGGGCTGCTCGCGCCCGACGCGGTTGATGGCGCCGATGTAGTACTGATTGGCCACGGCGTGGGCGGGCTGCTCGAGTTTCCAGAGGTACTCGGAAAGGCCGGCGACGGTGGCGCTGGGGTTGAAGACGATTTCGGCGCCGCTGAGGCCGAGTTCGCGGGCGCCCTCGGGGAAGTGGCGGTCGTAGCAGATGTAGACGCCGATCTTGCCGAAGGCGGTCTGGAAGACCGGGTACCCCTCGTTGCCCGGCGTGAAGTAGAACTTCTCCCAGAAGCCCGGGTGGCAGTGCGGGATGTGGTGCTTGCGGTAGCGGCCGAGGTACGCGCCCTTGTGGTCGATGACCGCGGCCGTGTTGTAGTAGACCCCCATCATCTCCTGCTCGTAGATCGGGACGATCATGACCATCCCGTGCCGCTTCGCCACGTCCTGCATCAACTTCACGGTCGGGCCGTCGGGGATCGCTTCCGCCGTCTCGTACCACCGCACCTGCTGCTCGGCGCAGAAGTACGGGCCGTAGAAGATCTCCTGGAGGCAGCAGACCTGTGCACCCTTCTCCGCGGCCTGCTTGATCAGGCCGAGGTGCTTCTCGATCATCGCTTCCTTGATCTTCGCCAGCGGCTGATCGGCGGCGAGGGGGTTCGAGCACTGAATGAGCGCGGCGCGGGTGATGCGTGGCATGGCGGAAGTCTAACGTGCCTTTGGTGGCCGCGGGGGCTGCTCCGACCATGGGATCCCGGTATACCACGTCGGCTTGCACTCCGGAGGTCCGAAGTACCCCCAGTCGTCGAGTGTGTCCATGACAAGACGCTCACTCAACGGACTGCGGCTACTCAATGCGGACCAGAAGTACCCGCGACTGGCCGCCAGTTTCTGAAACGCCTGTCGCTGGGCTCGCTCCTCTTCGGTTTCCTGGGCGCTTAGATCACCGAAGTATCCGAGGACTCCATTGTGCCCGCCAAAGTCAGGCAGGAAGCACAACCTCTCGAAACGCACATGATCATCTTCCAGAATGAAAGGCGCCACGGCGCGCACGCCTAACGACTCTGCAATCGTTCGAAACTCCTCCGCGGTCGATGGTCTCAAAACACTCATTATGAGTTACATCCACCGGCTCACCACCACCTTGCTCTCCGTATAGAACTTCACCGCGTCTTCGCCGTTGGCGTGAAGATCGCCGAAGAACGACTGCTTCCACCCCGCGAACGGGAAGACCGCCATCGGCGCCGGCACGCCGACGTTGATGCCGACCATCCCCACCTGCGCGTGGGTGCGGAAGCGGCGGGCGCTGTAGCCGCTGCTGGTGAAGATGACCGCCATGTTCCCGTAGCGGGAGCGGTTGAGCGTGGCGAGGGCCGCGTCGAGCGTGTCTTCGCGCATGACGGAGAGGACCGGCCCAAAGATCTCCTCGTCGGCGATCTTCATCCCCGGGCGGACGTTGTCGAAGATCGTCGGGCCGACGAAGCAGCCCTGGCTTGGCATCGCGGCCTTGCGGCCGTCGAATGTCAGCGTGGCGCCGTCCTGCTCGCCCGAGGCGATGAAGCCGAGAATTCGCTCCTTGCTGGCGACGTCGATGACCGGGCCCATCCCGACGCCCGCGTCGCAGCCGGGGGCCACCTTGATCTTCTTCGCGGCCTCCACCAGCCGGGGCACCAGCCATGTGCCCGCATCCCCCACCGCGATCGCCACCGATCCCGCGAGGCACCGCTGGCCGGTGTTGCCGAAGGCCGAGCCAATGACACCCTCGATCACGGCGTCCTGGTTGGCATCGGGCATGATCACCATGTAGTTCTTGGCGCCGCACATGCACTGGGCGCGCTTGCCGGCGGCGGTGGCGGTGGTGTAGATGTGCTTGCCGGCCCGCGTGGAACCGACGAAGGAGACCGCG
Organism: Phycisphaerales bacterium; assembly: GCA_905339235.1. Classification (GTDB taxonomy): domain Bacteria; phylum Planctomycetota; class Phycisphaerae; order Phycisphaerales; family UBA1924; genus RI-211. Next base: position 10,547 of record CAJPFG010000031.1, read on the forward strand.
CGGACATCGTCGTGCGTGATGAGGTAGTCAACCACCTTGGGCCCGCCGGTCACCAGGTTCAGCACGCCCTTGGGAAGCCCGGCCTCGTGCGCCAACTCGACTTCGCGCACGGCCGAGAGCGGCACCTTCTCGCTGGGCTTGAGCACAAACGTGTTGCCGCAGGCGATGGCCATGGGCCACATCCACAGCGGGACCATCACGGGGAAGTTGAACGGGGTGATCCCCACGCACACGCCCAGCGGCACGCGGTCCACGGTGCTGTCGATGCCCACCCCGCTCTTGTCCTCGGTGCGGCAGAACGAACTGGACACGGCGATCTGCGGCAGGCTCTTGCCCATCATGAGCGTGGGCGCGGCACAGGCGAACTCGACGCAGTCGATGCCGCGCCGAACATCGCCGCGAGCCTCGGCCAGGGTCTTGCCGTGTTCTTTCACGATCATCCCCGCGAGTTCCTCGAAGTGCGTTTCGAGGACCTGCTTGTAGCGGAAGAGAAACTGGCAGCGGTCGCCAACGGGCATTGCGGCCCAGGCCGGGAAGGCCTCGCGGGCCGCGGCGACGGCGTCCTCGGCGGCACGAACGGCCACAAGATCGACCTCGGCGAGCGTCTCGTCGGTCGCGGGATTGACGACGGCGTGCGTGCCGCCGCCGAATGCCGGGGCGGCCCTCTGGCCGGCGATGAAGTGGTCAACTCGGGTTGGCGCGGTCATGGCGGACCTCCGGGTGCGGTGCGAACGCGCAAGTGTACGTCGGGGCCCGCGACCACCCGACGCGGGGCGAGCCCGGTCACCGAGGCGGCGCGCGTTATTCGGACCGATCGCGGCAGGAATCGCGCGGCGGGCGTGGGCGTACACTCTTGGCTGATTCTGGCCCCGGACGGAGCCGATTCGACTACCGGCACGGAAGCACGCACATCCGCTAACCGGAGACACTCGGCATGGCACCACGCGCGTACTGGACCGGTAACCTCAAGATCTCGCTCGTCAGTTTCGGCGTGCGGCTTTACAACGCCGTGTCGGAGGCGGAGAAGGTGCGCCTGAACCAGGTTCACAAGGGCTGCAACGCGCGGATCAAGATGCCGACGACCTGCCCTATTCACGGGCAGGTGGACCGGTCCGAGATCGTGAAGGCGTACGAGTTCGAGAAGGACAAGTATGTCGTCATCGAGCAGGAGGAACTGGACAAGATCAAACTCCGCTCGGAGAAGACCATCGAACTGACCAAGTTCGTGCCGGCGGATTCCCTGCGCGACGTGTATCTCGATTCGGCGTACTACATGGCGCCCGACGGGCCGGTGGCGGAAGAGCCGTTCCGGGTCGTGCGGGAGGCGCTCGAGAAGACGGGCACCGCGGGGATCGGAAAACTCACCATCGCCGGAAGGGAGCGGCCCGTGGTGCTGCGCCCGGGGGACAAGGGGTTCACGCTCAACACGCTGCACGCGGCCAACGAGGTTCGCGATGCGACGCCGTACTTTGATGAGATCAAGGACGGAGAGGTGAACCAGGAGTACATGCAACTGGCGATGACGCTGATCAAGGGCAAGATGGGGAAGTTCGATCCGACGGAGTTCCGGGATCGGTACCAGGACGCGCTGGTCGAACTCGTGAAATCCAAGATTGCGGGGCAGGCGCCGGTGATCATCCAGGAAGAGGAACTGCCGGCCACGTTCAACTTCGCCGAGGCGCTCAAGCAGAGCCTTGACGGTGTGGGGCGTCCGGCGGAGGAAGCGGTCGCGGCGCCGGCGGGGAAGGCGGCGGCGAGCGCGAAGAAGCCGCCGGCCAAGAGCGTTCCCGCGGTCGCCAGGAAGCAGAAGAGGAAGCAGGCCTGATGACGCAACCCGCCGGGCAGCAGATCTCGGGCGAACCGGGCCATCCGGCCGGACTGCTGGGCCAGCGGGTGACCTTCACGGGACGATTCGCGACATTGACGCGTGCGGAAGCCGAGAGGCTCGTGGATCGCGCCGCCGGGCGGGTGGTTTCGGGCGTGGCGCCGCGCGCGACGATGCTGGTGGTGGGGATGCGCGGCTGGCCGCTCATCGACAGCGGGCGCGTGACCCGGAAGATCGAGGAGGCGGAGCGGGTGCGGGCGTCGGGCAAGCCGATCCGCATCGTCTCGGAAACGCAGTTCCGCGAGATGCTCGGGTTGGATCCGCCGGCGAAGAGCGAAACCAAGGCGCTGGATGCGGAGCAGGTGTGCGCGGCGCTCGGGATCGACCGCCGCACGCTGGAGCGGTGGGAACATTGCGGGCTGGTGCGGCCGCACGCGGGGAAGTACGACTTTCAGGATTTGGTTTCCCTTCGCACCGTGGCGGGGCTGGTGGCCAAGAGCGTGAGCCCGGTGGTGATCCGCAAGAGCCTGGAAGCGCTGGGCGGATTGCTGCCGGGGATCGATCGGCCGCTGGCGCAACTGAACATTCTTGTTTCCGACAAGGGCGAACTCGTGGCGGAGGTTGAAGAGGCTCTCTTGACGCAGACCGGGCAACTCGAGATGCGGTTTGATCCGCCCGCGGTGGGAGACGCGGCGGCGCCGTTCACGCTGGTGCCGGGCGAGACTCGCGACAGCGCGGGGTGGATCGAAGCAGGGATCGAGCACGAAGCGGTGGGCGATCTGGTGGAGGCGGAGAGCGCGTATCGACGCGCGGCGGCGCTGGCGCCGGATGATCCCATCCCGCCGTTCAATCTCGGAAACGTGCTGCTGGCGGCGGGGAAGTTGGAGGCCGCGGCGGAGCGGTTTGCGCAAGCGGCGGCGCTCGATCCACGGCACGCGCAGGCGTGGTTCAACCTGGCGCACGTGCAGGACGAACTGAGAGACGGCCGGTCGGCGATGCGGTACTTGCGCCGGGCGATCGCCGTGAACCCCGCGTTCGCCGATGCGTATTTCAACCTCGCGGAACTCGCGGAACGGCTGGGGGACAAGGAGACGGCCGCGTCGGCGTGGGATGATTACCTGCGGCTCGACCCCGCGAGCGAGTGGAGCGCGCTGGCCCGACGCAAACTGGGGGCACTGCGGGGGTTGGCGTGGGCCTGAGCGAATACCGGCGGAAGCGGGACTTCGCGAAGACGCCGGAGCCTGAACCGTCGAAGGCGCCCGGCTCGGACGTTCGCCTGTTCACCGTGCAGAAGCACTCCGCCACGAGCCTGCACTACGACCTGCGTCTGCGGGTGGGCGATGTGCTGAAGAGTTGGGCGGTGCCCAAGGGGCCGAGTTTCGATCCGCGCGAGAAGCGGCTGGCGATCGAGGTGGAGGACCACCCGATCGATTACGCCGAGTTCGAAGGCGTGATTCCCGAGGACCAGTACGGCGGGGGCACGGTCATGCTGTGGGACCGCGGGCGCTGGTTGCCGGAGGGCGACGCGGCCAAGGGCCTGAAGGACGGGATGCTCAAGTTCCGGCTGGAGGGTGAGCGGCTGAAGGGGCGCTGGATGCTGGTGCGCACGAAGCGCGGCGACAAGCACCCGCAGTGGCTGCTGGTGAAAGAGCGGGACTCCGAAGCAAGCGCGGGCGTGCACGCGGAGACGTTCGCGACCAGCGTGGCCTCGGGGCGGACGATGGACGAGATCGCGGCGGGGGCAAAGCCGCGGGCCGCGGCGCGGGATGCGAAGGAGGGCCCGAAGGCCTCCGCGCTGAAGGGCGCCCGGGCGGGGCCGATGCCGTCGAGGATCAAGCCGCAACTGGCCTCGCCCGCCGACGTGGCGCCGGAGGGAGATGACTGGTTTCACGAAGTGAAGTTCGACGGGTATCGGCTGCTGATCTTCCGGCGGGGAGACTCGGTCAAGATTCAGAGCCGCAACGGGCTGGATTGGACGGCGAAACTCCCGGACCTTGCGGCGGCGGTCGGGGAGCGATTGCGGGTTGACGCGGTGATCGACGGTGAGGCCGTGGTGCTGGACACGCGCGGGATCAGCAACTTTCAGGCGCTCCAGAACGCGATCCACAGCCGGCGTGCAAAGTCGATCGTGTTTTTCGCGTTCGATCTGCCGTGGTGCGACGGGCAGGACCTGATGAAGTCACCGCTCGAGCAGCGGCGTGCGTTGCTGTCCGAGTTGATCGGCTCGCGGCAGGAGGGCCGCCTGCGGTTCAGCGAGCACATCGCGGGGAACGGGCCCGAGGCATTCGATCGCGTGTGCCAGGGCGGGCTGGAGGGGATCGTCTCAAAGCGCCGGGGATCGGTGTACTCGCAGACCCGCACGCCCGCGTGGGTCAAGGTGAAGTGCTTCAACCAGCAGGAGTTCGTGGTCGGCGGGTTCAGCGAGCCGGAGGGAGCGCGGGAGCAGTTCGGCGCGATGCTGCTGGGGTACTACGACGACGACGGATCGCTGCGGTTCGCCGGAAAGGTCGGGACGGGCTTCAGCGCGGAGACGCTCAAGAAACTCGGAACCAAACTCCGGGGACTCGCCACGGCCAGGCCGCCGTTTGTCAATCCCCCCACCGGCGCGGATGCGCGCGGCGTGACGTGGGTGCGGCCGGAACTGGTCGCGCAGGTTCAGTTTCGCGATTGGACCACCGAGGGCGTGGTCCGCCACACGTCGTTCCGAGGCCTGCGCGAGGACCTCGATCCAACTACCGTCGTTCGCCAGCCTTCACGAACCGCGGAGGCGGAGACGCCCGCTCCGAAGAAGCCGCGGGTTGTCAAGAAGACACCCGCACCCGCTCCACCGCCATCGGCGGCGTTGCCGCGGCTGACCAGCCCGGACCGGATCGCTTTTCCCGATCGCGGCGGGGGGTATTCGCTCACGAAACGGCAGGTGGCCGAGTACTACGAGGCGGTCGCGCCGAGGATGCTCCCGCACGTCGCGGATCGCCCGCTCGCGATTCTGCGTTGTCCCGATGGTGAAGGGGGCAACTGCTTCTTCCAGAAGCACCCGGCCAAGGGCATGCCCACTGCGGTCGAGGGCGTGGAGGTACCGACCGACGATGGGAAGAGCGAACGGCACCTGGTCATCCGCGACGCGGCGGGGCTGCTGGGGCTGGTTCAGATGAACGCGCTGGAGTTCCATCCGTGGGGGGCGAAGGCGGGCACGGTCGAGACGCCGGACCGGCTGGTGTTCGACCTCGATCCGGGGCCGGGCGTGATGTGGAGGCAGACGGTCGAGGGCGCGGTGATGGTGCGCGATGCGTTGGCCCAACTGAAACTGCGCGGCTTCGCGAGGCTGTCGGGAGGAAAGGGAATCCACATCGTCGTTCCGGTAAAGGGCGATCACACGTGGGAGCAGGCGAAGGCCTTCAGCCGGGCCGTGGCGGAAACGCTGGTCAAGATGGCGCCGCGCCGGTTCGTCGCGACGGCGGGTGTTCACAGCCGCGAGGGGCGGATCTTCATCGACTACCTGCGCAACGCGCGCGGAGCGACGGCGATCGCCCCGTACAGCACGCGGGCGCGGCCGGGTGCGCCGGTGGCGCTGCCGGTGGCGTGGGATGAACTAGCGGGATTGGAGTCGGCGAGTGCGTTCAGCACGGCCGCGGTCGTGCGGAGGCTGGCTTCCGGATCACCGGACCCGTGGGAAGCGATGCCGAGCGCGGCGGGAACGCTGCCGCGGCGGGGGCGGTGAGGCGAATCAATCAAGCCGCTGAGTAACTCCGGAAACCATCCGCTCGGAGTCGAGGTCGCTGCGCTCACGAAGCCATTCTCGCGTCGTTCGCCGCTCGGAACGGGTCGTAGACCCGAGTTACTGGGCTGATTGAATCCGGGCATTTTTTTGGCCTATAGATACATTTTTGACGCAAAATCGAATCATCGGCTGGACTGTTGATTTAAATAGGCAGACTATTTAGCCTATGGGGCGAAATCCGCGACATAGTCTAATCAAGCGACTCCAGGCCGAAATGCCCCGGGGTCGTCCGTTCGACGTGGCCAGCCTGACCGCGCTCGGCGTCGCTCCGCAGCTCGCGGCCCGGTACGCCAAGCACGGCTGGCTCGTCCGGCTCGGCCAAGGCGTGTACAGCTTCCCTGGCGACGAGTTGACGCGGGATGGCTGCGTGCTGCTCCTCCAGCAACGGGTGGAAGGACTCCACGTCGGGGGCAAGAGCGCCCTCGCGCTGCACGCGGTGCGCCACAATCTCACCGTGCGAGACACGCTCGTCTTGTGGGGCGACCGGAGATTCGTGCTGCCGGAGTGGTTCACGTCACGATTCCCCTCCCGCTACCTCTCCGCCAAGCTCTTCGAGTGGCCCGACGCAAAGCTCGCGACCGCTACGCTCTCGTCACCGGCCGGCGCCACAGACCGACTTCTCGCCTCAACTCCTGAGCGAGCGGCGCTGGAGATGCTCTACGAGGTGGGAACGAACCAGGGCATGGAGGAAGCCAGAAACCTCTTCGAGGGTCTCCGCAACCTCCGCAAGGATGTCGCCGGGCAATTGCTCGCGGCATGCACGAGCGTGAAGTCGGTCCGACTCTTCCTGACATGGTCGCGGCAAACGGGCGTGCTGGATGTCGATACCCTCCGTGAACACTACCGACTGCGGGTCGGGAGTGAGAACCGCTGGATGGCACGATTCAAGGACGGCACGCTCCTCAGCCTCAAGCAGTATGGATAAGGCGTACGCCGACACCGTCCGACTCCTCCTCACCGTCGCGCCGGACGTCTTCCGGAACCCGGCGTTCGCCATGAAGGGCGGCACGGCGATCAACATGTTCGTGCGGGACATGCCGTGACTCTCGGTCGACATCGATGTCGTCTACACCCCATGGAACGTGCGCCGAGACGAGGCCCTCGCCACGATCACGGCCGAGCTCACTGCCATCAGCGAACGGCTCACGCGCTCCGGCCTCTCGGTCAACACCGTCGGGAAAACCGACACCGGGGACCGCACGCTCCTGGTGAGCGGCGGCGTCAGCGTGGTGAAGGTGGAAGTCAACATCGTCTTCCGGGGCACGGTCCTCCCGGTGCAGAAGCGCTCCTTGGTGACGAGCGCCGCCGACACGTTCGCCGCTGAGTTGGAACTGCCCGTCCTGGACATCGACGAGCTGTACGGGAGCAAGCTGGTCGCGGCGATGGACCGACAGCACCCGCGGGACCTCTTCGACGTGTGGGAGATGTACAAGGCCGGCGGGCTCACCGACGAGATGGTCGGGTGCTTCGTGACGTACCTGGCCGGGCACAGTCGTCCGATGCACGAAGTGCTCTTCGGCCGTCAGAAGGACATCTCTCAGGAGTATCGCACGACGTTCGTCGGCCTGACCACGCAGGACGTGGCACTCGAAACACTTGTGGAGACACGGGAACGACTGTTCAAAGAGCTCCCCGAACGATTGAACGCCAACCACCGAACGTTCCTCATCGGTCTGGCCCGTGCCGAACCCGAATGGTCGCTGCTCAAGTGCCCGCACGCCGCGAGTCTGCCGGCCCTCCAGTGGAAGCTGATCAACCTGCAGAAGCTGAGACAGTCCAAGCCGGAGAAGTTGCACGAACAGGCAAATGCTCTCGAACAACGTTTCCAAAAGGTTTGATCCCGCCGCCGGCGTCCAGGAGACTCCGCGGACCACGGAGGTCATCCCCAACGCGGCGGAGGAGGAGTTCCGCCGGATCGGGCTTGCGGACTTCTACCTCGCGGGCGGTATGTCCGAAGGCGACATCCTCGCCCACCTCGCCGACCACTTGAACGAGTTGTGGGGCGGGCCTTGCCCCGTGTCCGCAACGCTTCGGGAGCGGGGCCTCCGTCTCTTCCGGGGGGCAACCGACAAGCGGCTCCGGGGGCACGAGGCGGAGTTGCGGAGGATCGAACACGAGGTGGATTGACGCCGGAGAAGCGGCGGAAGGCGTTCGGACTCTGGGCCAAGCCCTACAACGCCTGGAGTCACCAAAGGAGCACGTCCGCCCATGCCGACCAAGAAAATCATCGTGCTTGCCAACTCGTACAAGAAGAAGCCGGGAGGGTGCGTTGCTGGCCGTGAACTCGGCGACGGCAACACCATAGGGGATTGGCTACGCCCGATCAGCAATCAGCCGGAGGGCGAGTTGCTCCCCCGCCATATGATATGTAGCCACCGTGTAGCCACCGCTCGGGGTCGCACCCAACGTCCCCAGAAAAACGCCCCCGGCATCGCGCCAGAGGCGTTTTCTAACGAGGCGGACGGGACTCGAACCCGCAACCACCGGATCGACAGTCCGGTACTCTAACCAATTGAGCTACCGCCCCATGCTCAACCGCGGCCGAACTCTCCGCCGCGGGAGGGAAAGGTAGACGCGCCGGGGCGGGTGTCAAGATGGGCGTGGCGGCGTGGAATGAAAACCGCCCGGCGAATGGGCCGGGCGAGTTCGGTGGGCTTGGGGTGAGGCCGCGGCTTACTTGGCGGTGGGGAGCACGATCTTGCCGGGCTCCTGGAGGCCGAAGGGGCTGCCGTCCTTGCCGACCTTGCTGCCGGCGCTGAACATGACCGCGAGGGCCGCGACGAGGAAGACGCACGCTACGACCGCGAGGGCGGTGTAGACATCTGGAAACGCGGCGCGGCGGCCCGCCCTTCCACCGGCCATCTGCATTCCGAACTGGCTCATGGGGATCTCCGTGTGGATGGGTTAGTCAACCTTGCTCAGAATGAGATCGCCGACCTGGACGGTGACATCCTTGCCGAGCGTCTGGACGACGCCGACGGACATGCGCATGTCGGTCTTGGTGACCACGAGGTTGCAGAGGAAACTGCCGTCGCGGATCACGGCGAACTTCATGTTGTTCGCGACGCGGTCGTTGGTGCCGACGTTGATGCGGACGACCTGGCGGCCGGAGGCGTCCTTGATGACCTCTTCGACGCGGCCGTTGATGGGCGGGCCGGAGTAGGTGAAGGGCTGATCAGAGGAGGTGCCGGCGCTGACGCCCGAGGCGAGGGCCTCGTTCTGGCGCTTGAGTTCCGTGTACTGCTCCATGATCGAGCGGTAGCGCTGGTCGAGTACCTCGCGCTGGGCTTCGAGGTCGGCCAGGCGGGCCTGCATGTCGAGGTCACGCTGCCGCGCCACAAGTTCGTTCTGGCGGAGCGTGGTGTTCTCGCTGCGGTAACTCTCGATGATCGCGGCCTGGGTCTTGGTGGTCTCGCCGAGTTCCTTGATCTGGTTCTCGGTGGCCTGGCGGGCGGCCTCGGCCCGCATCTTGTCGGTGCGGAGCGTGGCGAGGTCCTGCTCGAGGCGGCGGACGGTGTTGCTCTGCTCGTCGAGTTTGTTGGTGAGGCTCTGCTTGTCGGCCTCGAGGCGGGCACGGATCTGGTCGGCCTGCGCGTTGGCGTCGGCGGCGCGGGCCTGGGCCGCGTCGGCGAGCGCCTTGGTGGCCCGATGCTCGGAGGCGATTCGGTCGGTGTTGACCGCGTACGCGATGACCAGCGCGGACAGGGCGATGCTCAGGACGGCGGCAATAACGATGAAGGCTTTCGTCAGGACGTGCACGTTCGGCTCCTCGGGGCCCGGGGTCGTCGATGTCGAAACCCATAGCGCTTCGGCCCCGCTCGGCGGGGCCGCTCGCGCTCATTTCGGGCACCAAGTGATACACGAACTACACCCGCGATGTCAAACGCGGAAGTTCCCAAAGTTACGGAAGGTATCCGTATGGGTGAAACTTCACGGCTTGACGGACGACCGCAGAATGCCTGCGGCGGCGGCGATCTGCACTTGGGAATGGGGATCGCTCATCATGCCGTCGAGTTTCTCCCAACTAGCCCGGCCGCCGATCTCGCCGTACGCAAAGGCCGCTTGGGCCCGGAGTTCCGGCCGATCGCTGGCCAGAAACTCGTCGGCGACGAACCCCCCCTGCTTGAGCCCCATGGATGCAAGGGCGCTGGCGATACCGAGGCGGATCTCGGCGGGGTAGGGCCGGCCGGAGCGGTCACGGTACTCGGAAAGGTAGATCAACTGATCGATGGAATCGCGGTCCCGAAGTTGCCCGATGATCTGGACGGCGATGGCGGCGGTTTCGAGTTCTTCGGGGCGGGAAGGGTAAAGGGATGCCCGAAGGACCTGTCGGGCGTGGTCGTCGCCGAGTTTGATCATGGCCTCGGAGATCTGGAGTTGGAGAATCTTGACCTGCTCCGCGGATGCGGGGGGGAAGGAGTCGCGCACGGCAGTGCGCAGGAGCGGGAGAGCGCTGCGGTCGCCGATTTCGCCGAGCACGAACGCCGCGTGCCGCCGAACCCACGGCGAGGGGTCTTCGAGAAGGTAGTTTGCCAGCGGGGTGCGATCCACGGGCTGGCCACAGTTGACGAGCGCGAGGATCACCGAGATTCGTACGTGAGGCGTGGGGTCGCTCTGGAGCGGAGAGAGTTGGTCGGCGAGGTCGGTTATCCGCGAGCGGCCCACGGCCAGGGCGGCGACCGACCTGACCGCGGGGTTGGGATCGTGCAGCCCGCGCTCGACGACTTCGCTCAGGCGGTTCGGGACGATCGACGCGGCCTCGACGGCGTTGGCCCGAACCTGCGGGTCCGATGACTTCGAGAGTTCCTCGATCAACTGGATGGCACGCTCTCGGATCGAAGACGCGGCGATGCGGTCGTCGGCGCCCGGCGCCTGCGTCGCGGCCGGCGGGAGCGCGGCGGGCGCGGGCGGACGCGAGGACTGGGAAGGCGCGAGTTGGGCGCATCCCCCGGCTGCGAGCAGGAGCGAGATCAGGAAGGGAGCCGAGGGGGTGGGCATGGCGGTGGTCCTGTGGTCGGTCAATTATCGGTCGGCGGAGGGCTCGCTTCTGAACGGGCCGCGACGCCACGATCCTACTTCGGTCGGGGGAGGCGGGTTCGGCGGTCGTTCCACGAGAGCCAGGCCGCGCGGGCGACCAATCCGATTCCGGACGCGAGAGCGAGCCATCCGGCTGAGTCGCCGATGGTGGCGTAGACCGTGCGTCCCGCGCCCAGCGTCACCGATCCATGGAGTACGCCGTCGGCGCGAGAGGCCATTGGTGTGCCGTCGATCCCGCTGGCGGTGATCCGGCCGCGGGCATCGATGATCGCCGAAATCCCGGTGTTGGCGGCGCGGAGGACGGGTGTGCCGAGTTCGGCGGCTCGCCAGCGGGCCAACTGGAGGTGATGGGCGCGGCCGAGGTCGCTGTTGCCGAACCATCCGTCGTTGGTGAGGCTGACGATGAGGTCGGCGCGCCGTTTTTCGCCGTCGAAGACGAGTTGGCGGCAGACTTTGGCGCCGGTGATTTCGAAGCAGATCGGCGTGACGGCGCGGATGGGGCCGTCGGCGGCGGGAATCTCGAAGACGGTTCGGCGCGTTCCGGCGGCGAGGTCGAAGGCCATGCCCCGGGCCGCGACGTCGAGAAGAGCCTGCTGGAGCGCGGGCCAACGGTGGACGTAGGGCATGACCTCGCCGAAAGGGGTGAGGTGAATCTTGTCGTACCGAAGATCGGAGGTTTTGCCGTCGAGGACGAGATACACGCTGTTGAGACGGGCCTTGCGGTCGAAGCGAACGCCTTCGGGGGTGTCGGTGAGTTTGAGCCCTTCGATCCCTTCCTCGCCGATGAGCAAGGGGACCCTGACCTCGCGGGAGAGTTCCATCAGGCGGTCGGCGAAGTGGGTCGCGTCGAGGTTGCGTTCGCCGGAGGCTCCTCGAACGCGGAACTGGAGGCCCTGGTCGCGCATGAGAGTCACGGCCGCGGGTTCGAGCGTCAGGCCGGGCATCATGGTCTCGGGCCAGACGATGAGGGCGGGAGATTTGGACGAGGCCTCTCGCGTGAGCGCGGCGAATCGCTCGAAGTCGCGGAGTTCGTCTTCGAGCGACCAGGCGATTTTGTTGCTCTGCGGGACGTTGGTCTGGATCGCGGCCACGGAGACCTGGCGCGGCGCGGGGTTGATGCCCGACTTCATGCCGAGGACCAGGAGGCCGGAGACCAGGAATACCGCGATGACGCCGTCGGCGATCGCGATGCCGCGGCGTTTGGCTGGGGTCGTTGCGAACCAGAGGTCGCCCGCGGCCCCGGCGAGGAACGCGACGAGCAGCGACACGAGGTACGCCCCGCCCACGGAGGCGATGGCGCTGATTCCGGGAGCGTCGATCAGGGGGTGCGCCGGGAAGGCCCAGGCATAGCCGTCCATGAACATCTCGCCGCGGAAGAACTCCTGGCCGGTCCAGATTGCCGGCACGGTGACGGCGAGCGGGACCGAGGGCGAGCGCGATCTCACCCACGCGAGCAACCCGACAAAGACGCCGGGAAACAGCGCCATGGCGAGTACGAGGGGGTAGTAGCCGAACTCGGAGATCTCGCGCACCCACCATTGCGAAACGCCCCAGAAAGGCACGGCGCCAAGCGCGATGAGGGTGGCGTTGCGGTAGGGGCGGCATCCGGGCCTTGCGCCCGCCCACGCGAGAGGCCAGATCGCGACGATCGCGAACCCCCAGAGCGACAGCGGCGGCGCCGACAGGAACATGAACAGCGAATACGCAACACCCGCGAGGATGGGCGGGAGCCATGCGTTTTGATGGGTGGTGGGCGCGGCCATGCGGACCGCGGAGCGTAGCCGGAGAATCGGGTATGCGCGCCGGCATATGCGCTGTGGATTCCGCGCTTCACTTGCGGCCGTTTGCGTTCGTATCCTCCCGCGCCATGTGCCCAACGATCGCCCGGCGTGTCCAAGGTCTGAAGCCTTCCGTCACCATCGCGTTCATGAACCGCGCCAAAGCGATGCAGCGGCAGGGGATGGATGTGCTTTCGTTCGCGGCGGGCGAGCCGGACTTTGATACGCCCGATCTCATCAAGGAAGCGGCGATCGCGGCGCTGCGGGCGGGGCAGACCAAGTACATGCCGACGCTGGGAGATCCGGAGAGTCGGGCGGTGATCGCGGAGAAGTTCACGCGGGAGAACGGGATTCCCAACTGCACGCCCGATCACATCGCCATCGGCGCGGGCGGGAAACATCAACTGTTCGTCTCCCTGCACTGCCTGCTGGATGATCCGCGGCCGGGAGACCCCGCCCAGGAGGTCATCATCCCCGTGCCGGCGTGGGTGAGTTATGCCCCGATCGCCGAACTGGCGGGCGGGCGGGTTGTTGAAGTTCAGACTTCGGCCGAGACCGGGTTCCTGGCGAGCGCGGAGCAGATTCGCGAAGCCATCACGCCGCGGTCACGGGTGCTGATCCTGAACTCCCCGAGCAACCCCTGCGGCACGATGTATTCGCCGGACCAGTTGCGGGCGATCGCGAAGGTGGTCGCGGACGGCGTGAAGACCGCGCCGGACCTGGTGGTGCTTTCGGATGAGATCTACGAAAAGATCGCGTACGGGGGCATCCCCCACTTCTCGATCGGGAGCGTTCCCGAGATCGCGGAGCGGGTCGTCACGCTCAACGGGCTGTCGAAGGCGTACGCGATGACGGGATGGCGGATCGGGTACACCGGAACGTCGGGCGAGTTCGGGCGGAAGTTCATCCAGGCGATGGCGACGCTGCAGGGGCAGATCTCGACGAACAACACGAGTTTCACGTATCCGTCCATCCCGGTCGCGTTGCGACGGTGCGGGGCGGATGTCGAGCGGATGCGCGGGGCATTCGCACGCCGGGCGGAGTTGATCAACCGGCGTCTGTCGCAGATTCCGCGCCTGCGGAACACCACGCCGACGGGGGCATTCTACGCGTTTCCCGATGTTTCCGCGTATTTCGGAACCACGTCGCCCAAGGGGAAGGCGATCAACTCGTCGCTGGAGATGGCCGAGGCGCTGCTTGAAGAGGCGCTGGTGGCGTTCGTGCCGGGTGAGGATTTCGGGGGCTGCGGGAAGAAGCACCTTCGGATTTCATTCGCGTGTTCGGAGGAACAGATCGAAAGGGGCTTGGATCGGTTCGGCGCTTTCCTGGCGACGCTGAAGTAGGCCGCGGCAGCAGAGGGACCCTGCATGTCTTTCGCCTTCATCTGCGCGGTTGCGCTCCTCGCCTCGGCGCTCACATTCTTCAGCGGGTTCGGGCTGGGCACGCTGCTGCTGCCCGCGTTCGCGCTGCGATTCCCCATCGAGGTCGCGATCGCCGCCACGGCGGTGGTGCACCTGGCGAACAACCTGTTCAAACTCGTGCTGGTCGGCAGGGCCACGGACAGGTCCGTGATGCTTCGCTTCGCGATTCCCGCGGCCGGCGCGGCGTGGGTGGGGGCATGGATTCTGAGCCTGCTGGGCGACATGCGGCCGATCGCCACTTGGAATCTGGGGGAGCGGGTGTGCGAGGTGACCTGGATCAAGTCGGTGATCGCGGTGATCATGGCGGGGTTCGCCGCGGTGGAGTTGACCCCGTCCTTTGACCGCTGGGCGTTTGATCCGAGGTACCTGCCGCTGGGGGGCGTGATTTCGGGCTTCTTCGGGGGGGTTTCGGGCCATCAGGGGGCGCTGCGCTCGGCGTTCCTGGTAAGGTGCGGGCTCTCGAAGGAGGCCTTCATCGCCACGGGGGTCGCGAGCGCGTGCATCGTGGATGTGGCTCGGCTGGCGGTGTACGGACGCGAGTTCTATACGGAAAAGTTCGCCGCGGTGGGAGAGGGCGGGGGTTGGCACCTCGTCGGCGCGGCGTGCCTGGCCGCGTTCATCGGGGCGTTCGCGGGTGCGCGCCTGGTGAAGAAGGTCACCATGCGGTTCGTCCGCGTGGGCGTGGGGATCATGCTGCTGGGCGTGTCGGCGGCGCTGGGCGCCGGGGTCATCTGACGGCGGCCCTCAGCCGGGACGACCAACGTCCTTGATCTCGGTGCGAACGTCCCAGAGTTCGGGGAAGAGGCGGTCATCGACCATTTGCCGGAGGTAGGAGACGCCGGCGGTGCCTCCCGTGCCGCGCTTGTAGCCGATGACGCGTTCCACGACCTTCATGTGCCGGTAGCGCCACAACGCGTAGGCCTCATCCACATCCACGAGTTTCTCGCACATCTCGTAGGAGTCCCACGCCTTTTCGGGGTGCTCGTACACCTCGCGGAACGCGGCGACGACCGCGGGGTGCGGCGCGTGCGGCACCGTCACGTCGCGCTCGACAACCTCCCTGGGAATCGCGTAGCCCTTACGGGCCATGGAGCGCAGGTACTCGTCGTACAGGCTTGGTGCGAGGAACGCGGCCTCGACCTGATCGTGGATCGCGGGCTTGTGCTTGAACACGGCGAGCATCCTCGCGTCCTTGCGCCCCAGCATGAACTCGATGATCCGATGCTGGTAGGACTGAATGCCGCTGGCCGGGCCCAGCACGTGGCGGAACTGGACGTATTCGCTGGGGGTGAGCGTCGCGAGCACGCTCCACTGCTGAAGGAGTTGCGCCTGGATGTGCTTGACGCGGGCGAGGATTTTGAACGTGGCCTCCAGTTGATCCTCGCGGATCAGCCGGAGCGCGGCCTTGAGTTCGTGGATCATCAGTTTGAACCACAACTCGGTGGTCTGGTGCTGGATGATGAAGAGAAGTTCGTCGTGGTGCTCGGGTTGGGAGAGCGGCTTCTGGGCGGAGAGCACGCGGTCGAGTTGGAGATACTGGGCGTAGTCCAGTTTTCCGTGCAGGTCTGTGAGCATTCCCGGGTCGTGTGGAGCGGTCATGCCCAAGCGTACCGCGTTCGCGAAGCGGGCGGCCGGAGGCTACCGGCCGATCGTGTCCACCGCCCGGTCGGACTCGCCGCGGACCAGGGTGGCGTGCCCATCGGTGTTCGAGGGCCACATCGCGACGCGGGTGGACCCGTCACCGGGCTGGGGCATGACGACGGCGGCGCGGGCTTCGAAGAACCTCTCTCGATCGCCGTAGGCGCACCCCATAAGACACAACGCCGCGCTGGTAAGCGTGGCGGCGGTCATTACCTTCCTACGGAGTTTGGGATCGACGATGGTGAGAAGGGGTCTCATGGTCGGGCTCCGCATCCACGCGAGCCCACGCCTTGGTATTCTTCGACAACCGTCCCTCGCCGCTTGGGCGGAGAGTTCCAATCGACCGGCCGGGCGATGGGAGGTGTCGAGTGTGCGGCACGTGCGGTCGGAACTGCGGGCACAGGCGGCACAGATCGGCTGGATTGAGCGGTCGCGAACGTCGCGGCCACCTCTCCATATGACGCACTTATCGCCCCACGGTTCCGGCCGAGAAATAACCCGAGTTGACCGCAAGTCTCGTGGCCGTAGGATGCTACGAGCATCGCCCCGAATCGAAACGAACCACTTCGAGAACCACCGATGAAACCCGCCTTCAGCACCGTCGCCCTCCCAGATTGGACCCTGCCGCGCCTCGCCGAGCGCGCCGAAACGTGGGGGTTTCTCGGTGTGGAGTTGCGGACCTTTGGATTCGGCTCGACACAGATCGCCTGCGATCCTGCGCTCACGGCGCCCGCAAAAACGCGGGCGATGTTCACAAAATCCGGCGTGTCGATGCTCTCGCTGGCAACCTCGATCCGCTACGACGAGCCCATCACGCCGCCCGTCATCGGCCGCTTGCTCGACACCGAAAAGCCTGTCCGCGAAACCGCGGGCGCGGTGGATCTGGCGGTGCAGTTGGAGTGCCCGCTGGTGCGAGTGTTCGGCTTCGAGATCGAGGGGTCCGAGTCGCGCAAGTCGGCCGTCGCGAGAATCGTGGAACGCCTGGTCCGCAGCGCGGATCATTGCGATAAGAGCGGCGTCCGCCTGATGATCGAGAATGGCGGATCGTTCCCTCGCGCCGCCGACCTGGCCGAACTCATCGATCGCGTCGGGAGCCCGCTGGTGTGCGCGGCGTACAGCCTCGCGGTGGGCGCGGCCGCGGGCGAACGCGCGGAAGATGCGGCCAACGTGCTCGGGGAGCGGCTGGTGTGCGCGAAAGTCCGCGATTTCAAGAACTCGGCGCCGTGCGCGCTGGGCGAGGGCGATCTGCGTTGCCGCGAAACCGTCGAGCGGCTGGCGCGCTCGGGGTTCGGCGGATGGCTCGTCTACGAGTACGACCGCATCTGGTTCCACGATACCGAAGAGCCGGATGCGGTGCTCTCCCGGTCCGCGAAGCGGCTGTTCGAGTGGGTGGGATCGACGATTTCTCCGGCCAGCCGCGAGCGCACGGCCGTGTAGCGCCTTATTCCGCGTGCTTCCCGATGAGCAGCCGCTCGATGAGTTCCTGCACGTGCGCGCCGTGCGGGTCTTCGCCCTGGTGCTCAACGCCGAGCGCGCTCAGGACGCCGTAGCCCAGGCCGACGTGCAGGAGGGTCCAGGCGATCAGTTCGGGAGAGAAGGACTTGAGGCTCTTGCGCTCGTCCTGCGCCTTCTTGAGTTCTTTCGCGAGGAACGCATGAAGGTTGTAGAAGTGCGTGCCCACGGCCTTGCGGATGTCCGCGTCGTCGGTTTCGGTAATCGCCTGAAGCAGCACGCGATAGGGGGCGCGGCCTTCCGGAGTGACCATCGGGTTTTCCCCGATCAGCCGCCGGAGGCGCTCGGCCGAGTCGCTCGCGCCGGCGAGCCGGTCCTTCCAGTGCCGCAGGGTCTGGTCGGCCGTGCGCTCGATGAGCGCGATGAACAACTCTCGCTTGCTCTTGAAATGGCGGTAGATGATGGGCTCGGTGACGCCCGCGGCCTTGGAAAGCTCGGCTGTCGTCGCGCGGGCGTAGCCGCGCTGGGCGAACAACTCCGCCGCTCGGTCGAGCAGTTGCTCCCTGCGTTTTTCGGCCGGTAGTCGTCCCAAGTCGGGCTCCTGTCCGCCCATCGGCGGAATCGCATTAGGTTAGCACCCGGAAACATGGTCCGGCGCGGGCGGGACCGGGTCATATCCCTTGCCGCCGAAGGGATTGCACCGCCCGATACGGCGAACCGTGAGCCAGGTGGCGCGCAGAACCGAATGGGTCTGGTACGCCTCGATCGCGTAGTTGGAGCAAGTCGGGTAGAAACGGCACTGCCCGCCCATGAGCCACGAGAGGGTGACCTGATAGAAGCGGATCGCGAGGATGAAGGGAATCGCCCACGGCGACCGGCGTCTCGGGGAATGATGGGGGTGTTGCGCGTGCTCCCGGCACGGGGAAGGGTCGGCGGTCATGCCTGATCGCTCCGCTTGCGCCGCCACTCGTCGCGAAGCGACTTTGCGAGCGATTGCAGGATCGCGCGGTACTGATCCGATTCCAGCGGCTTGTGCTGGCGCGCCGCCAGCACGAGGTCGAAGCCTTCCGTGTCGAGTTCGGGCAGGTCGTGCTGCGAGAGCCGAAACGCCTCGCGCAGTTGGCGCTTAAGCGCGTGGCGCTGGACCGCGTTGCCTACCGCTCGCGGGATTGACAGGCCCAGCCGCCAATAAGCCCGCGCGTTAGGCATCGCAAAGCCGGTGATCGGGCCGCTGACCCTGCGAACCCGTGCGCCGAAGACTCTTTGGAACTCGAGATCGTGGGCCAATCGCAGCCGTCGCGGAAAGGTGTACCGGCGCGGGGTGGCCGCGGTTGGTTGGCTGCCATCGATCACGGTACAGGATAGGGAAGGCGCGCAGAGGTCATGCCGGCGTGGGGGGCGGTTCGTGGTGCACATCAACGCGGCCGCGGCTGGCCGGGAGCAACCCGATGAGCACACTGATCGCGCCACCGATGAGGAGCCACAGGCGGGGCTGCCCGCCCCGGGTCCATCGCGACAGAATCGAGTTGGACGGGCGAAACTCGGCGAGTTTGAGGGGAGGGGGCTCGAGGCTTGGAAAGACCGAAACACCCTTGCCGAGGAGGTTTGTGCCTCCGGGAATGGCCGCGCGGTCGGCGGGAATCTGGTTGAGTTGCTTCTCCGCCAGGGAAAGGACGAGGGAAGGCTCGCCGGACTCGACGGCCGCGAGGTATTCCTCGTAGCGGGTGAGCCGGTCGATGCGGTGGGCCTCAACCGCGAGTGCCCGATCCCGCTGCCAACGTGCCCTGGCGAGGTCTTCGGAGGCGGGAATGAGGATGGTGGCGGCGAGGATGGCGATCCCGGCGGCGAGGAAAAGCCACCCGGGATCGATCAAGGGTCGGGGTTGCATGTGTTTCTGGGTCAAGGCGGATGGTGTATCGGCGAATCGGGTTCTCGGACAGTGACTTGTCGGCGCGACGATTTTGGCGCCCGAAACCGGCCCCGATCCCTTTGGGGGCGTTCGGATAGCGCCAAGTCTGCGCTGGTTGAGCGACTTCGCGATTGACACAGCCCGGCGTAGCCCTATCCTGAATGCGAGAGATCTGGGGGAGTGCGCCCCGGAGAAGATTGTCAGGTCAAAACTCGGGGCTATGGCTGGCCCTTCGGCGTCACGTGCGATTCGCGCGTCGAGCGCGCTGAAGTGGGCTGTGTTTTTCCCTGCGAGCAAAATGAGAGAGTTGGGAGTTTGAAAACCACGTTTAGGGAGATGTACGGATGAAGAAGACTCTGCTTGGTGTTCTGAGCGCTGCGGCTCTGACATGTGCCGCCTCGGGTCAGGTGGTCATTTCGCAGATTTACGGCGGCGGCGGAAACTCCGGCGCGGTGTTCAACCGGGACTTCGTTGAACTGCACAACAATGGAGTTGTTCCGGTGAATATCGGGGACTGGTCGATCCAGTCCGCGTCGCTGACCGGCGCGTTCGGATCTGCGAACACCAAGGTGGACATCCCGACAGGCACGATGATCGGCGCGGGGCAGTACTTCCTGATCGCGCTCTCGCAGGGCGCGAACGCGGGGCTGCCGTCACTTCCGACTCCCGACCTGGATACCCCGCTGAGCGGAGCGGGCACGATCGCGATGAGTTCGACCGGCGCGAAGGTCGCGCTGGTGAGTTCGACCGCACCGGTGGCCGCGGTCCCCTGCCCGCTGCCCGACGCCGCGATCGTCGATTTCGTTGCGTTCGGCGCCGCGAACTGCTCGGAGGGGACGCCCGCGCCGGCGACGTCGAATCCGGTCGGCGTGATCCGTCAGTCGCAGGGTTGCCAGGACACGAACAACAACAGCGCCGACTTTGCCGTGGGCACGCCCACGCCTCGGAACACGGAGGCCGCCAACGACCATATCTGCCCGGGCTTTGTGGACTGCAACAACAACGGCGTGCCGGACTCCATCGATATCTCGGGCGGCGCGAGCCAGGACTGCAACGCGAACTCAGTCCCCGACGAGTGCGAGATTCCCAGCAACGACTGCAACGGCAACGGCCAACTCGATTCCTGCGAGATCGCGGCCAATCCGCTGCTGGACTGCAACGGCAACTCCGTGATCGACAGTTGCGACATCGCCAGCGGGCTTCTGACCGACGCCGACGGAAACGGCACGGCGGATTCCTGTGAGGGCGCGGCGGTGACGGAATGCGACGTCAACGCGACGGTGCAGTCCGCGGGTATCCGGGCCTCCCCGAATGGCTCGGGGTTCTTCAACATCGAGGGTGATGCGTACGGGGCGTTCGCGAGTTACGGCGCTCTTCGCTGGGACGTGGCGACGGCGATCGCGCGGTTCGACACCGATTTCGGCGCCGGCCAGTGGCAGATCACTCGCGCATACCTGTACTTCCAGCAGAGCAACGCCGCGTTCACTGTGGACAGCCTGCCCGACGGCATGCAACTCTACTACTCGAACCTCGACGCCCTGGATATCTCGGTGCAATCGACCGTGAACCCGGCGCGCATGTATCCGAACTTCGCGACCGACTGGACCGACGCGGACCTGGTCCGCAACTTCACCTTCACGCGCGGGCCCGGCGGCTCCGGCGGCAGCGCCGGGTCGGGCACAATCGAGTCCTACTCCCTGTACACGCTGGCCGGCCCGAACAACTCCGCCATGACCTCGGTTGGCGGCGATCTCAACGCGGCGTCCGGCGCCTTGACGCTGCTCGTGAACACCAACGACTCGTTCGCCACGGCGACGTACGCGGGCAACTCGAACAACCTGTGGCGCGGTCCGAGCCTGGTGCTGTTCGCCGAGTCCACCGGCGGCAACCCCTGCGACTTCGCCGACGCCAACTGCGACGGCGCGCTCAACGGCTTCGACGTGGAAGCGATGGAGCAGGCGGTGAACGGCGACTTCAGCAACTACTGCCTGCCCACGGATGACCCGAATCAGGACGGAGCGTCCAACGGCTTCGACATTGAGTTCATCGAAGGCCTGATCAACATCTGCTGATGCAGAAACGCTTCAAGGCTTCCACCCCCGGGGCAGCACCCCGGGGGTTTTTCTTGCGCGCCGACCCCGACAACTGGCCCCCTCAAAAGCACAGACAGCAGCCCCTCTCTCCTTGGGCTGCTGTCTTCGATCTCCCGGGCACGTGAAGCGCCTCACGGGTGATTCGTGCGAGCGGAAACGTCTCATCAGAATAGCAAATCCTCTCCCTGCGCCTAGACAGAACGCGCAATTCTGCGTCAAGGCTCTGTCGATAACCCATTGAAATGC
Source organism: Phycisphaerales bacterium (assembly GCA_905339235.1). Classification (GTDB taxonomy): domain Bacteria; phylum Planctomycetota; class Phycisphaerae; order Phycisphaerales; family UBA1924; genus RI-211. Next base: position 31,727 of record CAJPFG010000031.1, read on the forward strand.
CCTGAATCTTGGTTTCGTTAGGGCGGCGAGCCCGGTACACGATTGGCGAACGAGCCCGGCTTGAAGACCGCAAACTCAAAGACGTGAACGGTCCCGGTGTACCAGGGCGTGGGAGTTGCATTGCCGCGGCCCCGCTTAAGGACCGTCCATTCCGGCTCCGTGTTCTCACGAGGCGCCTCATCGGAGCGGAACGCCACGAACTCCGAGTCGGAGGCAAGACCGGGATCGAGGGCGAGCCCCGGTCTCCATCGCACCGCCAACCCGTCGCCACGCCGCATGGCTTCGCGACGCGCGTACCAGAGGACCTCGGGCCGGGTGTCGATCAACTCGTCGGCCACGATGGAGGCATTGGGAGGGAGGGCCGCACCGAGTTCGATCCCGGCGCGGCGGCCGGAGTGGCGCTGCTCGCGCCAGTTATCCTGCCACTGCGCGTATCCCACGCCGAGGGCAAGAAACCCGAGGATCGGGATGAGCGGCCTGTTCAGCAGCATGACTCGGCCCCAACGCCCGGCCGCGCCGATGGATGGCGCGTGCCGCGACAGCGCGTACGCGTAGGCCAGCGGCACGAACGTGATCGCGGGCATGGCGTACCTGGAGTTGTCCACGCCGAGAATCGCGTACGAAATCAACCCCAGTACCACGGCCCACGAGACGCATCCGCCCAGAAGATCCTCGCGACCGCCCGCGTGGCTTCGGATAGCGAGGGCGAACGGGAGCGCGATCGCCCACGGCAGCGCCCCCGCGAGCGCCGAGGGCGTGAGAGCAAGCACGCGGAGTTCCTTGCCGGGACGCCACAAGAAGCGTGCGGTCTCGGTGACGGAGTCGAGGTGGAGCAAGTCCAGCCTCGTCCGCAGCACTGCGTACCACGCGACGAAGATCAGGACTCCGGCGATGGCCGCGAACCCAATCCATGGTCGAACCATCGCCCGGATGGACCGGCTGCTCACGCACGCGCCCGCGAGCACGGCCGCGAGAAACGGGGCGGCCGCGGGCCCCTTGGTCAACAGGGTCGCGCCGATGCAAACGCCCCCCACCGCCGCGAGCACGGCGCTCTTCCACGCGGGTCGAGCGGGCCTGCTCAACGCCAACTCCACGATCACGACGGCGGATGCCAGAGCGAGGAAGTTGTGGAGCGCTTCGATCTCCGCGCTGCGCGAGGGCATCCAGAAGCACGGCATCAGCGCGAACGCGCACGCGGCGCACAGGCCTCGGGGGCGACCGAACCAGCGATCGCCCACCACGAGCGTCAGGAGGCAGGCCAGTGTGGTGGCGAGCGCGGAAACGGCGCGAGCCGCGAACTCCGTCTGACCCAGCACCGACGAAGACGCGGCGATGGCCCACACGATCCCGGGGGGCTTGCGGAGGTAGGGAAGATCGAACAACCGCGTGAGAAGCCAATCGCCGGACTGGAGCATCTCCCAAGCGGGGATCGCCCGGAAGCCCTCGCTGGAGGCCAGCCCCGAATGACCCAGCCGCACCCAGAACACCAGGATGCACACCGCGAGCACCAGCGCGACTTGCGCGGCGCGTGATCGCAGGACAAAGCCGTAGATTGGTTTCGGGCGCACGCGGCGATAATACGGGACAAACCTGCCGGATTGGCAGGTCGCGAGCCCACGCGAGGCGGGGGACCGGGGGTTGGGCAGTTCCGCCGCGGCGTAGGATCAACTGATGACCGCGGCAAGGCGTGCAACTTCATCGGGCGGCGACCTCGCGAAGCGAGGCCCGGCGTACCCCAAGGCGGTGGACAACCTTATCGCCGAGTTCGCGGCGCTGCCGGGGATCGGGCGCCGCACGGCCGAGCGGCTCGCGTTCCACGTGCTCAAGACCGACGAGGCCCGGGCGATGGGGTTGGCGCGCGCGATCGAGGCGGTGAAGACATCGGTGAGGCACTGCGACCGCTGCTGGAACCTCTCCGACGGCCACCTGTGCGACATCTGCCGCGACGAGCGGCGCGATCGAACCACCGTGCTCATCGTGGAGCAGCCCAAGGATCTGATCGCGCTCGAACAGACCGGCATGTACCGCGGGCTGTACCACGTGCTCATGGGCCGCCTGAGCCCGCTGGACGGCATCGGGCCGGAAGAACTCACGATCCCCGCGCTGATCACCCGCCTGACCGGCGCGGCGTCGAACCCCGGCGGGGTGGCGATCAGCGAGGTGATCCTGGGCCTGAACCCGACGCTCGAAGGCGACGGCACGGCGCTCTACCTGGCTGAAGAACTCAAGTCTCGTTCGGTGAAGGTCACCCGCCTGGCGAGGGGGCTGCCGAGCGGGTCGCAGTTGGAGTACGCGAACAAGGCCGTGCTGGCCGATGCAATCACAGGCCGGCAGAACATCGATTGACCATGCGATTCGAGACCTCACAACACATGCGGATGGGCCAGCAGATGCGGCTGGCACCGCGCATGATCCAGTCGATGGAGATCCTCCAGATGCCCCTCGCGGAACTGGAGGAGCGGATCCAGCAGGAACTGGAGAGCAACCCGACGCTCGAGCAAGTGGACGGCGCCCCCGATTCCGAGACCCCCAGCCCGGAGGGCGAGGCGGTCCCCGACACGGCCCCGCTGACGCTTACGGGCGAACCCAACAGCGCCGAGTTCGAGAGGCTTGATTCGTACGAGCAATCCAACCCCGACGCGGTCGAGAATGAATACGCGCAGGACATGACGCGGTCGGAGACTCCGGACCCGGACTTCGATCGCATGGGGCCTCGCTCGTCGGGCGACGACCGCGACGCCAAGTCCGAGGCCATCGCGGCGGCTCCGGCTCGGGGGGTGTCGCTGAGCGAGCACCTCCGCGGCCAGTGGGCGCTGGTGGACGTTGAAGGGTCATTGCGGCCGCTGGGCGAAGTGATCATTAATCACCTCGAAGAAGACGGGTACCTGCGGACCTCGCTGGAAACCCTCGCGGAACGCGCCGGCGGCGAGGCGACGGGCCCCGAGCAGATGGAGCGGGCGCTGAAGGCTCTGCAACTGCTGATCGAGCCGGCCGGCGTGGGCGCTCGCACCGCCTCCGAATGTCTGCTGCTCCAGTTGGATGCGTTGGAAGATCAGGAAGAGAGCGGTTGGCCGGGAACGACATTCGCCAACGCCCGCACGCTGGTGGAAGGGCACCTGGACGACATCACGCAGAATCGCCTGCCGCGGATCGCGGAGCGCACGGGACTTTCGCTCGACGAGATCAAGGAGGCGTTGACGCTGCTGAGGCGGCTGAGCCTCGCGCCGGCGCGCCGGCTGGTGGACGACGACGTGCGCCCGATCATCCCCGACGCGGTGGTCGAATACGACGAGGCGCAAGACCGGTACATCGCGTATCTGAACGATTCCCGGCTCCCGAATGTGCGGATCAACCAGGAATACGCGCGTCTCGCGAAGGACAAATCGGCGGAAAAAAAGGACCGCGAGTTCGTGAAGACGAATCTCGCGAACGCCCAGTGGCTTCTCGACGCGGTGGGGCAGCGCCGGCACACGCTGCTCCGCGTGGTCCGCGCGGTGGTGGATGCGCAGCGCGAGTTCTTCGACTTCGGCCCGCAGGCGCTCAAGCCCCTGCCGATGACGGGCGTCGCCGAGCAACTGGGGATTCACGTCGCCACGGTGAGCCGTGCGGTGGCCGACAAGCACATCGCCACGCCCCGCGGAACGGTGGCGCTGCGGAAGTTCTTCTCCGGCGGAGTTTCGACGAAGGGCGACTCCGGCGATGGCGAGATGGCGTGGGACGCCATCAAGGCCGCGCTGAAGGAAGTTGTCGATCACGAAGACCGCTCACACCCGTGGAGCGACGAGCAACTCGTGGAAGAACTCAAAAAGCGCGGCATCGACATCGCGCGCCGGACGGTGGCGAAATACCGGGATCAGTTGAAGATCCCCTCGGCCCGGTTGCGCCGTGCTTTTTGATCGGCCTCCGAAGACTCGCGGACCCCGGGAGAAACACGATCACCTCGTTTTCGTGCGCCCGGTTATGGGAATCGGCAAGGTCCCAAAAGTGCGGTGGTGCGGCGAATCTACGACCGGGCGATCCGAAACTGGTTGCCGAATCCTGATCGTGCCCTAGATTCTCAGCGGAGCCGCGTTCCGCGCGCGGAATCCGGGAGAGTCGAAAACATGTTGTACTCAAAGTTGTCGGCCGTGCGCCGGTTGATTCTGTCGGCCGGGCTTGCAGTGTCCGCCGCCACTACGTTGCTCGTCACGCCCGACGCGCATGCGCAGGTCCTGGGCACGGAGTTCCTGTATCAGGGGAAACTGGATTTCAATGGAACGCCCTACGGCGGGGCCGCGGACTTCCGCTTCTCGCTCTGGGACGCCGCGTCGGGCGGGGCGCAGATCGGCCCGACGCTCGCGCTGGACAACGCCAACGTCGCGGCGGGGCTGATCACCGCGGAACTGGACTTCGGCCAGGCCGCGTTCATGGGCGATGGGCGGTATCTCGAGATTGAAGTGCGATCGACGCCCGGAGTCGGCGCGTTTACCACGCTCACGCCGCGACAGGCGCTCAAGGCCGTGCCCTACGCGATGTTCGCGTTGAACGGGAATCCGGGGCCCCAGGGGCCCGCGGGTCCGCAAGGGCCCGAAGGTCCGCAGGGGCCCGCGGGCGCGGCCGGCGCGCAGGGTCCGATGGGTCCGGCCGGCGCGGACGGCGCGCAGGGACCGGTCGGTCCGGCCGGACCAACTGGTCCGCAGGGTCCCACCGGTCCGCAGGGGCCCGCGGGTGCATCTCCGTGGCAACTCTCGGGGAATGACACGTACTACACCGCCGGCCGCGTCACCATCGGGAGCGCCACGCCGGGCTTGGCGGAGTTGGTGACGATTCGCACGTCAGAGCCGGTGGCGATGAACGCGACGAGCACGGCGGTGAGCGGCATCGGCATCCAGGGCCGCTCGACCGCGGCGACGGGGTTTGCAACGGGCATCTTCGGAGAAACGCTCAGCCCCAACGGCGTGGGCGTGTATGCGGTGTCGCAGTCGCCGACAGGCAACACGATCGGCATTCAGGGTCAGGTGAACAGCCCGACCGGCATCGCGGTGCTGTCGATCGGCGACATGAAGATCCAAGGCACGCCGGGCGTGAAGGGCCTGATCTTCCCGGACGGAACGAAGCAGTTCACGGCCACGCTGCAGGGCCCGACGGGACCCGCCGGGCCTCAGGGCGCGGCCGGGCCGCAAGGTCCGCAAGGCCCGGCAGGCGCGGATGGTGAAGACGGCGCGATGGGTCCGCAAGGGCCGGCTGGCGCTGATGGCGCGACAGGACCGCAGGGCCCCGCGGGTGTCGACGGCGCGACTGGCCCGATGGGACCGCAGGGTCCAGCGGGCGTTGATGGTGATGACGGCGCGACGGGTCCGATGGGACCGCAGGGGCCCGCCGGCGTTGACGGCGCGATGGGTCCGCAGGGGCCCGCGGGTGTTGATGGTGCTGACGGCGCGACCGGTCCGATGGGGCCGCAGGGTCCGGCCGGTGCCGACGGCGCGATGGGTCCGCAAGGCCCCGCAGGTGTTGACGGCGCCGACGGCGCGACGGGTCCGATGGGACCGCAGGGTCCGGCAGGTGTCGACGGCGCGACGGGACCTCAGGGGCCCACTGGCGCCGACGGTGCAACCGGTCCGATGGGACCGCAAGGCCCAGCGGGTGTTGATGGTGATGACGGCGCGACTGGTCCGATGGGTCCGCAGGGTCCGGCCGGTGTCGACGGCGCGACGGGACCTCAGGGGCCCACTGGCGCCGACGGTGCAACGGGCCCGATGGGACCGCAGGGTCCGGCGGGCGTTGACGGTGACGATGGCGCGACTGGTCCGATGGGTCCGCAGGGACCCGCCGGTGTTGACGGCGCGACGGGACCTCAGGGGCCCACTGGCGCCGACGGTGCGACGGGCCCGATGGGACCGCAGGGTCCGGCGGGTGTTGACGGTGACGATGGGGCAACCGGCCCGATGGGTCCGCAGGGTCTGCAAGGTCCGGCGGGCGCCGACGGCGCAACGGGTCCGATGGGACCACAGGGCCCCGCAGGTGTTGACGGTGACGACGGCGCAACCGGCCCGATAGGTCCCCAGGGGCCCGCGGGTGTCGATGGTGCAGACGGCGCGACTGGCCCGATGGGACCGCAGGGCCCCGCGGGTGTTGACGGCGCCACGGGTCCGATGGGTCCCCAGGGACCGGCCGGTGTTGATGGCGCGACGGGACCTCAGGGGCCCGCCGGCGCTGACGGCGCAACCGGTCCGATGGGACCGCAGGGGCCCGCGGGTGTGGATGGTGCAGATGGCGCTACCGGCCCGATGGGACCTCAGGGCCCGGCTGGTGTTGATGGTGACGACGGCGCAACCGGCCCGATGGGGCCACAGGGTCCGCAGGGTCCCGCGGGCGTCGACGGCGCAACCGGACCGCAAGGCCCCGCAGGCGCCGATGGCGCAACGGGTCCGATGGGACCACAGGGCCCAGCGGGCGTTGATGGTGACGACGGCGCGACAGGCCCAATGGGTCCGCAGGGTCCCGCGGGAGTAGATGGCGCAGACGGCGCCACGGGTCCGATGGGGCCACAGGGCCCCGCTGGTCTTGACGGCGACGACGGCGCGACCGGGCCGATGGGGCCGCAGGGCCTGCAAGGTCCGGCGGGCGCCGACGGCGCGACGGGACCGATGGGTCCCCAGGGACCCGCGGGTGTCGATGGTGCAGACGGCGCGACAGGCCCGATGGGACCGCAGGGCCCCGCAGGTGTTGATGGCGACGACGGCGCAACCGGCCCGATGGGGCCACAGGGTCCCGCAGGTCTTGACGGCGCCGACGGCGCCACGGGACCGACGGGACCGATGGGACCGCAGGGCCCGGCCGGTGTTGATGGCGATGACGGCGCAACTGGCCCAATGGGACCTCAAGGCCTGCAAGGCCCCGCCGGCGCTGACGGCGCAACGGGACCGATGGGACCGCAGGGCCCGGCCGGTGTTGATGGTGACGACGGCGCAACCGGCCCGATGGGACCACAGGGTCCCGCAGGTGTTGACGGCGCCGACGGCGCGACCGGCCCGATGGGTCCGCAGGGACCGGCTGGTGTTGATGGCGCGACGGGACCTCAGGGGCCCGCCGGCGCTGATGGCGCGACTGGCCCGATGGGACCGCAGGGCCCCGCAGGTCTAGATGGTGACGACGGCGCAACGGGACCGATGGGACCCCAGGGCCCCGCTGGTGTTGACGGAGATGACGGCGCCACCGGGCCGATGGGGCCGCAGGGTCTGCAGGGTCCGGCGGGCACCGACGGCGCAACCGGTCCGATGGGACCACAGGGTCCCGCAGGTGTTGACGGCGCCGACGGCGCGACCGGCCCGATGGGACCACAGGGCCCCGCAGGTGTTGATGGCAACGACGGCGCAACCGGCCCGATGGGTCCGCAGGGACCGGCGGGTGTTGATGGCGCGACGGGACCTCAGGGGCCCGCCGGCGCTGACGGCGCAACCGGTCCGATGGGTCCGCAGGGCCCCGCTGGTGTTGACGGAGATGACGGCGCCACCGGGCCGATGGGGCCGCAGGGTCTGCAGGGTCCGGCGGGCACCGTCGGCGCAACCGGACCACAAGGCCCGGCCGGGGCGGATGGCAACGATGGAGCCACCGGTCCGCAGGGGCCCGTGGGCGCTACCGGCGCGACAGGCGCACAGGGACCTCAGGGTGACACGGGCCCGCAAGGACCCACCGGTGCTACCGGTGCCACTGGAGCAACGGGTCCCCAAGGCACGCAGGGCGCCACAGGTGCCACCGGCGCACAGGGACCGCAGGGTGACATGGGCCCGCAAGGCCCCACCGGCCCCACCGGCGCAGGACACATCCTCAAGTACAAGGCCGCGGACGAGTCGCACGGCACCACGCTCGCCGATGATGCCGACCTTCAGATCACGATGGATGCTGACGGCGTGTACGAGTTCGAGGCGTTCGTGCTCTTCACGACCGGAAGCAATAACAACTCGGACTTCGAAGTCACCATCGACGGTGGCACCGGCGGCGGCGCACCAGCCTATGTCTACTGGACCTCCAGCCACCAGGTCAACGGTTCGACGACCGTCACAAACGTCGCCCCAATCCTGACGGGAGGCACCATCACGGACATCGACGTGAACTCTGGGATTTCGGGTGTCGTGCGTATGCGCGGCGTCATCAGGAACGCTTCGAGCACGCAGACACTCAAGGTCCGCTTCCGGTCGGGTCACTCGGCCGGCACGTCGGCATTGCGGGGCAGCTTCCTCAAGGCCGGCAAGTTCTAACCCTTCCGATGTGCTGTTCCGCGCGGGCACGAGCAAACGCTCGTGCCCGCGTTCGTTTCCAGCCTTGAAGGACTACTCGTTTTCACACGCCCGCACCGTCGGCAGACGGCGCGACTTCACTGCGGACACGGCGCCCCGTTCACCGCCTGCTCCACCGCCTCGATATCGAATCCGTTCACCGCGCCGTCGCGGTTAAAGTCGGGGTCGGCCAGGCAGAAGTTCGACATGTCTCCGTTCACGGCCTGCTCCATCACCTCCACGTCAAAGCCGTTCTCCGCCCCGTCGCAGTTCACGTCCGGGTAGCAGGGGCGCGACAACACCAGCAGCCGCACGCGATCCGAGAGATACTGCACCGTGATCCCCGGCGCGTTGGCCGTGGTGAACACCCCCGTGCGGCCGCTGCCGACCAGGATGTCGAACGTAGTGCCGACCTCGGGCGAGAACGGGGCCACGTACGCAACATCGAGCGTGCCCGCGAGCGTGAGTGCTCCCGTCACATTGAGCAGGTCGAACTCTCCGGGCAGCAATCCGCCCAACTCGATCGAGAGCGTTCCTCCGGCCTGCTGCGTGTACGTCCCTTCGATGTTCAGCGTGCCGGTGGAGTTCCCCGGCGCGACCGTTCCGCCGGAGTTGGTGACATTGCTGTCCACCAGGCCCGTGCCGGTCAGCGTGCCGCCCTGGAGCGAGTACACGTTTCCGTCCACCTCGACTTCGCCGTTGGCGGTCACGTTGCCGCCCGTCTGCACGAAGTCGCCCGCGGTCCGATCTATCTTGCGGGTCGCGTCCACCACCACCGAACCGGCCGTGGTGAACGGGCCGCTGTGGATGAGCAGGCCGCCGGCGCCCTGAACCTGCACGAAGCCGTCGGGCGCGTTGATGAACCCGGTCGTGCCGGGCGGGTCGATGGTGAGCGCCACGCTCTGGTCGGCGAGGATAGTTCCGTGGTTCTCGATGATGAGCGAGTTGTTGCAGAGTTCTCCCGAGCCGCGGATCGTCTGGTTCTGCACGACCAGCCGCTGCCCGACGGCGCTCGCATCGATGAAGTTCACCCCGCTGTTGGAGAGATTCACCGTGCCGCCGCCGGTCACGGTCACGACCGCGTCGGCGGTACGGATGTACGTTCCGTTGGCCGCGGCGTTCAGGTTGTAGTTTCCCTGGTTCGTAATCGTGCCCTGCCAGTAGTTGATGTGGGCGTTGGGGGTATTGATCGTTCCCGAGAACGTCGCGTTCACGAGGGTGCAACCGCTGGTGATCGTCCAGGCGCTGGACCCCAGGGAGCGCGTCGTTCCGCCCTGCAGCGTGACCCCCCCGAGCGCGCCGGACGCGCCGTCCTGCACCTCCAGAAGCCCGCCCGCGTTGTCCACTGTGCCGTTCACGATCGTCAGTGACGAACCCGTGAGCGCCCGCGCGATCGTGTTGTTGTCGAAGCCGTTGGACGGCGGATCGATCGTGATCCCCGCCGACCCGGAGGCCTCGATCAGCCCGTTGTTCACGACCCAGAGGTCGTTCTGGGAAACCCGCCCCGACCCCCGGATGGTGTGGTTCTGCAGCGTCAGTTTGTAGTTCACGCCCTGCGCGTCGATGATGTTGTTCGGCGAGTCGGAGAGCACAATCTCCCCCGTGCCCGAGACCGTGACGTCCGCGGTATAAACGCGGATGTACGTCCCGTTCGCGGCGGCGTTGAGGCGGTACTGCGCGTCGTTGTGCACCATCCCCTGCCAGTAGTTGAGGTGCGCATTGGGCGTGTTGATCAGGCCCTCAAAGGTCGGATCGACGAAGACGTTGTTGCTGGTCATGGACCACGCCCCGGACCCCAGCGACCGAATGGTCCCCCCGATGACCGTGGACCCGCCGATCTGGCCGGAGGCCGCGTCCTGGACTTCGAGAAGGCCGCCCGTGTTATCGAACGTGCCGTTGACGAGCGTGAGGGTTGATCCCGTCAGCGCGCGGGTCACGGCGTTATTGTCGAAGCCGGTGCTCGGCGGATCGATCGTCAACCCCGCGGAGCCCGACGCCTCGATGAGCGCGTCGTTCACCACTCCCAGCCCGTTCACGCCGAGTTGACCGGAGCCCCGGATCGTTGCGTTCTGAAGCAGCAGCCGGTAGTTCGCCACCTGCGCATCAATCACGTTGTTCGGGCTGTTCGTGAGGCTGATCGTCCCCCCGCCCGTCACCGTCAAGTCTCCGCCATACACGCGCAGGTACGTGCCATTGGCCGAGGCGTTGAGCCTGTACTGGCCCGGGTTGTTCAGCGTGCCCTGCACGTACGCCAGATGCCCGTTCGGAGTGTTGATGACCGTGCCTCCGGTCGTGGTCGGATTCACCAGCAACGGCGCGTTGATGAGCACAAACTCGCCGGCGGGCTGCGTTCCCCCGAGCGTTCCGCCGATCACCGTGCACGCGTTGACATAGCACGTCGCGTTGGGCTGCACATTGATGAACTGGTTGGTGTTCGTGTACGTTCCCGGATTCAGGTACAGCGTGGACCCGGTGAGCGCGGTCACGCGCGAGTTATTGAGGAAGGTGGAGTTCGGATCGATGACCAGGGCGCTAGCCCCGGGCTTCGCGAAGATGTCCGCATTGTTCACGAAGTTCAGCGAGTTGTTGCCCAGCGCTCCGGCCATCGTGATCCCCGTCGGAAGCGAGTTGGTCAGCACGAGGCCGGCGGATTGGCCGTCCACCACGTTGTTGGGGCTGTCCGTGGTCTCGAGGGGCGCGGTTCCTGTCATCGCGATGTCGGTCAGGAGGCGGATATAGGTGCCGTTCGCCGCGGCGTTCATGACCACTCTGCCGCTCGTTGTCGCGAAACCGTCCTGGAGATACAACAGGTGCCCGTTGGGGATCACCAGTTGACCATCCAGCGTGACGGATCGCAGGACCGGCGCGTTGATGGCCGCGATGTACTCCGTGGGGTTCGTCATCGACTGCAGCCTGCCCCCGATGACCGTGCACCCGTTGAGATACACGATCGAGTTCGACCCGCTGTCCACCCCGATCTCGCCCGGGCTGGTCTGCGTGTACGTCGCGGGATTGAGGTACAGCGTCCCGCCCGCCGCGGCCAGGCGGCCCGTGTTCGCCATCGTCGAGTTGGGATCGATGGTGAGTGAGGTGCCGGGATTGGTCGCCCGGATGTACCCGGAGTTGTTCAGGTTCAGGGCGTTGTTGCCGACATACCCGCTTCCCTGGATCGTGCCCTCGCTGAAGAACAGGATGCCGACGGCCGAGCCGTCGATGACCGCGTTCCCGGAACTCGACATCTGGATCAACGTCGGATTCCCCGACGCCCCGTGAATCGCGTACGACCCCGCGCCCCCGTACAGGCGCAGGTGGGTCGCGTTGGCCGCGGCGTCGAGGGAGATGGTGCCGCCGCCGAAGATCCCGGTGACGCCCAACCCATCGGTCTGCGTGTACACGCCGAGCAACTGGCCGTTGTTCACGGCGATCGTGCCGCCCGCGCCGATGCCGATCTTGTCAACCACGGCGGTCTGGTTCAGGTTGACGACGGCCCCGCCGGGAATCACAGGCACCTCCCCCGACGAGTCGGGCACGGTGAGGTTGTTCCAGTTCCCGGCAACGCTCCACGAGCCGCCGTTTGGCCCGGTGTACGTGCTGAAGGTCTGCTGCGCCGCCACCGGTGAAGTCGTTCCCGCCAGTACCGCCAGAAGCACGCCGCGTCTCATCGGAACCTCCTTGCCCGGGGGCGCGGCGGCAGACCGCGAGCGGGAGACCCCTCCGGCCCCCGTCGCGACACCACAACTCGCGCCCCCAAACTCATCCATGGGAACCGACGGCATGGGCGGACAGAGGAATCCGCGAATCTCGGTCAGGCGCGGGTGCCCGACTGACGCGTCAGCAGGATGAAGGCCTTGCGGAGCCGCTCCATCGCACGCGTGCGGCACTTCTCGGCCGCGTCTCTCGTGACGCCGAGCCAGGTTGCGATCTGGTCCAGATCCACGCCGGCGGAACTCCAGGCAACAACATCGCGGTCACGCGGGAGGAGCATGGCCATCGCCTTTGTAATCAGGACGATCTGCTCCCTTCGATTTGCGAACGTGGACGGCCCCGAGGCCTGATCGGCGATCCCGCCGCCGAAGGTGGTTCGTGTCAACCGGAGCACGGCCCCCGGGTTTCGTTTGCACGCAAACCAGTAATCGCGCCGAGCGGAGAGGTGCCGGCGGGTGATCGTGGCAAGCCACCCAAGGAAGGCCTCCTGCCCCCGCCACTCGAACGCTGGTCCCGCGGCGATCGCTTCCTGCATCACACCCTGGTGCAGGTCGTCGAGCGAATCAAAGCGAAGCAGCAGCGTGCCCGACTCGGATTGAATGATCGACCGCACCAGTCCGGCATGAAGCCGGAGCAGTTCGGGAAGCGCGGGATGCGCGGCGGGTTCGCTCACCGGGTCTCCTGAGGCCTCATCACCAGCCGGAAGCCCACGATCCCGGCGACACGATCGGGGAGCATCCCGTTCCCGCCGTAAATCCCGAACTGATCCGGACCGCCCTCACCCCACGAACCTCCGCAGTGTCGGAAGTACCCGTTGTCCGGCATCCAGAGCGAGCACGACCACTCCGAAGCACTCCCGGATAGGTCGAACACGCCGTGCACCGATTCGTCAATGGGAAATCGCAGGACGGGTTCGGGTTCGGGCCGCGGCCTTGCGAAACACGACGACGCCCACTTCGGTCGGAAGCGGTTGCCGTAGAGAAACCGGTCGCCAAGAGCGCCGGCCGAGGCATAGGCCCATTCGTTGGTCGAGGGCAGGTCGCACGTCACTCGCATGCCCCGCTCCTGCATCCGGCGCGTCATCCACTCCGCGTAGGCCTTGGCGTCGTACCAACTGACGAACAACACCGGCCAATCCCAGTGCCAGTCCGCGGGGAGAGTGAAGAGGCCCCGAGCGTCTTTGTCGCCGCGCGCGGTTTCCCAGTCCCGAGGAAAGAGGATGGGCTCCTGGGACGCGGCGACGGCCGCGCGGGTTTCAGGTTGATTGAGGAACTCGAAGTAGTCGCGGCACGTGACCTCGCGCTCCATGATCCAGTAACTCGCCACATCGGTGCCGAGCGGGGCGTGGATGTGGATCCAGCCGGGAAGCGCTTCGCCTTCAGGGCGGAGGGAGACTTTGATCGGCACGCCCGCGCCGAGCACCGCGTTGACGCCGACACGCTCCGCCTCGAACCCGGGCTTGCGGATGACCACCAGGTAGTCGCCCGAACTCAGAGAGACATCCGAGAGCGGCGTGCGGCCCAGGAGCGAGCCCGGTCCCAGGAACTGGGGCGCGGCGGTGGTCCGCACACTCAGGCCCGGCGGCAGAGTCGTTTCCTTCACAGCGCCGTCCGACCAGACGGTCGCGCGCCACCCTCCCGCCTCGGCCGCGGCGCGGGCGTCGCCGATCGCGATCCCAGCGTCGGCGAGCGAGCGGGCGCGCACGGTGACTTCACGCTCCGCAGCGCGAAACGTGAAAGTCCGCTCGCCGGCCTCAGGCCCGGACTTGAGCGACTCGGCGTCGTATATCTCGATCACCGCGCCGCCATCGATCTGCGCGAGCCTGCTGCCCGCCGGGACTTCGCCCGAGCCCTTGATCGCCACAACCAGCCCGCGGATCGGGAGCCCGTCCAACGCCGTGATGATGTCGCCTTCGCGCACTTCGCCCGCGCCTTTCACCACGCGCAGCGCCCACGAATCGACGCGGAGCGGGGTCGAGGGCTGGTTGAATGGCACGAGCACGCGGCGTGGCTCGCCGTCGGGATAGACCTCCGAGGCCAGAAGCCTGCGGAACAGGTGCACCTCGGCGCCGGGCGGATCGGACTCCACTCGCAACGACGTGGCGCCGACGAGCGCTCGCTCGACCTCGCCGTTCACGTCGTTCGATCTCGCGAGCCGCGCGTACATCTCGCGCGCGGACAGTTCGCCTGCCTGCTCGGCCTCGAAGTACCGCTCCAGGTACAACTCGCCGCGGACACGCCGGACGCGATGCGGGTCGGCGCCCAGGTCCTCGGCGCGGCCGGCGAGTTCCAGGGCGGTGTAGAACGACTGCTCGCGCTCCTTGCGGCTGCGCTCCAGGCGAGCCTCAGTTTCCTGCACGAACCGGTCCTCTTCGGGCGTGAAAAACTTGGCGGCCCGCTGGTACGCCAGGGACGAATGCCGGTGCTCGATCTCCCGGATTTCCGTACGGGCCTCGCGGAAGTGTCGCAGTTGTTCCTCCGCCTGGATGATGGTGGTTTCCATTACCTTGCGGCGCTGCGTCGCCGCGCTGGTCGTCGTCCACACCCCGGCCGCGCCGAACGCGAGGGCGGCGATACCGGCGGTCGCGATCGCGCCGGTCGCGCCGCGGTTTCGGCGCGCCCAGCGCACCGCGCGCTCCACGCCCCCCGGCGGGCGCGCGCTGATGGCGCGGAAGTCCAGGACGGCCTCCAGGTCCGCGGCGAGGCTCGCCGCGCTCGGATAGCGCCGCTGCGGATCCTTCTCCAGCGCCTTCATCACCACCACGGAAAGGTCGCGCGGGATCGATGGGTTCCGCCGGCGGGCCGGCTCGGGTTCCTCCGTCACGATCGCGTGGAGCACCTGCTCGAGCGTTCCCTCGTCGATCGGCGCCCTTCCCGTCAGCGCCTCGTACATCACGCCGCCCAGCCCGTACACGTCCGTGCGGCCGTCGATCTGGCCGGACCGTCCCACCTGCTCGGGCGCGGCGTACTGCGGCGACCCGACGAAGGCCTCGGTCAGCGTCGCCCCGCTCGAGCCGACCTCGCGCGCCAGCCCGAAGTCCAGCAGCATCGGCCGGTCGTCGGGAGTGATCAGGATGTTCGACGGCTTCACATCCCGATGCACCACGCCCTGCGCGTGGGCCGCGTGCAACGCCCAGGCCAGCGACATGCCCCATCTCGCCACCCGCGCGGGGGCGACCGACACCGCCCCCCCGCCGTCGCGCCGGAGGAGTTCATCGAGCCCCCGCCCCTCGATGTACTCCATCGCGATGTACCGGACGCCCTTGGCCTCCCCGACCGCGTGCACGCCCACGATGTTGGGATTCCGCAGCCGGGCCACCGCACGAGCCTCTCGCTCGAATCTCGCCGCGGCGGTGAGCGACGCCCCCACCTCGCTGCGGATCACCTTGAGCGCGACGAGTCGCCCCAGCGAGACCTGCTCGGCAAGGTACACCACGCCCATCCCGCCTTCGCCCAGCCGCCTCAGCAGGCGAAAGTCTCCGAGCCGGCGCGGCATGCCACCCAGCCCCTCGCCGTTCTCTTCACCCTTCCGTTCCCGCGAAGCGTGTCCGTACACCGCGTTCAGCGCCGACAGCAACGCCGCATCCTGCACGCCGCGCTCGCGCAGAAACTCCTCCGGCGGCGGCGGCTCACCGGCCATCGCGGCCTCGAGGTACTCGTCATACAGGTTCTCGGCAGTCCGGTCCACGGAGCAGCGCCCCCCGTGGTTTCATGGTACCGCAGAGCCCCGCTCGCTCCAAGACCAAGCGCGCCCGTTCGCGGCCCCGGATCGAGACTTGCGTCCGAAAAATCACTTCCCGGCAAAGTCGATCAGCCGCGCGATCTCGTTCCGCAACTGCGCCCGCGGCACCACCCGGTCCACCAGCCCGCTCTTGAGCAGGAACTCGCTCCGCTGGAAGCCTTCCGGCAGTTCCTGGCGGATCGTCTGCTGGATCACCCGCGGCCCGGCGAAGCCGATCAGCGCGTTGGGCTCCGCGAGGATGATGTCCCCGAGCATCGCGAACGACGCCGTCACGCCTCCGGTGGTCGGATCCGTAAGCACGCTGATGAACAGTCCGCCCGAGTCGTCGTAGCGGGCCAGGGCCGCGGAAGACTTGGCCATCTGCATCAGCGAGAGCCCCGACTCCTGCATTCGCGCGCCGCCGGAGCAACTCACGATTATGAGGGGGAGCGAATCTCGCGTCGCTTCCTCGATCGAGCGCGTGACCACTTCTCCAACCACCGACCCCATCGAGCCCATCATGAACGTCAGGTCCAGGCAGCACAACACCGCTTCGCGGCCCTTGATAAAGCACCGGCCGGCCTTCACCGCGTCCGTGTTGCCCGTCTTGATCTGCTCGCTGAGCAACCGATCCTTGTAGGCCTTGAGGTCCTTGAATCCCAGCGGGTCGGTGGGCGCCAGGTTCGAGAACTGTTCCACAAACGTGCCGGTATCCGCCAACTGCTTCACCCGCTCCACGGCCGAGATCCGGTTGTGGAACGAGCACTCCGGGCACACGTGGAGGTTCGCTTCGAGGTGCCGCTTGTAGACCATCTTCCCGCAGGACGAGCACCGGAGCCACAACCCTTCCGGGATGGCAGCGCGTCGCTGGGGGCGAACCTCACTCCACGTCCGTGCGTTTCCGTCGGCGGCGGCCTTTGCCATGTGGTTTCTCGCGTGTCGCCCAAGGTCCAAAGTTCAAACCCTGCGGCCGGTTCGGCATTCCCGTGGCTGTCCTTCGGAGCCTGCGGCATGCCGTTGCGTCTGACCTCATCGTTCAGATCGCGTGAACGGGCACAGTGTATCACGAACGGCCTGTCGCGCAACAGTCCGTACAGATTCCGATAATCACGCTGTTGTGATGCCACTAACCTCGAAGCGCCGCCACGACCCTCGCCCGTTCGCCCGCGGGGACGCCGAAGAGAGCGGATGCGGCGACCAGCACGTCACATCCGGCCGCGCGAACCTCCGACGCGTTCCCCAGATTCACACCCCCATCAATCTGGAGTCGCTGCTCCGGCCTGAGAAGCGGGCGGATCGTCCGTGCTTTATGGAGCATGTCGGGAATGAACGCCTGACCCGCAAACCCGGGATTCACTGACATCACGAGAATCAGGTCGGGCAACCGAACGTGCGGCAGGATCCGCTCCACGGGTGTTGGCGGGTTGATGACCAGCCCGGCATCCATGCCCAACCGGCGCACCCGTTCGACGAGCGGGCCGATGCGTTCGGGCGCCACGGCCTCGACATGGAACGACAGGAGATTCGCGCCCGCTTTCGCGAACGGCTCGACGTACATCTCCGGGTCCGTCACCATCAGGTGAACGTCCAGGTACGCGCCCGGCAGGGCCTTCCGCAAGGAGCGGCACAGGTCCGGCCCCATCGTGAGGTTGGGCACGAAGTGTCCGTCCATCACGTCGAGGTGGAGCAGGTCCGCCCCGGCATCGAGAATGTGCCGGCACTCTTCGCCCATTCGCGCGAAATCGGCCGCGAGAATCGAGGGGGCGATCAACGGCAACCGCGCGGGCTTGGTCAGCAGGCTCATGCGCGCCCACTGTAGGAAGTGGATGAACCGCGCCGCCTCATCGCGCTGTCAGAAGCCCGTGCGACCCGGCCATTCGCTACCATCCGGGCATGATCGATCTCCGGACCATCCGCGCCCGACTCGCCCAGGTGGGGCAGGATCACGTTCTGCGTTTCTACGATTCACTCACGCCCGCCGGGCAGCAGAATCTGCTCACGCAGATCGCCTCGCTCGATCTCGAGTCACTCCCCGGCCTCGTGGAGACGTACGTCCGCAACAAGCCTCGTGCGGAGGTCCCCACGGATCTCCGGCCGGCGACGTACTACCCCAACAACCCCGACGCCGCGTCGCGCCCATGGGACCGCTCGGCCGCCTATCGCCGCGGCGAGGATCTCATCCGGCGTGGCAAGGTCGGCGCGTTTGTCGTCGCCGGGGGCCAGGGCTCGCGACTGGGCTTCGATGGCCCCAAGGGGTGCTTTCCCGCGGGGGCGGTTACGGGCAAGCCGCTCTTCCAGGTGTTCGCGGAGAACCTGCTCGGCGCGAAGGACCGCTATTCGGTTCGGGTGCCCTGGTACATCATGACCAGCCCGCTCAACCACGACCCCACGGTCGCGTTCTTCCGTGATCACGACTACTTCGGCCTCTCCCGCGAAGACACCATGTTCTTCCCGCAGGGCGTGATGCCGTCCTTCGACATCGCCACAGGCAAGGTGCCCCTGGCTTCCAAGGGCGAGGTGGCCACCAACCCCGACGGCCACGGCGGGTGCATCCGCGCGCTGCACGTTTCGGGCTCGCTCGCCGACATGCAACGGCGCGGAATCGAGCATTTGTCGTACTTCCAGGTAGACAACCCCGTCGTACGGGTCCTCGACCCGGTCTTCCTGGGCTTGCATGCCGGCGCGCCCGACTCCTCCGCGGAAATGTCCAGCAAGATGGTGCCCAAGGCCGGACCCGACGAGAAGGTCGGCGTCTTCTGCCTGGCCGGCGGCAAACTCGAGGTACTCGAATACTCCGATCTCCCGCCCGACCTTGCGAAGGCCCGCAACCCCGACGGCTCGCTCACCTACAACGCCGGCTCCATCGCCATCCACATCATGGGAGTCGAGTTCCTCCAGCGCCTCGCCACCGACCCGCGTTTCGCACTCCCCTTCCATCGCGCCGAGAAAAAAGTCCCCTGCATCGATCCCGAGTCGGGCGAGCCCATCACCCCGGCTGGCAACAACGGCGTCAAACTCGAGAAGTTCGTCTTCGACGCCCTCGCGCTCGCACGCGCCAGCATCGTCTATGAAACCGACCGCGTCGAAGAGTTCGCGCCCATCAAGAACGCCACCGGCGTCGACAGCGTTCAGACCAGCAAACAACTCCAGACGCTCCGAGCCGCCCGCTGGCTCGAATCCCGCGGCGTGAGCGTTCCCCGAACCCCGGGCGGCGACCCCGATTGCACCCTCGAGGTATCGCCGCGCACCGCGACCAGCGCGGCCGAACTCCCCGTGGCCGGTCTCCCCAAGGCCGTCGAGCGTGGCGCTCGGCTGGCCCTTTAACCATGATCGAGCGCTTCGCCCAGTTCCCCAAGGCCCTCGCCGACCGCACCCGCCGCGCCACTCTCGCCGGCGTCCCGGCGCTCATCGCGCACCCGGACTGGAAGTCCCGGGCGCCCGTCATGCTCTGGATGCACGGCCGGACCGTCTCAAAGGAACTCGATCCCGGCCGGTATCTGCGATGGATCCGGGCCGGGATTGCGGCAGTGGCGCTCGACCTGCCCGGACACGGGGAGCGATTCGATGCCGAACTTCAGAAGCCCGAGCGCGTGCTGGACATCGTCGCCCGGATGCTGCCCGAGATCGACCTGGTCGTCGATGCCCTCGCCGATCCCGCGTGGCATGACATACTCGACTTCGACCGCATGGGCCTCGGCGGAATGTCGGCCGGCGGAATGGCCGCGCTGCGGAGGTTGTGCGAGGGACACGATTTCGCGTGCGCGGCGGTGGAGTGCACGACGGGCTGGCTCGAGGGGTTGTTCCTTCCGGGCGAAGCCGGCGGCGGGCGGCCGCCATGGAACCTTTCCGGCGACCTTCAACGGCTGAAGGATCTCGACCCAATGTCTCACCTGCCGGGTTGGAACCCGTTGCCCGTCCTGCTTTTGAGCACGCAGACGGACCGGCTGGTCCCTTTCGCCACGGTGACCCGGTTTGTGGATCGACTCCGCGAGCATTACGCCGCGAAAGGCGCGGACCCTTCGCTCGCCGAACTCCAGTCCTGGCGAGACACCGGCGCGCCGGAAGAGCACGCCGGGTTCGGCAGGTTCGGCAACGACGCTAAGAACGCGCAGGTGGAGTTTCTGCGTGCACACCTGGTACGCCGCCCGACAGACCCGGCGTGAAACTCCGAGTCGCACTTCGACCGATAGAATGAACTCGGACCTCCCGTAGGGACCCAACCGGAGTTTCGAGTCCATGACGCTTCGTTTTCTGATCATCGCGCTGGTTCTCACGTTGTCCCGGCTGGCGCTGGGCGTTCCGCCGTCGGACGCCGAGATAGACGCCGCCATCGAGAAGTCCAACTTCAAGGCTCCCGAAGGCAAGCCCCAGCGGGCCCGATACGAGCAGGCCCGGGAGGCCTTCGAAGGGATCAGCCTTCTCGAGGCGAGTCGCGCGCAGATCGAGCGAATCAGCCGCGCCCGGGTTCTGATCCTTCTGCCGACTCAATGGGACGAGTCCAAGGTGCGGCTCGCGCAGTTGGCAGAGGACGATTCCGTCGAGGGCGCCCGGGCCGCCGAGTTGCTCATCGGAGTCTCCAACCGCCCACGCACGGCCGATCCCGCAGTCCTGGAGGCTCATCCCAAGATGCTCTCCGGATTGATCGCCGACGCGCTCAAGCACCCGAAGATAAGCGCGGCCCTGGAGCAGGGATACTGCACGGGCATCGTGCTGTCGCTTCCGTCCCTGCGGCCCGAAGATCTGAAAAAAGAGGGCATGATCGAGGCGATCGAGTCGATCACCGAAGTCGATCTGCCCGCGCGTCCGGCGTTGGCGCTGGCCGGCGTCTTCGACCGGCTCGCGGACCCGGAGTTTGGCGCCAACCCGAAAGTGCTCGAGCGATTCAGGGGCAAGGCCCTCGCGATGCTCAACCGCTGCATCAAGGCCGGCGAGGCGGAAATCGCCGGTATGGACGCCGAACTCGCCAAGTCGAATCCCGGGGCTCAACCCCCGCATGACGGCGCAAAGCCGTCCGCGCCGGAAGTGATCAACCCGGGCCAGGCCGGCCCCGACCCGGGCGATCAGGCCGCGCTCCGGACCGTTCACGACCAGACGGTCAACATGATGAAGTACGTGAAACTCAACGCCGAGTTTCTGAACGGCGCGTTCGCCCGCGGCAATCTGATGGGGAAGCCCGCCCCCGAAATCAAGTTCCTGTGGAGTTCGAAAGACGGCGTCAAGAGCCTGGCGGACTACAAGGGCAACGTCCTCGTCTTGCAGTTCTGGGCGACCCGGTATGGCAACTGCGTCGCCACGTTTCCGGATGTCCGAGCGCTCTGGAATCACTACAAAGCCTCGCCGGTAGCGATCCTCGGCATCACGAGCGTGCAGGGTGTTCACCAGAGTTTTTCGAAAGAAGACTCCTCCGCGACCATGATCGACACCGCCGGCAATCCCGCCCAAGAGTTCGAACTCATGGCCGAGTTCATTCGGAAGATGGATGTGTCGTGGGACGTGGCATTCGGCGACGCTCCGGTCTTCAACCCCGAGTTTGGCGTGCGCGGCGTGCCGCACGTGGTGGTGATCGATCCGGACGGGATCGTTCGCCACCGCGCGCTAGACCTGCGGGCCGATCCCGACGGAGTCCGGCAGGCCATCGACGGCCTCCTCCGCGAGTTCAAACTCCCGCTCCCGCCCGCGCCGTCGGAGCCCCCCACAAGGAAGGACGAACCAACTCCGTCCGGCCCGGGTGGTTGAGGAACCCACTTCACCGCTCCGCATGGACTCGCACACCGCATGAACCCCGACCGCATCGAAACCCCGGGGCTCGGCGTCCGCGGCCTGGTCCGGAGCGCCCGCGCCTCCCTCGCGCTCCTGCTCGCGATCAACCTGTTCAACTACATCGACCGCTACGTGCTCGCCGCGGCTATGCCCGCCATCCGCGCCGAGTTCTTCCCCGATGGGGGCCCCACCGCCGACACCAAACTCGGCCTGCTCACGACCGCCTTCATGGTCACCTACATGCTGGCCGCGCCGATCTTCGGGTGGCTGGGCGACCGCACGTCCCGCTGGAAGATCATCGCGATCGGCGTGCTAGTCTGGAGCCTGGCGTCCGGTGCTTCGGGGCTGGCGATCACGTTCGGGATGCTCCTGCTGACCCGCGTATTCGTCGGCGTGGGAGAGGCCGCGTACGGCCCCACGGCCCCCACCATCATCGCCGACCTGTATCCCGTGGAGCGCCGGGGTTCGGTGATGGCGTGGTTCTATATGGCGATCCCGGTCGGCAGCGCGCTGGGGTTCGCGATCGGCGGCGTCCTGACCGCCGCGTTCTCCTGGCATATGGCGTTCTACGCGGTGGTGGCGCCGGGCATCGCCCTCGCGGCGGTGGCCGCGATCATGCGAGACCCGCCCCGCGGCCAGAGCGATCCGAACGCGACCGGGCGGGAGCGGGCCCGTTGGGCCGACTACCTGCTTCTCCTGCGCACGCCTTCGTACGTGTACAACACGCTGGGAATGACCGCGATGACGTTCGCCATCGGCGGCCTTTCCACGTGGATGCCCACCTACATCACCGACTTCCGGAACGTGCCCAACTCGGGCACGACATCGGTTGTGTTCGGCGCGCTGACCGCGGCGACAGGATTGACCGCCACGCTCGCCGGGGGTTGGTTCGCCGACCGGCTGCGGACGCGAAACCCCGGCTCCTATTTCCTGGTATCGGGCGTCAGCATGCTCATCGGCTTTCCTCTGTTCCTGGCGGTCCTGTTCACTCCCTTCCCCTGGGCCTGGGTTGCCATGGGCGCCGCGATGTTCTGCCTGTTCTTCAACACGGGCCCGTCAAACACCATCATCGCCAACGTCACGCACTCGTCCATGCGGGCCACCGCGTACGCCCTGAACATCCTCGTGATCCATCTCTTCGGCGACGCCCTCAGCCCCACCCTCATCGGCGCGGTGCTCGACGCCACGAAGTCCGACAAACTCCCCCGCGGCAATGCGACGCTCGCCTTCTCGCTGGTCGGCATCGCGTTCCTCGTCGGTGGCGTGCTCTGGCTGCTGGGAACGCGCCATCTCGAGAAAGACACGCGGCTGGCGCCGACTCGTCTCCGCCCGGCCTCCCCCGACCCAACGCCTATCCTCGACCGATGACCCGTTCTTCACCGACTTCCAACTTCCCAGCGGATCGGGGCCGCGCCCCGATCCCGAAGGTCTCTGATGTCCCCACTCCCCACGGCCGCTTCGGCGCGTTCGGCGGCCGCTACGTCCCCGAGACGCTGTGCGAGGCCCTCAACCAACTCGGTGAGGTGTACCAGCGCGTATCGCGCGACGCCCAGTTCTGGGACGAACTGCACGATCTGCTCCGCACCTTCGTCGGCCGGCCCACGCCGCTGTACGAGGCCAGGCGCCTCTCCGAGTTCGTGCGCGCCCGCGCGGGTCGCGAGACCGCCCGCATCTGGCTCAAGCGCGAAGACCTGGCTCACACCGGCGCCCACAAGATCAACAACACCATGGGCCAGGCGCTCCTGACCCTGCGAATGGGCAAAAAGCGGGTCATCGCCGAAACCGGCGCGGGTCAGCACGGGGTCGCCACGGCCACCGCCGCGGCCCACTTCGGCCTGGCCTGCGAAGTCTACATGGGCGCCGAAGATGTGCGCCGCCAGCGCCTCAACGTGGTCCGCATGAAGATGCTGGGCGCCCGCGTCATCGAGGTCGAATCCGGATCCCGCACCCTCAAGGACGCCACGAACCAGGCCATGCGCGATTGGATGGGCTCCAGTGAAACCACGCACTACATTCTCGGCTCGGTCGTGGGGCCGCACCCCTTTCCGATGATCGTCCGCGATTTCCAGAGCATCATCGGGCGCGAACTCAAGGCCCAGAGCCTCCGCCTGCTCTCCAAACTGCCCGATACCGTCATCGCCTGCGTCGGCGGAGGCTCCAACGCCGCGGGCGCGTTCTATGCGTTCATCGACGACCCGCAGGTCCGGCTTATCGGCGTGGAAGCCGGCGGACGATCCAAGTCTCCGGGCGACCATGCCGCCCCCCTGTCCTACGGCACCCCGGGGATCCTGCATGGTTCGCTGAGTTACGTGCTCCAGGACGAGCAGGGCCAGACCGCCGACGTGCATTCCTGCTCCGCGGGGCTGGACTATCCGGGCGTCGGGCCGGAACACTCGTACTGGAAGGACGCGGGGCGCGTGACCTACACCACCGCCACCGACGCCGAGGCCCTCGAGGCCTTCACCCTCCTGGCCCGGACCGAGGGAATCGTCCCGGCCCTCGAATCGGCACACGCAGTTTCCCATGCAATCAGGGTTGCCGCCGACATGAAACCGGACCAGAATGTGGTGGTCAATCTCTCCGGTCGGGGTGACAAGGATGTGGACGAGGCGGCCCGACTTCTCGCGGATGCGCCGACTCCCGTTGCATCGCTCTGAAGACCGGTCAATCTTCCGTCCGATGCTCGTGTGACGCGAACACGTGCACCGGGTCATGCGTTTCAACTTCGGTACTCAGGTCGGGAGCCCAACGTGCGGGTTGCAGGTCGAATCGGTGTTGTCGTACTCGTACTTCTCGCCGCCGCGGGCGCGCCCGCGGCACTGGCATCGTGGTGGCCCGTCCCGTCCTTCCGCGCCCCCGCCCGCTCTCCGCTCGACGACGCGATTCGGACCCTTCGCGACGCCGCCGCGCCCGACGGGGTCCGCCAGGCCGCGGCCGGATACCTCATCACACAATCAGACGCCTCCGCGTCCCGGGCGGCTCTTGCCGACGAACTCGCCAAGCCGCTCACCGCCGGAGCGGGCGGCTTCGTGCTCCGGGCAATCGCGGCGGCCTCGGATGTCTCACCGCGGCTGTACCCGATGCTCGCGCAACGCGTGTCCAGGTCCAACGCTGCCGAACTGCCCCGAGTCCTCGAAGCCCTCGGTTCGTTCCGATCCCGCGATGCCGCCAGGCTCCTGGTGCTCCACCTCGACGAAAGCCAGCCGGAGGCCGTGCGGACAGCCGCGGCCGGGGCGCTGGCGCGACTTTCCGGGCACGATGACTTCGCCGACGACCCGACCCAGTGGGGTCGCTGGCTGAGCGAGGTGGACGGGCTTTCCGAGTTGCAATGGCGTGCCTCGCTGGTAGCGTCATTCGCCCGGCGCGTGGACCGGCTCGACGCCGAGCGCCGCGCCGCGGGAGCCAAAGTGGTCGAGGTGCTGCGCCGGTTGCACCTCGCCACCCCTCCGGAGCAACGCTCCGCGTTTCTGGCGGGCCTGCTCACCGACTCCAGCCGCGAGGTGCGCGACCTGGGCCTCGAACTCGTCTCGCGTGAACTCTCGGCGTCGGGAACCCTGGGGCCGGAGGTCGGCGACGCGGCCATCCCCCTCCTCGCCTCGGAAGACTCCCGGGTACGCGCCGCCGCCGCGGGAATCGTCCGTCAACTCGCCCCGGCCCAGGCGTCGCCCGCGATCTCGCGCGCCCTGCGAATCGAATCCGACCCCAGCGCCGCCGGCGCACTCCTGATCGCGGCCACCCGGTGGCCCTCCGAGGCCGTGGTGCAGGTGCTGCTCCGGTGGCTCGACATCAACAGCCCGGCACGCGACAAGGCCACGGACGCGGCGTGGCAGTTGTACCGCGCGGGCGAACTCAACTCCACCGCCCAACAGGAAGTGCTGGATGCCGTCCGTCGGTCCATGTCCGAGCACGCGACTCCCGCCGCGTGCGGCCTGCTCGCGGCCCTTGGAAACTCCGAAGACCTCGCGACCATCGTGCCCCTCCTGGATTCCCCGGACGCCGCCATGCGAATCGCGGCCGCCGACGCGCTCGTCTGGTCGCCGGAACACCAAAGCGCCATTCTCGCCGCCGCCGCCAAGGACGCCGACCTTTTCGACGCCGCCGCGCGGGCCGTGCTGGTCCACGATCCCACCGCGACGGGACTTCGTGCCCTCCTCTCCCTCCCACGACCCTCGCAGGAGATCGCCGACGCGGCCATCGCGCGCGTCGCCATCGCGTTGCCCGCGAACGACCTCTGGGACGTTGCATCCCACACCACCGACTCTGTGCTGCAGACCGCCCTGCTCCGCCGTCTTGCCACTCCCGAGCGATTCATGTCCGAATGGACCGATCCCGGGCAGCGCGACGCGCTCACCAGCGGCCTCCTGGCATACGCCGGCTCCCTCATCGACAACAACGCCCCGGCCGAGGCCCTTTCCCTGTTCGAATACGCGGCGAGTGTCGGCCTGGCTTCCCCCAAGCCGCTCACCGATCTCAAGTGCGCCGCCCTCGTCGCCCTGGGAAGGTTGGACGAGGCCGACGCCCTCAACACCGGGCCTGCCCCCTGGTTCCGCGGCCTCTCCCTCGCCCTCACCAAGCCCCACGCCCCCGCCGTGCTCAAGCGCATCGACGATCGCTTCACCCAGGACCTCAACGACGAACAGAAGCAGGTGCTGCAGACCGTCCGCGCCGCCCTCGCCAAGCCCGCCAACGGCAACGGCTCGAACGGCGCCCCGCCGCGCTGACCGCTCCCCGCGTTCCCCCCGGACCCGCGCTCCAACCCGCATGCGCGGCCTGTTTCCCCGCCCGCCTCATATACTCCGTCCGAAGGAGTTCGCCATGACCACCATCACCCGCCAACCCACACCCACTCCCGCGCCCGCGGCCTCTACCACCACCGACCCCCTCCAACTCATCGACGTCGATCACGTCCAGTTCTACGTCGGCAACGCCAAGCAGGCCGCGTTCTTCTACGCCCACTGCTTCGGCTTCCAGATCGAGCAGGTCGGCGACCTCACCACCGGCTTCCGCGAATGCTCCCACTACCTGCTCACGCAGGGCAACATCCGCTTCATCCTCTCCTCCGGCCTCTCGCCCACCCACTCCTCCAACATGGAAGTCGCGATGTACGGCGACGGCGTGAAGGACATCGCCTTCACCGTCTTCGACGCCGAGAAGGCCTGGGAGCGGGCGGTCAAGAACGGCGCCGAATCCGCCTACGACCCCAAGGTCTACCGCGATGAGCACGGCACCGTCACCATGGCGGGCATCCGGACCTTCGGCCGCGTCGTCCACACCTTCGTCAGCCGCACCGGCGCGTACGAACTCACCAAGGTCAAGCAGGGCGGCCTCTTCATGCCCAGGTTCCGCAAGGTCGAGGGCGGCCCCGCCTGCCCCCCCACCGCCCCCGCCGCAGGCTGCGCCCCGCAGGCCGGCCCCGGCTCCTCCATCCTCGCCATCAACGAGCAGAACCGCAAGAACCCCTGCGGCCTCAAGTACGTCGATCACCTCGTCGGCAACGTCGAGATGGGGAAGATGAACTACTGGGTCAAGTTCTACGAGGATGTCCTCGAGTTCAAGATGTTCAAGCACTTCGACGACAAGGACATCGCCACCGACTTCTCGGCCCTCATGTCCAAGGTCATGGCCAGCGGCAACAACCTCATCAAGATCCCCATCAACGAGCCCGCCCCCGGCAAGCGCAAGAGCCAGGTCCAGGAATACCTCGACTGGCACGCCAACACCCCCGGCGTCCAGCACCTCGCCCTCCGCACCGATGATGAACTCCACTCCATCGCCGCCCTCCGCGCCCGCGGCGTGGACTTTCTCACGCTCCCCGACGCCTACTACGACAAAGTCTGGGACCGCGTCAACGGCACCCTCCAGTCCCACGGCAAGCCCGAAGTGAAGGAAGACCACAAGCGCATCCACGACCTGGGCATCCTTGTTGACGCCGACGACGAGGGCTACCTCCTCCAACTCTTCACCAAACCCCTCCAGGACCGGCCAACTCTCTTCTTCGAAATCATCTGCCGCCGCGGCAGCCAGTCGTTCGGGAAGGGGAACTTCAAGGCGCTGTTCGAAGCCCTCGAACTGGAACAGGCGCGGCGGGGGAACCTGTAGGCCGATCTCCCATTCCTCGCATTCCTCGCATTCCTCCCATTCCTCCCAAGCGGGCCGAACGCCAATGCCGCCCCCCACCGAGCGCTTCCTCGCTCCTCGCGACTATCGCAAGTTGCTGTCCTATCGCAAGGCCGAGATCGTCTTCGACATTACCAACCACTTCTGCGATCGGTTCTTCACCCGCGGCGACC
This sequence comes from Phycisphaerales bacterium, assembly GCA_905339235.1. Classification (GTDB taxonomy): domain Bacteria; phylum Planctomycetota; class Phycisphaerae; order Phycisphaerales; family UBA1924; genus RI-211. The sequence goes on from CAJPFG010000031.1 coordinate 59,457, forward strand.
GCACCATCGATCAGATGATCCAGGCCGCCCGCTCGGGCAAGCAAAACATCGCCGAAGGCAGCAAGGCCGGTCTCACCTCACGCGAATCGGAAATCCGGCTCACGAATGTCGCACGCGCCAGCCTCGAGGAACTCCTGATCGACTTCGGCGACTTCCTCCGCCTGCGCGACCTGGCCCTCTGGGACAAAGACTCCAAGCAAGCACGGTTTGTTCGAGATCTTTCGCGGCAGTTGCAGGCCGATGGGAGAGATGCGAGAAATGGGAGCAATGCGAGAAAGAATCCCCATTCCTCGCATTCCTCTCATTCCTCCCATCCCTCGCATCGCTCTCCAGAACAGGCCCGAGCCCTCTTCATCGAGTTTGCCAAGGCCAAGCCCCCCGAAGCCGTCGCCAATATCGCCATCTGCCTGATCCACCAGGCCAACTACCTCCTCGACCAGCAACTCCGCCGCCTCGAAGCAGACTTCCTCAAAAAGGGCGGCCTCCGCGAAGCCATGACCCAAGCCCGCCTGAAAAGCCGCGCCGGCCGCGGCGGCCCTCCCTGACCGCTCCCATTCCTCCCATGCCGTCGCCGGGGTTTTGGCAGGTCACCCCCGTTATTCGCGAACGGGCGTGGGTCGCGGCGATATCCGGACGTTGGGATCGCGGCCCCGGGCGAACCGGGGGCGGGGGGCGACCGGGGCGGTCCCGTCGCGGCGGGGAACCTGTAGAGTTTCAACGCAAAGACCGTGAAGACGCTGGCCGTTGCCGCAAGGCCATTCAGATTCGCCGCCCGTCAGCAAGGCCCTCCGTTCACCCGCTGCTCTTCCGTCTCGATATCAAACCCGTTCTCCGCCCCATCGCCATTCAGATCGGCCGTGGCCTGGCAGAAGTTCGAGTAATCACCGTTCACCGCCTGCTCGGTGGCCTCGATGTCAAACCCGTTGGCGGCGCCGTCGCAGTTCACATCCGGGTCGCACCCCGGCGCACACGTGGTCGTGTTGAGCAGCACCCACACGTCATTGCTGTTGACCCCGCTGTTGGCCAGGGTCACGTCCCGCCGGCCATCCGCATTGAGATCCGCAACGCCGATACCCGACGCCGAATGCCCCGCACCGAACACCACCGGCGGCAGCAGTGTCCCGTCGGCCTTGCCCGCCAGGATCGACAGCGTCCCGCCGGTGACGGCGCACACGTCGAGGTCACCATCTCCATCGATGTCCTCCATCGCCAATGCCGCCGTGCCCACGGCGTAGTTGCTCCCCGTCGCGAAGGTCCCGTCCCCGTTGTTCGTCAACACCAGCAGGCTGGCGCCCCCATCCGTCCCGACGCACAGATCAGGGCGGCCGTCGTTGTTCAGGTCGCCGCTCTCCACGCACATCGGGTACGCGCCCGCGCCGAACGCCGTTTCGCCGCCGAATGTCCCGTTACCGTTCCCCAGGAACACCGAGACGGAGTTGTTCATCATGTTGACAACCGTCACATCCTGCCGCCCGTCCCCGTTGAGGTCACTCAACTCCAGCGCGCGGGGCTGCCCCCAGTATCCCACCGCGAAACTCGCGGCCGGCAGGAACGTGCCGTCGCCGGCTCCAAGCAGGATCGACACGGTCGGCGGATTAAGGTTCACCGTCGCCAGATCCGGAAACTGATCGCCATTGAAATCCGCCACTTCCACGTCCATGGGCATCGGGCTCGTCCCGTAGTCAACCGCCGGAGCAAACGTGCCATCCCCACGCCCGATCAGCACCGACACGTGATACGCCCCGCTGTTGGACACCACCAGGTCGGGCCGCCCGTCCCCGTTGAAATCCCGCGCCGCCACCGCCTGCGGCGTGCTTCCAACCGCGTACGACGCCGCGTTCTGCAACGAGCCGTCGCCATTACCCAGCAGAATCGATACGTTGTTGCTGCCGTAGTTCACGACGGCGACATCCCACCGGCCGTCGCGATTGAAATCGTCGATCGCCACCGCATACGGATTGCCGCCCGCGCCATGGCTCGCGGGCGAGTTGAATCCGAGTGTGCACTGCGCCTGCGCGCCCGCCCCCACCGCCGTCACGATCACCGTCGCCAGCACGGTTTGCCTGGTATTCCCAATCACACCGATCGACCGAGTGGTCAAGCGCATGGCCGGCCTCCGCAGTTTGCGTCAGCGGCAGGCCGCGGCCCGATACGCGAGGAGGGCACACCGTAGACGGGTAATGAGGATCAGTATATCCATATTTGAGAAACCGCAAGCCCTTTCCGCGATCTCCAACGGGCCTGCCGACCGATTCTGCCAACTGCTTCCCTCATCACCGGCGCGCGTCCGCGGCGGACATCGCCCCCCTCCGCCACATCACTTCCTCCGCCACCTCCCCACCCACCTCCCCAACCGCCCCATCGCGCCCACAAACCACTCGCCCCGCAGCACCGAATCCCGATACGCCGCGGCCGCTTCATCCTCCGTCGTGCCCGGCCGCGGCAATCGCCACGCCGCGCCGCACTCGGGGCAGGTCAGGGCCCCATCCGCTCCCGCACTCAACTGCCGCACGTCATACCCGCACGACGCGCAGCATCCAACCCCGACCAGAGCGCTCGCGAGATGCGCGGCACGAATGACCCGAACTGATCGAAAGACGAGTTCCACCGTAAACAGGCTGTTCAGCCCAATGCCCACGGTGGTCAACCAGCCCGATGTCGGGGTTGCGCCCCGCAACGTGAAGTACACCGAGACGAGCAGAGCGCCCCACGCGAACAGCGTCAAGCCGACGACGAGGGCCAAGTGGACCCACTGCCGCTTCCCGACGCCGCGCACCAACGCGCCGCGAATCTCGGCCAGTCTCTCTCTCCCCTCGTCACGAGCGCCGGGCTCCGTCCCCATGCCCGCGAGAAGTTTCGCCACATCCACAAGCAGCACCCGCCGCCCACGGGCATCACGCACCCACGCGCGCGAGCCGCCAAGAAACCGTCGCAGCCACGAGTCCGACTCGGACATCGCACCAGTGTAATGGGAAGACTCCCACTCCGCGGCTACTCGCGTGGATCCCAGCCTTCTCCGGGATTCCGGCCCCGACTCTGGACACACGGCAGACCTCGGCGGAACGGCATCGGTCTGCACCTCTGTCCCACTCCCCAGCCCGCTTCAGCGCGCTTCAGCGGCCTGGGGAACATCGCCGGGTGCGTTCGTCAATTCGGTGACCCCGGCCCCAACAACACGCCCTCACAATCCCATCACGGCCTCGAGCGTAAATCTCCGTACCCCATCAAACGTCGCCACCTCCCGCGTGAAGCCCCCAGCCTTGACCTCCGCCCGCGTCAACGGCACAAACGCCCGCAACAGGCCCTCCATCAGCGTCAGGTTCGCAGCACTCGGGCGCTTGATGCTCCCCGAGTGCGTCACGCCCATCGGCATCGGATACGCGTCCGCCGCGCCCAGCGGCATCGCATGCTCCACCCATAACGATGCATCGCCCGGCGGAATCTCCCCGACCTTGTTGAACATCACGCACCAGTGCGCCCCATCGGCGTTCTGCAAATACTCGGAGGCGTCATCGGCCGCGGCCATCTCCACCATCTGCATCGGATCCGCCAAAAACGCCAGGCCGAACTCCTCCCCGCCGCCCCCCATCACCGTGCAGTGCCGCAGCGCCCGCATCTGCGGCACCGGGTCGATCCGCCAGACCAACTCACGCTCGAAACGCCGCCACGGCGCGGCCTTCCAGAACAACCGCGCCGCCTCCGCGAACGCCGTGATCCGCTCCACGCTCATCCCCTTGGCCCGCATGAGCGGCGCAGCGCCGACCAGGAGAGACTCACCCGCGCCGCCCGCCCCCGAAAACTGCTCCGCCAGCCCGGCGAAGAACTCAACCGTCAGTTCCGCGTCCGCCTTCACTTCGACCGCCACCCCGAGTTCCGTCAGCGCCGAAACGATCGCCCGCTCGGCCTCCTCCGGCATCGGCCCCACGATGACCCGCGCCGGCAGATAGTTCAGCGGCTTTGCGCCCGGCACCAGCGGAGCCAACGCAAACTGTGCCAGCGCGTCAAGCGGCGCAGAGGGCGCGAACCCGCCGGCCGTCTGCGGATCGGCCATGGCCGCGCCCCCCTCGCTGCTCACGCACGCGCACACCACAATCTGCTCCGGCCGCCCGCCCTTCTGCACCGGAACCATCGCCGGAAGAGGCGCGGCCGCGATCTCCCACACCTCGCCGGTGCGACGGATCGGAAGGGCCTTCAGTCGCTCAATCTGGATGTTCGGCATGGTGACATCGTACCGGCCGGTGCGCGGAAGGCAGGTGCGCGGCGGACGGGGGCGTGCTATGTGCTGCTCACTCGGAACTACCGACGAAACTATCGCGCAACCCATCATCCCACAAACCCTTATACCCAATCCGCGCACCCGCCCTTGACAGACCATTCATACTCCGTACACTCGGTTCGTAATGTCGTACACCACCTTCAACCCCTCCCCCGACGCCGCGGCCAAGGTCCTCGACGACCTCACCAACCCCGCCAACTCCCTCCGCGACACCGCCGCCCTCCACAACACCTCCCTCAACGCGCTCTCTCTCTGGATCACTTCGCCCGAAGTCCAGGCCCGCCTCCTCCAGCAGGGCTCCGCCGCAGCCTCCATCACACGCCTTCTCGCCGCCAACCACACCCACGATGCCCTCGCCGCCATCGTCACCGCCACCCGCGAATCCACCGCACTCCTCAACGCCGCGCCCCGACCCGACCCCGCCGCTGTCGCCGCCGCCTACCAGGCCCAATCCGCCTCGGAACCCGCCCTCCCCACCGACGCCGGACCTGAGGCGTCCTCGCCGAAGGTCGGGGTGGGCAGCCCCATTCCTCATTCATCTCTCCCCCCGCTCTCCCTCCTCGAGTTCCGCCGCCGCCTCGTCGAATCGCTCCGCAAAAACTCCAACCTCATCTTCCGCCTCACCCGCTTCGAGTTCTTCGATCCCTCCACGCGCCCCGCGCCACGCGCCGCCCGCCCGCGCGCCGACGCCATCCGTCAACTCGAGGAGGAACTCGCAGAACTCCGTCAACTCCGCGCCCAAGCCACCAACTCCCGCGCGCCGGGCCATTCCGTCCAGCCCAGCCCAACCCCCGCCGCGCAGGCCACTCGCGCGAAGTCGCCCACGCCCGCAACGCCCGTCACCGCCGCGTCCGCCCCCAGCACCACAGACGCAACTCCGATTCCGACCGCAGCGATTTCTCCCTCCGCGCCGGTCGTCGTGCCTTCACCGACTCAGCCCGTCTCCTTCGACCTCAACTCTCCCGTACTTCCGGTTCACAACTCACTCCACTCCGGCAAGCACCGCCCCGGCATCCCTCGCCCCCGAGCCCCCGCCTCCCTCATTGCCGCCGCCGGCTGCTGAGCCCGCCCTTCCTCGGACCAAGCCAGTTGGCCTCGCATCAACCTCGACGACCCCGACGAACTCCTCGGCCGCGCACCTCATTGCCTCCAAAACCAGGCACGGGAGCGATTCCCCCGCCCAACCCGAATCCCGACAAACGGAAACCGAAACACCGTGAATATTTTCGGACGTGGGTGGCCGAGATGCCAAACACAGTGCATGTTCTCAGCATGCGCCGTCCTATCGCAGCAATCCTCGCGCTGTCGCTCGCCCCACCGATACTCGCCGACATCATCCCGATCGCGAACTCGAGCTTCGAATCACCCAACTTCGCGCCCGCGTTGGGAACGCTGACCGAAGCCCCGACCGCCTGGGAAGGTGGGGGCGGACAGTTCGGGCTCATCGATCGGGGACCCTCCAGCCCTTGGCACGCGGGCATCGATCGAACGCCCGACGCGGCGGACTTCGAGCAGTTGGCGTTCTTCTCCGGCGGGTACCTGTTCCAAGTTCTCCCGAACGCACTCGCCGCGTTCACCACTTACACACTCGCCGCGGATGTGGGCGACACCGATGGCGGAACATTTGGTTATGGCGACTTGCAGTTGGGCTACGGCGCCACGTATTCCCTCGCAACGTTCCTCACACCGGCCACGGCCGTCAATCCCGCGCCATCCAACGGTGCGGGGACCACCGACGGATGGGTGCGATGGACCTGCACTTTTCAAACCGGCGCCGGCCCGGCCGGCCTCGGGCAGCCTCTCATGATCGCGATCGGCGGCGGAAACACGCTCACACTCTTCGACAATCTGAGCCTCACCGCCACCCCAACCCCCGCCCCCGGGGCCCTGTCGTTCGTACTCTTGGGCCTGCTCCCGCGCTCACAACGCCGCGCCACACGGGCGGCCCAATCCGATCGGTAACCTCCCCAACGCCGACCGACAGCGGCGGGCCGAATTCCTCGACTCCAGGCCTTCGGTCCTACCCTTCCGCTTCGTCCACCATCCACCCCAAGAAGGACCCGCCATGCTGACCCGCTTCTCCGCCGTCGCGATTCTCGCCGCCTGCGCCTCCGCTTCCCTCGCGCAGGACAAAGCACCGGCCCCCGCGCCCGCGCAGCCCGCGACACCCACCGCCCCCGCCGCGGCCCCCGCGCCCAAGCCCGAGCCCACCCTCAAGGTCGGCATGGCCGCGCCGGAGTTCAAGGTCGAGAAGTTCATCAAGGGCACGCCCTTCACAGGGTTCGAGAAGGGCAAGGTCTACGTCGTCGAGTTCTGGGCCACCTGGTGCGGGCCCTGCATCGCCAGCATGCCCCACCTCTCCGAACTCCAGCACGAGTACGGCCCCAAGGGCCTCACCATCTGCGGCGTCAACATCTGGGAGGACAAGGAGTACAACGCCGACACCTTCACCAAGGCCAGCAAGTTCGTCGAGAAGAAGGGCGACGGCATGGGCTACACCGTCGCGTACGACGGCACGTCCAAGTTCATGGACGAGAACTGGATGAAGGCCGCGGGCCGCAACGGCATTCCCAGCGCCTTCGTCATCGACCAGACCGGCACCATCGCCTGGATCGGCCACCCGATGCGGATGGACATGGTCCTCGATGAGGTCTTCAAGGGCACCTGGGACATCACGACCGGCCCCGCGAAGATCGAGTCCGCCACCAAGGCTTTCACGGACGCCGCCGCCAAGTACAAGGACAGCCTCGAAACCGGCGACACCGCCTGGTCCGCGGCCATGAAGCAGTACCCCATCATGGGCCGCACCCAGAACTCCGCCCAGTTCCGCGCCCTGCTCGGCGGGAAGCACTACACCCAGGCCTACGCCCTGGGCAACCAGTTGGTCGAGAACGCCCGCAAGGCCAGGAACGCGATGGGCGCGATGGAAGTCTTCAACGCCCTCGAAAGCCCCCGCGAGAAGCCCGAAGTGGTGGACACCGCCCTGCTCCTCAAGGCCGCGCAGGTCAACTTCGACCTCAGCGACCCGGCCGAATACGGCACGCACGTGACCATGGCCCGCGCGTACTTCGCCGCCGGCGACTTCGACAAGGCGCACGCCGCGTCGCAAAAGGCCCTTGAACTCGCCCCCGCGGACATCCGCCCGCGCGTTGAGGACTGGCTCAAGCAGATCGAAGAGAAGGCCAAGACCCAGAAGGACCCCGGCTAAGCCGCGCGGCCCGATGAAAGTCGCGCTCGCCCAGATCGTACCGGTCCTGCTGGACCGCGACGCCACGCTGGCCAAATGCATCGACGCCGTCCGCGCCGCCCGCGCGGGCGGCGCTTCTCTCGTTTGCTTCCCCGAGGCTCTCGCCCCGGGGTACCCCGTCTGGGTCGAACGCACCGACGGCGCCCGCTTCGACTCGGCTGTCCAGAAGGACCTCTTCGCCCTCTACGCCGAGCAGGCCGTCTGCATCGAACGCGGCGATCTGCTGCCGTTCTGCGCCGCCTGTCGCGACGCGGGCGTCATGGGCGTGCTCGGCATTATCGAGCGGCCGCGCGATCGCACGGGGCATTCGCTCTACGCGTCCCGCGTCATCGTCGATGGCCGCCAGGATGGACGAATCCTCTCCGTCCACCGAAAACTCATGCCCACCTACGAGGAGCGCCTGGTCTGGGGCATCGGCGACGGCCACGGCCTGACCGCCCACCCCATCGGCGACTTCACGCTGGGCGCCCTCAACTGCTGGGAGAACTGGATGCCCCTCGCCCGCGCGGCCCTCTACGCCCAGGGCGTGGACCTGCACGTGGCGCTCTGGCCCGGCAGCGACCGTAACACCCGCGACATCACCCGCTTCATCGCGATGGAGTCGCGCTCGTACGTCGTCTCGGTCGGCGGGCTGATCCGCGCGAGCGATGTGCCCGCAAGCACGCCCGCCCGGTCCGTGTTCGCCGGCGCGAACGAGACCTACTGCAACGGCGGCTCCTGCGTCGCCGCGCCCGACGGCTCGTGGGTGATCGAACCGGTCACCAACCGCGAGGAGGTTCTTTTCGCCGAGATCGATCACCGCGAGGTGCGCCGGGCCCGGCAGAACTTCGATCCCGCCGGGCATTACGCCCGGCCGGACGTGCTGCGGCTGGTCGTGGATCGCCGCAGGCAGGCGACCGCCGAGTTTCTTGACTGAACCTCATCCGCGGCAACGCCACCTCAACTTGCGGTAGACTCTGGCTCACGGAGTATCCCCATGCTCACACTCGCCTGCATCGCCGCGGCCGCTTCCCTGGCCCAGTCCCCGCCCGTTACCCTCGACTCACTCCTGCACGAGATGGCCGACCGCACCGCCGTCGCGCGCTTGCCCGTCCCCGCGTACACGTGCCGGCAGTTCAGTTCCTACGACCGCAAGTCGGTGACGCCCGATGATCCCGCGGGCTGGTTCGCCAACGGCGATGTCAACCAGTACCTCCGCGTCGAGGAAGCCCCCGCCCCCACCGCCGACAACGCCAAGGCCACCCGCAAGGAGTGGGTCATGGCCGACATGGACGGCCCGGGAGCCATTGTGCGGATCTGGTCGGCCAACCCCAAGGGCAACCTGCGGGTCTACCTCGACAACTCCACCACGCCCGTCATCGAAGGCCCCATGACCGACTGGCTGAGCGGCAAGGCCGCGGTGCCGGCGCCACTCTCGCACGAACTCTCCAAGGGCTGGAACCTCTACCTTCCCATTCCCTACGCGAAGCACTGCAAGATCACCAGCGACGCCGACGGCTTCTACTACCAGATCAACTACAGGACGTACCCCACGGTCACGGCGGTGGAGTCGCTCACGACCGGATCGCTGGCCGCGGCGAGCGGCCTGATCGCGCGGACCGGCGGCTCGCTCTCGGTGCCGCACCCCAAGACCGCCCCCGCCCGCCCGACCGAGAGCATCGCGCCCGGCTCGACGATGGAGAAGCAACTCCCGCCGGGTCCCATGGCCGTGAGCCTCGTCGAAGTCCTCCTCGACGCGGCCGATCTCCAGCAGGCGACCCGCTCGACGGTGCTCTCCGCCGAGTTCGACGGCGAGCAGACCATCTGGTGCCCCGTGGGCGACTTCTTCGGCTCGGGCGTGGGCGTCAACCCCTTCGCCGACTGCTACCGCGCGGTGGACTCGGCCATGCGCTGCATCTGGGTCATGCCCTACCAGCGCACCGGCAAAGTCACGCTCCACAATCTCGGCGCCGAGCCCGTGCGCGCCAAGGTCAACATCCAGGCCACCCGCTGGACCTGGGACGACCGCTCGATGCACTTCCACGCCGCGTGGCGATACGAGTACCCGATCCACACCAAGGCCGGCGCGGGCACGGCGGACTGGAACTACATCGAGATCAAGGGCCGGGGCGTATACCTCGGCGACAACCTCGCCGTGATGAACCCCAGCCCGATCTGGTGGGGCGAGGGCGACGAGAAGGTCTACGTGGATGGCGAAAAGTTCCCCTCCCACTTCGGCACCGGCACCGAGGATTACTACGGCTACGCGTGGTGCTGGCCCGAGCCCTTCCAGAATCCCTTCCACGCCCAGCCCCGCTGCGACGGATGGAAGGCCACCAAAAAGCCCAGCAACTACGGCCACACCACGGTCACGCGAGTCCGCGCCCTGGACGCCATCCCGTTCACGTCCTCCTTCAAGTTCGACATGGAGGCCTGGCACTGGCGCGAGACCGATGTCGCGTACGCCGCCACCACGTACTTCTACGCCCGCCCCGGGGCGACCACCAACCGCGAGCCCGACCCCAAGTCGGCCGCGAGCGCGATCCCCCAACCCCCGCCGCTCCCGCCGCCGTACACGATCGCCGGGGCGATCGAGTGCGAGTCGATGAAGATCGTCGCCAAATCGGACGGGCTGCCCACCGAGGTGCAGGAACTTGACCTCTCCGAGAACGACCGCTGGAGCAACGAGACCCAACTCTGGGTGAAGGGCCGCAAGATCGGCGACTTCGTGGAGTTGGAAATACCCGCGCCGGGCGCCGGGCCGGTGAGCGTCACCGTGCACGCGACCCGGAGTTGGGACTACGGCGTCGTGCAGTTCTACGTGAACGGAAAGGCCGCGGGCGGGCCGGTGGATTTCTTCAGCGGTCGCGCCGGGCTGGTCCGGGTTTCCGGCCCCATCGACCTGGGCGCCCACGCCCCCGCGGACGGCATGCTCATCCTGCGTGCGGAGGTCGTCGGCGGCAACGAGAAGTCGCAGGGCAGCAAGTCGTTCTTCGGCCTCGACTGCCTGGTCCTCAAATAGGGGTGGCGCCGGCCAAGCCGCTCCGCGCTTCCCAGTGCAGACTTGCCCAGCATCATCCACGACTCTCACATGACCACCGAGCCCTTCACCTCCACGCTCCCCTTCGATCACACCCGCACCCGCGCGGCCGCGATCTACTGCTCCGACGGCCGCTACAACGAGCAGTTCGACGAGTTCCTCCACACCCGCCTCAACCTCCCGTGCTACGACCGCCTGGTGGTGCCCGGTGGCCCCGCGGCGCTCGCGGGGCACATGGTCACCCACCGCGCCGAGGATGAACTCGACGACGAACTTCGCTTCCTGATTCAGCACCACGCCCTGACGCGCGTCGTGCTCCTCGCGCACGCCGGATGCGGGTTCTACCTCAAGAAACTCTTGACGGCCCCCGCGGCGCTCCACGATTCCCAGGTCGCTGATCTTCACCGCGCCGCGGCACGAATCCGCGCCATGGCCGCGAATCTCCTCGTCGAGGCCTACTTCGCGCAGGTGCACGACGGCCTCGTCACCATCACCCCCATCCCGGTCTGACGCCCGCTACTTCGCGGCGATGTCCTTGCCCTTGACCGTCACGCGCGTCGGATGCCCGAACCACCCGTGGTGATTCCCCGAGTGCTTCTCCTCCACGACCGCCACGACCTCCGCCATCGTGCCCTCCGCCTTCACCCAGCCGCCGTCGATGTCGGGGAAGTCGATCTTGCAGTTCTCGCACTTCTTGCCGTCGTAGAACCGGATCGGGCACCAGAAACTCTCGACGTTCCGCAGCATCTCCGTCCCCAGCGACCACACGCCCGTCATCCAGTCGCAGTAGAGGCACCACACCAGGTCGTGCCCGACCAGCCCCGAGAACTTGTGCCGCGACACGCTCACCCACTCGCCGTGCTTGTACCGCGGCAGGCCGATGAGCAGCGACAGCAGCGGGTAGATGAAGATCTGCGCCATCCGCACGATCCAGAAGACCGGCAGCACCACGCCCGTCGCCCACACGGCCGCGTGGTTGCGCCAGCGGCCGACGATCCGGTTCAGGCTCCGCACGATCCGCGGCCCGCGCACGGCCTCAAGATTCGCGAGTTCGTGCAGCCAGCACCACACCAGCACCGACACGACCTGCCCCGCAACCGCGCCCGCAAGCCCAAGCCACCCGCCCCACACCGGCCCCACGATCAGCGGCAGGACGGTGAAGTAGGTGATGGGCAGGTCGAGCCACGGCGCGCGGGTGAAGGCTTCGGCAACGCCGCGGCCTGGCGCGCCCAGCCGCGCGATCAACTGCAGCGCCCACGCTCCCAGCAGCATCGCCCCGACCGTGCCCCCCGCCGCGATGAGAAAGGTGTTCATCGGAGGAGCGTATCGCCTCCCGTGCGGCGCGAGTCACAGGGCGCTGGTACACTGCGCCCGCATGCCCCCTCCCACTCTCCGCCCATCGCTCGCCGACGCCCACCGCCTTCTCGGCCAGTTGCTCGCCGACGAGGCCGCGATCCGTACGATCGACTCGATCGCCGATGCGCTCGCGGGGTGCCTGCTCGCGGGCGGGAAGATCCTGATCTGCGGCAACGGCGGCTCGCTCTGCGACGCCGCGCACTTCGCCGAGGAACTCACCGGCCGGTTCCGCAAGGACCGCCAACCCCTCGCGGCCATCGCGTGCGCCGACCCCGGCCACATCACCTGCACCGCCAACGACTACGGCTTCGAGTTTGTGTTCTCGAGGTGGGTCGAGGCGCTCGGCAAGCCCGGCGACATCCTCATCGTCCTCAGCACCAGCGGCAACTCGGCGAACATACTGCGCGCCGTCGAGGCCGCGAAGGCGGGCGGGTTGCAGTCGGTGGGGTTGCTGGGAAAAGGCGGCGGGTCTCTTCGCGGCCGCTGCACGCACGAACTGATCGTCCCCGGCGACACCAGCGACCGCATCCAGGAACTCCACATGCTGATCCTGCATACGTGGGTGGAGGGGATTGAGGCGAGGCTGAATGCAGAAGGATGAATGAGGAGCGAACCACCGCGTAGCGAGGTCACGGCCCGGTGAAGACGTCGCGCGTCTCAACGCGCGTCACGAGCGAATCCGCATCGAAGTACACGCGAATCAGCACGTCGCGTGTGACAACCTGCCACGCCTCGTGGCGGATCATCGCGATCATCCCGAACTTCTCGCCGTCGAGGAACGAGTCGTCGGCCGCGCTCGGCTTGACCTCCGAGTGCTTGATTCCGAGGTCGTCGAGCGCCCTCCGCGCCAGGACGGCGGGCATGCCCGGCCGGACGAGCCCCTGGACCTGCGCGGCCAACGCATCCATTCGCTTGCTGTCCTTCCGGACGGAGTACTCGTGACGCAAGCAGCCGCCAATCACAAACAAGACAACGACGACAACGCACTGAACTGGCCGCAGACGCTTCACGCCTCACTGTACGCAGAGCGGCGGCGAGGCAGGTGGCCCGGGTTCGAACTGACAAAGGCGGTGCCACGGCTTGGTGGCTCGGCACCAAGCCGTGCCGGACGCCGGTGGTGTTCGGTCGCGAAGACACGGCTTGCCCAAAGCGTCAAGCCGTGGCACGCTCGTCAAGCCATGGCACCATCGCCTCGACCGTGAAGGCAGGTGGCCCGAATCAAACCTCGCCTGACACCGGAGAGTGCCACGACTCCGCTGTCTTCAGCGCGAGTCGTGCGGTACTGCGAAGGCATACTGACGAGGTGCGGAGAGGTCATCGGCGACGAAGGCCCGGACCATCGTCAGTAAGTTAACCGCGCGACGCACTACTCGCGCCGCTCCAAGCCGCGGCGGAGTAGTGGCACTTGATGGAGTTCGTATGCGAGGAGGGCGAGCAACAGCGGCCGATTCGGCCACCCAGCCCCGAGACGGGTGGCCCCCGCCTTGACGGTCACCTGAACCCAAGAGTGCCGCCGTTTCTCCTACCGCCTCCGGCGCATCCTCTGTGGCTGGGGGTCAGCTCCGTACAGCACGAGTTCGTCTCCCCGGATTTCGAACCGCATGGGTTGGCCCGAGTTCAGTTCCTCCGACTCGATCTTGTCGCCGTTCAACCGATACGCTGCCGAACTGCGAATCGGCTCTCCTTCCTTCGGAACGAACACTGAGGTCATCTCGCGCTCCCCGAAAGTCAGCCGGGTCTCCCCTTCACCCCACTCGGTCGCAATCCAGCCAGAACGCCACTCGCCAATGAGAGGCGATGCCGGCGACTTCGATCCACATGCGACGAAACCGACCAGCGCGATACCGACGGGCAGTGAACAACTGAATGTCCTGCGAAGCTTCATCCAAGTCCTCCGCTCCCTCAGACATCTCCGCATCCTCTTCCCTTTCGAGTTCTTCGCGGTCTTCGAGTTGAAGAAGAGTCACTCAAACAGAGCCGAAGCCAGCAAGCGATGGAAGTGATGCACGCCCTGCTCGCGCGTCGGTGAGTAGCGGCCGCGGTCGTAGAGCCGCGAGCGCATGCCCTGCTGCACGGCCTCGACGACCGATTCGTCCTCGCGCTCGACGCGGTCGAGGCCCGCCCCGGCCCCGGCGTCCAGTTTGCTCGCGTCCAGCACGTACGACAGGAAACTCACGCGGGTGCTGTCCACGCCCAGCGGCTTCACCACGTTCACCGACAGGCCCCACGGGTAGAAGTTCAGCATCAGGTTCGGGAAGACCCACCAGTAGTACGCCGCCACCCCCCCACCACCCCCACCACCCCCACGACCCCCACGACCAAAGTCCGGCGACGACCGCGGCAACTCGAAGCAGTGCTCACCCGACTTCCCGATCCCCAGTTGCAGGTTGCACCACGGGAACATCTCCGCCGCGTACTCGCCGTAGTCCAGGACCTCGTTGAGTCCCGCGTGGACGAAGGGGATGTGGAAGCCCTCGAGGTAGTTGTCGCAGTACAGCGCCCAGTTCGCCCGCACCAGATAGTCCCGCGAACGCGAGGCGTCGAAGACGAACCTGTCCAGCGGCAGGAACGACATCCGCTCCATCACGGGGCCGAGCACTTCCTCGAACGACGACCGCGGCGACAGACTCGCGAACAGCCAACCCCCACGATCGGTCCCCCACTTCCCCCACGCCACCTTCGCCAGATTGTCCTTCTCGCTTGGAAACCCCTGCACGCCCTGGAACTCGGGCATGTGCTTCATCGTGCCGTCGAGATCGAACCGCCGCCCGTGGTACCGGCACGTCAGCGTCCGCTCGAACCCCGCCCCCGACTCGCTGCGCCCCTTCTCGCACAGGATCGTGCCGCGGTGCGTGCAGACGTTCGAGAGGCAGTGCAGTTGGTCCTTCATGTCCCGCGTCAGCAGCAGCGGCTCGTTGAGGCACCCCTCCAGCAGGGTGAAGGGTTTCAACTGCCCCGGCACCCGCACCTCGCCCTCATCGCCCACAAACTGCCACGACCGCGCGAACACCCGCTCCTTCGCGGCCTCGAACACAGCCGGATCGGTGTACGCTCGCGCGGGCAGCGTCCACGCACGGGCGATGTCTGGATCGATGGTGAACGGCTCGGGCACGGCCGGATGGTAGTGAGCGACAGACCTCACCGAGGATCCGCGCCGGCAATCAACGCCGCGGCCAACACCAAGTCACCGCGCGCGCATTCCCCCGCAACTCGTCCCGAATGAGAACCTGGGCAACAGGGCGCGCTCAACACCGCGCGCACTCCCCAGACTCGGCTACGGACAACATCCGGACACAAAAGTGTGCGTCGCGGCCCGATGTGGCCGACACATTCATCGAAGCGTTGACAGATTCTCAACCCGCCGGTATCTTGCGCGCGTCTCGCTCGCCCACTCTCCAAAAAGGAATGCACCCATGCGGACCTCGCGTCTGGCCTCGATCCTGATCGCGGCGTTTGTCGCATCCATGACTCCCGCGCTCACGCCTGCCGCGTACGCGGGGTCTCCCGTCGGCACTGCCTTCGGTTACCAGGGTTACCTGCGCGTGCTCGACGAGGATTGCAACGGCCCGATGAACTTCCAGTTCCGTCTCTTCGATTCCGCGACCGGCGGCGCGCAGATCGGCCCGACGCTCGGAGCCAACAACGTGCCCGTGTCGCAGGGCCACTTCAATGTCATGCTCGACTTCGGCACGGGAGTCTTCGCGGGCGAGCGGCGATGGCTGCAGATAGCCGTCCGCGAGTATCCCTGGCAGTCGTGGACCGTCCTGAATCCGCGCCAGCAACTCTCGCCGGTTCCCTACGCGCTCTTCGCGCTGAACAGCCCGCCCGGAGAGCCCGGCCCGATGGGCCCCCCAGGACCGCAGGGCGATCCCGGTCCCGCGGGCGCAACCGGTCCGCAGGGACCACAAGGTGACACCGGTGCGCCAGGCGCGACCGGCCCTCAAGGCCCGCAGGGCGACGCCGGCGCCACCGGCGCAACCGGTCCGCAGGGACCGCAAGGTGACACCGGTGCAACAGGCGCATCCGGCCCGCAGGGCCCACAGGGCGATCCCGGTCCCGCCGGCGCCACCGGTCCAACGGGCGCAACTGGTCCTCAGGGACCGCAAGGTGACGCCGGTGCGACAGGCGCGACCGGCCCTCAAGGCCCGCAGGGTGACGCCGGAGCCACCGGCGCAACCGGTCCGCAGGGACCGCAAGGTGATCCCGGCGCAACAGGCGCAACAGGCGCAACGGGCCCGCAGGGACCACAGGGCGATCCCGGTGCCACCGGTCCCCAGGGCCCGCAAGGTGATCCCGGTGCCACCGGCGCGACTGGTCCTCAGGGCCCGCAAGGTGATCCCGGTGCCACCGGCGCAACTGGTCCTCAGGGTCCGCAAGGTGATCCCGGCGCCACCGGCGCAACTGGTCCTCAGGGTCCGCAAGGCGATCCCGGTGCCACCGGCGCGACTGGTCCTCAGGGCCCGCAAGGTGATCCCGGCGCCACCGGCGCGACTGGTCCTCAGGGTCCGCAAGGTGATCCCGGTGCCACCGGCGCGACTGGTCCCCAAGGTCCACAAGGCGATCCCGGTGCCACCGGCGCGACTGGTCCCCAAGGTCCACAAGGCGATCCGGGCGCAACAGGCGCGACCGGTCCTCAAGGCCCGCAAGGCGATCCCGGCCCCACAGGCGCGACCGGCGCCACCGGGCCGAGTGCTCCCTTCACCATCGCCGGCTCCAACTCCACCTACAACCTCTCGGGCAACGTCGGCTTCGGCGATGTGCCGCCCACCATCCTGAAACTGGCCGCGTATAGCTCCACAAGCAACACCGGCGGCGTTACCGCCGTCTACGGCGAACTCCGCAACACCAACTCCGCGAGTTACGGCGTCTGGGGCTCGACGCTCAACAACACCAACGTCAACGCCGCCGGCGTCTACGGCTCCACCGGCAACGGCTCGGGCACGCGGGGCGAGGCCCAGGCCGGCGTGGGCGCCTTCGGCTCCTCCGCCACCGGCACCGGAGTCTCGGGCACGACCCAGGCGAACTTCGCCGCCGCGGGCGTTCTCGGCCGCAACACCGGCACGTTCGGCTCAGGCGTCGGCGTCTGGGGACAGATCCCCGCGACGGGCAGTTCCTCCGGCATCGGCGTCCGCGGCGAAAACCTCAACACCATCGGCGGCACCGGCGGATGGTTCGACACCCGCGCCGCCAGCGGGCGCGCCATTTTCGCGAACGGCGCCGTCTACATTAACAACAACGCCACCGACGGCTCGGTGACCGGCGCCGCCGACATCCTCCGTGGCAAGACCAACGCCGGCGGCTTTTGCGGCTTCGACTCCGCCGGACAGGTCTTCAACGCCTCCGACCGCAACGTCAAGGAGAACTTCGCAGCCATCGACGAACGCGAAATCCTCAACAAGGTCATCGACCTGCCCATCACGCGCTGGAACTTCAAGAACTCCGACGCCTCCGTTCGCTTCATCGGCCCCATGGCCCAGGACTTCCACGCCGCCTTCGGCCTGGGCGGAACCGAAGACACCGTGATCCACGCGACCAACGCCCAGGGCGTGGCCCTCGCCGCGATCAAGGGCGTCAACGGGAAACTCGAATCCGAACTCGCCCAGCGCGACGAGCGCATCGCCTCCCTCGAATGGCGCCTGTCAACCCTCGAGGCCCAAGCCCAGCAACGCGCCCGCGAATCAACCACCATGGGCGCCGGCCTCGGCGCGGCCGCGATCGGCCTGCCCGGGCTCGCGCTGCTGGCATGGAGACGACGGCGCGGGGGGTGAGCGGACGCACGCTACGCCCGCGCGGCGTCAGACTGACTCCGTCGGCGGCTACCATCGCCGAACAGGAGTTCGACATGGCATGGATTTCGGTACGCGATGCGCTGGCTCCGAGCAAGACCCCCGTCGGCACGGAGGTCACGATCAAGGGCTGGGTCCGCACGCGGCGCGACAGCAAGGCCGAGGGCGGCCTTTCGTTCGTGCACATCCACGACGGCACGTGCTTTGACCCAATCCAGGCCGTGTGCAAGGGCGATCTGCGCAACTACGGGAGCGAAGTCGCGAAACTCACCACGCACTGCGCCGTTGAGGTGGACGGGGCGATCGTGCAGAACCCCAAGGGCGGGAACGAAGTGGCCGCGAAGGCGGTGCGGGTGATCGGATGGGTCGAGGACCCGGACCACTACCCGATCCAGCCCAAGCCGCATTCGTTCGAGTACCTGCGGGAGCAGATGCACCTGCGGGTGCGGACGAACACGTTCGGCGCGGTGGCGCGGGTGCGGCACACGCTGTCGATGGCGATGCACCGGTTCTTCGACCAGCACGGGTTCTTCTACGTGCACACGCCCATCATCACGGCCAGCGACTGCGAGGGCGCGGGGCAGATGTTCCGGGTGAGCACGCTGGACATGTGCAACCTGCCGCGCCGGGCGGGGGATGAAGGCTCGCTGAAGACCCACGGCGACAAGTTGCCCGGGCCTGCTGGGACGGGCGCGCACCCGCCGCACGGAGCGGCCATCGACTTCTCGAAGGACTTCTTTGGGAAGGAAGCACACCTGACGGTGTCGGGGCAGTTGAACGTCGAGACGTACTGCATGGCGCTCAGCCGCGTGTACACGTTCGGGCCGACGTTCCGGGCGGAGAACAGCAACACGAGCCGGCACCTGGCCGAGTTCTGGATGATCGAGCCGGAGATCGCCTTCGCGAGCCTGATCGATGATGCGCGGCTGGCGGAGGACTTCATCAAGTTCATGATCCAGACGGTGCTCGCGGAGCGCGCCGACGACATGAAGTTCTTCGACGAGCGGATCGAGAAGGGGCTGCTGGCGCGGCTGAAGGACGTGATGGACAAGCCCTTCCGGCACCTGCCGTACACCGAGGCGATCAAGGTGCTCGAGCAGGCGATCGCGAAGGGGCAGAAGTTCGAGTACCCCGTCAAGTGGGGCACCGACCTGCAGAGCGAGCACGAGAAGTACCTGACGGAGCAGCACTTCAAGCAGCCGGTGGTGCTCATGAACTACCCCAAGCAGATCAAGGCGTTCTACATGCGCGAGAACGACCCGGGCACGGACGGCGCGCCCGGAGCGACGGTGGCCGCGATGGATGTGCTCGTTCCCGCGGTGGGCGAGATCATCGGGGGCAGCCAGCGCGAGGAACGGCTCGACAGGCTCGACGGACGCATCGACGAGATGGGGCTGCCGAAGAGGGAATACTGGTGGTACCGCGACCTGCGGCGGTATGGGACGGTGCCACACGCGGGGTTCGGCCTGGGCTTCGAGCGGGCGATGATGTTCCTGACGGGGATGCAGAACGTACGGGACGTGATCCCGTTCCCGAGGGCGCCGGGGCAGGCGGAGTTTTGAACGATCAGGTGGGAAGTAGCGAGGGTCCCTTCGGATGGTCCGGCTCTACCTCGATATGTCGATCCTGAAGCGACCGTAGGACGATCCATCCCAACGCCGCGTGGCCGAAGAGACAGGTGCACTCCTGGGGTTGCTTGCTCTTGCAGAGCAACGCCGCGCGGTCATTCTGCACTCGCCTGCCCACGATATCGAAAATGCTCGGAATCCGGATAGGCAGCGCGCTTCCGCAGTGGACCGATGGCTCGCGCACGCGCCACAAGCAACGCACACCCCACCCGGGCTTCCTGAAGTTGCAGAATCACTCGACGCAAAAGGGATCGGCTCGTTCGACGCGCTCCACCTGGCTTGGGCGAAGTACCTTCAGGCAGGACTGTTCGTGACGGTTGACGATCGGCTGTTACGCCAAGCGAGGCGATGGGCTATCCTGATCGGAGTCCGTGCGGTGCTGCCGGACGTCGCGGTGGCGGAGGTCTTGCAGTGGCGAGGGAAATGACCAAAACCGAATTGCAGCAGCGCGGCCTTGCGATTCTCGTTCGCGAGCTGGGCTACCCGGACACGGTGCGTTTTATCCTGGATTGCCAACGCCGAGGCGGCGACTACACCAAGGAACGCCGACGCTATCTATCGGGCGTTAGCCTTCAGGAACTGCTCGATGAGTCCGCCCAGATTGTCGCTCGGGCCAAAGCCAAGGCCCGTCGCAAGTCCGCTTGATCGTCCGCTTGACGTTGGGCTGGTGAGGTGAACGCTGTTCGCGTGCCCGAACTCCCCGACATCTCCCTCTATCTTGACGCGCTCCGCCCGAGGGTCGTCGGTCGCAGGCTCACCCGCATCACCATCCGCTCGCCGGCCCTGCTTCGCACGTTCGACCCACCCACCGACGCCGTAGAAGGGCGCTGCGTGATCGCCGTCGAGCGACTCGGCAAGCGGATCGTGCTCGCGCTCGATGGCGACTACTTCCTCGTCATTCACCTCATGATCGCCGGTCGCCTCCTCTGGAAACCCGCCGGCGCAAAGCCGACGGGCAAGATCGACCAGGCCGCGTTCTGCTTTGAACCCGAATTCTGCGGCCTCAACGACGGCGCCACGCTGGTGCTCACCGAAGCCTCGAAAATGAAGCGGGCATCGCTGCACCTCATCCGGGGCCGCGACGATTTTCTGGCTCTCGCGCCGCGCGGTCTGGAGGTGCTCGCTTCTATGCCCGCCGACTTCGCGACCGCGCTCACCCGCGAGAATCGCACGCTCAAGAGAGCCGTGACCGACCCCCACACCCTCGACGGCATTGGCAACGCCTATTCGGACGAGATCCTCTGGGCCGCGGGCCTCAGCCCGATCACGCTCACCTCGCGTCTCACGACCGACGAACTCTCTCGCCTCCACGCGGCCTGCCGCGACACGCTCACGCACTGGACGCGCCGCCTCCGCGCCGACTTCGGCTACGAACCCGAGTCAGGCGCCCCCACCGTCGCGGCGCGCTTCCCCGGCGTCGGCGATATCACCGCCTTCCGGCCGGATTTCGGCGTGCACGGGAAGTTCAAGAAGCCCTGCCCCAGGTGCGGCACGAAGGTCGCCCGGATCGTGCGAGCCGAAAACGAAATCAACTACTGCCCCGGATGCCAGACCGGCGGGCGCGTGCTTGCAGATCGCTCGCTCTCGCGGTTGCTGAAGGACGACTGGCCTCGCGAGGCGGAGTAGCGAGATCGTGCGCGCATATGCGCCGCACAACGCTGCGGGGTTTGCCCCGTACGCTTCGGCCCGTGTCTGCCATCGCGTTGCCGCCCAAACTGCCACTGCACTTGCTCCTCACCCACATCCTGGGCGTGGCATTGCTGCAATCCACGTCCATGGCGGTCTGGTTCGTCTTTCCCATTCTTGCTCGCAAGCGTTTCGAGGCCAACGACTGGCAAACGCTCATCATCACCGCCAGTTCCAGCGTCCTCTTCGCGCTCTCGATCTTCTGGAACGACCTTTTCTCACGCCGCTCGTTCGCAAAGTACCTCCTCACGTGGTGGGCGGTGACGTGCCTTCCCCTCGCGGCATGCGCCTTCGCTTGGGACTACTGGTCGCTGCTGATTCCGTACTTCATCTCCTGCCTCGGGGTCGCAGGGGCAACCCCCGCCCTGGGCGACCTGCTCAAGTCCCTCTACCCCGACGCCACGCGGGGCCGCGCCTACAGCCTGATGTGGGGCGTGTCGATGGTGTTCGGCGCACTGTTCGGCCTGGGCGTCGGGCGGTGGCTGAAGCATGACGAGAACGCGTTCCGCTATTACCTTCCGCTGGCCGCGGCCTTGCAACTGGCCGGCGCGGGCGTGTGCATCTGGCTGGCGGAAGCCGCGGGCCACAACGCCAAGCGCGAACTTGTCGCGGATCGGGGCCAGTCGCTCTGGTCGCGCGTGGTTGAGCCGGTGACGCACGCGAAGGAGGTTCTGAAGGCCGATCCGATCTTCGCCCGCTACGAGGCCGCGTACATGACGTACGGGATCGGCTGGATGATCGCCTTCGCGCTGCTGCCGATGCTGATCACGGACAAACTGCATCTGGACTACGACGCCGCGACCGCGTCCACGCAGACTTCGTACCTCCTGGCGCTTGTAGTGTTCCTGTTGCCCGCGGGGTGGCTGATGGACAGGCTCGGGGCGGTGCGCAGCACGGGTATCTCCTTCGCGATGCTGAGCGTGTACCCGCTGCTGTATCTCTGGGCGTCGGATTCGGGTGAACTCGCGATCGCCAGCCTCGTGTACGGCGTCGCGCACGCCGGCGCGAGCGTGGGCTGGATGCTCGGGCCCGTCGCCCTCGCCCCGACTCCCGGCAAGGTCCCGCAATACGTCGCCATTCACGCGACGCTGGTGGGCGTGCGTGGGAAACTGTTCCAGGGGCTTGGTGTTGGTTTGTACATGCTGCTCAAGGGCACTGGCGTGCCCGAGATTATCCGCGGGTTTCCGATCCCGCTGATCATCGCGTCGGCCGCGTATGTCTGGTCGGCGGTGCAGATGTTCCAACTCCACGCCCGCATGGAACGCACCCGCCGGGGGGATGCGATTGTTGTGGAGCGGGCGGTGAAGTAGCCGGAGTTCGTCACGAACCCAACAGGCGGTACACCGGGAAAGTTTCGCCGGCCTTCATCCAGGGATCGAAGAAGTTCCAGGTGGTCAGGCCGTCCTCGGACTCGGGCTCAAGGAGATACACGATCAGGTTGCTCAGGGGCTGTCGGGTGCTGACGTACCAGTCTCCCTCGCCGATCAGCATCTCTCGCACGGCCGCCGTCGCCTCGGCTCGGACGAGCGAGTGCCCCTGAAACAGCCTGCTCTCCGGTGTGGCGCCGGTGATGGTGTACACCTCGACCTGCTTGGTCCGGGGTTTGGTGACGCGTTCGACCCTGATTCCGTGCTGCGTCAGTTTTTCGATCACGGGCGTAAGCCGATCGTCTTTCGGCAGGTAGTAGACGCTCGGGCGTTTCACCCGTTTCTCGGCTTCGAAGCAATCCACAAGCCGCACGCCCGGGTAGTCCTTGGGCACTCCGGTGCTGATGCGTTTTCCGTCCTTGACCTCTTCGTCGTACCCAAGGATCGTGTGCTCTCCCGGGCATGGAACGAGTTTCGCCCGGATGACGACTTCGTCGGGGTCGCCCTGTCTGCCGCGGGCGTCGGCGCCGGATATCAGGCGCCGCACCGCCGCGCGGTTTTGCGCCGCCCAGTTGAGCGTGGCGCGCACGAAGTCGCGGGTTCGAAGGACGCGCTCCTCGAACGGCGCGTAGGTGTAGGCCTCGCTCAGCACGCTCAGACGGCCGCGCAGGCCGACGTAAGTCGTTCCGAATCGGCCCTCCGCCGGAAACGTGCCCCATTGCCCGCGGTCGTCCGGGTTTTCGGCAAAGACTCCGCCGCCGAACGAGCCGTAGTAGAACGTGGGAGACCCACTCAGCGCGGTGTAGCCCCTGGCGACCTCCGGCAGAAAGGTCGAATGGACGTACTCGCGCAGCGACGAGTCGCCCGAGAGCGATTTCGGCCCGGCGTACGAGATGATGTACCGGTGGTACGACCCGTTGGTCGTGTGCGTGTCGATGAACACGTCCGGGTCCCACTCGTTGAAGAAGCGGATCAGGCCGGCTGTCTCGGGGGCTTCGATCTTCACGAAGTCGCGGTTGAGATCCAGGCCCATCGCGTTCTCGCGGATCCCCATCCCCTGCTCGGGGCCGTTCTGCGTCGGACGGTTGTTCCCGAAGCGTTCATTCCCGTCCGCGTTGTAGATGGGAGCGATCGCAAAGACGGCTTGCCGCAGGATCTCCCCGTCGCCCTCGAGGATCTCGCGCACCAGCATCGGCAGCGCTTCCTTGCCGCATACTTCGCCCGCGTGGATGTTCCCGATTGCCAGGACCAGGACTCGGCCGTCGCGCTTCACCAGGTCACGGGCCGCGGCGGCCGAGGAGACCGGCGGATCGCTCAGGATGACCAACGGCAACTCGCGCCCTTCGTGCGACGTGCCCAGGGAAGCCCGTGCGGCGCGGGGGTCCTTGGCGGCGAGGGCATCGAGCAGGGACACGACATCGGCATGCCGCGCCGTGGCTTTGTAGCCCGACTGTTCGGCGGTGGTGAGCAGGGAGGAGCCGGGCTGGGCGCACGCGGCCGAGGCCGCGGCGGTGAGAATCAAGGTGAATCGCTTCATCCTCCCAGACTACCAAGTCTGCGAGCATTTGAGGATGCCCCAAACGGGCAACGGCCAGGCCCGAGGGCCCGGCGATTCATCCAGGTGGTTATCCGGTTCACTTCCCTCGGCGGCTTCGCGAGCGGTTGGAGAAGCCTCCGACCTGCTTCTCCAGTCCGTTGACGTGCGATTCGAGGGTTTCGAGCAGTCCGTCCATCTCGGTGGGCTGACGAGGAACCGGTGTATCGGAGCGTTCACGATCCATTAAACCCTCGCCAAGGATCAGCCACCGAACTGAGACCGCGAACCGTTCGGCGACCGCGGCCACGAAGTCCACGGAGGGTCGGTGGCCGCGTCGGAGATAGCGGCGGACCGTCTCGGCTTCCCAGCCGGTCCGCTTGGCGATCTCGGCCATGGTGTGGCCGGCGCACGCGACACCGATGCGAAGGCTGACGGCGTGCATGTGACTCTTGGCTTCCGTGAGCGTTGACTGTGGCTCGCCGGGGTCGTAACTCGGGGGCAAGCGGAGCACGGCGGGCCTGCGGCTTCGACGTGCTTTCATCGCAGCCCCTCCTCGAGCTCCGCACGCATCTCGGCAAGCGTAGAGGCAAGGTCCGACTCGATGCCGCTGCTGAGCAATCCGGGATTGGTCTGGATCCACTTTTCCGTCTGATCCACGATTCCGATGCCCGTGTAGAGGTCATCCTGAGTCAGTCCGGGGTTGATTCCGGAGAGGTGGTAGGTGGCCATTCGGATGACGGCCAACTGTTCGACCTGCGCCAGAGTCACTTCTGAAGTTGATGCCCCGACACAGGGGACGATGAAGCAGATCATGTCGAGCAACTCCTGAAGTCGCTCGATTGGGCTGATCGCATCCGGGAATTGTCCCGGTCCGGCCATCTCCACCGATGAACACGCACCCTCTTGCGATTGAGGGGTTGCCACCCCCGACTGAATCGTTCCACCCAATGCCAACAAAACGGTTGCAAGGCTCAGGAATCTGGTACTATTCTGCCGCAGCGCCGCCATACTTGGACCTCCATGTGCCCTTGGGTTTTCTGTCCCGGGCTGAGGTCTGGGCGTTCGGGCCTTGGGTCGTGTGACTGAAATCCAGAAAATTGTGTGGCGAATCTTTACCCGCACAGATGCCAACCGGAGCGGCCATGACGGATTCACCGACAACAGACGGATCTCCCGCGTATTCACGGAATTCAGAGAGCACGGGGCCAGTACATTTGCTGGTGACTCGCATCCGAGGCGGAGATCGGAGTGCGGCTGCGGCTTTTCTCGTTCAGCACGAGGGGCAGATCCGCCGTCGATACCGGCAGCGTTTGGGGCGAGCGATGCGCCGAATGGTGGACTCGCAGGATCTGTTCTCGACAATCGCACGCCGACTCGACACGCTTGTTCGAACGGGAGAAGTGCTCGCGCTCAACGAACGACAGATGTGGGCGCTGGTGTTCAAGATTGGGGATAATGCGCTGATCGACAAGGCCAGGGTCATGCAGCGTCTTGAGAGAGTTGAGGGCCCGGATTCGGACGTGGCGTATGAGTGGCGTTGCAGGCTGGCCCGGGCCGAGCGGGCGATTCCGGGAGGCGCAGAATCCGAGATCGACGGCATGCTCTCGCGGCTTGACGACCGTGTTGACCGGCAGATTCTCTCGCACTGGCTCCTGGGAACCGACCACGCCGCGATCGCCGAAGAGTTGGAGATGACAACGGACGCCGTTCGAAAGCGCTGGGAACGGATTCGTTCCCATCTGCGTTCGGTCTCCGTCCCATCGGAGGTGCACTGATGGTTTCGAACCGGATTTTCGCTGCGGCGGGTGGGACGGATTCAAGTCTGAGCGCGGTGCAGTGCTTGGAATCCGCGGCCCGACTCTCGGACGAGGAACTGGCCGACGTCATCGTGGACGTGGCGTCCCGCGTGAACGACCTGGAGTTGCGGACATTCCTTCATGCTGTACCGGGGCTTGAACGACGGGCCGTTCCCCTCGATGCGGCAATCGAGATGTCCCTGAAGACGCTATACCGACGCGGGCTGACTCCCGCGCAGGCTTGC
The DNA here is from genome assembly GCA_905339235.1 of Phycisphaerales bacterium. Lineage (GTDB taxonomy): Bacteria > Planctomycetota > Phycisphaerae > Phycisphaerales > UBA1924 > RI-211. The sequence continues at coordinate 85,400 of CAJPFG010000031.1, forward strand.
GACTCGCTGGCTCTCGAGTTTCCAGAACTTGCGGGCGCGGTGCGAACCGCCTATGCCTTGAACGAAGCAATGTGCAGCACGGGCTCACTTGCGGCCAAAATGGCCCCCGCGGGATTGACCCTGCCCTGCGTACTCGGACCGAGTTTGTCCGATGGTCGGCCCCGGTATGAACTTCACCAGTCGCTCGGCCAGGGTTCGCAGGGATCGGTCTACCTTGCCGTAGATCGTGCGTTGTCCGACTCCAGTCATCCGGCCTGGGTCGCCATCAAGCAGGTGCACGGTTCGACCATCGGCTTTCCTCACGACGAAACGCAGGAGGCGGTACGAGCGCGTCGGGTGCTTCATCCCAACGTCGTCAGGGCGCTTGATCGGTTTGTGGCCCCAAGCGGTGCGACGTTTCATGTCTTCGAATACGTGCGAGGCGGCTCGCTCGATTCCTGGAAACGCCGGACCACAGGCGCGGTTCCGCCGTCGGTCGCGGCCCGGATCGTTGTATCCGTTGCGCGGGGTGTTCAGGCGGCGCACAACGCGCGGATCATCCACCGCGACATCAAGCCTTCCAATATTCTCATCACCGAGGACGGGGTGCCCAAAGTTACGGACTTTGGAGTCGCCGTTCCCTCTGTGAGCCAACCCGGTTCTCAACGATTTGGAAGCCTGGCGTTCGTCGCGCCGGAGCAGTACCGCATTGAGCCTGATGCGGTGAGCGCTACCGCAGACGTATACGGCCTGGGCGGAGTGCTCTACTGGCTGCTGACGGGGGCTCATCCGAATGGCGAAACGCCGCAGCAGGCGATCGAGAACCTGACGATCCCAGACCGCGTGGCACCAAGCCCATCATTCACCCGCAAGGACGTTGATTCGGACCTCAATGCGATCTGCCGGCGGGCATTGGCCACGCAACCCGGTGATCGGTATGCCTCACCGGATGCGCTTGCCAACGACCTGGAGTTGTGGCTGTCTCGCGAACCCCTGCTGTGGAACAAGCCCAGCCGATTGCGACGGGCGCGATTGCTCTTCCTTCGGTCTCCGATTCTGACCACAGTTTCCGCCGCCGCGGCACTGATAGCGCTTGTGGCGGTCGTGTGGGGCGGTTATGCCGTCGGGGACGCCAAAGCGCAGCGCGCGAAAACCGCGCTCGAGGAAGCGACGCGATCAAATCAACGCCGGCTGGAGTTGAATGACCGATCCAAGGGACTGGATGGGCTAATCAAGTATGTTCTGAACCCGGAGCCGAAGGACGACGCGGCGGCAGGGTGGACGAACTCCGTGACCTTCCTGGAGGCCGTTCTTGGGCCGCGAGTATTGCCCACAAACGAGGATTCGGTCGAACTGTGGAAGCGGCGCATCGACATTGTCGGTGGCATCGTCGAGAAGGCGCGACAGGAAGGTCGATCAAACGAGTTTGAGCCCCTGCTGTGGGAAGGAGCGTTGTGCGTCTGGCTGATGCAGGCGGATCGGTCCGTCGAGGCTCTACCTCGCATCGACAGCCTGCGAGATCGCTGGAGCACAAAGCTCGAGCCCAATGACCCATGGCTGTTGGAACTCGAGAGCATGCGCTGGTGCGCGCTGTCCATGACACCGATGTCCTCGGAGGAGCAACCGGTCGAGGCGCGACTCGCCGCGCTCGAGAAGGCAGACACGATGTCCCAGCAGTTACCTCTCCGGCCGCCGTCCCTGAGGCTTCTCATCAAACAGTCGCGGGCCGCGCTCGAGAATCAGGCGAAGGCCGTAAAGGCCGACGCCGGCTCATGAGAACGGTGATCGAAGTGGAGCGGAGGAGAGTCGAACTCCCGACCTCATCATTGCGAACGATGCGCTCTACCAACTGAGCTACCGCCCCGGGATCGCCCGCGTGCGGGACGCGGGGTGAGAGTGTAGACGCCCGCGCTCGAAAAGTCAGATCTTGCGAGGCTCGGCGTGCGCCGGTCCGCTTCAGCGCCGCCGCTCGGCGTCCTTCGCCGCCCACACCGCCCTCGCATGCCTCATGGTGGACACCGCCCGTGGCCGGGGCTATTGTCTTGTTGATACTGCATTCTCAACAACCGTCCGCCGCCATGACGCTCCGACTCACGACCATCCGCCTTGCACTCTTCGTCGGCGCGCTGATCGCTGCGTTCGCGAGTTTCGCGCTCGGGCAGCGCGGCCAGACGGCGCCGCTGAATGTGGTGGTCACCGTCGCGCCCCTTCGCGGCATCATCGAGCCACTGCTCCCACCGGGAAGCAAGATCACCATCCTGATGCCGCCCGGCCGCAGCGAGCATGGCTACGAGTTCTCCAGCCAGGATCTCAGCACGATCGCCAAGTCCGACCTGGTCTTTTATGTCGGCTTGGGGCTTGAGCCGCGCTTGGAGCAGGCGCTCAAGAAGGAGGAACCGCAATCCAAGCGCATCGAGATCTGCTTCGCCACCGCGCTTGGGATCAAGTCCGACGGCCATGAAGACCACGACGAAGAGCCCGGAGACGACCACGACACCCACGACCACGCGATCGACCAGCACCTGTGGCTTGATCCCGTGCTGGTCAAGCGGGTTGTTCCGCATCTGGGCAAGGCCGTGAAGAACGCGGTTGTCGCCACGGGCGGCGCCGAGGTCTCCGCCGAGACGGATAAGCGGGCGCAGGATCTCGCGGCGCGGGTCGCCGGGGTCGATGAGGCGTGGCGGGCCCGACTGGAGCCCTTCAAAGGCCGCGCCATCGTGACCCATCACAACGCGTTTCCGCGACCGGCGCAGCGGTACGGGCTGCGTATCGCTGCGGTGATTCGCGGGCTGGAGAATGCGGAGCCTACGGCCGCGAAAATCGAGGGAGTTGTCCGGGCCATCCGCGAGGAGAAGGTGGCTGCGATCTTCGTCGAGCCGCAATACAACGCGCGTCTGGCCGAGCGTATCGCCCGGGAGGCGCAGGTCAAAGTCGCCCGGATCGACCCGATTGGCGATGGCGATTGGTTCAGTTTGATGGAGCAGAACCTCGAATCCCTGGTCACGAACCTCGGCACGAAGTGACGCCGTTGGGTTATTCTGGGAATCCCATGGCGACCCCGGCCGTCGAATACCGCGACGTTTCATACGCCTACCCGGCCCGCGGTGACAGCGGCTCGCCGCGACCGGTGCTGGAGCATGTCACGCTAACGGTCAACGAGGGCGAGCGGCTCGGAGTGCTGGGGCCCAACGGAGGGGGCAAGTCCACGCTCCTCAAACTCACGCTCGGGCTGCTTCGGGGGGCGTCGGGCGAAATCCGGGTGTTCGGGCTGTCACCGGACCGCGCGGTGCGCGAAGGACTGGTTGGCTACGTCCCTCAGCGGCCGGACTGCGAACTGGCCTTCCCGATCTCGGCTCGCCAGGTCGTGGAGATGGGCCCCGCGCTGGCGCTGCCCGCATGGAAGAGACTGAGCGCCGACCATCGCGCGGCCGTGGAGCGCGGTCTACACGTCGTTGGCGCCTCGTCGTTCGCGGATCGCCCCATCGGGCACCTTTCGGGCGGGCAGTTTCAGCGCGTGATGATCGCCCGTGCGCTGGCCGCGAGCCCGCGGCTGCTGCTTCTCGACGAGCCGACGGTGGGGATCGACGTGTCCGGGCAGCAGCAGTTCGCTGATTTGTTGAAGCGACTGCACGACGAACTGAAACTCACGGTAATCGTCGTAAGCCATGACATCCGAACCGTCGCCGCGGGCTGCGATCGCATTGCATGCCTCAGCCGTACCTTGCACAGCCACGTGGCCCCCGAGGGGCTAACCCCGGCGGTGCTCGCGGAGGTATTTCGCCATGACGTTGCGGGCATTTTCGGCGAGGTGCACGTGGATGCCCATGCCGCCGCGGCCTGCAAGGACCCCTCCCACCACCATCACCCGGGAGGTGGGCACTGAATACGTGGCACTATCTCACGGACCCGAGTGTGCGCGGGCTGTTCTGGCCGGGTGTTGTCACGGGCCTGGCCATTGCCGCCCTCTGCTCATTGCTGTCCGTGCTCGTGGTGCTCAAGCGTCTGGCGTTCATCGGGCAGGGCATCAGTCACGCGGCGTTCGGCGGGGTTGGCATCGCGGCCGCGGCGGGGCTTGTCGTGGGAGCAGGTCTTACCCCGCGGCTGCTGGGGGTGGAGATCGGGCCGCAATCCGCGATCGGCGTGACGTTCGGGATCGTGTTTTTGTTCTGCCTGGCAAGCGCCCTGCTCATCGGCTGGCTCTCCGAGCGCGGGCAGACCGAAGCGGATACGGCGATCGGCATCGTGCTAGTCGGCGCCATGGCGGTGGGCGCGATTCTGCTTCACAGTTCTCAGACGGGCGTGTCGTGGGAGACGTTCCTGTTCGGATCGATCATGGGAGTGGAGTGGATCGACGCGGGTATCGGCTGGGGTGTGGCGCTGGTAACGCTGCTGACGCTGTGGCTGTTCCGCCGTCCGCTGCTATTCTGGGCGTTCGACCCGGCGGTCGCGCGGGCCATGGGTGTCCACGAGCGGACGATGAACTTCCTGCTGATGACCCTGCTCGCGCTGGCGACGGTGACGGCGATGAAACTCGCGGGCGTGGTGCTGGCGACGGCCATGCTCGTGCTACCCGGGGCGATCTCGCTGCGGCTGAGCGTCCGCTCGGGCGTGGTGATCGCGCTGGCCGTGGCCGGAGCGCTGGTGGGCGTGATCGGCGGATTGGTGGTCAGTTTCGAGTTCGACTGGCCGACGGGTCCGTCGATCGTGTGCGTTCTGGCCCTGCTGTTCGCGGGCGCGAAGGCCGCGGAAGCGATGCGGCATCGTGCGTGATCGCGGCGTACGGTGTGCACAATGAACATGCGCGTCGCGGGACCCGCGGCGCCAGATTGCGGGTGAACCATGAAAGCCGAGACGATCCTGGCGGAACTGAACAGGCTGCGAAAGGACCTGAAGGAAGACCCATCAGACATCGAGTGGCTTACGCTGTACCACGCCTTCTGCTTCATTTCGTACAAGATGGGAGAGTTCCAGAAGTACGTGGAGGAGCAGGACGGCAAGGGCGCGTTCGATTCCTTCGAGGCCCAGGAATAGGCGCGGGAATGGCGGGTTATCCACCGCGAACGCAGCCCGGACGGGTGAAAATCGCGTGCAGGAACTGTCGGATGTCGAAACCTTTTGTGTTGCGGGCTCGTAGGAATTAAACGATACTAATCCATCGCGGCAGCGAAGGACGGCCCGTCGGGCAAACCCCGACGGAATCCCGAGTTTACGCGACGACCGCTCGGACACCCTCGAATGGAATCCGGGTCGGGCGATGAGCCGCGGGCGACGGTTCGCGGAGTAGGAGTCCGGCGGCAGGGCGTCACCCTTGCGACGGCTGGAGCGGCTTCTACAAAAGGAGGTGATCCAGTGAACATGTCTGACTGTACGAGAGGGCTGCGTCGATAAGACGCACTCGACGGGGTTGCGTCCCGCAGCCCGCTACGGCTACGAAAGCGTAGAGCCGGCCCACCCCGCAGGGTGGGCCGGTTTTCTTTTGAGACGAGCGCTCCGAGACATTCAGTCGTGGCGGAGTGCGACGATGGGGTCCGCGGCCGCGGCGCGGCGCGCGGGGTACAGCCCGAACACCAATCCGGTCGCGGTCGCGACGGCGAAAGAAAGCAGAATCGACCACAGCGTGAGGGCGGTGGGCATGGAGGGAACGGCCCAGCCGACGAGGAGGCTGCCGCCGATACCAACTCCCACGCCGATCAGGCCGCCGATGGCCGAGAGCACGCCGGTTTCGACCAGGAACTGCCAGAGGATGTGCTTGCGCGTCGCGCCCAGTGCCCGGCGGATGCCGATCTCGCGGATGCGTTCCGTGACGCTGGCGAGCATGATGTTCATGATGCCGATGCCGCCGACCAGCAGCGAAATGGCCGCGATCGCGCCGAAGATCAGGTTGTACGTCAGCGCCGTTTTCCGGGCGTTTTCCAGGAGTTCGTAGGGCACGATCAGCGTCACGTCGGGGAGGCCCGGCTTGCGGCTCTTCATGAGCAGCCGGAGGCGCTCGGCGTCGACGATCACGCGATCCCGGTCCTTCACGGCGACGTACACCTCGCTGACCTCGGTGGCGTTGGCCTGCATCGACCCGGAACTCCCGCGGATGACCAGGTCTCCGAACATCTCGCGTGCGGCGGACATGGGCACGTGCACGTCGAGATTGAGATCTCGCCCGATAAGCGCGGCCCCCGCCCCGCCGGCGAGGCCGATGGGTTCGAGCACCCCCACCACCGTAAACGGCTTGGTATCCACGCGGAGGGTCTGCCCGACGGGGTCTTCGAGGGGGAAGAACATCTTCGCGATTTCGGCGCCGATCACGCACACCGCCGCCCGCTCCTCCATGTCCGATTCCGTCAGGTACCGGCCTTGAACAACCCTCAGGTTGGCAACGCTCTTCAGGGCGGGAGTCGTTCCGAAGGCCTGGCTGGTCCGTCGGGCTCCGTCGCGGATGATCTGGCCGCCGATCTCCTTCAGGGGGACGATCGCCTCGGCGTCCGGAAAGTTCGCCTCGATCACCGCGTAGTCCGCCCGCGTGACGCCGTACCGGCTTACAAAACTTCGCTGCTGGCCGCTCTGCTGGTTCTGCGTTTCCGGGGGCTTCTGCGAGCGGACGATGATGTTCTTGGCGCCGAGGCGCTCGATCTGCGCGAGAGCCTGACGCTTGCTCCCTTCTCCCAGACTGCTCATCACGATCACCGCCAGCACGCCAAAGATGATGCCCAGGGCGGTCAGGATCGACCGCAGCAGGTGCAGGCGGAGATTCGAGAGCCCCAGCCGGATGATTTCGAGAAGAAACGCCATGACTTCACTGAAACTGCGCGAGTCGTTCAAACGGATCGATCTAACGTTGGCACGGAACTCCCGTGCGGCATGCTACGCCCGATAGAGAGGGGCCGCGCGTCGGGTTCCGTCGTAAGGAATGGCTGCAAAACCGCCGATGACGACTCCCATGGACCAGCCTCGCACACCCCGAGCCCCGGCCCGTCCGGCCGTCCGCGTTCTCGCGGAAGCCGAGGCCGCGCAGGGATGGTCGTACGAGGTCGTCGTTCACTGGCCCGACGGGGTGGAATCCTCGCACTCGGTAAGCCTGGGCTGGCGCGACCATGATTACTGGTCGGGCGGGGCGTCGGCCCCTTCCCGCGTTATCCAGTGCGTCATCGAATACGTGCTGCTGCATTGGGAAGGCGGGCTGCCGGTGCGCTTCGACGCGGCACGGGCCCGGCGCTGGCTGCCACGCATCGACGAGGAACTGCGCGAAACTCTCTGACAATCCGCCGGCGCGAGTTTTCTCGCGCCGACGGTGGGGCGTCAACCACCGATCGCGGGGATCTTGGCCGCGGCGTCGGGCCAGAGCCATCCGAACGTGCCCGCCGTCAGGACCGAGTAGATCGCGCCGTCGATCAGGCGTCCGGGCAACTGCGACCAGGGCAGGGCGTGCCAGGTGGAGAGCGGGATCGCGTACCCCGCGTACCCGAGGAACGCCGCCGCGCCCGCGACGCGGAAGATGGTCAGGTAGTTTGCCCCGTTGGGGAGCCCGGCGTTGTGCGCCACGTAGGCGACGAAGAGGCTGATCAGCAGCAGGTTGACGAACCACATAGCAAGACTCCGCCCGAAGTTCGGGGGTTCGCCCATGACCGTCAGCATCGCCCAGGGGCCCTGCTTCATCTTCGCGGCGGTTTCCGCGTTCTTGTCCTTGGCGCCTTTGCACCACGGCACGAAGTAAACCCCGGGGGCGAAGCCTCCGGCGCGGAGCATACCGAGGATCGTCTCCTCCTTGTCGCCCGGATCCTTGTAGTCGTGCTTGTGGAGTGGCGAAGCCATCCAGGTGATGGCGCTGGCGACGAACACAATCACCGCGCTCACCACGATCGGCAGCCACAACGCTGTGAGAAAGTCCATGCCTGGTCTCCTGTGGGTTCGCGTCGGGCATTCATCCGGACCCGGCGCGGACCGGCCTCGAACCGCCGGACCCCACGCCCGGCATTTCATCAGCATGACCGACCCGTGCCCGTTTGTCAAAGGTCACGTGCTTCGCAGTACTCGCTTCAGGTACCGCCCGGTGTGGCTCTTGTCGTTCCTCGACACCTGCTCGGGGGTTCCGCAGGCGACGACGCGGCCGCCGCCATCCCCGCCTTCCGGTCCCAGATCGATCAGCCAGTCCGCGCACTTGATCACGTCGAGATTGTGCTCGATCACCACCAGTGTGTTGCCCGCATTCGCGAGCCGGTTCAACACTCCGATCAACTTGCGGATGTCCTCGAAGTGCAGCCCGGTTGTCGGCTCGTCGAGGATGTAGAGCGTGTGCCCGTACGCGGACGGCGCGGGCGCGAGTCGCACCGTCGCGCGCGAACTCTTCACCTCGCCGTCGTCGGCGGACTCGCCGTTCTCATCGCTCCTGCGCTTTGAGAGGGGGTCCCGGCCCGGCTTCCCGGCATCCACCGCGGCCATGACCACGCTCGAGCCTTTGCCCAGTTCCGTCGCGAGTTTGATTCGCTGCGCCTCACCGCCGGACAACTGCGTGCTGGGCTGGCCGAGTTGGATGTAATCCAGGCCCACGTCGTGAAGGCACTGCAGGAACTTGGCGATCTTGGGGTGGTTCTCGAAGAAGCCCAGGGCGTCTTCCACGGTCATCGCCAGCACGTCGGCGATGTTCTTGCCGCGGTACATGACCTCGAGCGTCTCGCGGTTGTATCGTTTGCCGGCGCAGACCTCGCATTCGACGTAGACATCGGGCAGGAAGTGCATCTCGATCTTCTTGAGCCCTTGGCCTTGGCACGCTTCGCAGCGTCCGCCGCCGCCCTCGGCCGAGACGTTGAAGGAGAATCGCCCGGGCTTGTACCCGCGCACGCGGGCTTCCTTGGTCTGCACAAAGACCTTGCGGATCTCGTCGAAAAAGCCCACGTAGGTGGCGGGGTTGCTGCGCGGGGTCCTGCCGATGGGGCTCTGATCGACCTCGATGACGCGCTCGAGCACCTTGGGCCACTTGAATCCCGAGTGAGCGCCGGGCTTTTCGCGGGATCCGTGCAGTTGCTGCATGGCCGCGCGGAGCAGGATGTCGTTGACCAGAGTGCTCTTGCCCGAGCCGCTGACGCCGGTGACGCAGACGAATCCGCCCAGCGGGATGGAGGCGTCGATTCCCTTCAGGTTATTCTCGCGGGCGCCCTTCACGACGATGGCTTTTTTCTCGTCCATCTTCCGCCGCACGCGGGGCGTCTCGATTTTTCGGCGCCCGGAGAGGTAATCGCCGGTGAGCGAGTTGAGGTTTGCGCAGACCTCGCTCACCGTTCCTTCCGCGACGACGCGTCCGCCGTGCACGCCCGGGCCCGGGCCGATGTCCAGCAGATGGTCGGCGTGGCGGATCATGTCCTCGTCGTGCTCCACCACCAGCACGGTGTTGCCGATCTCTGTCAGGTGGCGAAGGGTGGCGATGAGGCGATCGTTATCGCGCTGGTGCAGGCCGATCGTCGGCTCGTCGAGCACGTAGCAGGCCCCGACCAGCCCCGAGCCGACCTGCGAGGCCAGGCGGATGCGCTGGGCCTCGCCGCCCGAGAGAGTCGCGGTTTTTCGCGAGAGGCTCAGGTATTCCAGGCCGACACCGGAGAGGAACCGCAAGCGGTTCTTGATTTCCTTGATGATCGGCTCAGCGATCACAAGGTGCTCGGCGCTGAGTTTCAGGTTTTCGACGTACTCGGTCGCGTCCACGATGTTCAGGCGGGAGAACTCGGCGATGTTGAGCATCGTGCCGTCGCGCCGCGGGCGGCCGATCACGTTTTCGCTCCCCGCCTGCTTCATGTCCGCGCGATGGGAACTCTCCATCAGCACGTGCAGCGCCTCGATCCGCAGGCGATCGCCGTGACACTCCGCGCAGGGCTTGGTGGACATGAACTGCCCGAGCCACTCTTTGACGCTGGGGTTGTCCGTGGACTGCCACCAGTGGGTCAGTTCGGGGATCACGCCTTCCCACTTCGGCAGCCCGGCGCGGCGCGCCTCGTCGCGGGGCATCCCGTACAGCAGTTTCTGGCGAACTTCGACCGGAAAGTCCCTGACCGGCGCCTCGAAACTCACCCGCATGGCGCGGCAGAACTTCTTGAGGGCCCGGTGGAACCATCCGCGGACCGCCATGTTCTTTGCGTAAGCCTCGATCGCGCCCTCGCGCAGGCTCTTCGCGTCGTGAGGCAACACCATCGCCTCGTCGAGTTCGAGCAGCGTGCCCAGGCCGCTGCAAGTCTTGCACGCGCCCTGGGGGGAGTTGAAGGAGAACAGGCGCGGCTCCAACTCTTCCAGCGCCACCTCGGGGTGGTCGGGATCGGCAAACCGCGTGGAGTATGAGGTGTCTTTCCACTGCGTGCCCTGCTCCTCCGCGATCACCGCGACCCCGCCCGCGACGCGCAGCGCGGCCTCGACGGATTCCGCCAGCCGCTGGCGCGAATCGGGCGCCACGGCGATCCGGTCGATCACGGCCTCGATGGTGTGCTTCTCGTACCTGCCGAGTCTCAGCGGGTTTTCGCCCGGCTCTTTCAGTACTTCTCGCAGGTCTTTGACCTCGCCGTTCACCCGCACGCGATTCCAGCCCTGCGTGGAGAACTCCTCGAGCACGTCCCGGTGGAAGCCCTTCTTGGCGCGGACCACGGGCGCGAGCACCATGAGGCGAGTCCCCGCCGGCCGCGACGAGACGGCGTCCACGATCTGCGTGCTGGTGGTGGCGCTGATGGGCACGCCGGAGCGTTCGAGCACGGAGCCGTCCTTGCGGGACTTGGTGGGCGCCCACGAGTAAGGGCGGCCGCAGCGGGCGAAAAGCAGCCTGAGGTAGTCGTAGATCTCGGTGGTGGTGGCCACGGTGGAGCGTGGGTTTCCGCTCGCCGACCGCTGCTCGATGGCGATGGTCGGTGGGACTCCTTCCACTTCGTCCACGTCGGGCTTCTTGAGTTGCTCCAGGAACTGGCGGGCGTACGCGGAGAGGCTCTCCATGTACTTGCGTTGTCCTTCGGCGAAGATCGTGTCGAACGCGAGCGAGGACTTTCCGCTTCCCGAGAGGCCGGTGATGACGACCAGTTGGTCGCGCGGGATCTCGACGTCGATGTTCTTGAGGTTGTGCTCGCGCGCGCCCCGCACGCGGATGGCCCGAAGTTCCTTCGGCGCCGCCGGCTTCACTTCGATGGCACGAGTCTCGGGCACGACTTCCAATCCTCCTTGCACGGCAGTCCTCCTGGAGCCGGACATGGTAGCGTGGAAGGTATCTGTTCGCTAACCACCAAACCCCGAATTCTGAAACCCTTTTAGACCCGTAATTCGGGCAACCAGACTTCCGGGGTTTTTGTAGACTCTCCGCGTAAAAGGAGACAAACCCATGAGCGCGACCAAGGCGATGGGCGGATTCGTTGCGGTTCTGGTAGTCGGCGGGCTGCTGGCTGCAAAGGTGTACTACCGCTACGAACGCGTAAAGCAGCGCGATCAGCGCCAGTTCGAACGGGAAACCACGCGTCCGCCGGAGTTCTTGGCGCATGCACACGAACTGATGGATCAGGCCCCCGACGCTAAGACGATCGGGCCATGGCTGCACACGGCGGTGGAGGAAAACCACGACGCCGCGTTGGAGAAGGCGAACCTCAGTTCCACCGGCTACCGCGACGCGATCATTCAACTCGTCTTCGACAAGGGCCAGCGGGAGGGTCGCGAGGACGTGATGCGGTCGATGGAGAAAGTGAAGACGTACGCGATACTCGCGGGTGAGGAGTGGTGGAAACTCAAGCGGAAACTCTGATCAACGGCCGGTTTCGCCCTGCGGCGTGAGGCCCGAACCGGTGGGCTGCGGCTGGTTCTTTGCGGCCAGGGCTCGCATGTACCACAGGATGCCAAGGAGCGTGCACCCGATCGCGAGGCCGATCACGTAGTAGCCCAGGCGCTGTCTGAACCCCGGTGCGGGTCGAAAATCGGTCATGGCCTGAGTTTACGCTGTATCGTCGCGCTCGATGCGAGTTCCGCGGCCGCGATCTATCGACCGCGGCGCCTGCCGCTTCGGGCGCCCGGAGTTCCGGGGGCCTTTGCGCCCTCGGCGCGGCGGCCGCGTTTGGATGGCTCCTCGAAGTCAGAGCGTCGCGCCCGCGTGGGCAGGCCGCTGCGTTCGAGTTCGCCGCGGCGCTGCTTGAGGCGTCCGATCTGGTCCCGCAAGGCCGCGGCCTTTTCGAACTCGAGGCTTTGTGCCGCTTTGACCATCTCCTCCTGAATAGTCTTGAGGAGTTCGTCGATTTCGAACTCGGGCTCGCGGCTTTCGACGGCCAGGCGCGCGGTCTTCCTGGCCAGGAGTTCGGCTTCGAGCCCGCGGCGGACGGCCTTGACGATGGTCTGCGGGGTGATGCCGTGCTCGGCGTTGTAGGCCCGCTGCTTGGCGCGCCGGCGCTCGGTCTCATCAAGGGCCGCGGTCATGGCCGCGGTCATGGTGTCGGCGTACATGACCACGCGTCCGTTCACGTTGCGGGCGGCGCGGCCCATCAACTGGATGAGACTGGTGGGAGAGCGGAGGAAGCCCTCTTTGTCGGCGTCGAGGATCGCCACGAGCGATACTTCGGGCAGATCCAGGCCCTCTCGCAGGAGATTCACTCCCACGAGCACATCGAAGTTCCCCAGCCGCAGGTCCGTCAGGATCTGCATGCGGTCGAGGGTCTCGATGTCGCTGTGCAGGTACCGCACGCGCAGGCCCTTTTCCGCGATGTATCCGGCGAGGTCCTCGCAAAGTCGCTTGGTGAGCGCCGTCACGAGGATGCGTTCTCCGGCGGCGACGCGCTGCTCGCACTGCACGAGAAGGTCTGGCACCTGGCCCTTGGTGGGCTTGACCTCCACTTCGGGATCGAGAAGCCCGGTGGGGCGGATCACCTGCTCCGCGACGACCCCTCCGCACTTTCCCAGTTCGTACGATCCGGGCGTGGCGCTCACGAACAGCATCCGCGGCACAACGCTCTCGAACTCCTCGAACCGCAGCGGGCGATTGTCCATGGCGCTGGGCAGGCGGAAGCCGTGCTCGACAAGGACCTCCTTGCGAGCGCGATCGCCGTTGAACATCGCCCGCACCTGCGGCATGGTGACGTGGCTTTCATCGATGATCAGCAGCCAATCGTGGAGGTTGGGACGGGCGATGGTCTCGGCCGCGGGTCGATCCGTGTCGGTGGAGCGGTAGCCCCTGACCCCGCCCTCGGCGGGTGATGGGGGAACGAAGTGAGGAAGCGCGCTCGCCGGCTGGTCGCCGGGCCGGGCCGGCGCGCCGCCGGCGGGGGGCGCGAAGTCGAAGTAGTCCAGGAGCGTGTAGGGCCGCTCCCCGGGCATGCGGCCGTCCATGAAGCGGGAATAGTTCTCGATTCCGGGGCACGTTCCTGTCTCTTCGAGCAGTTCCAGATCGAACTTGGTGCGGCTGAGCAGGCGCTGGGCCTCAAGGAGTTTTCCCTGCGATCGGAACCAGAGCACGCGCTCGTCGAGTTCCTGGCGGATCGCGATCAGTGCCGACTGCAACTGCTCTTCGGGCATCACGTAGTGCACGGCCGGGAACAGGAAGAACTGTCGCTCCTCGGCCAGCACTTCGCCGCTGGTGGGGTTGATCAGGTCCACGCGATCAATCTCGTCGCCGAAAAGATCCACGTGCACGGCGTACTTCTCATACGCGGGCCAGATGTCGATGGCGTCGCCGCGGACCCGGTACTGGCCTCGCTTCCATTCCATGTCGGTGCGCTGATACTGCATGGCGTTGAGGGCGAGGAGGAACGCGCGTCGCTCGATGCGGGAGCCCTTGGTGATAGTCAGCACGCGCTGCCCGTAGGCCAGGGGCGAACCCAGCCCGAAGATGCACGACACGCTGGAAACGACCACGGTATCCCGCCGCGCGAGGATGTTGCTCGTGGCCTGCAGGCGCAACTGGTCGAGGTCGTCGTTCCGCGAGGAGTCCTTCTCGATGTAGATGTCGCGTTGGGGGATGTACGCCTCGGGCTGGTAGTAGTCGTAGTACGACACGAAGTAGTTCACGCTGTTCCGCGGCAAGAACTCCCGGAGTTCCTCGAACAACTGGGCGGCCAGCGTCTTGTTGTGACTCAGGATCAGCGTCGGCTTCTGCAGCCGGGCGATAACGTGCGCCATCGTGAAGGTCTTGCCCGTGCCGGTGGCGCCGAGCAGGCACGTATGCGACTTCCCGCCGAGGATGTCACGCGAGAGCGCGTCGATCGCGGCGGGTTGATCGCCCGTGGGCTGGAACTCGGAAACGACCTGGAAGGCCGGGGCCATGGGGGCATGGTATGTGAGAGACGCGTGGGTCGAGAGGTGCGTCTTGGTCGTGGGGCGGGGATTAGCATTCTCCATGCTCCGGGTCCTCTACGTAGACATGAACTCCTACTTCGCCTCGGTGGAGCAGCAGGTGCACCCCGACCTGCGCGGCAAGGCCATCGCGGTCGTTCCGGTGGAATCTGATTCCACGTCCGTCATCGCCGCGTCATATCCCGCGAAGGCCTTTGGCATCCGTACGGGCACGAAGGTCGGCGACGCCCGGAGAATGTGTCCCGGGCTGATCCTGGTGAAGGGCCGGCCGGATGAATACGTGCGGGCTCACCACAAGGTCCTCGCGGCCATCGACACCGTGCTGCCGGTGCACGCGGTGCACTCCATCGACGAATGCTCGTGCCGACTCATGGGCACCGAGTGCGAGCCCGTGAGGGCGGAGGAGTTGGGGCGGCGGATCAAGCGGGCGATTCTGCGGGATGTGGGCGAGTGCCTGACAAGTTCGGTGGGGATCGCGCCGAACCGGTTTCTGGCGAAGGTGGCCGCGGACATGCAAAAGCCCGATGGACTGACGGTTTTGAAGTCGGAGGAGATCCCTGAGAAGTTGCTCGGGCTGAAACTGATCGATCTGCCGGGGATTGGCGTGAAGATGCAGGAGCGGCTGCGGCGAGCCGGGGTGACGACGATCGACCAGTTATACAACATGGACGAGCCGGGGCTGGGCAAGTCGTGGGGCAGCGTGGTCGGGAGGGAGTGGTGGTATCTGCTGCGCGGGCTGCCGGTGCACGATCCGTTCGACGGGGAGAGGCCGCGACGGACGATCGGGCATTCGCACGTCCTCGGGCCGGAGAGTCGGGACGAGCACAAGGCACGGCAGGTTGCGATGAGGCTGCTGGCGAAGGTGGGGCAGCGTGCGCGGCACCTGGGCTACGTCGCGGCCAACATGACGCTGTCGCTGCGGTACCTGGGGTCGCTGGGGGATCGGGCGCGTGGCGCCGGCACCGGCTGGTCGAAGGGTGATGCGCAGTCGCGGTGGCATGCGCGCGGAGCCTTGGGCGGAGTGAACGACACCGAGTCGCTGATCCGGGTCTTCGCGAGCCTGTGGGCGCAGCGCCCGCCGGGGCGGCTTCTGCAGGTCGGCGTGACGCTGCACGACCTGTCGCCCGTGGGCGACACGCCGTCGCTGTTCGAGGGGCAGCAGCGGCTGGACCGCCTCGCTTCGGCGATGGACAAGATCAACCGCAAATACGGCGCGGACGCGGTCTATCCGGCGGCGATGCACGAGGCGCGGAAGAGCGCGCCGCGGCGGATTGCGTTCGGGAATATCCCGGACCTGGACTTGCCTGATATCGCGGATTAGAGGGCGGGCCTCGCGCGAGCGGGACCGAGCGGGAATGTCCTTGCGGATGCGTTGGCGCCGCGGCGGATCGAACTAGTCAAGGGGCGGCTTGTCAGGCTGATCGAAAGCCGGTAGATTCGCTTCATCGCAGAGCGCGGAAGGAGGTCGGAATGGACACCTTCGGGCTGGAGTCCTTCGGGGTCGCCTTGGCGATCGGAGCGTTCTTCCTCGTCATGCTGCTCGCGATTGTGGCTCTGTGCGTTGATCGGTGGCCGCTGGACTGGGGCTCGCGAGTTTGCGACGAATCATTCCACGTGGTCCGTGCTGGTGGGAGCCACGTTCGCGACCGTCATTGGCTTGCTCGCGGTGGATTTTTCCGACGCGGTCGAGGACAACCTGGTGCAATGGCTGTTTGTGGATGAAAAAGCGGTCTGCGCAGAGGCGATCCTGAGCACCGAAGGAAACTTCTACACCAATACATCTTTCGCGATGGAGTTGGCGGAGGCGGGGGTGCTGTCCAAGTTCGGCGGGGAGGGCGGCGCTCATTTGGAGAACGCGATCAAGCAGACTCCTCCAAGGTCTGAGTTGCAGGTGGATCGGGAATCTGCCCAGGATGTCCTGCGGCGCTGCTATTTCGCGCTCAAGAACATCGTGTTTCGAGAGGGAAACTACTTCATCGAGATGCGCGACTATAAAAACCGCATCGACTTCTCACGTGCGATCGTGTTCATCTGCTGGCTTTTGGCGCCCGTATCGATCGGGTGCACGATCTGGGGTCTGAGTCGCGATGCGGAGCGGAAGCGCGTGGTGGGTCACGGCGCCACACTCCTGGCTCTGGTCATTGCACTGGGCCTGTGCGCAAAGGTTGTCCTGGCACACGAAGAGGATGAGCAGGACAAGCGGGTCTTTGGCTACGGACTCACGCTCATCATGGCGGATCGACCGGAAAGCCCGAAGTAGCCTGCCTCTCAGCGCACCTTCCGCGGGTCGTCCGCGGGCTTGCCGTCGGCGTATTCCCAGACCGTAACGCGGAGTTTCTGGCGTCCCCACTCGCGGGCGCGTTCGTGGCTGGGGTAGAGCACATCGAGGCGCTTGCCCTTGATTGCCCCGCCGCAGTCCAGCACCGGCACGATGTGGTTGTCGTCGTAGCCGGGGACCGTCAGCAGCGAGCCGTAGGGGAGAACGGTAGGATCGGCCGCGACGAGTGCGTGGCCGTTGGTCTCGACGGAGTGCAGGGTCGCGGTGATGCCGTCCGCGAACTCGCCGCAGGAACGGGCATCGGGTGAATAGGCGGTGACGACCATCTGGACAGTACGGGCGGGGCGGACTGGCCGACCGTTGAACCAGCGGATGGCAGGATCGGAGGCGTACCGCAGGGAATCGGAGACCGGCGCGGGCTCCACGGCGGGCTCTGCAACCGGCGATGTCTCCGGAACAACCTCCGGGTCGCCGGGTGCGCCCAGCACAAGGTTGACGGGCCGAATCGTCACGGGCGCGGGCGTCGGCGCCAATCGGACCGCCGCGAGAGGCATCGGGCGCTTTCCGAGTTCCTTGGTGAGGATGGCCGAGCCGGCGACAAGCGCGACAACCGTCGCCTGAATCGCCAGGCGCGTGGCCAAGCGTTTCCAGTTGATTTTGGAGGTTCGGCGAGAGGGCTTACGAGGTCCGTTCTTCACTTGGATTCCCACTGTCCACGCGTCGGCCGGGCCGCAGTTCCTTCCTCGCACTCCGGTTCAAAGGCTGCGATGCTACCTGCGTTGCGTGAGTCCTGCTTGGAGAAGGACTTACGGGAGTTTCTGGGTCTTTGAAGGGGTCGCCTCTGTAGGGGAGAGCGGGTTGGAACTAGAATACACCAGATTGGCCGCCGAATGTGGTGTAAGTGCATTGGGACGTTGGATTTAGGAGTTCGGAAGCCGCAAACTCGGCGTAGACGGTCCAGCCGGAACCGGGCGGTGGAGATCCGGAGTAAAGCCTGTCGGTTGGGCGGGGCGAGCGATGCGAACAAAAACCAGTTTTGGTACGTAACAGTCGCATCGAGAAACCTCTACGGAAGGAGGCCGCTGGATGATCCGGTTCGTGAATAACGTGAAAACTGCCGTGCTGCTCGCTGGGCTGATGGGGCTGTTTCTGCTCGTCGGGAGTCAGTGGGGCCAGACGGGATTGATCTTCGCGCTGGTATTCGGCGGGCTGACGAATGTGGTGGCGTGGTTTTTCTCGGACAAGATCGCGCTGGCCGCGATGCGCGGGCGCGAGGTTGGGCCCGATTCGGGCGGCGCCGCGAGCGAGTTGTACCACCTGGTTGATGAGTTGCGGCAACGGGCGGGACTGCCGATGCCGCGGGTGTACGTCTGCCCGCACGAAGCGCCGAACGCATTCGCGACGGGGCGATCCCCGCGAAAAGCGGCGGTGGCGGTGACCGAAGGCGCACTGCGCGTGCTGAACTACGACGAGTTGCGCGGCGTCATCGGGCACGAGTTGGCGCACGTGAAGAACCGCGACACGCTGACCTCATGCATCGCCGCGACCATCGCGGGCGTGCTGGCGTACCTGGCGCACGTGGGGATGTTCTTCGGCGGGCGTCGAGATGGCGGGAATCCGCTCGTGGCGATTTTTACGGTGCTGTTCGCGATGATCGCCGCGGCCCTGATCAAAGCGATGATCTCACGCTCGCGCGAATACGTCGCGGACCACGACGGCGCGGAGATCGCCGGGTCGCCCATGGGGTTGGTGTCCGCGCTGCAGCGGCTCGAGGCGTACAACCAGCGGATTCCGTTGGATCAACCCAACCCGGCGCAGAACAACCTGTTCATCGTCGAGCCCCTGACCGGGAAGAGCATCCTGAACATGTTCGCGTCACACCCGCCGACGGAGAAGCGGGTGGCGGCGCTGCTGGAGCAGGCGAGAGGAATGGCGGTCGCGGCGTAGGTGAATAGGCAAGAGGCGAAAGGCGAAAGAAACCACATTGGAACGCTCGCTGTCCCTAGACTTACGACCGTGCCGCAGGACCCCCACGCTCAGCCCCTCGAACGCAGCCCATTGGGCCTGACCAGCGACGAGTTTATCGCTTCGGCGAAGGAACTCGCGGGGGTTGCCAGGCCGTCGGCGCTGGCCGCGTACCGGGCATTTTTCCGCACGGGCGACGTCGATGCGATCTCGCTCCGGAATTCCGAGAGCGCGACGCGGGAGGGCTGGACTCTGCCGGTGACCCGTTCGCTGCGCGAGGAATCGCCCGAAGGCGAGGTGGTGAAGTTCGTGACCGGCGTCCGCGGCGACCGGTTCTGGCAGGCGGGGCTCGAGGATCTGGAGATCGAGAGCGTGCTGATCCCGATGATCAGTTCGTCTGGCGCGCGGACGTACACGCTGTGCGTGTCGAGCCAGGTCGGGTGCGCGATGGGGTGCCGGTTCTGCGAAACGGGCCAGATGGGCCTCATCCGCTCGCTCACGAGCGCCGAGATCGTCGCGCAGTGGTGGAACGCGACGCACAAGATCGGCATCCGACCCAAGAACATCGTGTTCATGGGGATGGGTGAGCCGATGGACAACCTCGACCACGTCATCCAGGCCATTTCGGTGCTGAAGGACCACAACGGCCCGCACATGCCGGTCAGCCAGGTCACCGTGTCCACGGTGGGACGCGTGGATGGCATCAAGCGGCTGGGCGAGAAGGTGCGCGAGCACGGGTGGCACCGGCTCGGGCTGGCGCTGTCGCTGAACGCCCCCAACGACGACGACCGCTCGTCGATCATGCCGGTGAACAAGCGGTGGAATCTCGCGGCGGTGCAGGAGGCGCTCCTGGAGTGGCCGCGGCGAACCGGGAACAAGGTGTGCATCGAGTACGTGCTGATTCCCGGCGTGAATGACACGCGCCGGCACGCGGAGCAGATCGCGGAGTTCATGCGCCCCTTCGGGCTGCTGCAGGGCGGCCGCATCGCCGGCAAAGCCCTGATGGCGATCCTGAACCTGATCCCGTACAACCCCAGGCGCCACTCGCCGTGGCCGGCGCCGAGCGAGGAGAGCGTGGACCAGTTCCTGGCGTGGCTGATCGACCTGGGGGTCTTCGCGAAGCGGCGCCGGACCAAGGGGCGGGAGATGATGGGCGCGTGCGGGCAGTTGGGGAGCGAGAAGATCCGCGGTCGCAAACTCGTGCAGGCGACAGTATCGGGTTGAAGACCTCGCGCGGACCGCGCTGGAGGATGGCTTTCGCATCATCACGCAATGACGGCCGAGCCTGACTCCACACGATTGAGAACACACGGGTCGAGCCGGCGCGGTGGGGCGCGGCGGTGGTTGGCGGTGGCCTACGTGCTCCTGCTGGCCGCGTCGGCGGCGTGGCGGTGGAATCTCCCCGATCACGAGGCCTCCCACGACGACACGCACGCGGCCGCGAACATCGGCCGGTGGGGAAACAACGGGCGCCTCGGCGAAGCAACGGCGCGGCTGGCGTATCGGGAGTGGAGGCCGGCGGGCAACGCGCCCACGACGCTCCCACGCGTGTTGCTGCTGCACGGCTCGCCGGGTGACGGCTCGAACTTCGCGCGGGTGGGCCCGGAGATCGCCCGAAGCGGGTACCACGTGCTCGCGCCGGATCTTCCCGGGTTCGGCGATTCGCAAGGGTGCGCGGGCAGCCTTTCGATGCTCGCGCAGGCGCGGGCGATGCTGGAGTTCATGGGTGAGGGCCGGTTCCACGTCGTGGGCTGGTCCAACGGCGGCGGGGTGGCGCTGCACATGGCGGACCTGGCCCCGGACAAGATCGCGTCGCTGACGCTGCTGGGGTCCATCGGGGTGCAGGAGGACGAGGGCTCGGGCTCGTACTACTTTGAGCACTTCAAGTACAGCGTGGCGTTCGCCCTTGTCGGCGGGGCGCCCGAGTTGCTGCCGCATTTCGGACTGCTGGGGTCGTTCCGCGAACGGACGGCCTGGGTTCGCAACTTCTGGGAGAGCGACCAGCGGCCTCTGCGGGAGGTGATGGCGCAGGTCGAAGCGCCCACGCTGATCCTGCACGGCTCGCGCGACTTCCTCGTGCCCGCGCGAACGGCCGAGCACTCGCACGCGATCATGAAGTCCAGCAGACTGGTGCTCCTGCCCGCGAGCCACTTCATGCCGTTCATGCAGGCGGAGGAATCGGCCCGGTACCTGCGGGAGCACTTCGCGCGGCACGACGAGCCGGGCGTGGCGGCGCGAACGGACCGACTGGACCTGTCGCGGCCGCGAGTGCTGAAGGGCCGGATGGACCGCTGGCTGGAGCGAACGCGAGAAGGCGTGCGGGCGACGCCGTGGTGGGCGCAGATCGCCGGGATCGCGGTGCTGATGCTGCTGAGCCTGGGATGGATGGTGGTCGTAACGGGGTTGCTGGTGGTCGGGCTGGACATGGATTGGAGCGTGGCGCTGGTCGGGTTGTTCGCGGGATTCGCGTTGCAGCAGGCGGGGCTGTGGGCGATCGGCGCGCTGCGGTCGCGAGGCGTGATGATCCCGGCGAGGGAGAAAGCGCTGCGCACGTCGCGGGCGGATTGGCTCCGGCGGCTGCAACGGGGAGCGCTGGGCGAGGGCTTCGGCTCGCAGTTCGTGTCGGCGATGCGGGTGGGCGGGGCTTTCGGGCTGGGGCTGGCGCGAGCGGGATGGTGGGCGTCGGCGCGGTTTGTGGCGGGCCGGTGCCTGGGGATCGGCGTGTGGGTGCTCTCGAGTTTTCTCGCGGTGGTCCTGGCCGAGGTCCTCTTGGTCGGGGGCATACGCGAGCGTTTCGGCCTGCCCGGCGTCGCGTACACGCTCGTCAAGTTGATCCTCGTGGCGGAACTGGCGCCGATGCTCATCACGCGGCGGGGGAGGCAGCACCTGCTGGCGATCCTGCAGCGGATCATCCACTACGAGTACTGGCCGATGTGGGCCTTCTACATCCCGCTGGGCCCTTACCTGGCGTACCTCGCGTGGAAGCACGGCGGGTTCACCACGTTCACCTGCTGCAACCCGGGGATCGAGAACGGCGGCGGGGTGGTGGGCGAGAGCAAGTCGAAGATCACCGACGCCCTGCCGCGCGAGCCGGGCGTGCTGGCGATGCGGCTGATCGCCCCTGGCGAGCCGCAGGCCCGGGTGCGGACGCTCGCGGAGATCATGGCGCGGGATCGGGCAATCACGTTCCCGCTGATCCTCAAGCCGGACGTGGGCCAGCGGGGATTCGCGGTGCGGCTGGTGCACTCGCACGACGACGCCCTGCGGTACTTCCAGGAGATGGCCGCGCCGGCGGTGGCCCAGGCGTACGCGGCGGGGCCGCTGGAGTGCGGGGTGTGCTGGGTTCGGCGGGTGCCGCCGGGCTCGGACGGGAACGAGGGATTCATCTACTCGGTCACGCGCAAGGAGTTTCCGCTCATCGTGGGCGACGGCGCGCGGACGCTGGAGGAACTGATCCTGGCGCACCCGCGGTTCAAGCGGCAGGCGGGCGTGTTCCTGGAGCGTTTCGCCGAGCAGGCCTCGCGTGTGCTGGAGGCCGGGGAGACGCTGCGGCTGGCCCAGTCGGGCAATCACTGCCAGGGAACGCTCTTCCGCGACGGGGCGGACCTGATTACGCCGGACCTGAGCGCGACCATCGACCGCCTTTCGCGCGGATTCCGGGGCGGCCTGGACGTGGGGCGCTTCGACATCCGGTACGAGTCCGACGCGGCGCTGCGGCGCGGCGAGGGGTTCCAGATCGTCGAACTCAACGGCGTCACCGGCGAGAGCACTAACCTGTACGACCCCTCGAAAAGCCTCCGCTGGGCCTACCGGGTGCTCTTCGGGCAGTGGCGGCTCCTGTTCGAGTTGGGCGCGTGGCGGAGATCGCAGGGAGCGCGGCCGATGACCCCCGGCGGGCTCTGGCGCGCCTGGCGCGAGCACGGCAGGGCGCGAAGCGGGCGGGCACTGGCGGACTAAGGGGCGGTCCCGGGCACCCAGGACTCAGCACCCAGCACCCGGCCCCCGATCGCCCCGCCGCTTGCTCGTCCGCCGCGGTGCCCTAACGATCCGGCATGTGGTACACACCCGCCCAGGAGTTCATGCGCGGCCGCGGCATCGATGCGTGGCTGGTGCATGACTTTCGTTCGTCCAACTCCATCTTCGCGGCGCTCCTGCCGGGGAAGCGCTTCCTGACGCGGCGCGTCGGGCTGTTCGTGCCCGCGAGCGGCGAGCCGTGGCTGATCGCCAGCCACATCGACGCGTCGAGTTTCAAGGGCGTGGACGTGCCGCTCAGGAAGTACCTCACGTGGGGCGAATACCACGGGCTGCTCGCGGAGGCCGTGAAGGGCCGGCGGCAGGTCGCGATGGAATACTCGCCGGGGTGCGATCTGCCGGTCGTGGGCATCGTGGACGCGGGCACGGTGGAGTTCGTGCGGTCGCTGGGCGTTGAGGTCGTGTCGTCGGCGGACCTGATCCAGGTGACGGTGGCGCGGTGGTCGGCCGCGGCGGTAGAGAACCACGCCCGGGCCTCGCGCGAGGTCGCGGGCGTCAAGGACGAGGCGTTCAACTTCATCCGCGACTCGCTCGCGGCCGGGCGCGAGGTGACCGAGGTGCGGGTGCAATCTCGCATGCACGAGGCGTTCACGCGGCTGGGGCTGGAGTGGCCGGACGGGCCGATCGTGGGCGTCAACGGGCACGCAGGGGACCCCCACTTCGAGCCCACACCCTCGAACACCAGCCCGATCCGAAAAGGCGACTGGGTGCTGATCGACCTATGGGCCCGCCGGCCGGGGGAAGAGAACATTTTCAGCGACATTACGTGGGTGGGCTGCTGCGGCACGCCCACGGACCGGCACATGAAGGTCTACCGCGCGGTGAAGGGCGCCCGCGACGCGGCGGTGAAGATCGCGCAGGAGCGATGGGCCGCGAAGAAGCCGGTGCAGGGGTGGGAGGTGGACGACGCGGCGATGGGTGTGCTGCGCGGTTCGGGGTTCGGGGAGGGCATCCGCCACCGCACCGGTCACAGCCTGTCGCCGGGGCCCAAGGTCCACGGCGTGGGCGTGAACATCGACAACACCGAGACGCACGACACGCGCGAACTCCTGCCGGGAGTGGGGTTCACGGTCGAGCCGGGGCTGTACTTCAGTGACTTCGGGGTGAGGCTGGAGATCAACCTGTGGGTAGATCCGGCGAAGGGGCCGGTGATCACGAGTTGCGTGCAGGAGGAGGTTTTGAGGCTGGCGTAGTGCACAACGAGCGCGTGCTCACACAAACACCCGTTGCTATTTGGCGGACGCCAAAATTCGAGCAAGCCGTGACGACGCCGCGGCCTTGATCTCAGGAATCGCCGTGGTCGCATCAAGCCTCGCGCGGAGAAGGCCTGGGTCCGCAAGACGATGCTTGATGAGCGCACTCAGGAATTGGACGTCCTTCTCTCGCCCGGCAATGAGCTTGGAGATGGCGAGGTCATGCACTTCGAGGCACCATCCCGTCGCTCCTTCGGGCGTTCGGACCGGGATGAGCCGGTCTTTCCAGCCTTGGGGGAGCGTGGCGGATTCTTCCCCAACCCCGTGCGCGTGATACCCGAAGGTCTCGTGAAACGGAGATTCCTCTCCAATCGTGCCCTCGATCAGTTCGGCCGTGGTTGCGTCGCGCATGGAGAAGAGGTCGGCCTCCATGGAGTACAGGAGTTCCCGGGGAGCGTCAGGAAACTGTCCCAAGATGGCCTGCGAGCCGATGACGACAAACTCCCGCTCACCGGTGATGCCCCAGGCCGCGCGGATGATGTGTTCAAGTTGGGTTCGCGTCATGCCTGAGCCGCTTCTTGATCTGCCACACGGTCTTGTAGTGAATCGCGCCCGCAAACGGTGAGTTCTGCCGGAGGCGTTGTCCCTCATCGGTCTCGGCCGTGAGAATCTCGCAGATTTCTTTGAGCGGTTGCTCCAGAATCTCCAGCCATTCGCGGTAGCATCGCAGAAGGCCTGGGGCGTCAGGATTTCGCTCACTCCATCGGACGAGGTTGTCCTTCGCGAGTTGAAGCCACTCGGGATGGTCCGGCAGCCCGGCGGCAATGATCCGCCCGAACTCGAGGCTGCAGCGATCCTGGTACTCGTGGCCCATGGGAAACTCTATGGGGTTGAACGCGGGTTCGATACGAGCCTGCACCCCGCACTCGTTGGAGCCCGTACAACCCGAACGCGGAGACCATCATGTTCATCAAATCTTCCATGCTTCTGCTCGCATGCACCGTGGTCCTGTTTGGTTGCGAGCGGACCGCCCCACCACCAGCGTCGCCTCCGGCAGCGACTCCAAGTGCCAGCGTTTCAGCAGTTCGGGCGGCCTTCGATCAGATGCCCCGAGGCGGCAAGCGGGAGTGGTTTGCCGCTGAGGCCGCGGTCATGAACCACCTGCGTGCGAACCCGGATCAGTGTGACTCCGCGATCCGATATCTCGCGACTTCACCGGAGGACGACCATGCCAACTTCGTCGGCACACTGACGTGCGCCGTTCTCCATGTGCTCATTGAGAAGAACGACGACAAGCGACTCTGCGAACTGCTCTCCACCGTCCCTATCGAAAAGGACGACCCCGACGGGTACTTTGTCGAGTTCGCGCTTGTAAACCCGCACGTGGGTCGAACAGTAGACGGAATACTCGTGTTGTTCGACGCCTTCGAACGTGCCCAACGCGCGGAGGTCCGAGAGTGCCTCGCCCGGGCACTCCGTCGCGCATTCTTTGATCGCTGCAAACCGTGGTGGACCGATGCGGAGGCCTTCGGTGTCTGCCGGCGTGACTTCCAGTACGACAAGCAGAATCTCAAGGCGAATCTGGCTCACGAAAACGGATACTCGCCCGGGCTCTTCGACACGACAAACGCGGACCCACCGCCGCTGTTCATTCCCAAGAATGGACCCGATCGGGTGCGATAGCCAAGGCGAAGTCTGTCGGCTAGGAAGTCTGGACACATTCGCGAAACAATGTACCCTGACACCACCCCATGGCCTCCCCCCGCGAAACTCCCGCGATGCAGCAGTACTACCGCTTCAAGAAGCGGCACCCCGGGTGCGTCCTCATGTTCCGCATCGGGGACTTCTACGAGATGTTCGACGAGGATGCGGTGGCCGTGTCCAAGGCCATCGGGCTCACGCTGACGCAGCGGAGCGAAGGCGTGCCGATGGCGGGGGTGCCGTTTCATCAGTTGGAGACGTACCTCAAGAAACTGATCGCGGCCGGGTTCCGCGTGGCCGTGGCGGAGCAGTTGATCGATGCCTCGCAGGCCAAGGGGATCGTGCCACGGGCGGTGACGCGAGTCATCACGCCCGGGACGCTGGTGGATGAGACGCTGATCGACCCCGAGGCGCCCGGGGCGCTCGCGGCGGTGCTGTTCACGGCGTCGGGCGACGACTCGCCCGCGGCCGTCGCCGTCGTGGAGGTTTCGACCGGCGAGTTCGTCGTCCTCTCCTGCGGCCGCGAGGGCATCGTGGATGAACTCGCTCGGCGCGGGGCGCGAGAAGTGCTGTACTGCGACAGCGGCGAGGGGGCGCCGCCCGCGCGGGTGAAGCGCGTGCTGGAGGCGCTGCGCATCCCCGGGACGGCGCGGCCCGCGTGGCAGTTCCGCCCGCAGGAGGCCTTCGACGCCCTGCGCGAGCAGTTCGGCGTGACAACGCTGGCGGGCTTCGGGCTTGCCGACGACGCGCCGGAGGGCGTCGCCGCCGGGGCGATCGTGCGGTACTTGCGCGAGACGCAGACGATCAGCGATGAAGACGCCCGCGCGGCCGTGGGCGTCCGGCTCACTCGGGCGACGCTCAAGCATCTCCGCCCGCCGCGGCGGGAGCAGCCGGACCGCTACTGCGTTGTGGATGCGGTCTCGCTGCGGTCGCTGGAGGTCGAGCGGACGCTGCGCGATGGGGGCCGCGGCGGGGAGGGCGGCGAGGGATCGCTGCTGTCGATCTTCCTGGGCTCGGGCAAGCGGTCGTGCTGCCGGACCGCGATGGGGCGGAGGTTGCTGCGCGACTGGCTGTGCCGGCCGCTGCGGGTGCGCGGGGAAATCGAGGCCCGTCAAAAGGGCGTCGGCGTTTTCGTCGAGGACCGTCGGCTGGCGGTGCAGGCGGGCGAGTTGCTCGAAGGCGTGCAGGACACCCCTCGGATCGGCGCCCGGCTCGCAATGGCGCGGGTGACACCGCGGGACCTGGTGGGGCTGGCGCGTTCGCTGGATCGCGCCCGGGCGATCGCGGGAGCGATGGAGGGCGCGCCGGCGTTCTCGCATCTGCACGCGGCAATGGCGCGGGCGGTGGAGGCCGTGGAGCCGCTGGCGAAGACGATCCTGAGTGCGTGCGTGGACGAACCGCCCCCCCACCTCCGCGAGGGGGGCGTGATCCGCGACGGGCACGACGCGCTGCTGGATGAGGCCCGCCTGCTCCAGCGCGATTCGACGGCGTGGCTGGCGGAGTACCAGAAGCGCCTGGTAGAGAAGCACAGCCTGCCGGGGCTGAAGGTCGGATACAACCGGGTCTTCGGCTACTACATCGAACTGCCCTCGGCCCAGGCGCGCCAGGCGCCCGCCGAGTTGTCTCGCAAGCAGACGCTGCGGAACGCGGAGCGGTACACCACGCCCGAACTGGCCGAGTTCGAGCGGAAGGTGACGACCGCGGAGTCGCGGGCGCTGGAGCGCGAACGAGAGTTGTTCGCGGGCCTGTGCGACACCGCCCACGCGCAACTCGACGCGATCGACACCTTCGGGCGCGTGGCGGGCGAGTTGGATGCGCAACTGGCGTTCGCGGAAAAGGCCGTGCAGCGCGGCTGGAAGCGGCCCGAAATGGTCGATGAGCCGGTGCTGCTCATCCACGCCGGGCGGCACCCGGTGCTGGACGAGAGCCTGGGCGCGAACTTCGTGCCCAACGACATCGAACTGGGCGAGTTGGCGGGCGCGGTCGGCGAGGCGGCCCCGAATCCCGCGGCAGGCGAGGCCCCCACCACCTTCACGCATCCGCGGCTCGCGCTCATCACCGGCCCCAACATGGCGGGCAAGAGCACCTACATCCGCCAGACGGCGCTGCTCTGCCTGCTTGCGCACGCCGGGAGTTTCATTCCAGCGGACCGCGCGACCATCGGCGTGATCGACCGGATCTTCACGCGGATCGGCGCGGATGATGCCCTGCACGCGGGGCAATCGACGTTCATGGTCGAGATGATCGAGACCGCGAACATTCTGAACCACGCGACGCAGCGCTCGCTGGTGGTGCTGGACGAGGTCGGGCGTGGGACGAGCACGCTGGACGGGCTGTCGCTGGCGTGGGCGGTGGTCGAGTTTCTGGCGGCGGGATCGGGGCCGCGCACGCTGTTCGCTACGCACTACCACGAACTGACGGACCTTGAGGAGCGGCTGCCGGGGCGGGTGAAGAACCTGCACGTGGCGGTGCGCGAGTGGCCGGGCGGCGGCGAGCACGCGGAGATCGTCTTCCTGCACCGCATTCTTCCGGGGCGGACGGACCGGTCGTACGGCCTGCATGTGGCGCGGCTGGCGGGGATTCCTTCGTCGGTCGTATCACGCGGGCGCGAGGTGCTGGCGTCGCTGGCGGTGCATCACACCGCGCCGGTGGGCGAGGGCGGCGGTGCGGGGACCAAACCCATCGACAGAATCACGACGCGGATCGCCGCGCCGCCCGACGGGCAGTTCTCGCTCTTCACCGAGTTCGTGCCGCACCCGGCGGTGGATGCGCTCCGCGAGATCAAACTGGACGGCCTGACGCCGCTCGAGGCGTTCGACGCGCTGCGCCGGCTCGCGGACCTGGCGTCGCGCTCGGCCGGTGAGTAGCGTCAGCCCTTCGCCTCGCTCCGTCCGGTGAGAATCTCGCGGATCATCACGAGTTCGGCCACGTTCTCAACCGTGAGCAGGCCCACGATTTCCCCGTCGCGTGTGACGGGCGCGAGAGGGCAGCCCCGGGCGCGGAGTTCGTCCAGCGCGGCCGCGAGCGTGTGATTCTCCCGGAACACCGGGCAATCCGCGTGCATCGCGGCCGCGACGGATCCGGTCTTCCCGTCCTTGGCCAGGGCCTTGAGGAGTTGGCTCCGCGAGAGCACCCCGACGACGCGCCCATCTTCGAGCACCGGGAAATCAGGCTGGGCGCCGCGGAGCAGTTCGGCAAGGGCATCGTCGAGCGTCGCGTTGGCGGCCAGAGCCCGAAACTCGGTGACCATCGCGTCGGATACGCGCAGCCCGGCAAGTCCCTGACGCTCCTCGGCCATCCGCGCCTCCGACTCGGCGCCGATCCACACGAACACCGCGATGAGGATGAGCATCGGATTGAAGAAGAGCCCCATCGCCACGAATCCCAGGGCCGCGATCTGGCCCACAGTCGCGGCGGCCCGCGTGGCCTTGGCGTACGGCATGGCCATGGCCAGCAGCGCACGCAGTACGCGCCCGCCGTCCATCGGGAACGCGGGCACCATATTGAACAGGATCAGCGCGACGTTTACCGAGATAAGGCTGAGGAGAATGCTCGATCCCTGCGAAAGCGTCTGGGCGTTCAGGGTTTCGGGGTTCAGAACGCCGCGAACGAGCGCGATCGGCGCCAGGACGGCCACGATCGCGACGTTCACAGCCGGGCCCGCGATCGCGACGATGAGTTCCTGCCATGGCTTGGAGGGCAGTCGCTCCATCCGGGCCATGCCGCCGATGGGAAGGAGGATGATGTCGCGGGTGCGGACGCCGAAGCGCCGGGCGGCGAGGATGTGGCCGTATTCGTGCAGCACCACGCAGACGAAGACGCCGGAGATGACGGCGAGATAGTGCAGGATCTGCGCGGCGGTCTGGCCGTGGAAGAGGCCCGAGCCGACAATCCACACGAGCAGGAGCAGAAAGGTCCAGTGGATGTAGACGGCGGTGCCGAAGAACGTGCCGATCTTGAGGGCCCAGCGAGTCATCGGCTCATTGTTGGAGCGGCGGGGCCACGTCGCGCACCCAGGCCGAGCCGCATTCAGGACACACGACGCAGCCATCTTCCTCGGCCGGCAGGTCGTCGAGGCGGTAGCCGCACGTGGCGCACAGCCCCTCGGCGCCCACGGCCTCGGCGAGCAGTTGCGGGTCCACCGGCGGCATTCGTGGCCGGAACTTCACCGCGGTCCAAACCATGAGCGCGGAGCCGATCATGGCAGGGAAGGCGTAGATCCAGAGCACGAACGCGCCCGCGCCGAGAAACGCGGGCACGAACAGGCCCACCCCGACAACCCCGACGAGCACGCCGATCGCGATCATGGAGCCACGGCTGTCTCGTTCGACGCGCGCCCCGACCCGCCGGCAGATCCGCTGGAAAGACTCGTGGGACAGCAGTCCCTTGACATCGATGGTTGCGCGGCGCCCGGGGGGGAAGCACGTGGCGACAAAGCGGCCGCGGGCGTCGGAGACGGTCACGGATCCTTCGACGTTCATGCGCGGGCCTCGACCACGACGGGTGGAGAGGCGAAATCGGCAGGCGCCGCGAGTGGGGGCTTCCACGCGGCGGCGCACTCGCGACAGACCAAGCAGCCGTCGGGCTCAGGCACAAGGCCCGTGAGGTCGGCGGCGCAGCGGGGGCACAGGGCCCGGGAGAGCATCTCGAAGCGAAGAGTCTTGCCCCTGATGCCCGCGTTGCTTCGGAGAAACGCCTGGGCGAGCCAGAGGAATCCGAACGCACCGACGATCATGAGAACGCCCATGACTGAGTAGGGCCGCGAACGAAGCTGCGGGAGCAGAAGCCACACTTGAAAGCCCGCGAGGCCGGAATAGAGCAGAAAAAGGGCCACGCGGAGAATCACCCCGTCTCGCGTGGTTCTGCGGCGCGCGCTCAGCAGCCGCGCACGTCGGTCGGGGTCGCTCGTCGCCCGCAGCGCCTCGCGGAGGCGTGCATCGGCGGCCGGGCCCTCGTGCCCGCGATCGTCCTTCAGGCGACGCAACCCCATGTGACCGCCGATCCGCTGCCACCAGCGAACGGGCGCGGCGAAGCCTGTTCCAGCGACCTCCTCGAAGTGCGTTCTGCGAACGACCCGCGAGGCGTTCCACGCGGCGCCGCATTCGGGGCATTCAAAGCAGCCGTCCTCGGCCGGGCCCAGGCCCGCGAAGGAGTACGAGCACGCGGGGCAGAGGCCGTCGGCGAGCATGACCGTGCTCACCGCCGGCGCCGAGCGGCGCCGGCCGCGGAGCACGAGCAGCCGCCCGACCACGACGGCAAGGAGAACGATCACGAGCACGGCGACCGTCAGGGGAACGCGGAGTTTGATCGAACCGAAGACGATGACGGGACCTGAGACACCCATGAGGATGGCGATCAACGGGCCGCGTCCGCGCGAAACGATCTGACGGCGCACCCGATCAACCACGACGCGAAAACGAGCATCGGCCATGCGCGGGTCGCGCCGCAGGGACGCACCGGAAATCACGCCGCGCTCCGTGCCGCGGTCGTCGTTCGTGACTCCGAGCCACTTGACGGGGCGCCCGGTTCCGGCTGTCTCGTTCACGAGGGACTCCTCGGTGTTTCGCGCGGTCCGGCGCGAGCGGCAGGATAGTACGGGACTCGCAACAATCCGTGTTGGTCGCGCACTACGCTTGGCAATGCTGACCCCCGAGTACCTGCGATCCAAGTTCGACCAGGCCCTTCCGTACCAGAAGTACATGCTCACCGGCACGCCGGATCAGGCCGAGAACTGGCGGCGCTTCGAGCGCCTGGCCCGCGACCACGCGAGTTTCGACAGCAATCAACGGGCGGCGGTCAGGGACTGGGTACGGAAGATCAACGTGCTGGTGGTTTCGGGGCTGTGGTGCGGCGATTGTGTGGCCCAATGCCCGCTGCTGGCGATGATCGCGGACGAGAAGCCCGAACTGATCGACGTTCGGTTCGTGGATCGCGACAGGCACAAGGACCTGGCCGAGCGGGTGAAGATCTGCGGGGGCTATCGCGTTCCCACGGCGATCTTCATGAACGAGGAGTTCGACTTCGTGTCGCTGATGGGCGACAAGAGCCTGGCCCGGCTGCGAGCGCTGGCCGCGAAGTCGTTGGGCGCCAACTGCCCGCTGCCGACGGCCGCGGTCCCGGCGGATGAGATCCGGGCCACGATGGGGGACTGGCTGGGTGAAACCGAGCGGGTTCACCTGCTCCTGCGGCTGAGCCCGAAGTTGCGGGAAAGGCACGGAGACTGACGCCGCGTCCACCGAAGCCGCCCGTCCAGAAGCGGTTTGCGAATCGGGCTCCCGTGGTATCATCGGGGCACGGGAGGCTCACGATTCCGCGTCCACAAAGGCCATTCCGGGGGATCGCAGCCGCGTGGCTTGGTGCACTTGTTGCGGCTTGCGCAAGCGTGCTTGTGGCGTCCGCGCGCGGACCGGAGAGCGACGGGCTCACGAGCTCGGCCGCGCCGGCCCCGGTGCGGTTCGGCCGCGACATTCGCGGAATCCTCTCGGACCGATGCTTTCAGTGCCACGGCCCGGACAGCGCCAAGCGCCAAGCCGCGCTCCGTCTCGACGAGCGTGAGTCGGCCGTGGGCGCCCGCAGCGACGGTCCGGCGGCGATCGTGCCGGGCCATCCCGATGAAAGCGAACTCTGGCGCCGGATCACGAACACCGATCCGGAAGAGGTGATGCCCCCGGCATCGGCGAACAAGCGGCCGCTGTCGGAAGAGGAAAAAGAACTGATCCGACGGTGGATCGCAGAGGGCGCGGCCTACGAGCCGCACTGGGCGTTTGTGGCGCCAGCACGGCCCGAGGTGCCCGCGGTTGAATCGCCTGACTGGTGCCTCAACGAGATCGACCGATTTGTCCTGAGCGCCATGGAGCGGGCGGGCGTAACCCCCTCGCCCGCGGCGGATCGAGCGACGTTGCTTCGGCGGCTGTTCTTCGATCTGACCGGCCTGCCGCCGACTCCCGAAGAACTCGATGCGTTCCTTGCGGACGAGTCGCCGGGCGCGTACGAACGATGGGTGGACCGGCTGTTCGCCGAGGAACCGTACCGCTCGCGGATCGCGGAACGCCTCACCGGTCCCTGGCTCGACGCGGCCCGATACGGGGACACGTGCGGCATTCACATGGACAACGGCCGGCAGATGTGGGCGTGGCGAGACTGGGTCCTCGCGGCCTTTCGCGACAACATGCCCTACGACCGGTTCCTCACCGAGCAACTGGCGGGCGACCTGCTGCCGGACGCCACGGTGGCGCAGAAGGTCGCCACCGGGTTCAACCGCAACCACGTGACGTCCGACGAGGGCGGGGCGATCGCGGAGGAGTATCTGGTCGAGTACGCGGTGGATCGGGTGAGCACCACCTCGGGCGTCTTTCTGGGACTCACGACCGGGTGCGCCCGTTGCCACGATCACAAGTACGACCCCATTTCGCAGGAAGACTTTTACGGCCTGTTTGCGTTCTTCAACTCGATCGAAGAGCCCGGTTTGTATTCACAAACTCAGGATTCCAAGCGGGCGTACGAGCCGTTCCTGGAGGTCCCGACCGCTGAGCAGACGCAGGAACTTTCGCGGCTGGCGGGCGAGATCGCCGCGTTGGATGATCGCATGCGGCAGCCGCTTGAGGGCGAGGACCAGGGAAGGGCGGAATTCGTGCGCATCGCGACTGAGAGCGGTGGGATCACGTGGACGGTTCCCGACGTGCTCTCCGCGTCCTCGACAGACCCGAGCGTGACGCTGACGCCGCTACCGGACCATTCAATCCAGGCATCGGGACCGATCCCCGACGTCGAGGACTACGTGATCTCGCTGCGGACCTCTGCCAACGCCCAACGGCTGCTTCTGCTCGAGGGGCTGGCCACGCCGGGGGCAGGTCCGGGGGCGGGGCGTGCCAGCCACGGGAACGCGGTGGTGACGGGCGTGAAGTTGGAAGGCCGCGCCGCGGGAACGGATGGCGAATGGTCGCGCGTGCCATTGCGGTGGGCTTGGGCCGACTACACGCAGACCGACCTGGACTATGAGGCGACGAACGTCATCGAGGCGGATGACGCGGCTGGGTGGGCCTTCTACGGCAACGAACGGGCCGGAAGCCGTCTGCTCCTGATGATCACCGACCGGGACTTCGGCGAGAACTCCGGGACGGAACTTCGTGTGACGCTCTCGTTCCGATCCAGGTACACCCAGCATTCGCTCGGGCACGTGCGGCTGCGGGTGGGCACTGCGAACGAAGCAGCCCTGGCCTCGCTCCCGGTTTCGCCCGGGCGGTGGTACGTCGCGGGGCCGTTCCAAGCCGACGCGGCCGCGACCTACGACAACGCGTTCGGACCCGAAAACGAGCCGACGCTCGACCAGTCGAAGACATTCGGGCCCGAGAAACTGACCTGGAGATTCGACGGAAACCTGGCGGACGGGCGGCCGGTCACGGTGGGGAACGGCGTCAACACATTCTACATCGGGCGCACGATCTGGTCGCCGTCTCCCCGCGAGTTGGACGTCTCCCTGGGGAGCGACGACGGCTTCAGGCTGTACGTGAACGGCTCGGAAGTCGCATCCCGGAAGGTGGACCGCAGCCTCGCGCCCGATCAGGACAACGCCAGGGTGCCGTTGGCCGCCGGTGCCAACACGGTGGTGCTCAAGATAGCCAACACGGGTGGCGAGGCCGGGTATTACTATCGGCCAACGGAGCCCGCGGGCGTCCTGGAGGGAGATCTCGTGCAGGCGACGATCCCGCCGGAGGCACTGTCGGAAGAACAGGCCGCGCGGTTCCGGTCGGCCTATCGCCGCACGAACTTTCCGGAATACCGGAATCTCGAGCAGGCGCGGACGGCCCTCGAGAAAAGCGCCGGCGACCTTCGGGCCGCGGTCCCGCGGACGATGGTGATGCGTGAAATGGAGAAGCCGCGCGAGACGTTCGTCCTGTCGCGCGGGGTGTACGACAAGCCCGACCGCACGCGGCCGGTGGCGCGCGGCATCCCCCGGGCGCTCGGATCGCTGCCGGAAGGCGCGCCGCCCAACCGCCTGGGTCTGGCCCACTGGATGACCGACTCGCAGAACCCGCTGACGGCACGCGTCGCGGTCAATCGATTCTGGGAGATGGTGTTCGGGACGGGTATCGTCCGCACCTCGGAGAACTTCGGGTTGCAGGGCGAATGGCCCTCGCATCCGGAACTACTGGACTGGCTGGCCGTGGACTTCCGCGAGGGCGGCTGGGACGTGCAACGACTGCTGAAGGCGATGGTGCTCAGCAGCACGTACCGCCAGAGTTCGAGGGTGCGGGAAGAACTGCGATCGCTGGACGCGGACAACCGCCTGCTCGCCTACTACCCGCGGCGGCGGCTCACGGCCGAGCAGATCCGCGATCAGGCGCTCTACGTGTCGGGATTGTTGGTGGAAAGAATGGGGGGGCCGTCGGTCAAGCCGTACCAGCCCGACGGGCTGTGGCAGGAAACCGCGATGCCGAGTTCGAACACGCGGGTCTTCGAGCGTGGGAAGGGCGAAGATCTGTGGCGTCGCACGATCTACACCTACTGGAAGCGTGCGTCGCCGCCGCCCGCGCTCCTGATGCTCGACGCGCCCACGCGGGAATCCTGCGTGATCCGCAGGCCCATCACCAACACCCCGCTGCAGGCCCTGGCGCTGTGGAACGACGAGCAATACGTCGAGGCGGCGAGGAAACTGGCGGAGCGCACCCTCACGGCGCGGGCGGACGACGAAGCGCGGCTGAAGGAACTGTTCCGTCGCTGCACCTCGCGCGCTCCCGAGGGCGAGGACCTGGCGGCGCTGCTCGCGGCGCTGGACGGTTTCAGAACCCGGTTTGCTTCCGCCCCCGACGATGCGGAGAAACTGCTCGGATCCGGCGAGGCGCCCCGATCTATGTCGGTGGACGCGAGAGAGTTGGCGGCGTGGACGATGATGGCGGGCGCGGTGTTGAATCTCCATGAAACCCTGACGCAGGACTGACCCTGATGCACCCGGTTGAAGAGCATTATCTCGATCTGACCCGCCGGCGATTCTTCGGCGTCGCGGCGCAGGGATTGTGCGGCGCGATGGGCACGCTCGCGCTGTCATCGCTGCTGGGCGGGCGCGCCGCGGCGGCGGATACCCCCGCCCCGCTCCGCGGCATGCGGATGCCCGCGAAGGCCAAGCGCGTGATCTACATGCACATGGAGGGCGCTCCGAGCCAGATCGATCTCTTCGACTACAAGCCCGGCCTGCGGCAGCGTTTCAACCAGGACCTCCCCGATTCGATCCGCCAGGGACAACGCCTCACCGGAATGACCAGCGGCCAGGCGAGGTTCCCCGTGGCGCCTTCCATCTTTCGATTCAGCAAGTACGCCAACAACCAGGAAGGCATCTGGATCAGCGAACTGATGCCCCACACAGGCGCGCTCGCCAAAGAACTGTGCTTCATCCACTCGATGCACACCGAGGCGATCAACCACGAGCCCGGGATCACCTTCTTCCAGAC
Organism: Phycisphaerales bacterium; assembly: GCA_905339235.1. Taxonomy (GTDB): domain Bacteria; phylum Planctomycetota; class Phycisphaerae; order Phycisphaerales; family UBA1924; genus RI-211. The sequence continues at coordinate 121,267 of CAJPFG010000031.1, forward strand.
CGGGAACCAGCAGCCCGGGCGCCCCTCGTTCGGCTCGTGGGTGAGTTACGGGCTGGGCAGTTCCAACTCCAACCTGCCCTCGTTCGTCGTGCTCATCACGCAGGGACAGGGCAACATGCAGGCCCTCTCCGCCCGGTTCTGGGGATCGGGGTTCCTGCCCAGCGAGCATCAAGGGTGCAAACTCCGCGCGGCCGACGACCCGGTCCTCTACCTGCACGATCCGGCCGGCGTCGAGCGGGCCGACCGAAGGCGCATGCTCGATCTGGTAGGCGAACTGAATCAGCGCGAGATGACGAGATCGCTGGATCCCGAGGTCCGCACGCGGATCAGTCAGGCCGAGATGGCCTACCGCATGCAGATGTCAGTCCCGGAGTTGGTCAACTTCAGCGATGAAGATGAGCAAACCCTCGCGATGTACGGCCCGGACGTGCGCAAGCCCGGAACATTTGCCGCCAACTGTCTTCTCGCGCGGCGCCTGTCCGAGCGTGGCGTCCGATTCATCCAACTCTACATGCGCGGATGGGATGCGCACAACAACCTGCCGGACGAGATCCGAAAGCAAAGCCTGGCGGTCGATCAGCCACAGGCGGCGCTCGTTCGCGATCTCAGTCGCCGCGGCCTGCTGGACGAGACGCTGGTGATCTGGGCGGGCGAGTTCGGTCGAACGGTCTACAGCCAAGGAACGCTCACCCAGACCAACTACGGGCGGGACCACCATCCCCGGTGCTTCACGCTCTGGATGGCGGGTGGGGGAATCAAGCCGGGAGTCACCATCGGCAAGACCGACGACTATTCGTACAACATCGTGGAAAACCCCGTGGACGTGCACGATCTTCACGCAACCTCGCTGCACCTGCTGGGCCTGAAGCACGAACGGCTGACGCACCGGCACGAGGGCCGCGACTATCGCCTGACGGACGTTTTCGGCAAGGTGCGCCCCGAACTGCTCGCGTAGGGTTCGCCGGAGGCCTCGTGCTCGAACAACTGCTCCAGTTTCTCGGTCGAGTCCACCCGTTGGTGCTGCACCTGCCCATCGGGCTGGTCGGCGGGCTTGCAGCGTGCGAACTGATCGCGCTGGTCCGCCGCAAGCCGATCGACCCGCCCTTGAGACGGACCCTCGCGTGGCTGGCGGCCGCGTCGGCGGCCCTCGCCGCGGCCTCCGGCCTGTTCCTCAGTCGAGAGGACGCCTACTCGGGCCAGACGCTCGACTTGCATCTGTGGCTGGGTGTTTCGACGGCCGCGGGAACGCTGTGTGCAGCAGCGCTGCTCTCGCGCGGCATGCATCGCCCGTATGCGGTTCTGCTCATTCTCAGCACCGCCGTGATGCTGCCGACAGGGCACCTGGGCGGCACGATGACGCACGGCGAGGACTTCCTGTTCGAGCCGTTTCGTGACGCCGCGCCCCACGTAGAGCCGGCGTCGCCCGGCGTTTCGATGTACCGGGCGCAGGTAGCACCAATTCTGGCCGCGCGATGCGCGAACTGCCACGGCGGCACGCGGCACAAGGCCGGGCTCCGGCTGAACTCACCGGAAGGAATTCTCGCGGGAGGCGATAGCGGCTCTGCGATCGAGCCGGGCGATGTCGAGAACAGCGAGATCTTGGTTCGTCTGAAACTGCCGCCCGACGACTCCGACCACATGCCCCCGAAGCAGAAGGGGCAGCCGACCGCGGAAGAGATCGCGATCATCGAGCGATGGATCGCGGAGGGTGCCCGATTCGACGGCGGCGAGCCTGTACCTGTGGTCGCAGAAGCCGCGCCCGCTCCCCCACCGCCGCCGGCCCGCGCACAGCCCCCCGCCGACGCGCTCGAGCGGCTCCGAGCGGCGCAGGTTCACGTGGAAGTCGCGGACCCGCAGACCGGACTGTTCTGGGTGAGTTTCGGCGCGGCCGCGGGCACGACCGATGCCGAGGCCGCCGCGCTACTGACGCCCCTGAAGGACTGCATCGCCGACCTGTCCTTGGCGAGAACCGCCACCGGAGACGCGACGCTGGGCGTTATCGCCGGAATGACCGAACTTCGCACGCTGGACATGTCGGGCACGGCGGTCACGCCCGCCGGGATCGGCTCCCTTCAAGCCCTCGCGAATCTCGAAGAACTTCGCCTAACGCGAACGCGCCTGGACGACCAGGCGGTAGAAGCGATCCGCTCGCTCACGCCCTTGAAGCGGCTTTTCGTGTGGAACGCGGGAGTATCCGAACCGGCCCTGCAGTCGTTGCGCGCCGCACGCCCGGATCTGGCGATCAACGCCGGGGCGGAACCGGCAGAACCGGTGGGAGTGGAGCCCGAGTTCGCGTTGACAAGCACCGCGCCCGTTCCGGGTACGGTCACGCCGGCGATGCTGGAACCCGTCAACGCGGTGTGCCCCGTGAGCGGGGCGCCCGTGGACCTGAAGTACCTCGTGGTGAACGAGAACCGTGTCGTCGGCTTCTGCTGCGAGAAGTGCGCCGCCAAGTTCCTCGTCGAACCGACGAAGTTCACGGTCAAGGCCAGGTGAGAACCGGCGGGCGGCGGATCGACTACCGACCGCCGCGCGGCCTGAGGAGCAGTCGGTGCACGTGACCGCGCGTGTGCGTGATCGTGACGACACTCTCTTCGCGATCGATGGCGGAAATGGTCCAATCGGGCGCGACCTCGTCTCCGACCTTGCAGAGTTTGCCGGCGATCACCGCGAGCGTCTGATGCTGCGCGGTCATGATCGAAGTCACCGAGAGCGCGGGCGCGTCGGGCGGAGCGGGCGTTTCCTGCCCGCTCGGAACAGGCCCCGGGTCGATGTCCGGCTCGGAATCCCGCTTTCGGGTCACGACGGGAGAAGGGCCGAAGGGGCGATTCGAGGATTCCACCATGCGCCGTGCCAACTCGACTTGGGCGGGCGTGGGTCGCTGGACGGGAGGAACCACCAGGAGCGTCTGATTGTCGCCGCCGGCGGCCGCGCGGGCGGAGGCGGTGCCCTGGATGGGGGCCAGGAATCGCATGACGATCACCACGATGACCGGGGCCAATGCCAGAGCGAGACCGGGACCCCGCCAGGTCCGAGGGGTCGCGGGGGATGTGGGCTGGGTTCGTCCGGCGGCCATCATCGCACCTTTCTGGCAGGAGTTCTGGCGCCTTGGGTGGTTGCGGCGCCGCCCTCACGGCGAGGAGGCGTAAGACGCAAATGCGAAGTCTCTATCGAGGCATTGAGTATCGGCGCCTCCCCGTTCGGAGTGGGCGCGCTGGTCGAAACGCGAAGTGAACTCACGCGGCTGGCGCCGATCTGCGTCGCACACGCGTCGGTGAACGCCGCGATCGCTTCGTACGCGCCCGTCACCTCCACGATGTACCCGCTCGAGTCCACCGTCGTCTCGCTCGCGGTGAACTGCCCCTTGGTGATCTGGCGGGCCACCGTGGGTTCGATCCGCTCGATGCGCACTCTCGAAATCGCGGCGAGCCTGCGGAGGGATTCGTACAGTCGTCCGGAATCGCCGGAAGCGCGGGCCCAATCGTACAAAGCGTCGAGCCGTTCCTGCATGTCGCGGATCGCGGGCGGGAGTTCTCCCTCGGCCAACGTTGCCGATTCGAACTGCTCGATCTCGCGCTGCGCCGAGGCGAGCGCCCGCTGCTGCACCGCGACCCTCTGTTCCAGCGGTCGCACCAGCATGAACCACGCGACCAGCGCGGTTAGCGTCGCGAACGCGGCCCGCGCCCCGTGCTTTCGCATGTTCACCTGCGGCTGCGGGCTCTGATTCGGTCCAACGCTCATGGCTCACCTCCCGGAGCGCCGGCGGTGCGGACCGGTTCGGGAATCGATGTCGGCAGAGTCTGAACCTGCGCTGTGATCGTGAACTGCTTCACCTCTCGCCCGTCGGCACGCTCAGATCGCGTAGAAACGATTCTCGCGGACTGCACAAGCGGGGACTTGCTCAGGCGATCCAGGAACGCGGCAAGCGCGTCATCCGACTGCCGGAATGCTTCGCCGGGCCACGCGATGCCTCGCACCGTGAGGACCGACGGGGCCGTCGCGTCCTTCCCGGAGACTGCACTGAGTTCCGCCAGTTCGACCTGGGCGCCCGTGAGGTGGGAGAGATCGGCGAGTACCGCCTTCCAATCCGGCCGCGGAGGAAGGCCGGCCAGCGTGTCGCGGGTGGCCCCCGTAAGTTCGGCTGCGAGCGAGGCGGCGTGGTCCCGCAGGTCTCGTTCGGCCCTTACCGCGGCTGAACGCGGCTCGAGCGCGGCGAATCGCTGCTCGATGACGTCGATCTTGCGGCGGGCCTGGGCGTACATCACGCCGACCAGCGTCAGCGCCAGAACCGCTCCCACGGCGACGCTTCGCGCCAGCCCCCGATCAGCCCGACGCGCGGTTTCGGTGGGCGGCAGGAGCGCGGCCCGAGCCACAGCCCGCCCCGAGGCGTGAGTCAGTTCGCCCGCCACGTCGTTGAACGTGGGGTGTTCGAGATCTTCGGTGGGCGCAACATCCGGTCGCGTCACGGCCCAATCCAGGTCGCCCGCGAACATCTCGCCGACCCCCGGGATGTTGGCGCCCGGCCCGGTCAGGTGCACGTTCACCCGCGCGAGTTCCGATTCCGGCAGGCCGAACCGAAGGGTCTGCTTGGTTTCGACCAGGTACCGCTGCAGCACGCTCTGCATGAAGGGGAGCAGGTGTTCGCCCTTGAGACCCGTCGCCGGGTCGATGACCTGACCGCGACGCGGCGTGCCGAGGGTGAACAGCGAGCGGTACGCCGCGGAGCGATCCATCGGCTTCCCGGCCGCGGCCGACCCGCGGACAACAGACTCCGCGAGGCTCGCGTACCCCAGATCGATGGAGCGGATGAACTGGATGCGGTCGTTGCACCGGGCCACGAGGATCGTGGAATGGTCGTCGAGCCACACGACCGCCCGGGCGCCGTCGGCGGGCAGGCCGCGGCACGCGGCCAGCGCCGCGTGAGCCACCACCGCGCGGGCGGGCACAAGCGATTCGACCTGCAATCCGGCGCGGGCGATCCATGCCCCCAGCGTTTCCGCGTGACTGGCGGACTCCGCGGCGAGGAGCACGTGCGTGCGGGAGGGCTCGGGGCTCTCTCCCCCCACCGCCCGGTCCTCGGCAAGCACATCCAGCGCCGTCAAGCGGATCGACGCGTCGCTCAGCGTTTCGCGAAGCATGAGCCGCGCCGCCTGAAGCGCCGGGCGACCCGTGACAGGAACAGTGCAGAAGTCCACGACGGTTTCGGGCGCGTTGTACACCACGCGGGTGCGGGCGCCGGGGCGCACTCCCGCCGCCGCAAGGGCCCCGCTCAGCGCCTGCTCGAGCGGCCGAAGCCCCTTCTGCCAAGACTCAGCCCAGTCCGCGGGATCGAGCGGCACTCGCTCGACATGAGTGGGCCTGCCCGCCGACATCCGCGCGACGCGCAGGCTCGTGGAAGACAGCCCGATCAGGATATTCGCGGATATGGGCACGCCGTGCGACTCCGGTGAACGAGAGATACCTTGTTGGGGGATATCGGCGGGGCCCGGCGGGGACTTATACCGGTACTGAACTATGGCTCGTCCACGGTAACTCGCACCCGACGCTGGGCCGTTCCGCTCCGCCCGATAATCACGATGTCGCCCGCCTGGCCGGTCGCCGGCACCTGTTCAAACTCGACGCTCGCATAGGAGACTTCGAGCGTGTCCCCAGGGCCGGGCAGTTCCAGCCCCTGCATCGTGAGCCGCACCGTGATGACCGCGCCGGATTCCGCCGCGTAGAACGCCCGGATCGTCTCCAGGCGCATCGCCCCGACGTGCGACTCGTCTCCCGACGCGGCGACCGAGCCCAGCACCGCGATGTTCAGGATCGCCAGCATCACCACGATCACGGCGATACCGGCGCCACGCCGCCACGTCCGAGCCCGGCCGCGATGGCGGGGAAACGGCGACGGCGTTCGAGTGCGTGAGGTCTTCATGGTGTTCACCCGGAGATCATCCTGAGACGTGCCATGACGCAGGTGCGCAGTTCAAACCCGCGAACCTTGAGCGTCACGTGAAAGCGCTGCGTGTCCTGCGGCGTCGAAATCATCGAGGTCGCTCCGTCCTTCGCGAGGTACGTCACCGTGAACTCTTCGACGTCCTCGCAGAGAACCGGCTCGGAGCCGTCGGGCTGCACGTAGCGAAGCGTGGTGCCGTCCAGCCGCAAGCCCCGGCCATCGGAAAAAATGACCTCCGACGCCGCGGCCTTCGAAAGTCCGAGCGTGCCCGGGGCGGCGCCCTCGGGCGCATCCCGCAGTAGGCGCACGGTCTTTTCCATGGCGTAGGCCCCGCGCTCGGCGGCACGCCGGATCTCGGCCGCGGACGCGTACGCGTCGGTCGCCCCATGGATCACCGGAAGACTGACGCCCGCCACCACTGCGATCACGGTAATCGAAACGATCAACTCGACCAGCGTGGCGGCCCGACGGAGTCTGTGTTGGCGGGTTCGTCGGCTCATAGTTGAGTAACGAACGCCTCCACGCTGATGCTGATCGGGTTTGTTCCGCCCGCCGCGGCGTACGTCACGGAGACGGTCACCTTGCGGAACAGGTTCAGGCCGGGGTCGGCGTTCACCACCCCCGCACTGTCCACCAGAGCGCTGAACGTGACGGTGTAGGCAAAGCCCATCGACTCGAACAGCCCCGTGATTGACGCGATGCGGGCCCGCAGGCCGGTCATCGGTGTGTCCAGGTACGCCGCGGAGTTCGCAAACGCGCCGAAGCCAAGGCCGGGAGCGGTGCTCGACGCGTCCGCGAGGATCGTCTCCATGACGGCGGTGGAGAGCGTGGAAGCGCGCACCGCGTTGACGGCGTCCGCCCGGCGAGCCCCGGCGTCACCAAGCCAAACCACCGTGGGCGGGATGGAGATCGCCAGCACGAGCACGACGATAATCGCCTCCACGAGCGAGAACCCGCGCCGGAGTTGGCCATGCCGCGGGCTCATCGGGTGACCGCTCCGGATCCGGCGACCACGAACACACTGATCCCGCCCGTAACGGTGACGGTCGCGCCCTCGGTCCAGGCGCCGACCAGCGCGCCGTTCGCGCTTCGCTCCTGCGGCGTCCCGTCGAACGCGAACCACAGCGTCTGGACGCCCGTGGACCCATTCACAGACACAGCGGTGATCTGCACGCCCGGAAACGCGGCCGCGAAGTTGAACGCGGACTCGCTCTGCCCCAAAGGGTCGATGGCGGGCGTCGGCACGGCCCCGGTCGAAGCGATCGTGAATGTTCGCAGCGTCTGGGCAACGGGATCGACCCGCAGCCCCACCGGGCGCCCCTCGGCCAGCGCCCGCGCCCGAGCATTGACGATTCGACGCTCGATTTCCTCGGCGCCCGAGGCCTGTCGCGCGCCGGACATCGCCGAGAACGCCGGAATCGCCGCGACCGCCAAGATCGCCGTGATCAGGATGACCACCGACATCTCGACCAGCGAGAAGCCTCGGTATCTCTCGAAATGCAGCCGACCGAGCCCCACGTGGAGGTCCTCACAACTGGTTGGCAGTCCGGAAGCCGCCGCTCCCATCGGTCACGGTCGTCTTTTCGGAGGAGTTCGCGTAGAAGATCGCCACCGGCGGGTTGGCGGAGTTGTCCACGAAGTAGTTCCATCCGAAGTTCGTCGGGTTCACGACCGTGCGGGCGTTGGCCTGCGCCTGGGTCACGGTCTGGACATTGGATTTCTGGTTGAACGGGTTGGCCGGCATCTCGGACTGCAGGACCGTGCCCGAGGTCGTAAGTTGCCCGAGCGTCGGGAACGGAGTGTTGCCGGCGATCACCTGCCGGGCCCGGTAGCCCGCGATGGAAGATCGGACCCCGCCCAGCCCCCCCTGCAGCGCGGCCGATTTGGCGTCGTCCGTCACCCCGCCGAACTGGGGGATGACGATCGCGGCGAGAATGCCGACGATCACCACGACAACCATGACCTCGACAAACGTGAACGCGCGCCGCCAGGCGCCGCAAGCGATGAGCGTGCTGACTCTTCTCATGCATTAGGTATCGGAGGTCGGCCGCGAGCGGTTGCACCGGGGCCGAAACAGCGCACGAGGATTGTGCGGCCTGTGCCGGACAAACGGCCTGTCCGGGCGAATGGCGTACCCGCTCAGTGATTGATCGACGCCATCTTCCACATGGGCAGGAAGACAGCCAGCGCCACGATCAGGACAATCCCCGCCATGGCGACGGTCATCAGCGGCTCAACAACGGTGTTGATGTTCTTCGTCAGGTGGCCGGCCTCGCGGTCGTAGTACCGCGCGACGATGCTGCACGACTTGGCCAGTTCCGTCGCGTCCTTCCCGGCTCCCAGCATCCGCTTGGCGAAACTGGGGATGTACAGACTGGCCCGGACGACATCCACGAACGATTCGCCCGCCCGCAGACGTTCCCCCATCACGTCGCACTCATCGACGAATACCGGACGACCGGTGGAGCGCCCGCCGATCCGAACCGCCTCGATCAGGTCCAGCCCCGACTCCAGCGAGATCGCCAACACCCGCGCGAAGCGGCCCGTGGTCACCGCAATCAGGATCTTCCGGACGTACGGCACGCGGAGCAGGAATCTCTCGATCGCGTCCCGCCCGGCGGGGCGAGACCAGGCGACAACCAGCGAAACAAACGCCGCGAGCAGCGCACCGGCATACACATACCAGTTCGCCCGGACATTTTCACCCAGTCCCTGGATGATCCGTGTGGCGAGGGGAAGTTCCGCGCCCTGCGAAGCAAACGTGGCCGCGAACTTCGGCACGACGAACACCACGATGACGGTTACCGCGATGGCCACGACGGTGAGCACGATCGCGGGGTACATCATTGCTCGCCGGAGTTCCTTGCGAGTCTCCTGCTGCTTCTCGAGCAGGTCCGCGAGGTGATTCATCACCGCGCCCAGGTTGCCCGACTTCTCACCCGCCCGCACCGTCTCGATGTATACCTCTCCGAACGACTCGCGGTGCTCCCCCAGCGCGGCCGTGAGTTGCTCGCCGCTCTCGATTCGGGCGGCGACGTCGCGGATCATCGCGGTGAGCGCCGGCTTGCCATCGTGATCGGCGATCGAGGCCAGGCCCCGGTCCAGCGGTATTTTGGCCTCCGTCAGCACCGCCAGTTCGCGGGTCAGGCCCACGATGTCCTCGAGGCTTACGCGCTGCCAGGAGAACACCGGCCCGGACTCTCGCTTCGCTCTAAGGTCCACGGGAGTCAGCCCGGCGCTGACGACCCGGCGGAACGCGTCCTGCTCGTCCGCCGCCATGACGGTGCCCCGGCGGGTTTTTCCCGCGGAGTCCAGCGCCCGGTATGAAAAACTCCTGGCGCTCATGCCGCGATTCGCCCCCGGATCGACGCCGGCTCGTCGCGGATTCTCAGTTGCAGCGCTTCTTCGAGGCTCGCCAGGCCGCGGGAGGCTTTCTCGATCGCGTCCTCCCACATCAGCACCATGCCGTCGGCGCGAGCGGCCTTCTCGATCAGATCTCGGGTCGCGGCCCGCTCGATCAGCCCCTGAACTCCGGGCGTGACCCGGAACAACTCGTACGCGCCCAGTCTCCCCTTGTAGCCGGTGTTGGCGCATGCCCCGCACCCGCACGCCTTCTTGAACGACCCCACGCACATCGCGGGCGGGATCGCCTCGAGGCGAAGACGGTCATCCTCCGGAATCGCGCACGCGGGGCACAGTCTGCGGAGCAGGCGCTGGGCCAGCACGCCGAGCAGGGCGTTGTTGATCGCAAATCCCGGGACTCCGAAATCCGTGAGCCGCGCCAAGGCCCCCACCGCGTCGTTGGTGTGCAGCGTGGAAAAGACCAGGTGGCCGGTAAGCGCCGCCTGCACCGCGATCTTGGCGGTTTCGTCGTCGCGGATCTCACCCACGAGCACCACGTCGGGGTCCTGTCGCAGCACGCTCCGCAGCGCGGACGCGAACGTCAGCCCGATCTCCGGCGCCACCTGCACCTGCCGCACCATCGACAGGCGGATCTCGACCGGGTCCTCGATCGTGATGATGTTGATATCCGGGGAGTTGAGGTGGTGAAGCGCAGTGTACAGCGTGGTCGTTTTTCCCGAGCCGGTCGGTCCCGTCACGAGAATCATGCCGTGCGGCCTCTGGATCGCCGTTTCGTACCAGCGGGTGATCTCCTCGGGCATCCCCAGCGACGAGATCGGGCCGATCTTCGCGGCCGCCCGCAGCAGCCGCATGACGACGTTCTCGCCGTGGATGGTGGGCAGCAGCGAAAGGCGGATGTCCACCGGTTCGCCCTTGTGCACGAGGCGGAACTTGCCGTCCTGGGGCTTGCGCGTCTGCGCCAGATCGAGTTTCGCCAGCACCTTCAAGCGCTGGACCATCCCCGCGTGCGAAGCCCGCGGCGGGCCCTGCTGCGGCCTCAGCACCCCGTCCACCCGGTATCGAAGGAACAGATCGTTCTCGTCGGGGTTGATATGCACGTCCGATGCCCCCGCCTCCACCGCGCCCGCCATGATCTGGTTCACCGCGGCCACGATTGGCTCATCGCCGGTCGTGAGCGACTGATCGTTCTCGTCGGCGCTCTGCGGGGCATCGTCCGAACGCACCATGGAATACGCCCGCGCAATGAGGGCGCGGAGTTGATCGGCGTCGGCTACGACCGGGTCCACCTCGCTCTTGACGAGTTGGCGCACCTGATCGACCGCCTGAAGGTTCAGGGGGTCGAGCATCGCCACGGTGGTGGCGCCGTTCAGGCAGAACAGGGGGAAGACCGAAAGCCGTTCCGCAACGCCCCGAGGGATGAACCTCGAGTTCCGGAAGTCCACCTCGTAATGAGCCAGATCCACGAACGGATACTCGCAGATCTTCGCTTTCGCGATCGCGAGCCGGCGGGACGTGACGACCCCTAGCGACACCAGCGAATCGAGCAGATCGGCCCCCGAAGCAACCGCGTGCTCGGTCGCGCGCCGGACATCCGACTCCTGCAGCAGGCCGTCGGCCAGGAGCGTTCGGACGACGAAATGACGCGAATCAAGCACGAGCGAACTCCCGGTCGGTCAAGGTTCCACTCCGGCAAGCGAGATCAGCAGCGCGTCCAACTCGCGCCGGCATTCCGGCGTCAGGTTGTCGAACGAACAGCCCATGAGGTACGCCGGGCGACGGTCGGTCATGCACACCCGCTGCACTCGCGAGCGGATCGTGAGCAGAAGCACGCCCTCCGCGCCGGCCCCGTACACACGCACGTCCAGCAGGGTCTTCCGCGGCAGGAACACCAGCGAAATGAAGCCCAGACCGCCGGTGCCGATATCCACGATGTCCACTTCCAGCCAGCCGTCCTTCGCGCCGGCCGGCGGAGCGAATCGGACGCCCCCATCGCCCTCAGGCACGATCGAAACTGCGCCGCGCAGACACAGGTCGTGCCGGACCGAGTTTCGAACGATGACTTGGGGTTGCTGGTCCATTTCGGGCTTCCTCACCTGCACAGGGGATCGGCTGTACCGTAAATTCGGACGTTGCCGCACGGCGATTGACCCGGACTGGCGAGAATGGAACACTCTGGATGGCCACCCGAACGAAACCCCGCTCACGAGCCGCGCCGCCTGAGAATGGATGCGCAGGCGGGCGAGCCCCGAACCGGGGTTGTCCGCATCGCGCGGTCCACCTAGACTTGCGAGTTCAGCGCCAGGTCGGGGTGCTGGATCTTCGCCGGGTGGCATTTGCGGCGTTGAAGTCCCAAGGCATTTTCGCCGGATCCGATCCGGAACACGAAGCGCCCTATGGCGAGGTCGCGTTCGACGCGGAGGGTATCCGCGACGGGCGCCCGACTCGATCTCGCCGGTGTCGCTGCCAGATGGTGAAACTATGGCCAACACTCTCGTTCAGGATCTTGTCGAGTCGGGAATTCACTTCGGCCAGCGCTCCAGCGGCTGGAATCCGAAGATGGGCCCGTACATCTACGGCAAGCGCAACGGCATCCACATCATCGACATCAAGGAGACCATCAAGGGCCTCCTGCTGGCGAAGAAGTACATCGCCAAGATCGTCGCCGACGGCAAGGATGTCTGTTTCGTCGGCACCAAGCGCCAATCCAAGAGCGTCCTCGAGACCCGCGTGCCCGACGTGAAGATGCACTACGTCACCGAGCGCTGGCTGGGCGGCACCCTCACGAACTTCCGCACAATCCGCCTCCGCCTCAAGCGCCTCGAAGAACTCGAAGCCATCGAGCGGTCCGACAACTTCGCATCGTACTCCAAGAAGATGGAAAGCCAGCTCAAGCGCGAAAAGGCCAAGATCGCCCGCAACCTCGACGGCATCCGCCGCATGGAGAAACTCCCGGGCGCCATGGTCATCGTCGATGTCCGGCACGAACTCACCGCCCTCAAGGAAGCCCGGAAACTCGGAATCCCCACCATCGCCCTGATCGACACAGACGGCGATCCCGATCTGGTGGACATCCCGATCCCCGGCAACGACGACTCGATGCGCTCCATCGACGTGGTCGTTCGCGAACTCTGCCTCGCCGTCGCCGAGGGACGCGAGCATCGCTCCTCAGCCGAGTCGGCCTCTCCGGCCGGCGACGCCGCCTCGACGGGCGACCAGCCGGCCCAGGCACGCCGCAGCCGCCGCGCCCAGTTCCGCGCCGACGACAGCCACGCCGAAGCGACCCACACCGAACCCGCCGCGCCCTCTCAGGCCGGCGTCACGACCTGACCCCCGTATTCCCGATCGCAAACCTCTGAGCGCCCGTTACGGGGCGAGAGCGGAGATTCCCTCATGGCGGAAATCAGCGCGAAAGACGTGATGGCCCTTCGCAGCCGCACCGGCCTGTCGATGATGGCCTGCAAGGCGGCCCTCTCCGAGGCACAGGGCGACATGGAGAAGGCCGAGGAAATCCTCCGCAAGCAACTCAAGGGCAAGATGGACACCAAGACCGATCGCGCCGCCGGCGAGGGCCGCGTCGCGGTCGCCCGCTCGCGAGAGGCCGCGGCCATCGTCGAACTCCGCGCCGAGACCGACTTCACCGCCAAGAACGACAAGTTCATCGCCGCCGCTCAGAAGATCGCCGAACTGGCTCTCGAAGGCAACGCCGGAGACGTGCAGGCCTCCGCCGATATGTCCAAAATGATCGACGAACTCCGCATTTCCACGGGCGAGAACATTTCCTTCGCCCGCGGCCACAAACTCCTCCAGGACTCCTCCTCCGGCGGCTTCGGCAGTTACGTCCATCACGACGGCAAAATCGGCGTGCTCGTTCAGGCCGAAGGCGACGTGAACGAGGAAGTGCTCAAGGACGTCTGCATGCACATCACCGCCGTCACGCCGCGCCCCATGGGAGTGACGATCAAGGACATCCCCGCCGACCTGGCCGACAAGGAGCGGCGGTTCCGGGTTTCACAGGCCGTGGAATCCGGCAAGCCCCAGCAAATCGCGGAGAAAATGGTCGAGGGCGCGATGAAGAAGTTCTACGAAGAACGGGCCCTCATGGAGCAGCCCTTCGTTCGCGACGAGACCCGGAAGATCAAGGACGTCATCGGCCCCAAGGCCTCGATCGTTGCATTCTACCGCTGGCAGGTCGGCGAGAGCACCTCGTAACCGCCGTCGTGAGTGAAGTTTCGCTTACCCGGGCCATCCGCCCGGTTTTTTTTGCGCCTCGCTCGACCGCCTCGCTCCTCCGCCAACCCACTCCCGCGGCTCCCCGTATCATCGGCCGTCCGAATGGGAGATCGGCCATGCAAGGAACCCTCAATCGTCGTGATCTTCTCGTTTCATTCACCGCCGCGGGAGCGTCCGCTATCGCGGGCGCAGCCGTGGCTCAGCCCGCGTTCTCGCCCGGCACCGCCGGCAAGCCCAGCGGCCCGTGCCTCTCCGGCGCCGCCCTTGGCTGGAACCCCGACAAGGGCCAGTACGCGCTTCCCCCGCTCCCGTACGCCTTCAACGCCCTCGAACCCCACATCGACGCCAAGACGATGGAGGTCCACCACGACAAGCACCACGCGGCATACGTCGCCGGGGCGAACAAGGCCCTGCTCGAACTCTCGCGAATCCGCGAGGGCGGAGACGCAGGCCTCGTCAAGCACTGGACCCGCGAACTCTCCTTCCATCTGAGCGGGCACATCAACCACACGCTCTTCTGGAAGTTGATGGCCCCGCCCAGCAAGGGCGGCGGCGGGCAGCCCAGCAGCGGACTCCTCAGCGCCATCGAACGCGACTTCGGCGCGTTCGAGAAGTTCGTAGCCCAGTTCAAGGCCGCGGCCATCCAGGTCGAAGGCGGCGGATGGGCCTGGCTGGTGCTCGAGCCGATCAGCGGCCGCCTGTTGATCGTGCAGCAGGAAAAGCAGCAGGACATGTTCCCAACCGGATGTCGCCCGTTGCTGGGCATCGACGTCTGGGAGCACGCGTACTACCTCAAGTATCAGAACCAGCGATCCGCCTACGTAGACGGGTGGTTTAAGGTCGTCGATTGGACGTTTGTTCAGTGCCTGTTCGATGAATCGAGCCGGTAAACTGGCCGCCCTCACAAAAGTTCGGCGTATATTCGGCTCAACTGTGAGCCGCGGTTCATCCATCCAAGTGGTTTGGGCACATGTGCTTGTGTCAAAATCTCCCGCGTGGGAAAGAAATTCCGATCAGATTGCTGGCATCGTCTGAAACGTGTGGCATGTTTGTAAGGTCTTGTCTCTCTCTCCTCCTTTGACTCGGCTGTGAGCGGAAACGCACAGGCGAGTCTTACGGGGGCCGCGGACGGCCGACGGCCCTGAACAGTGTCTTGTCTCTCTCTCCTCCTATGACTCGGCAGCGAGCGGAAACGCGCTGGCGAGTCTTTTTCTTTTTGCACATGCTTCCGGCCCGGCCCGTCGCGCAGGCGCCGCGCTCTCGCGATAGGCTCCGTATCTGTCCCGCCCCGCGGCGGGGAGTCTGGAGGCATGGATGCTTCTGCTGGCCGCGACACTTCACTCGTGGGGCTGGGCGGTCGTGGGCGTCTACGTTGCCCTGATCGTCGGCGCGGGGATCTGGGCGCAGCGGCGGGCGGGCAAGGCCACGGCCACCGACTACTTCCTCGCGGGCCGACACATCCCAGTGTGGGCGGTGGCGGTTTCCACTCTCGCCACGGCCCAGTCGGCCGCGACGTTCGTGGGCGTGCCCCAGGATGCCTACGACGGCAACCTCACGTACCTTTCGGCGAACATCGGCGGGCTGCTCGCGGCCGTTGTGCTGGCATGGGTCTTCATTCCGGCGTACTACCGGCTGGGTGTCGCCACGCCGTACCAGATGCTCGAAACGCGATTCGGCGCGGGCTCGAAACTGGCGACGAGTTGGGTGTACCTCATCGGGCGGGTCTTCGCGAGCGGGGCGAGAATCTACGTGGGCGCGATACCCGTAGCCCTCGCGTTCTTCGGCGACCGCGAACCCCAACACCTCGCGATCGTGATCGCCGGATTCATGATCTTCGCGGCCTTGTACACCCTATGGGGAGGCCTGGAGAGTGTCATCTGGACCGACGTGGTGCAGGTCGCGGTGTACCTTGGCGCGGCCGGGGTCGCCGTCATCCTGCTCTACCGCTACATCCCCGCCGACACCAACGCAATCCTCGACGCGCTCCGGCAGGGCGGCAACGACGGCGGCTCCAAACTCACCGTCTTCACCTCCGGCGTCCGATCAACCCCGCCGTTCATCGACTTCGGCGGAACCTTCACGTTGGTCTCGGCGGTCACGGGGTGGACCCTGCTCAACCTCGCCGCCTTCGGCACCGACCAGGATTTCGTGCAGCGGCTGCTCACCTGCAAGGACTCCAAGCGCGGCGGCCGATCGATCATCATGAGCATGCTCATCGGGATTCCCGTCGTGGTACTGTTCGCCGCGATCGGGCTGCTCCTGTGGGTGGTCTACAACCGGCCGGCGCTGATGGGCGATCACGCGGCGACCATCCGGGGTGACACCGCGGAAATCTTCCTGAAGTTCTCGCTCTCGAACATGCCGGCCTGGGCGGGCGGGCTGGTCATCGCCGGCGTGCTCGCGGCCGGACCCGCCGGCATCAACGCCTCCCTCAACTCGATGGGCGGAACGATCATCAACGACTTCTACCGGCCCATGGTCGCCCCCGGGCGAACCGAGAAGCACTACGTGAACGCCGGTCGAGTCGCCGTGGTGCTTTGCGGAGTCGCCCTCGGAGCCTTCGCGCTCGCGTGCGCGCGATGGCAACCACGCAGTTCGGAAAACCTTCTCGCGTTCGTGCTCGGTGTCATGGGATTCGCCTACGCGGGATTGCTCGGCGTCTTCTTCACCGCCTTGTTCTCGCGGCGAGGCACCGTACTCTCGGTGATTCTCGCGATGGCCACGGGCTTTCTGGCGGTCCTGGCGATGCAGCCCTGGGTCTGGAAGATCTGGGCCGGCCTCGTGCCGTGGATCGGTGATGACTTGGCGAAAACAACCATCGCCGCGCCATGGCGATTGCTCTTCGGAACAGTGCTGGCCACCGCCGTGTGCGCGCTTCCCCGTGGGCGAGGCCGCGCATGAGCGACGTGCTCTTGATTCCCATGCCGAGGTCCGTGCGCTCGACCGGCGAGCAGGCAACCGTCCCCCCGGACGCCGCAGCCTGGGCTCTTGGCGCGCTCACCATGCTCGCCACGCCGCAGTGGATCACGCAGCGGGCCACCGGCGGCTGGTGCGGGGCCGACCCACGCGAAGCCCAAGGTTACCGCCTTTCGATATCACGCCACCCCAACGGCGGAATGCGAGTTGCTACCGAGTCCCCCACCGCCGCGGGCCTGCGACACGCCCGAGCCGCGATCGTGCAGTTGCTCCGACAGTTTCCCGACACAATGCCGACGCTGGAAATCGATGATCGGCCGGCCTTCGCACGCCGCGGCGTCATGCTCGACGTTTCTCGCTGCCGCATCCCCACCATGCCGGAGTTCCGGCGAATCATCGACCAACTCGCCTCCCTCCGGTGCAACCACCTTCAGTTGTACACCGAGCACACCTTCGCCTACGCGGGGCACGAGGAGATCTGGCGGGACTGGGATCCCATCACGCCCGATGAGATCGCCTCGCTCGACGCGTACTGCCGCGCCCGGGGCATCGATCTGGCCGCGAATCAGAACTGCTTCGGCCACCTGCGGGCCTGGCTCGAGCACCCCGCGTACGCGTACCTCGCCGAGACGCACGGCGACTGGTTGTTCGACGTGTGGCCCCGCAATGGGCCGTTTTCGCTATGCCCGACCGACCCGCGATCCCTCGATTTCGTGGAGGACCTTCTGGGCCAGTTGCTTCCCTGCTTCTCCAGCGATCTCGTGAACATCGGGTGCGACGAGACCTACGACATCGCCTACGGGCGCTCGGCCTCGGAAGTCCGGGCACTTGGCCGGGGCACTGTGTTCGCACAGTTCGTCGCCAGGATCGCCGAGGTCGCACGCCGGCACTGCAAACGCTCCATGTTCTGGGCCGACATCGCGCTCTCGCAGCCCGAATGCATGAGGCTCCTGCCCGCGGACACGATCCCGCTCGCCTGGGGCTACGAGCCCGACACCCCATGGGAGGATTGGTGCAACGCGCTGCACGCACACGGCTCGATATCGCCGCAAGGCTCGTTCTGGCTCTGCCCCGGCACCAGTTCCTGGCGGAGTTTCACCGGCCGCACGTCGGAACGGCGCCTGAACATCCAAGGCGCTGCGAAGTCCGGCGTCGCCCACGGCGCCGCGGGGCTCCTGATCTGCGATTGGGGCGATAGCGGGCATTGGCAGACCTGGCCGATCGCCCTGCACGGGCTGACCGACGGCCTCGCGAACGCCTGGGCCGGCCCGACATCGCCCGATCCCGCCGCCAGAGCCTCCGCCCTGCGCGCCGAATCACTCCACCTGTTCGGCGATCCGACCGGTCACGTGGCGTCCTGGCT
This sequence comes from Phycisphaerales bacterium, assembly GCA_905339235.1. GTDB lineage: Bacteria > Planctomycetota > Phycisphaerae > Phycisphaerales > UBA1924 > RI-211. The sequence continues at coordinate 139,077 of CAJPFG010000031.1, forward strand.
TGATGAACTGGGCGATGCCGACCTCGCCCTTCGCCGCGAGTGCATGCCGCTTTCCCGGCCCGGGGTCGCAGGTCAACTCCGCAATCAATCGGCCGTGTTCGCCGACCTCTTCCGGCCCTGGCTCGCTTCGCGCGACGTAGGCTCGCTTCATCGATGGGTCGAAGTTTTCGAATCGCTGACCCGCCTCAGCGACTCCCGGCCCGGCACGGGCGATGATCTGGTAGACGCGGAACTCGAACTGGCCGCGGCCATGGCGGTCCAGGCCGCCGGGCGTGCCCGAGTTCGACGGATGGAAGCCCACGACGCCGGAGCAAGAGCCTCGCAGGCGCACGCGTGGCGGGCGCTCGAAGAGGAACATCGCCGACTCTGGACGAAACGATCCCGGCCCGGCGGGCTCGAACAGAGTTGTGCGTTCTTCCGCAAGATCGACCTCGGCGGGTGATGCCCGTTACCCTACCCCGCATGCCCACCCGCCGCGCCATCGGTTGCATGACCGGAACCAGCATCGACGGCCTCGACGCCGCGCTGGTCGAGATCGATGGATCCGGCCTGGGAATGCGGGTCCGATTCATCCGCGGCCATAGCCTGGAACTCGGCGAGGTTTCGATTCGGCTGCGCCACCTGGCCGACCAGCACCCCATGCGGGCCCACGAGATCACCGGACTCATGCACGATTTCGCCGACTTGCACACCCGCGCCGTCCGCGAGTTGCTCGCCGGTGAGCGGTGCGATCTCGTGTCCATCCACGGCCAGACGGTGTTCCACAAGCCCCCACTCTCGTGGCAGTTGGTGCAGCCCGCCACAATCGCCCGGGCGACCGGCGTGCCGGTGGTGTACGACCTGCGGCAGGCGGACCTGGCCGCGGGAGGCCAGGGAGCGCCGGTAACCCCGATCGCGGACGCCGTGTTCTTCCGCGAGATGCGTGACGTTTGGGCGGTGGCGAATCTCGGTGGGTTCTGCAACGTGACGGTCGCGCCGGGCGGGGGCGTCTCGCCGGATCGGATCTACGCGCGCGACGTGTGCGTGTGCAACCAGTTGCTCGACGGCATCGCTCGCACGCTGCTCCACTGCGATTTCGACGCCGACGGCGCGGCCGCCTCACGCGGAATCGAACACGCCGACGCCCTGATCGACCTCGAAGGACTGCTCGAATCCCAGCGACGCGCCCAGCGAAGCCTCGGCACCGGCGACGAATCCGCTGAGTGGGTCTCCCGCTGGCGGGCCCAGGTCGCGCCCGAAGACCTCGCGGCCACCGCGTGCGCCGGCATCGCCGAAGAGATCGCCCTGGCCACCAGCGAGACCTCGATCCTGCTGCTCGCGGGCGGAGGCGCCCGCAACAAGGCGCTGGCGCGCGCGATCGCATCCGCCTCCGCCGCGCGGGTGGCGCCCACGGACGAGTTCGGCCTGCCGGGCCAGTACCGGGAAGCCGCCTGCTTCGCGGTGCTCGGCGCCCTCTGCCAGGATCGCGTGCCGATCACGCTGCCGCAGGTGACCGGCTGCACCGCGCCCGCGCCGATCTCCGGCGCGTGGGTCCTCCCCTAGCCGACCCTATTCTCCGCCATGAACCTGCCCCCCGACCGCTGCAACGTCGCCACCGAAAAACGCAACCCCCGCACCATGGACCTGCACGCCCTGAGCGTCGAAGAAATTGCCCGGGTCATCAACCGCGAGGACCGCGACGTAATCCTCGCTCTCAAGCGCGCGAGCAAACGCCTGACCCGCCTGATCAGCGCCATCGAGCCGGGGTTTCTCTCCGGCGGACGCCTGATCTACGTGGGCGCGGGGACCAGCGGGCGGCTGGGTGTGCTCGACGCGAGCGAGGCCCCGCCGACGTTCTGCGTGCCGTCCGACCGGATTGTCGGGATCATCGCCGGCGGCGACGCGGCCTTGCGAAAGAGCAGCGAAGGTGCCGAGGACGACCCGCGCGGCGCGTGGACTGAACTGGACACACTCTCGCTCACCGATAGGGACGCGGTCATCGCCATCGCCGCGGGCGGAACCACTCCTTACGCGCTGGGCGCCCTGGACTTCTGCAAGCAGGAATCTCGCCCCGCCTCGCAGCGCTCGCTCACCGCCATCCTCACGTGCTCCGATCTTGCCGCAGCGGCGCCAAGCGCCGACCACGTGATCGTGCTCAAGACCGGACCGGAGGTACTCACCGGCTCGACCCGCATGAAGGCCGGCACCGCCACGAAACTCGCCCTCAACACGATCTCCACAACCCTCATGGTGCGCTCCGGACGCGTCTACCAGAACCTCATGGTCGACGTCCGTGCGACCAACGCCAAGTTAAGGGACCGCGCGGCCAGGATTGTCGCGACGCTCACCGGATTGAGCCGTGACGAGTGCTTCACTCTGCTCGATCGCGCAGCAGGGAGCGCGAAGGCCGCAGTCCTGACGCACCGACTCGGCATCGACCCGGCCGAGGCCCAGCATCGCCTGGACGCGGCCAACGGATGGCTGGATGTGGCGCTGGGAGAGCGCGACGCGGTCATCGAGGGCGGTTGACCCAGCCCCATTCCGCCGTGGTGGAACTCCACACGGGGAACATCATGTTCCGCGCGTGAAGGCGAAGGTGGTTCGCTCGAAGATCGTTGGGCTCTTCGAGGTTGTCGCGCCCGCCCTTGGGGGAAATGAACTGCGAGACCGAACCGTCGAGATACGCGATGTTGCCCGCGCGGGTGTGTCGCCGGGAAAACTGATCCAGGTTGGCGAACGAGCCGTCATCAAAATCAATGTTGTAGTAGCGATCGTCCTCCTCTATCAGCAGGGGGATGGCCTGAAAGTAGACTCGCGGGGACGTCGCGACGGAGGGGGTTTCGGGGTAACTCACCTTCCATTCCAGGTCGATCCGGGCGCCAGCGAAACGGATGATCATCGTGTAGTCGAACCACAGGTTCGCCCGCTTGCCGGTCGGACAGATGAATGTACGGTCCGTTTGGCCCATATACGAGCGGAGCACGGACGTCTCGATGGGATGATAAAAAGATCCCGGGTTGTCAACGTACGTCTGGTTATTCCGCCCGCACCAATCGAGATTGAAGGGCGGTGGAGGATTGCCCACGGCCCGCCTGCCCTGCCAATAGGCCCCCGGAATCACCTTGTAGTCCGCCGCGTACGTGAACATCGCAAGGCCAACCTGTCGGATGTTCGACCGACACACCACAAACCGCCCCGACTCACGAGCCTTACCGAGGCTGGGAAGCAGCAGGCCGATCAGCAGCGCGATCACCGCGATCACAACCAGCAGTTCAATCAGCGTGAATCCGCGGCGGGGCATCGGACTCAGTATACCGGGGGTTTTTCCGATTGCACCGATTCCGGCCCGAGTTTCCGCGCGGACCTCTCGCATCCATCCCGAACCCGAATATCCTCTCCTCGCACTCCCCCTTCATCCTCCGACCCGCGATCTTCCGATAATCGAACCCTCAATCCTCACCCCCCGGACGAGACCACGGATGGCCCGCCTGAACGTCACCGCCAGCACCGCCACGACCATCACGGTTGACGGCCGAGAGGTCCTCGCCTTCGGCGGGTGCAACTACCTCGGCCTCGCCCACCACCCCGAGGTTGTGCAGGCCCTGGCCGAAGGGGCCCTGAACTTTGGGCTCTCCACCACCGCGTCGCGCGAGACCACCGGCAACACCGCCGTGCACGAGGACCTCGAGCGTGACTTGGCCCGCTGGATGAACCAGGACGCCGCGATCCTCCTCGCCGAGGGGTACACCGCCAATATTGCGCTCGCGCAGGCCCTCGCCCGTGACCACGGCATCGCCCTGATCGACGCCAAGGCCCATCGCAGCCTCCGCGCCGCCGCGACCGCCGCGGGAATGCAGGTCTTCGAATACGAGCATCGCTCCCCCACTTCCGCCGCGTGGTTGTGCCGTCAGTACGGCGATCAGGGCGTGGCCATCCTGACGGACGGCGTCTTCGCGGCCGACGGCGCCCTCGCCCCGATCCCCGGCCTTCTCGACGTCCTGCCCGGCCGCCGCGCGACGCTCGTCGTTGACGATTGCCACGGCGTTGCCGTCCTGGGCGCCCGCGGCAGCGGCACTGTCGAGCACTTCGGCATCCGCGACGAGCGCATCGCCATCACCACCACCCTCGCCAAGGGCGTGGGTTGCTACGGCGGCGCCGTCATCGGACGCCGCAAACTCATCGACTCCGTCCGCGAACACGCCGATGTCTACCGCCGCTCAACGCCCGTCCCCACTCCCTTCGCCAGCGCGGCCCGCGCGGCCGTAGGAGTCATCGAGCGCCAACCCGCCCTGCTCGATGCCCTTCGCCGCAACATCGCTCAGGTTCGCGGCGGCCTGAACGCGATCGGCATCGGCGTGCACGGTGAAGACGCCCCGATCTTCACGTTTGTTCTGGACCCACGCGAGCGGATGCCCCGCATCCACCACGCGCTGCTCACCGAGGGCCTGTACGCGCCCCTCATCGAGTACCCCGGCGGCCCGACGGACCAGTTCTTCCGGATCACCGTCACCGCCGCGCACACGCCCGAGCAGATCGACCGCCTGCTCGCGGCCTTCGCCCGTCACTGCGCTGCGTAACGGGCCCCGGGCCCTCAGATCTCAAGCGATTGCCCCGGCATCGGACAGATCGAGTCCACGCTGATCGACTGCCGGATCAGCCCGCGCAGCGCCTCCCGTGGGCCGATTTCGCCGTGCGTGAGCGCGATCCGCTGCCCCGCGAGGCCGTCCCCCGCGTGAACCGCGCGGGCCCAATCAAGCAGTTCCGACCGGCCCGCATGCGCCGACAGCCCGCCCAACGTGTGGATCTTCGCCCTCACCGGAATCGTCTCCCCGAAAATCCGAACCTCGGGAAAACCGTCCACCAACCTGCGGCCCAGCGTTCCGTTCGCCTGGTACCCCACGATCACCACGTGGACATCTTTTCGCCACAGCCCGTGTCGGAGGTGATGCACGATCCGCCCGCCCTCGCACATGCCCGACCCGGCGATGATCACCGCGGCCCCCTGGACTTCGTTCAGGCCCTTCGACTCTTCCGCCGTTTGCAGGCACCGCAAGTCCGGAGCGTCCAGCGGGAATCGGCCGTCGATCTTCGCCCTCGCATGGTCATCAAGCGTCGCGATGTACCGCGTGTACAACTCCGTCGCCCGGATCGCCATCGGGCTGTCCAGGTAAATGGGAAACCGCGGCACCCGCCCCGACGCCGCCAAATGCGAGAGGTAGTACACCACCAACTGCGCCCGTCCCACCGCGAACGACGGCACCAGGATCTTTTCCTTGTCCCAGATCGTGGCGCGCACGATCTCGGAGGCCTCGGCCAGCGTGTCTTCGAGGGCCCGGTGATCTCGGTCGCCATACGTCGATTCCAGCACCACAAGGTCGGCCGCGCGTCCGTCCGACAGCACGGGCGGCACCGGGTCGTTCATGAGCGGCACGCCGCGCGGCCCCACGTCGCCCGAGAAGAGAATGGTCCGAGGCTGCGTGCGGCCATCGGCACCTGGCTCAACCGCGGTCAGTTCGACACTCGCCGACCCCAGAATGTGCCCCGAATCGGTGAATCGCACCGACACGCCCGGCGCAATCTCGCGGCGGGTTTCGTAGGGCAGCGCCTCGATCCGGTGCATCAGTTGATCGACTTCCCGCTCGGTGTACAACGGCCGGGGTACATCGGTTTCGCCCTTCCGCACCGCCCTGGCGGCGTCGGCCTCGTGCAGGCGCGCGGAATCTCGCAGCATGATGTCGCACAGGTCGCGCGTGGCGGGCGTCGCCAGCACCGGGCCGTGGAACGGCGTGCCCACGAGCAGCGGGAGCCGCCCCGCGTGATCCTGGTGCGCGTGCGTCAGGATCACCGCGTCCAACGCGCCAAAGTCGATGGCGGGGAGTTGGCGATTGCGCACCCAGTCCTCTCGCCCTCCCTGGAACATCCCAAGGTCCACCAGCACCCGCGCCCTGGATGTCTCGACGAAGTAGCAGGAGCCCGTAACCTCCCCCGCGGCCCCGAAGAACGTGATTCGCATCCACCACAATACGAGCGATGCGCAACAAAAAACGCCCGCGACCATCATGGTCGCGGGCTTGTGATTCACTTCAACGCTCCGTTCAACGGCAGCGCTCGCCCGGGTGGTTGTAGCACTCCAGGAACGCCATCAGGTCCTGGAGGTTGGTCACGCCGTCATGATTGAAGTCGGCCTCTCCCCCGATGTAGTCGCGAAGGAACGCATCGACGTCATCCTCGTTCAGAACGCCGTCGTCGTTCCAGTCGCACGGGCAGTTCGGATCGCAAGTCTCCTTGCCGCACTCCACGCCGTCGCCGCGGTACACGCCATCCAACTCGGCGCAGCGGGCCCGGGTGAGGATCTGGCACGTGACGCCCGACGAATCCCGGACGCAGCAGGCGCCGGTCGGCTGCGGGCAGGTATCGGCCCCGCAGGCAGTTGCGTCACCGCGATACACGCCTTGGAGATCATGGCAGCGTGCCTCGCTGACGACCACGCACCGCACGCCGTCCGGAGTGTGAACGCAACAGGCGCCGGTCGGTGCGTTCCCGCACGGCCGGTCGTCGCACCGAACGCCCACGCCGCGGAAGGTCCCGCCGTGGTCTTTGCAGAACATCTCGGTGGCCATGACGCACATCACGCCGGCGGGGCCCTGGATGCAGCACGCCCCGAGGTTGGTAGGAGGCTGGCAGAGCGTGTTGGTGCACGCCGTTCCCACGCCGCGGAAGTGACCCTCGCGTGCCCTGCACTCGGCCTCGGTCAGCATGATGCACTCAACCCCGCCGGAAGCGGAACGAACGCAGCACGCACCGCGAAGCGACGACTGCGGGCAGGCGTCCGGCCCGCACGCAGTCCCGTCCCCGCGGTAGACGCCGTTGCGGGCGTGGCACTGTGCCGGGGTGAGTACGACACACTCGATCGCGCCGCCGCTCGAACGAACGCAGCAGGCCCCGCGCGGCTGAGGACAGGCGTCCGGGCCGCACTGCGTCCCGTCACCCCGATAGACGCCGTTGCGGGCGTCGCACTGGGCGCGGGTCAGGATCACGCACTCGACGGTGCCGCCGTTGGACCGGACGCAGCAGGCCCCGTGCGGGGTCGTCTGCGGGCAAGTATCGGCCCCGCACGGAACGTTGTCGCCCCGGTACGTTCCGTGACGCGCTTCGCACTGCGCTCGGGTGAGTTGGACGCATTCCACACCGCCGCTGGCCGTGCGAACGCAGCACGCACCGTGCGGCGGGAGCGGACACGAAGCCACGCCGCAGGCGGTGCCGTCGCCACGGTACAGGCCGTTGCGCTTCTCGCACTCGGTCCGCGTGAGGACGACACACTCAATCCCGCCGCTGGGCGTGTGGATGCAGCACGCGCCGTGCGGCGTCTGCGGGCAGGAATCTGGGCCGCAGACCGATCCGTTACCGCGGTACACGCCGTGCTCGGCCGCGCACTGGGCTTCGGTGAGAAGATGGCAGGTCACGCCGTTGGGCGTGGTGATGCAGCAGGCCCCACGCGGGGTGGTCTGCGGGCAGGTATCAGGTCCGCATGCGGTGCCGTTCCCGCGGTACTGGCCGTTTTGGGCCGCGCACTGCGCCTGCGTCAGAATGACGCAGGTGACACCAGCCGGCGAGTTGATGCAGCAGGCCCCGCGCGGAACGCAGATGTCGTTACCGCACACGGTCCCGTTGCCGCGATAACTGCCGCCCTGGGCAGCGCACTGCGCCTCGCTCAGGATCACGCACTGAATCACGCCCCCGCCCATGATGCAGCACGCGCCCGTCGGCGCGGGTTGCGGGCAGGTGTCTGCGCCGCAGGCGGTGCCGTTCCCGCGATACTGCCCGTTCTGGGCTGCGCACTGGGCCTGGGTCAGGATCACGCACTGCACGCCGTTGGGCGAGTTGATGCAGCAGGCCCCGCGCGGAACGCAAATGTCGTTTCCGCACACGGTCCCGTTGCCGCGGTAACTCCCACCCTCGGCGGCACACTGGGATTGCGTGAGAATCACGCACTGAATCCCACCCGCCGCCTGGATGCAGCAGGCGCCCCGCGGTGCACAGATCTCATTGCCGCACACGGTCCCGTTGCCGCGATAGTTCCCTCCCTGGGCCGCGCACTGCGCCTCGCTAAGGACCGCGCACGTGACTCCGGACGGGCTGGTGATGCAGCACGCGCCCGTAGGCGTGGGGGGGCAGGTATCAGGGCCACAAGCGGTGCCGTTGCCACGATACTGCCCGTTCTGGGCCGCGCACTGGGCCTGGCTCAGGATGAAGCACTGCACGCCGTTGGGCGTGTTGACACAGCACGCGCCACGAGGCACGCAGGTGTCATTTCCGCACACCGTGCCGTTCCCGCGATAACTCCCGCCCTGCGCCGCGCACTGGGCCTGGGTCAAAATGACGCACTGAACCCCGCCCGCGGCCTCAATGCAGCAGGCGCCGCGGGGCGCACAGATGTCATTCCCGCACACCGTTCCATTGCCGCGATACTGGCCGCCCTGCGCCGTGCACTGGGCCTCGGTGAGCAGGTGGCAGGTCACGCCGCTGGGTGAGGTGATGCAGCAGGCGCCCGTCGGCGGGGGCGGCATGCAGATCGTGTCGGAGCACACCGTGCCCGCGCCGCGCCATTGTCCCTGGCGCTCCGCACAGCCGGCCTCGGTGGTCATCACGCACGTGATCGCACCGTTCGCGGTCACGCAGCATGCGCCCGTCGGTGCGCAGATGCCCGGGCTATTGCACGACGTCCCGAACCCTCTGAACACCCCGTTGAGCGCTCGGCACTGGTCCGGGTTAACCTGGTGGCAGGTCACGACCCCGTCGGGCGAAGTCACGCAGCACGCGCCGGTATTCGTCGGTTGAGCACTCGCCGGCGCCGCGACGAACGTGCACAAACACAGCGCCGCCGCCGTACACAGGAAACGGACAAGACCCCTGATCAACATGGCAGGTACCTCCACAGCCCCGGTTTAGCCCCAAGTGCTTCGGGACCATGAGCAACCCATGTCCCGACACACTCCTAATCTACAGCGGTCAACGCAAAACCGAAAGCCCATATTGCACTCCGCTCCCCGGTTCGGCGTTTTTCGAAGACGCCCCTTCGCCCGCCACCCCACGTCTGGACGCCCGGCATGGCCAAACAATCCCGGAACCGCGCACCCGACAAACGCATCGACTCGGCGCAAACGTCTCACGCCGCACGGTTTGCGTTCAGCCTTGGCTTGGTCTTCGCCGCCGTCGGGATCGCTTTCTCCGCCCTCCTGGCCTTTTCCCACCTCCGAAGCATCGATCTGCCCGGCTGCGGCGCCGGTAGCGCCTGCGCCCGAGCCGCGGCCGGTCCGCTGGGGACTCTCCCGGGCCTCGGCTGGCCCACCTCGTTCCTCGGCGTCGTTTACTTCCTTTCTTCGCTCGCCGGACTGGCCGCCTCGCGCGGCCGCCCCAACCTCTTCCTCGCCACGCTCGTGCGAGCCGGCGCGGTGGGTTCCATCTTCCTCCTCGGAGGCATGGCGGGCGGCGGGTACCTCTGCTGGTACTGCGTCGGCGTACACGTCGCCAGCCTCGGATTCTGGGCGTCCATCGAGCGGGCCCGTCGCGCACCGCTCGAACCCGGCCGATGGCAATCGCAGGCCCTCGCGTCCACCGCAATCCTCGCGGTCTTCACCCTGACAATCGCCGACATCGGCCTCTCAAAGCAGGCCGAGTCCCGCGCGGAATCACGCCTGGCTGAATCTACGAGCGAGATCATCAAGTCGGTCCAGCAGCCGGCACCAAGCCAGCCGGCCACCACCCCCGCCGCCCCCCGGTTCGAAGGCCGCTACAGGCTCGGACCGGAACTGGCCCGCATCCGGCTGGTGATGTTCACCGACTATCAATGCGAGGATTGCCAGAAGATCGAGCGGGAGTTGGCAGGCCTGCTCAACGAGGGGCTCGATCTCTCCGTCTCGATCAAGCAGTTCCCGCTCAACTCCGACTGCAATCCCAACGCCCCGGGGCAGTTGCACGCCAACGCGTGCTGGGCATCCCGCGCCTCCGAGGCCGCGGGGCTCCTGCTCGGCGCCGACGGCTTCTGGAAGATGCACCACTGGCTCTTCGCCCGGGGCGGGTCCTTCACGGACGGGGAACTCGACCAGGGCCTCGCCGAACTCGGATTCCCACGGGACCCGTTCATCGCACACATGACGGGCCCGGAAGTGAACAAGCGCATCACCGCCGACATCGAAGAAGGCATGAACCTGGGCATCTTTTTCACCCCGATGATCTTCATCAACGGGGTCGAGTTGAAGGGCTGGAACGCGGACAAGGCCCTCACCCGCGCCGTCCACGCCGCACTCGCCGCCGCGCCCGCCACCGCCGCCGCCGACCGCCCGCCCGAAGCACCCGAACGATTCGTCGCCGACTGGCGCTCGAATCCCGTCGTGAACATCCCCGAACCCGCCCTGCGCCACACGCTCGGCCCCGACGACGCCGAAGTGCGCGTGGTCATCATCGGCGACTACCAGGAATCGTTCACCAGCGAGGCCGACGGCCTCATGCGGCTGTTCACCAGCGGCCCCAGGCCCAACGTGCGGTACTCCTTTGTCCAGTTCCCCGTAAACCAGTCGTGCAACCCCGTCGCGGAAATGACGCTCCACCCGATGGCGTGCCGCGCCGCCCTGGCCGCCGAGGCCGCGGGGGTGCTCGACGGCCCGGAAGGCTTCTGGCGAATGCATGGGTGGCTGATGAGCAACCGGAACGGCCTGACCGACGCCGGAATCCTCGACGGCGCGGAGTCCGTGGGCTTCGACCGCTCGGTCTTCGCCGAAGCCATGGAGCAACCGTTCCTGTCCGAGTACCTCACCGCCGACACCTCCCTCGCGAAAAACCTGGGCATCCGCTCGATCCCGATGGTGTTTGTCAACGGCAAGCACGTCGCGCGCTGGAAGTACCAGGCCGAAAACGTCCTCGGCCGGATCTTTAACGAGGCGGCCGAACAATCTCACCCGCCGCGATGAGCCAAGAACCACCTCCCATACGCTCTCGCGTGGAAGCCCGCGCGCATATCCCGGTGCTGCTGGACGGCGTTCGCTCCGTTCTTGCGCCCCGACCCGGCGAGGTGTACCTCGACTGCACGGCCGGATTGGGCGGGCATGCCGCGGCCCTCGCGCCCCTGCTCGCCCCCGGCGGGCGCGTCATCCTCAACGACGCCGACCCCGCGAACCTCGCCGCCGCGACCGGCCATGTCCGCCAGGTCGCTCCCGATACTTCAGTCACCGGACTCCAAGGCAACTTCGCCCTCCTGCCCCACCATCTGGAGTCCGCCGGATTGCTCGCCGACCTGGTCCTCGCCGATCTCGGGTTCGCTTCCAACCAGATGGACGACCCGCGGCGAGGACTCTCCTTCTCTCACGACGGCCCGCTGGACATGCGGCTGGACCCCACGCTCCCCGCGACCGCCGCCGACCTCGTCGCTTCACTCCCCGAAGCCGAACTCGCCCGCATCATCGCGGACTACGGCGAAGATCGGCACGCCCGACGCATCGCCCGACGCCTGGTCGAGGCACGCACGCATGAGCCGATCTCCACGACCGGCCGCCTTGCCAGAATCGTCCGCGCGGCCGCGGGCCCGTCCGGCGGAATCGACCCCGCGACTCGTACCTTCCAGGCCCTGCGGATCGCCGTGAACGATGAGTTGGGGTCGCTCGAGGCCATTCTGGCTGCCATTACCCGGGATGCGAAGGCGATCGCGCAAGGAAAGCGCGGCCGGTGGCTCGCTCCTCACGCCCGCGTCGCGGTTATCACCTTCCATTCGCTCGAAGACCGATCGGTCAAGCATGCGTTCGCGGGCTGCGAACTGGCGGGCGCCGTGGACCTCACCAACGGGCCCCGCCCGGCGTCCGAATCCGAGCAACGGGCCAACCCGCGGTCCCGCTCGGCGAAGTTGCGCGCCATCCGGCTTCCCGCCACAAAGACGTAGCCGTTTTTCCGGCGCGGGCGCCCCGAATGCCGAACAGTTGTTCTACACTTGGCCTCCCCCTCAGGGCCGAGTGGGGAGATGAATCGGGCGGTGGAGTTTCGGTGCAAGGACGCATCGGGAACGCCGCGGAGAAAGGGGCCAGGACGGCCCGTCGGGAATGCCGCCCGGGCCTGCAAGGATGCACTCGCCGTGACTCGTGAACTCAAACTCGCGCTCATCGTCGGCTTTTCACTCGTGCTGGTCGTCACCGTCCTTATCAGCGACCACCTGTCGCGGGCGCGGACCGACCCACTCGACAATGCCATCACCGAACGCCCGGCCCTGACGCCGGAAGCGCCCGCCGTGGTGCCCGATCCCCGGGCCGATCTGGCCGGCGGCCCGGCGGGCAACTCCACCCAACTCCCACCCTCCACTCTCGAATCCACAACCGGGCCGGGCACTTTCACCCAGGCCCCGCCAACCCCCAGCCCCGTTGAAATCACGCTCAGCCGCGAGCCCATGAACGACCAGTACGCCGACATCCGGCGGGTCATCGAGCAGCAGGGCGGTTTGCTGGTTGACGGCACGATCCACCTCCCCCCGGCCGCCGGTATTCAAGAGCCCATCGGTCCCGCGCCCGGCGCGGGTGCGCCCACCGTTCCCAACGTCACCGGCCCTCAGTCACCCGTGAACGCCTTCACTCCGCCGCCGGTCCCCGTGAAGCCCGCCCGCGACTACGTTGTAGTCTCCGGCGATTCGGCGTACAAGATCGCCAAGCGCGAGTACGGCAACGGCGAACTCTGGCGCAAACTCGTCGAGTTCAACAACGGCGCCATCAAGCCCGACGGCTCGCTCCGCATCGGCTCCAAAATTAGACTCCCCGCCAAAGAGGCCCTGACCGGATCGGCCATTGCCGTCGCCCCCCCGATCGTGGCCCCTCCCTCGCAAACCTCGCCCAAGGCGACCGACGCCCCCGCCAACTCGCCCGCGTACCGCACCTACGTCATCAAGAAGGGCGACACACTCGGCTCCATCGCCTCGAAAGAACTCGGCACCGTGAAGCGCGCCGGCGAAATCCTCGAACTTAACCGTTCAGTGCTCAAGAACCCCGACGTCGTGCCGCTCGGCGCGACCATCAAACTCCCCGCAAGGGCCGTGGCGTCCCGCACCTGACCCGAGGTTCGCCGTGTTCGCCAAGAGCGCCGTCCTCATCGTGACTGTCGGAGCGTGCGGGTGCGCGTTGCTGGCCCTGCGCCAGCAACGTCTCCAGGTCGCCAGCGAACTCGCCCGCACCCAACTCCGCATTTCCCGCGCCGACGAACGCCTCTGGACTCTCCGTACTACGATCGCCGAACGCACCGCCCCGCGAAACATCGAACGCATGGCCCGCGACCTGGGCCCTCTGGTGCCGATCATCGACAACCCCTCCGCCGCGGCCCCCGCGATCGCCAAAGCGCCCCTCCCCACCCCACCGCGTGAAGCGCCCCGCCAGCCCCAGCCACGCACGGACGCCGCGCCGGATTCTCGCCCTCCCGTCCGGGTCGCGCGAGGAACACGCCCGTGACCACCGCCGCCCGCCACGCCCGATTCCAACTGGCCGCGGGAATGCTCGCGATCGGCGTCACCGCCGCGATGGCCTCGCTCCTGGTGCGCGTCGCCCAACTCCAACTCCGCCCCTCCGAGCGCCTCGCCGGGCAGATGACACCGCGCGTCAGCACCAAGCCCGAGCCCGCGCTCCGCGGGGACATTCTCGACCGCAAGTCGCGCATCCTCGCGGCCACTCGCTTCGGCTTCCGCGTCGTCGTCGATCCCACCCTGCTCGACCCCGCCAAACTCGATCAGTCCATCGTGCAACTCGCTTCCGCAATCGGCCGCCCCGCGGACGAGATCGGCACACGCATCATCAGCGCCCTCGACGAAAACCGGCGACGCGCCGCGGGACTCGGGATCACTCCCACCGAAGAAGAAGTGTTCGGGCAGGGAGACGCGCTGCTCCCCGACGCAACCTCCGGCAAGCCGCGCGGCCCTATCCGCTTTCTGCCCATGAGCGGCATCCTCTCCGACTCGCAGGCCGCGGCCGTTCAATACCTTCGCCTGAAAGGCATCAGCCTCGAAAAGCGCCAGGTCCGCGAGTACCCCGGCGGCCCCGAAGTCGCCTCGATCCTCGGCAAGTTCGGCTTCGAAGACACCGGAATGATGGGCGCCGAGCGGCTGCTGAACTCCGACCTCGCCGGCCAATCCGGCGCCATCCGCTACGTGCGCGACGCCAACGGCCGCCCGCTCTGGATGGACCCCGGATCGGTCACGCCGGCCTCCGCCGGCATGGACGTGCGCCTCTCCATCGATCTCGAAATCCAGCGCTTCGGCACCGAGGAACTCAACCGCGCCATCGATGCCGCCGGCGCCGCGGGCGGTCGCCTCGTCATCGCCGACCCCAACACCGGCGAGATCCTCGCTATGGTCGATATCGTGCGCGACCTGCCGGGATTGACCCCGTTCCCCTGGGTAGACGCTACTCCCCGCAAGCGCGGCGAGCGCGCCCCCACAGACCCGCCCCTGCCCAAGGCCCGGTTCGTCGTCATCGCGGAGGACAGGGGCCGGAAGATCCATCCCGCCCTCGCCCGAAACCGCTGCATCGAGGACATCTACGAGCCCGGTTCCACGTTCAAGCCCTTCGTGTGGTCCACGATCACCGAACTTGGCCGCGCCCGACTCGACGAGGACTTCGATACCCACAACGGCCGCTGGACGATCCCCGGAATGGGACGCTACATCGAGGACGTGACCAAGCGCTCTCACATGACCTGGCGCGACGTGCTCGTGAACTCCTCCAACATCGGGATGATCCAGGGCGCGGCACGTCTCTCGCCACAGGAACTGCACGACACCATCCTGCGCTTCGGTTTCGGCAAGCGCACCGGCGTAGGGCTGCCCGGCCGGCCCTTCCCCGGCGAAGCCGCAGGCATCGTCACCCCGCTCTCAAAGTGGAGCAAGTTCACCCACACCTCCGTCCCCTGGGGGCACGAAGTCGCGGTCACGCCCGTGCAAATGGTCCGGGCCTTCAGCGCCTTCGCCCGGCGCGGACCGATGGCCGGCACCCTGCCGCGCCTGCGCCTGAGCGCTTATGTGCCCGAAGACGGCGAGGGCGTGACGTACCGCGTGCTCCCCTCCGAGATCTCGCTCCTCACCCGCGAGATCATGCAGGGCGTCGTCGCAAACATGGAACAGGGGATGAAGACCCGCAAGGAAGAGATCCCCGAGGACGGCTGGCGATACTCGATGTTCGGCAAGTCGGGAACCGCCGACATCCCCCTCGGCCCCCCGCCCAAGGGCAAGCGCGCCCCCACCACCGCCAAGGGCTTCTACCCCGGCCAACTCAACACGAGTTTCATTGCCGCGGGGCCGACCGAGGATCCCCGCATCGTCGTGATCGTGGTTATCGACGACCCGGCCCCGAAGCCTGATCGGCGTCACATGTACGGCTCCGCCACGGCCGGACCGGCTGTTCGCCGGATCATGGATCGGACACTCACCTATCTGGGCGTTCCGCCGACCCCCAAGCCGGTCGCGGAGGGTGGCCCCCAGCAGTAGTCCTTGATGTTCGGGTTCGTTTAAGGTGTGCGCGGCACGTTTTTCGCCAAGTGCCCGCGAATCATGTTGGTGCTTCCGCCAAAGGACCTTATAGTCAGAATGCTCCGGATGAGACCCGGAGTTTCACCCGCTGGCGGTTCCGCCGCCGCTTTGGAGAGAGAAGACATGAAGACTTCGGCTGTTTCTATGGCTGCGCTGCTCGCCCTTACGGGCGTTGCGTCCGCCCAGGTTACGTACAACGACGCCGCGATGGATCTGTTCGACAACGGCTTCGCCCACCTCGACATTCTCAGCGTGACGGTGAGCCACGACGCGACCGACCTGTACTTCACGATCACCACCCGCGGCGACGTCTCCAACCCCAACTGGGGCAAGTTCTGCGTCGGCATCGACGGGCCGGGTGGGGTCAACGACGCGGGCAACGGCTGGGGCCGGCCCATCAACTGGAACGGCCAAGGGATCGACTTCTGGGTCGGCACGTGGGCCGACAACAACGGCGGCGGCTTCGGCGGCGAACTCCGCGGGATGGACGGCTCCGGCGGCAACGTGCTGATCGACGCCACCTACACCACCGGCACGCTCATCAACGGCACCTCGACCGTCACCCAGAACATCCGCGTCAGCCGCGCCCCCATGGGCCTGCTCGACGGAATGACCTTCTACTTCGACGTGCTCTCCAGCGGCGGCGGCGGCGGCGACCCGGGCGTGGATCACCTCAGCCGCAACGATCCGGCCACCCCGGATTGGAGCGTCCCCTCCGTCGCGGGCGCATTCCTCCCGTACACGATTCCCACCCCCGGCGCACTCGCGCTCCTGGGCCTGGGCGGTCTGCTCGTCGCCCGTCGGCGTCGCTGAACAACCTCTCGCCTTCGCACACCAAGCCCAGGGGCTCTGCCCTTGGGCTTTTTGCATGGTTCAACCGGCTCGCCGCGTCGTTCGATGGCGCCCGGTACGGGTGCTCGAACATTGCTGCCAGTCGCGTGAAGTCACGGTTACGACGCCGGCGACTCTCCCGCCACGATCCGGTCGCGCGAGCCCACCTTCACGATGTCCGCGATGAACTCGCGGTACGCCGCGTCCATGTCATCGGCCCGCGCTCCGAAGTACAGCCCGAGCAGGTCAACGCCCGTCCGCCGCGTCGCGTACGCCGAAGAGGACCGCGACCCCAGTTCGCGCCGGATCCGTTTGTGCAGTTCCCCCGAGGCCGCGTCCCTTAGCAACTTCTCCAGGTTCGCCCGGTGCGCGCCTCCCTCGCCCTCGTGCAGAAAGTGGATCATCGCCCAGACCTGCGCGTAGTACACCAGCGCCGCATCCGGGTCGTCCGCGATCAGGTCCTGTGGCGTCGCCTGCTGCAACTTCGACAGCGACATCAACTTCCCCATCGAGTTTGCGCTCCGCAACTGCTCGAACCGCTCCAGGTTGGCCCACGGGAGGAACCTGGGGCGGCTGCGCTCCGAGTCGGCCCAGCGGAAGCCCTCCATGTACGTCGCTAGCCCCTCCTCGAAACTCACCGGCAAGGGCGAGCGAAACGTCTTCTGCGTGTACTGGTGCCACCCCTCGTGCGCCGCGATCGCGAATGTGTCGCGCGGGCCGATGTCGTAGAGGATGGCGCGGCCGTCGGCGGCGAACCCGCCGCGCTGGATCTTCAGGTACACCTCCGCCTCGCTCCCCATGAACCGCTGCGTCACCCGCGTCCACTGCGGGCGGTTGCCCAGCATGTACGTCTCCATCGGCTCCCGGGGCAGAGGCAGGTCGCCCAGCGTACTCGTGTAGTGAATCAGGCAGCGTTCGAGAAACACCGGCACCCGCTGGGCCAGCCCGTACTTGGTCGCGGTGGTAAACACCCGGTACGAGGGCGTCCGCACCAGCAGCCCGTCCTTGGATTCAAACGTCCACGCCTCCGACGACAGCACGATGTCCGCGGGCTCGGCAACCCCGGCCGGAACGCTCGTCTCCGTCGGCCTCGAAATGGCCGTGGGCGAAGCCTTCGGCGTGCCCTCGCACGCGCCCAGCGCAACGACCAGCGCCGCGAAAGCGACCCCAGACCACCGGCCCCCCGACCGCCAGGCTGTATCGCTGTATCGCTTTCCCGCTGTATCGCTTCGCATTCAAGCCTCCAGCGCTTCCATCGCCTTCCGTGCCGCCGCGAGTTCCGCCCTGACCGACTCCAACTGGTCCCTGGTCTGCTGGACCATGTGGGCCGGGGCCTTGAGAGCATACCCGGGATTCGCCAGCCGACCCTCCAGCGTCCCCTGCGACTTCACCAGGTCCTCGATCTTTCGGGCCAGCCGCGTCTTCTCCGCGTCGGTATCGACCACATCCGCCAGGTTGCTCAACCGATACTCCCGGGCCTCGACCGTGATCGGTACGGACGCCGCGGCCGGGGGGTTTGGGTCCATCCTCTCGATGTTGCACAACCCGGTCACCAGGGCCGCGCCCTCGCCCAGGGCCTGCGCGTCCGCCGCGGCGATGTGCAGCGTGATCTTCCGCTTGAAGGGCACGGTGTGCTGGGCTCGCACCTCGCGGATCGCCGTCACCAGCCCCGCGACCTTCGCGAACTGGGCCTCGGCGGCCGGGTCCTTCAGCGTCGTCGCGGCGATGGGCCAGCCGGCAGTCGCCAGCAACCCCTGCTTGCGGGCGGGTTCAAGGGTCAGGCCCTCCACGGCCGCGCCGGGCAATCGCCCGAACTGCTCGTAGATCGCCTCGGTCACGAACGGCATGACCGGGTGCAGCAGCCGCAGGATGGTGTCGAGCGCCGCCCGCAACACCGCCCGCTGCCCGGCGTCGTTCGCCACCGTCGGCTTGATCGCCTCGAGGTACCAGTCGCAGAAGTCGTTCCACAGCAGCGTGTAGCAGGTTTGCGCGTACTCGGAGAACTCGTAGTTCGCCAGGGCGGTGTTGCACGCCTCGATGCCCGACGCGAGGCGCGACAGCATCCAGCGGTCGGGGAGTGTTCTTGCTCCTCCCGGCATGGGTGGCACAGGCGTCCCGCCTGTGCTCTGCAGTTTCTCCATCGCAAACTTCGCCGCGTTCCACATCTTGGTCGCGAAGTTGCGCCCGAGGTCGAACTTCTCGCTGGTGTTCTTGCCGTTGGCGTCCTTCTTGACCGGCAGCCGCACGTCCTGGGTCTGCGTGGTCATATGCACGAGCGTGAACCGCATCGCGTCGGCGCCGTGCGTGGCGATGATGTCGAGGGGGTCCACGCCGTTGCCCAGCATCTTCGACATCTTCCGCCCCTCGCCATCCTGGATCACGGCGTGGATGAAGACGTCGCGGAACGGCACCGGTCCGCACCCTCCCCCGCCCCCGGCGGGGGAGGTGGCCGAGTCCGCGAGGCCGGAGGGGGATCCGCCCGCCAGCAGATACCGATTGAACATCGTCATCCGCGACACCCACAGCGTGATGATCTCCCGCGCCGTGCACAGCACGCTCGAGGGGTTGTACGCGGGAAGCAGCGCCGGCATGTCCGCGATCCCCGTCTCCTTCGCGGCCAGCGGCGGGTCGGGCCAGCCCATCGTGGACATCGGCCACAGCGCGGAGGAGAACCAGGTGTCGAGGACGTCGGGGTCTTGGACGAAGCCAAAGGATTCAAACGCGGCAGCCGTGCGCGGATCGTCGCGCAGGAGGCAGGCGTGTGTGGTAAGCGTGCCACCTGTGAGAACATCGCTCTCCGCTACTTCGCGGCCATCGAGGAAACAGCGCACCGCCACGTCTTCCGGACCCCTCAGGTTGCACCACTGTGAGTGGGCGTTATTCAAGGTGGCCGCGTCGCCTTGCTCGGCCTTCGTCCACACCGGAATCCGATGCCCCCACCACAACTGGCGCGAGATGCACCAGTCGCGGATGTTGTCGTGCCAGTGCTCGAAGGTCTTGGCGTACCGCGCGGGGTAGAACCGCATCGAGCCGTCGCTTAGGGAGCCCCGAGCGCAAGCTCGGGCGGATTCGGTTGGGGCACCAGCCGCGCTCACCGAGTCACGGCAATCTGCCCCGAGCTCGCGCTCGGGGCTCCCCGTCCGCTGCTCCGGCACCAGCGCCGCGTTCGCCCTCGCCGCCATCCTCCGGTCCGTCACCCGCACATACCACTGATCGCTCAGGTACGGCTCGATAATCGCCTTCGAGCGGTCCGAGTGCTTCACGCTGTGCCGGTACGGCTTCACCGCCTCCAGCAGGCCGCGGGCTTCGAACTCCTTCACCACCAGTTTCCGCGCCTCCGCCATCTTCTTGCCGACGAAGAGGTGCGCATCGCCCACGTCGCTCCACCCATGCTTGTCGCTCACGCGGCCGTCGGGTGACACCATGTTCACCATCGCCAGCCCGTGCCGCTGGCCCAACTCGTAGTCGTTCTGATCGTGCGCGGGCGTCACCTTCAAAAACCCCGTCGCGAACTCCGCCTTGGGGTCGTTTTCCTCTTCCTCGGTCCGCGCCATCGACCTGGGCAGCACCACGTACCCGTCCTCGACGATCGGGATCACCCGCCCCACCAGCGGCAACTCCACGCTCAGCCCGCGCAGCGCCTTCGCCCGCGGGTCGCGCGGGTTTACGGCCACCGCCGTATCGCCCAGGTACGTCTCCGGCCGCGTCGTCGCCACCGTCACCCACGCCTGGTCCTCGCCCTCGTGGTGCTCCGCCCCCGGATACCCGCGCGAGGCCAACTCCGACCACGTCACAGGCACCGCGTCATCCGGCGGAGGCTTGCCCTGCGCCCGCTCCTTCTCCGTCGTCGCCCCGTGCGCCCGCACCAGCGGGTACCTCAGGTACCAGAACGACGTATCAACATCCTCGTCGTAGCACTCATCATCCGCCACGGCCGTCTGCAGGACCGGGTCCCAGTTGACCAGCCGCTTGCCGCGGTAGATCAGCCCGTCCCTGAACAACCGGAAGAAGGCCTCGCGCACCGCCCGCACGCACACGCTGTCCATCGTGAACCGCTGGCGCTCCCAGTCGCACGAGCAGCCCATCTTCTTCAACTGCCCGATGATCACCGCCTCGTACTCGTCCTTGTACGCCTGGATCTTGGCGATGAACTCCTCGCGCGGGAAGTCCGTCCGCCGCTTCTTCTCCTCCTGCCACACCCGCTTCTCCACCACCGCCTGCGTCGCGATCCCCGCGTGGTCCGTCCCCGGCATCCACAGCGTCTCGAACCCCATCATCCGGTGGGCCCGCACCAGCACATCCTGCAGCGTGTTGTTCAGGGCGTGCCCCAGGTGCAGCGCGGCCGTCACGTTGGGCGGGGGGATCAGGATGCAGTAGGGCCTGGCCTCGCCCCGAACCACCCGGGCGGGGTCGGCGTGAAACGCGCCGGCGTCAATCCACTGCTGCCACACCCGCCCCTCGTGCTCGATGGGGCGGTACTGTTTGGGGAGTTCACCGGTCGTCGGTGGCGTCGGCGATAGACTTTGAGCCTCTGTAGACATCGTGAGTCGAGTGTACGCGAGCCGATAGAAAGCGGGCATGAAAGCGACCTCTCCAACCAGCCGCATCGTCGCGGCCGTCCTCCTGATCGGGCTCCTGGCCGGCGGCGTCTCGCTCTTCATCGCGGCCATGCGACAGACCGGGCCCGCGAACCCCGGCACCCCCAACGCCCCCAGTTCCGCCTCTGTCTCTACGCTCCGCCCCGCCGACACCGCCACCATCGACGCCATCCTCAACGCCGCCAACGAGTACCTCAAGACCGAACAGCCCCAGAAGGCCGACGCCATCCTCGCCGCGGCCACCCTCCAGCACCCCGACGAGCAGCGCCTGTACATCCTCCACGCCGAGGCCCTCGCCTCCATGCGGCGCCTCGACGCCGCCTACGACGCCTACGTCAAAGCGCTCGCCATCGGCCCACGCGACGGCGAGTCCGAGTTTGCGGCCGGAACGCTCGCCAGCATGACCGGAAAACTCGACCGCGCTGCCGAGCACTACCAGGCCGCGCAGACCGCCCTCAAAGCCGACCCCCGCCCGCCCCTGTATCTCGCGCAGATCCAGATCAAGTTGCACCAGATCGACGAGGCCAAGGCCAGCCTCGCCATCGCCGGAAAACTCGACCCCGAGTCCGCGATCGTCTGGGGAACCCTCGCCCAGATCGCCCTCGACGAGAACCGCCTCAACCTCGCCCGCCAGCACGCGGCCAAGGCCCGCGAACTCGAACCCCGCGTCACCATGTGGCGCGTGCTCGAGGCCCGCGCCCTCCGCCGACTCAACCAGCCCGAAGAAGCCCTGGCCATCCTCACGCCCCTCGACGACATCGAGAAGCGCGACAAGATGGTGCTCGGACTCATCGGCGAGTGCTTCGGCCTGCTCAACCGCCCCGCCGACGCCGCCGCGCTCTACGCCAAGGCCGCGGACTTCGACCCCTCCGACGGCCCACTCGCCCTCGACACCGCCCTGTGGTTCGAACGCGCGGGCGACAAGATCACGGCCCTCAAGTACGCCGAGCACGCGGCGATGCTCTCAACCCAGGGCGCGGCCACAACCGTCGAGCGGCTCAAGCAGTAGACCCGCTACGCCCGGCCGCGAAACTCGCGCACGCCCTCCACCAGCGACCACACGCCAAAGACGGCGCACAGCCCGGCTACGAGTTGCTGTCGGTACCCAAACCACGACACCCCCGCGACGATCAGGAACCCCACGCCGGAGGCGATCCCCGAGAAGCGCACCGGCACGAACGCGCTCACCACGATGAGCCCGACCAGCGTCCACCGGATGGCGGGCATCAGGATCAGCCACTGCATGAAGTGCAGCACAGCGAGGATCGCCAAGTAGATCCCCATCCGGATCAACTGGCCCGGCAACGCCTTGAGATACATCGAGCCCGCGTCGGACATGGCAACCTCCCGCGACTGATTGCAACAGGTTAACCGGAATCGACTCCACCCGGTTGCGGGCTACTCGGTGAATCCCACCCGCGCCACGATCGGCCGATGATCCGACCCGACGCTCGCGGCCCTCTCCCAACGCTCGCACCCCAGCCCCTTGACCCAGATGTGGTCGATCCGCACTCCCGGCAGGTAACTCGCCCAGCCTGTGTCGTGCCACGTCAGTGCCCGCCCGTGCCCCGACAGCCCGTGCGTGTTGCGCAGGCCCGTGCCGCGCAGGATCCCCAGTGACTCGTCCGTCGCGTTGAAGTCTCCGCCCATGATGACCGGGCGCGATTCGCTCGCCGCGAACGCCGCGAGCCACCGCAGAAGCCGCCGCTGCTCGGCGAGCAGCGAAGGGCTGATCGGCGGGATGGTGTGCACGTTCTGCACGACGACCTCGCGATCGGCGATCTTCACCACGACGCGGATCTGGGGATCGCTCAGGTTGATGATCCCGCCCTTGCGGCGGCCTTCACCCAGCGACGGCGGCGGATAGGTCTTGGGTGGTTCAACAAACGGCAGCTTCGAAAAGACGGCCTGCCCGAAGGCGTCGTCGCGGATCGCGTGCACAAGGTGCGGGTACCTCGCGCGCAGCGCCGGCTCCATGACGTCATGGGCCCGCGTGGAATACTCCTGCACCAGCACGATGTCGGGGTCGAGCCGCGTGATCTCCTGCACCGCTCGCGACGGGCTTTTCGAGCCCACCAGGAGGTTTACGGACATCACCGTCGCTCCGTCGTGCCCGACCTCGTTCGTGGAGGCGTGCGGCACGTACATCCATCCGGTCGGGAGCAGCAGAAAGACCAGCAGCGGGAGCGCCGCCAGGAGCACCCGCTTCAGGCGGAACACCAGCAGCCACAGCGCCACGATGAGGAGCCCCATCCCCGCGTGAAACGTGAACGTCCGCCCGACGAAGGCGAGCCACATGAGCACGTTGCCCGCCGCGGATTCGTCCCCGAGGTCCGGGAGCAGGTACGCGAACGCAATCCCCGCGTACGCCGCGCCGATGATCAACCACGCGAGCCTCCGCCGCCGGCGCATTGGCCGCGCCGGATCGGGTGCGGTCGGTGGATGGCGGGCGGGGTCCTGCGGCATGTCCCCGTTCTACGGTTGCTGCGCCAACAAGTTCGCCGACGCAGCAATCCCGATTGCGGCCGGTGTGCGGCGCTACTTGGCCTTCACCTTCTCCCGCTCCGCCCGGCGCCGCTTGAGTTCCGCGTCGATGAACGGCGCGATCTCCCCCCGCAGCACCGCCTCGTAGTCGCTCTCCTCGTACCCCGTGCGGTGGTCCTTCACGCGGTTGTCGTAGAAGACGTACGAGCGGATCTGCGTCCCCCAGCCCTGCTGAAGGCTCCCGCCCTGGGCCGCGGCGATCTCCTGCTCGCGCTTCTCCTCCGCCAGCAACTGCAACTTCGCCTGGAGCACGCGCAGGGCCTGGGCCTTGTTCTGGGGCTGGTCGCGGTAGGTGCTGGCGACGACCTGGATGCCGGTGGGCTTGTGCACCACCCGCACCGCCGAGGCCACCTTGTTCACGTTCTGCCCGCCCGGCCCGCTCGCCCGCACGAACGGCGTGACCTCCACCTCGTTGTCGGGGATCGTCACGTCCACATCCTCGAACTCCGGCGTCACTTCCACGCTGCAGAACGACGTCTGCCGCTTCCCCTGCGCGTTGAACGGCGACACCCGCGCCAGCCGGTGGCTCCCTCGCTCGCACTTGAGATAGCCAAACGCGAAGGGCCCCTTGATGTGCAGCGTGACCGAGTCGATTCCGACCTCCACGCCGAAGCCCTTGTCCACCTCCTCGACCTCGAACCCCATCTTCTCGCAGTAGAACAGGTACATGCGAAAGAGCATCTCGGCCCAGTCGTTGGCCTCGGTCCCGCCCACGCCCGCGTTGATCGTCAGGAAGCAGTTCTTGGTGTCGTGCTCACCGGAGAGCAGCGACCGCAGTTCCACCTTCTCCATCCGGCCGACCAGCCCGAAGAGCGACTCATCGGCCTCCTTGAGCAGTTCCTTGTCGCCGGCCTCTTTCGACATCTCGTACGCGAGTTTCGCGTCCTCGAAGTCCTTCATGACGCCGGACAGCGGGTCGATCTGGGCTTTGAGCGTCTTGACCGACGCCACCACCCGCCGCGCCCGTTCCTGGCTGTTCCAGAAGGTCTCCGAGCCCATCTCCGCCTCAAGGTCTTTCAGTTGCTGCACCTTGGCCGGGTAGTTAAAGCGAGTCGCGAATCGTCAAGATCCGCGCCTCGAGATCGTTGATCACGGGCTGGTGTGCGTCAAAGTGCATGTGCGGCCTGCCTTTCGGGGCGGGAGTGTAGGTCGGGCCCTCCCCCATTCCGAATTCTCGAGATTCCGCGCCGAAACCCCCCGCCCGCGGCGTCTTCCTCACACTCCCGGGCCCCGCGCCCGGCACCGGAGAACACTCATGACCCGACGGTTGACTCGCCCCTTCCCGACGCTCGCCGCCCTGGTCCTCGCCGCCGCCGGCTCGATGGCCGCGCTCCCGCCCGCGGCGCTCGCGCAGACCGGCTCACCCACCGAAATCACCGAGCGCCAGCCGCCGCTCATCACCATCGACTTTAAGGGGGGCACCGTCGCCGAGTACGTCGCGGCCCTCCGCAAGTCCGCGGGCGAGGAGCCGGTCAACGTCGTGCTCTCGAAGGAGGCCGCCGACGTCCCCCTCAGCACCATCTCCCTCCGTCTGGTCTCCCTCGACAACGCCGTGCAGGCCATTTCCCCCGCGGCCGGCCTCGCAAATGGGGAGTTCCTTATTCAGCGCATTAAGCCCATGGCCCCTCCCAACTCCAATGCCGCCGCGGTGTACTCTGTAGACTACATTCGGCGCGAACGCGTGGTACAGACCGTCTCCGGCCGCATCTTCGGCGATCCCCAGATCCAGGTCTTCTCGCTCAAGCCCCTCACCGAGCCCTCGCCCGAGGACGGTGGCCCCACCGTCACCGAACACGCCGAGACCATCCTTACGGCCATCCAGACCGCCCTCGACCTCGACGCCAGCACCGAGGCCCCGCGCCCCGACGTCAAGTTCCACCGCGAGTCCGGCCTCCTCATCGTCCGCGCGATTCCCGCGCAACTCCGCGCCGTCGAAGGCTGTCTCGAACGCATGCGCGACGACGTCGACCGCCGCCGCGCCGCCATTCGCGTCAACCGCCTCGGCCCCGAGGAGATGGTCGAACGCAAGGCCGCCGTCACCCGCGCCGAGTTCGAACTCCAGCAGCGCAAGGTCGAGTGCGACCTCGCCGAGAAGAATCTCACCCAACTCAGGACCCTCCGCGACTCCGGAAACGTCAGCGAAGGCGAGTACAACAAGGCCGAGGCCGAACTCCAGAAGAACCGCATGATGCTCGCCATGTCCCACGCCGAGATCGAACGCGCACGCGAACTGCTGTCCATCAGCGAAGCCCGCACTACTCGAAGCGTGGATGATCGAGTCGAGCAGCTCAGGAAGGAGCTGGCTGACGCGAACCGACGGCTCATTGAAGTCAGCAAACGGCGTGACGCAGGCACCGCTTCAGAGAAAGAGGAGCAAGCCATCGTGGCCGAGAAGGACCGAATCGTCGCCCAACTCAAGGACATGATCGCGAAGCAGTCGTCCGCCTCTCTCAATGTCTGGTCCGCAGGCCCCGCCATCCTCGACCTCACCGACTGGCCCAAGGATCAGTACGACCAGACCCTCTCCGTCATCCGGTCCATCTACAGCGGCTCCAAGAACCCCCCCAAGATCGAAACCCCCGGCGGCCAACGCATCCTCGTCGCCGGCGAACAATGGCAGGTCGAGTCCGTGGTCACCATCATCCGGGAGATCGGGCGTGCACGCCGCCTCGCTGAGCCCACCATTGGCCCCGCCGTCCAACCCAAGCCCGGCACCGGCCGCTGAGTCGTTCCGGTTCCGCGGCCTTGACACACCCTCCGCGGGATCAACGCCAGGCACGCCACGTTCGGCTGAGGGCCAGGGCGTGGCGTGCCTTACCGCGCGCACCCGCGGCGGCGACCCCGACGCCTTCGAAGCCCTCTACCGCGCCTGGTTCCCCCGCGTCTACGCCCTGGCCCGGGCCTCCACCCGGCGCGATGAGGCCTTCTGCCTCGACGCCGCGCAGGATGTCATGCTCCGCGCCGCCCGAGGCCTGCCCGTTCTAGCCGACGAACCGGCGCTCGCCGCGTGGATGACCCGCACCACCATGTCGGTCTGCATCGACCTGATCCGCAAGGACACCCGCCGCGCCCGGCGCGAGTCCGGCCCCAGGCCCGCCACACCGACCTCCGCCCGGCGTACCGAAGACCTCGCCTGGCTCGCCCGCGCGGTCTCGCAACTCCCCACCGCCGACTACGAAGTCCTCATCGCCCGCATCGCCCACGAACTCTCGCTGCGTGAATCCGGCCTGGCCACGGGCCTCAGCGAGGACGCCGCCCACGGCCGGATCCGCCGAACACTCGCCCGCCTGCGTGAGGCCGCGGAAAGGATGTTGTCATGAGCCATTCCCCCCCACCTTTCGAGCCGCTCTCCGCCGCCGGCCTGGCGCACCTCGAGCGCGCCCTCCCCGCGCTGCGCACCCACGTCGTCCGCGCCGCCCGCCGCCGACGCACCCTCCGCAACACCGCCGGCGCCGCGGCCGTCATCGCGCTGGCCGCCGTCGCCTGGCTCGCGCTGCGCACCGCCACCACCCCCACCAACACCGCCCCCACCCCAACCCCCACCTCCCCGCAGCCACGCATCGCCGACGCCACCCCCACGCCCCCCACCACCGGCCTCACGATCGCGCTCGTCTCGACCGACGCCCGAATCGTGGACCGCCTCTCCAACACCGACCCGGCCACGGCGATCCAGACCATCGACGAAACCGCCCTCCGCCAGGCCCTCGCCGCCGCCAACCAGCCCACCGGCATCATCCAAGTCCGCGGCCGCACGGTCTGGGAAGGCGAATGGGCCGCGAAGCAGTAAAGGCGAACGCGGAGGAGACGAGGGGAGCGGAGGAAGACGGAGTGGGGTTTGGACTTGCGTGTCCTGACACCCTCGCGTGCCAATACTCCGCCCGGCTTTGCGGGCGCCAGTAGTGCTTCGCGCGGAAGGCTTACGGACGAGGCCCCGACGGATCACCGGCCTTATCAAGGTCCAAGGCCGCACCATCTGGGAAGGGGACTGGGGCGGTGTCAACTACCGCCAAGGGCGTGTGCGCGGCCGGTGATGTATCCTTCTCAGCACCAACTGGGCCACTTGAGTGCGCGGGGAGCAGCCCGTCCATGGACCTTGAATCATTCGTCCGAGAGAGCATACTTCAAGTGATCCGCGGGATGATTGCCGCGCAACGCGAGGCGCAGGCGATGCACGCCGAGGTGATGCCTCCCGCGTTCAATGAGAATGACCGGCATAGGTACAAGGACATCAGGTTTGATGTCGCGGTGACCATCGCGCAATCTGGGGGCTCGGAGGGAGGGGGCGGTATCAAGGTCGCCGGTATTTCTGCCGGGGCAACGGGCCATCGGGTACATTCTCACGAGACCGTGAGTCGCCTGAAGTTCACCATGCCAGTCGGGTTCCCTACCCCTCGCGCGAATGCGATGGTACCCTCGCGACCCTAGGGCAGAGCCTTAGTTCGCCGCGGAAGGCGCAGCGCCAACACCGGCCGCAGCCGCCGTTGGCGCCGAAGTCGGCGCGGGCTCAGGCTCGGCAGCCGGCTTATCGGTTGGCCTCCTGGCCTTCTCAATGCCCCGGCTCACGCGCCGAACCGCGGTATCCGCCTGTTCGCCCTCGATGGTTTCCCTCTTGAGCACCTCGTCGCGGAGCATCTTCTCGATGATCTCTTCCTCGACGTTGATCTCACTGACGCGGCGGACCTCGCGGCGAATCGCGGTCTGGACGGAATCCGAATGCAGGATGATCGCCGCGAGCATGAAACGGCTTGTCGCGTCCTTGCGGTCGCGGTAGTCGGTGAGCGCGCTCTTGGTGAACCCCTCGCGGGTGATGAGGTAGAGCTTCTCCAGGTCGTCCTCGGACTTGGGGTTGATCGACAGCAAGTCGAAACTTGCGATCTCCTGCTTGTCGATGGGCTTCTTGAAAATCACGTGGTAAAGGTGCCACTCGACGGCGTTGGTCAGCACGACCCACTCGCAGCCCTGGTTCGAGGCGTAGTCAACCGCCTGCTTGATGTGCGAGTCCTTCAACTCGATCCCGATGGCCTTGACCTCGAT
This sequence comes from Phycisphaerales bacterium, assembly GCA_905339235.1. GTDB lineage: Bacteria > Planctomycetota > Phycisphaerae > Phycisphaerales > UBA1924 > RI-211. The sequence goes on from CAJPFG010000031.1 coordinate 167,604, forward strand.
CAGGAACGCGAGTTTGTTCTCCACGCGCACGGCAAGGTCGCAGTAGGTCCCCCGGATCGCGTGCTCGCTGGTGACCTCGGCGTACTTGTCGTAGCCGAACACCTCGCTCAGCAAGTCCTTCACGATGGTGACGGTGTCGGCTTCGGAAACGTCCCTAGCCTTCTGGGCGTTCAGCACGGGCACGAAGGTCCGAAGGCTGTTCTGAATCCGCTCGGCGACTCTCTTGGTTATAGCCACGAGATTGCACTCCCCTGGGGCGTGCCAACATCATAGCGGAAAGTCCCGGTTTGCAAAGCCCCAGGCCGGGCCCAGGAGCGCCCGGCCTTTCGGCCCGGGCGGACGTGGTACTTGGGCTGCCGCAGGCCGGTTCCATGGCCTCCCCGGCTCCCCCGATGCCGCGCGAAGCCAAGCCTCCGGGTTCCAAGCCCTGGTTGATACGGCCCAGACCTCGGCCGAGGCCCGCGTCAGCGCCAGAGCGTGTACGCGACCGCGCAGATCCCTCCGCCCCCCGAGCCCGGCCCCACGCCCGCCCCCGGCACGCCCTTCGAGCCGCGTGTTGGTTTGCTCCAGAGCGGCGCGATCGTGCTCAACTGGAAATGCAACAACCCCGAGGGCACCACCGGCACCATCTACGAAGTCCGCCGCTCCCTCACCGGCAGCAGCGGCGCCTTCACGCTGATCGGCGCGTCGGGCGTCAAGGAGTTCACCGACGAGACCATCCCCTTCGGCAGCGGCGCGGTCACCTACGAGATCACCGCCGTCCGCTCCACCCGCCGCGGCACCCCCGCGCAGTTCAACGTCAACTTCGGCGTCAACGGGCCGGGGCTGACGGTGACCACGGTCGCGCCGGTCAAGATGGCGGCGTGAGAAGGAAGTTCACCACGGAGGCCACGGAGAGGGAGTTTGTGTTCAGACAGCAATCAGGAGGGCTCGGGCGAAGGCTCGGGCCCTTTCTATTTTCTGCACTCGGAGTGCTAGAATGCTATCGAATGTCCTGGCTTAGTGATATCGAGAAGGAGAGGCGTGAAAAAGCACGCCGTGATGCTGAGGAAAGCGCACGGTATCGTCGCGAGCAGGAACAAGAGGAGCGTCAGCGGAGGGATCTGTTCAACAGGCTCTCGCCCATGGTCATGCGGTTGCTGGGGGACGTAGGTGACTTGGAGTACGGGAGAAAGCCCGGTTGGTTCGGCGACGATCCCAAGTACCAGATTGCGATTCATCCCCCGCGGGATTGGACGCTGCAGCCGGGTGATTTCCACAGTATTTCGATCCAACTGTCCTGGTACCGCACGTCGGACGATCCGTGTTTTCGTATCGAGGCCGAGAACTGGGTGTTCGTCCCTGGCCCCTCTCATCCAGGCGATTCGGGCGGCGGCTACCACTCCGCTTGGAAGAAGGACACCAAGGGCGTGACGGAGGACGAGTTGAAAGCAGCGCTTCGAGAGCTGCTCCAGAGCAAAAAATGACCGCCGGACGCCGCGTGGCCCGAATGCGGCAACCGCGGCCTCTCCAAATCCAAGCCCTGAATCCCCTCCACGTCATTTCGCTCCCTCTCGCGTCCTCCGCGTTCTTCCTTGCCTTCGCGCCTTCGCAGGACTTCCAGTATCATGCCCCGATGCGCCACCTGATCGCCCTCTGCCTGTTCGCCTCCGCCGCGCTCGCCCAAGTGACGACCCCCACCACCCCCGCGGCCCACCTCGGCCGCCCCGTCGGCGGGGACTTCACCCTCGCCGACTGGACCGAAGTCAGCGGCTACTTCACGAAACTCGCGAAGGAGTCCCCCCGCGTCCGCACGCAGGCCGTGGGCAAGACCGCCGAGGGCCGCGACTTCCTGATCTCGTACATCTCCAGCGAAGCCAACCTCGCGCGGCTCGACGCGATCAAGGCCCACGCCCGCACCCTCGCCGACCCACGCGGCAGGACGCCGGCGCAGTTGGACGAGGCCGTCAGGAACGGCCGCGTCATCCTCTTCATCTCCTGCGCCATGCACGCCACCGAGACCGCCGCGCCCCAGTTCGGCATGGAGTTCGCCCACCTGCTCGCGACCTCCGACGAGGAGCCCTGGCGCGCCGCCCGCGACAACGCCGTCGTCGTCCTCTTCCCCGCCACCAACCCCGACGGCCTGGACCTGGTCGTGGACTGGTACCGCAAGACGGTCGGCACGCCCCACGAGGCCGCGGACCTGCTGCGGCTGTACCAGTTGTACACCGGCCACGACAACAACCGCGACTGGTTCATGCTCACCCAGCCCGAGACCCGCATCGTCACGCGCCTGCTCTACGACGACTGGTTCCCCACCATCTACTGGGACGTGCACCAGCAGGGCAGCCGCGGCGAGCGCATGTTCGTCCCGCCCTTCCGCGATCCCCTCAGCCCCAACCTCGACCCGGGCATCATCGCGGGCATCAACCTGCTCGGGACCCGGGCCGTGATGGACATGACCCGCGAGGGCCTCACCGGCATCGCCACCGGCGTCACCTACGACATGTGGTGGAACGGGGGGAACCGCAACGTCCCCGTCCGCCACAACATCGTGGGGCTGCTGACCGAGGCCGCGTCGGTTGACATCGCCTCGCCGATGTTCCACGACCCCACCACCGTCGAAGGCCCCGGCGCGCCCTACGGCAACGCCCCCTCCAACCAGCACCTCAAGCCCTGGCTGGGCGGGTGGTGGCGCCTCCGCGACATCATCGACTACGAGATGTCCTTCGGCCGTTCCGTCCTCACGCAACTCGCGCGAGAGCGCGAGATGTGGCTCCGCACCACGCTCGAAGCCTCGCAGCGCTCCATCCGCGCGGGCGCGGCCGAATCCCCCACCGCCTGGCTCATCCCCAGCGACAACCGCGACCCCGCGGCCGTGCGGCGCCTGCTCGACATCCTGCTCCAATCCGGCATCGAACTCCACGTCTCCGACAAGCCCGTCGAGGCCGACGGCCGGACCTATCCCGCCGGTACCGTCGTCATCCGGCGCGATCAGCCCTACGGCCAGCACGTCAAGGACCTCTTCGACATCCAGCGCTACCCCGGCGCCGCCCCGCCCTACGACGTCGCCGGCTGGACGCTCCCGCTGCTCATGGGCGTCCGCCGCGTCGAAGTCATGGGCCCGCCCCCGCCGCCCCAGGCCATCCGCCAGATCAGCATCGCCGACGAAGCCCTCAAGAACTTCCACGGCGATGCGCGCGTCGGCGGGGGCCTCTCCAGCCATCACAGCGACGCGTGGACGCGCCTCCTGGAGGCCATGCGCCACGGCGATGAGACCTACTCCCTCGTCACGGCCGGAGAGAACGCGGGCGTCTTCATGATTTCGGACAAGGCACCCGCCGACGCCATCCCGATCCGCGCCATCCCGCGCATCGGCCTCTACTCCCCTTGGTCCGGCAGCATGGACGAAGGTTGGATGCGCTACGTCCTCGACACCGAGAAAATCCCCTACGTCACCGTTCGCAATGAGATGATCCGCGCCGGAAACCTCAACTCCTTTCTCGACGCCCTCATCATCCCCAGCATCTCCGCGGCCCAACTCGACCGCGGCCGCGCCCCCGGCAGCATCCCCGACCCTTACGCCGGCGGCCTCGCCCCCGAGGGCGCCATCGCCGTCGAGGAGTTCGTCCGCGCCGGCGGCACCCTCATCACCTTCGCTTCCGCGAGCCGCTGGGCCATCGACCTCTTCAAGGCCCCGCTCGTCGACGCCGCGGCCGACGCCGCGAACAAGGACTTCTCCTGCCCCGGCAGCGTGCTTCGATCCGTCCCGGAAAACCACCCGTTCACCGCGGGTCTGCCCGCATCCGTCTCACTCTTCTTCTCCCGCGGCCAGGCCTACCGCGAAATGACCGGCGACGAGCGCACGAAGACCGCCGCGACCTCCGCCAAGCCCGAGTTCCTGCTTCGCTACGCGCCGACGCGCCTCCTTCAATCCGGCTGGGTCGCCAAGCCCGAGGCCATCGAGAACCAGGGCGCCTGGGTGCGCCTCCCCCACGGCGAAGGACACGTCCATCTCTTCGGCTTCCAGCCACAGTACCGCGGGTGGTCGCAGGGGACGTTCCAGTTGGTGTACCGGGCGGCGTTCTTGGAGCAGCCCCGCGGCCCGCGCTGAAGCGTCTACGGTTGTGCCCACCTCGGGAGAAGACGCAATGCCCACCGCCATCGTTCTCGGCGCCGGAATGGTCGGCTCTGTCATGGCCGCCGACATGGCCGCGCAGGGCTTCGACACAACCATCGCCGACATCAGCGACGCGAACCTGGCCGCGGCCGGTGCAAGGGCGCGGGTCACGACCACCCGCGCCGACCTTTCCGACCCCGCAACCGTCAAACGACTCGTCGCGCCGTTCGACGTTGTGCTGGGCGCGCTCTCGTCTCGCATCGGCCTCAACGCCATGCGTGCCGTCATCGAGGCCGGCCGGGACTACGCCGACATCTCTTTCATGGCCCAGGACTTTACTAAACTCGACGCCCTCGCCCGCGAGCGCGGCGTCACCGTCGTCGCCGACTGCGGCGTCGCACCCGGCATGAGCCACATCCTTTCCGCCTACGGCGCTTCCATCCTTGACCGTTGCGACGAGATCGAGATCTACGTCGGCGGCCTCCCGCGCGAGCGCCGCTGGCCCTTCGACTACAAGGCCGCGTTCTCACCCGCCGATGTCATCGAGGAATACGTCCGCCCTTCCCGCATCGTCGAGCACGGCCGCGTCGTCGTCCGCCCCGCCCTCAGCGAGCCCGAACTCATGGACTTCGCGGGCGTCGGCACGCTCGAGGCCTTCAACACCGACGGCCTCCGCAGCCTGTGCACCTCCCTCAACGTCCCCTTCATGAAGGAAAAGACCCTCCGCTACCCCGGCCACATCGACCTCATGCGCGCCTTCCGCGAGACCGGGCTTTTCTCCGAAGACGAAATCGAAGTCCGCGGCGTCAAGGTCCGCCCCCTCGACGTTACCAGCAAACTCCTCTTCCCGAAGTGGACCTACCAGCCCGGCGAGGAGGATCTCACCGTGATGCGGGTCATCGCCCGGGGCCAGAAGTCCGGCAGGTCCGCCACCCACACCTGGGACCTGCTCGACTTCTACAACAAGGAAACCCACGCGACCAGCATGGCCCGCACCACCGCCTTCCCCTGCACCATCGTCGCCGGCCTCATCGCCAAGGGGCGCATCAAGCAACCCGGCGTCAACCCGCCCGAATGCCTCGGCACGCTCCCCGGCATCGTCGATGAACTGATGGCACAACACAAAGCCCGCGGCGTCCACTACTCGCACTCGATCACCTGACAAATGGTCTTTCTCCGCGCCCTCTGCGCCTCCGCGAGAAACTCCTCACACCCGCACCAACGGCGCCCGCCGGATCAACTCCTGGTCATCGTTGCGGATGTAGATCTGGTTCACACCCAGCCACCCGAAGAACAGGTAGGGCTGCCCCTTCATGTAGTTGGTCAAGCGGAGGTCCTTCCCGAAGGTATTGTCCTCCAGCATCAGCGCCCGCGGCCTCCACTTCCGCAGATCGAAGCCCTCCAGCACATCCACCTCGCTCCCCTCGACATCGATCATCGCGAAATCGATCGCCGGCGGGCCGCCCGGCGTCGCCTCAAGCACCGCATCCATCGACGTCAGCGGCACCCGCACCTTCTCGCGCTCGAACTTCGTCTGGTCCAGCGAGGCACGCTGCATCGGGTGATCGCCGGTGTACGACGACATGTCCCACTCGTCGTCCTTTACCGCGGTGATCTCGATCTCTCCGCTCGCGCCGCGCTTTCCCAGCGCCGAATGCACGACTCGGCTGGCGGCGCGTCGCGCCGCGCACTCCGCGAACCGGCGCGGCAGCGGCTCCACCAGCAGCCCCGTCCACCCCACCGCCTCGAACGCGTACGTCACGCTCGCGCGATACCCGTCGTACGCCCCCACCTCGATGTAGAACCCCTCGAACCGCCCGCCGAATAGTTCCCAGAAGAAGAGGTCCTCGCCGAACTGGGACATGAACTCGACCGGAAACCGCGGCCGCTTTCCCATCTGATGCAGTTTCCACTCCGCCGAAATGGCAGTCACCCGACGGCGGAGGTCCAGCACGCTCTCGGTCAGGTACCGCAACTGCGCCCCCTGCTCGTTCACATTCTGGCTCAACTGCACAAGATTCGGCGTCTGCATGGTGCGGATCCCTGGTACGGTGTTCGCGTGGCCCAGAGGGTAGCGTGACCCGCGAGCGGCGCTCGACCCTTCCGCCCGTGCCCGCACCGGCCCCGCGACTTGGCGTCGCCCGCGCATGCCCCCCGACCCCGACCAACTCCTGCTGCTCACCTCGACTCGCACCGAGTTCGAGGCCCAGACCATCGCGACGGCGCTGGAGGCGGAGGGAATCCCTGTGCGCGTCTTCGCGGCCGCGTCGCATGGCGTCCAGTGGGAGGGCGGGATCGCAAACTCGGTTCGCGTCATGGTTCGCCGCGCGGATGCCGCGATGGCTGCCGAAGCCCTCCACCGCATCCGTCGCGACTCCCGCGCCATCGACTGGAGCCAAGTGGATGTCGGCCCGCCGGAGGACGAAAACCCGGTCCTGCCGCCGCCATCCTCGAGGATCAACGGTTGGTCACCGCTGTTCTACCGCATCCGCATCGTCGGATTCACCCTGCTCTTCTCCATGATGCTCCTGCAATGGATGGGCGTCCGCGTCGCCATCCCGGCGCTGCTCATCGCGATCGTCTTCATCATCGCGGGCTGGACCCCGCCGGATGCTCGGCCCGCGCACCCGTTCCCGCGAGAGTGATACCGGCGACTCGGGCCGACGAATCCCTCGCGCCGAACGTCGTCGGTCGGTCGCCAGCGGCGCTCGTGTCGCCGGGCGGTGGCGCTACCACTCCGGCCCGCCCGTATACCTTCCGTAGATATCGGCCATCGCCTGGACCATCTCGCCCAGCGTGCAGTTGGCGAGGGCGCCGTCCACCAGCGCGGGCATCACGTTCGTCGCGTGCAGGCCGCCCGCGGCACCCTCGAGGCGCTTCACCTCGTCGTTGAGCAGCGTGTGGGGCTTGCCCCGGCACGCCGCGCGGATGTTGTTGAGGGCCTTCTCGACGCTGCCCGCGTCGCGGCGCTTCTTGAACGCGGCCAGGCGCTCGCACTGCACCACCTCGACCTCGTGCGGGATCACCAGAATGTCGATGGGGCGCTTCTCGTCGGGGTCGGCGTACGCATTCACGCCGACAATGATGCGGTCGCCGGCCTCGCACTCTTCGCTGAAGCGGTACGACGCCTCGGCGATGGCGCGGCGGAAGTAGCCTCGGTTGATGCCGTTGACGACGGCCCGCCCGTACGTCTTTCGAGACCCGTACGCCGGATGCTGCGTGAGGTCCTGGGCGGCGGGAGCACCGCGGTGCGGTGGCGCCGGATGCCAGTCCGCATACTCGCCCATGCAGTCGATCTCGTGCATGTGGTTCAGAGCGTCGCGTTCCATCGTGTCCGTGAGTTGCTCGACGAACCACGAGCCGCCCAGCGGGTCGGTCACGCGCGTCACGCCGGTCTCGTGCGCCAGGATCTGCTGCGTCCGCAGCGCCACCGTCACCGCCTGCTCGGTCGGCAGGCCCAGGGTTTCGTCCATGCTGTCGGTGTGCAGGCTCTGGCACCCGCCCAGCACCGCGGCCATCGCCTGGTATGCCACGCGCACCACGTTGTTCAGCGGCTGCTGCTCCGTCAGGCTGCACCCCGCGGTTTGCACGTGGGTCTTCATGTACCACGAGCGCTCGTTCTTCGCGCCGTAGCGCTCCTTCATGACGCGGGCCCAGATGCGGCGCGCCGCGCGGAGTTTGCAGACTTCCTCGAAGAACTCGTTGTGGGAGTTGAAGAAGAATGACAGGCGAGGCGCGAACGAATCCAGATCCATGCCGCGCTCCATGCACGCCTCGACATACTCCATGCCGTCGCGGAGCGTGAACGCGAGTTCCTGGCTCGCGGTGCTGCCGGATTCACGGATGTGGTAGCCGGAGATGGAGACGGAGTTCCACCTGGGGACGAACTTCGACTGGAACTCGATGGTGTCCACGACGAGTTTGACGCTGGCCTCGGGCGGGTAGATGAACTCGTTCTGGGAGTGGAACTCCTTGAGAATGTCGTTCTGAAGTGTCCCGCCGAGCGTGTCCCACGAGATCCCGCGCTGGAGAGCGTGGGCGAGGTACATCGCCCAGATCACCGCCCCGGGTCCGTTGATGGTCTGGCTGACCGTGACCTTCCCGATCGGGATGTCGGCGTACAGCCGGTGCATGTCCTCGATGGTGGAGATCGCCACGCCGCACTTGCCAACCTCGCCGACCGAAAGTTCGTCGTCGCTGTCGCGTCCCATCAGCGTGGGAAGGTCAAAGGCCGTCGAAAGCCCGGTGTTGGCCGCCGTTGAGGACGCGGCCTGCGCCAGGAGGTACTTGAAGCGCTTGTTGGTGTCGTCGGCGCTGCCGAAGCCGGCGAACTGGCGCATGGTCCAGAGCCGGGTGCGGTAGCCCTGGGGGAACAGGCCGCGGGTGTAAGGGAACTGGCCCGGCGGCGGCACATCGCGTCCGAGGTGCTTGAGCGATTCGGGCTCGTGGTAGCCCTGTGAAACCGGGCCGTAACTGGGATCGAGCACGACGCCGGAAATCGTGACGGCGTGAGGATCGACCTTCGGAGCAGAGGGATTCACCGCCGGGCGAGACGTGGTGGTCATGGGCGCATTGTAGTGGCAGCATCGGGATTTCGCGCGGGGTTTTGGGCGGCCGCCGAACACACCGTTCGAATCCCCACGCCGGGCTGTCCACTATGCTCCCGCCATGCCGCAAGCCGTCATTTCACCAGCCCGGTCCGCGGTCTACGCGCATCTGACCGAGCAGGTGCCGCGATTCCCGGAGTTGGCGCTGCACGAGCCGGACACAAGCGGGCTCGATCCGCGCGACGCCGCACTCGCCCACGCGATCAACGGCGCGGTGGTGCGTCGGTGGCTCACCCTCGAAGCGGTCTTCCGCTTTTTTCTGCGGCGGCCGTTCCGCGAGTCTCATCCGGCAACCCAGGCCGCGCTTCTGGCCGGCGCGGCCCAACTCCTGTTCCTGGATCGGATCCCCGCCCACGCGGCGATCCACGAAAGCGTCGAGTACGTGAAGGATCACGCCCCCAAGACTGCCACCCTGGTCAACGCCGTCCTCCGGTCCATTACGCGGCTCATGCTCCCGGCCGACACCACTCCATGGAACGAACTCGCGGAGGATCGGGCCTCCCTGCCGCAAGCGGATGGGCGCCGGATCCGGTTCCGGGAAGCGGTCCTGCCCGTCGACCCGATCGAGCGGCTGGCGGACGTGACGAGCACCCCGACCCCGTTGGTGCGGCGCTGGGCCGCCGAGTTCGGCGCGGACCGGGCCCGCGAACTGGCGTTGCACTCGCTGGTCATTCCTCCCACCGTCCTGAACCTGCGCTACGCCCCTGCCGGATTCGCCGGCGGGAATACTCAGATCACCCCTCACGCCATCGACGGATTCGGCGTGTGGAACCCTGAGGGAGCCGACTTGCGGACGACGCTGTCGAAGCGCGACAACATTTGGGTTCAGGATCCGGCGTCGGCACAGGCAGTCCGGATTGCAAGAGGGCACGTCCGCGGCGGGCGGGACGCGTTGATCCTCGACCTCTGTGCCGGGCAGGGCACCAAGACGCGGCAACTCGCCGCCGAGTTTCCGGATGCCCGCATCCTCGCGACGGATACCGACGATCGCCGGCGCGCCGTGCTTCGAGCCACCTTCGCGGCGAACCCTCGTGTTCGCGTGGCTACCCCGTCGGAGGTCGGCGGGATCGCGGCGGGGAAGGCGGCGGTCATTCTGCTCGACGTACCCTGTTCCAACTCAGGCGTCCTCCCACGCCGGCCCGAGGCCAAGTACCGATGGACTCCGGCCCAACTCATGAGATTGACATCGACTCAACGGGAAATCCTCGACGCGGCCATTCCGATGCTGGGCCTGGGGGGCGCACTGGTCTACTCGACATGCAGCATCGATCGGGAAGAGAACGAAGACCAGGCCCGTCGGGCGGAAGCGCTCGGGCTGACGCCCGTGACCGCGGAACGCACCATGCCCGCCGGCCAGCCCGGTGATCCTCCGACGGCCTATCACGATGCCTCGTTTGTCGCGGTTCTGGGCAAGCGATAGTCCCGCCAGTTGTCGTTTTGGCCAGACTCCTACGCTCATTCGAGGGTACACTCCACCCCACGACAGTCAACGACCGGCCGCTGGAGCCCGAATTGATGAACCTGCTGGACATTCTGAGCCCCAACTGCATTCGCGCGCCCCTGGTGGCGACGACGAAGCGCGGGGTGATTGACGAGTTGGTTGACCTGCTGGCCGCGGAAAAGAAGGTGGCGGATGCGAAGGCGTTGAAGGACGCGGTGTGGTCGCGAGAGCAGATGCGAACGACGGGAATTGGCGCCGGCCTGGCGATCCCGCACGGGAAGTGCCCGGGCATGACCGGTTTGGCCATGGCGATCGGCAAGCCCGCCAAGCCGATGGACTTTGAGGCGATCGACGGCCAGCCCGTGAAACTGGTCGTGCTTCTGGCCTCACCCCCCGACAAGACCTCCGACCACATCCAGGCCCTGGCCCGCATCTCCCGCCTCATGACCATGGAAGCGTTCCGCGAGCGGATCTACGCGGCGGAGTCGGCCTCGGAAATTTATGAGTTGCTGAAGAGCCAGGAAAAGCCCGCCTGACCACGGCGAGGCGACTCACGATGAGCAGCGTCGATCCGATCTTCGCCCCCGCGGCGCTCCTCGATCCGTATCTCGAGCAGTTCATCCGGGCCGAAGGCCTTCCCGGTCACCTGACCGACGCCATCCTGTACTCGCTCCTGGCGCCCGGAAAGCGTCTGCGTCCGGTGCTGGTCTGGCACGCATGCTCGATGTTCGACGGCGACCCGGCGAGGGTGGCCCTTCCTGCCATGAGCGCGGTTGAACTGATTCATACGTTCAGCCTTGTCCATGACGATCTGCCGGCACTGGATGACGATGACCTGCGGCGCGGGCGGCCCACGCTTCACAAGCACGCCGGCGAGGCCATGGCGATTCTGGCGGGCGACGCGATGCTGACGCTCGCGTTCAACGTGATCGCGTCTCGCGGGCGGGGCGTGCCGCAGCAGTTGCTCACGAAGGAACTCGCGGTGGCGACCAGTTCGATGATCGCGGGGCAGGTGTACGACACGCTGGGCGGGCTGGACCCCGGGCTGCCGGCGCATAGCCGGCTTGAGGCGGTTCACCGGAACAAGACCGGGGCGCTGATCCGGGCGTCGTGCAGGATGGGCGTGCTGTGCGCCAGCGCAAATGGGACCGAGGCGGCCGGCGCGCTGGGAATCATCGACGCGTACGCCGAGGCGATCGGGCTGATGTTCCAGATCGTGGACGACCTGCTGGACGTGGAGCAGTCGGCCGAGCACACGGGGAAGCGCACGGGCAAGGACGCGGGCGCGGGCAAACTCACGTATCCGGCGGTGCTGGGGGTCGGCGAGTCGCGGGCGGAGGTGGAGCGTCTGCGAGCGGCGGCGCGCGACTCATTGGACTCATTGGGCGCGAACGCCGATAACTTGCGTGCGCTGGCGGACTTTCTGGCGAGCCGAACGAAATGAAAGGCCATGTCGTACCAAAGCGCTTCCGGGGAACGTTGATTTCTGCCCGGCATCCGGCCTACACTACTTTCAGTAATCATTGAAAATCATGACCGCGATCCTTCCCAAACTCAGAACACCGCAGGACCTCCGGGGCCTGTCGATCGGGCAGTTGCTGACGTTGGCGGGCGAGATCCGCGCGGCGATCACGGGGCAGATCGCGAACTCGGGCGGGCATTTGGCGCCGAACCTCGGCGTGGTCGAACTGACCATCGCGCTGCACTACGTGTTCGACTTCGGCCACGATCGGCTGCTCTTCGACGTTGGGCACCAGTGCTATCCGCACAAACTGCTCACCGGCCGGCTGCCGCTGCTGTCGAAACTGCGGACGCGCGAGGGGATGGCGGGGTTTCCCGAGCCGCGGGAGTCGCCGTTTGACCTGTTCGCCGTCGGGCACGCCGGCACGGGAATCTCGACGGCGGTGGGCGTGGCGCGGGGCGATGCGCTGAACAAGGAGGGGTTCGATCCGCGGACGAACCCGACGGGCCGGCGGGTGGTGACGTTGATCGGCGATGCGTCGATCGTGAACGGCGTGGCGATGGAGGGGCTGAACAACGCCGGGACGCTCAAGCGTCAGTTCCTGGTGGTGCTGAACGACAACGGGATGTCGATCAGCAAGCCGCAGGGGGCGCTATCGCATTACTTCGACAAACTGCGGCTGTCGCACGCGTACGCGGACTTCAAGAAGAGCGCCAAGGAGGCATTGAAGGGACTGCCCGGCGGGGAGAAACTCCGCGAGGCGTACCACAAACTGGGCGAGGCGGGCAAGGCCGTGACAAACGAGACGGCGTGGTTCGAGCACTTCGGGCTGGTGACGGTGGGCCCGATCGACGGGCACGACCTGCCGCGGCTCATCGAGTACCTCCGCGAGGCCCGCGACTTCGACCGCCCGATGGTGCTGCACGTCCACACGGTGAAGGGCAAGGGGTACGAGTTCGCGGAAGAGGACTCCACGCGATTTCACTCTCCGCCCGCGTTCCGGGTGGATGGCGGGCTGGAGCAGGGCTGCCGCGTCGAGTTGAAATCCGAGGGCCGGTCGTTCACGGCGGCGTTCGCGGACGCGATGATCGACGTGATGGAGCGGGACGCGAAGGTGGTGACGTGCACGGCGGCGATGCCGGACGGCACGGGGCTGAACAAGGTGATGCCGCGGTTCCCGGAACGATCGTGGGACGTGGGGATCTGCGAGTCGCACGCGCTGGACATGATGGCGGGGCTGGCGAAGACAGGCTGGAAGCCGTTCTTCGCGGTATATAGCACGTTCCTGCAGCGGGCGTTCGATCAGGCGTTCCAGGAGGCCTCGTTGCAGGGGCTGCCGGTACGGCTGTGCCTGGATCGCGCGGGGCTGGTGGGCGGCGACGGCGCCGTGCACCACGGGTTCTGCGATATCGCGCTGCTGCGGACGCTTCCCGGCGCGGTGGTCACAGCGGCGATCGATGAACCGAGCCTGCGGGGCGCGCTGGAGTTCATGCGGGGCTACGACGCGGGGTTGTCGGCGGTGCGGTACCCGCGAGACACCGTAAGCGACCGGGTGCCGGCAGGTTGCCCGCCGTTTGTCCTGGGGAAAGCCCGGTTCCTGGGCGGGAGCCTGCCGGAGGACCCGCTGCGCGACGCCGGGGCGGCCGCGCCGGATGTGGCGATCCTGGCGTTCGGAACCCTGGCGATCACGGCGTTGGAGGCCGCCGCCGGGGTGCCGGAAGCGCGAGTGGCGGTGTACGACGCGCGATTCGCGAAGCCGGTGGACCTAGATCTGATCCGGGAGTTGCTGACGCGGCACGTGCCGGTGATCACCATCGAGGATCACTCGGTGGTGGGCGGATTCGGCGCGGCGATGGTGGACGCGGCCCAGGAGATGGGGCTGGACACGTCGCGGATCACGCGGCTGGGGCTGCCGGATCGCTGGGTGTATCAGGATTCGCGCTCGCGGCAACTGGCGGAAGTCGGGCTGGACGCCTCGGGGATTGCCGGGGCGATCCGGACGGCGATCGCGCCGCGGGAAATCGCGACGGCGGCGATGAATCCGCGCATCTCGTGAAGCGGGCGGTTGGCGCTTGCAATCGCCGGTTTGCCATTTACCCTCCAGCATGCCACGCCGCGTCCTTCTACTCGTGAACCCGAACAAGCCCGCGGCGGTGGCGGCGGCGACCGAGGTTCGCGCGCTGATCGAGCGGCACGCGGTGCTGCTGGCGGAGTTGCCGGCGGACTCGACGCCGCTGCCGGAATCGGCGAAAGAGGCGGACCTGATCGTCGTGCTGGGCGGGGATGGGACGTTGTTGGCCCAGTGCCGGCGGTGCGTGGGGTTGACCGCGCCGCTGCTGGGGGTGAACCTGGGGCGGCTCGGCTTCCTGGCGGAGTTTGATCAGACGGCGCTGCGGGACCAGGCGCCGGCGTTGTTCGGCGGCGCGGAACTGACCAAAGAAAGCCTGCGGGCCATGGGGGTGGAGGTCTTCGGCGCGCGTCACAGGACCGCGAGGTTCGTCGGCATGGCGATCAACGACGCGGCGATCACCGCCGGGCCGCCGTTCCGGCTCATCTCGCTGTCGCTGTCGATCGACGGACAGCGCGGTCCGTCGCTGGTCGGGGATGGGCTGATTGTCTCGACGGCGCTGGGATCGACGGCGTACAACCTGTCGGCGGGGGGGCCGATCCTGTCGCCGCGAGTGGATGCGTTCGCGGTGACGCCGATCGCCGCGCATTCGCTTTCGTTCCGGCCGGTGGTGGTGTCGGGCGATTCCAGGATCGAGATCCGCGTGGAACGGGCGAACGCGGACGACTCGCACGGAACGACGCTGGTGCTCGACGGGCAATCCACGACGCGGCTGGAGGCGGGGGACCGGATCGTGGTTTTGCGGCACGCGCTAGGGGTTCGGCTTGTGCAGAACACTCGGAGCGACTACTGGGCGCGGCTGATCTCGAAACTCAACTGGGCGACGACGCCGCGGCTGAATGGGTGAGGCCGTCGAAGGGTCATGCGCCGCGGTATACTCGCGCCATGTCTATGCCGCTGCCCCGGCCCATGAAGCGCTGGCTCAAGCACACCCTCTCGGTGGCGCGCGGGGCCGGAGCGCCATACGGCAAACTGCCGTGGGCGGTTCGCGACTTTGAATCGACGTACGACCCAGCGTCGGGGGGATACCGGGTCGGGCTGGATGGGCATCTCGGGTATGCGAGCGTGGAACTGGAGGTGGGGCGGTTGTGGTACGCGCTGGTGCGGCTGCTGCGGCCGCGCGTGGTGCTGGAGACCGGCACGCACCGCGGGTATTCGACGTGCAACCTCGCGGCGGCGCTGCGGGATCTGGGGCAGGATGGGCACGTGTGGACGATCGATCCGATCGAGCACAACCACTTGTGGCTGGGGACAGATCTGGTGCCGCGCATCACGTTTCTGAAGAAGACCTCCGACCTGGCGTTCGAAAGCCTCAAGGGCAAGACGTTTGACCTGCTGGTGCTGGACAGCGATCACCACTACTCGACGATCATTGAGGAACTGCGGCTGTTCGAGCCGTGCCTGAAGGTGGGCGGCCACATTCTGATGCACGACTCGCTGTACTTCGACGGGGTTGGCGCGGCGGTGAAGCAACTGGGGGACGACCCTCGGTTCGAGATGGTGACGCTGGACACGCCGCGAACGAGCGGGGAGCCGGCGCGTCGGCCGCCGGGCGTGACGATCGTGCGGAAGGCGGCGGCGGGGCCGGCGGTGGTCCCGAACCCCGCGCTGTACAACTGGCACGTGGGCGACCCCTGGCAGACGCCGCTGCTCCGAGGCGGGGCGGGGAACGGGCAGGACATCCATGTGCCGCCGGCGATGTAGCGTCGCGTTGGAGGCGGCGGCCGCGATGCGCCGGAGCGAGCGAAATACTCTTCCCACGCCCGGCGATCGGGCCTGAGATGGAGGTGCGGATTGAGACGATTGGCTGTCGCGGTGTTGATGACGTTTGCGGCCGGCGCGTCGGCGCAGGACGTGGATCCGGCGCCGGAGATCGCGCGATTTACCGTGCGGGCGGGGTACAAAGTTGAGGTGGTCACGAATCCGCTTCGCGATGCGCGGTTCATCGAGTTCGACGCGGCGGGGATGCTCTATGTGTCGCGCCCCCGGGAGGGGGAGATCGCGACGTATCGGGACCTGGATCATGACGGGCAGTTCGAGGAGCGAACGAGTTTTGTGAAGGGGTTTCCGGCGGTCCACGCGATGTGCTGGCATGATGGGTGGATGTGGTTCGCGGCATCGGGAACGGTGCGGCGCGCCCGGGACCTGGATGGGGACGGAGAGGCGGATGAGAACGTGGAGGTGCTCTCGGACTTGCCGCAAGGGGGCGGGCACTGGTGGCGCAGCCTTCTCGTGACCGACGAGCACATCTACACGAGCATCGGCGAGAGCGAGAACGCCTCCGACGAGCGCGAGAGCCCGCGGCAGAAGATCTGGCGCTATTCGCGGTCGGGGTCGGACCGGACGCTCTTTGCGTCGGGGATCCGGAATACGGAGAAACTCCGGCTTCGCCCGGGGACGCGCGAAGTCTGGGGGTGCGATCACGGATCGGACTGGTTCGGCGGGCCGTACAACGAGGGGGATCGCCAGCCGATCACCGACACGATGCCGCCGTGCGAGTTGAACAGGTATGTGGAGGGTGGCTTTTATGGGCACCCGTTCCTTGTGGGGAATCGGGTGCCGCGCAAGGAGTTTGCCGATCTGCCGGAACTGGGCGAACTCGCGGAGAAGACGATCGTTCCGGAGTGGTGCTTCGGGGCGCACTGGGCGCCCAACGGGTTTGCGTTTCTGGATCCCGGCGTCAATGCGAAGACCAGGGCGTTTCCGCCAGATCACGCCGGGGACCTATGGGTTGCGTTTCATGGATCGTGGAACAGCACGAAGCGCGTGGGGTACCAGATTGCGCGAGTGCTGTTCGACGGCGGGCGGCCGTACGGGCTCTTAACCGTCGTTTCGACGCTGGGGGGCGAACAGATCCTCGGGCGGCCGGTGGATGTGGCGCAGGGCCCGGATGGCTGCCTGTACTGGAGCGACGATTTCACGGGGAGGGTGTATCGCCTGCGGTGGGTCGGAGAGACGGCGCGGAAGTGATTGGCGGCATCATCCGCTTACACTCACGCCGTGCGCCGTGCTTTTACGCTCATCGAACTGCTGGTGGTGATCGCGGTGGTGGCCCTGCTGATCGGGCTGCTGCTGCCTGCGCTGTCGGGCGCGCGAGAGGCGGGGCGCTCGGCCAACTGCCTGTCGAACGAGCGGCAGATATTCCTGGTCTGCCGCGCGTATGCGGACGAAAACAAGGGAAGCAGCCCGGCGCTGGGCGTCCCGTACGGCACGCTGCCGAACTGGGCGCTGGTGGTGCAGGCGTCGATGGGGATCACCGGCGAGACCTCGGCGGAGTTGTTCTCGGAGCGGTCGGCGCTGGTGTGTCCCTCCGCCCGGGCGCTGTACGGAGCCCAGATGCAGCGCACGTACGCGATCAACGCGACGGGGCACTTCGGGCAGCCGGGCGATGCGGACAACTACGACACCGCGCCGGCCTCGATCCACATGGACCGGGTGCAACGGCCCGGAGACTTCCCGTTATTCGTGGACAGCGCGCCGACGTTTATTCCTCCCCCCGCCCCACCGCCGACGCGCACGGCCAGCGTGCTGGATTTTCGGATCGCGTCGCACGTGACGGACCGGCTCGGACGGCCGCATGTGTCGAAGCGCGGGTTCCACGCGGTGATGCTGGACGGGTCGGCGAAGCCGTACACGGAGGTGCGGCCGGAGTGGATCGAGCCGCTGCCGTAGCGCCGATGGATCCGGAACAGAACAAGGGCCGGCCTCGCAGGAGACCGGCCCTTGCGAAATGTGGGATCGAATCAGGCGCGGCGGCGACGGGCCAGGCAGAGCGCGCCCAGGCCGCTCAGGGCCAAGGCCCCCGGAGTCGGGACCGACTCGGTGTTGCCCGTGAACGAGGCATTGGCGTCGAAGGTCCTGAAGGTGCCGTCGGGGTTGATGAACGACCCGCCGCCCTCGGCGACCACGCTGGTGAGCGTGAAGACCGCTTCCGAGGGATCGATGAAACTGATCGGGCCGGTGACGGCGAGCAGGGCGGCCCCCGGCGTGTAGGAGAAGTTGGGATCGCTGAAGAGGATCGAGTTGGTGTTGCTGATGCGGACGAAGGTGCCGGCGTCGGCGATGCCGGTGATGATCTCGGTGGGAGTCTCGCTGCTCGCGTCGAGAATCTTGAAGAAGCCCGAGACCGGCGCGGTGGTGATGCCGCCCACGGTCGTGGCGGCGCCGATGGACATCTGCATCTCCATGCGGGCGTTCAAGAACACGTGGTTGGGCAGGCCGTCTTCGGACCCGTCGAACAGGAACTGGATCGGCGCGGCCATGTCATACGTCAGGAAGCCGATGCCCGGTCCCGAACCGTTGGCCTGATTGTGCATCTGGCGGCCGGGGATCGGATCGGCGAACGACATGGCGACACCGGCCTGAGCGGCGGCGGCAAGACCAAGCCCCGCAAGGGCGGCGATAACAACACTCTTCCGCATGACTCTCCCTCTCTCTCGTGTACCTGGACCGGGCGTCGTACCCGGGTGCCGCGAGCGCCTTCACACGCACAGCGTCCGCGGCGGTCTCCTCGAAGGAGATCATGCGCGAACATGGGCGGTTTGTCTCCGTCCCTTTGCGGATATCGCGCAAGATCGCCGTTATCCAGACCGGCTTTGTCACCGGCCGGTAGCGATAACGACGGACGATTCAGGTTATCGGAGAGCCGAAGAGCGCCAGCGTGCTCGAGCCGGTGATCCGCACGGGCACGACGCGCCCGATCCAGTTTTTCACGAGGGCGCCGCGGGGCAGATCGAAGAGCACGATCAGGTCCGTGTCCGTGCGTCCCACCAGTTGCGTAGCCGACGGCTCGTCGGCGACGCCGTCGGATTCCTCGCTGTGCGAGAGGCCTTCGCCGCAGGCGCTGGGCACGCGCCCGCCGACCGTCAGCGTGATGCTGCCGGGGGTCGGGCAGGCGGCGCCGGCGCGGCGGCGTTGCTCCTTCACCGAGAGGCCTTCGACCAGAATGTCGAACGTGCCGCCGATCTGGTGGCGCCCGATCCGCGAGCCGATCTCGCCCTGGATGGTGAGCAGTTCGTTATTGCGCCGACGCTTGGTTTCCTCGGGGACGCAGTCCTCGAAGCGCTGGATGGCGGTGGTGCCGGGGCGCGGGGAGTACTTGAAGATGAAGGCGTTCTTGTACTGGGCTCGGCGGATGAGGGCGACGGTGGCCGCGAAGTCTTCGTCGGTTTCGGTGGGGAATCCCACGATGAAGTCGCCGGACATCATGAGTGGGCGGCCCTTCTCGGGCTGATCGAGCGTGGCACGGCAGCGGTCGATGAACTCGACGTACTCCTCGACGGTGTAGCCGCGGTTCATCATCTGCAGGATGCGGTTGCTGCCGGACTGGGCGGGAACGTGGAGGTAGCGGCAGATGCGCGGGTGGTCGCGGATGACCTCCAGGACATCATCGCCGAAATCCCGCGGGTAGGAGGTGACGAATCGCAGCCGCTTGATGGCGGGGACTTCGTCGTGGATCCTCGCGAGCAGGTCGGCAAAGGTGGTGACGCTCTCGCCGGCGAAGGGATCGCGCCGGTGTCCGCCCTGGTAGGAGCGGCCTTTCTGGGGCTGGGTAATGCCGTTGACGGACACGGCCGCGCCGTGCTCGAAGCGGTAGTGGTTTACCGTCTGGCCCAGCAGGGTCACTTCGATGACACCAGCGTCGGCGAGGCGCTTGCACTCGTCCACGATGTGGTCGGGGGGGCGATGAACCTCGGCGCCGCGGGTGAACGGAACGACGCAGTACGTGCAGAACTTGTTGCAGCCCCGGGTGATCCGCACGTAGGCGGAGCGCTTGGCCGCGCCCTCGCCGTCGAGCGGGGAGACGGCGCGAGAGAGGTCGAGGAGTTCGAGGGAATCCTGAGCGGCGGCGAGCGTGCCGGAGCGGCGCGAGGCGCTGCCCTGGAGGGCAACCTGCCGGGCGGAGACCGGATCGGCGCGGCCGTTGTCGGTGGATTCCGCCGCGCGGTCGTTGAGGCTCTCCCGTGTCCGCACGGCGTTGTCGAGCAGTGCGGGGAGTTTGTCGAGTTCGCCCGGGCCGCAGAGGATGTCCACGACGGGCATCCGACGGATGAGATCCTCGCCGTCTCGCTCGGCCATGCACCCCAGGACTCCGACCACGAGGTTGGGCGCGGCTTGCTTGCGGGCCTTGAGTTCGCCCAGGCGCGACCAGACCTTTTGTTCGGCGTGCTCGCGGACGGAGCAGGTGTTGTAGAGGACGACGTCGGCCGCGGCGGGGTCGGGGGTGAACGCGTAACCCAGCGCACGGAGTTGCCCGGCGACCAACTCGCTGTCGAGTTCGTTCATCTGGCAGCCGAAGGTTTCGAGGTACACGCGCCGGGCGGACATGGGGCCAATGGTAGGTACGGGGCGGCTTTTCGGCCCTCGGGCCGGATCAGTCGCGGAAGTATCGCGCGAAGGAATGGATCGTAACGGCGCGGCCGATGGCGGCGATTGATTCCGTCAGCGGGATGCTCTTCGGGCAGACCTTGACGCAGTTCTGAGCATTTCCGCAATCGGAGATGCCCCCGTGGCCCATCAGAGAATCGAGCCGTTCGCCGGTCAGGACCTTACCGGTCTCGTGCATGTTGAACAGTCGGGCCTGGCTGATGGCGTGGGCGCCGATGAAGGAGGTAGACCATTTGGCGGCGTCGGGTTCGAGGACGAACTGGGGACACGCGTCGAGGCAGCACCCGCAGGACATGCACTCGGAGAGTTTGTAGCGAGTTTCCTGAGAACGGGGCTTTTCGCGGGGGCCCTGGCCGAGGTAGTAGGTGCCGTCGATGGGAACCCAGGCGCGAACGCGTTTGAGCGCGTCGAAAAGCCGGGAGCGGTCCACCCAGAGATCGCGGATCACCGGGAACTTGGCCATTGGCTCGAGCGTGACGGTGTCGCCCTCGGAAGGGGCGTAGGCGTCGATGAGGCAGGAGCAGGACTGGCGGACCTTGCCGTTGATGACCATGGTGCAGGCGCCGCAGACCTCTTCGAGGCAGCCGGCATCCCAGACAACGGGGGTGGACTTCTTGCCTTCGATGGTCACGGGGTTGGCCGCGATGGCCTGGAGGCAGGAGATGACGTTGGCGCCGCGCTCGATAGGGACGGCGAAGGTCTCCCAGCGGCTGGGCTTGCCGGGTCCCTCGCATCGCTTGATGCGGAAGAGCACGGTGCGGCCGGGCTTCGGCGCGGCGCGGACGGGGGAGAAGCCTTTCGGGGATGGTGCGGTTGTGGTCATGGGATTGCGCTGCTCGAACAGGACGGATTGGTCAGACCCGAGCCATCGCCGGCTTGGGCGGGGCCTTGGAATCTTCGTCCTTCTTTTCGACCTTTCCGTAGGTGCGTGCGGTGGGCTTCACCAGCGAGCCGTCGATGGGCACAAACTCGATGGAAAGCCGCTCGGAGGCGGCGTCGTACTTCGTGAGCGTCGTCTTCATGAAGTTCGCGTCGTCGCGATCCGGGAAGTCGGTGCGGTAATGGGCGCCGCGGCTTTCGCGCCGCTCCAGCCCGCCCAGGCAGATCGCGTCTGCGACCAGGAGCATGTCCCCCACTGCTCGCGTGTAGGAGAGGGACTGGTTGGTCCATGTCGCGGCGTCGGCCGCGCGGACGCTGCGGAATCGCTCACGGAGTTCGGCGAGTTTGGCGCGGCACTGCTGGAGGCGGGGCGCGGACTTCACGACCGTGCACGCCGCGGTCATTTCCTGGCCCAGTTCCTTGTGGATGATGTAGGGGTTGGTCTTCGCGTCGGGTTCGCCCTTGCTCGCGCCGTCGAGGAAGGCCTTGAAGCGGACTTCCTCGGCCTTGGCCGCGGCGTCGAAGGGCGTCTTGGAAACTGACTCGGCCGGTTTTTTTGCGGGTGCGCCGTCGCGGAGATAGTTGGAGACGGAAACGCCGCAGAAGAGGCCGTCGAAGATGCAGGAGAGCAGGGCGTTGGCGCCCAGGCGATTGGCGCCGTGGTAGGCGAAGTTGACCTCACCAAAGGCGTAGAGCCCCTGGATGTTGGTCTGCATGTTGTTGATCTCGCCGGGGGCCATACCCAGGCCGACTTCGCTGCCGATGGGGGGCGCCGAGCCGGAGCGGTGTTTCTCAAGGGCCTGCGCCGGGTTGTAGCGGCCCTTGGTGTACTGCGTCCACAATCCGCCCATGGAGTAGTGGACCGCGGGGAAGATCTTCATGGGCTCATGCCGGGGATCGACGCCCACGAACTTCTCGTAGATCTCGAGAATGCCGCCGAGTTTCTTCGTGAGGTACTCGGGCTCTTTGTGCGTCAGGTCGAGGTACACCGAGTTTTCGCCGTGGATGCCCAAGCCCTGGTTCACGCAGATATCGAAGATTTCGCGGGTGGCGATGTCGCGCGGCACGATGTTGCCGTACTTGGGGTACTTCTCTTCGAGGAAGTAGTAGCGATCGGGGTCGGGGATTTCGCGCGGGGCGCGCGGGTCGCCTTTCTTGCGGGGCACCCAGACTCGGCCGCCTTCGCCGCGGGCGGACTCGGACATCAGGCGCAGTTTGTCCGCGCCCGGAATGGCGGTGGGATGGACCTGGATCATCTCCGGATTCGCGTACCACACGCCGGCCTTGAAGCAGCGGGCGGCGGCGGCGCCGGTGCACATGATCGAGTTGGTGGATTTCCCGTACACCAGGCCGCATCCGCCGGTGGCGATCACCACCGCGTCGGCGGGGAATGATCGGACCTGCATGGTGCGGAGGTCCTGCGCGACGATCCCGACGCAGCGGCCGTCGTCGAGCACCGGTCCGAGGAACTCCCAGAACTCGTACTTGGCGACTTTGCCTTCGACCTCGTAGCGCCGGACCTGCTCGTCGAGGGCGTAGATCAACTGCTGGCCGGTCGTGGCGCCGGCGAAATGGGTGCGCTTGAACAGAGAGCCGCCGAAGAGGCGGAGGTCTCGGAATCCCTCCGCGGTGCGGTTGAAGGGCACGCCCATGCGGTCGAGCAGATCGATGATCCTCGGGGCCCAGTTGGCCATCTCGAGGACCGGGTGCTGATCGGCGAGGTAGTCTCCGCCGTAGATTGTCTCGTCGAAGTGCTCGTACTCGGAATACCCCTGCTGACGGGCGACGTCGTTGCAGGCGTTGATCCCGCCCTGGGCGCAGACGGAGTGAGATCGCTTGACGGGGACGAGCGAAAAGAGGTCCACGGGGATTCCCGCTTCTCCGATTCGCACGGCCGCGGCAAGCCCGGCCAAGCCTCCTCCGACGACGATCACACGTTGAGCCATTCCCGGATTGCCTTCCTCGGATCCACGGGGATCCAGTTCAAGGGTGCGCAGCGCTCGCCTGCGTGGGGGGTGTAGCGGGAGCGGGGAGCGGAGGTACGGCGGGCGCGGCCAGGTGAGCCTCGGTGCCCGCGGCCTGCGCGGGGTCGAGCGTGGCGAACGAAACGACCGACGCCCACGCCATGCCCATCAGGCCTACGCCCACGGCGGCGCACACCACGCCCCACCGCTGCTGAGCGGCTTTGGAAATCGTCAGGCCCCATGTGATCG
The DNA here is from genome assembly GCA_905339235.1 of Phycisphaerales bacterium. Lineage (GTDB taxonomy): Bacteria > Planctomycetota > Phycisphaerae > Phycisphaerales > UBA1924 > RI-211. Next base: position 190,820 of record CAJPFG010000031.1, read on the forward strand.
CGGCGGTCCACAGGCCGTTGGCGAAGTGGAAGACCAGCAGGGATACGCCGGCGAAGTAGAACGCCGAGACCATGAGGCCCCAGAAGGAGATTCCATCCATGCCGCCACGTAAGGCCGCGGCCAGGGTGCTGGCGGAGGCCTGCTGCGACCACTGGACGCTCCCATCAAAGGGCGGAACGAGGAACGACCAGCCCCAGCGGAGGGTGGCGACGTGGTAGAAGATGAAGAAGATGCCGACATACCCGCTGAGGCGTTGGAGGGCGTAACGACGATTCCCGCCGTAGGCGTATGCGGGCACGTTGTTTCGCCCGGATCGGGCGTAGATCACGCCCAGGACAGCGTGGAACAGGATCGATGCCCAGAGAACGATCTCGACCAGCAGCAGGTGGGGGATCTGCTCGTTGAGCCAGACGACCTCTTCCCAGAAATACGCCACCCCGCCCTGCCGGAAATCAAGGTCGGGGTGCCGGCCTCTGAGCGCGAACTTTCCCCAGAGGATCGAGGAGTTCGTCGTCAGGTGCGCAATGAGGAAGAGGCCGATCGGCAGTATGCCCGTAAGCGAGTGCAGCCGTCGGAACAGGAAGTGGTGGCGATCAAGGAATGACTTGGGAGTTTGGTCGGGCGTGTTCATGGGCGGATCGGCGGGCGATCAAGGTGCCTGTCAAGTAGAGAGGCCGGGCGGGGGCGGGGTGAGAGGGATGTCGGTTGGAGCCGGGCCGGGGCCCCGGGGTCCGCCCGACATCGGCTTGATCCGGCCTTCCTGCACGGCTTTCGCGACGGCCCTGGAAACTTCGACAAACGCGCCCCGGAGTTCGGCGAGGGTCTTCTGGAGCATCTTCTGCTCGTCGTCGCTCAGATTGCCCTTGGTTTTGGCCTCGAGGACGCCCAGCATGTCGATGTTCAGACGCGCGTATTCGAGGGAAATCATCGCCTGGCCGGTCTGAGGATCGGGGATGTAGCCCATATAAGACAGGGCCTGGGTCGCGAAAAGGCCGACCAGATCCTCGAAGCGAAGGGCCTCGGATTCCCCCGCGGCGGCGGTTTGGGCCTTCTTGGCGGCCTCCTGTTGCTCCAGGCGCTGCTTCTCGGCCTGGGCTTGCGTCTTCCAATCCGAGTCGATGATAATCTTGGGCTGCTCGGACATGAGGTTCTCCGGGGTCTCGCGCTAGGCGGACTGGTACGCCAAGTGTAGCGCGCGGCGCCCGGAGCCGGGCCGATTCCGGCCTGCGCAATGGAGGCGAAATGCGAACTGGAACTTCCGTGGGGATGGTGCTGATGATCTGCGGGGCCGCGGGCTGCGGAGGAGGAAGCACGCGCGTGGCGCCCGGCGTTCGCCTGACCGCGGGAGACTTCGGCGCGGGAAGCGGCGCCCCGATGGCCGCGCCCGGCGCTGCGCGGGAAACGCGCGAACCTGATCCCGCCTCCCCGACATCCGCGCCGACCACGCCGGACCCAGTCCTGGACCTCAACGCACCGGGACGCACCGCGAAGGACACCAAAGCTCCCGAGGTGATCGGGCCCATCGGCGCCTCGGGAGGGATTACCGATGCCGTGGGCCAACCCGGAACGCCGTCGCTGGGCGCGGGCGACCCGGTGCCGGTGGGTGAAAGCGTGCTCGTGGATGCGAAGATCGGCGACGTCAACGGAAAGCCGATCTACGCGAGCACGTTCTTCGACATCGGAACCCCGGCCCAGGAGCCGCTGGGGGCGCGCTTGGCTTCGTACGCGCGGCAGATGTCGCCGCGTGAATGGGCGGGGAAGGCTCGCGAGGAGATCGATCAGCGCCTGAACCTGTACATCCGCGATGAACTGCTGCGGGCCGAGGCGCTCTCGACCCTGTCACCGGAACGAAAGCAGGGTCTGTTCGCGTTTGTGAACCAACTTCAGCAGGACCTGCGGCGCGAGTCGGGCGGCAGCCGCGAGGCGCTGAAGCGGCACCTCGAGGAGACGGAAGGGATCTCGGCCGACGAATGGGCGCGCAAGCGGGAGCAGACGCTGCTGGTGGAGTACGAAATCCAGCAGAAGATCCTGCGCAGCATCAACATCTCCTGGCGCGACATCGAGCAGGCCTACAACGGGCGGTTCTACGAGCAGTTCCACCACCCGCCGCGGTATCAGTTGTACCTGGTCACCATGCCGGCCAGCGCCTCCGAGGATCGGGCGCAGTTCGAGCAGGGTGTCGCCGGCGGACGGCCGTTCGCGGAACTGGCCGGCGGCACGCTGAACCGGTACAAGAACGATCGCGGCGGGCTTGAGACTCGCGAAGTCGCGGGGGATCTGGCGCAGACATCGTTCTTCCCGAATGCCGACCTGGACGCCGCGGCCAAATCTCTGAAAGTCGGCGAGACCAGCCCTCCGGTCACGATGGGCGACATGGTGGCCTGGGTACACCTGGCGCGGATCGACATGCCCATGGGCCTGTATGACGCGCAGTTGGACATCGAGCAGACGCTGCGCGTGCAGCGGCAGAACGAAGCGCTCGGGAGGTACCTGAACCGGCTTCGGGGCAAGGCGAACGTGACCTCGATCCCGCAGATGCGGATGCGACTGTACGAGATCGCGGTGGCGCGATACGCGCCGAGGATTCCATAAGAACGGCGGCGGCGATCGCTCGCAGCGCATGATCTGTAATGCGGGGGGGGTAGCGAATGGCGGGGATCGCCGGTCGGGCCGGGTTGGGCTTGTTGAGCCGCGCGATGCGGTGGATCGGGTCGTTGGTCGGACGCACTCCGGCCCGCGGGCGCGATGAGGTGTGGCTGGCGGGAGAAGATGCCGCCGCCGAGTTTCTGAAGAAGGCCGGGTACCGATTGCTGGCTCGCAACGCGCAAACCCCGCGCGGGGAGGCCGACATCGTGGCCGAGTCGCCGGATGGGAAGGAACTCGTGGTCATTGAGGTGAAGGCCCGTCGCACGGGGCTGAACGAGCGAAGCGACACAATGCCGCCGGAGGCTGGCGTAACTCGCGAGAAACTGCGCCGTCTTCGCGGGATTGCGTTCCACCTGGGGCGGGCAAACTCCCGCGAGGCACGCGTGGATGTGATCGGGGTTCTGTTCGATCCCGGCGGGGGAGCGCGGGTCCGGCACACCCAGCGAGTGGCTTAGACGGCGCGATGATTGCGACTAAAACGTCGGTAATGCAAGCGCTTTGGAAAAAAGTGCTTGCAACTTTTCTTGGCAATTCCGGCGCGAATCGTCGAAACCACGGTTGACGCTCTACGACAGATGTAGTATCTTCTCAACGACGGTCGTAGTAGACGAAAGGGAAGCCGACCCTTGGCCAAGAAGCCCATAGAACTCGGTGAAGGCGAACTCGCGGTGATGCGTGCGCTCTGGGAAGGCGGCCCCCAGACCGTGCGGGATGTCATGAACCGGCTGCACGAGCGTGGCCGGAACGTGGCCTACACCACGGTTCTGACGTTCCTGACCCGGTTGGAGCAGAAGGGCGTCGTGGCGAGCGACAAGCGGGACACGGCGTATGTCTATCGAGCCCGGATTTCGCGACAGAGCGTCACGGCATCGCGCATCAAGACGCTGGTGGATCAACTCTACGACGGCGCGGCCGCGCCCGTTCTGCTTCACCTGATCGAGCACGAGCGTTTCACCCCCCAAGAAATAGCGCAACTGCGAAAACTGATCCAGGACCTCGACTCCCGCGCTGAAGACCCCCGTTGAGAGAACCCTCGGATGGACGGCGTCGCGGACATCTTCTCGCCACTCGTGAATGCGCTCTGGCTGGGAGCCATCGCGGCGACACCCGTGGGGCTGCTGGTCGGGCTGGTGTGCCGCTCGCGACGAGTCGGCCCGGCGACGCGTCATGTGCTGTGGTGCGCGGTGCTGGTTTCCTTTGTGACGCCCGCGATGGCTTCGTGGATCTGGCGTCCGCGGTGGTTCCAGACCGAACGCCTGGCCGCGGCCGCGGATGCGGTGCTGCCGCGAAAGAAAGTTGACGTTTCGGCCGCTGCTCCATCCGTCACGCCGCCCGCGGCCCTGACGGACCCGGATCAGCATCGCGCCGACTCGATCTCCCTGGTAAACGTCCTCTCGCCGGCGAACCGCCTCGTGGCGCCCTTCGGCCCCGACGCGGAACCCTTGCTCGCCGCGGGATTGCCGGACTCGCGGCCGGTGATCGAAGCGAGTTGCGAACCGGCGTGCGAGCCTTGCGTGGATTCGGAGCGCCCGTCGGCGAAGTCCGTCGGCCCGCTCGGGGGAGTCCCTGCATCCGGGCCGAACGCCACCAAGGCGGCGTCACCTGCGACAACGCAGACCGCTCCACCGAATCTGTATATCGCCGATGAGGCTCGGGAGTGGCTTGAGGCGGTGCTGCGTTCGAGGGACGCTATCGCGGCGGTGCCGCCCCTTCCCGCGGTGGTCTGGTTCACCGGCGCCGCGCTGCTGGTCTTCGTGGGCGCTCTGCGGACCTTCGCGGCGTCCAGGTACCTGAAGATCGGGCGCCCCGCGGGCCCCGAAATCCAGAATCTCGTACGCCAAGTGGCGGACACCCTGGGTCTGTCGAAGCCGCCAGAGGCGCTCCTGATCGACCGCGCGGTCTCGCCGATGATCTGGTGCGGGCTGCGGGCTCGCCTGATCCTGCCGGCGGAACTCTGGCGATCGCTGGACGCCGACTCTCGGCGCGCCGTGGTGGTGCACGAACTTGCGCATCTTCGCCGATGGGACCACATTTTCTGGTGGCTCCAGGCCGCGATCGGGGCCGTGTATTGGTGGCACCCGATCGCGTGGTGGGCGCGTCGTCGCCTGAACGACGAGGCCGAGGCGAGTTGCGATGCCTGGGTAACAAGTCTCTTTCCCTCGAGCCGCAAGGCGTACGCCTCCGCGCTCGTGGTCACCAAGTCGTACCTGAGTCGCGGTCGGGGTATGGGGCCTGCTCTCGGGATCACCTCGGGTTCCGCCAAGAAGTTGGCAAGGAGAATCACCATGGTCATGACGCAGAGGACGGCTCCAAGGATGTCGGTGTTGGGCGGGTGCGCGGCGGCGATCATCGTCGCGCTGGGCGCGTTTGTCACCCCCGGACTGGCCTGCCCGCCGGAAGAACAGGCGGCGGCCAAGGCCGCGGAACAGGCGCGGGTCAAGAGCGCCAAGGCCACCGTGAAGAAGGCGAGAGCTCCCAAGGCTCAGAGCAAGGGCACCGGCGCAGGGCCCGGAGCGGTGTTCCTGGGCGAGGCGCCCGCGCTCGAGGCGATGAAGGGGCACAAAGTCCCGGGGTTGACCATCCATCGCTCGCCGCACGCCCCGCAGGCGGAGTTGGCGAGTCCCTCCCAGCCGGTAGACCTGGAGGAACTGAAGGTCGGACGCGAACTGCGCGAATACAGCCTGCCCGACGGCAAACTGGACGCCCTGTTCGAGTTCATGAGTCGCAGCGACGTCCCGATCCTGGTCGAGCGGCATGAGGACGGGATGGGCATCTGGGCGAACGAACGGGAACACGAGATCTTCGAGGCATTTTTCAGGCTGGTGAACCCGAAGGGACGGTCGGCGCTGCCCGGCCAGCGATACGAAGAGCAGGCTCGCGCGGAACTGCGCGAGGCCGAGCGGGCCGGAAAGCAGAACGCCGAGAACGTGCTGCGATACCGGGGGGCGCTGGAGTCGATGATGCGCGATCGGGAGGCGATGGAGCGCAACGCGGCGGTCGCTCGCGAACAGGCCGAGCAGACTCGCGATCGGGCCGATCAAATTCGGGAGTTGATCGGCGCACTGAGCGAGCGGGCCGGCGACCTTGAAGACGGCGACGACCGCTCCGCGCTCGAGCAGGCCATGACCCGCCTTCGCTCGCGCTCGGAGGCGCTCAACACGCAATCCGCGGGACTGGACCAGCGCGTGCAGGATCTCGAGCGCCAGATGGAGAACCTCGAGCGTCAACTCGAGAAACTCGACGCCCAACTCGAAGGTCTGCAACTCGATGACGAGGGCAACCCCATCGGATCGGTCGAGTTTGTCCTTCCGAGCCTTGAATTCCAGGCTTTTCCGCAGATCGATTGGGCGTCGCCGACGGTAGTGCCCATGATGGCTCCGACGGTCGTAACGCCGGCCGCCCCCCCGGCTCCGGCGACCGAGCCCTCGGCGCCGATGCCGGCTCTTGCGCCAACCGTGCTGATTCCGGTTCTTGCACCGGCAACGCCCCCATCGCCTTCATCGCCGCCTTCGCCCGCGGGCCGCTGACCGATCACCCCTTTTCCCGCGGCGTGGCTCGCGCTGCGACGCGGGATTCGACCAGATTGCGCCCCCACTCCAGGCACGGTCGCGCCCCTGCGATCTGCGTGGCAAGTGCGCGCCCGTGGAGCCGCCGACATGCCCCGCCTTCGAATCGCCCATGCGACCCTGCTGCTCGCCCTGCTTACTCCAATCTCGTTCGCGGATGACAACTCGTACCGCGCGGGTGTCGGGCTTCTGAACAAGGGGATGCACGATCTGGCCGCGCCGGAACTGCGGAAGTATCTCGACGCGAATCCCGACGGCAAGGACGCGCCCAGCGCGAGGTACTGCCTGGGGGTGTGTCTGGTCCGGCAGGGAAAGCACGCCGACGCGGCGGAGTTGCTCGCCACGGTGGCGGACCTCAAGGGCTTCGAGTTCGCGCCCGACGCGTCACTTCTTCTGGCGCAGTGCACGTTCGCCGCGGGTGATGATTCCGAGGTTGTTCGCAGGCTGAGCCGACTGATCGCCGGCTCGCCGACATTCGCGTCCCTGGATCGGGTGTACCAACTGCTGGGGGAATCGCTGTATCGCGCCGGGTCGTTCGAGCAGTCCCGGGAGGCGTCGCGCGAGGTGGCGAAGCGTTGGCCCGCGAGCGCGGTATCCGGACGGGCCGAGTTGTTCGTGGCGATGGCGGCGATGGCTCTGGGCGACACCCGCCAGGCGGTGGAGGCCGCGTCGGCACTTCGCGGTCGCAAAGACGGCGCGGAACTCGCGTCGCGAGCCGCGCTGATCGAGGCACAGTGCCGCCGGCAGGCCGGCGAGGGCGCGAAAGCGATCGCTCTGTACGAAGCCGCGGCGGCGGATAGCGATGCGGCGGTGCGGGTGGAGGCTTTGCTGGGCCTGGCGCAGGCCGCGCGAGTGGCGGGAAAGCACCCCCTCGCCGAGGACGCGTTGAAGAGACTGGCGGGAGAACCCCTCGCGTCAGACGCCGGCGCTCGCGCGATGCTCGAGCGGGGTCGCCTGCTCTTTGATCAGGGTCGCCACGATCAGGCTCTGAAAGCGTTCGAGCGCGTGGAGGGGAGCGACTCCCTTTCCGACGACGCGGCGTACTGGGCCGCGAAGTGCGACCTCAAAGCGGAACAGTTCGCCGCCGCCGCGGATCGGCTGAAATCCGCTCTCGACACGTTCCCCGAGAGCGACCTCGCGCCGGCGATGTCGTTCGACCGGGCGTGGGCGCTGGCGAGGGCGGGGGACGATGAGGCGGCCCTGGCGCTCTGGACGCGGTGGCGGCGGGAGTTCGCGGAACCCTCGCTGGCATCCGAAGCCCTCGCGGCCGAGGCGGCGTGCGCCCATCGCCTCGGCAGGTTCGAAGAGAGCCTGGCGCTGTGCGAGCGGTTTCTCGACACCTCGCCGGGCCATTCCCGGGCTTCCGATGTCGAACTGCTGGCGGGAGAGAATGAGTTCGCGCTCGGGCGATACGACGCCGCGGAGCGTGCGTACGCGGCCCTGCTGAATCACCATCCCGAAAGCGAGCACGCCTGGCGTGCGCGGGCGCGGCGCGGGCTGTGTCTGGTGGAACTGGGAAAGGCGGACGAAGCGGCCCCGATTCTTGCGGGGTGTGCCGAGTCGCGCGAGGGAGATCCCGCGCTGCGGGCCGCCGCGCTCGCGGCGCTTGGGGAGTTGAGCCTCGGCCGCGAGAGGTGGAAGGAAGCCGCGAAGTGGTTCGGCGCCCTCGCGGAACTGCCGACGAGCGCCGCCGACCGGGCCGATGCGAGGCTGCGTCAGGGCATCGCGCTGTCGAGGAGTGATGCGCGCGAAGAATCCGTGGCCATCCTGAAGGACGTGGCGGACTCCGGGGAGCCCACTTGCGCGCTGCACGCACGCTTCGAACTCGGCCAGGTGCTCCTCGCCCTGGGCAAACTCGACGAGGCACGGGCGACCCTTGAGAGTGTTGTCGAGAAGGAGTCCGCGTCGGGGCAGTCTTTCACGCCGCACGCCCGCCGACACCTCGCCGCAATCGCCTCGCGGCAGGGCCGGCCGGATGATGCCGCGGCGCTCTTGGGAGATATCGCGGCCGGCGGGGATGGGTCCGCGGGCGCCCTGATCGAGCAGGGCGCGGCGTATCTCGCGGCCGGGAAGTTTGACCAGGCTGAGAAGGCATTCTCCGAGTTTCTTTCCCGCGATTCACAGTCTCCCCGCGCCGAAGAGGCCCGGGCCCGGCGCGCGATCGCCATGGGCCGACAGGGGCGGCATCAGGAATCGGTCGATGAAATCGAGGCGTTGCGGAGCGCGCCGAGCCTGGATTCGGATCTGAGCGCGACGCTGCGGTATGAAAGGGCGCTGAATCTACGGGCCCTCGGCCGCGCCGACGACGCGGCCGCGGCGTATCGACACGCCCTGGCAGGCATCCCGCCACCGCGCCTCGAGGCGTACGCCGCGCTCGACCTTGCGCAGATTGAGAGCGATTCCCGGCGTGACGACGCCGCGTTGGCGTTGCTTGATCGGTGCGTCGGCGCGGCGGAGCGGGCGGCGCCCGCGCCGATGCAGGAGGTGACATCCCGAGCCGCGTACCTGCGCGGGGTGTGCTTGCTGCGACTGGACAAGCCGGCGGACGCGGTGAAGGTGCTCGGTTCGATCGCTTCGGACCCTGACAGCGACTTGGGCGCGGCCGCGACTCTGGCATTGGGTGAAGCGCTGCTTAGGTCAGGGCGCGCGGCGGAGGCCGCGGCTTTGCTAACCGTGTTGTCCAACAAGGACGCCCCCGGCGAGATCGAATCCGGGGCGCTGCTCCGGCTGGGCGAAGCGGCGGCCGGCTCCCAGCAGTGGCTGAAGAGCGAACAGGCGTTCACCCGCTTTCTCGACCGATTCAAGGACTCTCCGCACGCATTTCAGGCCCGGTTCGGGCTTGCGTGGGCGCAGGAGAACCAGGGCAGGTACGACGCCGCGATCGAGTCGTATCGGCAGGTGATCGCGTCCCACCAGAGTTCCACGGCGGCGCGAGCCCAGTTTCAGATCGGAGAGTGCCTGTTCGCGCAGAAGAAACTGGAGCAGGCCGCGGCTGAGTTGCTGAAGACCGACATCCTCTTTGCATACCCCGAGTGGAGCGCCGCGGCGCTGTACGAGGCGGGGCGATGCCTGAGCGAACTCGGACGCGCGGAAGAGGGCGCCAAGCAGCACGACGAACTCATCGCTCGTTTTCCCGACTCGACATGGGCCCGAATGGCGAAGGACCGTCGGGCCGCGTTGAAGCCGCAGGCCCTTCCCGGGCGTGCCAATCCCCGCTAGAGACCATCGAGGAGCAATGCCATCATGCACACGATTACGTTAGAACTCGCGCAAGTCTCTCCCGGCGGCGGTTCGGTCGTCGCCACGGTCTGGGACATGCTCCTGAAGGGCGGCTGGGTCATGGTTCCGCTGGGGCTCTGCTCCCTCGCGGCCCTGACGCTGGTCGTGGAGCGGTACATCGTCACTCGGCGTGCCCGCGTGACTCCCCCCTCGTTATTGGAATCCCTCGCGAGATTGCGGCATCAGCCCGAGCAGGCGATGGCCCGTTGCGCCGGCGACCCCAGCCCCCTGGCCGGGGTCATGATCGCGGCGATCAAGGCGGCGGACCTGCCCCGGGCCGAGCAGGAAAAGCAGATCTCCGACGCGGGCGTGCGCGAACTGCGGAAACTGCGAATCCGGATGCGGGTGCTTTCGGCGCTGCCTCAATCGGCGACCATGCTGGGACTGTTCGGCACGGTCGTCGGGATGATCCGCACTTTTACGGCTATCGCGACCTCGGGCGAGTCGCTGGGCAAGACCGAGCGGCTGGCACAGGGCATTTACGAAGCATGGACGGCGACGGCCGCGGGGCTGGTCATCGCCATCCCCACGCTGCTCGCGTATCACCTGCTTCTGTCGCGGATCGACGCCGCGGCTTCCGCGTTGGACAACGCGGCCAAACTGTGGCTCGATGGCGAGGGCCACGCGCCGACGCCGGCGGCACCCGCGCCCGCGGCCCCGGCTTCCGTCGCCGTTCCGGCATGAACCGAGAAAGCCAGCCATGCTCATCAAAGACGAACACACCGACGGCGAGTTGCATATGGACTTCGTGCCCATGGTGGATGTGCTGTTCAACCTGTTGATTTTCTTTCTCCTCGCCACCAGCATCGCGCAAACCGAGCGGGAGATGAACGTAGCGCTTCCCTACGCCTCGGCGTCGGGCCCAATTTCGGCGTCGGTCCGCGAGATCATCATCAACATCGACGCGCAGGGAGGCGTCATTGTCGCGGGGAAGACCATGTCCGACGACGAACTCAACGCCACACTGCGGAGCGCCGTCACCGGAAACCCGGACCAGAAGGTGAGCGTTCGCGCCGACCGCACCACCACCTACGCCAACGTCGCCCATGTGCTGGACCTGTGCAAGGCGGCGGGAATCCAGCAGCCCTATCTCGCGACCATTCCCCTGTAGCGTGAAAGCAGGTACCGCCATGATGTCACGAACCCGGATGCTCGCGCTCGGCGGTTTGGGGGTGGTCGTCGCAGGCGCGATTCTGCTCGCCCTTTCACCGCGCGGCGGCGAGACGCGATGGCTCACCGACGGCGCGGAGATCCGGGTGCGTGCGGCGGTGGAATCGCCGCGGCGCGTGCTCTGGACGCCTCCCAAGGCGCTGCGCCCCGGCCCGGGCGCCGATGAGTACGAGCCCAAGGTCAGCGCCGACGGCACGACCATGGTGCTGGTCCGCCGCAAGCCGGGCGAAAACGCCGACCTCTTCACGTCCCGATGGACCCCGCAGGGCTGGACCGCACCGGCGCCGATCTCCGAGTTAGACTCCGAGCACGACGAACTCGGCCCGGAGTTTTCCTTCGACGGATCGTTGCTGTATTTTTACTCCGACCGCCCCGGCGGGATGGGCGGTTACGACATCTGGGTCTCCGCTATCGGCGAGCGCGGATGGGAAACTCCCGTGAACCTCGGACCGGCGGTCAACAGCACCTGGAACGACTACGGGCCGGCCATCGCGCCCGACGGCTCGAAACTGTATTTCTCGTCCAACCGCCCGCGAGCCGACGAGCCCGCGCCGCGCGGCGAGGCCTGGGGCGCAACAATCCGCGAGCGGCGCAACCGCCACGACTACGACCTGTACGTCTCCCGGCTGGTCGGTCGCGAGCCGGCCAGCGCCGCGCAGGTTCTGGTCCTGAACACCTCTGCCGACGAGGGCGCCCCCGCCGTGAGCCCCGCGGGTGATTTCCTGTACTTCGCTTCCGACCGCACGGGCGGCCTCGGCGGATTCGACTTGTACCGCGCACGCCTGCGCCGCGACCGGACCGACCTTGCCGAATCGCTCGGTCAGGCGGTCAACTCGCCGTTCAACGACCTCGACCCGGGGCTGAGCGCGGATGGGTTCCGGCTGTTCTTCAGTTCCGATCGCGGCATCGAGCCGGGCTCCGCCGTCGCCGGTCTCCCCGCGGAGAGCCCGACCGCAAGCGCGTACGCTCTGTGGTTCTCTTCGTCGCGAGAGGTGTACGACGAGGTCGAGCGGGCGTCCGGCGAGGGCTGGTGGTGGGCCGTGCCGTGGAAGTGGCTGGGGCTGCTCCTCGCCGCGCTGGTGCCGCTGGCCATTCTTCTCTGGCTGCTGCGGAAGGCGGAGTGGCGGCGACGCTTCGTGCACATGAGCCTGCTGGCGCAGTGCCTCATCGTGTCGCTCATCCTGCACGCGCTGGTCGCGTCGCTGCTGGCGGTGTGGCGAGTGGGTTCGGGCATCGCGGACTACATCCGCGAGGGCGGTGGCGGCACGCGCGTGATCCTCGGGAGCGCCGAGGCCGTTGGGGGCGCCGACGGCGGCATCGAGAGCCAGATTCTCGGATCCGCGATCGAACTTGATGCGCTCGCGGCCCAGCCGCCGGCCGCACTCCTCCCCGATTCGCCGCGGATTGAATCCCCGACGTTCGCGGCGCCGGTTTCACCGCTCGATTCCCCACCCTCGCCCGCGCCCGTGACGCTCGCCGAGGCGCCGCTTACCTCACCGGACCCCTCGCCGCGCGTGATCGCGGCCGCGCCCCTCGGCGACTCGCCACCAAGCATCGTGCCCGACACGCCGCAGCCGCCCGGACCGGCACTCGAGCCGGCTTCCGATGCGCCCACGGCCTCGCGAATCTCCGCGGCGGTTGACGCCCTGCCTGTCACGTCGGCTTCGGTCGCAATCCCGCTGGAGCAGCCCCGAATGCAGGCGAACGCGGCGCCCCCGCTCCGCCTCCCCGGTGAGACCGGTGCCGCGGTTGCGGATACACCCGCGCAGAGCGTCTCGCCCGCGCCGCCAACTTCACCCGCTGGGACGGCCAGCACCGCGCTGCCGACCATCATTCCGGGATCAGGCGCGGGCAACGATTCGCCCGAACGCGGCGGCCCCGGGCTGCCCGCGATCTCCGGTGCGGCGGCTCCTGCGACCGAAGGAGCAGCGGTAACCTCCGCCCCGGTGCACATCGCCCCGTCCACATCGGCCGGCGTCGGTCGGGCAGGCGGGTCGCTGGCACTGCGGCCCGGCGACTCTCCGGCGAACCCATCCACGCCAACCCCTCGCGTGGGGGCCGGAGTAGTCGGTGCGATTCCCGGGGGATCGCACGAGTTCGCCGCCCTCCCAAAGGCGCTTCCGGCGAGCGGCGCCGCCGCCCAGAGTGCGCAAACTCCGGCCGTATCGGAAGGGGAGACGAATGTTCGTCCTCTCGCTCCCGCGGCCGTGCTCGGTTCGCCGCTGGGCTCGGAGAGCGTTCGAATCCCGCTGGCCAAGCGCGCCTCCTCATTGCCCGCCGGCGCGAGCCTCGGGCTCGCGTTCGCCGCCGGGCCGTCGATGAGCGCCGATGTTCCTGCCAAGGACACCAGTGCGGCGTCGCCCGCGGTCGCCGGAATGGATGCCTCCGCCTCGGCCCGACTTCCGGAAATCCCGGCTGAGCCTGTCTCGCCGGTCGAAACGTTCTCGCAGCGTGCGCCCGAAGTCCGGGGCGAGATCCTGCAGCGCACGGGCGGCAGCAACGAAACCGAGCAGGCCGTCGGCCGCGCCCTGGAGTGGTTCAGCCGCAACCAGGAATCCGACGGGAGGTGGAGTTCTCGCGAGCACGGGGCGGAGATCGACGCGGACGCGGCGATGACCGGGATGGCTCTGCTGTGCTACCTGGGCGCGGGGCACACGCACCTGCGCGACGGTCCGTATCGCGATAATGTCGCCAAAGGGTTGAACTGGCTGCGCGCGCGCCAGGATCCCAGCGGCGACCTGCGCCGCGGCGAGACAATGTACGGCCAGACGGTCGCGACCGTCGCGCTGTGCGAAGCGCTCGCGATGACCCGCGACCAGTCGCTGGCGGAGCCGGCCCGGCGCGCGGTAAACCTCGTGCTCTCCCGCGCCACCGGCCAACGAAGCCGGGATGAACGCGATACTTCGGTGATCGGATGGCTGGTATTCACCGTGGAGAGCGCGCGGCGAGCGGGAATCGACGTTCCCGCCAACGTCTTCGACGCCGCGGGCAACTGGCTCGACACGGTGAGTGCTCCCGGATCTCCCGGGCGCTACTCGTACTCGCGGGGAGAAGCCCCCAGCGCGGCCATGACCGCCGAGGCCATGTTTGTCCGCCAGTTGCTCGGGCACACGCGCGACGAGCCCCAGATGCGGGATTCCGCGCGCTTCATCCTGCAGACCCCGCCGCGCTGGCAAGATGGTGCACCCACGCACTACTGGTATTACGCCACACTGGCACTCTTTCAATACCAGGGCGAGGAATGGAAACAGTGGAACGACGCGCTCGTGCGTGAACTGCTCGCCCACCAGAGCCGCGACGGAGAACTCGCTGGAAGTTGGGCCCCCAAGGACCAATGGTCACGGATGGGCGGGCGCGTCTACCAAACGGCGGTATGCACGCTCAGCCTTGAGGTGTACTACCGGTACCGCGCGGAATGAGAGCGGGAAAAGCGGAGAGGGGGGGATTCGAACCCCCGAGGACCCAAAAGGGCCCTGCCGGTTTTCGAAACCGGTCCGTTCAACCACTCTGGCACCTCTCCGGGCAGAGGGGCAATCTTTGCGGAGGTGCCGCTCACAATCAACTCCGCCTACCGCGATGGCGGCACGTACCACAGCGGGGCGTCCGGCCCGATTTCGACGCCGAAGGTCACCCACACCACCATCAGGATCGCCCAGAACACAAAGAACGCCGCGGAATACGGCACCATCGTCGCCAGGATGCTCCCCAGCCCCGCGTCCTTGTCGTACCGCTGGGCGACCGCCAGGATCACCACGATGTACGCGTTCAGGGGGGTCACGACGTTGGTGACGCTGTCTCCCACGCGGTACGCGGCCTGAGTCAACTCCGGGCTGATCCCCACCATCATCATCATCGGAACGATGATCGGCGACAGGGCCGCCCACTTGGCGCTCATCGACGAGATCATCAGGTTGATCAGGAGCGTCAGCAGGATCAGCGCGACAAGCAGCACCTTCGGGGGCAGGTCCGCCGCGACCAGTGCCTGCCCGCCGATGTTCGCCAGCATCGTGTCGAGCCGCGAGTAGCGGAAGCATTCGAGAGCCTGCGCGGCGAAAAACACCATGGCGATCACCGGCGCCATGCTCGACATCGCGTAGATGAACGCGCTGGAGATGTCCGCCTGCGACTTGATGGCTTTCGTGTAGAAGCCGTAAACCAGGCCCGGAACGAGGAACACGAAGAAGATCAGCGGCACGATGACCAGCGTCCACCGGGGCGCTGGGTTGGGCAACGCCTCCAACCGACCCGCCAGCCCGGCCTCGTCGGCGAGGCGAAAGTTTCCGCGGCCCGCGGGGCCCTGCGCCTCGACCGCGTACCCGGCTGGGAGCGTCGCCACCCCCGCGACCGGCGGTTGGGAGTCAACGCCGGGAACGAACTTTGCCGGCGCCGGCGAGGGCGAGGAGGGAATCTCGCCAAAACGCGGGGCCGGGGCGGGCGCAGCGCCGTGAAGAGGTGCACCGGGAATGAACAGCAACCCTCCCACCACCGCGACCGTCGCGAGCAGGCCCACCCCCGCCCAGGCAAGCCCACGACGCTCGGCGGATGACAGGTCCTTTTCTGTAGGCGCAACCGAAGGGTCGATCGCTCCGGGCTGCCACCGGCCCGCCAGCCGCGGCTCCACCACCCACGCCGTCACACCCCAGCCCACCAGCGTGAGCAACACCGCGGACACCGCCATGAACCACCAGTTGCAGGTGGGGATGACCTGGTAGGTGGGGTCCAGCGTCTGGGCGCCGGTCTGGGTGATGCCCGAGACCAGCGCGTCGGTCGCGCTCACCACGAAGTTCGCGCTGAAGCCCGCACCGATGCCCGCGAAGGCGGCGGCGATCCCCGCGATCGGCGAGCGACCGTACATGACGAACAACGCCGCGGCCAGCGGCGGCAGGATGATGTACCCCGCGTCGGCCGCGGAGTGCGAGAGCATCCCCAGGAAGATCACCGTGGGTGTGAGCAGGCGGGAGGGAACCAGCGAGGCCAGCCATTTCATGGCCGCGCCGAACAGCCCAACGCGCTCCGCGACCCCGATGCCGAACATCGCCACGAGCACCACGCCCAGCGGCGGAAAGTTCAGGAAGTTGCGGATCATGTTCGCGAAGAGCCAGTAGACGCCATCGCTGGAGATGAGGTTTCGCGGGGTGATCGGGGAGCCGTGCGGCACAAGTTCGAGCACCGGCCTGCCGTCGGCGCCCGCTCTGGGCCGCTGACTCGACGTGCCGTCGGGGGCGGTCACGGTTTCCAGGACAACCTGAGGCTGCTGGGGCTGAACTCGCCATCCCATCGCGCTGCCGATCGCGGACATGATCATGACCACGAACATGACGCCGATGAACAGGAACACCGGGTCGGGCAGTTTGTTCCCCAGCCGCTCGATCAGGCCGAGTATTCCACCCAGGTTTCGGGGCGGCGCCGAAGTGGATTGTGCCATGACGGGTTCTCCGACCTTGACGCCGGGCGTCAGGGCTTGGGTGAAGATACCCGAAGGCGGAGAACGGAGGCAATCTCGTTGAGGATCGATTCCGGCTCGCTCATGCGGCCGGTCCCGATGGTCCGGCAGGCCTGCCACCCGTCGTCGGGGCCGACGAGTCTGAACCCGTCATCGCGCAACTGCTTCACGTTGCGCTGGGTGCTCGGCTGAGACCACATCACCGAGTTCATCGACGGGCAGAGCAGCACGGGAGTCTTCGAACGGTCGATCGCGCTCAGGATCAGCGTCACCACGTCATCGGTGCGTCCCGTCGCGACTTTCGCGAGGCAATCCATGCTGCAGGGCGCGACCACCGCCAGGCTCGAGGCCGTCGCGAGCGAGACGTGCTGCGGGTCCTTGGACTCGATGTGCTCCCACTGGCTGGTGTACACCGCCTGTCCGGAGAGCGCCTGGAACGTCAGCGGAGTCACGAACCGCGTCGCGGCGTCGGTCATGGCCACCGTCACCGTGGCCCCTGCCTGCGCCAGCCGGCTGACCACCATGGCTGTCTTGTACGCCGCGATCCCCCCCGTGACCCCCACGAGAATCCGCGCGCCGCGAACGGCCGCCTCGAGCGCGGCGGTATCAACGCCCACGGAACTGCCGCTGGGTTTCGTGGTCGGCCCGTTGTTCATGCCCAAGGCTCCGCGTATCAGGCGGTCGCGGCCTTGGCCGCGGCCGCCGTCGGGTCGAACTGCAGCGTGATCTTGTCCTGAAGGACCTCTTCGATGGCGACTTCGAGATCGGAGCGGCCGTCGCGATCCACGAGCGGCCGATGCCCCTCCATCAACTGGGCAACCCGCCGCTGCACCAGGGTACAGAGTTTGAACCTGCCGCCCGCCTTTGCCGCCAACCCGTCGTGCTTGAGTGCCTCAATCATCCTGGTTTGAACTCCGATTCCACCCACGCCGGGCTTACCGCTTTGTCGGAAAGGCCCCTAGGCGCCGGGGAGCATAGATGCTATTCTCATGACGACCGCCGGACAAATGCCGTCCGTGTTTGTCCAACCCTCTTTTCTCAGAGGGCTGGTTGCTGCGAGGTGTCGTGCGGGTGGGTGCCCGGCCGAGCCAAGGGACGGAGGCTGTGCAGCGGTGTGCCGCACCGGGTCGATGTCCTTTCCGGACACGCAGGTCGGCGGGATGTTGCCCATTACGGGTGAAGGAAATCGATGAGCGACTCGAGTTGGAATCGTGGGGACAACGTGATGCACTCCGCCAAGCCCGAATGGGGCGCGGGCGAGGTGCTCGTGGCCGAGCCGGCAATCCATGAGGGCAAGCCCTGCCAGCGCCTGACCATCCGGTTCTCGCGCGCGGGGACCAAGATTCTGTCCACGGCCTTCGCCGATCTGCGGAGGGCGATTGGTCCCGCGCCCTCCGCGCCGGCGCCCGATCAGGAAACCAAGCCCAGCACCCCGGCCTTCGCGAGTTCGAACGGTTCGAATCCCTTCGCGGCCCCCGCCCCGGATGACGACTACGGGGCGCTGCTCGCGGGGCTTCCGGATCGCGCGACCGATCCCTTCCAGACCCTGCGATCTCGACTCGCGGCGACTTTGGACCTCTACCGATTCAACGACTCCGGCGGCTCGCTCCTCGATTGGGCCGCGGCCCAGACCGGCCTCAAGGACCCGCTCTCGCGCTTCAGCCGGCATGAACTGGAGCAGAGTTTCGCGAAGTTCCGCGTGGAAGTAGACAACCACCTGCGGAAACTGGTCCGAGACATGGCGAAGCAGGATGCGCAGGGGCTGCGAGAGTTGACCGCGGCCGCGCCGCCCGCCGCGACCCAGGCGATCCGAAGACTCGATCCGCTGCGATGACATCCCCGATTCGGGGCGGCAGATGGGTTCTTCTCGGCCCCTGAGCGCTGCTCTGAGGCAACACACCGCACAATCGGAACCCGGCGTCCACGCCGGGCGGGTCGTTCGCTAAGCGCGAAGGCCGTTGCCGGCCATGTCCGGCGCGTTCTTCTCGGACATCAACTCGCCTTCCCAGTTTTCCAACCGCCGCCGCGGCATGGTGTATTTGTTTCTACTGGGAGCCGTCGTGACGCGGCCTGAACAACTTCAAAGACGCGACCGGAGGACGAGACATGAACGAGCAGGACTTTCACCAGCGACTCAGCGACCTCATCCGGCAGATCGACACGCTGCCCGAGGGTCAACGTGCCCCGCTCCAGGACCTGGCCCGGGAAACGCAGGAACGCCACGACCGAATGCGCAAGACGGTGTCGGACCTGCAGGAGTCGCTGGACTACCTCCGCCTGAGCGTCAAGTACCTGGTCTTCGACCTTGAGGCGACGCGTCGCGAGAACGAGTACCTCCGCAAACTCATCGAGTCCCAGTCACGTCGGGACTCGAACGAAGAGCCGCCCCTCGAATCCGATTGAACCCGGGCGTGGAATCGCTCGCACTGCACACTCCATTCCGCGCACCCGCCCTGCCAAGCCTCCGGCAGGGCGTCGTGCTTTCCGGTTTGTTCAGGCACTCGATCCCACCTATATTCCCTCCAATCGCCGGAGAGGTGGCCGAGAGGCTGAAGGCGACGGTTTGCTAAACCGTTATACGGGTTTTGGCCTGTATCGGGGGTTCGAATCCCCCCCTCTCCGCTTTACGGCCGGCGCGTCTCCGCGTGGGACTTCAGGCTCGGCGCCGATCTCAGCCGCAGGCTGTTCAACACCACGCTCACGCTGCTGAACGCCATCGCCCCGCTGGCGACGATCGGCGAGAGCAACCATCCTAAAAGCGGATAGAGCACGCCCGCCGCGATCGGAATCCCCACGACGTTGTAGATGAACGCCCAGAAAAGGTTCTGCCGGATCACGCGCATCGTCGCGTGCGAGAGCGAGATCGCCTCCGACACGGTCCGCAGGTCGCCGCGGATCAGCGTGATGTCCGACGATTCGATCGCGACGTCCGTGCCCGTGCCGATCGCGAATCCCACATCCGCCTGCGCCAGCGCCGGCGCGTCGTTGATGCCGTCCCCCACCATCCCGACCACTCGGCCCTCCGCCTGGAGCGCCCTGACCTTCCCGGCCTTGTCCGCGGGAAGGACATCCGCGAAAACCTGGTCCACGCCCACCTGCTCGCCCACCGCCGCGGCGGTCCTGGGGTTGTCGCCGGTCATCATCACCACGCGAAGCCCCATCGCCCGCATTCGGTCGATCGCCTCTCGCGACTGGGCCTTGACCCGGTCCGCCACCGCCACCAGCCCCGCCTCGCGCCCATCAACCTCGACAAACATCGGCGTACGCCCGAGCGCGGCCAACTCCGCCGCCTTTCCCTCCAGCCCGCGGGGTGTTGAGTTCGAGAACAGCCCGGCCTTCCCCACGCGAACTCGTCGCCCCTCGACCGCGGCCTCCACCCCGTGACCCACCACCGCGCGGAAGCCCGTCGGCTCGGCCAACCTCAGTCCCCGTTCCCGTGCTCCCTGCACGATCGCCGCGGCGAGCGGATGTTCGCTCCCGCTTTCCACGGATGCCACCAGCGCAAGCAGGTCGTTCTCACTCAAACCGCTCCCGGGAACCGTCACCACGTCGGTGAGCGCGGGCCGGCCCTCGGTGATGGTGCCCGTCTTGTCCAGCACGACCACCGATATCCGGTGCGCGGTCTCCAGGGCCTCGCCGCTCTTGATAAGGATGCCGCGCTCGGCCCCGACGCCCGTCCCCACCATGATCGCAGTGGGCGTCGCCAACCCCAGGGCGCACGGGCAGGCGATGATCAGCACCGACACCGCCGCGACCAGTGACATGCTCAGGCGATTCTCCGGCGGCGACACAAACCACCATACCGCGAAGGTAACCGCGGCGATCGCGATGACGATCGGCACGAAGATCCCGCTGATGCGATCCGCCAGCCGTGCGATCGGGGCCTTGCTCCCCTGCGCCTCCTGCACCAGCCGGACAATCTGCTGAAGCGCCGTGTCCCGGCCCACCTTGGTCGCCGTCAGCCGCAGCACGCCCGTCGTGTTCATCGTCGCCCCGAACACGCTGTCGCCCGCCTGCTTCTCCACGGGCACGCTCTCGCCGGTCAGCATCGACTCGTCCACCGCCGACTCACCGCTCTCGACGCGCCCATCCACCGGGACCTTCTCCCCCGGCCGGACCACCACGCTGTCGCCGACGACCACCGCGTCCACGGGCACATCCTGCTCAACACCCTCCCGCACCACCCGCGCCGTCCGGGGTTGCAGCCCGATCAGCCGCTTGATCGCGGCGCTCGTCTTGCCCGTCGCACGGGCCTCGAGGTACTTGCCCAGCAGAATCAGCACGATGATGACGGCCGCGGCCTCGTAGTACACCGGCACCATCACCATGCCGTCCATGCCGCGCTCGGCATGTGTGGCGTGGGCCGCGCCGTTCCCGACGCCCGCGAAGAACCCGGGCCAGATGGTCGCGGCCAGCGAGTACACGTACGCCGCGCCGGTGCCCATGGCGACCAGCGTGTCCATGTTCGCGCTGAAATGCCGGAGGCCTTTCCACGCGGATCGGAAGAACTGCCGGCCCGCCCAGAAGAGCACGGGCGTCGTCAGTGCCAGTTGCAGCCAGTTGATCCAGGGCACGTTGAACGCGGCGACCTTCCCGTGGGACATCGCGATGACCAGCACCGGCGCCGCGAGCACAGCGCCGACGATGGTCCGTGTGAGGAGCCGCCTCGCCTCCGAATCGCCGATGTTCAAATGCGCCGCGTGATCTTCGCCGGTCGGGTGGCCGGCGTGCGCGGCCTCGCCCCGATCCGTCTGCATCGCCGCGTGATCGTGTCCCGCATGTCCGTGAGCAGGACCCGCGGCCGCGGGCGGAGGCACGATCGCCGTGTACCCGATGTCGTCCACGGCCCGCGCGAGTGCCGCCGGCCCCGTCCCCGACGGGTCGTACCTCACGGTGGCCACCTTGGTCGCGAAGTTCACGTTCGCCGAGACAACCCCGGGTTCCCTGCTCAGGCGCCGCTCGACGCGGTTGGCGCACGAGGCGCACGTCATGCCCTCGATCGGCAGGTCGCAGCGCTCAACCGCGCCGGCCGCCGGGCTCGAGTCACCAGCCTGTCCGGTGTGCCCGTGATGCTCGTGTTCATGTTCCATGATGCGGCTCCCTCTATCGGGTCAACCTCGACAGCACGTCCGTGAGTTCGTCGCACATCGCGTCAGCCTCCGCCTCTCCGGCCTTCATCGCGGCGCGGGCGCAGTGCTTGAGGTGGTTCTTGAGCAGGTTCTTCGCCACCGCCCGCAGCGACTCCTGGGCCGCGGCGATCTGAACGATGACGTCGGGGCAGTACCGGTCCTGCTCGATCATCCGGGCAATGCCGCGCACCTGCCCTTCCGCCCGCTTCAAACGCGTGATGTTCGCGCTCTTGAGCCCCGCATCGACCCCCAGCGCCCGGCGCCCGTCCGCCGCGATGTTCCCGCCCGAATCGCACGCGCACGCGGCCGCTTCAACCCGGCTCGGCGCCCCACTCTTTGTGCTCTTGCCCATGACCGCCTCCCGGATCGCTCCGTTCCCCATCGGGTCATTATACCCCCCATGGGGTATACGCCCGGCGAAGGGCGCGGGTTCGACGCTCGGCACACGCCACCAGCACGCCATCATCGCAGCGGGACGCGCCTGATTGCCATTCCGGCATGCAACGACCGCACCACAGGCCGCACGCCCGAGTGCACTTCACTTGAACGAGCCCAATGTGATCGACCGGATTACCCGGCCACCGCCTCGGCCGCCGGCGCAGGCTTGGGCTTCGGCTTGACCTCCCACCGCAGCAGGAACCCCGCCCCAACCAGCGACAGCGCCAAAGCCCCCGCCGCCAGCGCGACCCGGCCCGTCGTACCCACGGTGGGCACCAGGTACGCCCCGCCCGCGAACGCCGCCGCGAACGTGCACGCAATGAGATCGGTCTGTCTGCGGGTGAACCCGCCGGCCTGCAATCGCAGCGAGAAGTGATCCGGGCTCCCCCGCCACCACGCCAGGCCTTTGCGAATCCGCACGATCGTCAGGAACGTCAACTCAAACGCCGGCACCGCCACCAGCAGCCCCGCCTGGAACACCTGCCCAAGCCCCCCCACCTTCATCACCATCCCCATCCCCGCCAGCGTCAGCACCGCCGCCAGGAACCCCAGCAGGTGGCTTCCCGCATCCCCCAGGAAGATCGTCGCCGGCGGGCGGTTGAACACCAGGAATCCCGCGCTCGCCGCCGCCACCACAAACGCCAGCGGCCCCAGTTCCGGATGCGTCAGCCCGATCGCCACGAACATCACCACGCTCAGGCTTCCCAGCAGCCCATCGCACACATCCGTGAAGTTGAACGCGTTGACCAGCGTCGTGATCCAGAACCAGGCGATCACGCGATCGACGATGCCAATGCCCGTCAGCGGGTGCCAGACGCCCAGCGCCACAGCCAGCGCCGCCACGCACGCCTGCAGCACGAACTTCGGCGCGGGCTTGAACGCCACCAGGTCATCCCACACACCCAGAATCAGGAAGAGCAGCCCGGGGCCCGCGACGGCCATTGCGGAAAACGCGCCGATCGCGGACCCGGTCTCCGCCGCGCTTCTCGGCAGCAGCCACAACGCCAGCGCCCCGCACGCGATGCCGATCCCCGCGCCGACCCCGCCCAGGTAGGCCACCGGCCGGGTGTGCTGCGGCACGATCGGATTGGGCTTGTTCACAATCCCGAATCGCCGCGCAATCGCCCGGACGGTCCACGTGCCCGCGATGCCACCAACAAGCGCCGCCGCGCTCGCCGCCGCCAACCGCATCTCCTCCGAGAGCGGCTCCGCCATCACCGGCCTTTCCCCGCGCCCGAAACGACCGTTGCCGATTCTTCCTCGACAACCGCGGGCGCCTTGCCGGCGGCGATCTTCTCCGCCCAGTCAAAGCCATCGTGCATGCAGCCGGACATTCCCGAGTACTCCCAACTTCCGTATCGACCCAGCGACGTCACACCGTAGGAAGCCAGGAACTTCCGCGCTCGCTCGACCACCGGCTGATTCTCGAGGCTGAACACCACGTACGCGGGGTCGATCTTCATGAACTTGTGGTCGATGATCCGCGAGCCCTCGGGGATTGCCCCGGTCCGCCTGACGTCCGCCAGCACGCGCTCCAGCAGCACCTTCGGGTCCGTCAGCGGCGCCTCCGCCGGCTCGGTGATCTCCACCAGCAGGCTCCAGCCCTCCGGCGGCGCGCACAACTCATCGAACTCGTGCAGGAACACCAGCCGCGTGAAGATCAGCGACTCATCGCCGTAATACCGCCAGTGCCCCGGCGCCTTCGGCCGCGGCCCCTCCACCGCCAGCGCCACCGAGATCACGCGATTGCGTGTCAGTTTCGAGCACGCCTCGCGCAGATCGGGCGGAGTCTGCTCGCACATCTTCAGCATCCGCGGCAGCGGCAGCGACGACAGCATCGCGTCTTTGAACCCGATCCGCTCCGTCCACGTGCGAGACCGGTCCCCGTACTGCACCGTCACCACGCGCTCCTCGAGGTCCACCGACGTCACGGTCTGCCCCAGCCGCAGGTCCGAAGCCTCTCCCGCCAGAGACGCCGAGAGCACTTCCATCCCGCGAACCGGCGAACCCGCCGGCGGCCGCGGATACCACCCCGCCGAGTTGTACGCCTTCGCATCCAGGTTCTGCGCCACCGCGCCCTTCAGCACCTTCTCGAAGTCCGGTCGCGTGATGTTCCACGTGAAGCCCGACGGCGCCAACTCGTTCAACGGCCGCTTCCACATCTTCCGGTTGTACGGGAACAGGAACGCATCGCACATCGCCCGCCCGAACGTCAGCAGCAGCATCTCCTCGAAGTTCCGCGGCTGCTGCGCCGGGGGCTTGTACGTCAACTCTGCCAGATCCTTGATGCATCTAACGCACACCTCGGGATCAAGCCCGCCAAGGTGCATCTGCAACGGAAATCGCGTCGTGCCGTGCGGCGTTTCAACCCACGCCGTCGGCGGGCAGGGCGCCAGCACATCGCCCATCAGCCCGCGCACCCGACGCTCGGTATCGAGGTCCTGGAAGTACAGCAGGTGCACGACGTGATCAAACCAGTAGTCGCCGATCTTCTCGGTCCGGACCAGCCCCCCCGGCCGCGCCTCGCGCTCCAGCACCGTGGCGCGGTCCCCGAGCACCCACGCGGCCGATAGTCCTGTCAGCCCCGCGCCCAGGATGAGTACGTCTTTACGTTCGATCACGACCCTCTCTCCTGTCGCGGCCTCCCGGAGGGGCCGCGCTCGCGCAGGAGTCCTCCGACATGAAATATGCCACAGGATTTGTGATTGGCCAGTAATCTACCAACCCAAACTCGCCCAACTGCGATTTTTACGGACGCGGCTGGGCTTTCGCCCCGATTGCATCCCATAACCGCTTATGTGTCATGGGTTTATGGATTCTGCCATGACCAACGCGTGCCGGGTCGTCAGGTCGGCGCGGCGATGATTTGCCTCGACAAACGCCCTTCCCCGCTGGCCCATCCTCATCAGTTCTTCAGAATTGCCTAATGCCGACCGAATAACTTCAGCCAAATCCCCGGGATTTTCCGGGGATACGCGCCACCCGCACCGGGCCTCTTCGACGATCCGTGAGATCTCGTTCGAAGCGCTCATCGCGGCCAGAACCGGCCTTCCGCTCGCCATGATCGTGAACGCCTTGCTCGGGACATTCGTCGTCGCCAGTTTGGGGTCCAGCGTCACCACTGAGACATCCGCCGCGGCGAGCATCTCCCCCAACTCCTCTCGCGGTCGCGTGTCGAGGAACGCTGTGTTGGACAGCCCCAACGCCTCGGCCTGCCGCAGCAGTCTCTCGCGCGCGTGGCCTCGTCCGACGATGAGGAAGCGGATGCGTGGATCGTCCTTCAGGATCGCCGCGGCTTCGAGCACCACACCCACTCCGCTGAACGTCCCCAAGTTGCCCGCGTACAGCACCACGAACTTGCCCGCCAGCCCGTGGCGCTCTCGGAACGCATTCTCCTTTGGGCCCGGCGTCACGCCTTCCACGTCGGTCCACATCGGAATCACGCGCACGCGATCCTCGCGCGCCCCGCGCGCGATCACCTCGCGATTCAGGCCTTCGGAGAGCACGGCCACGCGGGCGGCGCCGTGCAGAATGAGCCGCTCCAGCATCCGATTCGCCCGCGCCACGATCTTCCACCGAAACAGCGAGTCGGGGTACACATCCTGCACGTTCATTACCAGCGGCATGCCCCGCAGCCAACTCACGATTCCCGCGGCGATGCCGGTCGTGACCGGCGGCCACACGCATACCACCACGTCCTGCCGTTTCTCTCGCAGCGCCGCGGGCGCCGCGAGCACCATGTAACTCAGGTAGTTGAGAATCCGCGAAAAAAACGACTTGCGCCGGGGCAGGTAGACCCCGGTGCGAATCACGCGAATGCCCTCCCACTCCTCGCGAACCAGCACCCGCCCGCGATACGCGATGGGAACTTCGTCCAGGCCATAGTGCGGCACCGTCGTCACCACCGTCACCTCATGCCCCGCGGCCCGCAGATCCTGCGCCAACTGGCCCATCACCAGCCCCGTTCCCGTGGGATCGGGGTGGAAGTAGATGTTGAAGAGCAGCACTCGCATCGAGCCGTTCCCGCAGAAAAAAGCCCGCAGGACCTTCCCCGCGGGCCTTGACGCATCACAGCGTATCGAAGCCGTCGATCAGCGTTTCGCGGCCAGCAGGTCTCGGATTTCCGTGAGCAGTTTCTGTTCGGGCGTCGGCCCCGCGGGCGCCGGAGGCGGCTTCTGCTCCTCGAACCGCTTCCGCATCCTGTTGAACATCTTGACCATCAGGAACACGACAAACGCCAGGATCAGGAAGTTGATCACGTCGGTCACGAACTGGCCATACCCCAGCGCCGCACCGGCGCTCTTGGCATCGGAGTACTTCATCCCCGGCGCGAACTTCTCGCCCCTGGACAGCATCACGTACATCTCCGCGAAACTCACTTTCGCGGCGAGCCCGATGACCGGATTCAGCAGGTTCTCGATCAGCGACGTCACGATCTTTCCGAACGCCGCGCCGATGATCACCCCCACCGCGAGATCGAACACGTTCCCCTTCAACGCGAAGTCTCGAAACTCCTTGACGAAGCCCATTTGGATCCTCCCTTGGTTGAGGGTGCGATAGTAACGCCTTTCCGGCGATATCGCGGAGCCGGCGTTTCCCCTGGTCGCCGGCTGGCGCCCCCCGTAGGACGCGCTTTGCGAGTCCGCCGTCGCGAATGACGCATGTTCTGACGTGCGCACTACACTCAGAACCGGGAGCGGCCGGAGGATTCTCCGGCCTCAGGAGAGCGGGCGTTACCGTCCGCGCTGCTTCATGGAACCTGGTTCACCAACCGGACAGGTCACGGAACTGTTAAGCCGCCTGCACCGGGGCGATCAGGCCGCGACCAACGAGTTGTTTCCCCTCGTCTACGAGGAACTCAAGCAACTCGCCCAGCGGCATCTCACCGACGAGCGTCGCGCCCACACACTCAGCCCCACCGCGCTCGTGCACGAGGCGTACCTGCGGCTCGTCGGCCCGGCCGATGCGCCCTGGGACAGCCGGGCCCACTTCTTCGGCGCCGCCGCGCAGGCCATCCGCCGGATCCTCACCGATCATGCGCGGACGCGCAATCGAGCCAAGCGCGGCGGAGGAATCCGCCCGATCTCGCTCGATACCGCCTCGCCCGTGGCCGAAGGCCAGTCGCCCGACGTGGACTTCGAGGCCCTCGACGCCGCCCTCGTGAAACTCGCCGAGATCGACTCCCAAAAGGCCCGCGTCGTGGAACTGCGGTTCTTCGGCGGCCTGCCGGTCGAGAGCGTCGCGGCCGCGCTGGGCGTTTCAGAAAGCACCGTCGCCCGAGACTGGGCGTTCGCCCGCGTCTGGCTGCACCGCGAACTCACCAAGGGGGACGTGGCGTGAACGTGGATCGGCTCAAGCGCGCGGAAGAGTTGTACTTCGATATCGCGGCCCTCCCCACGACAGAGCGGGAGCCGGCGCTGGCTCAGGCCTGCTCCGGCGACCCGGGCCTCGCCGATGAGGTGCGCGCGCTGCTCCGTGCGGGGGCCGACCTGGGCGGGTTCCTCGAAGAACCGCCCCTGGGCACCGATTTCCTGCTCCTCGCCTCGCCCGCAACCAATGGTGAAGCCCCCGACGATCTTCTCGGGCGCCGCGTCGGGCGCTACCGCATCGAAACACGTATCGCATCCGGCGGGATGGGCACGGTGTACGAGGCCGTGCGCGAGGACGAGTTCCGGCAGCGAGTCGCGATCAAGGTCGTCAAGCGCGGCATGGATTCCGAGGACATCCTCCGCCGCTTCCGCGCCGAACGCCAGACCCTGGCCGCGCTGAATCACCCCTACGTCGCCCGCCTGCTCGACGGCGGCGCCACCCCCGACGGCCGCCCGTTCCTCGTCATGGAGTTCGTCGAAGGCAAGCCGATCGACGCGTACTGCGACGAAAAGCGCATGCCGCTGGTCGATCGGCTTCGCCTCTTCCGCAGAGTCTGCGATGGGATCAAGAGCGCCCACCAGGCCCTCGTGGTCCACCGCGACATCAAGCCCAGCAACATCCTCGTCACCCCGGACGGAACGCCCAAACTCCTGGACTTCGGCATTTCCAAGGTGCTCTCCGGGACCGACACCATCGACATCACCCTGACCAGCGCCGACCAGCGCCGCCTCACCCCGGAATACGCCAGCCCCGAGCAGGTCCGCGGCGAACCCATCACCACCGCCAGCGACGTCTACTCCCTGGGAGTGGTCCTGTACGAACTCCTGACCGGCTCGCGGCCGTACCAGTTCGCGACCCGCACCCTGTCCGAGATCGAAAAGGTGGTCTGCACCGCGCAGCCCCCGCTCCCCAGCGCCGCCATCACCCGAACCGGCTCGCCCGACGCCGCCCCCTCGCGCGGCGGCACCGTCGAACGAGTCCGGCGCGGGCTCAAGGGCGACCTCGACACCATCGTGCTCTGCGCGCTCCACAAAGATCTCAAGCGCCGTTACCCCACCGTCGAAGCCCTCGCCGGCGACATCGACCGGTACCTTGAGGGGCGGCCTGTCACCGCGCAGAAGGACACCATCACCTACCGAGTCGGAAAGTTCGTCAAGCGCAACGCCCTGGGGACAACCCTCGCGGGCGCCGCGACGCTCTCCCTCGTGGCCGGCACCGCGCTCGCTTCGTGGCAGGCCAACCGCGCATCCCTCCAGCGCGATCAGGCCTACGACGCCCGGGATGCCGCCGAGGAAATCGCCGAGTACCTCCAGAAGGCCCTCCAGGCTTCGGATGTCATGCAGATGGGGCTGGACCTGCGGGTGGTCGATGTCGTTGACGGGGCCGCGGCCAGACTCGAGGCCGATCTGGGCAACCGGCCCCTGACCAAGGCCGCCGTCCAGAGCGCCATCGGCCGCACCTACGTGGCCCTGGGAGACTACGAAAAGGCCGAGCACCACATCGTCGCCGCCTACCGCCTCCGGCAGGAACTTCTGGCGCCGGGCCACCACGACATCGCCGAGAGCAAGATGGACCTGGCCCAGTTGTACCACGCCACCGGCCGCCCCGTCGAGGGTGAGCGCGAACTCCGCGATGCCCTC
Organism: Phycisphaerales bacterium; assembly: GCA_905339235.1. Lineage (GTDB taxonomy): Bacteria > Planctomycetota > Phycisphaerae > Phycisphaerales > UBA1924 > RI-211. The sequence goes on from CAJPFG010000031.1 coordinate 219,501, forward strand.
GTGATCCACCAGCAACTGCGGGGCGAGCAGAATCTCGACACCGCCCGAGTCTGGAACGATCTCGGCGCCGTGCTGCGGTTGCAGGGCCGGCTGGACGACGCCGAAGACGCCCATCGGCGCGCACTCTCCGCGCGTGAGTTGCTCTCCGGGCACGAAAGCCTCGAAGTGGCCGAGAGCCTCAATAATCTGTCCGGCGTGATGATGGCCCGCAAAGACTTTGAGCGGGCCGAAAAGACGATGCGTGAAGCCCGTTCGATCCGCCTGCGGTTGCTCGCGCCCGATCACCCTCTCGCGGTCCAGGCGACGCAGAATCTCGGAACGATCATCGGCACCCGGGGCGACTTCGCGCGGGCGGAACCGTACCTGCGGGAGTCCTTGGAAGGCTCCCGCCGCGCGTACCAGCCCGGGCATCCGGCCATCGCGAGCATCCTGACGAGTCTGGGCAACTGCCTTGGCGCGATGGATCGCAGGGCGGAGGCCGAGCCGTTGCTCCGGGAGGCCGTGCAGATCCGCCGCGCCAAACTCCGCGAAGAGGACCCGCAACTCGCTTTCAGCGAGGTGTCGCTGGGCCGCGTGCTCTACAAGTTGGGCAAGTCCGAAGAGGCCGAGGCGTGCCTCCGCCCCGCGCTGGAAAAGGTGCTGGCCCCGGGCCAGAAACTCGGCGCCAAGTGGGTGGACGGCGCCACGGACCTGCTCGCGATTCTCGACGCCCGCGGCGCCACCCTCGACGCCGCGGAACTCCGCGCGGCACTGCCGCAATAGCACCGCCGGCCCCCGGCACGAAAGGCGCGGCCCGACTTTTCCGACGCGAGCGCCGGGCGTAACATAGCCCCTGACGCCGAGGTAGCTCAGCTGGTTTAGAGCGCTGGATTCATAACCCGGAGGTCGGCGGTTCGAGTCCGCCCCTCGGCACTTTTCGCAAACGCAGCCGATCGCGGGAGTTACCGCGAGCCTTCCCCGGTGGGGAAGTGCGGCTCCGAGACGCCGGAATCCGGTCCTGTACCGGATTCCGCTTGGAGGTCCGCACATGGCTCGTCTTCCAGAGAACGGGATCCCGACGTACAGGCTCCACAAGGCGAAGGGTCTCGCGGTCGTCACGCTCGACGGGCGCGACCACTACCTCGGCAAGCACGGGACGCCGGAGAGTCGCGCGGAGTACGACCGGCTCGTCTCCCTGTGGATCGCGAACGGCCGTCGGCTCCCCGACTCCCTCACCGGCAAGCGCCGCGACGATCGGTCCGACGTGACCGTCGTAGAAGTGTGCGCGGCGTACTGGGCGCACGCGGAGGTCAGGTACGCGGAGCAACGCGCGACCTTCTACCACGTCCGGAGCGCCCTCAGCCTTCTCCGCCGACTCTTCGGTCCGACGCCGGTCGTCCAGTTTGGGCCGAAGGCGCTCGGCGTCTACCAACGCGCCCTCGTCGATGCCCCGCCGACGGTTCACGCCAACGGGACCGCACGGCGGGCGGGACCGCTCTCGCGGAAGGTCGTCAACTACTACACGCAGATCGTGAAGGGCGCGTTCAAGTGGGCGAAGAACCAAGAGATCATCCCCGGTTCCGTCTACGACGCGATCCGTGACGTCGGCGGCGTCCGAAAGGGCGAGACGAAGGCGCGGGAGAAGAAGAAGGTCCGGCCCGTCGCGCCCGAGGTCGTCGAGGCGACTCTCCCGTTCCTCCCCGAGGTCGTCGCGGACATGGTCCGGGTTCAGCGCTTCACCGGGATGCGTCCCGCCGAAGTGTGCGCGATGACACCCCGCGACCTCGACACTTCCGGTCCCGCGTGGAAATACGTCCCGCGCTCGCACAAGTGCGAGGTCCACGAGAAGGACCGCGTCGTCGCGATCGGCCCGAGGGCGCAAGCGGTCCTCTCGAAGTACCTCCGCTCCGACGATTGGATCCGTCCCCTCGACGCGGCGATCTTCTCTCCCCGCGAGGCGGAGGATCAACGCCGGGCGGCGAAGCGGGCGCGGCGGAAGACGCGGGTCCAGCCTTCGCAACGGAACCGGCGGCTCCGGTTTCCAGAGTCCGGACCCGGCGAGCGCTACACGACGATGACCTACCGCCGCGCGATCGCGTGGGGATGCGATGCGGCGTTCGCTCATCCGACCTTGTCGGCAATCCCGAGGAAGGACCGGACGGTGGAACAGGAACGCGAACTCCGCGAGTGGAAGTCGGCGCATCGGTGGGGACCAAACCGGCTCCGGCACTTGCGGGCGACCGAGGTCCGCCGCGATCATGGTCTCGACGCGGCCCAAGCGACCCTCGGACACTCCCGCGTGACGACGACACAGATCTACGCCGAAGTGAACGAAGAGAAGGCGGTCCGGGCGGCGCTCGCGACGGGTTGAGGGAGATCCACCGATGAAGAACCAACCAACGAAGGGCCGGATCTACAGGCGGGAGCGGAGGACGTGGTCGATCCCCGTCCTCGCGAACAAGAAGAGGCCGACGGCGGCGGAGATCTCCGCGTCGGAGCGCGTCGTCGGATCGTTCGTCGCGGCGTGGAACGAGGGACGAGATCCCGAGATGGTTCTCTCGGTCGCGGAACGTCGCGCCCGTCGCGTCCTCGAAGGCGAAGGCGTCCGCCCCGTGAAGGACGTCTCGAACCAAGGAACGGTCCGATCCGTTCCCACGCTCGGGACCATCCTCATCGACGGGACTCTCTCCGAACGGGCGGAGGTCGCGATCTCCGTCCTGTGGTCCGCGTTCATGGCACGCGAGGCGATGAAGGCGGGCGATCTCGCGAAGTCCGTCGTCGAGGCGATCGCAGTCGGGACGCTCTCGGAACGGATGCTCGTCCTCCCGTTCGAGGCGGAGGTCGTCCGGCTCGCGAGCAACCGGAGCAAGGGCGCGGAGAAGACGAGGGCGAAGTTCGCGGCGCGTCGGATGGAATGGGCGCGGCGAGTCGAGGCGCTCTGCCCGGACGGAAAGGGTGTCACGAAGGCGTGCATCGACGTCGCGGAATGGTGGATCCAGCAACAGGGATTGAAGAACCCGAACCGGGAGTCCCTCCGCGAGTCGATCCGGTCTGCCTACCGCACGGTCTTCCCCGCGAAGCCGCGAGATTGACGCGGCGAACGACATTTTCGAGAGAATCGCACAAGGGGGCTTAGCCCCCTTTTTCACTTGTCGGGGTTCGCCGCGATCCTCCCGCATCCTTCGCACTCGGCGAAGGCATCGGAGATCGCGGCATGATCGCAACCACCAAAGGCAAGATGACGACCGGAGAGGCGGCGGAGCGCCTCGGCGTGGATCACTCCACGGTCTCGAAGTGGGCGTCCATCGGCTGCAACGGGATCTTTCTCCGGGGGCAGAAGATCGGCGGGCGCTGGTTCTTCACCGAGGAAGACCTCGACAAGTTCGTCGAGGCGTGCAGCAAGCCCGACGGGGAGGACCGGCGATGAACGCGCCAAGCCTCGCCACCATCGGCCCCGATGCGCGTCTCTCCCTCTGCAACGTCGCGCGGTCCCTCGGCGTCTCCCCGAAGTCCGTCGCGCGATGGGCGCGGGTCGGCGTCTCCGGCGTCGGGCTTCCGACGATCAAGGTCGGAGGCCGGGTCTACGTCCTCAAAGCCGATCTCGACGTGTTCCTCGCGGAGACGAACCGTTCCCCGAGTGATCGAAAGACCTCCGCTCCCGTCGTCCCGTTGAAAGGACGGCGCATCGCGGAAGCCGAAGCCGCGTGCGATCGCGCGGGCATCTGACTTGCCCTGAATGGCGTCCGGGGGAGTTCCCCGAAGTTCTACCCCGGCGCTTGACCCCTCGTTCGCGTCCTCACGGGCGCGGGCGGGTTTCGAAGAAGGAAGGCACGGCTCCAAAAACAGCACTCCCCGAGTCGGCGGACCCGGGGAGTGCGACGTTCGTCACCGCTATTCAGGAGCGGCCTTCGATGATAGACGATCTCACGACCGAAGCCACCATCGCGCGGGACACTTCCTCCGATCAAACCCGGCGGCAACTCGAAGTCCTCTTCGAGGACGCGCTCGAACTCCGACCGCGACCGTTCTTCCACGTCGCGACGTTGCACGACATTGCGGGCCGGTGGTTCGACTCCATCGACGACGCGGTCGAGTACGTCGAGCAAGCCCGGGCCGCGACCGACGTCTACGTCTGTGCGGGACTGCGATTCGATCCGCCCCGCAACCGGCGAGGGGAGCGCAAGGTCGATCACCTCGACGGCGTCGTCGGCGTCGTCGCGGATCTCGACGTGAAGGACGCGAAGAAGAAGACCGGGTTCGAGTCGATCGAGGACGCCCGCGACTTCGCGGAATCGTTCATCTTCGGCGTCCCGCCGACGATGCTCATTCGTTCCGGCGGAGGTCTTCAAGCCCTGTGGTTGTTCAAGGAACCCCTCACCTTCGACGGCGTCGGCCAGCGCGTCGGGGCGATCACGTTCTTCCGTCGGTTCGGCGCGACGATCCGAGAGGCGGCGAAGTCGAGGGGCGTTGTCTTGGACAGCGTTCACGACCTCGTCCGGCTGTTCCGCGTTGCCGGGACGTTCAACCGGAAGATCGAGGGCAACCCGCGCCCGACGTTCCTCGAACGCCCGGCGGAGGACGAGCCGGTCCGCCGCTACGAACCGGACGACCTCGAAGCGTTCCTCATCCACGAGACCTTCCTCGCGGAGGACTTGAAGGCGGCTCCCGCCGTCGGATTCGTCGTCGTCGCGCCCGACCGATCCCCGCCCGCCGACGCGCTCGAAGCGCTTCTCGTCAACCACGACAAGGCGCGGGGATCGTGGGACGGGAAGCGTCCCGACCTCGCGGACCAGACCCCTTCATCGTTCGACTTCTCCCTCGCGACGATCGCGATCTCGAACGGGTGGGCGGATCAAGAGGTCGTCGATCTTCTCATCGCGGGTCGTCGGCATCGCGGCGACGACTTGAAGACCGAGAAAGGCGGGGCGCTCCGGCTCGACTACTACCAACGGACCCTCGCGAAGGCGAAGGCGATCGTTCAGAGGGAGAAGGTCGAGGCGGAGCGGGCGCGGCGCGAGGCGGAGAAGAAACAGGATCTCGCCCCCGAGGTCTCCGCACCGCTCACAACCGACGCGGCCCGCGAGATCGTCCGCCGCAAACTCGGGATCGACGTCGAGGTCGTCGAGCAGAGCGGGCGCGGCGCTGATCGCGCCCTTCTCGCGATCGTCCTGGCGGACGGGCGGAAGGCGAAGGTCGGGCGCGTGAACCAACTTCTCAATCGTGATCGCGTCCGGGACGTGATCGTCTCCGACTTTGGCGTCCTCGTCCCGACCATGAAGTCGAGGACGTGGAACGAGGTCGCGCGGGCGCTCGTCGCGATGATCGTCCGCAAGGCGGAGGGGGACACCGACGAGAACGAGGCGGTCGAGTGGATCCGGATCCTCGTCGCGGAGCGTGGTTGCGGGAGTGAGTGGGACGCGAACGTGAGGGCGAGGCGGAAGATCGACCTCGACAACCCCGAGGACCGGAGGCGCGTCACGGACTCGACGTTCATCGACATCGCGACCGGCGGCGGGTGGTTCCTCGACGCGACCCGGCGGCTCTGGGTCTATCCGCACGCGATCCGGCAAGCCCTCGTCGAGGGGACGCGCGGACTCGGTCCGACGCTCGACGTGATCCGCGATCGGTTGAAGGCCCTCGGGTTCGAGCCGGAACAGATCAAGTCCGGCGCGGCGGGGAAGACGGGCACGCGCCAGTGGTGGAAGGCTCCCGACGGCTTCGTGATCTTCGAGGACGACCACAAGCGGGAGGGCGAGTGATGCTCCGTCGAGTGATGCGAGTGATGCGAGTGATACGAGGTCGAAGGGTGAAGGTCGGAGCGATGCTCACCCTTCACGGTTGTATCACTCTTATCACCGTCGATCTTCCCCTCCGTGATCTAAGGGCCAAAACACAAGGGGTAAGCCCCCTCCCCCCCTTACTACTTCGGACCCCGTATCACTCGTATCACTCTTATCACTCCCCTCGCGCGTGCGCACGCGACATTGCTCTAAGCCTTGAAATGCAAGGTAGTAGTGGTGTGGGGGGGTACCTTGGCAATTTTGGCCCCTTAGATCACAGAGGGGAACGTCGAGGTCGAGCGGACCTCTCCCCCCCGTGGGGTATCGCGATCTCTATGCCTTTTCCGACGGGACCGCTGCGGTTCGCTACGCATACGCGCTCGCGACCCCGGTTCGCGCCGGATGCGCCGGATGCCCTTCCCCGGCCATTAGCGCAATTCTCCCGCGTCCTCGTCCCTCGCCCCTCTCTCGTCACCCCCTCGCACCCTCGCGGCCCGTGGAACGAATCCTCTGGCCGTCCGGAGACTCAGCATGAGACGCGCCGTTCCTGAACCTCCCGCCCACCTTCGCCCCGCGTCCGCCGCGTGGTTCTCGTCCGTTGTGTCCGAGTTCGACCTCGAACAGCACCATTTGCACCTACTCGTCCTCGCTTGCGAGAGTCTCGATCGTGCGGCGGATGCCCGCGAGGCGCTCGCGAAGCACGGGACGACGTTCGTCGATCGCTACGGCCAGCCCCGCGCCCGGCCCGAGGTCGCGATCGCGAGAGACTCGTCGATCCAGTTCGCCCGGCTTCTCCGTGAACTCGGTCTCGACGTGGAGGGTCCGTCCGACTCCCCTCGTCCGCCGCGCGTCGTCCCCGGCTCGCACCGTCGGAAGGGAGTTTGACCCATGCCCCGTGGTGTACGTCGTCGCGTGAAGTCGAAGATGGAGTGGACGCGCGAGCAGCGCCGACAACTTCTCACCGGCTTCGAGTTCTTCGGGCAGGGGTTCGGGCGCGACGGGTCCGAGCGCCGTCCCCTCGACCTCAACCTCGCCCGGGAAGCGTGGGAGGAACTCCGCGAGGAACTTCTCCCGGAGTTCGTCCGCGAGACTCCGTTCTCCCGCCCGTGGGCGTGGTGGGTCTTCGATGCCCCCGAACCCCGTCGCGAGGCGGCGGACGGCGGGAGCGGCGACGGCGCGGACAACTGGCTCGGCTCGCCCGCGTGGTGGGCGAGGTTTCGCGAGACGACCTCCGGTCCGTCGCGCGGGTGCGAGTCCTTCCGCGAGTACCTCACCCGGCTCGATCTTCTCACCGTGGAAGAACGCGAACTCATCCGCCGCGAGCGGCATCGGAGGGCGAACCCGTGAACGAGACACTCCCTCGCGTCCGGATCGGCGGCTACCTCGTCGGCATCCCCGACGATGCCCTCGACCGGCTCCGCGCCCTCATCGACGAGAAGTTCGTCCCCCGCGCCCCGCGCTTCGCGGCGATGCTTCTCGACGCGATTGACGACGAGGCGATCCGGCGATGCCGGACACGGGTTGGTCCTCCGCGTGAACCGTCGATGCCGACGATCGAACCCGAGCGATGGTCGGACACCGAGGTCGCGGAGGCGCTCGTCACGTCGAACGTGGCGACGGCGGTCGTCTCCGACCCGGCGGCGCGGACTTTCATGGAGCGCGTCAACACCGTCGTCGTCGCGCTCGCGGCGCATCGACTCGAACGCGCGAACTTGACGAACTCGAATCGGAAGGGAGAATGATCGGTCCAAACGCCGAAGGGGTTGGAACGTCCGACCCCCGGCACGATTGAACGGACGCCACCGGCCAACGCCACCTTTGGGGCGCACGACCGGCGATCGCGACGAAGCCACCTTTGGGGCGGACTCGCGGACTTCGGCGATCCGCGACAACGGCAGATGCACCTTCGGGTATCGCGCCACCGTCGCAGAGTTCAGAACTGAACCTGCCGCGATCCTGCGCGCTCGCACTCCGACCACGGAGGACGCGGCCAGCCCTGAAAGGTGCATCCAATGCCATTTTCCGAACACGTTGACCTCACCAGCGCCCAGATTCAGCAGAAGATCGGGCAACTCACGAACGAGCGCCGCGAGTGCGTCGAGAAGGCGAGGAAGATCCTCGACCTCGCGACGACGGAGAAGCGCGACCTCACCGCCTCGGAGACGCGCGAGAGTGACGACCTTCTCGACGCGGCGGACCGTCTCGCGACCACGATCGGGAAGTACCAGAAGATCCTGAACGGCGAAACCCCGCGCGGCAAGGGCGGGAGCATCAGCCACCCCGACGACGAATCGCGGTCCTACCAGCCCGGCGAGTACCGCGCCCTGGCGAAGGACGAGTCCTTCCGCGAACACCTCGTCGGCACGGGCGAGATCGAGGAACGTCGCGGTCGTCCCCTCTCCCTCGGGAAGACGATCGTCGGTCTCGTCACGGGGAAGTGGGACAGGGCCGACGAGGAACGCCGCGCCCTCTCCGGCTCCAACGACACGGCGGGCGGGTACATGCTCTCCCCCGAACTCTCGGCGACGTGGATCGACCGGGCGCGGGCGGCGTCGGTCATGGTCCGTGCGGGCGTCCGCGTGGTTCCGATGAAGACCGCGTCCCTGTCGATGGTCCGCGTGACTGGCGATCCCACCCCGGCGTGGAGGATCGAAGGTGACGCGGTCGCGACCTCCGAACCCGTCTTCGGCGCGGCGAACTTCAACGCGCGGTCCCTCGCGGTCATGGTCCCGATCTCGAAGGAACTTCTCGCGGACGCGGCGAACGCGGCGGAGATCGTCGAGTCGGTCCTCTTCTCCGCGATGGCGCTGGAGTTCGACCGGGCGGTCCTCGACGGCGACGGCGTCCGGAAGCCCCTCGGGATCCGGCGGACGACGGGCGTCGGGACTCTCTCCGTCGCGGGCGCAGCGACGACGCTCAAGTTCGCGGAGGCGATCGGTTCCGTACTGCAACAGAACGAGACTCCGAACGGGATCGTCCTCCACCCGAGGACGTTCTCGGCGGCGGTCGATCGCGCCGTGGACTCGACGAACCAGCCCCTCCGCCTTCCCCCGTCCCTCGAACGGATGCCGTGGTTCCAGACGACGAGCGTTCCGACGAACCTCGGCGGCGGGACGGAGACGGCTCCGATCGTCGGCGACTTCTCGCAAGTGATCGTCGGTCTCCGTCAGAACATCGAGATCGCGATCTCGACGCAGGGGACGACGACGGACGGGCGCGGCTTCGGTCGGAACGAGGCGATCATCGCCGCGATCCTCCGGGCCGACTCGATGCTCGTCCGCGAGAAGGCGTTCTGCGTGATGACCGGCGTCACGAACTGACCTTCATCCGGCCCGGGCATCCCGGGCCGTCTCCTTCCTCGGGCGCGGCGGGAAACCGTCCCGCCCGGGGTTCATGCTCCGTCCACGTCCAAACCGACGCAAGCGCCCCGAGGTCCGTCCCGGCGACGTCGTCCGACTCCCCCGACGGATTATCGACCGTGTCCTCCGGGCGGGGGCCGACGATCGCGTCCTCGTCCGCGAGATCTACGCGCGGAGGATCTACGTCCAGAGCCTCGCGAACCCGGCGGCGGCGTTCTACGTTCGGCGGAGAGTGATCGCGGCGTCCCGTTGACAGGATTCGTCCTCGTTTGCGGGACGGTGATAAACTTCCGAGACGCGGGGCGGATTGTTCTTTCCCCGTTGTCCCGGGAGACAAGATTCATGCCCGCACTCCGCTCGTACAAGGTCTTCATCAGCCATGCTTGGGACTACAACGAGGACTACTACCGCCTCGTTGAGTTCCTGAACGCTGCGTCGAACTTCTCGTGGGAGAACCTCAGCGTTCCGAAGCACGACCCCATCAAGTCGTCGCAGGAGTTGACCTACGAACTGAACGCTCAGATGCGTCCCGCGAACGTGTTCCTCATCCTCGCCGGGATGTACGTCTCGCACAGTGATTGGATTCAGTACGAGATCAACTTCGCGCGGCGCATCGGGCGTCCCATCATCGGGATCCGACCGTGGGGTTCGCAGAACATGCCCGTCGCGGTTCAGAATGGGGCCGACGAGATCGTCGGTTGGAACACCGACACGATCGTCAGCGCGATCCGACACCACGCGCTGGCGGACGGGCGATGAACGACCCCGACTATCCGGCGCTATGGCGGTCGAGCAACGCCGCGTCGATCTCGTGCCAGCGATGGTTTCTCGTCTGGGTCCGAGTTCACCTTGGACTTCTCGGAGCGACCGGCCTGATCGCGGCGTGGAACCCTATTGCATCGGCGACGGACCGATGGGTTTCCGGCGCGGTCGCACTGACGATGTTCTTCGCGCTGCTCACGGGCCTCGGTCTGAGGGTCTCGAAACTGGACGACACATGGTTCCGGGCGCGTGCCTTTGCGGAGAACGCGAAGGGCGCGGCGTGGCGGTTCATGACGAAGCCGAAGCCCTCGACTCAGCCGGAGGACGAGGCCGAAGAGAAGAACTTCCTCGAAGAGTTGCAGCAGATTCGCGGCCGTTTTCCACAGATGGAGAAGCACCTGTCCGCGCACGATGGAGACGGCGCTGAGATCACTGCGAAGATGCGAGAGGTCCGCGCGATGACGGTCGCGGACCGGCTCACGTTCTACCGGCAACATCGGCTCATGGACCAGATCCAGTGGTATCGCGCAAAGGCCAAGGTCAACGCAATCGCCGAATCGCGGTGGTTTGTCGCGATCCTCGCAATCGAGGGGCTCGCGCTCGTGGCGGCCGTCGTCAGGATGTTGTCGGTCCATGAGTACAACCCGACGGGAGCGGTCGCGGCGGTCGCGGCGTGCTTCGTCGCGTGGGTCCAGACGAAGCGGTTTTCGGATCTCTCCAACACCTACGGCGTGGCGTGTCGAGACCTCAACGGTCTGAACACGAAGGCCGATCACGTTCACGACGAAGCACAGTTCCAAGCCTTCGTGAACGAGGTCGAGGTCGCGGTATCTCGGGAACACCGTCTATGGGTCGAGCGCCGGTCGGGCGGCGAGTAGTCCCGTTGGCGTGAACTACCGACTCAGCGCGTGCGAAATCCGGAGGTCCAGTGTTCGCCCCTCTGGCGCTCGAAAAACGAGGGTTGGACTCGAACCGACGACCTCCGCGCGAGCGCTCGTGCATCGAACAGGCGCAGCGCTGGACGAACCCGGTACAGACAGGATTGATTTCGGTGACCCCTCGTTCTGACGCTCCGGACCGGGCGGTACCGTACCGGATTGGGCCGACTGGCGATCCTCGCGATAGTGCGATATACTCCGGGAAATCAAGGCGTTTCGGTGTGGTTCGGCCACGCGAACGGTGCTGATTCATAACCCGGAGGTCGGCGGTTCGAGTCCGCCCCTCGGCATTGTCGCGAGCATGCGCCGCCGCGCTCGCAACCCTCAGAACTGCGAACCGTTTTCTCCCGCCGCCCGGCCCTGGTGGCGCGTTCAGCCCTGCTGTGCCCCAGCCCCACGACCTGCGCCGGAGCCGTCTTGTGAGGTCCCGCCCTCACCCTCGATCTGCCCCAAAAACCTCAGCAGCCCGTCGAGGATCGTGAGCGGATGGGGTGGACACCCGGGGATGAACAGGTCCACGGGCAGGCAATCCGCCAGGCCGTTGTGGACTTCCGGGTGGTCGATGAACGGCCCTCCCGAAATCGCACACGCCCCCACGGCGATCACGATCTTCGGACCGGGAACCGCGTCGTAGGTTTTCTGCAACGCCAGCCGCATGTTCGCGGGAACGCTCCCTGTCACCAGCAGCCCGTCGGCGTGCCGCGGCGAGGCCACGAACTGGATGCCGAACCGCCCCAGGTCCCACCCCACCGTGTTCAGCACGTTCACATCCATCTCGCAACCGTTGCACCCGCCCGCGGCCACCTGCCGCAGTTTCAGCGACCGGCCGAAGAGCCGGCGCGTCTGGCCCTTCAACCCCTGGGCCAGCCGGAGGATGTTGTCCTCCATACGCAGGTCGTCGCGCGTGTCGGTCGCGAGGCGGTAGTCGCGCGTAAAGGTGATCGCGCCGGTCGGGCAGGCCCGAGTGCAGTCAGTGCAAAACAGGCATCGTCCCAGGTCGATCCTCGCCTTGCCGTTGACGGTGATCGCCTGCGTCGGACACGCATCGGCACAGACGCGGCAATCCGACGGACACTTGGCCAGGTCCATGTGCGGCCGCCCGCGAAAGTGCGACGGCATCTCCGGCGGCGGCCCCGCGGGGTAACGCATGGTCCTGTGGCCTTGCCGGAATCTCGCGAGCAGGACATTGATCACGGTGAGGCTCCGCTACAGGTCGTGTCCCGAATAGGAGAGATTGAAACTCTTGTTGCACAGAGGGAAGTCGGAGATCTGCTGGCCTCGCAGCGCCAGCGCCAATCCGAACCAGTTGTGGAACGACGGATCGACCACCTTGTAGCGGCTGAACCTTCCATCCGGCCCGGTCATCGCGACGTGGCAGATCTCGCCGCGCCATCCTTCCACCAGCGACACCACGCACCGGCCCGGCGGCAACCCCCCGCAAGGCGCCAGTACCGGACCCTCGGGCAGGGCCCGGAGTTGCTCGCGGATGAAACGGATCGACAACTGGACCTCAAGCCATCGCACATAGGCCCGCCCGAAGACATCACCCGTGCTCCACGTAGAGATCGGCACGTGGCTGTATTGAAAAATACCCGCGGGAAAATCGTTGCGAACATCGCGGTTGATCCCGCTGGCCCGGGCGGCGGGGCCCACCAGCCCGATCTCGTTCGCCGTTTCTCGCGTGATCCGCCCGGTATCTTCGAATCGCCCCATCACCGACGAGGAATCCCACAGCAAATTCACCGCGGACGCCGTATCCCGCTCCGCCTCGTCGAGCCGCGCCAGCAGGCCTTCCACGGCCGCGGGCTCTACATCAAACAGCACTCCTCCGGGACGCACCAGATCGCGTCCGAAGCGGTTCCCGCAGATGGCGGCGGACATGTTCAGGTAGTCGCCCCGAATCCTGCCGCAGTACGCGGCCGTCGGCAGGAATCCCACATCCCCCGCGAGCGCACCCAGATCACCGACGTGGTTCGCCAGCCGCTCCAGTTCCAGCGCGATCCCGCGAATGACCTGCGCCCGCACCGGAGCGTGAACACCGGCCATGGCCTCCACGGCCTGGCAATACGCGGTGGTGTGCCCGATCGTCGTATCCCCGGCAAGCGTCTCCATGTAGTGAATCGTCCGCCGATCGGGACCACCCGCCAACCGCCGCTCGATGCCGCGATGCTGATACCCCAGCGAAATCTCCAGGTGGAACACTTCCTCTCCGTGACACTGAAATCGGAAGTGCCCCGGCTCGATAATCCCCGCGTGAACCGGCCCGACCGCAACCTCATGCACTTCCTCGCCTTCGACGCGGTAGAAGTCCGTCACGCCGATCACCGCGGGCCCACCCACCCAAGGCTGAGACCGACCCGAGTACGCCGCATGGAACCGCACCGGCTTGAGCCAGGGATGCCCCAGCGGCTCGACACCGAACTGCTCGGCGATCTCCCGCTCGAACAGGTGCGCCTGCGGGCACTCGGGCGTGAGCGAGGCGAACGGGCCCACCGGCACTACCGATCTCGCGACGCGAACAGCCGCGGTCAGGTCGTCAAGCAGCACTCCGTAGATCCCCAACTCTCTAGCGCCCTCGGGGCTGGCGAACAACGCGCCGACGCGAAGCCCCCCGGCCGCGCCCTCGATCATGGCGCGACGGAAGTCGTCGAACCCAAGCCGCGGAATCGCGGCGTGCTCGAACGGCTCGGCGTTCCCGACGATCAGAAACCGCGTCGAATCGGTCACGGCTGGACCTCCGGGTATCCCAGGAACCGCACCACGTCCTCGATCATCGCGCGGAGCGGAGGCGGCACAAACAAGCCGAACACCGTCACACAGGCCATGAGAACCAGCGGAGGCAGGATGGTGAGAGGCCGGTCGTGGAACGGAGTGCGCCTCGCCCGCCCGGACGGCTTGCCCTGCACCACCGCGAGCACCGTTGCGCCCATCCCGATAAACACCACCAGCAGGAACACCAGCATCAGTCCGCCCACAACATAACGCCCCTGCCCGAGGGCCGCGTTGAGGATCGTGAACTCGCTCACGAAGGGTGCGAACGGCGGCGAGCCGGTCACGGCGATAAAGCCCGCGAGGAATAACGCCCCCGACACCGGGAGCCGCCGCATCGCGCCGGAAACTTCGTCCGTGGACTTGCTCTCGAACGCGCGGTGGATGTTCCCCGCGGAAAGGAACATCACACCCTTGACCAGGCCGTTGTTCACCATATGAAGGAGCGCCCCGAACGCCCCAGCCGGGCCCAGGCCCAGCGCCAGCACCAGGATCCCCATGTGCTCCACGCTGGAATACGCGAGCATGCGCTTGAAATCCCGCTGCCGCACCAGGAACGCCCCGGCCACCGCCATCGAGAACAGCCCCATGAACACCAGAATGCGGCTGGCGAACGCCGCCTCACCCGCCGCCACGACCACATGAAAAATCCGGACTATCGCGAGGAACGCGCAACTCGTCATGCCTCCCGCGAGCAGCGCACCCACAAGCCCCGGAGCCTCGCCATACGCGTCGGGTTTCCACGTGTGCATCGGCGCGATGCCCATCTTGGTCCCATACCCCACGAGCAGCAGAATGAACGCCGCGTGAAGCCAGAGTTTCGAGAACCCCGGCGCTTCGCGGACCAGGTCCTCGAACAGCAACGACGACTCATGCCCGCCCGCCAGCGACGAATACCCCAGACACAGCGATCCGAGCAGGGCGAGGGCGATTCCAACCGAGCCGACCAGAAGGTACTTCCACGCGGCCTCGAGCGATCGCGCCGACCGGTTGTAGTACAGCAGCGGCGCGCTCGAGAGCGTCGTCGTCTCGATCGCGACCCACATGAGCCCGAGGTGGTTCGCCCACGTGATGAAACTCATCATTCCCAGGAACGCCAGCAGGCATGCGCAGAAGATCCGGTTCGGCCGATCCTTCCGCAGCCGCAGGTACGCCACCGCGTACACGGAGCACACCGCGAACAGCACGCTCACCAGCAGCAGCACGATCCGCCCGGGCGCATCGAGCGCCAGCCACCTGGGGCCCCCACCCGGCTCCGGACGCGCCAGCGCGACGATCGTCGCAACCAGGTGCGCCAGCGCGAAGAAGGGGAGAACGAACGGCCGACGCATATCAGACCGGAGCAGGAGCGCCACGGCCGCGCCGACCAGCGGGATGATGATCGTTGCGAGCCCCATGGTCATTCCTTCAACGCCGACAGCCGCTCGGTGCTGATCGACGAAAACTCGCGGCTGATGTGATTGATCATGATTCCCATCACGAAGATCGCCACAAACAGGTCCAGCAGCACCCCCACTTCCACCAGGAACGGCATCGCCTTGAGAAGCAGCAACCCGAAAATGAAAATGCCGTTCTCCAGCACGAGATAGCCCAGCACCTGCGTGATCGCCTTGACCCGGGTGGTCAGCACGATGAACCCCGTGAGGATCGTCGCGAAGGACGCGGGCACCAGCAACTGGGCGCCGGTCGTTCCCGCCGTCGGCAGTCGCGCGGCCAGCGCCAGCGAGATGCCCGTGCCCGCCGCGCCCAGCAGCAACGACAGCCGGAAGCCCACGAGCGGCTCGATCTCCCGGCGGATCGGAAGGTCGGCCATCGCCCGCATCAGCATCCGCGGAATGAACACCGCCTTCAATGCGATCGCGCCGACGCTGACGATCGTCTCCCGGACTCCCAGTTCCCCGTGCACCAGCACCGGCAGAATGCCCAGCAGCACGCCCTGCGCCGCCACCGTGTAGATGATCGACCGGATCCTGCTGGAGCCCAGCACGAAGAAGTTCAGCAGCAGCACCAGCACCAGCATTGCGTCGGCGGCGGAGTTCACGAGGTCGCTCCCAATACGAGGACGAATCCGAACGCGGTCAGCACGCACGCTCCCATGAGAAGATTGGGCACCAGCGGCAGCCGGAGCCGCGCCATGATCGACTCGATCACGCCGATCAACACCGCGACCAGGAGCATCGAGCCGGCGAACACCGGCCATCGCAGCAGCGGGTCGTCCGTCCACGCGGGCATCGCCAGCCGCACCACGATCGCGGCCAGCACGAACAACTTGACCGCCGCGCCGTACAGCACCGTGCCCAGCGCCGGCCCGCCGTGATCCAGCACCATCACCTCGTGGATCATCGTCAGTTCGAGGTGCGTGTTGGGATCATCGAAGGGGATGCGCGAGTTCTCCACGAGCAGCACGATGAAGAACCCCCCCAGCACCAGCACCATGGTCGGCGCGGCGCTTGTCCACGCCTCCAACACCTGCCCGCCGAACAAGCCCGAAAGGCTCAGCCCGCCCGTCAGCCGGGCCAGCGCCAACAAACCGAAGAACATCGCCGGCTCCGCCAAACACGCGAACGTGACCTCCCGCGCGGCCCCCATCCCCTCGAACGACGAGCCCGTGTCCAGCGCCGCCAGCGTCGTGAAGAACCGGCCCAGCGCAAGCAGGTACGCGAACAGGATCAGGTCGCCGGCGAACCGGATCGGCGCCGGCTGACCGCCCATGGGCACCACCAGCCCCGCAAGCACCACCGCCACCGCCGTCACCGCCGGGCCCGCCAGAAACACCCACGTCGTCGTGCCGCTGAGCACCGAGCCCTTCCGGAACAACTTGATGATGTCGTAGTACGACTGCAGCAACGGCGCGCCCACCCGCCCGGCGAACGCCGCCTTGGTCTTCACGATCACGCCCAGCAGCAGCGGCGGCATCACCAGCAGAAGCACGACCTGCACGATGGTGTCGATCATGACGATCCCACCTCTCGCCCGATCTCGGACGAACTGTCGTTTCGAAAAAATGGTTGCGTCGCGCGCATCGGGTCTGACCTCACACCATGTACATCGAGGCGAACAGAACGAGCACCGTCAGAAGAACATACAGCACGTACACCTGAATCTGCCCCTGCTGGAGCAACCGCATCCATCCCAGAAAGTCGGCCGCGATACGCACCCCCGGCAGCACCGTGCGGTCCAGAACCGCATCCGGCACTTCCGACCGATACCGCCCGCTCCCGGGAAAGAGCCCGCGGACCTTCGTCCGTCGAACCCGCGGCCACAGGGCCCACGAAAACAGCGACACCAGCGTCTGGGAAAACGACGATCCCGTGTACTGCATCCGCCGGGTCGGCGCGGCGTAGCCGCAGTCCCACGTCCCCGGGCGCGGCGAGGCGCCCGGCTTCATCGCGCGGCGGAGCACCATGTACGCCCCCACCCCCGCCCCGAGCAACGCCACGCTCGTCAGCGGCAACCACCCCAGCGGCGCCATCGTCAGAATCGACGGCGAGGCGGGGCCTGCCCCCGACCACCACATTCCAACGGCCTGATCGATAAGCGGCGCGCCCGCCGCCGGGTATATCCCCAACGCCACGCACAGCACGGCCAGCACGGCCATCGGGACAAGCATGATCGGAGTGGATTCGTGCGCCCGCATCGACAGTTCCGAGCGCGGCTGGCCGAGGAACACCGTTCCACAGAGTTTGGCGAACGCCGCGGCCGCGAGACCGCCCGCAAGCCCTAGCGCCGGAGCCGCCGCCGCGGGCCACTGCACGCCCCCGCCCGTAACCGTGCGGAACAGCCCCAGATAAATGAGCAGTTCGCTCACGAACCCGTTCAACGGCGGCAGCGCACAGATCGCGACGCTCCCGATCACAAACAGCACGGCCGTTCGCGGCATCCGCCCCGCCAACCCACCGAGTTGATCCATCCGCCGCGTGCCCGTCCCGTGCAGCACCGAGCCCGCCCCGAAGAACAGCAGCGGCTTGAACAGGCTGTGATTCCACGCGTGCAGGATCGCGCCACCCAGCCCCAGCGCGGCCCATTCCGACTGGCCCGTCGCCCGCCCGATCAGCGCCAACCCCAGCCCGATCGCGATGATCCCCATGTTCTCGATGCTGCTGTACGCCAGGAGCCGCTTGACGTCGTCCTGGCCGATCGCGTACGCGATGCCCACCACCGCCGAAACCGCGCCGGCGCCCAGGAGCGTCGCGCCCCACCACGTCGGCGGTGTCGGCCATAACCCCGACATCCGGATCAGCCCGTAGATCCCCATGTTGAGCATTACGCCCGACAGCACCGCCGACACGTGGCTCGGCGCGTTCGCGTGCGCGCCGGGCAGCCACACATGCAACGGCATCAGCCCGGCCTTCAACCCGAACCCGATCGCGGCCAGCACGAACACCGCATTCGAAACGGCAGCGGACGCGCCGGATGCCTCGATCGGAATCAACGAGAACGACCCCGTCGCTTGCCGCATCACCACAAACATCGCGAACAGCGACAGCGTGCCGACGTGGGTCGCGACGAAATACACCCAGCCGGCCTCTCTCGCCTCCGGCCGGTCGTCCTCCGTGACCACGAGGAAGAACGCGGAGAGCGCCATCACTTCCCAGGCCAGCAGAAACAGAACACCGTCCCGAGAAATCAGGATCATCGCCATCGCCGCGGGCATCAAGCCGTAGAACAGCCGGAGTCTGCGGCCTGTGCCGGGGTTCTCGCGCTGCTTCCAGTAACCCAGCCCGTACACGGAGCCCAGCGCCGGAACCAGAAACACCGGAAGCAGAAACGCGCGGGTCACGGGGTCGAGCGCAACCTCGAACCGGCCCCACGGCAATCCCCACGCAACCTCCATCGATGCATCGGCGCCGACACCCGCGAACAACGCTCCGCCCAGCCCGAAGACACCCGCGAGCACCATCGCGCCGGCCGCGACTCGCTCGCTCCACCCTGCCCGCCCGGGCGCAAACAGCCCCGGCACGCCGCTCGCCGCCAGCAGGCACGCGGCCAAAAGGATGAGGATCAACCCGGTCATTGCGTCACCAGCCTCCCGAGCAGGTCCAGCACCGGCACGATCGACAGAATCAACGCCACCAGCGCGCCGAGAATATAGAGAATGTACACCTGGATGCGGCCGGTCTGCAGCACCCGCATCCGCATCGTCTGTCCCGCGATCCACCGCATCGCCGGCAGAATCCATTCATCGAGCACCACGTCATGCACGTGGCTGTGATATTTCCCCGGCCGCGGGAACAGCCCGCGTACATGGGGCCCGTGCTCGCGCGGATGCACAATCCACCCGAATATGCCCACCAGCAACTGCGCGAGCGATGACGCGGAATACTGCATCCGCGCGGACGGCGCGGCATAGCCGCAGTCCCACGTCCCCACCCGCGCGATCTCGCGCGGGCGAACCCGCCTCCGCAGCGCGTACACGCACGCGGCCGCGCCGATCCACACCCCCGCCGACATCCCGCTGACCCACCAAAGGGGCGCAACCTCTTGCAGCGATCTCGCCGTGCCGCCCCAGCCGCTGGTCCATGCTCGTGAAGCGCCGTCAAGCAAGGGCGCCGCAACGCTCGGCAGCAGGCCGACACCGATGCACACCGCCGCGAGAATCGCCATCGGGATGAGCATGGCGCGGGGAGACTCGTGCGCCGTATGAGCCCGCGCCTCGCGGGGAGATCCAAGGAATACCGCGCCGAACACTTTCACAAAGCACGCCGCCGCGAGCGCGCCGATCAACGCCAGCGCCGGCGCCGCGAACGCGGCCCCCGCCGCCGAACTGCCGTCCGCCGGGCCGAGCGTCCGGAGCAATCCGAGGTACACCAGCAACTCGCTCACGAACCCGTTGAGTGGCGGCAAGCCGCAGATCGCCACCGCGCCACACAGGAACATCACCGCGGTAATCGGCATCGTGCGCGCCAGCCCCCCCATCCGGTCGATCTCTCGCGTGTGAATCTGGTGAATCACCGAGCCGGCGGAAAAGAACAGCAGCGACTTGAAGAACGAGTGGTTCCAAACATGCAGAATCGCGCCCCCCAGCCCCAGCGCGATCCAGTCCGGGCGCCCCATCGACCGGCCCAGCATCGCCAGCCCCAGCCCCATCACGATGATCCCGACATTCTCGATGCTGTGATACGCCAGCAACCGCTTCAGGTCATGCTGCGCGATCGCGAACACCACCCCGGCCACGCCGCTGATCACTCCCAGCGTCAGCACGAGCCCGCCCCAGAACACCGGCGGGTCCGGGAGCATGCTCGTCATCCTCGCAAGCCCGTAGATGCCCGTCTTGAGCACCACGCCCGACAGCACCGCCGAAACATGACTCGGCGCCGCGGCGTGAGCGCCCGGCAGCCACACGTGCAACGGCATGATGCCCGCCTTCAGGCCGAACCCCACCAGTCCCAGCAGGAAGAGCGTCGTGGTCACGCCCAGCGTCGCCGACCCCGCCGGCAACGCATCCAACCCCAGCGATCCCGTCGCCTCGTACAGCACCGCGAAAAACGCGAACAGCGCGAGCGTGCCCACGTGCGTCGCGACGAAGTACACCCATCCCGCCGCCCGCGCCTCGGGGTCACGGTCGTCCGTCGTCACTAGAAAGTACGCCGACAGCGCCATGCCCTCCCACGAAAGCAGAAACAGCACGCCGTCCCGCGCGATCGTCAAGAGAATCAGCGACGCCGCGAGCACGCCGTAAAACGCCCGCAGTTTCCGCCCCGACCTCGGGTGCTCACGCTGGCTCCAGTACCGCACCCCGAACACCGAACCCAGCGCGGGCACCAGGATCAGCGGCACCAGGAACGCGGCGCTCAGGCCGTCCACCTCGACCCGGAACGACCCGATCGGCAAGCCCCACGCCACGTTCAACGACGCCGCCCCACCCGCGACCACGGACACAATCGCTCCGGCAAGCGCCGCCGCGGCCCCCAGCACATGAAGCGTCGCCGACACCCGCTCTCCCGCCGCCGAATCACGCCTCAGGAACAGCCCGGGCAGCCCGCTCGCGCCGATCACAATCACTCCCACAAGCGGGAGCCACACCGCCAGGACCCACGCCAGACTTTCTGCGGGTTCATCCCCCATCGTGGTTCAACCATTCGGCTTGCCGCTGCTGGGAATGCGGGACTCCACCTCCGCCATCGCCGCCAGAATCCGCTCCGCCGGCCCACGCGACGCGAGCAACGCCCGGACGCCTTTGTCCTGCAGAATGTACCCCAGCCTCGACAGGATGTGCAGGTGCGAACGGGTCGTTGGTGTGATAGTCAGAAACACGCTGTGCACCGGGCGCCCGTCCACGGCCGCGTAGTCGATCGGCTGCTCCAGCAGCCCCAGCAGCAACATCGGCTTGGGAACCCGCATGACGATGGGATTTCGCACGTGCGGAATCGCGATGCCCTCGCCGATCCCCGTAGAGCCCAGTTGCTCGCGGGCCATGATGATCTGGAGCAGGCCTTCCCGGTCCACCGACCGGGGCAGTTTCAGATGTCCGATCATCGCCGCCAGCACCGACCTCTTGTCGGCGCCCGGAACCCGCTCGACCACGCCGCCCGCCCGGAGCGCCTCAACCAGATTCGGAAGTTCCTCCCGGTCGCCGTTTTCCGGCTCGCGGAAGAGCGCGGGCGGAATCTTCATGCCCCGCGCCGTGGCCCACTCGAACAACGCCGCCGGGCTGAACCGGTACTGCCCGTCAACCTTCGAGACCGGCAGCCCCTCCTCATCCACCCACCGGAGCACCACCTTATCGGTTACTCCGAACTGGGACGCCACGTCCCGGATTCCAAGCCGCATGGTCCCCTCGATCGCAGAGCGCGCTCCGCCTTCACGAATCGATCGGGGCGCGCGACCCTGCCCGCACTCCTACTGCCGCGGGCATCCACAGTCAGCGGGCGTGGCGGCGAGGTCCCCTCGGGGTCGCGTCCGGCTGAAGTCAAGTCATCCTTGACGATGCCAACTGTACGCGAAAGAATCCCCCTTGTGGGGTACGCCCCTCACCCGCAGAAAAAAACAGGCGCCCCGGTCTTTCTCGCTTCGCACCCGCCCATCGGCACGCACCGCGATCCGGTGCCCGAGGTTCCGCGCCCCGCTCCCGGAAGCGCGCCCGCCTATGTTCGTCGCTCAAGCCCATTCCTTCACCCAGCAGGCCCGCCTCGCCGTCACCCTCGCCTGGGTCGCGGGCTACACCAACATCCTCACCGTCATCACCTGCGGCACGGTCACCTCCCACGTCTCCGGAACCGCCTCGGGCCTCGGACAGCACGCCGCCGAGCACGCCTGGCCGCTCGCCGGCCTCTCGCTGTTCCTGCTTCTGGCCTTCGTGCTCGGATCCATGGCCTCCGGGTTCTGCACCGAACTTGGGCGGCGAAACGGCTGGGACTCGATCTACGTGCTGCCGGTCGCCGTCGAGGCCGTGCTGCTCGCGGTCTTCGCCGTGGGCCTGGAGGTGTACGACTCGGGCGCGCGCCAGACCGGCCTGCCGCTGTACGGGCTGACCGGCGTGGCGTCTATCGCGATGGGCCTCCAGAACGCGACCGTCACCCGCATCTCTTCCGGCGTCGTCCGCACAACGCACGTCACCGGCGTCCTCACCGATCTGGGCCTGGAGACTTCGCAGTTCATCCTCTGGCTGCTCGACCGCAAGCGCGACTCCCCGCCCCTGCCGCCGCGTGCCCTGCTTCGCAGCCTCAACGCGCACCCGACCGGTCGGCGCCTGGCCCTCCTGGCCTCGATCGTCGGCACATTCGCATTGGGCGCGGGCCTGGGCACCCTGGCCCACCTCGCCATCGAGCGATGGGCGATGTTCCCGCCCGTCTTGTTCCTCATCTGGATCATCTACCGCGACATCACCACGCCCATCGCCGAGATCGAAACCTCCGATCTCATGGGCGGGGACAGCGGCCTCAACCTCCCCGCCGCGCTCGCGGTCTTTCACATGCGAAACAGCAAGGATCGCGGGCGAGGCGTCCACCGCATGCCCAATCTCACCGCGTGGGCCGATCGATTGCCGCAAGCCACCCGCGTCGTCGTCCTCGACCTCGGCGAGAAAACTTCCTTCGACGGCAACAGCGCCATGGAGTTACGCGCGGTCCTCAGCCAGTTCGCTTCCCGCGGCAAGCGACTGGTGATCGCCGGCCTCGGCGGGGCGCAGTTCCAGCAGATCCGCCGCTCCGGCGCCGGCGAGTTCCTCGACCCTTCCAACTTCTGCCCCGACCTCGAACTGGCCATCGCGCGATCACTCGCCCTGCTCGATCCCCCGCCGCGCGATCCCTGGGCAAACCGCTTCTGAGTCAGTACGAAACCTTCAGCACAAACAGCCTCTTCGCGATTTCCGCGCTCGACGCCGAAACAACCTCCACCCTCGCCACCCGCCCTTCCGGCGCCTTCGGAGATGCGCGGACCTCCTCGAGTAGTTCCTTCGGCAGACCCTCCCGCTCCGCGGCCTTCACAGCCCCTTCGCTCAGCGCGAAACTCGCCGTGACCTTGCCCTCCGACGGATTCAGGTACGCCAAGTTCCGCCGCGAGTCCCGCACCACCACCCGCCAGCCGGCCGTCTTGTAGAACTTCCATTCCACCGCGGCGCCGGGATGCGCTTCGGACACAAAACTCAAAAACGCATCCCAATGCCGCTTGGCCCGCCCCAGGACCGTCGCGAGTTCGTCCTCGCTCGGCCGCGCGGGCGCACCCTTGTTCGTGGTTTTTTTCGCCACCAGTTCGCTCCGCTTCGAGTTTCGTCGTCAATCCGACGGACGATTATCGCCGCACACGAACCGGATTCCCTCGATTCCGCGCAGATCCAAAGCCGCGACCGCTCGCACGCCCGGTCGGCACGAAATCCGTACCGGATATTAGTGACTTTCATATCCTCAATCAAGCGCCGCGCGCGTACCATGCCCCGACTGTCGATCAGCCGCTCGAATCGGGCGCGCTCGGCCCGACCACACCGCGGGCCAAAACCTGAGAGGAGTCGCCAGTGTTCCAAGTACGAATCCACGGGCGCGGCGGCCAGGGCGTCGTCACCGGCGCCGAACTGCTCTCCGTCGCCGCGTTCCTCGAGGGCCGCTGGGCTCAGGCGTTCCCGAGTTTCGGCTCCGAACGCATGGGCGCACCGGTCATGGCCTTCTGCCGCATCGACGACAAGGAGATCCGCGCCCGCGAGCCCGTCACCCAGCCCGACGCCGTGATTATCCAGGACCCCACACTCCTGCAGCAATCCTCCGTCTTCGAGGGCCTCGCGCCCAACGGCTGGGTGCTCATCAACTCGGGTCGAACCATCCAACAACTGGGAATCGCTCGCTCCCTCGAGAAGATCCCCGGCGTTCACGTCTCGATCGTCCCCGCGACCGAACTCGCCCTCAAGCACATCGGCCGCCCTGTTCCCAACGCGGTCCTCCTCGGCGGCCTCTGCGCCGCCGCCTCCGTCCTCAAACTCGACTCCGTCGAGGCCGCGATCCGCCAGAAGTTCAGGCCCGATCTCGCGGACCGCAACATCGCGGCCGCCCGCGCGGCCTTCTCCCTTGTCACCGCCCAGCCTCTGCCGGAAGGAGCGATCCATGCTCAAGCAGTGTGAAGGCTCGCAGGCCATCGCCGAAGTCGTCGCCATGTGCCGGCCCGAGGTCATCTGCGCCTACCCGATCACCCCGCAGACCCACATCGTCGAAACGCTCAGCAGCATCGTAAAGGCCGGACGCCTCAAGCCCTGCGAGTTCATCAACGTCGAGAGCGAGTTCGGCGCGCTCTCCGTCGCCATCGGCGCCTCCGCGATGGGCGCACGCGCCTACACCGCCACCGCAAGCCAGGGCATCCTCTTCATGGCCGAGGCCGTCTACAACGCCGCCGGGCTCGGCCTGCCCATGGTCATGACCGTCGGCAACCGCTCCATCGGCGCGCCCATCAATATCTGGAACGATCACACCGACAGCATGTCGATGCGAGACGCCGGCTGGATCCAGTTGTACGCCCACGACAACCAGGAGGCCGCGGACCTGCACATCCAGGCCTTCCGCCTTGGCGAGGCCCTCTCGCTCCCGGTCATGGTCTGCGTGGACGGATTCATCCTTACGCACGCCTATGACCGCATCGACGTGCCCACCCAGGAACAAGTCGATACCTACCTCTCGCCCTACGAGCCCCAACAGGTCCTCGACCCCGACAACCCCGTCACAATCGGCGCCATGGTCGGGCCCGAGGCCTTCACCGAGGTCCGCTACCTCGCACACCACAAGCAGTTGCAGGCCCTCGAGTTGATCCCGGCCCTCGCCGCGGAGTTCAAGGCCACGTTCGGCCGCGACTCCGGCGGCCTCCTGCACACCTACCGCACCGACGACGCCGACACCATCGTGTGCGCCCTCGGCTCGGTGAACGGCACCATCCGCGACGTCGTGGACGACATGCGCGGCCAGGGCGTCCGCATCGGGTCCGTCAGCCTCTGCACCTACCGGCCGTTCCCCAGCGAAGCCCTTCGCACCGCCATGGGCCACGCCCGGCGCGTCATCACCATCGAAAAAAGTCTCTCCGTCGGCATCGGCGGCAACGTCTCCCACAACCTGCGGATGGCCCTCCCCGATCCCGCCACCCGCGTCCACACCGTCATCGCCGGGCTGGGCGGCCGGCCCATCACTCGCGCCAGCCTCAAGCGCGTCTTCGCCCAGGCCATCGCCGGCACGCTCCAGCCCCTCACGTTCCTGGACCTCAACACCCAGGTCATCGAACGCCAACTCGAACGCGAGCGCGCCGTGCGCCGCAGCGGTCCCGCCGCGGAAGCCATCCTCCGCGACATCGGCATCAACGGCGCCGCGCAGCCAGAAGGGAACCCGACATGACCGGCCCCCGCCACATCAAGTTCTACCAGACCGGCACCTTCACCGTCGGAAACCGTCTCCTCGACGTCGCCGTCCAGAGCGTGCAGTCCTCCCTCGACCGCAACAACTCCCTCACCTCCGGCCACCGCGCCTGCCAGGGATGCGGCGAGGCCCTCGGCGCCCGCTACGCCCTCGACTCCGCCATGCGCGCCACCCAGGGCCAGATGGTCGTCGCCAACGCCACCGGCTGCCTCGAGGTCTTCTCCACCCCCTACCCCGAGTCCTCCTGGCGCGTCGCCTGGCTCCACTCCCTCTTCGGAAACGCCCCCGCCGTTGCCACCGGCATCGCCGCGGCGCTCAAGGTCAAGGGCCGGTCCAACGTCCGTGTCATCGCCCAGGGCGGCGACGGCGCCACGGTCGATATCGGCTTCGGCTGCCTCTCCGGCATGTTCGAACGCAACGACGACGTCCTCTACATCTGCTACGACAACGAAGCCTACATGAATACCGGCGTGCAGCGCTCCTCGGCCACTCCCGCCGCGGCCCGCACCGCCACCACCCCCACCGTCGGCGATGAACCCGGCAACGTCTTCGGCCAGGGCAAGAGCGTGCCCCTCATCGCCATGGCCCACTTCATCCCGTACGTCGCCACCGCGTCCGTCGCCGAACTGCGCGATCTGGAATACAAGGTGGAACGTGCCATGACCTTCCGCGGCGCGCGATACATCCACGTGCACGTCCCCTGCCCCTTGGGGTGGGGCAGCGACACCGGCGACACGATAAAGGTCGCGCGCCTGGCCGTCGAATCCGGCCTTTTCCCCCTCTTCGAGGCCGAGCAGGGCGAGGTCGTCGGGCGAAGAACCATCCGCCGCCGCGTTCCCGTCGAGGAATACCTCAAACTCCAGGGCCGCTTCGCCCACCTGTTCGCCAAAAACGCCGACCCGCGCCGGATCGCGTTGATCCAGGCCATCGCCGACCGCAACATCGCCCGCTTCAACCTGCTCGAAGGAGCCGACGCATGAACAAGCCCTTCGCCATCACGCTCGACATCGGTTCGAGCCTGGCAAACAAGACCGGCACCTGGCGTACCCAGAAGCCCGTCTATGTAGATCGCCTCCCTCCCTGCAACCACGCCTGCCCCGCGGGAGAGAACATCCAGCAGTGGCTCTTCCACGCCGAGGAAGGAAACTACGAGGCCGCGTGGCGCGAGATCATGCAGAACAACCCCTTCCCCGCCATCATGGGACGGGCTTGCTATCACACCTGCGAGACCGCGTGCAACCGCGCCCAACTCGATCACGCCGTCGGCATCCACGCCATCGAACGCTTCCTCGGCGACGAAGCCATCCGCCGCGGCTGGAAAGTCGAACCCGCCGCGCCCCCCACCGGCAAGCACGTCCTCATCGTCGGCGCAGGCCCCTCCGGCCTCTCCGCCGCCTATCACCTCACTCTGCTGGGTCACAAGGTCACCATCTACGAGGCCGGCCCCCTCACCGGCGGGATGATGCGCTTCGGCATCCCCAAGTATCGCCTCCCGCGCGATGTCCTTGACGCCGAAGTGCGACGCATCCAGGACATGGGCGTCACCATCCGCCTCAACCACAAGGTCTCCGACCTCTCCCAGACCATGCGCGATGAACGCTTCGACGCCGTCTTCCTCGCCGTCGGCGCTCACCTCGCCAAGCGCGCCTACATCCCCGCGGGCGACGCCTCCAAGATCCTCGACGCCCTCCAACTCCTCCGCGGCGTGGAATCCGGCCAGCAGCCCCTCCTGGGCCGGCGCGTCCTGGTCTACGGCGGCGGAAACACCGCCATGGACGCCGCTCGCTCCGCCAAGCGCCTGGGCGCCAGCGAGGCCATCGTCGTCTACCGCCGCACCCGCGAGAAGATGCCCGCCCACGAGAGCGAAGTCCAGGACGCCATCGACGAGGGCGTCATGTTCAAGTGGCTCTCCACCATCAAGGCCCAGGAAGACGGCGCGTTCACCATCGAGCGCATGAAGCTCGACGAGCACGGCAAGCCCCAGCCCACCGGCGAGTTCGAAACACTCGAGGCCGACTCCCTCGTTCTCGCCCTCGGCCAGGATGTCGATCTCTCCTTTCTCTCCCGCGTCGAGGGGCTCCACGTCGCCGACGGAATGGTCCGCGTCGGCCCCAACATGATGACGGGACACGCCGGCGTCTTCGCCGGCGGCGACATGGTCCCCGCCGAGCGCACGATCACCGTCGCCGTCGGCCATGGCAAGAAGGCCGCCCGCCACATCGACGCCTACCTCCGCGGCGTCGCCTACACCCCGCCCGCCAAGCACGAACTCGCGCAGTTCAAGAATCTCAACACCTGGTACTACAGCGATGCGCCCGCGAAGGAGCAGCCCACCCTCGACCGCGCACGCCGCGAATCCACCTTCCAGGAAGTCGTCGGCGGTCTAACCGATGACAACGCGCTCTTCGAGGCGCGCCGGTGCCTCTCCTGCGGCAACTGCTTCGAGTGCGACAACTGCTACGGGGTCTGCCCCGACAACGCGGTCATCAAACTCGGCCCGGGCCAGAGGTTCAGGTTCAACTACGACTACTGCAAGGGCTGCGGCCTCTGCGCCACCGAGTGCCCCTGCGGCGCCATCCGCATGGAGCCCGAAGAGATCTGACGCCCCCGTACACCCGCGCCGAGCGTGCAAGCCGCGCTCGAACATGCGATACTGCCCGCATGTTCATCCTCCATTCCGCGCTCAACGCAGCGCTCATCGCCCTCGCCCTGCTCACGCTCACCGCCGGCGGCTGCGCCGCGCGCGCCTCCGTCGCTCCCGACCGGCTCGCCTGCGAGTTCCGCACCGACCCGCAGGGCATCGCGACCCCAACGCCGCGCCTTTCCTGGCGCCTCAACGCCACCGACCCGTCCCATCGCGGCGCCTCCCAAAGCGCCTACCGCGTCGTCGCCGCCGCAACTTCGACCGCCCTGAACAACGGCTCGCCACTCCTGTGGGACACCGGCATCGTCCGCACCACCAACCCCTCCGAACCGCTCTCCACCCGCGTCGAATACGCCGGTCCGCCCCTCGCGTCCCGCGATAGCGCGTGGTGGAAAGTGCGCGTGTGGGACCAGGACGGCCGCGACTCCGGCTGGAGCACGCCCGCCACGTTCAGCCTCGGACTCCTCAAGCAGTCCGACTGGAAGGCTGCGTGGATCGGCTTGGACGACGCCCCCGCCGCCCCGCTCACCGCCGAAATCCGCGATGAACTCCGCCGCCGACCGTGGATCCGCCTGCCCGGGGGGCCCGCACGCAACGAGCGCGTCGCGTACTTCCGATCCGAGTTCGAACTCCCGTCCGCCTCCATCAAAGAGGCTTGGCTCGCCGGCACCGCCGACATGCTCGCGGACATCCACATTAACGGAGTCTCCCTCGGACAACTCGCCCGCTGGGAACTCCTACGCCCCATCGACGTCTCCCGCGCCCTGACCCCCGGCCGCAACGCCATCGGCTTCCGCGTAGAAAATCACGACGGGCTCAACCCCGCCGTCTCCGGCACGCTGTTCATCCGCTTCGCCGACGGCAACGAACAGCGCGTCCAACTCGACAAGTCCTGGAAACTGGCCGAGTCCGCCGCCGACGGCTGGGACCGCGCGGGCTTCGACGAATCGACCTGGACGCAGGTCGAGGAATCGCCCGGCCAACCCTGGGGCGGCTCGCGCAACACCGAACACTTCATGCCCCGCACGCCGTACCTCCGCACGACCTTCACCACCGCCGGAAAACCAATCCGCCGCGCCACCCTCTACGCCACCGCCCTGGGCGTGTACGAGTGCCGCCTCAACGGGAAGCGCATCGGGGACGCCGAGTTCGCCCCCGGCTGGACCGAATACTCCAAGCGCGTCGAGCACCAGACGTACGACGTCACCGGCCTCATCACCCCGGGCGACAACTGCCTCGGCGCGGTCCTCGGCGACGGCTGGTACGCCGGCCTCATGGGCTACACCGGCCGCCGCCGCTTCTACGGCGGCCCCGCCCGCTTCATGTCCCAACTTGAGATCGAGTACTCCGACGGCTCGCGTGAAACCATCGCCACCGGCCCCGCCTGGCGCGCCTTCTTCGGCCCCATCCTCTACACCGACAACTACATGGGCAGCGCCTATGACTCCCGACTCGAAATCCCCGGCTGGGACACTCCCCGCTTCGACGCCGCCGCCTGGCGCCCTGTCGAAGTCGGCCTCGCGCAGACTCCGTCCCAGCGCCGCCAGGCCGACGTCACCGAAAAAATCCGCGCGGCCGTCTCGAACGGCAGAGTCTCCCTCCTCGTCGGCCCCGCCGCGCTCGGCGACCCGGCCTTTGGCGTCGTCAAGGCCCTCACCGTCGAATACACCATCGGTGAAAAAAACGCCACCGTCACGCTGCCCGAAGGCCAGACTCTCGCCCTTCCCCGCCCCGGCGAATCCGGCTCGCTCGCCATCACCAAGGCCGTCTTCGCCGAGCCCCCCGCCCCTCCGCTCCCGCCCTTCGTCATCGAGCCCCAGCGCTCCGAACCCGTGCGGCGCTTCGAGGAACTCCCCGCCCTGACCATCACGCAGCCTCGCCCGGGCTGCTTCGTCTTCGACCTCGGCCAGAACATGGTCGGCTGGGCGCGGCTCAAAGTCACCGGCGTCCGCGGCCAGCGCCTCGTCGTCCGCCACGCCGAGATGCTCAACCCCGACGGAACCCTTTACACCTCTAACCTCCGCGGCGCTACCGCCACCGACTTCTTCACGCTCAAGGGCGGCGAGGAGATCCTCGAACCTCCCTTCACCTTCCACGGCTTCCGCTACGTCGAGATCACCGGCCTTCCCGCTTCGGCTCGCCCCGAACCTTCCATGGTCACCGGCATCGTCGCCCACTCGGCGCTGACCCCTGCCGGGTCGTTCACGTGCTCCAATCCGCTCGTCAACCGCCTCGTCCACAACATCGTCTGGGGCCAGAAGGGCAACTACTTCGAAGTCCCCACCGACTGCCCCCAGCGCGACGAGCGCCTGGGCTGGACCGGGGACGCCCAGTTCTTCGTCAACACCGCCGCGTACACCTTCGACATCGCCTCCTTCATGTCCCGCTGGCTCAAGACGCTCAACAAGGACGCCCAGTTCGAGGACGGCACCTTCGCGCACGTCGCGCCCAAGGTCCGCGAACGCGGCGGCTCCACCGCCTGGGGCGACGCCGCGATCGTCTGCACCCACGCCATGTACCTCACCTACGCCGACACCCGCGTCATCTCCGACAACTACAACGCCATGTGCCGCTACATGGCCTGGCTCGACTCCCGCACCACCGACGGCATCGCCAAGGTCGGCGGCTTCGGCGACTGGCTGAACCTCGGCGATCCCACCTCCCCCGACCTGATCGACACCGCCTACCGCGCCGAACTCTGCCGCCTCATGCGCGATATGGCCGCCGCGATCAACCGGCCCGCCGACTCCGCCCGCTTCGACGCGGCGCGGGAAGCCACCATCAGGGCCTTCCTCGCCCGCTTCCTCGCCCCCGACGGCTCGCTGAACGAAAGCGGCCAGACCGGCTACGCGCTGGCCTTCACCATGGATCTCCTGCCGCGTGAAATCGCCGAGAAGGCCGCGGCGCACTTCGAGGCGGCGATCACGAAGCGGAACAGCCACCTCGCCACCGGCTTCATCGGCACTCCCCGGCTGCTCCCGGGGCTCTTCGCCGCGAACAAGCCCGCCCTGGCCGCTCAACTCCTGCTGAACGAGGACTACCCCTCCTGGCTCTACCAGGTGAAACTCGGCGCCACCACCATGTGGGAGCGCTGGGACGGCTGGACGCCCGACCGCGGCTTCTCCGACGTCGGCATGAACTCCTTCAACCATTACGCCTTCGGCGCAGTGGGCGATTACCTCTACCGCCACGTCGCCGGCATCGCCCCGCTGGCCCCCGGTTATTCGCGAGTGCTCGTCGCACCCACGCTCACCCCCGGCCTGGACCACGCGGCCGCGACCTACGACTCCATCGCCGGCACCATCGCCAGCGCGTGGCGGCGCACGCCCCAGGGCGCCCAGTTCGACATCACCATCCCCCCCAACACCACCGCCGAAATTCGCCTCCCGCTCGGCTCCGCGCCTCCCGAATCCGTCACCGAAAGCCACCGCCCCCTCAAACTCGCGCCCGGCCTCTCAATCCTCCCCGACCCCACCAATCCCCACACCCTCCGACTCAACGCCGCCTCCGGCACCTACCACTTCACGGTCCCAACCCGCTAACCGGGATCTGGTGCTCCCCCTGCAGCGCGATCTGCTCGGATTCCAGGGCCGCGGGGGTGGCGCTCCCGTCCAGCCCGCTCTCCGACTGCGCGTTCATCTGCTGCGCCGACGCCTGCAGCTCGCTCCCCCCGCTCCCGGCCATCATCTCCTGCAT
>CAJPFG010000032.1 GCA_905339235.1 Phycisphaerales bacterium
GTCGAACCCGTTCTCGCTCCCGTCGCCGTTGAGGTCAGCGGAGGACTGGCAGAAGTTCGAGAAGTCGCCGTTCACGGCCTCTTCGGTCGCCTGGATGTCGAACCCGTTCACCGCGCCGTCGCAGTTGACGTCGGGGTCGCAGGGGCGGGGACAGGGTCCGGCGCTGGGGCCAAGGATCAGACGCACCCGGTCTGAGAGGTACTCCACGTCGGCCTGCCAGTCAGGCGGGAGTATTGGGAAAGTGACGGTCGAGAAACTACCCGTCACCGAGCCTGCTACCAGCACGTCAAAATCGCCGCACGGCACTTGACCGTTGGCCGAGACCTCCAGCGTTCCGCCCAAGGACGCGGCGCCTTGCACCAAGAGCGTGTCGAATTCACTTGGACTCACGAGTTCGATCGTCAACCTTCCGGCGGCGGTTTGGGTGAATCCGCCGGTGACGGTCATGGTGCCCGCCGACGCGCCGGGGGAGACCAGCCCGCGATTGACGACCGACGCCGCAAACGTGCCCGACCCACCGATGGTCCCGCGTGCCCCCAATTGGATCGCGGCGGCCTGAACTTGAGCGTTTGGGCCAACGGAGAGCAGGCCGACGCCCTGATTCGTGGCGTCTGCGGGCGTCCACGCGAGATAGATACTGCCGGCGACCGAAAGGAGTGAGTCATCTCCGATCAGTTCGATGGTTCCGGTTCCGCCTATGTCAGAGCCGCCGTGGCCCCCGCCATCGGTTCCGACGGTTAGGGCGCCGTCGGTGATCACCAGCGCGCCGTTGCGAACGCGAAGCAGGCCGAAGTCGCCGCCGTCCATATTGTGGCGACCAATCTGAAAGGCCCCGTGGTTGGTCCAGATCGACCCCTCGCCATCGACGCGAAGTTCTGAAAGTCCGGGAAGATTGCCGATAAGCGTTCCGTCCGTAGTTGCCGCCGCGCCCTGCTCGATGATGATCAGACCGGTTCGGCGGATCAGCACGTCATTCACCACGTTGACGGTGGTGCCCGCCCCATTCACGGCGAGGGTGGCGTCGAGCACTTGCAGGTTGGTCATCTGCCCGGTCGATCCTGATTCGAACGATGCAACCCCCCCCTCGGAGACAGCGAGCATGCATCCAATGGCGAAGTCCGCGCCGTTGCGAACGGTGAGCAATCCGAACGGCCCGACATCCGAGTTGCACGTCGTGCTGGCGCTGGCGGCATCGATGTCCGCTAGAGCGGGTCCTGCCATGGCTCGTACTCCGAGGTATCCGGCCGCCAGGCTCGCGCCCGGGTTGATGCGCAGCGTGGACGGCAATGTCGAGGGGGCGTTGAATGCTCCGACCGAGAGTTCGTTCGCCACTGAGAGCAGCCCGTCAGATACCGTCAGCGATGCACCGCTCGCGGATAGACACCCCCCGTTCGCCGCGATGCGGCTACCGCCGACCGAGCAGCACAGCGAGAACGTTGCCCCCCCGAGATCGAACGTCACATCGCCGTTCCCTACGTCGAAGGCGTACGCGGAAGCGCTCGTGCCGCCGAGGTGCACGGAGTACGTGGCGTCGAGTTGGAAGTGGGGGACCACAGGAGGCATCTGTGACTGGTCCAGGTTCCCGGGGCAGGTCGTTCCCCAGTCGCACGGTGTGCTCCCGACCCAGTTCGTGCGCTCGAAATACAACCCGCTGGCGGGGCAAGCCCACTGCTGGCCGCAGGCCGGAGTCAGCGTCAACGCGATGGCGGCGCCGGCGACCACGACCGGTGCCCATCGAATGCCGGGTCCTCCATCGCATAGAGCACCCCGACAGGACGCCCCGGGCATGCGACGCGAGGAGCCGACGATTTCGCGCACGTTCTGGATTCGGTTTGAGAAAAGGCCGTCCAACATTTGAGTTTTCCTTTCGTGTCCCTATGCAACAACGGCAACTCCGTTCGAAGGGGAAAGACTCTGGAGATGCGGCTGCGGGACTGCGAAGTGCTAGCCACCCACGAGAGTCAACCGAGCCTCCTTCGGTTCAAGCGGAGATGGCACGCGGTCATGCTCCGCGGTAGATAGTGAGTGTGGCGGCGCTGGGAGCATCGCTCTCATAGAAGAACCAGAAGCGCACCTGGCCACGGTGACTCATGCGGGCGGCGGCTGACGCGCTCCGGTCGGGTGCGTCGATGTCCGGAACGTCTACCGAAACAAGATCCTGAAGGCCTGTCCGGGTCAGGCCATGCTTGATGGCGATTCTGCTCCCGGGCTGGCCGGCAGCCTCAAGCACTGCGATGAGGTCCACGGGCGCGTCGCCGTACGGCACTTCGACGTGGGAGAGCGGCCCCGATACGCCGTGCTTCCCGGGCACGATCGAGATCCGCTTGGAAAGAACGAAGTTCGACATGAGTATCTCCTGGACTGGCTCAATGGCTCATACAGCAGCGATAAAAGGAAGCCGATGGGGACACGAAGCCCTTCGCATGAGCCGAGCAAGCCGTGGCCTCAACTGGTATCCTGATCCGACTCATGACCGAGCCCGAGGTGGGAATGACGGCGGCCGGCGGTGTCACTGCGGGGCACCTGATTTCGCTGCTGTATACAGAGCTCAAGAAGATCGCCGTCGCGAGACTGTCCTCCGAGCGTGCCGGGCACACGCTTACCGCGACAGCGCTGGTGCATGAGGCGTACCTGCGAGTGGCTTCTGAACGACACCTCTGGGAGAGTCGAGCGCAGTTCTTCGTCGCGGCCGGCGAGGCGATGCGTCGTGTGCTCATTGACCATGCGAAAGGAAAGAAAGCAGCGAAGCGAGGGGGTGGGACGGCGTCGGTCTCGCTGGAGGGTCTGGATTTGTCCACGCCTGTCGGGCGGCGGGAGGTGGTCGCCCTTGATCAAGAACTGAGGGAACTGCAGCGCGTGGACCCGGAGGGATATGAGGTCGTACTGCTTCACTTCTTCGCCGGTTTGACGCTGGATCAGGCCGGCTCGGTGCTCCGAGTGACGGGGCGCACCGCCAAGCGTCGGTGGCAGCGGGCGCGGCTGTGGCTGCTGGCGCGAGTTCGAGACGAGGAGCGATCAGAATGAGCAGCGCACAGCCATCCAACGATCAGGCGCGGCAGAAAAGTGTCGAGGCGGCGCGGATCGCGGTGGAGATGCTGGAGTTGGCGGCGGAGTCGGATCGAGCGGCGTTTGTGCGACGTCGATGCAGGGCCGACGCCTCTCTTATGGCCGACGTGCTGAGCCTGGTTGCACTCGCGGAGAGTGAGCCGGGATTCATGGCGCGGCCTCTTGTACGGCTGCCGGAGATCATTGGAGCGGTGCGCGGCCTTGCTCCAGGAACGCGAGTGGGGCCATACCGGGTCGTGTCCCTGCTGGGATCAGGCGGGATGGCAGACGTGTACGAAGTGCATCCGGACGGCGAGCCCCAAGCCGAGCGGGTGGCGCTGAAGCTCATGCGCCCGGACGCCGCAGTGTCCGACGCCAGCGACAGGTTCCGGCGCGAGGTCGAGACCCTGTCGCGGCTGGATCACCCGGGAATCGCTCGGCTCGTCGATGCGGGCGTGTTTGAATCGGAGGAGGGCGCGCGGTTGTACTGTGCGATGGAACTCGTGCGCGGTATTCCGATTACCGAGCATGCCGCGGAGGCCGCCCTTGATCTGCGGCAGCGTCTGGGACTGTTTTTGCGAGTCTGTGCGGCCGTTGCCCATGCGCATTGCCGGGGAGTGATCCATCGAGACATCAAGCCGAGCAACGTGCTCGTCACCGGCGAAGAACGAGTAAAGGTGCTGGATTTTGGCGTTTCCAAGTCTGTGGCACTCGACTCCATTGTCGTAACCCTCACGGGGAGCCCTGGTGCTCTCGTTGGGACGCTTGCATACATGAGCCCTGAGCAGGCCTGGGCGGAGGAGCCCATCGATGTACGCTGCGATGTCTACGCACTAGGGGTGCTGCTGTTCGAACTGCTGGCCGGTCACCTCCCGCGTGATCCGGCGAAGCAGTCAATCCCGGAGTTTTTTCGCCAGTTGCGGGACGAGGAGGCGCCGCCGATCAGAAGGGTCGCGCCGTTGGTGCCGGAGGATGTGGCCTCCATCCTCGCGAAGGCGATGCACCGGGACCGCGGCAGGAGATACACCGGTGTGGATGATCTTGCAGCCGATATCGGCCGTTTCCTGAGAGCCGAGCCGATCGATATCCGGCGGCTGGATTTGGCCTATCTGTTCGGCCGAGAGGCGCGCCGTAGACCGCTGGCGACGGGCGCAGTGTGCGCGCTGGCGATCGCGGTTGTCGCGGGGGTGCCGCTTGTCGGATGGCAGGCGTATCGGGCCATAGAGGCCGAGCGGAAACGGCTTGAGGACGCCCGGGCTGTGGTACGCGAAATTGTAAACACCCACATGTCGGAACTGCACAGGCTGCCCGGATCAACCAAGGCGCGCCGGCTCTGGGCGGAGCAGGCAGTCGCGATCATCGACCGACTGGTAGAGGGCGGAGCGGTCGACCCTGAATCCAGATCGCTTCAGATTGCGGCTCTCACGCAACTGGGTCGGGTGAGCGGGGGCACCGGCGACGCGACCGATGGCGATGACGTGAGTGCGCGTGCATCGCTCGAACGCGCCATTGCGCTCGCCGAGGCGTTGTTGGTGGATTTCCCGGATGACGACGGGTTCCGCCAGCAGCTCGCGCAGGTGCTGTTCTTACGAGCCTTCGCGGGCGGCGACCAGTCGAGATGCGACGAGACCGCCGAGCGAGCGGGAAGCATCTGGCGAGAGTTGGCGCAGCGGCACCCAGAGCAACTCGGCTCGCGGATGTCCGCGGCGTACACCCTGGTCCGTTCCGGACTGGATCAGGGCACCCGAGGCGAGCACCCGACAGATTCCGATCGCGCACTGGAGGAATACACCCAGCTCGCTCGCGAGTATGGCAACACGCCCGAGATCCGCCTTGGGATCGGGATGGCCAGGCGGTGGAGGGCGGAGGCGCTCCAACGGGTAGGGGAACCGGCATGGGAGGACGATGCCCGGGCGGGCGCCGAGGTGCTGGGGAGCCTGCTCCAGGAGGGGGTGAGCAACGACTCGGTCGTGCGTCACCTCGCCCACTGTGAAGGCCTGATCGGGCTGGTCGAAGCGCGTCGAGGGAATATCGGAGAGGCTCTCGCCCGGGCTGCTAGGTCGGGCTCGCTTGTTCGAAATCTGCTGAAATCCGACCCCACCAACAGCCTCTGGCGAACAGATACGGCGCTGGTGCTTTCGACGGCTCGCGACATCCGGCTGGCTCTTGCCGATTGGGAGGGCGCGAGCGCGGAGGAGCGGGCTGTGCACCTACGCGAAGCGATCGCGATTCTTGATGAGATGATCGGGATCGTGCTGCAGGATCGAGAGACGTCGGCGCTCAGCGAGAGCGAGAAGTTCCTGCTGTCCTCGTTCCATCGCTCGAAGGCGGAGGTGCAAGAGCATGCGGATGCGCTCGCGGGTGATCGCAAATGACTCGCGTGATCAGCAC
The DNA here is from genome assembly GCA_905339235.1 of Phycisphaerales bacterium. Lineage (GTDB taxonomy): Bacteria > Planctomycetota > Phycisphaerae > Phycisphaerales > UBA1924 > RI-211. The sequence continues at coordinate 5,437 of CAJPFG010000032.1, forward strand.
GGCTCTCCGTTCACCCGCTGTTCCTCCGTCTCGATGTCGAACCCGTTCTCGCTCCCGTCGCCGTTGAGGTCAGCGGAGGACTGGCAGAAGTTCGAGAAGTCGCCGTTCACGGCCTCTTCGGTCGCCTGGATGTCGAACCCGTTCACC
>CAJPFG010000033.1 GCA_905339235.1 Phycisphaerales bacterium
GACGCGGCCCCTCTCCCGCTCCAAACCTCACCCTCTACCCCCCACGAGCATAAAGCAGGAGCCGGCGTGTTGGACGAACAGCAGGCGAAGTACACTTGAAACCACTCACTCGCGGTGGCTCACCGAATGCAGGCTCGTCAGAGGGCCGGGGAGGGGTCGGCCGGACGAAGAAATCGCTCCGAACCACACACCCTCCCCCTGCTCATCCCGCAACCCCTGCTCGGACTCCGCCCCCTCCGCCCCTTGCGTCTCGTGTCTCGCGTCTCACGACTCCACCTCCGACACTTCCGCCCCTTGCCTTTCGCCCGACGACTCTGCCTCGCACCCTGCACCCGCCTTCTCCCCTTCCGACGCCGCCGTCTCCGACATCCTCCAGTCTCTCACCAACCCCTACTGCGCCTTTGCCGCCATCGCCGAGCAGCACAAGATCTCCATCGAGACCCTCGCCCTCTGGCTCGCCCGCCCCGACATCCGCGAGCGAGTCCGCACCTATCGCTCCGCCGCCGCGCTCCACATCCAGATGGTCGCCGAGCGAGAACTCCCCATCGCCGTCGATGGTCTGGTCAAGTCCGTGGACGACGCCATCTTCGAGCAGAGTCGTTTCGCCTGGCACCCCATGAGCGCCACCTGGGCCCAGATCGAGCAGCGCCGCCGCGCCCGCGAAACCCTCCGCAAAAACGTCCGCCTTCTCCTGATGCTCTCGAAGTACCGCCCCATCGACCCCTTCGAGCCATCCTCCCCCAAAGGGGGAGGTGCCGAGTCTTCGAGGCGGAGGGGGAGTGAGGCGCCCGACTCCCACGACGCCCCGCCCACGGTCTCCACCGAGCGAAGCGAGCCTCGCAGCACTCCATCCTCTCCTCCCACATCAGCCCTATCAGTCCCATTGGTCCTATCGGACCTATCCCCGGCCACCGACGCCGCGCCCGTAGCCGCCGCCTCCGACGACTCCGCCGACGCCACACCCCTCACGTCGAACGCCAACTCCTCTTCCTCCTATCCCTCTCCTCTGTCTCCTACTCCGAATCCTCTCGACCTCCGTGGCTCTCCGTGGCTCCCCGTGTTGAACTCTCCCAGCGAACCGCGAGACACGCCCGCCGGCCTCGGCCGCCTTCCCGAGACGCTCCTCTCCCACGAGCAACTCGCCGAACGTGCCCGGCGCCGCGCCCTCCACCGCGCCCGCCGCGAATACCGCCTCGATACCCAGATCGACGACTACATCGACTCCCGAACCGCCACGATCACCAACCCCGCCGATTTCGCCGGCCCGCTCAACGGGCTCTCCACCAGTCGGGATCAGCCCGCAGAGCCAGCGCAGCAGCGCTCAGTTCCATCATCCCATTCCTCCCATGCCTCCCATAAGTCCCATTCCGGCCCGCAACCGAACGCGGCCAACCTCCTGACCGTCTCCGGCACGACGTGCTCTCTCGCCCGCAGCCACCCGCAAGGCCAAAGCCCCTTGTCGGGTCCACCTTCGCCTACCCGCCAGTGCGGCGACCCTTCCTCCGCGCGAAGCACCTCCACTCGTTCGAAAGACCCTGCTCTCCCGCTCCGTGGCTCCCCGTGGCCCGCCGTGGTGAGCATTCCGGCTGCCGCAACCGCCTCGCCGCGCCCGCCTCCCACCGGACGCGCGTAACCGTGACTCTCCAAACCCCGAGTCCGTCCGCGCGGCGAGCGCCTCGCCAAGGCCATCGCCGCGCGCCTCACGAACAACCCATCGATAACTCCCGCCGGACCTCCCGATGTCTCGCACACGCTTGCGCCATCCCTACCCGCCTATACTCCTCGCACTTAGCCGGTGGCCTCAGTCTTCTATCCGCCCTCCCCTTCCGGGATTCTCGCGGATCGCCCTGGGAATCTGCTGGCGACGTCGGTCTTTTCGACCGGCGTTCCACCCCAGTACGGCACCACTTGTTCCAATCAGTTTGGCGCGAGGAACGCCCGAATCAGTATGCGACCGATGCGCTCGGCCCGTTGTGGCCCCAGGCGCCCCGGTCCAGGAGTTCGTTGCCTTGATGCAGTTTTCTTCTCTCCGTCTCTCTCCCTCCATCCTCAAGTCCGTCACCGCCGAGGGGTACACCACCCCGACGCCCATCCAGGCACAGGCCATCCCGCCCGTCCTCGAAGGTCATGACCTGCTCGGCTGCGCCCAGACCGGCACCGGCAAGACCGCGGCCTTTGCGCTGCCGATCCTGCACCGCCTGATGTCCGAGCCCGCCGACACCACCCGCCGCGGCCCGGCCCTGCCCCGCGCCCTCATCCTCGCGCCCACCCGCGAACTCGCCACGCAGATCGCCGAAAGTTTCGGCGTCTACGGCAAGCACACCGGCCTCACCCACACCGTGGTCTTCGGCGGCGTCAGCCAGTTCCATCAGGTCCGCGCCCTGCACCGCGGCGTGGACATTCTCGTCGCTACCCCCGGCCGGCTCATGGACCTCATGCAGCAGCGCGTCGTGAACCTCACCCAGGTCAAGATCCTCGTCCTCGACGAGGCCGACCGCATGCTCGACATGGGCTTCATCCGGCCGATCCGCCACATCGCCGCGGCCGTGCCCGCCGCCCGCCAGACCCTCATGTTCTCCGCGACCATGCCCAAGGAGATCATGCACCTGGCCGAGTCGCTGCTGAAGAATCCCAAGCGCGTCGCCGTGACTCCCGTCGCCTCGGCCGCGCCCAAGATCGAGCAGTCGGTCTACATGATCCAGCGTGACCGCAAGCAGACGCTGCTCGAGGTGCTCCTGAAGGACCGGGCCATCGAGCGGGCCCTGGTGTTCACCCGCACCAAGCACGGCGCCGACCGCGTCGCCCGCCGGCTGCACCGCGCGGGCGTGGGCGCCGAGGCCATCCACGGCAACAAGGCCCAGAACCAGCGCCAGCGCGCCCTCGACAAGTTCCGCAGCGGGATCTCCCGCGTGCTTGTCGCCACCGACGTCGCGGCCCGCGGGCTGGACGTGGACGGCATCACGCACGTCTTCAACTTCGACCTTCCGCACGAGCCGGAGTCGTACGTGCACCGCATCGGGCGGACGGCCCGGGCCGGGGCCAGCGGCATCGCGATCTCGTTCTGCGCGGGCGAGGAGCGTGACCTGCTGCGGAGCATCGAAAAGTTGACGGGCAAGCGGGTAGCCGCGGCCACGCTCCCCGAACTCCCCGCGCACGTCCCCAGCGCTGAACCCGAGGAAGAGCATCGGGAGCGGCCGGCGCACCGCGGCGAGCGTCGGGGCAAGCCCGGGCAGGGCGCACGTCCGGCGCACGGGCCGGCACCGCACGCGCACGCGGGGCCTCGGCCGGTGGGAGCGCTGGCGTCGCGTCCGACGCGGACATGGACGAAGGGTGCACCCCGCCGCCAGCCGCGCCGCTGAGCCCGGGGGAATCTCGGAGGCGCCGCGCCGACATTTTGCAAGTCTGTGCTGCAATGCGGGGAGCGTCGTGCAACATATCTGAACGTCCGCACATCCGGTCGGCTGGTGGATGGTGCGGACCACGGACCGGCATTTGGGAGAATGCGCGATCGTGCATCCCGGGAGCCCGGTGATGGCGCACTATCCCTCGGACCTGCGGTCGCTGTGGTTTGGATTGGTGATCTGTCTCGCCACGCTCTTTCTCGGATTTGCCGAGGGCGTGGTATTCGGGGCGGCGGACCAGAGCGTTCGCACGTGGCTGATCGAAAAGGCCCAGAGCGCGGTGGCGTCTTCGCCGGATTCGACCGTGCCGGACCCCCAGGCGCGGGTTGACCGCGCCTGGACCTTTTTTCGACGCTCGCACCTGCACGCCAACGGCATGGCGACGACAGGCATCGTGCTGATCGCGCTCCTGCCGTTGGTGTCCGCGCGGAGAGGCATCAAGCAAGCGATCGCCGGCGCCCTGGGGCTAGGCAGCGCTGGGTACGCCGCGTTCCTGATCACGGCGGGGCTCCGAACTCCGGGCGTCGGCGATACGCATCTCGTAAAGGAGTCGCTGCGGTGGCTGGCGATGCCATCGGCGGGGATGTACGTGGCGGCGACGCTGGGGATCATCGTGCTGGTGTGCCGATGGGCGTGGGGATCGCGGTCTTCCGACGGCGGCGGGCTGCCCGACTCGGTTGTCGAGGCCAAGCCCGGTTCGCACCATCCGGCGGAGTTGGCGTCGGTCAGTTAGGCCAGGGCCGCGAGCATCGCGCGGGCCCGTTTTTCGATGGCGTCGAAGCGGCCGGCGGTGATGTCCGCGGGATCGAAGAGTGAACCGACGAACCCGACCGCGAACGCCCCGGCCTTGAGGTAGCCCGGCGCGTTCTCGATCGTGACCCCCGCGGTCGGCACGATGCGCAGGAACGGAAGCGGCGCGAGGGACTGCGTCACCCACACCGGGCCGTTGGCGGGCGCGGGGAAGAGTTTCTGCAACTGGGCGCCGGCGCGGAACGCCCTGAGCATTTCCGTGGGAGTGGCGCAGCCGGGCATGGAGGCGACGCCCAGTTTTTCGGCTTCCTGGATGACCGCCTCGTCCACGACGGGCGAGACGAGGAAGCGTGCGCCCGCCTGCACGGCCGCGCGGGCTTCTTCGCGCGTGAGCACGGTTCCCGCGCCGACGATGAGCCCCGGCCGCTGGGAAAACTCGCGGACCAGTTCCATGGCGCCGGGCACGGTGAGCGTGAACTCGCAGACACGGAACCCGCCCCGAACGGCCGCGTCCATGGCGAGGCGGGCGAGGTCCTGGCGGTCGGTCCGCAGGATCGCCGACGCGCGGGCTTCACGGAACGCGGCGAGGAACTCGATGGGTGTCATGGACCACTCCTCAGGCCTCGACGGCCTCGAACTCGATGCGGGCGTCCTTCAGTCGCGCGAAGTAGGCCTCGATGTGGTCGATGCCGGTGACGCGATGGACGAACGCCGCGGCCCGCACGAGGTCGGCGCGCTGCATGAGTTCCAGTCGCGGCGGGGTCAGGCCAAGACGGGTGGTGTAGAACGCGCATCCCTCATGGGCGATCAGCACAACACGCGAGAGACTGTGGACCTCGACCAGGAACTTGAGTTCGTCGATGACGCCCTGTTCTTCCAGATGAGCCTGCTGGTGGCCGGCGAGGCACGCGGCGCCGCCGGGGAGGGCGACGCGGTCGTAGCGCGGGAGGTTCAGGCCGTTGTGGAGGAAGTCGTCGAAGTGCTCGCCGACGCGTCCGTCGGAGCAATAGATGGCCGCGGCGTGGATTCGGGCGGGGTTGTATGGCTCGGTCGCTCGGAACCGCATGGCCCCAGTGTACGGGCCCAAGGGCTTCGGCTACGCTGCGGCATGCGCACCGCACTCGCACTTGTCGTCTGCATCGCCGCGGGCGCGGCCATTGCGGAGGAGCCGCTGGATTCGCTGCGTGTGTGGCTGGGGGAATCGCCCGCGGCCCGGGACTCGCTGGAGATCCAGCCCTTCGCGGCGATCCCGTTAACCCGGCCCCAGGCCGAGGAGGCGCGGACGATGATGTGGAACGAGCGAGTCGCGAGGCTGCGCGCCGAGCGCGAGGCGGAGTGGGAGGCCCGGTCGATCTCGCTTGGCGACAAGGTCATGAGGTTTGAGTTCCGGGTGTTCGGCGAGAAGCCCGAGGGCGGGCGGAGTTTGTTCATCTCGATGCACGGCGGGGGCAACGCGCCGCCGGCGACCAATGACCAGCAGTGGCGGAACCAGGTCAAGTTGTACAAGCCCGAGGAGGGTGTGTACCTCGCGCCCCGCGCGCCCACGGATACCTGGAACCTGTGGCACGAGGCGCACATCGACACGTTCTTCGAGCGAATCATCGAGGACGCCGTGGTGTTCGAGGGCGTGAACCCCGACCGCGTGTACCTGACGGGGTACTCGGCGGGGGGCGACGGGGTGTACCAGTTGGGGCCTCGGATGGCGGACCGGTTCGCCGCGGCGGCGATGATGGCGGGGCATCCGAATGAGACTTCGCCGTTGGGGCTTCGCAACCTGCCGTTCGCGATCCACGTGGGCGAGAACGACGGTGGGTACAAGCGCAACGCGGTGGCGAAGGAATGGGGCGAGCGGTTGGATGTGCTGCGGAAGGACGACCCGGGCGGGTACGAGCATGTGGTGGAACTCCATGCCGGGCGCGGGCATTGGATGGAGCGCGAGGATGCGAAGGCGGTTCCGTGGATGGCGGGGCACACGCGGAACCCGGTTCCCGTGCGGGTGGTGTGGAAGCAGGACGACGTGACGCATCGGTCGCTGTACTGGCTGGCGGTGAGCGAAGCGGACCGGAAGGCCGGGTCGCTGGTGGTCGCGTCGTTCAAGGATCAGGGCATCGAGATCGAGAAGGCGGAAGGGGTCGGCGCGGTCACCATCCTGCTGGATGATCGCATGGTGAATCTCGACCACCCGGTCACGGTGGCGATAGCCGGTGGGGAGCTGCACAAAGGCAAAGTCGAGAGAACGATTGCCGATCTGGCGCGGACACTGGACGCGCGGGGCGACCGGCTGTTGATGTTCCCCGCGAGCGTTCGGGTGGCACTGCCTGTGGTCGGTTCACACTGACGACTTCATGCCGCATTCGGGGCAGGGCGTGCCGGGCGGGAGGCCGGTGAGGGCGTAGCCGCATGAGCGGCAGGCGCCCGGAGTTGCGGCCCGTTTCCAGGCCGCGCGGGCGAGGAGCGCTGCCGGGACGGCTCCGATCAGGAACAGGAACCACAGCGACACCAGCGCGGAACGGCCGCGGGGGAGCGGGGTGGTGGGCCGGGCGCCCGGAATGCCGGGGGCCGGCGGCGAGTTTGGGAAGGCGATGGGCGCGGCGACGAAGCGCAGGTTGGGGACGACGGCATCAACCGTGGCCGAGCCGTCGGCCTTGTGCGTGATGATCATGGTGGTGCCGTGGACGTCGTAGCCGACGAGGAAGGGCCGGTTGAAGCCGGGCTGATGCAGGAACCACAGGCCCCCGCCGGGGTGTGTGACGATGACCACGTTGAAGCGCGCGAGCAGGGGCGTGCCCGGTGCGAAGAGCGAGAGCACCAGCAGGCCGCCGGGAAACAGGAAGAGCGCGGCGGCGAGCCAGAACTGCCACAATCGCAGCAGCGGGAAGCGACGCATCGGCGCAGTGTACCGCGATCAGCGCCGCCGACGGAGGAAGAGCACGCCGCCCAGGATCGGGAAGAGCGAGGCCGGCGCGGGGGTCAGGACGCGGAAGCGGTCACCCGGCGAACTGGCCTCGGCGTGGAAGCGCAGAACGTTTGGCGCGATGAGCAAGATCGACTCGGTGCTCTCAAACCCGTACGCGGAGACGTTGGAACCGGGGTAGGAAACTCCGGGCCGTCCGAGCAGGCCGTGGGTCTGGAAGAGGGGCAGGTCCTGGAAGATGATGCCGATGATGTTCCCGTCGAAGGTGATGTCGGCATCGCCGGATGCGGTCTGAACGGGATCGAAGACAAGCATGTGGCTGGAGACGACCGTCCCCGCGGGGAGGGCGGTGAAGCCGGGGATGTTGGGGTCGTAGACGTTGAGGCCCGCGGCGAGGACCAGGTTCTGGACCTCGTTAAAGCCCTGCACGACGCTGGCTTGCGAGTTGTTGGGCAGGCCGATGTTGGCCGGGGGCGGCTCGTGGAAGATGCCGCCGTTTGAGATCGAAACGATGCCGGCAAGGGCCGGGGCCGAGGCCGCGAGCGCGGCGGCGAACGCAACGTGTCGCATGTCTTGTCTCCTCTCTCTGAATTCTCGCGGGCGGCACAACGCTGTCAAGGCGAAGTGATTGCATTCGCCGGAGTTTTGAGGGGCGGGCGGGCCGTATCCTGACATATGGCGGCAGACTGGGAAATCCTGGCGGTGACGAACTTCGGACTGGAGGCGGTAGCCGTTCGGGAGTTGAGGGCGTTGGGCTACGAGGCGAAGGGCGTCTCGACGGGCCGCGTGCTGTTCCGGGGCGATGCGCGGGCGGTGGCGCGGGCCAACTTGTGGCTGCGGACGGCGGATCGTGTGCTGATCCGGGTGGCGACGTTTCCGGCGAAGGACTTCGAGGCGCTGTTCGAGGGCGTGAAGGCGATTGCGTGGGAGGAGTGGATTCCGGCGGACTTTGCGTTCCCGGTGGACGGGCGGAGCGTGAAGAGCCAGTTATCGAGCGTGCCGGCGTGCCAGCGGGCGACGAAGAAGGCGATCGTCGATCGGTTGATGAAGGCGCACCGCACGCAGACGCTGCCCGAGACCGGGCCGACGGTGCGTGTGGAGATCTCGCTGCTCAACGACGTCGCGACGCTGACGATCGATACTTCCGGCGCGGGCCTGCACAAGCGCGGCTATCGGCCGGTGGCGGGAGAGGCGGCGCTGAAGGAGACGCTGGCGGCGGGGCTGGTGATGCTGTCGGTGTGGCGCGGGGGCCGGCCGCTGGTAGACCCGTTCTGCGGGACAGGGACGATCGCGATCGAGGCGGCGCTGTGGGCGCGGAACATCGCGCCGGGGTTGAAGCGGTCGTTCGACGGGGAGAAGTGGCCGGCGCTGGGCGAGGCGGCGTGGCGCGAGGCGCGGGACGAGGCGGCGGGCGCGCCGCGCGGTGACCTGGCGTACGCGATTCACGCGAGCGATCTGGACGAGCGGGCGCTGGCGATCGGGCGGCGCGCGGCCGCGGCGGCGGGCGTGGAGCGGGATGTCCATTTCAAAAAGCAGGCGTTCGAGGACTTGAGCACGAAGGCGGACTACGGGTGCATCGTGACCAACCCGCCGTGGGGCGAGCGACTTGGGGAGCAGGAGGAGATCGAGCGGCTGTACCGGACAATGCCGCTGGTGTTCCGGCGGCTGCCGACGTGGTCGTTCCACGTGCTGACGGCGCGCCTGGACCTCGAAGAGATCGTGGGGCAGAAGGCGACGCGCCGGCGGAAGTTCTACAACGCGCAGATCGAGTGCTGGTATTTCCAGTTTCTCGGTCCGCGGCCGGGGAAGAACGCGGAGGAAGACAGAGGGAGGAATGAGGAAGACGGAGCGGGGAAGGGGATCGAGGAGAAGGGACCGGAGGAGGTGATCGGAGACGGCGGTGAGGGCGGGAAGGCGATTGAGGAATCGAGCGCGCGAGAATCGGACGAGACCGTCATGGCTGGCTCTGGCTCGGCTGAACCAAAATCCTCTCCGTCTTCCTCCGGTTCCCTCCGTTTTCCTCCGCGTTCTCCTCCGCGTTCTCCTCCGGCCGCGTTCGGCGGGCTGCGGGAGCGGGATGTGCGGGAGGTTCGGGAGTTTGGGGCGTGCCTGGCGAAGAACGTGCGGCACCTGCGGCGGTATCCGTCGCGCGGGATCACGTGCTACCGCGTGTACGAGCGGGACCAGGTGGATGTGCCGCTGATCATCGACGTGTACGAGGGGCGGGTGCACGTGGCGGAGTACGAGCGCGAGCACAGCCGCACGATCGCGCAGCAGGCGGACTGGTGGGACGCGGTGGAGCGTGAGATCGCCGCGGCGACCGGCGTGCCGGTCGAGCGGATCTTCACGAAAGAGAAGCACCGCCAGAGTGACTTCACGCAGCACGAAAAGGTCGAGGAGAGCGGCGAGCGGGTGGTGGTGCAGGAGGGCGGGCTGCGGTTCGAGGTGAACCTGCGGGACTACATCGATACGGGGCTGTTCCTGGATCACCGGCTGACGCGGGCGATGGTGCGGGAGCAGGCGAGCGGCAAGCGATTTCTGAACCTGTTCTGCTACACAGGCGCGTTCACGGTGTACGCCGCGGCCGGGGGGGCCGCGGAGACGATGAGCGTAGATCTGTCGAACACGTACCTGGACTGGGCGAAGCGGAACCTGGAGTTGAACGGGCTGTGGGGGCCGCGGCATCGGCTGGTGAAGAGCGACGTGCTGGAGTTCCTGCGGGGCCACCCGCCCGGTGAGCACTATGACCTTGCGGTGGTGGACCCGCCGACGTTCAGCCGGAGCAAGTCAACGCCGGAGGATTGGGAAGTGGCGGAGGGGCACACCGAGTTGCTGGGGCGGGTGCTGGGGCTGATGAGCCCGGGCGGGGTGGTGTATTTCTCGACGAACTACCGGCGGTTCAAGTTGGATGAGGAAGCGCTCGGCGCGGCGGGGGCGACTTGGCGGGAGATCAGCGCGCAGACGGTGCCGCCGGAGTATCGCAACCGGAGGGTGCACCGGTGCTGGAGGGTGGTGAAGGGTTGAGCTGCTGTTCGTCGCACATTTCTAGTAGACTCTGATGATGGGATGTCTTGGAGTTCATTTTGCGATTACCCCTGACCAAGCCTCGCAGTTCTTGGCGGCAAAGTCTGATGACGACCTGATGGAACTCATGGAAGCGATCGAAGAGGACGAATGGGATGCCGATCCGGAGTATCCCTGGGCATATCAGACCGACAAAGCATGGGATGCCATTCATCGGTGCCTGACCGATGGAACTCTGGCGCCCGGAGCCGGCCCTCTCGCGATGTTCATTCTTGGCGGACAGGATGTGTACAAGGGCGATGACTACATCGTTCGACTGGTGAAGCCCGAACAGGCGAGCGCCGCCGCGCAAGCAGCAAGGCAGGTTGATGAGGCGTGGATGCGGCGGAGATACTTCGCGATCGACCCCGACGACTATGGGGTGGTTCCCAGTGAGCAGGACTTTGAATACACGTGGGAGTGGTTCAAGGACCTGCCCGAGTTCTTTGGGCGGGCGGCAGAGGGCGGTCGCTGGATCGCATTCACCGCGTCACAGTGAGCGAGCCTTCCGCGTTGGCCAATCGAGGTTGCCGACGAGGGGTTGCCCTGCCGCGCTCAACGTGCAGCGTTCACGTACCTTCGGTGCATCCCGATAAGCGGTGAGTAGTCACCGCGATCCGCGGTTCGCACTGCGGCCAGATAGTCGTCGCGCACCGCGCTCGATGCTCCGATCGTTGCTTCTGGCCACTCGACCGCTTGCGAACCGTGCAGCATCAGCCAGATGTTCGAGAGCATGCGAGACCACCGACCGTTGCCGTTGAGGAACGGGTGGATGCGGACCGCGCCGTGGTGCAACCGGACCGCCTGTTCGAGCAGGTCCATTCCCGAACTTTCCCACGCCTTCAGATCGGCGAGCAGGTTGTGGAGGTCGATTTCGATCTGATGGGGCGCGGAGCCGATGTTCGTCTCGCGCGTGCGGAGCGTGCCGGCCCATTCCCACACGTCACCGAACATCTCGGCGTGAAGCCGAAGCAGCCAGGGGACGTCGAAGCGCGCCGATCGCGGCGAGGGGCGTGCGACGAGGTACTTCATCGCCGCCTTGCGGATGTTCTCCGCCTCGGCCTCGTTGAGTTGCGCGGCGGTGCGGATGGACCTGATGCGCAGGCCCGACAGGTCGTCGAGCGGCGTTTGACCGGGAGTTGACGGCGGGGGCTTCACGGCTCGGACCACAATCGCCGGCGCGGTCCGGCAAGAAGTTCGTGGTACGACTTTTCGACGAGCCGGCGGTAGGCCGCGCCCTCCACCGCCTGACCCTCCAGCGCGCTCGTGCCCTGCACGAGGCGCGCGATCCGCTCGGCTTGTTTGCGGGCCTGCTCGCGGCAGAACTCGTCGGCGTCTGTTTCGGAGAGGCCGAGTGGAATGCCAAGAGCCGAGGCGATGGATGCCACATTCACGAACGAAGCCTGGCGAAGGTGTCCGCCGAGGATGCGCTTGACGGTCGGCTCGGATACCCCGCTTCGAGCGGCGAGTGCCGAGAAGGACATCCTCAACTCGTCTTTGCGTCGGGCGAAGCGATCGGAGGTGAAGTTGGGGGACTCAGACATATAGAATCATATACGATACGGATTGTATCGTCAAAAGTTCGTTTATGATCCAGATATACCTGCGAATCTCCCGGTTCCGGTAACCTCGGCTAGCGACTCTCTGGGGGCGATTGGTTGCAACCGTGGCGTGATTCCGTTGGCGGGGTTGTCGCGGGGATCGTGGCCGTGGTGCTGCCGGTGATGCTCATGTTCGTGATGCGGATCGGGAGGAAATGCGACCTGATACGCTGTGGCCATGAGCGGGATGCCAGGCGACGGTGGTGGTGGGGGGTTTGATCCGCTGAAACTCCAGCGGCCGGTGCCGGCGCTTCTGAAGTACTACCTGATCGTGGCGCTTTTCACCCTCGCGGCCTTTCCGTTCACGGCGCTGTACCTGTTCTTCAAGTACGAGACCCTGCGGTACCGGTTTGATGAAGAGGGCGTGTCGATGGCGTGGGGGATTCTGTTCCGGCGGGAGATCACGCTGGCGTACCGGCGGATCCAGGACATTCACGTTTCGCGGAACATCATCGAGCGATGGATGGGGCTGGCGACGGTGTCGATCCAGACGGCGTCGGGGTCGTCGGGGCCGCAGATGCAGATCCAGGGGGTGTACGAGTTCGATGCGCTGCGCGACTTCCTCTATATGAAGATGCGCGGGGCACGGGGGCATGAGGAGCCGGGGGCCGGGGCGGCCCCGGCGGGGGATGAGACGCTGGCGCTGCTCACGCAGATACGCGATGAGGTGGCGCGGCTTCGGCGTGACCTGGAGCGCAAGGGCGGGGCGGCGTGATCACGGCCGCGACTATCACGGGCCGGCGCGACGTGGGGTGGGTGTACCGCGGCGTGTGGGGCGTGCTCACGCGGTGGTTCCGCGTGCCGTCGCGCCCGCCTGAACTCCCGGCGGTGGGCGGGCACGAACCCGTCTCGATCCGGCCGGCGGATGCGTTTCTGAGTTACCTGAAGGTGCTGTTCGTGATCGGGGCGATCGGGCCGGTGCTGGGAGGCGGCGCGGCGATGGTCGCGATGCTGATCGCGGTCCCGTGGGTGGGGATACTGCTCGCGCCGCTGATCATCGCGGCGGTGGGGCTGGTGCTCATGACGTCGTGGGTCGGGATTCACCTGCGGTTCGACACGCAGTGGTACGTCTTGAGCGACCGGAGCGTGCGGATCCGGCGGGGGATCTGGAGCATCCGGGAAACGACGATCACGTTCGAGAACGTGCAGGACATCACGGTGCTGCAGGGGCCGCTGCAGCGGTATTTCGGGGTGTCGGACATTCTGCTGGAGACGGCGGGCGGGGGCACGCCGCGGGGCAAGGAGGGGCAGCACATCAGCCCGCACGCGGGATTCTTGCAGGGGCTGGCGAACGCGCCGGAGATCAAGGAGTTGATCGCGGCGCGGGTGCGGGCGTCGCGCTCGGCGGGGCTGGGGGATGAGCACCGGCACGGGGACACGCACGGTGCGACAATGAGCGAGCCGCATGTACGGGTGCTGCGGGAGATTCTGGAGGGGCTGCGGGCTACGAGCGTGGGGTGAGCGGGCGCTACGTCCGTTTGACGCTCTTGAAGACGAGTTTGCGGCCGAGGATCTGGTAGAAGTCCACCTGCGTTTCCGCGTACGCGGGAGTAATGCCACGAGAATCATGGTGGATCGCAGGGGGCGAGCCGAGAATGCAAAACAGCATATGATTATCCGAATACACTGGTATCGCGATCCGATTCGCGGACAGGAGGCCCGGATGTCGTTCTTCGAAATGCTGCAAGATCCTCACTCGCGGCACGCGATGCTGGTGCACTTTCCGATTGTGCTGGTGTTTGTCGGCGTGGTGCTGCTGATGATTCTGGGGGCGAGAAAGTTCCGGCCGAAGGGGCTGAAGGTGGGGGTCGCAGGATGCTTTCTGGCCGCGTCCTTGGGGGCGGCGGCCGCGGCGTCGGCCGGCGAAGATGCCGAGGACCGAGTGGAGGGAAGCGCGGCCATGACACCGGCGGCGAAGGCGGTGTTCGAGGAACACGAGGAACTGGGGGAAAACGGCTGGATCTGGCCGCTGATCCCGGCGGGATTGGTGCTGGTTTCGCTGGTGCCGCGGCGGGGGCTGGAGATCGGGGCGGGTGCCTTGGCGCTCGCGGGCGCGCTGGGGGTGGCGGTGTGGGTCGGCAAAACGGCGCATGCCGGGGGCGAGTTGGTGTACGTGCACGGCGTAGGAGTTCCCGGTCCGGGCGCGACGGCCGGGGAGGTGCAAGCCCCGAACCCGGCGCGTGACGACGACGATTGATGGGGCCGGAGTGGCGATGGCCTACGGTTGGAGACTTGGAAACGGAGTTTCGGAGGGCGGTGGGGGTGGTGGGGAGCGTGGTTCCCGGGGCGGTGGCTGATTTTTTGCCGGGCGCGACGCCGCGGATGGCGCGGCGGACGTACGCCTTGGAACTCACATCGACGTTTTTCTTTGCGCTGGCGTTGACGGCGATCGACAACGGGGTGTTGTCGGTGCTGGCGAAGCAGACGTACACGGACGTGGTTCCTGAAGGCTGGCTGAACGTGTGCGTCGGCCTGCTGGGGGCGATGGACGCGGGCGCGAACATCCTGAGTTTCGCGTGGCTGTCGATGGGGCAGGGGCGGCCGAAGATCCCGTTCGTGAACGTGCTGCAACTGGGGGTGATCGCGACGGTGGGGGCGATCGCGCTGCTGCCGCAGACGCCGGTGGGGCTGATATTGCTGGTGCTGCTGGCGCTGGTGGCCAGGTCGTGCTGGTCGGGGATCCTGACAATTCGTCCGACGGTATGGCGGAGCACGTACCCGCCGGGGATGCGGGCGAGCATCGTGGGGAGGTTCTCGACGATCCAGTTGATCGTGGTGTCGGTGGGGGGCGCGCTGCTGGGGCGGCTGCTGAAGCAGGACGCGGGGTGGTTCGGTCCGATCGTGGGCGGGGCGGGGTTCCTGTCGCTGTTCGCGGTGCTGGCGACCAGCCGGATCCGGGTGCGGCGCGAGGCCCGGCAGTTGCGCAACGAGCGCGCGGGCGGGGGGCTGATGAAGCCCTGGCACGGGCCGGCGGTGGTGTGGAAGGTGCTTCGCAAGGACCGGAGGTACGCGCAGTTTCAGGTGTGCATGACGATCCTGGGATTCGCGAACCTGATGGTGAACCCGATCCTGGCGATCACGCTGAAGGAGCAGTTCGACCTGAACATCTTCGCGAGCATCCTGATCACCAGCACGCTGCAGCAGGGCGCGCAGATCTTCGCGATCCCCATGTGGGCGCGGATGCTGGACCGGATGCACGTGGTTCGCTTCCGGGCGGTGCACAGTTGGCTGTTCACGCTGAGCGGGACGATCCTGGTGCTGGGGGCGTCGCTGCACCGGGTGGAGTTTCTGTACGTCGCGGCGGTGCTGATGGGGGTGGCGTACGGCGGGGGCGCCATCGCGTGGCACCTGGGGCACGTGGACTTTGCGCCCCCGAGCGAGACGAGCCAGTACATGGCGGCGCACGTGACGCTGAACGGCGTGCGCGGGCTGGTCGCGCCGCTGGTGGCGGTGTCGCTGTACGAGGCGTTCAAGGGCGCGGGGATGGACGCGCCGGCGTGGGTGCTGGGCGTGTCGCTGGGGGTGTCGGTGTCGGGCGCGTTGGGGTTTGTGATGCTGTCGAGGTCGATGGAACGGGAGATGGCGGAGCGAGATCCCCGCTCGCGGCGGGCGGGATAAGCGCAAAGAAACGCCCCGCCAACGGGGTGGGGCGGGAAGATCCGTCGTCCTGCGGACCGGCCGTGATCAATTCGGATCGGTCAGCCGATGCGGATCTTTCTGGGCTGTTCCTTCTGGCTCTTGGGGAGCCGGAGAGTGAGCACGCCATCCTTGAAGTCGGCGAGCGCGTCCTTCTCCATGACGGCGCTTGGCAATGCGACGCGCCGGCTCATGGCGGTGGTGCTGCGCTCCTTTCTGTAGAAGCGCTCGCCGGTTTCTTCCTTTTCTTCTTCCTGGCGTGCGTTGATCGAGAGCACGCCGTCGTGCACCTCGACGTCGATGTTGTCCTTCTGGAAGCCCGGGAGCGAGGCCCGCACGATCACGTGGGTGTCGTTCTCGGACACGTCCAGCGGAAGGGTTCCTTCCTCGACGCGGGCGATCGCCGGCATCTCGATGAAGAACGGGTCGTTGAAGAAGCGATCAAACACGCTCATCGGCAGTTGCTCACGTCCGTTTCGTCTGGTCAAGAGTGCCATGACATACCTCCTTTCCAAGTGGCGGGGTTTGTGCCGCCCCGTACACGTGAGGCAAGCGGTGTGCCAGAGCGACGCCCTCGGGGGGTGCAGGTCGGCTCGGAGTGCACCTGCCGAAGGCGACGAATCCGGCAGGCCGGCTGTCATCGCGACAGGCGAACGGAAGTTTGTGCGAACGGATGTTCGGGAGCGCGTAGCCGCGACGGATTGGTGCGGGGCCGGCATCGTGGTGTACGCTGTGTGGAAAGGAGTTGCGGTGCTGCCGATCGTGCTCATGTCGCTTCTGTCGGCCCTGATCGTGGGTGTGGTTCTGATCGCGCTGGGCCTGCGGGGCCGGCGGATCAACGACCACCCGATCTGCCGGCAGTGCTCGTTCGATCTCGAGGGGGTGTATCCGGAGGGGGTCACGTGCCCGGAGTGCGGGGCGGGCCTGAAGCGGGAGAAGTCGGTGCGGCTGGGGGCGCGCCGGCGGCGGATGTGGATGGTGCTGGTCGGCGCGCTGCTGGCGCTGGCGCCGCTCCCGCCGATCGCGGCGGTGGCGTTCGCGGGGCTGACCGGCTCGGACATCAACGCGTACAAGCCGCTGGGGCTGCTGCTGTGGGAAGCGAACCACGCTGACTCGGCGCGGACGGCCGGGCTCGCCGCGGAGGTGCTCAACCGGCTCATGACGCCGAACAAGGTGACGGCGGGTCAGTATCAGCGCGTGATTGAGGCGACGCTCGCGCTCCAGGCCGATCCGAGCAAGGCGTGGAGCGAAGAGTGGGGGAACATCATCGACCGCGCGAAACTGGACGGCGTGCTGACGCAGGCGCAGGAGGACCGGTTCGAGCGGCAGGCGGGCGTGCTGGCGCTGAAGACACGCGAGCGGGTGCACGCCGGGCGGAAACTGCCGGTGCGGATTGATCTGCGGGAGGCGCGCGTGAGCGCGGGGTCGGCGATCTCGTGGAATGTGTCGCTCGACGGCGCCTCGGTCGATGGGCAGGAGGTGGCGCGGAGCGCGGAGCCCGTGGAGGAGGTCGCCCCCGGGTTGTTGACGTCGGCGGTGTGGCGGATGGCGGAGCCGGGCGGTACCGACGGATCGTACCTGGGCACGTTCTCGCTGAACGGCTCGCGGGCGCCGGCGTTCATGGGGTTTTCGGGCGGAGAACCCTCGCTCTCGCTGCAACTGCCGGGGGATCTCGCGCCGGGACGGCACCGGTTGGCGGTTGATCTGGAGGTGGATGCACAGTCAGGGCGCGGGAACGGGTTTGCCATGATGATCATCAACGGTCGTCTGCAGCGCGGCGGGGCCGGCGCCACGCCGCGGCGGGTGCGCGTGGAAACGGAGATCGAGGTGGTTCCCGCCGCCGATCCGGTGGTCACGGCGATCGCGCCGGATGCCCCGACGACGGCGAAGTTGGCCGAGGCGTTGGGCGTCACCGGGGCGGAGGTGACAGCCCCGGCCGGCGCCTTCGGCGAAGCCGATGGCGGGGCCGCGAGAATGTTCGTGGACTTCAATGTGAAGGACCTGCCGGCGCCGGTGGCGTTCGACGTGTATTGCCGCGCGGGAGGGAAGGAATGGAAACTCGGTACGATTGACAGCGGGCGAAGACCGGCGCGCGGCGACGGGTCGATGTTCTTTTCGTCGATGACCGTGACCATCAATGGGCTGACGCGGAGTTCGTCACGTGGGGGCGAAGATCGACGGGGCGTCGCTGGCGAACTCAACGGCTTTGAAGGCGCGACGCAACGCGTGGACATCGTCTTGAAGCCGAATCCGGACGCGGCCGAGGGGACGCTGGACCTTTCCGGGTATTACAACGCAGAGATCGTGATTCCGGATGTGCCGGTTTCCACGTCCGTGAACCCGTTTGAGTTCGATTCCGCGGAGCGGATGAGGCAGATGATCGAACGTTCGATGCTGCGAAGGCAGCGGACCGGATCGGGTCTGGGAGCGCCCTCGCTCTCCGGCAAGCAACCGACCGGGCCGCTGTGACCCCACGTACAGTCGCGGCTATGAGCGAACTCGTGGACTTGCGCAGCGATACGGTGACGCGTCCGACGCCCGCGATGCGGGAGGCCATGATGGCGGCGCCGCTGGGCGACGACGTGCTGGGGGACGACCCCACGGTGAGGCTGTTGGAGGAGCGGTTCGCGGCGCTGCTGCGAAAAGAGGCCGCGTGCTTCGTGCCGTCGGGCGCGATGGCGAACCAGACGTCGATCCGGGCGCACACCGAGCCGGGTGATGAGATCATCGCGCACGAAGAAAGTCACATCGTGCAGTACGAGGGGGGAGGGCCCGCGGCGCTGTCGGGATGCCTGGTGCGGTTTCTTCACGGGGCGCGGGGGCAGTTTACGGCGGAAGACGTGCTTGGTGCGATCCGGGCGAGGAACGATCACTTCCCCGTCACGAAGCTGGTCGTGGTGGAGAACACGCAGAACCGGGGCGGGGGCGCGGTGTGGCCCCTGGCGGTGCTGGAGCGGATCAGCGCGGCCTCGCGCGAGAAGGGGCTGCGGCTGCACCTGGACGGGGCGAGGCTGTGGAACGCGCACATCGCGTCGGGCGTGGCGATGTCGAGATACGGGGCGCTCTTCGACACCGTCGCGTGCTGCTTCAGCAAAGGGCTGGGAGCGCCGGTGGGGTCGGCGGTCGCGGGGGATGTGCCGACGATCGCCCGGGTTCGCCGGTTCCGCAAGCAGTTCGGCGGGGGCATGCGGCAGTCGGGGCTGCTGGCCGCGGCCGCCCTGTACGCGATGGACCACCACGTGACGCGCCTGGCGGAAGACCATGCGAACGCGAGGCGGCTGGGCGAGGGCCTGAGCGCGATCCCGGGGCTGGCGTTGTGTGAGGACCAGCGCACGCACGGCGTGGAGACCAATCTGGTTTTCTTCGATATCGCGGCGGGGGTTGCGTTCGACGCGGCCGCGCTGTGCGAGCGGCTGCTGGCCAAGGGCGTGTACATGCTGCCCACCCGTGCGCGGCGGGTTCGGGCGGTGACGCACCTGGACGTGTCGCGGGCCGGAATCGAGAGGGCGATCGGCGTGGTCCGAGAGGTCGTGGCGGCGGGGTGATGCGCTACTTCACGCGGACGACCTTCGTGTTCATTTCCTGGGTCGTTGATTCCGTCTTGTTGTCACGCCGCGTCTGGATAGTGAGCCTCTGGAGCATCTCCGACTCGTTGAGCATGCCGGCTTCGAGATCCCAGATCGTCTTGCCGCCGATGTTCGAGTCGCTGATCCGGACTTGAGGGATCTTCCCGCCGGCGGCCGAGGGTTCCAGCGTGACCTTGCCCACCGAGTTGATCGTCGCCTTGCCGCCGATGCTCGAGGCGAGGGTGTGGGTCATCTCGATGCGCATGGTGCCGACGGCCCCGTGCATGATGGTCTCCGTGGTCCAACTCTCACCCACGCTGGGCTTGGGGACGGATTTCTTCGGCGATGAGATCGGGCCGAAGACCGACTTGAAGACGTCCGCGGCCTGGAACTGACCCGCGAGAGCCCCGCCCAGGCCGCCGAGGGCATCGCCCCCGCCGACGCTGGTGATCTCGCCGTTGCGGTCCATGAGTATTTCCTGCTTCATACCGACCAGGGAGCGGAGGAACTGGTCGTAGGGGTCGTCGGGCGAGGGCGGCTTGGTGCTGTCGAAGTCCACGTCGGCCAGCCCGGAGTGGATGGAGGCCTTGAGCGATTCGTAGACCATGTCGAGGGTGTAGCCCTTTTCGGGGTCCGCGCTCGTGCACTTCAGGAGCAAGCCGATTTCCTGTTTGGCGCTGCTGTTCTCGTCCGCGTTCTCGGCGGTCGAGGCGTTGCGGCTTTCCAGCGTCATCTTGAGGCGGACGTCCTGGCCCTTGGTGAACCGCGGGCGCAGGTCGACCTCTGCACCCTTGGGCGCGCGGGACTCGGGCTTCACCTGGGCAAGGAGCGGCCGGGCGAGCAAGGCGGGGGCCAGCAGGGCCGCGCAGAGGGCGAGTCTTCGTGCGTTCATGTCGGGTCTCCGATCGCGAACGTGGTACCGCGGCGGGCGCCGGCGGTTGCACGCGCTCGACAGTCTATCGGAGTTTGACGGCCGGGAGCGGAAGGGGTTCCGGGCGTCAGGCGGCGTCGGAATCGGGAACGTAGCGCACCAACTCGTTGTAGACGCACGACCGCGCGATCGCGGTGAGAGACCGTCGTTGCTCGGTGCCGAGGTTTACGAACTCGACGCCCACCTCGTGCCTGAAGATCCCGCAGCGCTTGGCCCACCGCGCGACGCAGTGCAGGTACACCCGCTCCTCGCCGGTCCTGATGTCCACGCCGAAGGACTGGCCCGGCTTGGGAGGCTTCTGGCCGGTCCGGACGCGCATCCCGCTCAGGGAGAGATCCTGAACAACCCCGAGGCTGCACGCGATGTCGCGGCAGAGCACGCGGCCGTGGCGGCGGGCGTTGGGGTTCGCCGGAGATGATGGGTCGGTCACGAGTTGATTCCAGCCGGGTCGCATATGGCGACACCATGCACCACATCGGCGGTTCGGCAAGGCGGGCGGAAGCGATCCCGGCCCGGCGCGGTAGGATCGCCGGTATGCCCAGCACATCCCCGCCAACCCCTCATGATTACCCGACGGTCCCGCTGAAACGGTTCGATCCCGGGGTTCCCGCCGAGCGTGCGGCCCGGGCGTTTTATGAGACGATGCGGCTGCGACGGACCGTGCGGGAGTTTTCCGACCGGCCGGTGTCGGAAGAGACCATTCGGCAGATTGTGGCCGCGGCGGGAACGGCGCCGTCGGGCGCGAACAAACAGCCGTGGCGGTTTGTGGCGGTGTGTGACCCGGCGCTGAAAAGGCGAATCCGGGAGGCGGCGGAGGCCGAGGAGCGCGAGTTCTACTCGCGTCGCGCAACCCCGGAGTGGCTGGCCGACCTGGCGCCGCTGGGCACGGGCTGCGAGAAGCCGTTCCTGGAGCGAGCGCCGTGGCTGATCGTGGTGTTCAAGACCATGAAGGCGGACGATGGAGGCGGGGTGTATTACGTGAATGAATCCGTCGGGATCGCCGTGGGGCTGCTGCTCGCGGCGGCGCATCACGCCGGGCTGGCGACCCTCACGCACACGCCCA
Organism: Phycisphaerales bacterium; assembly: GCA_905339235.1. GTDB lineage: Bacteria > Planctomycetota > Phycisphaerae > Phycisphaerales > UBA1924 > RI-211. The sequence continues at coordinate 20,926 of CAJPFG010000033.1, forward strand.
GCCCGATGGGGTTTCTGTCGAAGGTGCTGGCGCGGCCGGAGCACGAGCGGCCGTTTCTGGTAGTCCCGGTGGGGTATCCCGAGGAAGGATGCCGCGTGCCGGACATCGGGCGCAAAGCAGTGGATCAGATCCTGGTTGTGAATCTCGGCGGGGAGGGCCCCCGAAAAACGGACGTGTGACACGGCGGGCTTCGCGCAAGACAATCCGGCAGCCGGTATTCTCTTCGGCGTCCTCTCTTCGCGGGCGGAAGCCTGAACGCGAAATCACCCGAATCAGACCCCGAATCAAGAACGCTCGAGCGCCCGGCATGCTGAAACTCGATCACCTGCGCAAGTCCTTCGGAAGCCTCGTCGCGGTGGACGACCTTTCGCTCGAAGTGGTCGGGGGCGAGGTGTTCGGGCTGCTGGGTCCCAACGGAGCGGGGAAGAGCACCACGATTGGGATGGCGATCGGTCTGCTCAAGCCGGACCAGGGCTCGGTGTCGCTCGACGGGGCTGGCTCACCGGCGGATCCGGCGGTGCGGCGCAAGATCGGCGTGGCCCCGCAATCGGTGGCGCTGTACGACGACCTGACGGCGGAGGAAAACCTGCGGTTCTTCGGGCGATTGTTCGGCCTTGGCGGGAGCGCGCTGAGGGACCGCGTCTTGGCGGTCCTCAACCTCGTGGGGCTGGAGCCGCGGCGACGAGATCGCGTGAAGGGGTATTCCGGGGGCATGAAGCGGCGGCTGAACCTGGCGGCGGCCCTTATCCACGACCCGCCGCTGCTGCTGCTGGACGAGCCCACGGCGGGGGTAGACCCGCAGTCGCGCAACAACATCCTCGAACTGGTAACGGGGCTGGCGAAGCAGGGGCGCACGATCGTGTACACGACGCACTACATGGAGGAGGCCCAGCGGTTATGCAGCCGCGTGGCGATCATGGACAAGGGGAAGATCCTGTGCGTAGGGAGCGTGGATGAGTTAATCGCCTCGCACGGGGGCAAAAGCGTCGTCACGATCGAGCGGGACGGCGAGTCGCAGCGCATCGACACGTCCGATCCGCTCTCGGAGATCGCGCGGGTGATCGGTGATGGGAAGCAGCTCCGCGGCGTGCGGATCGATCGGCCCGACCTGGAGTCGGTTTTTCTCGCGATGACCGGGCGGAGCCTTCGGGACTGACAGGAGCGAACCATGAGCGCCGTGCTCGCGCTTGCCATCAAGGACCTTCGGCTGCTCGGCCGCGACTGGGCGAACGCGTTCTTTACGTTCCTGTTTCCGTTGCTGCTGGCGATGTTCTTCGGGTGGGTCTTCAGCGGCATGTACGGCGATGAGGCGGCGGGGAAGCTTGAAGTGGCGCTGGTCAATCTCGACGGGCGGCCCGCGTCCGCGGCGTTCGCCAAAGACCTCACCGACGACGAGGCCCTTGATGTGAGGCCCGCGGCGACACGCGAGGAGGGGGAGACGATGGTCCGCAAGCGCCAGGTGGGCGCATGCGTGATCATTCCGAAGGACTTCGAGGATAACGCGGGCTCGATCTTCGCGGGCAAGACGCTGGAAATCGAGGCCGTGGTCGATCCCACCCGCAGCGCCGAGAGCGGCCTGCTCACCGGAAAACTCAACGAGATCGCCTTCCGGCAGATGCAGAGAACGTTCTCCGACCCCGCGGCCATGAAGAAGAGTTTCGACAGCGCCCGCGCCTCGCTCGCCACATCCGAGGGCATCAGCGGGTCCCAGCGAACGCTCCTCAACCAGATGTTCGACAGCATCACCCGCACCACGGAGAGTTTTGACACGGGACAGCCGGGAGACGGCGCCGCCTCGGGGATGGCCGGATGGCGGCCGATCGCGGTCAAGGTTCACAAACTCGAATCGACGGCGACCGGCCCGAAGATGCCGACCAGCAGTTACGCGGTTTCGTTCCCGCAGGGCGTGGTCTGGGGACTCCTGGGGTGCGTGATGGCCTTTGCGGTGTCGATCGTGACGGAGAGGACGGGCGGGACGCTGCTTCGGCTGACCACGGCTCCGATCGCCAAGGGCCAGATCCTCGCGGGAAAGGCCCTGGCGTGCTTCATTTCCTGCCTGATCGTGCAGGGCCTGCTGATCCTGCTGGCGATGGGACCGTTCGGTGTTGCGGTGCCCAACTGGGGGCTGCTGCTGCTGGTCGTGTTCCTCACGTCCTTCGGGTTCACCGGGCTGATGATGCTGTTGGCGGGGCTCTCTCGGACCGAGGGCGGGGCCCAGGGGCTGGGGCGGGCGGTTGTGCTGATCCTCGCGATGATCGGGGGCGGCTCGATTCCGCTTTTCTTTCTTTCAAAGAGCGTCCAGATGCTGGCCAGGATCAGCCCGTTCACGTGGGCGACGATCAGCATCGAGGGCGTGCTGTGGCGGGGATTCAGCCTTCAGGACCTGGCGCTCCCGGGAGCCGTTCTGGTGTGTTTCGGGGTTGGCGGGTATGCGGCCGGGGTGTACGCGATGCGCTGGTCGAGCGCCGCCTGATGGACGGCTTCCCTACGCTTGTCCGCTCGGGCGGGTAGCTCAACGGCCAGAGCACTCGCCTTACACGCGAGGGGTTCGGGGTTCGAATCCCCGCCCGCCCATTCGGAATCGGCGAGTCGGTGATCCGTGAGCACTCGCCGTCGTTTCGTTCCGGTCACTACACCATCGCTCACGCATGAACGCGCTCGATTTTCTTTACATCCCCCTCGCCGTCGCCACCGCCCCGGTGTGGGCGGGAAAGAAGCGCTCGGGGTGGAACGAGCGGTTTGGGAAGATTCCGAGCCTGCCGGCGAAGCGGAGGCCGCGGCTGCTGCTGCACGCGGTCTCGGTGGGGGAGGTCAGCGCGCTGCGGGAACTCGTGCCCCTGCTGACCCCGCACTGCGAGGTGGTCGTCAGCGCGACGACCGACACGGGGCTGAAACGGGCGCGGGAACTCTTCGGGGAGCAGGCGTTTGTGGTCCGGTATGCGCTGGATTTTTCCTGGTGCGTTCGCCGGTTTCTGGACGCGGTGCGGCCGGACGCGGTGGGGCTGGTGGAGTTGGAGGTCTGGCCGAACTTCATCGACGAGTGTGCGCGGCGGGGAATCCCCGCGGGGATCATCAACGGGCGGCTGAGCCTGAGGTCATTCCGGGGCTACTCGCGGATACGCCCGTTCTTTCGCAGGCGACTGCGAACGCTCGCGTTCGCCGCGGTGCAGGACCTTGATTATGCGGGAAGGTTTCAGGGGCTGGGGTTGCCCGCGGACAAGTGCTCGGTCACCGGCTCGATGAAGTGGGACGCGGCGAAGATCGAAGACGGGCCGGTGCCCGGGGCCGAGGAACTCGCCCGCGACATGGGCATTGATCGCGCGCGCCCGCTGATCGTGGCCGGCAGCACCGGGCCGGGCGAGGAGGCACTCTTTCACGCCGCGTGTCCGGCCGGGGCGCAGTTGCTGTGCGCACCCAGGAAGCCTGAGAGGTTCGATCTGGCGGCGAAGGACATGCCCGGCTGCGTTCGGAGGACCGGGGCGGGCGGATCGGCGCGCGGGGCGGATCGGTTTCTGCTGGACACGATCGGAGAACTTCGGAAGGCCTACAGCCTGGCGGAGGTGGTGATCGTGGGTCGGAGTTTCATGGGCGATCTCTTCGGGTCGGACCCGATTGAGCCGGTCGCACTGGGGAAGCCCACAGTCCTGGGGCCCTTTGTGGCGGACTTTGAGCAGGTCACGGCCGCGCTGGATCAGAGCGAAGCCCTGCTCCGAACCGACCGCCAAGGCCTGGCGGAAGCGCTGCGGAGCGTGCTGGAAGACTCGGCGAGGCGGAAGGGTCTGGCGGAACGAGGGCGGCGGGTGATCCGGGTGAATCAAGGTGCCAGCGAGCGGCACGCACAAATGCTGCTGGCGATGTTGCCTGCCCGGGCGTGAAGGGCAAGGATGGTCAGCCCGAAAACGCGCCTCAACCAAGATCGGTTCATGTTAGGGGAGACGTGGCGAGGGTGGACTTGTGTTCGGAGGCGATTTCGGGGAGAATGGGAACAGGATGGCGGGGGCCCCGTAGGGCTAAAAGGCCCGAGGGCGTCGGGGCTCCGGCGGAGGGCGTGCAAACGTCCCGTGTCGGAGCCGCGCCGGGCAACCACCCAACCGAGAGGAATGTCGCCGCGTGGAAAAGCGCGGCGTGTTTGGAGTCGTGTATGCCGAACGGACGTGATAACCGGGGTGTGTCGTCATATCTCCATGCGGCGGCGGAAGGGGCGATGGAATCGCTCGAGCCTCGCCAGATGCTGAGCGGAGAGCAGTTGCCGGTTGGCGCGGTGTGGCTGCCGTGGGGCGAAGGTCAGGTGGCGGCGATGCGCGGCTCCTACCTGATGCAGTTCGACGACATGCACAGCACGGAGCAGGCGGAACTGATGGCGCGCGAGGTGGCGACGCGTCTTGGGGTCCGGGTGAGTTCGGTCGATTCGATCGCCCGCGGGCGGTATGCGACGATCCAGACGACAGACCAGATCCGAGTGGACACGGTGAACCGGCTGGTGGGCGAGTTGCCGTGGTTGAAGTCGTTCGAGCCAGACCAGATCCGGCAGATCGCGCGGACACCGAACGATCCGCAGTACGGAGATCAGTACGCTCTAGACAACACGGGCCAGTTTATTCAGGGGTCCGGATTCGGGACGTCGGGCGCGGACTCGAGCGTGGCGGAAGCGTGGGACATCACCATCGGCACGCGGGACAACGTCATCGCGGTCATCGACTCGGGCATCGACGTCACGCACCCCGACCTGGCGCTGAACATCTGGCGGAATCCTGGTGAGATTTCCGGCAACGGCATCGACGACGACGGCAACGGGTTTGTCGACGACATCAACGGTTGGGACTTCGGAACGAACGACAACAATCCGAACGACGACATTGTCGGGCACGGCACCGAGGTCGCGGGTGTGATCGGGGCGGTCGGCAATAACAACGTCGGCATGGCGGGAGTGAACTGGAACGTGGCGCTCATGGCGTTGAAGATCGCCGACCAGTTCGGCGCGTATCGGGTCGCCGCGATCGTCGCCGCGCATGATTACGCCACGATGATGATCACGCGCGGGTTGAATGTGATCGCCAGCGTGAACTCGTACGGCGGATTCGCGCCGGAGTTTTACCGCGACGCCCCGGAAGGGTTTGACGCGGAGCGGGACGCGATCCAGCGGTTCGTGGAGGTCGGCGCGACGTTCGTGACCTCGGCTGGAAACAATGGATTTGACAACGACAATCCGGATTTCACCTTTTTCCCGTCCTCGTACAACATCCCGGGCGTAATTTCGGTCGCGGCCACGGACAACAACGACCAACTGGCCGGCTTCAGCAACTACGGAGCCGAGACGGTGGAACTCGGCGCCGCGGGCGTTGCGGTGCTCACGACCACCGCCGGGGGCGGGTACGCCTTTGTCAATGGAACGAGTTTCTCGGGACCGATGGTGGCGGGCGCGGTCGGGCTGCTGAAGGCGGTGAAGCCCAACGCGTCGGCGATCGAGATCCGCGAGGCGCTCTTCAACAGCGTGGATCACCTGCCGTCGCTGCAGGGCCGGGTTCGATCCGGCGGGCGGCTGAACGTGGCCCGGGCGATCCAGGTCATCCAGATCGACGGGCCGGTGGTGCGGGTCATTGACCCGGGCCCGATCGCGACGCAGGTCATCCCCGGCACTTCCACACCGCGCAACACGATCACGATCGACTTCAGCAAGGACATCGACGAGGCGTTCCTGTCGGCGGCCGCGGTGTCGCTGGTGGGCGCAGGTGTGGACGACAACATCGGGACGGGGGACGATGTGAACGTGCCGATCACGTCGGTGGTCCGCAGCGCGACAGAGCCGCGGCACGTGACGATCACGCTGAATCTGACGGGCTTTGCGCAGCAGAGGCTGCCGGTGGATCCGTATCGTCTGACGCTGCAGCCCTCGGGATTCCGCGATACTACGGGCAACTTCCTGAACGGGAACGACGCCGCCGGCACGCCCCACGTGTACGACTTCCGGATCGTGGCGGTGACCGGCGACAACGAGCCCAACGACGCGACGGGCGAGGCGACGGCGCTCTCGTTTGATTCTACCGGGGCGGCGAACGTGTCGGGCGTGACGCTCGGCAACGGCGTGTTCGGCCCGTTGGACGTGGACGTATACCGCATCAACATGAGCCGCGGCGGGCAGATCACGGCGGAGATCACGGCGCAGCGGCTGGCGTCGGGATCGACGCTGGATTCGTATCTGCGGCTGTTCAACGCGAACGGAGTGGAACTGGCGGCCAACGACCAGTTCTTCGGTCAGGATTCGTACCTGGACTTCTTCGTCCAGACCGGCGGGACCTACTACCTGGGCGTGTCGGGGTTCGGGAACGACCGGTACAACCCAGCGGTCGCGGGGAGCGGAAACTCACAGTCCACCGGCGTGTACAACCTTCGGGTCGCGACGCGGCTGGCGTCGGACGATATCGTGACGCACACGTTCTTCACGCCCACGCCGGCCCCGCCGGCGGGTACCGACGTGTTCCTCAACTACAACGCGCCGGCCGGGCCGACGACCAGCATCCCGCCCAATGCACCGTCGCAGACCCAGGGGACCACGACCGCGTTCATCGACATCGCCGATTCGCGGCAGATCCTGGACGTCAATCTGCGGCTGCGACTGACGCACACCTACGTCAGCGATCTGGTGATCAGCCTCATTTCCCCACAGGGCACCGAGCGGGTGCTGTACAACGGCGCCGACGCATCGCAGCAGGGCAACTCGGGCGATAACTTCACCAACACGCTGTTCGACGACGAGGCTTCGGCCAGCGTCCAGAACGGGCTCGCCCCGTTCACCGGCGCCTTCCGGCCGTTCGAGTCGTTGGGGCTGTTCGACGGCCAATCCGCGGTGGGCCGTTGGACGCTGCGCATCAACGACAGGACCCCGCTCAACACGGGCCAGTTGGAGAACTGGGCGCTCGACATCACGTTCCTGAACAACATCTTCGGGCCGTTCGAGTCCAACGACACGATCGTCACGGCCAAGACGCTGGGGATCACGGGCGGAAACGGGTCAAACTCGGTCACGGCGTTCGTGGGCGACGGCGGGTTCGGTGTGTTCGACCGCGACATCTTCTTCTTCGACGCTGTTATCGGCTCGAGCCTGACCGCGGTGGCGACTCCCTCGGGCGTCCTCAACTCGGCGCTCCGGCTCTTTGACTCGCTGGGAACGCAGATCCTGCTGGCCAATCCTCCGGGCAACTCGAGCCGGATCGATTCGTACGTGTTCGCCTCGGGCGGCCGCTACTACATCGCGGTGTCCGAGTCCTCGAACGTGGTGTATAACCCCAACGCCGTGGGGGACGGGACGAGCAATCCCTCGCAGACCACGGGCGAGTACACGCTTGACGTTTCGCTCGCGCCCGGCGTGAGCGACCCGGGCCAGATCATCCGCGGCAGCGTGGTGAGCATGGGGGTCAACACCAATGGCTTCTTCGGCGCATTCGACACGGCCGGCGCCTACTCCGGGCTCAACTTCAACGGCATCGAGTTCCTTCCGATCAACACGTTCAGTCAGCCCGTCGGCACGGCGCTGACCGCACAGTCCTTCTTCGGGGCCGTCGCGAGCGGCAACGACTTCGCCAACGGCAGCCCGGCGAGGCCGAACGCCGTTCCTTTCGCCCTGACCAACGAGGGCGATTCGTTCAACAACCGGGTCACCTCCAAGGGCGATTACCGCGGCCTCACGATGGAGCGATCGTTCTCGTTCGCGCAGAGCGACGGGTTCATCGCCATCGATGTCTTCCTGACCAACACCACGATCGCCTCGCTCACGGGGGTGGCGTGGATGGAAGGCTTCAATCCAAACCCGGGTTTCTATCTCGGCGAGAACAACCGCAACACCCTGAACGACATCGACGCGACGGGCAAGATGGCCTCCGCGCGGTATGTGAATAACCAGTTTGGTCAGGGGCTCACGATCGCGCTGGCGGCGCCATCGGGCGACTCGCGGGCCAGGGCCATGGTGCTGGGCGGCGGGCAGGACCCGCGGGACCCGACGGTGCTGCTGAATACACCGGTGGTGGACCCCGACGGGGCCTCCGGGGACTCGCAGTTGGCGATGGTGTTCGACGTCGGGACCTTGGCATCGGGCGCGACGGCGTCGTTCCGATACTTTGTGTTCATGGGCACGACGCCCACGGCGGTTGACGCGATGTACGCGCAGGTGAACAACGGCACGGGCCTGGGTCACTTGGCCGCGACCCCTTCAACGCCCGCGACCGAGACGCTCTCGGACGGCACCGTTGTGCCGCAACTGCCGTACCGGGTGTACTACCCGGAGGGCAACGCGAACAACGGGACCTACGAGTTCCTGCCGCTGAGCAATCCCAACGACCAGTCAACCAGGGTGATCGTGATCGCCCGGTATGAATGGGGTGCTCGGGACCAGGTGCTCGCCGACATGGTGGTGCGTGGGAATGCCCGCTCGGGGCTCACGCTCACCACGCCCGCGCTCGTCGCGGCCGGAAACCAACTGATCGACCACCCCGAGATCCCTTACGCGATCGAGGTTCGTGCCGACAAGCCCTTTGCCGCGACGTCGAGCCATTACGACCTCAACCTCCTCCCGCGGCCCAGCGGCGTGGGCGAGTCCTTCACGAGCCGGACCGACTCGACGTGGACCTTTGGCGAGGTGGTGAAGGCACCGAGCCTCAACGACTTCATCGTGTGGTACAACGCCTCATCGGCCAACGGCAAGGTGACGGCGACGTATTACCGGGCGGACGGGACCGCGGCGTACGTGCGCTCGATCGACACCAGCGCGTTCCGCCGTTCGGGGATCGATGTTGGCGGTCCGAGCAATCTTGTGAAGACGCTGGGCGGCTCCGCCAACGAAACGCCCTTCGTGCTGCCCGCGGGCACGTACGGGGTGGTGCTGACGTCCGACGTTCCGATCGTGGCCGCGCTCTCGCACTATGACCGCACCGCCACGGTTGCGGAAGGCTCCATGGGCAACAGCGGGGCCGCCGCGACGGCGGGTGTCATGCCCGAGGGGCAGTTTGGCCTCAACGGAACGCAGGAAATCATCAGCGCCCTGAACACGACCGGAGTTCAGGCGTCCGTGCTGATCACGTTCCTGTACGACAACGGGAGTTCGTACCGGGCGACGCTGACCGTGAACGCCCGCAGCGAAAGCTCCCTGGACGTGTCCACGCTCCCTGGATTCATCATGGGTCGGCCGTACGCCATCCTGTACAACTCCAACACGCCGGTCACGGTGCTGGTGAGGTCCAACGCGTTTGGCCAGCAGTTGGCCAGCGCCGCGGCGACCACCGCTTACACACTGTGGAGTTTCGGAGAGGGTTTCCGCCCCGGCGACAACAACAACCATCCGGGCGTGGTCGAGCACCTGCGGCTGTTCAACCCCAACTCCACCGAGACCACGATCGAGATCACGGTCGCGTACGACGGGTTGCCCGGCAGCGAGACATTCCGCCGCACGATCCCGGCGCGGGCGGTGGTCGAACTCGACATGGACCAGTTCATCACCGGCATCCGCCGGCTGTCGAACAACTGGTACGCGACTTCCATCAAGGCTCCGCAGCCGATCGTGGCCTACATGACGCACTACGACCGCGCCTTCCCGGGTGGGTTTGGAACGATCGGAACGCCGCTGGGACGCTCTCAGCCCATCACCTGAGCCTGAACTGCTTTAGGGAACACAGACGCCCCGCATCGCGCGGGGCGTTCTTGTTTTTCGGGGGCGGTGCCGCGCCGCGGGACAGGAACTTAAGGGCTCGGTTGGAGGGTCGCGACGGGGGCGCGGTCCTATCATCCCCACTCAACTCCGAGGGCGTAGCTCAGCCTGGTAGAGCAGCGGCCTTTTAAGCCGTAGGTCCAGGGTTCGAATCCCTGCGCCCTCATTTCGAATCCGCCAATCCACTCCGGAGCGGCGGGGCCGGAGGAGGCCCCGTCCGGGTGTTCCGGTGCATCGCCGACGAGCCACACGTTGTCCCAAATTCTCCACGCCAACTGGTCCGCCGGGCACATCCACATCTGGGCAGAAGACGGCGCGCGATGGCCGGTTGCGCCCGTCGCTGATGGCGCCACACCCCGCGATCATCCTTTCGCCGCCGATCCGTTCCCGGGCCAGGTGCTCCCGGCGATCGGGGCGGGAACATCGCCGGTCGAGGCGTCGAGCCTTGTGCTCCGATTGCCCGGGCGCGCGGGCGTACCGATCCCCAGCCCGACGCTGGCCCGCGCCCTGGGGCTTCCCGGCCACTCGGAAGATGACGCGGCGGCGGGTTTGGCGCTCGAGTCGTTCCGCGTCACAACGCTGTCGTACCCGGCGGAGGCCGCGGCGGGGGTGCTGCTGGGGCTCTCCGAGGCGCTCGCGGAGCGAGCGGAGTTGGGGGAGCCGAGCGAGATTCTGGCGGGTGGGTCGTTTTCGTACTTCGCGCACGCCGCCGGATTTGCTCGCTCGCTCATGGCGCAGCAGCGGGTAATCCCGATGCTTGTGCAGGCGGGAGGTCAGATCCGGGCATCGTGGGAGCCGTGGCTGAGCGATTCGGCGAGCGCCGAGCGGGTGGCGATGCTCGTGAACGCGATGCCCGCGTCCGCGCGAGCCGCGGCGGATGAACTACGGCATGAGGCGTGGGCGGTAACGTCGTCGTTCCTGAGCGCCGTTGTGGACGCGGAGTGCCGCGAACCGCTGATCCGTGAGTCGTTCGCGGATGCGTTGCTGGAGCGCGACCCCGCGGCGGATCAGCACGTGGCCTGGCTGACCGGCCTGCTCGGGCGGGCCGATTCGCTGGGCGGTCCGATGACGTTCCGCCAGGAGATGATCCGGCGCGTTCGGTCGTGGGTGTCGGTGCTGGAAGAGCGGGGGGCTTCCTCGCTGTGGCGGCTGCTGTTTCGGATGAACGAGCCGCTGGCCACGGACCCGACAGCCCCGGACCCCGCGCCCGACGACCCGGCGTGGGGGTTGTCCTTTCACCTTCAGTCGGTCGAGCAGCCCAACATCATCCTGGACGCGCCGGATATCTGGCTGCTGTCGAGCGAATCGGCGACGATCATGGGACGGCGGATCGACCGGCCGCAGGACTTGCTGCTGGGGGAACTCGGGCGCGCGTCGCGGTTCTTCAAGGCCCTCGAAGAAGCCCTGGAAGAGCCGCAGCCCCGCGTGCTCGAGGTCACGACGAAGAAGGCGTACGAGTTTTTGCGGGAAGTTCGCCCGATCCTGCAGGAGCAGGGGTTCGCGGTGGAAGCGCCCTCGTGGTGGGATTCGCCTTCGGCGCGGCTGGGGGCGAAACTGCGGCTGGAGTCGCAGGGGATGGACCCGTTCGGCTCGGCCTCCGGGGGGCTCACGAACGCCGCCCGGGCGCAGTTGGGGCTGTCCGCGCTGGTTGGGTACACCTGGGAGATCGCCGTGGGCGACACGACGCTGTCGCTGCACGAGTTCGAGCAACTGGCCGCGCGACGAACGCCGCTGGTCCGCATTAACGGCCGGTGGGTAGAGATTCGCCCGGAGGATGTTCACGCGGCCATCCGGTTCATCCGGGAGAATCCCGGCGGAACGATCAAACTGGGCGAGGCTCTTCGCCTGGCGTACGGCAGCGACCTGGCCCGCACCGGGATCCCGGTGGTGGGCCTGGAGGCGACGGGCTGGCTGAACGCGTTCTTCAACAGCGAGGCGGCGTCGCGCCAGTTGCGGATCATCGAGACGCCAACCACGTTCCATGGGACGCTGCGGCCGTATCAGCAACGAGGACTTTCATGGCTGGCGTTTCAGGAGACGCTCGGGTTCGGCGTGTGCCTGGCCGACGACATGGGCCTGGGCAAGACGATCCAACTCCTCGCGCTCCTGGCGCACGAGCGGGAACTGGCGAAACTCATCGAGGCGGAGCGGCTCGCGATCGCGGGGGGGGATTCATCCGTATCGGCGGTTGGCGGAGTCGCCGCGTCGAACGCCGTGCAGCCCACGCTGCTTCTCGTGCCGATGTCAGTAGTCGGTAACTGGATGCACGAAACACGCCGTTTCTGCCCGGAGTTGCGGTTGCTGGTGCATCATGGCCCCGAACGATCCATGGGTGACGTGTTCCTGGAACGCGTTGGGGCAAGCGATCTTGTGGTGACGACCTACGCCCTGGCGCACCGGGACCGCGAACTGCTGAGCAAGGTGAAGTGGGGGCGGGTGGTCCTGGATGAGGCCCAGTACATCAAGAACCCCTCCGCGAAGCAGAGCCAGGCGGTGCGGGCGTTCGAGGCTGATCGGCGAGTGGCGCTCACGGGCACTCCGGTTGAGAATCGGTTGACCGAACTGTGGTCGATCATGGACTTTCTCAACCCCGGGTACCTCGGCTCGTCGGGGGGCTTCCGGGCGAAGTTCGCCGTGCCCATCGAGCGCTACCACGATCGGCAGAAAGGCGAGCAACTTCGGGCGTTGATCCGGCCGTTTGTGCTGCGGCGGCTAAAGAGCGACCCTTCGGTGGTGGCCGACTTGCCGGAAAAAGTCGAATCGCGCGAGTTCGCCCACCTCACGGGCGAGCAGGCTTCGCTCTACGAGTCCTGCGTCAAGCGGATGCTCGGCGAGGTGGACCGGTCGGAAGGAATTCAGCGCCGCGGCCTGGTCCTGGCGGCCCTCGTCCGGCTCAAGCAGATCTGCGACCATCCGTCGCTGCTCCTGCACGACCAGGACGAACTGGTGGGCAAAGCCCCCGATCCTTCGCGATCTGGCAAGTGCATCCGCCTGATCGAGATGCTCGACGAGGCGCTGGCGGAGGGCGATCAAGCGCTGGTCTTCACGCAGTTCCGGCAGATGGGCGCGCTGCTGGAAGCGATGCTGCGGCATCAGTTCGGCCGCGACGTGCTGTTCATGCACGGCGGCACCACGCAGCCCCAGCGTCAGGCGATCATCGACCGCTTCCAGAAGGCCGACGGGACGGCGCCGGTCCTGATCCTGAGCCTGCGTGCGGGCGGGGTGGGTCTGAACCTGACCGCGGCGACGCATGTGTTCCATTTCGATCGCTGGTGGAATCCGGCGGTGGAAAACCAGGCCACGGACCGGGCGTACCGCATCGGGCAGACGCGGACGGTGCAGGTGCACAAGTTCGTGGTGCGAGGCACGCTCGAAGAGCGGATCGATCAGATGATCGAGAGCAAGACCGAACTGGCGGAAAACATCATCGGCGCCGGCGAGGGGTGGCTGAGCGAACTCTCAACGGACCAACTGCGAGACATTTTGACCCTGCGGAACGACGCGGTGGACGACGAGCCCTGACCCCTTCCACGGGCAGGGGCGGCGCGGTATGCTCTTGTCGGGTCAGGCCCGGGGAGAATCTGCCATGCCGCCACTTGTGGTCTTGGGTGCGAAGACAATGTGCACGATGGGAATGTCGCCCGGCTCGCTCGTCGTGCTTCCGGTCAACATGGTCAATGGGGACAACAAGCCCGCCGCGACGATCATGGATTTCGTGCCGATGATGAACATCATGCCCTTCGGCATGTGCAAGACGCCGTCGAATCCGATGGTCGCGGCCGCGACGTCGGCGGCGTTGGGTGTGCTTACGCCCGTTCCCTGTATTCCGGTGACGACCTCGCCCTGGACGCCGGGAGCCTCGAAAGTCACGATCAAAGGCATGCCGGCCCTTCACAGCGGCTGTACGTGCATGTGTACGTGGGGGGGCACCATCTCCATTACCGATCCCGGGCAAACCAAGATCCAAGTCACCTGAGATACACTCCCTCGCATGGCCGACACGCAGACTGTCACGCTTACCCGGGACCCGACGCGGACGACCGTCGGCGCGGGGGACGTTCCGACGGTCACCGGGGTGACAATCCCCAAGAACCTGGGGCCGGTGCAACTCGTGAAGGAGTTGGGTAAGGGCGGGATGGGCGTGGTGTGGCTGGGGCGCCACACGATGCTGAACCAGGATGTGGCGGTGAAGTTCCTGCTCAACCTGGTGACGAGCAACGACGATCCGCACTTCGCGATGTTCCTGGAAGGGGCCCGGGCCGCGGCCGCGTTGCGGCACAAGGGCCTCAATCCCGTTCTCAACGCGGACGTGGTAGAGGGCGTTCCCTTCATCATCATGGAGTACGTGGAGGGTCCGACGCTGGCGAACCTTCTGCACAAAGTTTCGCCATTTCCGTTGGCGGCGACGCGGCTGGTGATGGAGGCGGCGTGCGACGCGGTGGCGGAACTCCACGAGAACAACGTGATTCACCGGGATATCAAGCCGGCGAACATCCTGCTGGCCGCGGACGGCACGCCGGTGCTGACGGACTTCGGTCTGGCATGCACCCGGCAGGTCGTGCTGACGGGCGCCAAGGTGGAGGGCGTGGCGGGCACTCCCGACTACATGGCGCCGGAGATGTTCGACCGGACGGTCTCCCCGCGCTCGGACGTGTACGCGCTGGGGATCATGTTCTACGAGATGCTCACGGGGAACACGCCCTTCGAGGGCGATTACGAGCAGATCCGGGCGGCGCACCGGGAAGTCGAGATTCCACTCGGGCCGGTGAAGAGCATCCACGCCGCGCTGGCGGACGTGGTGGAGCGGGCGACGACGAAGAACCCGATGTTCCGGATCAAGTCGGCGCGGCACCTGCAGATCGCGATCCAGGATGCGTTCAGCCAGATCGATCCGATGCTGGCGAACTTCGCCAAGGGCGAAGCCGAACTGGTCGGAATTGTGCAGAGGTGGAGCAAGGGCGGCAAGGACGACAGCCCTATCAGCCCGACCCCCGAAGTCGGCGGCACCTACTACGACCGGCTCAGCACGATCGCCGCAAAGCGCAAGAGCGGAGACGCGGCGGCGGTTGGTGATCCGGCCCCCGCCCAGATCGGCGAACGGGCGCCGGCGGGGACGCGATGTGCCCGCTGCTCGGCGGACATCTCGCAGGAGATTGCGACAGGCCGGTGCCCGTCATGCCTGCTTCTGGTGCGGTATTCACTCAACCCGGCGGACTATGAGCAGGTGAAGAAGTCCGGCATCCGGGCCGAGGTCGCGGCGGCGGCGGTTGAGCCCGTCCTTGCGAAGCCGACGCCCCCAGCGCCCACGGCGCCGGCCCGGCCCGAGCCCGCGCGAGGGCTGCTGGCGCGGATCAAGCGGCTGCTGGGAGGTTGACTGACGCACTCACCCGGTGCGTTGCTATCCTCTCCCCGCATGGCAACCAAGATATTTCCTACCGCCGCGGCCGCGTTTTCCGATCTCGGGCAACTCGGCGTTCTGAAGGACAACATCACGGTGATGGTGGGGGGGTTCGGCCTGTGCGGCATCCCCGAGCACCTGATCGTGGCGCTTCGCGAAAGCGGCGCCAAGGGGCTGACGTGCGTGAGCAACAACGCGGGTGTAGACGATTGGGGGCTGGGACTGCTGCTGCAGACGCGCCAGATCCGCAAGATGATCTCGTCGTATGTCGGAGAGAACGCGACGTTCGAGAAGCAGTTTCTATCCGGTGAACTCGAGGTGGAGTTCAATCCGCAGGGGACGCTCGCGGAGCGGCTGCGCGCCGGGGGCGCGGGCATTCCCGGGTTCTACACGGCCACGGGCGCCGGGACGATCGTGGCGGATGGAAAGGACACGCGGCAGTTCTTCCGGCCGGCCGACGCGCTCTGCGGCGCGACGATCCCCGGCCGCGGGTACGCCGGAAAGCCCGGCTCGGCGCCGCAGAGCGGCGAGGCCCGTGAGTACGTGCTCGAGACCGGGCTATACGGCGACTTGGCGCTGGTGAAGGCGCACCGGGCGGACCCGTTCGGGAACCTGGTGTACCGGAAGACCGCGCGGAACTTCAACCCGATGATGGCCACGGCCGCGAAGTTTGTGATCGCGGAAGTGGAGGAGATCGTGCCGCTGGGCTCGATCGAGCCGGACCAGGTGCACACTCCGGGCAGTTACGTGAATCGGGTTGTGCAGACGATCAGCCAGAAGCGGATCGAACAGCGGACAACACGAACGGCGTGACTACCGTCGGCCGCGGCTTCGGAGGTAACTCAATCCGCTGGTTGGCGGGGGCGAGTCGTTTCCGCTGCCACCACTTCCACCGCCACTGCCACCGCTGCTACCGCCGCTGGGAGGGGGTGGATCGCTGGGGTTGAGGAAGCGCACGCCGGCGGGAAGGGGGAGCGAATCCGCGAAGCGGGTGTCGTCAGCGACTGTGACCGTGCGGTTATTGACGCGGGCGGTGCCGGGCAGAATGGGGGAGACGAAGAAACTGTTCTGCATGCGGCGGCCGACTTCGATGTGGCCGATCGCGGCGCCGGCGGGGCTGGTGACGAGGGTGTCGTCGTCGTCGAGCAGAATGTTGTCGGTGGTGCGCAGGCCCGAGGCGACGATCGAGTTGGTCATGTCGCGCCGGATGCGGATGGTGTCGAGCGATCCGTTGCGTGCCTGGTCGGCGTTGCTGCCGGTCCCGCCGATTTCCAGGTCGGCGCCGAGGTTGTAGCCGGCAAGGATTCGGCCGGAAATCAGGCTTCCGCCGATATCGATATTGAACATGAGGGGTGAGGCGAGCGTGCCGCGCATGTCGCCGCGGGTGCGGAAGTTCTCTACGACGCCGGCGATATTCGCGCGGAACGACGCGGTAGTGCTTCCCGCCTCCCAGATTTCAACGCCGCGGGCGAGCGACCACACGCCGCTCACGTTTCCCTTCGCGACGAAACGGTCGATGCTCATGCTGTTGGAGTTGAAGGACGTGACCGTGACGGAAGGGGCGAAGTCTCCGCCGGAGGAGATGTTGCTGATGAACGGGGCCCGCAGGAAATCCGCGGTTCCGTCGGTGTCGCGCCACGAACGGACGTTGAGCGCGTCGATCGGGAGATTCGAGGTGATGACCGCATCGCGGACGTCGCCGGCCTCGATCGTGACCCCGCGGCCAAAGCCGTTCTGGATCGTGATCGATCCCCGATCGAGTTTGCCCAGCAGTATCCTCGAAATGAAGCCCTGGATCGTGAGAATTCCCGAGAGGGTGACCCGCTGAGCCTTCACGGCCTTGATGCCCTGCGGGAGATTGATCTGGGCAAAGTGCACGGGCCGGTCCCGGTCCGTCGAGATCATGAGCGAGGCGTCGGGTTCCGCGCCCGTCACGACGAGCACGATGCCGTCCTCCGTCAGGTCGAGGTTTCCGGTTCCGATGCGGTCGATTTTGATGGTCACCTTCGTGCCGTCGGACTGCGTGTAGGTGAATGGCCGATTTCTACCGGCGTCGAGGATGCCGAACTCGTACGAGATCACGGCGGAGGCGAACGTCATCGCGTGGTTGTTGGCGGTGTTGGTGTCGAAAGACGAGTTGTCGAGCACCAGCCGGGCCACGACGAAATACTCCCCGGGCGCGACATGCCGGAGGGGTGCGGGTGGGTCCACGAGCGCGGGTTCGACCGTGTCGAGTCTCACGTCCATCCGCCCGCCGATTCGCGGGAGGTTGCGCAGGTCTTTGGTTTCGAAGAGAAAATCATCCGCCACATCGAACGAGTCGTCCGCGGAAAGGTAAAACTCCATGCTCGCCCTGCCGCGGTAGTTCAGGGTGCCGACGTTATTCACGGTGGCGGTGAGGCGGATGACCTGGGCATCGGCCCGGCGATCGAAGTCGTTGAAGAGCGCGCCGACCGAGACTGCAAAGTCTCCCGCCAGCACCTGACGCTGCTCGAGCGCCTCGAACCCGCTGTCTTCATACGAACGAACGTGAGGCGTGCGTCGGGCCATTTCGATCTCCTTCCGGTCGGTATCATTCACCGTCCGCCGTCCGAGAACCAGTGCCGCGGCCCGATGGTGATTTGTGGTACGGTGTACGTCGGGCGGCGGGGCGGTCGGGCTTGACCGGGATACGGACGCAGACCCGAGACGGTTCAAGAAGAGGTGAAATGTGCGGAGTGTGATCGGGGTGTCGCTGATTCTCGTGGGCGGCGCGGTGATTCTCGCGGGGATCGGTGTCGCCCTCTGGCCTCTCATCGAGGTCTACCAGCAGAATCTGAGCAACGCGATGGGAGACTCGGCGACAGTCGCGGAGACGAACCTTCAATCGAAAATGCTTCGCGGCGTCTATATCGCTGTGCCTGGAGCGGTCGTGCTCGTCGTAGGCAAGATGATGGTAAAAGCCGCAATCATCCGCAAACTCCGCGAGTCCGCGCAACGGTGAAGCCGCGAGCAGATCGATCGCCGCATGAAGTTCGACACCATCCAAGCCATCACGTTTGATTGCTACGGCACGCTCATCGACTGGGAAGCCGGGATTCTCAAGGCGATCCGGCCGATCCTGGCCGTGCACGGCCACGCCCCGCCCGACGCGGAGATTGTCTCCACATACGCGCAGTTCGAGGCGGAGGAGGAGCGGGAGTACAAGCCGTACCGGGACGTGCTCGGTGGAGTGATGAATCTCTTCGCGGCGAAGTATGGATTCTCGATCGAGGACCGCGAGCGGGAGCGTCTGGCCTCGTCGATCGCGAGATGGGAGCCGTTCCCCGACACCGTGCGGGCGTTGCGCCGGCTCTCCGAGCGATTCCGGCTGGTGATCTGCTCGAACATCGACGACGACTTGTTCGCCGCCACGCATGAAAAACTCGCCACCGAGTTCGAGTGGGTAGTGACGGCGGAGTACTGCCGGTCGTACAAGCCCGATCCGCGGCACTTTCGGGTGGCGCTGGCGCTGCTCGGGCTGCGGCCCGATGAGGTGCTGCACGCAGCCCAGAGTCGGTACCACGACATCGCGCCCGCGGTGCGGATGGGCTTTCGCGCGGCGTGGGTCAACCGCGATTCGGTGTGCGAGAACGCGGGGGTCACGCCGTGCACCCCGTCCGGGAGTGAAGCGGACCTGACGGTATCCTCGCTCGCGGAGTTGGCCCGCCAGGTATGCTGAGCCGGCGCGGCAGGAAAAAAACGAGCCGCACACGTTCGCGAGCGACTCGCCATGATCGGGGCGTGAGCGGTTCGAGCGACCAGACAGCCCGCCGCGTCATCAACCCATTGATCACTACATCACCAAGATCGTCCGGTCCCCTGTGCCCGATGCGATGTGGACGGACTTCCGGATGTTCAATGGGTGATTCGACCTAGCCCTGAACGGCGCAGTTTGTCGTCCGAAAACGCTTCAGGCACGCGCCGGCGGTTCGGGCCGCGAAACGGGCCGCGATGCTCGCCCGTTCGGCGGGTTTGCGCAAATCCGGCGTCGAACCTCTCCGTTTCGCAAGATGTTCGCCGCCCAGTGTTCGTATTGGATGTGGGCCGAGAGATCGCTCGGAGTGCGCCGAGCGAAGGAGGTGTTGCCATGACCGCGCAACCCGGAGACTCGCTGAAGCCGCTGCACCGAGCAGAGGCGCTAGTTGACCGCGAGGGCCACGTGACCGGACCGGAAGGCGTGATGGTCATGCCCGGCTCGGCGCAAGACGCGGCCGCGGAAATCAAGGAAGTGAGTTCCGAGGGCTCACCGGCGGACGCGAAGTTGGGGCCGCGGGCGCTGCGGATGATTCTGATCGGCGGCTGGGTAGTGCTCGCGGGAGTCGCGGTGGTGGTGGCGTTCACGGTGGGATGGCCGGTGGCCGTGGCGATGCTCGCGTTCGGCACGCTGGTTTTCCTGTTCAATCCCGTGGTCTTCGCGGCGGTGGGCAGAGCCAAGGAACGGGAAGAGGCGCTGACTCACCACTTTCACGTCGTGCCGCCGCACGATGAGGCGGACCGGGTGCATCACGCCTGAAAGAGCGAGTTCGCGGGGGGTGGGGCGGGCGCGGTACCATACCGGCCTATGCCGCTGACCCGAGATCAACTCGCCGTTCGTGCCGCCCAGGAACTCCGCGATGGCTACATCGTGAATCTTGGCATCGGTATTCCCACGCTCGTCGCCAACTACGTGCCCAAGGGCATGGACGTCTGGCTGCAATCCGAGAACGGCCTACTTGGCATCGGCCCGTTCCCCAGCGAGGCGGAGATCGACGCCGACCTGATCAACGCGGGCAAGCAGACGGTCACCGCCCGGACCGGCGCGTCGTTCTTCTCTTCCAGCGACTCGTTCGCCATGATCCGGGGGGGGCATATCGACCTGTGCATCCTGGGGGCCATGCAGGTCTCGCAGGAAGGCGACTTGGCCAACTGGATGATTCCCGGGAAGATGGTCAAGGGCATGGGCGGCGCGATGGACCTGGTCGCGGGCGTGCAGCGGGTGGTGGTCGTGATGGAGCACACCGCGAAGGGCCAGCCGAAGGTGGTGAAGCAGTGCTCGCTGCCGCTGACGGGCCGGCGCTGCGTGGACCTGCTCATCACAGACTTGTGCGTCATGGAGATGAACCGCGCGACCCACCGCTTTGTGCTCAAGGAACTCGCGCCCGGAGCGAGCGTCGAACTTGTGAAAACCTCAACACAGGCGGAGTTTGATGTGCCCGATCGGGTCGGAGCAATCGCCGTGTAGGCAAGGGGGTGGGGTATGGGTGGCGGCGGGGGCGGGCCACTGCCGAAGGGCACGCCCAAGTGGGTCAAGACAGTCCTCAAGGTTTACCTGCCGTGGGCGCTCACGCTGGGCGGCCTGATCGGCCTGGGCTCGCACGCGAAAGAAATCTGGCACTTCTTCAATCCCGAACCGCCCGCACTCGGCGTCACGTTCGCCTGGCGCGACGGCAAGACCGATGTCGAGGTGGGGCCCAACACCCTGGCCGTGGAACGCGGCCGCTCGATCCGGGTGGACGTGGACGGCGTCGATTCGCTGGAAAAAGTGTTCAGTTTCTACGTGCTGAGAATCGACGGCCGGAGCAGGGCCGAGATTCTCAAGCCGGAGTTGTGGCGCCGGGCCCACTACGACCTGGTTGACATTGGCGACGGACCCACCAACACATTCATCGTGATCCGCGCCGAGAAGGACGGTCTCTCGGACTACAGGATCGAGAAGCTCACGGTGGCGATGAACTCGGCGCTGGCGCGGGTTTCGGGGCAGGGCGGCCAGGAGGGGATGGCCCCGGCAACCGGCGAGGCCGGCACTTCGTTCACCCCCGAACTCCCGCAGGGCCGCCAGTACATCTGGACCGGCAAGGGCCCCGCGGCGGACTGGGATTGGGAGTACGCCGGGGGGGGCAAACCCGGCGGCAAAGAAATCACCAACGAAAAGACGTACAAGGACTGGGCAGATGCCCTCCGCGGCGTACTTCGAGCGCACCTGCCCCCGGACGCGGCGATCGCCGGACGCACCCTCCGGGTCGAGGAGAGGCCGCCGGATTGACCCGGTCTCGACGGCCCGGGGTTTTCATGTATCATGCACACCCGGAGGTGCGGGCGTGGCGTGGGTGAGAAGCATCATCGCAATCGTGTGTTCCGTCGTCGTGAGCGCCCAGAGCGCACAGCCGTCTCGCGAGCCGCCCGGGAGCGACGTCACCTACAAGCGCATGATCGCCATCTGCGTCGGGGTGCGGCACTTCGAGGGTGAAGGCGCGAACACACGCGGCGGGTTCGGCGTGCCCGACCTCAAATACACGGAGCGCGACGCCGCCGAAGTCGCGAAAGTCCTCCGGGACAAGTACGGCTTCAAGCAGGAGGACGTGCGGGAACTCACCGGGCGAGTGACCCGCGGCGAAATTCTCGCGGCGCTCGAAGACGCCAAAAAAGCCGGCGAGGATGACATCGTCATCTTCTACTACTCCGGGCACGGCCTCAAACTCGAGCACCAGGGCAAGGACGAACCGGTCGCGAAGTGGTACGGGTTTCTCGCGCCCGGGGTGATCGCCTCGAAGCCGAGCGCCGATACGCCGCAGGGGTGGGGCGACGTTCTGGTGTCGATGGACGAGGTGGTCCGCACGTTCAAGAGCCTGAAAGCGCGGCATTCGCTCGTGCTGCTGGACTGCTGCTTCAGCGGGTTCGCCGCCGTGGGAAAGGGCTCGAGCAGGATCGGCCAGGACGACATCGGCGCGTACCGCCGGCTGATGGAGCACCAGTCGTGGGCCGCGATCACGGCGGGCACCGAGAAGGAAGAGGCGTTCGAACTGGACGACAAGAAGCAGAGCGCGTTCACGTGGGGGGTGCTGGAAACGCTCAAGTCGCGGGCGGGGGAAAAGCAGCCGTTCTCGTCGATGGAGTTCTTCGTGGACGTCCGGCAGGCCGTGCTCAAACTCAGGGACAGCGAGGGGCGTCAACTCTCCCCGCAGTTCCGGCCGCTGAAAGTGAATCAATCCGCCGAGGGCGAACTCGTGCTGATCCCCTCGGGCGCGGAGGACGTCGTGGTCGCGATCAACAAGCCGCCCAAGCGCGAGAAGCGCTACGCGGTGACCTCCCGCGACGACGTGGATCGAACGACCCGAAAGGCCCAGGGGGTGAAGAGTGCCGGGAAGGACCCCGCGCGAGATTCCGACCTGCAGGAGGAGTACCGGGTCTACAACGAACGCGCGGCCGCGGGCGACGAGAATGCCATGGCCATGAAGCAGTACATGCTGTCGCAGGGAATCGGCACGGCGCGAGACGAGAAGGCGGCGTATCGGACGGCGCAGCAGGCCGCGGCGGTGAACGAGGACGTGGGCAAGCAACTGCTGGCACAGTGCCTGGCGCAGGGCATCGGCGTGCCGAAGAACGAAAGGGCGGCGAAGCAACTGGTGGGCCCGGAACTCGCGGCGAAACTCATTTCAGGCCAGCACGTTGAACCGCAGGACGTGCTGGGGGTGGTGTTCGGCGCCGCAGCCGCGAACGGCGCGGGGCGGAACGGCAACGCGGGAAAGGCGGCCGCGGGCGCCACGCTCCTGCAGATCTTCGCCAACCTCGGCCAGGGCGAGAAGGACGTGAAGTCGGTCCAGGACGCGATGTCGAATATCGAAAAGCGCGGGCGAAGGCTGCGAGAGCACTACTCGGAGATGGTCACCAAGAACGACTTCCGCAACGACAAGACGGAGGCGATGTCGCGGGCGTGGCTGGAGTCGTTGCCCGTGCTCGAGGGCTTTGCCAAGGGCACGGAGCGGGAGGCGGACATTGTGCGGGCCGCGGCGGGCCTGCGCGAGAGCCTCAAGGCTCTGCGCACAGCCTCCAAGGACAAGCGCAAGAACGCGATGGAGAAGGCGATCGAGGACGCGGAGGGTGCGGTTGTGGAACTTCGCAAGGCGGTTGGCGAGGCGCCGCCGAGCAAGTAGAATGCTCGCCAGACTATCAGGAGGATTTCATGCGAACGAACCTCGTCGGATTGGCGGCTTTGATCGTCCTCGGATTTCTCGGCCTCGCGGGTTGCGCCGCGGTGAACAAGGCGATCGACGACCCGGCGCGCAAAGTAACGGTGGATGTGCCGTTCAAGGGCGATGCGGTCGGCGTCACGGTGGTGTCATGGTCCAGCGAGGGCGACATCGCGGACGGCGTGGGGCACCTGGCGAACCACGACTACGACAAGGCCAAGGAGGCGTTCGAGCGGGCGCTGACGCTGACCAAGGACGCGGATCCGGACACGCACTTCGGGCTCGGAGTGGCGTACGAGATGCTCGAGAATCTGCCCAAGGCCGAGGAGCACTACAAGGCCGCGAACCTGCTCAAGCCGCGCGAGGATCGCGGCGCCGCCGTGCGTCGCGTCTTGATCAAGCAAGGGAAACTCAAGGAGTAGTCCGGCGCAGCCACCGCACGCCGCCGTAGGTCAGCGGCCTGCCGGTCTCCACGCGCACGCCCTCGTTGCGCGTGGTGGCGGCCATGCCGAGGTCTCGGAACGATGATCCCGCCGCGAGCACGGCGTCGATCCCCCGGGCCACCGGCTGGTGGTACGCGTCGTGAAGAAGAATGTCGGCGCCGGGCGCCGTTACCCCGACCAGCCCCTCAAGATCCTCCCGCACGCTCGGCTCGGAGTGATCGCCGTCCACGAACACAAAGTCGAACAAACCATCGGCGACGGTCCGGCATTTTGGGAGATCGGCGGGCGACCGACCTCGAATGAGGGTCGCGCGGTCCGCGATTTGCCCCCAATCAAACTCAAGGGCCGGCTCGGGATCGATAGAGACAAGGACGCCGGCCCCCAGGTCGCTGAGGGCGGCGTGGATGATGCGCGAGCCCCCTCCCCAGCGGACGCCGATCTCCAGGCATCGACGCGGCGCCAGCGCGAACACCAGGGAATACAGGAGAACCCGCTCGCGGGGTTTCTGGTCGGCATGGGCGGTAAGCGCCGTCGCCAGCCGGTGCGGCTGTGCCCGAAGGATCGGGTCGTCGGAAGATCGAAACGTAAAAGTCGATGGCGACGCGGCGGGGGACTGGGCCATGCGGAGAGCATCGGCACGGGATGCGTGATGAGATCAGGAAACTGACGGAGCAAGGCGCCGGTATCATCCCCCGCGTGCCGCACCTGTGGTTTGATGCCCATCTCGATCTCGCGTACCTCGCCGTGCGCGGGCGGGACATGCTTGCGCCGCTCGGCGCCCTGACCGAGCATTCGGAGGGCCCGCATCACCCCGTCGGGGTCACCCTTCCGGCGTTGAAGGATGGCGGCGTGAAGATGATCCTCGCCACGATCTTCACCGAATCCATCGGAGCGGATCACGCCGAGGAGTTCACCGCGGAGCAGTACCGCGCGGGCGACTCGGAGGGCGCGTATCGACGTGGCCGGGCGCAACTCGAGGCCTACCTGACGTGGGCCGACACCGGGACGTTCGCGGTTGATCTGCGCGAGGGGCTTCGTGCGCCCGAGGGCGTGGGCGAGGTCCGCGGCGGGATGGGGGTGGCGGAGGTAGTGCCGCCGCCGCTGGAGAGCCTGGCCGCGAAGATGACGCGCGACGATCGCGTCCACGCCGGGATACTCATGGAGAACGCCGATCCGATCCGCGATCCGGAGGAACTGTCGTGGTGGGTGGCCCGCGGTGTGTGCGCGATCGGGCTGGCGTGGGCCCGGCCCGGCCGGTACGCCAACGGGAACATGACCCCGCCGGAAGAGCGAACGGGGCTGACCACGCCCGGGCGCGTGCTGGTGCGAGAGATGGATCGGCTGGGCGTGCTTCACGATGCGTCGCACCTCTCCGACCGCTCGCTCGACGACCTCTTCGGCGAGACGGATCGGGTGGTGATCGCGTCTCACAGCAACTGCCGCGCGTTAGTCGATCGGGACGGCCACCCCCCCAACCAGCGGCACCTGACGGATCGCGCCATCCGCGAGATTGCAAGGCGCGGCGGGGTCGTGGGGCTGAACCTCTTCTCGCCGTTCCTGATCCGGGGCGGCGTCAAAGAGCGTCGCGCGACGCTGGATGAAACGCTCGCTCATGTCGAGCGCGTGTGCGACCTGACGGGTTCGACCGATCACGTGGGCCTGGGCAGCGACATGGACGGGGGATTCGGGTCCGATCGCCTGACGGCGGGGGTTGACCGCCCGGCCGACTATCGCAAACTGGCCGAAGGACTCGGCAAGCGAGGGTGGACCAAGGAGCAACTCGAGGGCTTTGCGTGGAAGAACTGGGCCACGGTCATGTCGCGGCGGTGATTACCTTGCGACCGGCGTGGTGCCCTCGACGGGGCGGTCTTCGAGCGCCACGGGTTCGTCGGACTGAGTGCGCACGGCCTCGCCGGGCATGGCGCTGAAGCGAGAGCCGTACAGCGGCAGGCGCCGGTTGGAAGTGCTCTTGGGGATGAGGGGCGAGGCCATCACCGTCAGCAGAATGACGGCCACGTTCATCGCCAGCAGTTTGTAGGTGCTCGCCTCGCCCGCGTAGACCATGACGCTCACGCCCACCACGAGCACGAGCGACACGGGAATCACGAACTGCCAGGCCATCATCATGACCTGATCGAACCGCAGACGCGGGATGGTCCACCGGACCACCATCATGAAACACACGGTCAGCACGACCTTGCCGAGGTAGACCAGGAACTTGATCAGCACGGCGCCGAATGTCATCGTCTCGGGGCTGGTCATGGTCTTCAGCCACGGGATGAACGGCACGTGGTACCCGCCGAAGAACAGCAGCACCAGGAACGCGCTGCTGGTCACGATGTGGGCGTATTCCGCGAGGAAGAAGAGCGCGAACCGCATGGACGAGTATTCGGTGTGGTACCCGCCCACCAGTTCCTGCTCGGCCTCGGCGTTGTCGAAGGGAGCCCGGTTGCCCTCGGCCATGATGGCGATGAAGAAGATCAGCGCCGCCAGCGGCTGGGCGACCACGCCCCAGCCTTCGGCGACCTGCAGGCGGATGATGGAGTCGGGGACGACCGTCCCGAAGGCCAGCAGGGCCGCGAGCAGCGCCAGCCCCAGCGGGATCTCGTAGGAGATCATTTGGGCCGAGCATCGCAGGCCGCCCAGGAACGAGTACTTGTTGTTGCTGGCCCACCCGCCCAGCGTCACGCCGTACACGCCCAGCGACGCCACCGCCAGCAGGTACACGATGCCGATGTTCACGTTCGCGCCGGCAATATGCACCGCGACGCCGCCCGTGACGTCTCCCAGAATCGGCAGAACCCCGTTCCAGATGCCGCCCCACGGGATGATCACAAATCCGACGAGCGCCGGCGCAATCACGATGATCGGCGCGAGTGAGAACAAGGCCTTGTCCACGCGCGAAGGCGTGAAGTCTTCCTTGATCAGGAACTTGATGCCGTCGGCCAGAGGCTGACCGAATCCCAAGGCGCCGCGGAGGAACTTCAGCGCGGGCAGGCCGAAGTCAAAGCCCACGCGGTTGGGGCCGATCCGGTCCTGGATGTACGCGGAAATCTTGCGTTCCGCCATCACCAGGTACGCGACCGTCACCAGGACCACGTGCACCATGATGAGGATGATGACGACGGAAGTGATGAACTGCGGCGTGAGCCAATCCATAGGGTGAAAAGTGTAGGGGAGAGCGCCCCGCCCCGCACGCCCATCGAGCCAAACCCAGGCCGGAATCCACAGGCGCCATTAGCTCCGCTCGTGCAGACCAGCCGCCAAGTGCCGCGCTATCGTTCCCACCTTGCACCGGCCGGGTGCCAGAGTGGACAAATGGAGCGGATTGCAAATCCGTTGCGCAAGCTTCGTGGGTTCGAATCCCACCCCGGCCTTTTCTCCTGACCGATCTACCTCCCGGAATCGGTTTCGGCCCCTCCCCAGGCCGTGGTATCCACCGCAACGCGGGGAGGTTCAGACTGCCACGGAAGCATCGGGCGCGGCGTGGCCGATCGGCGGCCCAGCGAGTCGATGCGCATGAGCCCCAGGCGCACTACTCCATCTCGTTCCACCGAGCCCGGTGGCAGAGGAACCCTGAACGCCCAGCGGTCGGCGCCGCGCACGACGGTTGTGGTCGTCGGTGGGGGCGCGATTTCCGCCAACTCTTCGGGCAGGCCGGGCACCGCCGGGTAGTCCACCACGCCGTTCATCTGCACACGCACGATCGACGTGGGGCGTCCGAGCGGGCCGGTGTACACGTAGACCGCCTCTCGCGCCGGGTCGCCCACGCCGGCGGTCAGTTTGCATTCGACGAACACTTCCCATCGCTTGGATCTGGCCGCGCTGCTGGGCGCCCCGGGCTCTTCAGGCGGCCGGTGCAAGAGCGCGGCGGTGGCCCAGGAGTCCGGCGGCGCCGAGGTTCGCTGCGTCAGCCAGCCGTTCATCGACCAGTCGAGGAAGAAGGGCGTCAGGGTCAGGCCGGGCGGCGTCAGCGCAAGAGGGCGCGTCAGGACGCCCAACTCTCCCGACCACCGGCCCACGTGCGCGCTCAGGCGACCCGCCCCGCCCGCGCCGTCAGGCGCGGGCGCGGCCACAAACTGCCGAGAACTCATCGCCGCGAGGGGCTGTAGATCCGGAGATGTGCCGGGGTCTTTCCAGCCCAGCCACGAGAGGGTCGCGCGATCGAGCAGATTCGCGATACCGACGCTGGCCAGCACCTGTCGCCGCGACGAGTCGAGCGTGCCCCCGTCGTCCATGACCCACGCGACCCCCGATTCCTGCTCCTCCAGCCAGCGTTCCGCGATGCCGCCGCGCCGGATTGGTGAAAGGGTCGGGTCCAGCAGGTCGGCGAGCAGGCGATCGAGTGCTCCCGGGTCGCACCCCCATGCCGGGGCCCACATTCCGGGGCCGAACTCCACGATGGCGCTGAGGCGTTGCTTGAGTTGCCCGGCCAGTTCGGGATTCTCGCCCCAGAGCCGCGAGAGGGCCACCCGCCATCGGTCTTCCTGCTGTCGCGCGAGTTCCTCGGCGATGGGGTCATCCAGGCGCGGCGTATCCGCCGAATCCGGATGGAGGCCGTTCCTGGCCAGTTGCCAGCGCCATCGTGTGATCGGGGAATCGCACTCGCCCGCGAATCGCGCCTCGTCGAGCGCCGCTTCCGGCATCGCGGCCGGACGCGTCGGACGCCACGGGTCCCACTGCGATCCCCGCTCGGCGCGCGCCAGGGTCACAGGCGGGGGAAGCCAGTTCGTCTGGATGCGCTCGCCGTTGATGATCAGGTCGTGCCCCGCGCCGTCGATCGGCGGATCGAAACACGCCACCCATAGCCCCACATCGCCCGGCGTTTCGCCCTCGCGGAGTTGTTCGGATGACCAACGCACGTCCCATGCCAGCCAGGGCTCCGGCGCCTGGTCGCCGGGTCCGAATCCGGCGGTTCGCATCCGCACGTGGTGTACGGTCGCGGGCACCTCGCCCCCTTCCCAGAGGGCGATGCTCACCGGTCTGCCGGGTTTGGCCGTGATCGGGATCACCACCCGGCGGCCAAGCACCGCGTCAATTCGAGGGGAGGGGGCGATTGCCGGCAATATCTCCACCGAGGCGCTGTCCGTGGGAGGCGGGGGCGTGGTGGAAGTGGCGCAACCCTGGCAGAGCACCGCGAGCGCGCATAGCAGCCCGGCTCGACGGAATTGCAGACGGAATGTCGGCATGTATCGTCGCCTCACGGTGCTTCCAGTGGGAGTGTGCCCACGAGGTTCTCGATCACGGCGTCCGGCGTCATGCCCTCGGCATGGCTCTCGAAGTTCATGATTATCCGGTGCCGCAGCGCGGGCATGGCCGCGGCCCGCAGGTCGTCGGTCGATACGGCGAAGCGGCCATCCAGGATGGCGCGGCACTTGGCCGCGAGAATGATCGCCTGGGCCGCGCGCGGGCTCGCGCCCAGCCGCACGTACTTGCTCACCATCGGTGTCGCGAACGCCTCGCCCGGATGCGTACCCAGCACCAGCCGCACCGCGTAGTCCTGAGCGTGATGAGCGACGGGCACGCGACGGAGCAGCCGGCCGTGCTCGATCACCCGCCCCGAATCCAGCACCGGCTGCACGTCGCTCTCCGAGGCGCCGGTCGTGCGCCCGATGATCTCGTGGAGTTGCTCGCGGCTGGGCGCCCGCACAAGCAACTTGAAGAAGAACCGGTCCAACTGGGCTTCGGGAAGCGGATAGGTGCCCTCCTGTTCGATGGGATTCTGGGTCGCCAGCACGAGGAACGGCTCGGGCAGGGGGTGTGTCACCCCGCCCACGGTCACGTTCCGCTCCTGCATCGCCTCCAAGAGGGCTGACTGGGTCTTGGGAGTGGCGCGGTTGATCTCGTCCGCGAGAAGGATCTGCCCGAAGATCGGACCTCGCTGGAACACGAAACGCCGCTCGCGCCGCCCCGATTCGGTCTCGACTTCGTGCACCACCGTCGTGCCCGTGACGTCCGCGGGCATCAGGTCGGGCGTGAACTGGATTCTCGAAAAGGTCAGCCGCACCGCGCGGGCGAGGGTCCGCACCAGCAGCGTCTTCCCAATCCCTGGCACGCCCTCCAGCAGCACGTGCCCGCCCACGAACAGCGCCGTCAGCACCCCCTCGACGATCTCGTCCTGGCCGACCACGGCGCGGCCGATCTGCTCCTTCACCGCTCCGAAGTCCCGTCGAAGTTGTTCGACCCCGGCGAGGACCTGGTCCGGGGTGAGGGTCGTGGCGGCGGCGGGGGTTGTGGATGTGGTTTGTGTCATGGGTCGTGTGGGCGGATATCGTACCGCCGCGTTTCGTCTTCGCACGCCACCCTCACCGGAGCCCACCATGGTCCGTTTTTCCGTGATCGCCGCTCTCACCCTCGCCGGAATCGCCTCGGCCCAGGATCAGCCCGCCAAACCGGACGCAGAAAAGCCCGCGCAGCCGGCGCCGGCTCAACCGGCCACGCCCGAAGCGCCGAAAGAGGCGCCCGCCGGGCCATCGTTCTTTTCGGGTGAGTACGCGGAACTGCTCAGCGAGGGGCACACCTTCGTTGAAGGGCCGTGCTGGGTCCCGACCAAGGAGGGTGGGTTCTTCCTCTTCTGCGATCGGGTGAAGGACGGCGGGAAGACGCTGCGTTGGAGCGGGGAAGGCAAGCCCGAGGATTGGCGCGTTCCCAGCGGGTCGGCGATCGGCACGGCGGTGGACTCGCAGGGCCGCATCTACCAGGCCGAGACGCAGGGCCGGCGGATCACCCGTACGGCGCTGCAGCCGGACGGCAAGCCGGGGCTGACGGAGATCATCGCGGACAAGTACCAGAGCAGCAAGTTGAACGCCACGAACGACCTGGTGGTGAAGAAGGACGGCGCGGTCTACTTCACCGATCCCACGTTTTTCACCGCCAAGGAAGATCTGCAGATGGATTTCTGCGGGATCTTTCGCGCGGGCGCCGACGGCAAGGTGACCTTGCTCGACAACTCCGTCAAGGCGCCCAACGGGCTGTGTTTCTCGCCCGACGAGTCGCTGCTGTACGTCAACGAGTACAGCCTGAACAAGGTCATGGTCTTCGACGTGAAGAGCGACGGCACGATCGAGAACGGTCGCACGTTCATCGACTTCGGCAAGCCGACGCCGCAGGCGCGCGGGCGGGCCGACGGCATCCGCTGCGACGCGGACGGAAACGTCTATACCACCGGCCCACTGGGCATCGTTGTTCTCTCTCCCAAGGGGGAGCGCGTCGGCGCGTTGCACGTCATGGGCGCCAACAACCTGGCCTTCGGCGGCAAGGACGGCAAGACGCTCCTGATCACCGCGGGCAACAAGGTGTACACCATCAAGGCGACCCACAAGGGCGCCGGATTCTGAAGACCCGGATGCCGGCCGCCGACGGTGCGAGCCAGGTTCCCCGCCGGCGTCACGCTCGCGCGCTCCGCGCGTACACCATCCACTCCGCCAGCAGCAGCAACGCGGCGGCGCCCACGAACCATGTCCAGATCTCGCGTGGCTCGCGGACGCTCGCGCCCGCCGCGCCCGCGCGGGTCGCCACGGGCACGTCCGCGGGGCTTTGCAGCCCGCTCTCGCGTTCGTCGGCGAGATTGACGGCCAGTGCGCGAATCGAGGCCGGACCGCTCACGAGGTAGACCCCGGCCCGCGTGATCGCCCCCGTCCGCACCTCGCCCGGGCCGATCGCGTTGACGCGCACCTCGGTCGGACCACGGAGCACGATTTCCCCCGCGCCGGTCGCGCGAACCACGGCCGGGGCCGCGGTGCGGTAGGACTCGCCCACCGACGCCTCGCCCCGCATGGTGAGGTAATCCACGGCGGAGGCGAGAAACACCGGAAATCCGGCCTGGAGCGGCCAGTTCGATTGCGAGAGATCAAACGCGACAATCAGCCGCCGCACGCCCCCATGTTCGCTCAGTCCGACCAGCGAACCCCGTGGTCCCTGGGCCAACTCCTCCAGACCCGGCCCCGGCGTCAGTCGCATCGGAATCGACTTGGCGACCACCAGCGAGTCGAGCGACACGTACCGAAGCACCGGATGTGAGCGCTTCCACAGCACCACGCCGGCCGCGGCCGGCTCCTCCTCGCTCGCTTCGATCCCCTCGATCGACGGCACGGCCCCGAAGTGCAGCGACGGGCAGCGCGGCAGCACGCTCGGCGTAACGCGATCGAACACAACCAGGTCCACAAACTCCATCTCGCCCCGCGAGGCGCTCTGCTCGTAGACCTCGGGCGTCAGCCGCTCCAGCCGCCGCAAGCCCAACTCCTCCATGGCGTCGCTCAAAAGCCACGAGCCCGCGTGGTCCTTCGGCTCTCCAGACCCCTCGGGCCGCACCAGCCACGCCGCGGGACGCGTGGGCGGAGGCAGCACGAGCGCGGCGGCGTTGTCGCAGTCCAGGGCGTCCACGCGCGAGAGGGACGCCATCAACACTCCGCCCGAAGGACTGGCCAACTCGATGCTCACGGTTCGATGACCGACGCTTTCGGCTCCAGCGGGCACTTCCACCGCCCGCCTCGCGACCATCTGCCCGTCAAGCGACACCGCCAGAGGCGAGGCTTTCTCCTCGCGCGATGCGTTCACTACATCCAGGAACACCCGCACCATTCCCGGGTCCCGCGCGTCGCGCTGCGCGGCCAGGGCCACGATCCCCAGATTGTCCGAGTCCGTGCCCGATCCCGGCCCCACGCGCTCGTATCGCAAGTGGATCGGTGATTGCGCTGTCGCGTCGTACGCCACGCCGCCGTCGCTGATCAGCACCGCCGATGGGGTTCGCTCTTCGTCGCCGCCTCCCAGGGCCGCGGCCAACTCCATGGCCGGTCGCAACTCCCCGGGCTGATCGGTGCCCGCCACCCGGTCGAGCGAATCTCTCAGCAGGGTGCGAGACGAGGTGAAGTCGCACAGGAGCGACGGCTCCGCCGCGAACGCCACGATCGCGACGCGCCGGCCCGATCCCGACCGGCCGGCATTGATCAACTCGCGGGCGCGGGCCTTGGCGGCGTCGAGTCGGGTCGGGCCGCCCGCGACGTCACGGGCGCTCATCGACGCGGAGCAATCCAGCAGCAGGATGACCCGATCTCCTTGCCCGGCGACTCCGAGAATCGCGGGCCGTCCGGCAGCGGTGAGCAGGAGCGTGAGCAGCGCCAGGTGCAGGAAAAGCAACCACGACGGACGCAGCATGCGCCAGGGCACGTTGGCCTGCACGTCTTTCGCGGCGGGCGGCCAGAAGAGGATCGTGGACACACGCACCGGCCGCCGCCGCAGTTTCAGCAGGTAGAGCGCGATGAGGATCGGCAGCGTGATCGCCGCGGCAACGATCGCCACGCTTGGAGCGAGAAGGGTCACGCGGGAGGGTAGAGTCGCCGGGACTTCGGGCCTTCACCCAGATGTTGGTTCCGACTTCAGCCCCTTGCCCCAGATGAAGATCTCGCGAGAAAGGTCGCGGCTGGCCCCGGGCTTGGTTGTGCCGGCCTCCGTGAACATCCGCTTGGCACGCGCGACCACGTCGGGCGTGGGCTCCCCCTCGAGGATCTTCATCACCAGGTTCCCGCCCGGCCGCAGCACGCCGGGGCACAGGTCCAGGACCCGCTCGCACAGCCTTGCCGACAGGAAATCGTCCCCGTGCCCGCTCGTGTTCGGCGCCATGTCGCTCAGC
Source organism: Phycisphaerales bacterium (assembly GCA_905339235.1). GTDB lineage: Bacteria > Planctomycetota > Phycisphaerae > Phycisphaerales > UBA1924 > RI-211. The sequence continues at coordinate 54,056 of CAJPFG010000033.1, forward strand.
ACCACGTCGAACAGCCGCGGGCGCTCGCCGGGCGAGGCCCCGAGGAGTTCTCCCGGGGACATCGTGAAGGCGTCGCCCACCACCGTCCGCACCGTCGGGCCGAATCGCTGGCGAACCTCCTGCAAATCCACCCCCACGGCGCGGCCATGCGGCCCCAGGTGCTCCTCCAGCACCTGCAACCACGATCCGGGCGCACACCCCAGGTCCAGCACGTGGTCGTTCCGGCGGATCAGCCGCCGCTTCTCGTTGATTTCCAGCAGTTTGTACGCCGAGCGCGCGACATACCCCTCGGCCTTCGCCTGCTTGAAGTACCGATCATGAAGTTGGCGGGGACGGGGCATCGTGGTTGCAACTCTACGAGAGTCACTCCTCCTCCGGCCGTCCCCCCGCTCGCTCCTCGATCCAGCATCTCTGGATCTCCTCCAGAATCCGCTCGTTCACCACGTGCCCGGGCTTCTCCACGAAGCCCGGCAGCGCCGCCACCAGTTTCTTCAGTTCGACAAAGCCCACGCGCGCGGGGTCACGGTCGGGATACGCCGTGGCCAACTCTTCCCCGATCACATCCACATCCAGCCAATGAAACGTGTCGTCCGGCATAAAAGGGCCCAGCCCGCGGCTCAAAGAGCGCAACGCCCGTCTCACCGTGTCAATGCGGCTCTTCCTTCACCGCATTCCGGTTCCACGCCGGCACCCGAACGGTAATCGGACCCTTCCCCTTGATCACGCACTGGCACGCCAGGCGGCTGTTGCGCTGCAAACCCGGGGCCTCCTCCACGCGGTCTTCCTCCGGCTCGGTGGATTCGCTCAGCAGTTGCTCTCCCTCTTCCACATAGACGTGGCACGTCGAGCAGGCACATACCCCGCCGCACGCATGCTCGATGTTGATGCCGTTGTCCAGGGCGATTTCCAGCAGGCTCTCGCCGGTTCCGCCCCTGATGAGCACTTCGCCCTGTTCCCGCCCGGTTAACGACAGCGGGTCCTCCATGACAAAGAGGATCGGAACTTCGGGCGGGCCTTTGACACCCTCGGGTCGCTTGAACGTCATCGCATCGTCCTTCCAACACTGAGACTCGGTTTCATTCTAGGAACCCCGCACCCCGTTTAGGCCCCGATTCCCCTATCCTTGCCCCCATGTCTCCCCCGCCCGCTCCCCCGTCCGCGGCCATCGACCTTTCCGTCGTTGCGCCCGCCCACAACGAGCAGGACAACATTCGGGAACTGGTCCGCCAGATCGGCATCGCCCTGACCCCTTCCGGCCTGTCGTTCGAGGCCATCATCGTGGACGACGGCTCGACCGATGCGACGCGGGCCCGGACCCTCGAAATGATGGATGGCCGGCCCTGGCTTCGCTGCGTCGCCATGACCCGCACTCCCCCGGGCAGGGGAAACGGGCAGTCCGCCGCGTTTCACGCGGGCTTCCGTGCCTCGCGCGGGCAACTGATCGCCGTCCTCGACGCCGACCTTCAGAACGACCCGGCCGAGATTCCCGCCCTGGTCAAACTCCTTCGCGACGCCAACGCCGATCTGGTGCAGGGTGATCGCTCGCGGGCCCGGAAGGACAACGTGGTGCGCAAGGTCGGCTCGGTCGTCGGCCGTGTTTTTCGTCTCGTGCTGCTGGGCGACTCGATTCGCGACACCGGCTGCTCCCTGCGGGTCATGAAGCGCGAGGTCGCGATCTCGCTGCCGCTGGAGTTCCGCGGCATGCACCGCTTCATCCCGGTTACCGCTGTGCACCTGGGCTACAAGGTCGTCGAGACACCGGTCACGCACCGGCCCCGCGCGGCGGGGGAAACAAAATACGGGATGGGCATCGTTCAGCGGGCGCTCCCCGGCCTGCGCGACCTGTTCGTCGTCCGCTGGATGCGCACCCGCCGGCGTCCCACCTCGTGCACTGAAGTCACACGCTGAACCCGGAGTCCGGATGGCCGAACCCAACTCACCCCTCCCGCGAAAACGCATGAAATGGGAGCCGTTCGCGCTCATGGTGGCCGTGATCGCCCTGGGGATGTACCTCGTCTGGTCGCCTCTCTCCGGGCTGAAAGGGCCGACTATTCGCGAAGGGGCTCGCAGCGCCGAAGTCCGCGTGGGCGGCCAGCGCGGAGTCGTCGAGATCTCGCCCGGCGCCCAGCCTACCTTCCGGCTGCTGCTTCGCAACGGCTATGAGTCTCCGGATCTCTCCGCCGAAGAAATGCAGAACCTGCTCGGACCCGAAGCGTTCCAGCAACTGGCCGGCGAGTCACCCAACCCGCTGTTCCGGCTCTTCAACATCACCTCGCTCGGCGGCCTGCTATGGGTCCTCATTGGGCTTGGTGGCCAGGCGATCTTCGCCGGCCGCATGCTCGTCCAATGGGTCGTGAGCGAGAAGGAGCGGGCCAGCGTCATCCCCGACGCATTCTGGTGGATGAGCCTCATCGGAGGCGTCATGTTGTTCATCTATTTCGTCTGGCGACAGGATTTTGTTGGGGTGCTCGGCCAATCCTCGGGAGTTGTCGTTTATGCCCGAAACCTGAGATTGATCCACAAGCAACGCCGACGGGAACGCGAGGCAGGTAATTTCAACGGCTAGGACCCCCGCCACAGCCCCTTGTTGGGACGATTCAACGCTAATTCTCGGCCCGCCGGTTGCGGAATGTCCGGCATGGGTCACACTCCAATCGTGGTAGCCACTCTGGACGGACATCCCCTAGCCATTCCCCGCCCGACATTGGCGGAGGCGTTGCGCGCGGCGTCCGCGGCCGCGAAGGCGCTGGGGCGTGTCATCGTCGAAGTCAAAGCCGATGGTGAACAGATTCCAGACGACGCGCTGGCGCGGCCATCGGAAGAACTGACGACGGTTCGATCGCTGACGTTCATCTCCGCCGATCCGAAGCAACTGGTCGGGCAGACCCTGCTCGACGCGGCGGCCGCGCTCGACGATGTGCTTGGGGAGCAGCAGATGGTGTCGGACCTGGTCCAAATGGGTCGCACGGAAGAGGCGATCGATCCGCTTCGGCGTGTGCTGACCACGTGGCAGGCGGCGCGGGATGTGGTGGACCGGGGATCGGCGCTGCTGGGCATCAACGTGAACACCTTGAAACTCGAAGGGCTGGACGCGGAGGAAGGGTTCGAAGGCTCCACGCGCAGCCTGCGGGAGAACTTGCGCGCGCTGCGAGATGCGATGGAAGCGGAAGACTGGTCGGCCGTGTCGGATGTCGTGGCCTACGACCTCGACGCGCAGGCCAAGCGCTGGAGCGGGTTGCTCCGGGCGCTCGCAACGCACGTGGGGTCCAGGCCCGGCGGCCCGGGGGAGTAGATGCCTCGCGCGGGACACGCCAACACGCGACTCGACGAGCTCATGGAGCGAGCCAGTCGCGCGCTCGAAACCTGCGGCTACTTCGAGGCCGAGTCCCTCTGCGTGAAGGCAATGGTCCAGGCCCGGCGCGCCGACGACTTCGACCGTATGGCCCGGATCTGCATGCCGCTTCAGGAGGCGCGCCGACAGATCCGCCAGCAGGCCGCCGACGCCGGTCGCGTCATCCTCGTCCGCGAGATCATGATCCGCATGGACGAGCCCCTCCCCGGCTTCTACCTCGTCGAGCCCCCGCTCATCGGCCTCGACGCCCGTACCGTGCGCGACCTCCTGCTGCGAAAGAAAGTCCCCGCCATGGTCCTCGCCCGCGAGCCCGAGACCCGCGCCGGAAAGTGGCCCGTGGTGGGAGTGGGCGGGGGCGAGCCCCTGCCCGTGGTCGCGCGCATCCCGCTCGACCCGCCCCCCGGCGGCAGGCCCACGCCCACTTGGATGCTCGCGGCCCAGGAAGCCCTCGGCGACGCGGCCATCGCCCAGGTGAAACGCGACTGGCCCGCCGATCACCGCGTGGACGACCTCCTCGAACGCCTCGAAGCCGCCCCCGATCACGAAAAGTTGATCCAGGCCCTCGAAGCAACCTGCCGCGAGGCTTCGAAACTCGAGCAACTCTCCCCGCCCCGCCGCCGGGCGACATTGGATGATCCCTTTGGGTTCTGACCGGTGCCGCGAAGTTCTCGGTCTATCCACGATTCTCTGGCATTTCCGAGGTCATGAGGTACGTTTTGAGTCATGCAAAGGCGGCACTGGGCCATTCTGGCTTGTTCGGCGCTGGTGACGACTGCTTCGGCGCAGTCGTTTGATCTGGTGGGATTCTGGCCCGGCGCCGGAAACGTTTCTTCCCGGCTGTACGGGCTTTCCGCCGACGGCAGAGTGGCCGCCGGAACCTCGTACGGGAGCCTCCAACGCAACCCGGGGTACGTCTGGACGCGAGAGGGCGGCAGGTACGACTTTGGCCTCGAAGCGGGATTACCGACCGCCACGATCGTCTACGGGCTCTCCGGCGACGGCACAACCGCCGTCGGCCAGGCGACCGATCTCGGCGCGTTCCGATGGTCCGGGACCGGGACTTACCAATCGCTGGGAATTCAACCCGGCTATGCAGAGTCGATCGCCTAGGGCGCGAGCAACGACGCGCAGGTGATCGTGGGTCGAAGCCTCACCGCGGTGGGCACCAGTGAGGCCTTCCGATGGACCGCGACCACCGGCATCGTGGGGCTCGGCTACGCGAACCCGGGAGACTACTACAGCGAGTCAATGGCGGTCTCGCGCGATGGCACGACGGTCGTGGGCATGAGTTTCGGCCCGTCCGGCGCGCTCTCCGCGTTTAAATGGACTGAGGCAGCAGGGATGCAGATCCTACCTCCTGCGCCAGGAACTGGAGGCTTTTCTACCGAGGCAAGCGGAGTCAACTTCAATGGCCGAATCATCATAGGTAGGTCAGGCCAGAGCGGCACCGCAGCCGTGTGGCGAGACGGCCAAGTTGCAGACCTTGGAAGTGCACCGGGCTTTTCGATGAGTGGAGCCTTAGCTGTGAATGATGATGGGTCCGTCGTCGCGGGCTTTCTTCTCGGGGGTGGTGGTGGTCAGTTGGCGGGCGTTTGGACGCCTGAGCGAGGAATGGAAACTCTGGTTAACTACCTCGCATTTCACGGCGTGGTTGTCCCTTCTGGGATCAATCTCCTGACGTGTACCGCCGTATCGGCGGACGGTCGGACGTTTGCCGGGTGGACTGGCCCACCGCCCGGCGGCCAGGTCCGACAGGGATTCGTGGCCACCATTCCCGCCCCCGGTTCAATCCTCCTCTTCTGCACTGCCTTCTGTGCGGGATGTCGTGGGCGTCGTCGTTGACCAGCGGTAGCGGGCATCACCGCTTCAAAGTTGGACGGCCGCCTTTGTAAACGAACTGGATGCAGTACGGAACCCTGCTGCGGCGAGCCCAACAGCGAGGTGAACTACGACGGAGCCGTCGATAGCACGGATTTCGGGATGTTCTTTGACGCGTTCGCCAACGCCCAGCCGGCCGCCGACCTCAACCTCGACAATCAAGTTGATGTGACCGACGCGGAGGTGTTCCTCAACTCGTTTGCGAACGAGAATCCCTGACGCACGACACGCGAGCGCCTCGCGTGTTCAGCGATCATCTTGCTGGTGCGAAGGCCGGGGTCCGCTGAGCGTGGGCCCCGGCCTGCCCGCCGTGCCCGCCGAATCCAGCACCTCGCGCACCTTCTCGGCGAGGGCTGTCGGTGTGTAGGGCTTCTGCAGAAACCAGACGCCCTCGTCGAGGATTCCATGGTGAACCACCACGTTGTCGGTGTAGCCGGACGTATACAACACTCGAAGACCCGGCCTCGCCCGCAACGCGGCCTCGGCGATCTGCTTTCCGCTCAGGCCCGGCAGAATCACGTCGGTGAGCAGCAGGTGGATCGGCTTGTCGTGCGACGTCACGATCTCCACCGCCCGCCGCGCGGAATCGGCCTCCAGGATGTCGTACCCTGATTCCCGCAGAACAATCGCCGCGAACTGGCGAACGAGAGGCTCATCCTCCACAAGCAGGATCGTCTCCGTGCCCGCCGACCGTGCCGGCTTCGCCGCGAGCACTTGGGGCTGCGGCACGAATCCCGGCTCGCGGGGCACGTAGATCTTGAAGGTCGTGCCCCGCCCCGACTCGCTGTAGACCCAAATGTGCCCCTTGTGCTGCTTGACGAGTCCCAGGACCGTGGCCAAGCCCAGCCCCGTGCCCATGCCGCGGGGCTTGGTGGTATAGAACGGCTCGAAGATCTTGCCCAGTTCATTCGCGGGGATGCCCACGCCCGTGTCGGAGACCGCGAGGAGTACGTGCGGTCCGGGCGTGACTTCCGTGTGGGCCGCGGCGTATTCCTCGTCCAGCGTCACGTTGGCGGTTTCGATGGTCAGGCGGCCGCCGGAGGGCATGGCGTCGCGGGCGTTGATGGCCAGATTCATGACGATCTGCTCGAACTGGCCGGGGTCCACACGGACAGGCCACAACTCCGGCCTGCACAGCATCTTCAGTTCGATGTTCTCTCCAAGCAGGCGCGAGATCAGGGCGCTCGCGTTGGCGACCACGTCGTTGAGCGAGCAGGTCCGCGGCTCGATGACCTGCCGGCGCGCGAACGACAGCAGTTGCGACGTCAGGCGGGCGGCGCTGTTGCCGGCTTCCTCGATCCGGGTCAGGCAGTCGCGTGCGTGCTCGCTGTCCCGCGCCGATCGCGCCAGGCTGACGTACCCCAGAATCGCCGTAAGCCAGTTGTTGAAGTCGTGCGCGACCCCGCCGGCGAGGCGCCCGATCGATTCGAGTTTCTGCGCTTGCAGCAACTCGAGTTCCAGCCGCTTGCGGTCAGACAAATCAAAGATCATCCCGATCACCCACTCCGTTCCGTCCGGACCGCCGAATCGGAACGCCCGGTCGAGCACCGGGATGTACGACCCGTCCCCTCGATGCACCCGGTATTCCAGCGAGAACGGGCTATGCGCGGCGTCGGCACGGGCTAACTCGGCCTCGAAGCGTGCGACATCCTCGGCGTGAACCCGGCGTGCCCACGCGGCGAGATCGGGGATTTCGCCCGCGTCCACACCCAAAACTTCCGAGAGGTCGCCCTGCCAGCGGATGCTGTTCCGGGCAGGGTCGCGCTCGTACACCAGTTGGCGGGCCGCGCGGATCGCGGCCTCGAACCGGGTCCGCCACGCGCGGGCCTCGAACTCGGCCCTTCTCAGGTCGGTGACATCCTGCACGGTCCCAAAGGTCCGCACGAGCCGGCCCGATGCATCCACCTCCGGTGTGATGTGCGCGATCAGGTGACGGACCTGGTCGCCGACCCTGACCCGATACTCCAGCGTGCAAGGCCTGGGGTTCGCGGCCAGTTCCGCATGGAACTTCAGGATGCCGGGCGCGTCGTCGGCGTGAATCCGGGAAAAGATCGCCTCGACGCCGACCTCCTCGATCGCGTTGATGCCGTAGATCCGAAAATACTCGGTGGAGCCGCGGACAATCTCGGTGTGGCGGTCGTTGGACCAGTAACCGATGCCGGCGATGCGTTCGGCCCGCTCGAGTTTGGTCTCGCGGTCGCGCAGGTCGTGCTCGACCCGGTCGCGCCGCCGGCTTTCGCGGAACACCAGGGCCGCGCCCAAAATCATGCCGCCCAGCGCGGTGCCGAGCACCGCCAGCATCGAGGCCTGAAGCGCCACGGCGCCGTCGTAGGTCTCGCGCATCACCCCGTTGAGTTTCGCGGCCTGGAGGTCACGGACCGAGTTGGCGCTCGCGATCATGGCCGTGAGCGCCTCCTCGCAGGTCTCGAACCAGGCCTGCAACGCCGGCGCGTCGCCGTTGCGCGGGGCGGCGGAGTTGACCTGGTCGTTCAGGCGGGCGAGTCGGCCGCGCAGTTCCGCGACGCCCGCGCGAGCATCCCCATCGTCGCGGGCCGCCTGCTCCAGCCGCTCCAGATCTTCGCGCACGGCTTCGAGAATGTCCGTGTCCTTGCGCTGGGAGCCCAGGCTCCCCAGCATGCCCCGCAGAAAGGCGCTCTGGGCGCTGTCCTTCACGCCGCGAACGGCCGTGATGGAGTTGAACAGCACCGCCCGCGTGTGCGCAAACTCGCGCTGGCGCTGCCACGACACGCCCACCCACATCACCGCGCCGATCAGCAGCAGAAGCAGCGCGGCAAACACCGCCATCGCGCCGTCGAGAAGTCGCATGCGTTGGACAATCTCATGCATGGTTTCGCACTATACCGGGAGCGGTGGGACCAAACCAGCGTCGAAATCGCGCCTGTCGGTCGCGCAGATTCGTGGATTTGCGCGAAGCGCTAGTTCCAACTGCAGCCCTTGGGCCAATCCTCCGGGTGCTGCTCCGCAGCGCGCCGGATCAGCCCCGAAAGATGCTCCAACTCTCCCACAATGATCCGCGCCCGGTCCTCCGCGTGGGGTTCCGCGAGGAGTTGATAGCGCAGGCGAGGGTCGGTGATCAGCGTGAAGGAGACCAGTTCGAGAACCGCCGACGTCGGGAGTTCGTCGTTCTTCACGTATTCGAGCACCGCCGCGGCGTGCATCATCTGTGTCAAAGGGCCCTCGTCGAGCATCTCGCGAATTCGGTTGCGAACCTCGCTGAGGGCGGGCGAGTTGTCGTCGCTTGGGCCCAGAATCTCCTCGCCCTCGATGGACTCAAGCCCCGACTCGGGCCCCGGCAGGCCCACACCCACCGGCTCCAGGAGCGCCAGCCGATACTGCCGCTCCTTCTCCGGCCCCAGTTCGCGGATGATCTTGGCCCGGCAGACGCCCTGGATGAGCAGGTTGTACCGCCCGTCGGGGAGTTTTTCGTGCTGCACGATCTGCGCGATACACACCGCGGGACGCAGCGGCGGACGGCCGTGGTACTCCTGCTTCCACCGATTCCCTTCGAACACGGCCATCGCAATCTGACCCGCGCCGTCGAGCGCGTGCTCGACCATCTGCCGGTACCGCGGCTCAAAAATGTGCAGCGGCAGCACCTGCTGGGGCAGCACCGTGGCCTGGTCGAGCGGGAACAACGGCATGGGTTTGCCGAAGTTCACCTGGATGGAGTTCTCTTCCGACATCCGCGCAATGTTAGCGGCCCGAGCCGTGCGAACCGCACTCCCCCGGCGCGCGTACTGGCTGGCATGCTCGCCAAGGCCGTTGCAAAGCGCGGCGTGCCCTCGATCATTGGCGAGGCCCTTGCCGTTCTGCTCGTCCTCGGGGCGGGCGCGCTGCTCCTCGCCGGGATTCACGACGCCGGCGACTTTGAGCGCGGCGTTCTCTCCGCCCTTCCGGCGTTTCTCTCGCTTCTCACCCTGTCACTGGGGGCGTGGCTGACGGGGTTGGGTGCGCCGCACCGCGTCGGCGCGACCCTGCACTGCTCCCACTGCGGGTACATCCTCCTCGAGCCTTCCGATCGCCTCGTTCCGCTCTGCCCGGAGTGCTCGAACCCGTGGCGGTATTTCGGCCGTGCCCGCCCGGGCGAGCGTGAAACCCGCCCGCTCCTGTTCGCGGCGGGCATCGGGGCGGTACTGCTCGCGGCGTTGGGGGGGCTGTACCACGCTGAACTCCAGCGATCCGTGTACGAGAGCCTCCCCACCAGCACGTTGATCCGGTACGTCGCCGAATCGACTCCGGGCCGCGCCTTCGATGCCTGGGACGTGCTGGCCGCTCGAACGCTTTCGGCATCGGAAAGAGATCGGCTGGCCCTGGCACTGCTGGACAAACGGGCCCGCTGGCGTGGGCTCGACGGCGCGGCGGAGGAATGGCTCGACGATCAGGCTCTCAAAAACGCACTCTCGCCCGCCGCAACGGATCGCTACCTCGGCGGGCTGGTCAGGCTGAACTTGCTGGGGCCGGAGCGCACGCCCGCGGGCGAGCGGCTGGAGTACGCGGTGAACGCCGAACTGTTCCGCAGCGGTCCCAGCACCCCGTTGGGAGAGGTCTACGTGATCCTCGCCGGGTACGAGATGATCCAGATCGAGCCGCCCCCGAACCCGGTTTCCGAGCCTTTGGAGGGCACGCCGTTTCAGATCCCGGCGCCGCCCGGCCGGATTGACCTTCCCATGGACCCCGAGTTTCTCTCCAGGGCGACGCGCCCGCGCGTCGCGCTCTTCCCGTTGCAGCCCGGACGCGTTCGCGTCCGGGCGACGGCGTATGTCGCGGTCTGCTCGTTCATGCCCACGATCACGTGGCAGCCCGACGGCACCCCGACTCCGTTTCCATCCGCCGGTTGGTTGCCGGTTGTTCTCGAACGCGAAGTCGAAGTCACCAGGCCGGCTAATGCCGCCCCGTAGACCCGAATCCCCCTTCGCCTCGCGCGGTATCGTCGAGGGTCTGAACTTCGGCCACTTCCGCCCGCGTCACGGGCGCAATCACCAACTGGGCGATCCGCATGCCGTGCGTGATTGCGAACGCGGCGCGGCCAAGGTTCACCAGCGCGACTTTCAACTCTCCCCGATAGTCGCTGTCGATCGTCCCCGGGGCGTTCGGCACGCTGATGCCGTGCTTGGTCGAGAGCCCCGATCGTGGCCGGACTTGCCCCTCGAACCCCGCCGGGATGGCCATGGCCAGACCGGTGGGAACCACCGCGATGTCCCCCGGCGCCAGGGTCATGCCGGCTGGAGAGTCCGGGAGGCACGCCACAAGGTCCATGCCGGCAGCGCCCGCCGACTGGTACTCGGGAAGGATGGCCGCCCGGTGGAGTTTTCGAATCCTGAGCGTGACAGCCATCACGCGATCCGGGCCGCGTAAGTCGCGGCGAAAGTCATGGGTCCAACCCGCGCGCGGGGCGACGGAGGATCATCATGGGAGGGCTCGGACGCGCCCGACGACACCGCGCCGTCGCCGATCATTCGGTCGTAAGTCTCTACTAACCTACGAGTTGCAACGATCGCGTTGTCCAGGCTCGACTGCCCGGTCACTCGCTTGAATAAGTCCTTGGGCACCGGCACGCCCTTGTTTTGGGCCGTTTGGGCGTCCAAAAGCGAGCGGAGCAGCAGCCGTGCTTGCTCTCGGGCGGCTCGCGCCTCTTCCAAGACCTTCTTTGGGTCGTTCATGACCATACCTGTGTTCAGAGGCGGACGGCGGGTCCACAACGCGACATCGACCTGCCGTGTGATTGGGGAAGCCTACACCCGATTGTCATGCCGGAGCAACTGCCAGCAATGCTCGAATGTTCGGGGTATGGACGGAATTTGGGGTGCTCCCGTCGCTCATTTCGGGCACATGCCGCCGGATCGCCGCGACGATCTCGCCACGATCCTGAGCGTGCCGCGTCGCCGAGAGTTCGGCGATCATCGAAGTCACGTCGATTTGGGCACGCGCCGAGGCCGCGAGGGCCATGATCCCTGGGAACGGCGTGGGCAAGAGGGACTCGGCCGAGTAGGCCAGTTCCTCGTGCAACTTCTCGCCCGGGCGGGCTCCGGTGAACACGACATCGATATCGCGGCCGGTCAGCCGAACTCCGGCGTTCACGCTCCTACTCGGTGCTCCTCCGGCGATCCGCGGCTCGAACCCGTGGAGGGCCACGAACCGTTGCGCCAGGTCGAGAATGCGCACCGGGTCGCCCATGTCCAGAACCAGCACCGTCGGGGCCGGGCCTTTGGATTCGTCGTGCGCGTCGATGGCCGCGGCCTGAATGACCAGCGTCGCCGCCTCGGTGATCGTCATGAAATACCGAGTCATACGCGGATCGGTCACGGTGATCGGGCCGCCCTCGGCCAACTGGGCGCCCCAGATAGGGAGCACGCTGCACGCGCTCCCAAGGACGTTCCCGAACCGCACCATTGTGAAGGAGGTTCGGGTGCCGGGGCGCGACCTGGCCGTCTGGTTCATGGCCTGCACGTACATCTCGGCGAGCCGCTTGGTGGCCCCCATCACGCTGGTGGGGTTTACCGCCTTGTCGGAGGAGATCATCACGAACCGTTCGCATCCGGTCGCCATGGCGGCGTCGGCGATCGACTTGGTGCCAAAGAGGTTGTTGGTGACGGCGTGGCCGGGGTGGTCTTCCATCAGCGGCACGTGTTTGTGGGCCGCGGAGTGGAAGATCGTCTGGGCCCGCAGGTGCAGACAGTGGCGCAGGGTCTGTTCCGCGTCGGTAACGTCGTGGAGGAGCGCTTTGCGAGGGAGATCGGGAAACCGCCTGGCGATCTGCCGGTCGATCTCGAACAGCGCGTTCTCCGACCGCTCCATGAGGACAAGTTGCGATGGCTTGAAGGTCGCGGCGATACGGCAAATCTCCGACCCGATCGATCCGCCTGCCCCGGTCACCAGCACGCGCTTGCCCTCGATGACCCGTGCCACGGCCTTGCGGTCGATGCCGTAGGGAGTGCGCCCGATGAGTTCGACCAGGTCCACGCCGGCACCCGCGGTCGGCGCGTGAGGCCGCGACACCGGCTGCGAGAGCAGATCGCCGATCGGCGGGACGAAGCGCTCGATAATCCCCAACTGGCGGAGGCGGGCCCGGGTCCGCAGGGTGGCCGCGGGCATGCCCGAAGGGATGGAGACGATCGCGGCCGAGAGGCCTCGCTGGGTATGAATCCGCTGAAGGTCGTCGATCGTGCCGATCACCGCGATGCCGGCGACATGGGAGGGGGTCGGTTCGACGGCCTCGAGGAGCAGGCAGCCCAGGGGCCGGGGTGAGTCTGGGGTGGCCCCGAGGCTGCCGACCACGGCGGCGATGGAATCGGGTGTGCCGATGAGCACGGCCGATCGCCAGAGGGTGTCGGGCGAGAGTGACGATGTGGCGGGAGTGGTCACGAAAGTCCCTTCTGAACAGGTAGTGTCCGGGGCGTCTCCTCGACGCGCGGCCTAACTCTGTTATCGGTTCCGGCGGTGGGGGGTCGATACTGGGAGTTGACAGGCCAGGTCCGAGAAACTCCGGCACAGCCGGCGCAGAATCCGGACGGAGATCCGCATGCTGACCCGGGTGACCGGACAACTCGAACGGGTGGAAGGGAACGAGGCTGTCGTGGCGATGTCTTCCGGCGACATCGCGTACCAAGTCCTTGTGCCAACGTACCTTGCAGAGCGCCTCGCCGCCCGGGTGGGCCAACGCGTCACCCTTTCGACCCTTCAGTACCTCGACAGCCCCAACCAGGGCGCCTCGTTCATTCCCCGGCTGGTAGGGTTCGCCACCGATGGCGAGCGGCGGTTTTTCGAACTGCTGACCACGGTCAAGGGAATCGGGAATCGCAAGGCGCTGCGGGCGCTGGCGGTCGAGCCTTCGGTCATCGCCGGAGCGATCGTTTCGAAGGATGCGCGGGCCTTGACGCGGCTGCCGGAGATCGGGAAGCGCCTGGCGGAGACGGTGATCGTGGAGTTGACGGGAAAGGTGAACGGATTTCTGTCAGAGACGGACGTCGCGGGGATGTCGGCGGCGGCGGATGGGATGGCGATCGTGGCCGCTGGAGATCCGGTGCTGGCGGACGCCGTGGAAGCGTTGGTAGCGCTGGGTGAAGACCGCGGGGATGCGGAGGCCCTCGTGAGCAAGGCCGTGGCACGCGGTCGGCGCGAGGAGCGCACATTTGCGACCATCGAGGCTGTGCTGGACGTGGTCTTCGCCGCGCGGGAACGCTAAGACTGGGTGTCGGGCCCGGCTGAATCCCTGAAATGGAGGAGGGGTTGATGCGCCGATCCATTGCCGCCGTACTTTGTCTATCGGGATTGTCTGGCGCGCCGGCGAGCGCCGATGTCATTCGCCTCAAGTCCGGTGACGTTCTGATCGCGGAGATCGTGTCACGCGATGACTTGACGCTGACGCTCAAGCACCCGGTCCTTGGAGTGATCGCCATTCCCGTGGAACGCGTGCAGGGGGCCGATGAAGAGCCAACGGCCGCGGACCAGAAACCGGCGGCGCCCCGGGAGGAGCCGACGTCGATGAGGCAGGGTTGGACGGGGAGCATTGATCTTGGAGTGAACGGCTCCTCGGGAAACAGTGACACGAGCAACGCGCGGATCGGGGTTGGAGCGAAGCGATCGACGCCTTGGAACGTGACGACGGCGGGGCTGTTGTGTTCACACGCGGCCTCGGATGGGGCGCCGGCGGTGACGCGGGCCGCGGCGACCGCGCGACACGAGTGGTTGTTTCCGAATCGCCCTTGGGGGGTCTTTGTGCTGGGTGGTGCGGAGTACGACGATTCACAGGACTGGGACTGCCGGCTGTCGGGGTTTGCCGGTCCGTCGTACCGGGTGGTAAGGACCGAGCACACCGAGGTAAAGACGCGGCTGGGCATGGGAGGCTCGCGCGAGTTCGGGGGCGGCCGCAACGAGATTGTCCCCGAAGGACTGCTGGGGGTGGACTTCGAGCACCGGTTCGACGATCGCTCCCGGTGCTTTTCGACGGTCGAACTCATTCCGAGTCTGACCGAGATTCCCAACTACCGGGTCAACGCAAAGGCGGGGTACGAAATCCTGCTGGACCCGAAGTCCAAGATGAACCTGAAGATCGGAGTGGAGGATCGGTACAACTCGGACCCCGGAGACTCCCAGCGGAACAGCCTGGAGTACTTTGTAACGCTGGGATGGAACTTCTAATGGCGCGGGAGGCGGTTGAATCCGATATCCTTCGTGCTCATGCGCTACGCGATGATCATGGCGGGAGGGGCCGGAACGCGCTTGTGGCCCATGAGCCGCAAGGACCGTCCCAAGCAACTCCTCGCGTTCATCCAGCGCCCGGGCATGAAGGCGCCGGTGAGCCTGCTCGAACTTGCGGACCGTCGGCTGGATGGGCTGATCGAGCGCAAGGGCCGGTACATCTGCACCTCCGAGTCGTACCGCGCTGCGGTCCGCGAGCAACTCTCCAGGTATGACGAGGAGCATGTTCTCGGCGAACCGGTCGGGCGTGACACGGTCAACGCCGTGGGCTTCGCCGCGGCGGTGCTTGCCAAGGAGGATGAAGACGCCGTCTTCTGCGTCCTCACCGGCGACCACGTCATCGAACCGGAGGACATTTTCCGTGAGCGGATGGACCTGGGATTCCGGCTGGTCGAGAACGACCCGCGCCGGTTCGTGACGTTCTCGATCAAGCCGACGTATCCGGCGACCGGCTTCGGCTATGTCGAGCGCGGCACGCCCATCCGCGACGCCCGGCACGGCAAACATCCCGCGATCGACGGCGTCAAGGAGCACGCGTATCACGTGGCACGGTTCGTGGAAAAGCCCGATTACGCCCGCGCGCAGGTGTACGTGCAGAGCGGGGACTTCGGATGGAACAGCGGCATGTTCGTGTGGAAGGCCTCGACGGTGCTGGAGGCGCTGGAGAAGTTCAAGCCCGAGAGTTTCGAAGGCCTGATGAAGATCCAGGCGGCATGGGGAACGAAGAAGGCCAGGTCGGTGATCAATGAGGTGTACCCGACGCTGCCCAAGATCAGCGTGGACTACGCGCTGATGGAGCCGGCGAGCCAAGCGGCGCGCAAGGGCGGGAAAGAGGGCGAGCGGTTCAGCGTGTGCACGGTCCAGATGGACCTGACGTGGCTGGACGTGGGGAGTTGGCCCAGTTTCGCGGAGACGGTGAGCGCGGACAAGATGGGCCACCGCTTCACGGGAGACGGAACGCCCCTGGTGGTGGGGGGGAAGAACAACCTGGTGGTGTCGAGCAAGGGGCACACGGTGGCCCTGCTGGGGTGCGAGGACCTGATCGTGGTGCAGACCCCGGACGCGACGCTGGTGATGCCGCGGGCCCGGGCGGAAGAACTCAAGAACCTCCACGCCCAGGTGGATGAGAAACTCAAATAGCGTGCGTGGGATGCCGGGGCCTGTGTCCGGTGTGCCGCTGCGACCTGCGGGGCGAACCGCGGGCGGGGTGTTCCGAATACGGTTGGCGGCGACCTCGCGGCGCGCCCGCTTGCGAGCCCCAACAATCGCCCGCATGAGATACCTCGCGATCGATCTGGGTGACAAACGGACCGGCCTGGCCGCGGGCGATTCCACCACTCGGATTGTCACCCCGCTCGAGGTGATTGAGGTTCCTCTCGCCGCGCGTGCCGGTGAGGCCCTGCTCGACGCCATCGCCCGCATGATCGTGGAGCAGTGGGGCGAGCCGCCCGCGTCGGGAAGCGAGTTGGTCGTGGGCCTGCCGCTCAACATGGACGAGACCGAGGGCCCCCGCGCGAAACTGGTGCGAACGTTCGGCGCCCGTATCGAGGCCCGAACGGGACTGAAGGTCCACTATCAAGACGAGCGACTCAGCAGCGCGGCGGCCGACTGGTTGATGGCGCGGACGGGGATGACGCGGGGGCAGAAGAAGGCGAAGCGCGACGCCCTCGCCGCCGCGGCGATTCTCGCTGACTACTTGAAGTCAGTCGCTTCATGATCGACTTGGCACCTGCAACGCCCCAGGCCCTGTGGCGTCCCGAGGACTCGCCGACTACACGCTCTGCCCGTCGTAATTCCGAGGGAGATTCGTGCCCACCTTCGGGGCAGGACTCGGGAGACTCGCGCCACCTTCACGGCCCGCGGCGGCGAGGAGGGTGGCGGGTGCGCGGGGTTGAGAGGGGCGGTGCGTGGGGCGGAGCGGCTCGGAGGGGGCGGCGGGATGCAGCGCGGTGGGGATGTGGAGTGGTTGGCCGCGGGTTGGACGGGCGGGCGGCAGGGGCGCTCGCGGTGTTGCCTGCCCGGAGATCGCGGCGGGTGGTGTCTGAATCGGGGAGGCTTCGGGGCCGGCGCTGGGTTGTGGGTTGCGCGGCGCGGAGGGTGGCGCGGCTTGCGCGAGGGCTTGGATGAGTTGGGCGATGTCGGGCTCGGCGGTTTGAGCGCGGGGAGGTTCGGTGGTGCGGGGCTGGGTGGCGCGCGGCCGGCTTTCGGCGCGAGGTCTGGCTCCGGGCTCGAAGAACTCGAAGCGGGTGAGTCGGAAGATGAGGTTGGAGTTTTTGCGGAGCGACTCGACGAGGCGGCGGCGGAACTCGAGAATGCCGAGTTGGCAGTTCGGGAAGGCGGGTGAAGCGGAGTCGGTTCGCTGCGGGATGGCGGGTGGGGCGGCGGCGAGGAGGGTGGTGGATTCGCGGAGGGCGGTGACGATGCCGGCGAGGGCGGCGTCGGCGTGGTTGGCGGCGTGGAAGCGGGTGATGAAGGCCGCGGTTTTTGCCTGGGCGATCAGTCGGGACTGGACGGCTTCGGAACCGATCCAA
>CAJPFG010000034.1 GCA_905339235.1 Phycisphaerales bacterium
AAGAGAAGCCTGAGCCTGAAAGCCGCCTGAGACGCCGCGGTGATAGGCCGCTCACACGGCGAACGCACCGCGCGCATCCATGCGGATCACGCGTCCACGCGGGAGATCATGCCACGGCGAGAGGTTAGATCAGAGGCTCCATTCGATAGAGTCGTTGATGTCTCCACCCACATCAACATCGAGCAAGGAATTGACGCGAAACGAGTCAACGAACTGACTCACCCGCACTTTGTTGAGAAGTACGAGCGCCGAGCTGCCAGCCGAACTGACTGAGTGAATGGACTGAATAGTCTGCGTATCCGTTGCACCATGAACGTTCACGAACACGAGCTGCGGCGTATTCGCGTTGATGGTGAGGCTGCGAATGAAATCGGTGCTCGCTCCACGAACGGTAAATGCCGTCGACGCCGCAGCATTTGTCGTGTTGAGCGTCACGTCGAACTCGCCGCCACCGAGTGGCGTCACCGTGTAGGAGGTCGAACCAGAAGCGGGAGCGAACGTGACTGTCACCGTCGCATCGGTGGACGCCGCGATCAACCCGATGGCAAGTCCCATTGCCAGCATGGAGTGTTTCATTTGAGCCTGTCCTTTCGTGTTCCAACCCATCCAATCACATAGAACGCAAGAAACGCCGTGCCCGGGGCTGGCGCGATGGATGCCAGACGCAGGCCGTTGCCTGCAATATCGGGCCAGTCCCCACCCGTATTGTCCAGCCGATCCGCCAACTGCGGATGGCGCAGGTTCGATTCACTGCCTCGTGTCCTGACGAGCCAAGCGGTAGGCGCATCCCACTCCAGCCATTCTGACTCCCCGCCAGATCCGTCCAGCAGGCCCCAGGGAGATTGGGTAGTCGGATACGAGCCGACCGGGAAGATTCGAAAGCCCTCGCCGCCCGGATAGTTGCCCGCCGCGGTCTCGGCGCCGGGGGTCCAGGGGAACCCTCCGACAGGGGCGGTGTCGCTGCCGTGCGGATAGAGCCAGTACCCACCCTCGCCGGGGGCCAGCTTGTCCGGGTCGTAGTGAAAGCCCTTTGTCCACTCGTCGAGCGAGGGAACCCAAAAGAGCGCACCGACGGAATGCGTTCCCTGGCCACTCCAGATCCCGTCGGGGCCGCGAACGAACGTGCTTGTGTCGTAGGCGCCGCTTTCGAACGCCCAGAGTTCATTAGCCTTGCTGTTCGTCAGCCAGTTGCAGTAGCGGGCTGCGTACAGCCATGACATATCCGCAGGTGCGAACTCCGAGTCAGGAATAAACTGCCAGCCGAAGTTCGCTGGGTCATCGCTGGTGCGGTAGATATTCGACCCGTAGAACCCCGGCTCGAAGGCGGCCGACGGTCTCAGCACGCTGTAGGCCTGCACGAACTCGAGATACTGCGCAACCGTGAGCTCTGTGCGGGCAAGGCGGTATTCATGATCAACCCGCCCAATCGGGCCGGGGCCGCCGAAGTCGGGACCGAGAAAGACAAAGTCATCCGGCGAGGCAGGAGCATTCCCGAGCGAGCCGATGGTCCGCCATTCTAGGCCATAATCGGGGACTGGCTGCGCGACGCAGGCGTTGGCGAGGCCGAGAGAAATCAGGACGATGGGGCGTGCTCGGTTCATTACGGACTCCAGTGTATGAAAATGGACCGTGGACGAAAAGCGGTTTCCATCACAAGGACCCAGATTCATCGGTCCGGATGGCACAGACGCTGGCGAAAGCCGTTTCGCATCGAAAATCGGGGAAACTTCCTTGCCCCATTCGGGACATGACCCGGGGTTCACGCTGAGCGCTGGGGAATCGTCCTGTGCTCGTGGTTTTTCCCCACATGCACGAGCAAAGCCTGCGTGTCGTCGTGCAAATCTCGCGATTGATGCGCGACGCCCGCGTCGTGTAGATGTTTCGCAACAAAGCCGCGGGTATTCAGGAGGCCGGGTTCCTGTGCTCAAGGAGTTCCCCCAAGTGCTCAGGGAGTCGCTCCGGGTGCTCCCAGGAGCCCCTCCGTGTGCTGGGAGAACTCCTCCGTTGGCACATTGTTTCGCGAATTGTTTGATCGGTGGAGTACGCCCCGCGAACGATCACGATCACCGGAGCATCCGGGCGAATCTCTACCCGCCTCCCAGCAGTTTCGCGATCACTACGTACGCGTTCGAGAACGGCTCTTCCCTGAAGAACGCGACCGGCTTTCCGGGCGTCCCGATGAACGGGCGAAGCATCCAGCCCATCTGGATTCCAACGAAGCCGTACAGGATCACCCAAAACCACATCGCCCAACCGTGTCGGGGCGAGAGGGCTCGGAGCCTGCGGTAGCGAACGAACAGCACGACCTGGGCCGCGCCCGTCGCAAGGGTGAACATCACCGCATTGAACCGGACTGCGTCAAGGTGCCCCATGCCGCCGGCATACGCGAACAGCGTGACCGGCGCCAGTGAAAGCAGCGCAAGAGTCATCGCGGCCTGCGCCCCGGTGATGGCCCGCCACGCCTCGCCGAAGTCGCTCCGGAGCCCGAGGATCGAGTTGATCACAAAGAACCCCGGCAAGCAAAGCAGCGTGGTCGCGCCGATCAGGATCGGCATCTTGATCGCGATGTAAACCGGCATCAGCACGCGGGCGGGAGAATCGACGGAGAACCAGCCCATGGCCGCGCCGTAGAGCGGCGCCGACATCAGCACCACTATCCACGGCGAGTACCAGCGGCGATTGGCCCACCCCGTGCCGGCGCGGACGTCGCGTAGCAGCCCGTCGGCTCGCGAAGCGATGGTGGGGGCGATGGTGGGGGTGGGAGTGAAGGCGGTAGACATCGATGTTCACAGCCCCAGCAGGCGGCTCAGCGTCGTGCCGATGGCTTGGAAGGCGCTGCCCTCCCGGTCGCGAAAGAGTTCGAAGGCTGCGCCGGGCGCCCCGATGAACGGACGCAGAAGCCAGCCCATCTGCGTGCCGACCAACCCGTACACCAGCATCCACACCGCGAAGATGCCCGTCGCCGCGTCGCCCGCCCGCGGCGGCGTTCTCCGAGGCAACGCGGGCGGGTTATTGGGGTCGTAGTTCTCACCCGCCATTTTCGCCGATTCGGCCTCGTCCTGCCGCTGCAGGTCGGCGGTCCACTGGGCATCGATCACCCGCCGGAGTGTTCGCTGGAGAAACGTGACGCCGATGATCCCCGCAACGCCGAGCAGCGCGACATTGAGCAGGATCATGAAGTGATAACTGCTCGTGCTCAGGGTAAAGAAGCCCAGAATCGGCCCGAGTGAAGCCCCCACCGCGAGGTTCACGACGATGGCCGCGACCAGCAAACGCATCGTGGACCGGAACGTCAACCGCGACCCCGCGAGGGCGCTGAAGACGTAGAGCGAAGGAAACGTGACGAGAAGGGTGAGCAGAAACAGCGCGGGGAGTTTGATGGTCCCGGCAAGCATCTGCTTCCAGCCATCGCCCCCGCGCGCAATCGCGAACCACCCCATGAAGAACCCGTAGGCGCATCCGAGAACGATGGCAATCGGCATGAACCGGCGCAGGGGGATCGGGATGTCGCCTTGGGACAGGAGGGAAGACCGGGTGCGATCACCGCGCAGCAACTCATCGAGTTGCTTGAGCCATGCGAGCATTCTGCTTTTCCTTCTGCGATTGGAGAGAGGATCGACGGAATGAGGAGCGAACGAGAGTGGATACGCGAGTGGTGTATTGGAAGTTCACAGAAACAGCGAGTGCGGCTGTGCGGCCCGGGCGGGGTAGACTGGCCACGGGGCGTTTGCGAGTGTGAACCGGGGGGTTGGCCAGCCCCTGAAAACACCGCGGCAGGTGCGCATCCGCGCACCGCGTAAACCGCAAGCGGCTCTACCAAATGGCTCTGTCCCTATTTGCCATTTGCGAACTGCGAGCCGCCTTTTCGCTCCCCTCACACCGTCATGATTTCCTTCGTCTTTTCATCCACCCGCTTATCCACCTCGTCCTCGTACTTCTTCAGGAGTTTCTGTACCTCTTCCTTCAGAGTCTCGATCTCGTCTTCGGGGAAGTGCTTCCCGGGCTGGTTCTTCAGGCCGTCGGCGTGCTTGTTGCCGTCGCGACGGGCGTTGCGAATGACGACCTTGGCCTCTTCGCCCATTTTCTTGAGGCGGGCCGAGTCCTTCAGGCGGCGCTCCTGCGACATCGCGGGGATCATCAGCCGCAGTTGCTTTCCCTCGGCCATGGGGTTGATGCCCAGGCCCGCCTTCTCGATGCCCTGCTTGATCGCCGAGACCAGCGTGGAGTCGAAGGGCTTGATCAGCAGTTGCGTGGGCTCGGGCACCGATATCGCCGCGATCGACTTAATATCCGTCTCCGCCCCGTAGGCCTCGACCTTGACGTACTCGACCATGGCGGGAGAGGCGCGGCCGGTGCGGACGCCTCGCAACTCGGCCTTCAGGTACTCCAGGGCTTTTTCCATGTGCTCTTCGGTTTCAAGAAGGATCGTGTCGGGATCGGACATGGTCGGGACTCCGAATGGCCGCGGGAACCGCAGGCGGCCGGTGAAGGGTGTATTCAGGATACACAAACCGTCAAAGCAGGGCACCAACCCGTCGGGCGGGCGTCCAACCGGACACGGTACCGAACCGGCCCGGCACGGGTGGGGGATGCCGCGGGACTATAAGCGTGACCAGCCGCAACCCCGGAGGATTGGAGACGGTACAGCACAGGGGAGAAGCCGGGAAAGGAGCCCCTACGACGAATGGAGCAGCGTTCCGATGCGTTCCCCGCGGGCCACGCGGGCGATGTTGCCCGACTTCTTGAAGTCGAACACGATCACCGGGATCTTGTGCTCGCTGCACATGGCCAGGGCGGTCATATCCATGACGCGGAGTTTCTTCGTCATGGCGTCGGCGAAACTCAGTTCGTCGAACCGCACCGCGCCGGGGTCTTTCTTGGGGTCCGCGGAGTAGACCCCGTCTACCTTCGTCGCCTTAAGCAGGATTTCGCACTCCAGTTCGGTGGCGCGAAGGGCCGCGCAGGTGTCCGTCGTAAAGAAGGGATTGCCGGTCCCCGCCGCGAGTATCACCACGCGCCCCTTCTCCATGTGCCGCAGCGCCCGCCCGCGGATGAACGGCTCCGCCACCGCCCGGATCTCGATCGCGCTCATGGCGCGGCAGTCCACCCCGATCGACACCAGTTTTTCCTTCAACGCCAGGGCGTTGATCACCGTCCCCAGCATGCCCATCTGATCCGCCGTCGCCTGCGCGATATGACCCTGCGAGGCCAACTCCGCTCCCCGGATGATGTTGCCGCCCCCGACCACCACCGCGAGTTGCGCCCCGACCGAATGCGCGGCCTTAATCTCCCCGGCGATTGCCTCCAACTCCACGCTGTCGATCCCGAACCCCCCGGGCTTACAGAAGGACTCGCCGCTGATTTTCAGAAGAATCCGCTTGTACTTTCGCTTCATTGCGTCGCTTTCAGAAGGTCTGCCGCGGGACCGGGGAAGGGATTTGAGCGTCGGCATGGGCGGAACCCCCATCGTGGCCATAGCGTAGCGGCCACAAGCGTCCGACGGCCTGTTGCCGATACACTCACCCATCGGGCGGGGACCGCCCCGGTAAGGATGCACGGATGAGCGCCGCACCCGCACACGCAGGCATGGGAAAGTCGGCCAACAGGCCTCAGCCGCCCGGCAACGACCGGGACGAGTCGCTTCCACCCACGCTCTGGCAACTTGTCGTTCGCTGGGTGCAGCGGGCGACCGTCGCGGCGGTGACGCTCTCCCTGCTGTTTCACCTCGCCGGTTGGCAGGTCGCACGATTCGTCATGGTCGGCGGCGTAGGCGCCGCCACCGCCGGCGCCGGCGATTCCGAGGGCGCCATCGAGATGGCGGTCTTGACCGAGGGCGAACTCGACGCAATCCAGGGAGCCGACGTCGAAGTCAGTACCCCCAGCGTGCCCGACGCACCCATCGCCATTGAAACACCGCAGATAACGACCGGCGACGAAGGAACCGGCGAAGGCGAGGGCGGGGGCAGCCCGGGCGAGATCGGCGAAATCGGCGATGTTGGCGGCGGCGGCGACATCGGGAGCGGCGGCGAGGGCCTCGGGCTCGGCGGCGGGGGTGGGGGCGCCTCGTTCTTTGGCGTCGAGGCGGTGGGCAACCGCTTCGCCTACATCGTGGACGTCTCGGCCTCCATGGACGAGTTCAGGATGAACGCGCTCCGCCGCGAACTGCACAAGTCCATCGAGGGCCTCCTGGAAACCTCCCAGTTCATGATCGTCAAGTACTCGACCGAATCCACACTCGTGGGAACCGAGGACGGCTGGCAGGAGGCCTCTTCCAATGTGAAGCGGCAGATGAAAGGCCACATCGAAGCCCTCATGCCCGAGGACAACACGATCCCCGTGCCCGGCTTCAACCTGGTCTTCGCACACCGCCCGCGCCCGGACGCCATCTACTTCATGACCGACGGCGACTTCAGCGACGACGAGGCCGAGGCCATCATCGCGATGTACAAGACCTTCAAGACCCCCGTGCACTGCATCTGCCTGGGGTTCCAGGGCGGTGAGCCTCGGATGCGCAAGATCGCCAGAGCCACCAAGGGAACATTCACGTTCGTCCGTGCCGACCGATGAGACCAGCCTCCCTCATGCTGGCGGGGTTCCTGGCCGCGACCGCCGCGGCGCAGGACATCACCCTGACCCTCCGCGGCGGCGATCCGGTGCTGGTAGGCGGAATCGAAAAGGCGGACATCGACGGGCTGGTGTTCAACGCCGGCTCGGCCCGGCGCGTCGTGCCCTGGAATCGCGTCGCCGCCGTCAGCGGAGAGGGCGCGGTCGATGCTGCGCTGCTCGACATCGCGGGACGCGCCTGGCGCGGGTGCTCGCGCGTGGAGCGAGGCGACTACGCCGGCGCCGAACCGATCCTCGAAGGCATCATCAACTCGTACGCCGGCCGCGTGGGCCCCACGGGCGCGGACGTCTCCTGGGCACTCCTCAAATGCCGTCTGAGCCGCGGAGCCTACGTGCAGGCGGTGCCCGTCATGTTGGCCTACGCCGGTTCGATCAGCGAGGGCCGCGGAGACTGGCTGGAATCCGCGGCGTCACGTCGCGAGCCTAGTCAAGACGAGATTCCCGACGGCCAGTTGTGGGACGACTCACTGGGATTGTGCCCCATGCTCCCTCCGATGTGGCTAGACCTGCCCGCGACCCAGGCTCTCGCCCGACGCGACTGGACGCGCAGCCCGGGCCGCGCGGACTACCTGAGCGCGGTCTACGCGGCCAGCGTGCGGTTTGAGTCCGGCCTGGAGGCAACCCTTCCCGAGCGACCCACCATCGACGAAGGCGGCTCCCTCGTGTTTGACGTGGTGGCGGCGCGGGTTGGAGACGGCGACACCAGGAAGCGAGCCCGGGCCGCGCTGGCGGACCGGCTCCGAAAAAGTCCGGCCGAATGGATCGAAGTCTGGTGCCGCGCCGGCTTGGGAAGATCTCTCATCCGCGAGCAAGACGCCGAGAGTCAACTGCTGGGTGTTGCGGAACTTTTGCGGGTCCCCGCGCTCCACGAGCGATACAACCCCTATGTTTCGGGGTTGTGCCTCGCCGAAGCGGCGGTCGCCCTGCACCGGCTCGGCGAGCGGGAAGCGGGCGTCTCGCTCCGGACCGAACTCGGCGAGCGATTCCCCGGACACCCGGCGCAGGCATGGGATGCGCTTGAACGGGTTGAGTCCCGTACCAGAGTCCGCCCCCAATCCGCCGCACCCCCGGAGCCGGCGGATAAGCCCGACGAACCTTCCCCCTCCCCAGGAGGTCCTCCTTGACAGACTGGACAACGCACGTGTTCGACGCGGCCACGCTGGCCCAGAACGTCACCCCCGAGCAGGCGGCCCAGTCCGGCCGCTCTCTTCTCGAGTACATCCGGCAGGGCGGTTTTCTTGGCTACGTCCTCATCGCGCTCTCGGTCGCGGCGGTCACCCTGGTGATCCTCAGCCTCATCAAGGTGCGGAAAGACGCCTGGGCGCCCCTCGACGTGGTGCAGGCCCTCACCAAGTACCTTCGTGAGCACGACGTCGAGGGCGCCAAGGCCTACTGCGCCGATCCGAACAACGAGTGCTTCGTGACCCGCGTAATCGGAAATGCCCTCGCCCGCTGCGGCCGCAGCGCTTTCGGGTTTCTGGAGTTGAGGTCGGCGCTCGAAGAATCCGGCCAGATCGAGGCCGACCGCCAATACCGCGTCAACGACGGCCTCCAGTTGATCGCCGCGCTGGGGCCGATGCTCGGGCTGCTCGGCACCGTGATCGGCCTCATCGGCGCGTTCAGCAGCCTGGCGGACCTTGAGGGCGCCGCCCGGTCCAAAGCCCTCGCGGGGTTCATGTCTCTGGCGCTGGTGAACACCGCCGAGGGCCTCGCGGTCGCCATCCCGTGCACGGCGTTCTACTTCCTGTTCAAGCGCCGGATCGATCGCCTCGCCACCGAAGTCGGCGGGATCGTCGAAGGGATCGCGATCCCGCTCGAGCAGCGACAGGGCGGTGAAAAGCCCGCCCCCAAGCCCGCGCCGCGTCCGATGGCGCGCCCCGCGCCCGCCGCGCCGGGTCCGGTCCCCGTTGAGCCGTCGCGCGGAGTTCCGACCCCGTGAAGTTCTCGATCCCCAAGCACGACGACGAGGCCGGCTTCGATCTCACACCCATGATCGACGTGGTCATGCTCCTGGTCATTTTCTTCGCGTTCACCGCCCAGTTCACCCGCACGCTCGCCACGCCCCTTGACCTGCCAAGCGAGAAGAGCGTGGCCCACTCGGAATCGGGCGCGCCCCAGTCGATCGTTATCGATCTGACCCGAGATGGGCGATTCGTCGTCGCGGGAAAAACCGTAGATGCCGACTGGCTCATGCAAACGGTCGCCCGCGACCTGCGGCGGGCGGGCGGCGAGGACAAGATCGACGTCATCGTCCGCGCGGACCGCGCCTGCCCGGCCGTGCACCTCAACTCGCTGGCGGGCGGGCTTTCACGGGCGGGGGTGAAGTCCTGGAAACTCGCGACCAGCGCCGAGGGGGGCGCGCCATGAACTTCGCCCGCCGGGCCGCGGTTCGCGGGTCCACGCCGATCCCCCGGCTGCCCCTGGTGGCGTTCATCGACGTCATCCTCTTCCTGCTGCTGTACTTCGTCATGGTCGCGGACCTGACCCCCGAAGAGTCACACCTGGCGTCGAGCCTGAAGACCGACTCCAAGGGCCCCGCGCAGGCAACCGGGCTGCTCCCACAGATACTGCTGGTTGAAACTTCCGCGGGCAAGGTCCGGTACAGAATGGGCGACCGTGTGATGGATACCCGGGAATCGCTGGACACGTTCTTGTCCAGCCTTCCCAAGGCCGCGGGGATTGTCGTGAAAGTCAAAGGCGATGTCTCGGTGGAAGCGGCGGCGACGGCCCTGTCGGCCGGCAAGAGAGCGGGGTTCACCAAGATCAGTTATGTCCCGGCTCGCTGAACATCGCGGATGGCTCGTCCTCGCCTTGGCGACAACCTGCGCATGCATCTCCGCCGGCGCGTTCGCCCAGGATTCGGTCCGCCCCGACGACGCCTTCGAAACCTACCTCGCGGATCGCAACCTGACCAGCGTGCTTGCGGCGCACTTCCGCCAGCAGTTGGCCTCGGGCGCCCCGGAAGAACGGGTCGCCGCCGCCGAGGCCCTCGGAAAGTTGTACGTAAAGATGCTCGGCGAGTCGAAGGACGCCGCCCGCCGCCAGGAACTCGAGGAGCAAAGCCGCGAGTTGCTGAAGATCGTGCCCGAGGCCGAGTCCTTCGAACTCCGTATCAATCTCGCGAAGGCGACCTACCTTCAGGTCGAAGACATGGTCGAGCGCGAGCGGCTCCGGCTCTCGAACGCCACGGAGCGTGCCGAGGCCGCGCGGATCCTGCGATCCGTGATGCCGGTGTTCGAAGAACTCGGCGCGAAACTCGGGCGCAAGGTGGATCAACTCGAAAAGCGGGAGCCCTCCGCCCGCGAAGGCGAGATCGAACTGCTCCGCGCCGAACTCACCGACGCCCGCCGCCTGCGATCCCTGGCGCGCTACTACGCCGGATGGTCGCAGTACTACGTCGCTCTGTCGGAAACCAACGCCGCCGCCGCCCGGCGCGCCCTCGAAGACTTCGGCGTCATCCTCAACGCCGTGCCCGGAAAGCCCGCCAGCGTCGAGCGTCTCCCCGCGGAGTTGCTGCGCTACGAACACGTTTCCCGCGCGGCCATCGGATGTGCCCTTTGTGCCTCCTTCCTCAACAACGACGTCGAGGCCGCCCGATGGCTCGACGCGGTCGAGAGCGCGGAGAACCTCCCCGAGGAGGTCCAAGCCCAGTTGTTCAGCCGTCGGCTGATCGTTTCGGCCGCGGCCCAGCACTGGGCCGATGTCGAACTCCGCGTGAAGCGCCGTCGAACCCCCGAGCCCGGAGAGGCCGACAAACGGTTGTCCATCGTGGAGGCTCGCCTGCTGGCCGTGCTCGCGCTCGACGCCGCCCGCGACTCGGCCACCCGCCCGGGTCTCCGCACCGTCGCCGAACGCATGGGACAAGCCGCCCTGGCCGACCTCGTGGATCAGGGCGAGATTGGGCACGTACTCGACATCGTCAAACTCTTCGGAACCGCGCCCATCGGCGACAGCGGATTCATCGTCGCCTACGTGCGTGGCCTTCAGGCCTACGACAAGGCCCGGGAGGCCCACAAGGCCGCGGGTCCGCCCGATGAGCCCACCTCCGACCCCGGCGCGGCCAACCTCTACCACCAGGCCGCCGATCTGCTCGCCGGAGCAATCTCTAGCGACGACTCGGGCCGGTTCGCCAAAGAGTCCGCCAAGGCCGGAATCCGGCAGGGGCTGGCCCTCTTCTTCGCCGGGGACTTCATCGCCGCGGGAGAGTGTTTCCAGGCCGCGGCGGATTCCTCCAAGGACCCGCTCACTCGCCGTGATGCGTTGTGGTACGCGATCGTCACTTTGGACCGGGCCGTGGAGCAGGGGCGGGCCTCGCAGGTGCCGACCCGGGACCGGCTGGCAACGCTGTTCCTGCAGGAGTACCCGGGCACCGAAAACGCCGCCAAACTGCTGCTCCGCCAGACCCGCGCCGACCGGCTGAGCGATGCGAAGGCGGTCGAAATTCTGCTTAACGTGCCCAAAGACTCTCCGATGTTCGAATCCGCGCGCCGGCAGGCGGCGCGGATGCTCTACACCATGTACAAGCGGGCCGGCGCGTCGGAGCGCGACTTCGCGGCCCTCCGCTTCGCCGAGATCGGTGAGCAGGTTCTGAAGTTGGAGCAGGCTCGCGCCACCGCCGGCGATTCGCAGAGCAAGAAGGCGGCGGAAGCGGTGGTCCTTCGGGTCCGCCAACTCGCCGACGCCCTCCTGTCGGCGAGCGCGCCCGATGTCCCGCGAGTCGAAGCGGCGTTCGCCGTGCTGACGGCGGTGGAGAATCAGCACTCCCTGGACCTCCGCCAGTTGGAGCCCGAACTCGCGTTCCGCCGCCTGCAAATCGCCATCGCGCGGGGTGACGAGCCCGCCGCGCGCCGTGAAATGGATCGCCTGCGGGATAGCGGTGGGGCGTTCGCCCGCGCCGCGGATCGCCTCATGTACCGTCGTGCTCTCAATCGCTGGAAAGCATCGCCCCAGGAAACGGCACTCGCGCGGGACGCCGTCGCCCACGGACTTCGAGTACTTGAGGAACTCGAAACGGCCGGCGCCAAGCCGGCCGAGCCCAGCATGATCGCCCTTCGCGACGCGATCGCCGATGCCGCCGCCGCGGTCTTTCGCGCCGGAGCCGAACTGCACATGCGCGATCTGGCCATCAAACTCGACCGCGGCCAACTCGAGGCCGGACAACGCACCGGCGCAAGCCTGCGGCGCCTGGGCGAGTTGCTCGAACACGCCAACGACCTCCCGGGAGCCGTGTCGGCATGGCAGGAGTTGCTCGTCGGCACCCCCGACGGCTCCGACGCGTGGTACGAGGCCCGCTACCACTCGCTCCGGCTTCTCATAGTCATCGCCCCCGCCGACGCCGCCGCCGCCATGTCCCAGTTCCGCGCACTGCACCCCGATCTCGGCCCGGCAGGCTGGCATGAGAAGTTCCTCGAACTGGACCTGAAACTCAAGGACCTCGGCCATTCTCCATCGCCGGCGCCCCCGCAGGGAGGTGGCCCGTGACCACTTCCGGACCCGAAAACTCCGCCACCCGATTCTTGGGAATCCGCGAGCACACCTCCGACCCGCGGTCGCTCCTGGGATTAGGCACCGAGGAACTGACCGCCGAACGCGTCCTCAATGCCCTCAAGGCGCAGGTTCAGCGAGTCGCCGCTCACCCCGAGGCAAACACGATCGAAGCCGACGAAGTGCGCCTCGCACTTCACGCCGCCGCCGCGAGACTGCTCGATCCCACCTGGGAGCCCGCGGCCGAGAGTTCTCCCGGCTCCTCCTCCCTCGAAGCCAACGTCATCCTGACACTGGGATTGGCCGGAGGCTGGAATCGAGATTCGATCCGCCGCCTGGGACTCATGGCCAGAGCGCAGGGCGTGAGCCCCGAAGAGCTTGCAACCACAGTCGGAGGCCTTGCCACTCGCTCGCCCGAGAAGCAGGCGACTCAACCAGTCCGCGCCATCGGCGAACGACCGCGGCCCGCGATCGCCGACCCCGCGCGAGCAATCGCAGCCGAAGAGACGCGGGAATCCACCCCGCTCCCGGAAGAACTCGACCCGGCGTCGAACGCCGTCAAAAAGGTCGTCGCAGTCGTCGGCATCGCTCTGGCCGCGCTCATGGCAATCGCCGTGATTCTCGTTCTGATGCTGCCCCGGCGGCCGAATAGCGGGCCACCCCCCGAGCCGCCGCCAACCCCCAGCCCGATCGCCGCGCAGCCGGACCGCCCCGCCGAGGTCTTCCCGGCCCCGCCTTCGAAATCACCCGAGAAACCCAAGCCCCGCGTGGTAGACCCTTCTTCGCAGGGCCGGGTTGGCGACTTCACCGATCTCCTTCGCGAACTTTCCTCGTGCACCTCGGGGCTTTCCATCGATCCCGACGAGGCGATGTCACGTTTCGAGGTTATCGAAGCCGCCATCTCCTCGCAATGGCCCGCCGCCGGGGCCGACGGCGTTGTCGCCGCGACCAGCGGCGTGCTTGACTTCGTCTACCGGGCCTCGGCCGATCCGGCTCGCGGCGTGAAATCCGTCGAGATCCTCGGCGACAGCAGCAGCCTGCTGACGCAGCCGGGGCTTATCGCCCCCGAACAGATCGGCCCCGCGGCGTGGGCGGCGGGAATGCTGACCAGGCTCCTGCGAGAGCGAGATCTTCCCACTCCGGTCCGCAACCGCGTCCGGGAACTTTTCGCAGGTGCGTTCGGGTCATCCCCCGGTCCGGCCGAGCCAAGTTTCAAGGGCGGCGCGGTGGCCGCGGTCGTGTCGATGCCCGTGCGCCTGCTCCCGGCTCCCACGCCGTACGACGAGGCCCAGGCTAAGAAAGCCGCCGAGGGATGGCGCACGTGGATCGCCGCGACGCGCGTCCTCGAGGGTGGCGAAGGCCGCCTCCACGATCAACTCGCGATGCAGGCGCTCGAACGGCTCCTGACCGAGGCGCCGGAACCCACACAAAGCCGGCCGGTCTTCGACGCCGTGACGATCCTCACCACCTCCATCTCCTGGCGCAAAGGCGACGAATCGCGACGCGCCCTGGTCCGGTGGTTCGAGGCCCCCGTGATCAGTAACGCGGACCTGTACGCGGTGACCGCCGCGCTGGCGACGCAGAGCGGCGCGGAAGGCGTGGACTACGGAATGGTGCTCTCGCTCGCGGGAGGTGACGCCCAGCGCACGGAACTGCGGGATCGATACGCCGGCGTTTGGGGAATCACCCAGACCGCCACGCGGGGCGAACTCGTCGAGAAGTGGATGACCAGGGCCAAGGAGGCCCTCAACGCGTTCTCGGAATCGCGCCCGAACCCCGCCGAAGCGCTCGCTCGCGCCGTCAACACCGCCCGACTGAACGAAGTCGCCTCCATGCTCTGGGCGGGCGAGACCGGCGCAGTCTCGGAGGTGCTCAGCATCGCGCCCTTCAGCCCGCCTCCATCCGACACCCAATCCGTCGGCAACGTCCCGGCGCTGGGCATCGCCGACGATCCGGGCGGCTTCTCGCTCTGGGCCGTGCGGTATCTGGCAGCAGGCCAGCAGATCCCCGCGCGGCGTGAAATCCTGTCGCAGGTCAACAGCAATCCCACCCCCATCGAAGCCGACTTACTCGCCGAAGAAGCGGTCCGCGGATCACCCGTGCAGGTCCGGCAGGATGCCAAGGCCCTGGTCATCCGATACCAGAACGATGCCACCATCATCAACGCCCTGCTGGAACTCGCCCCGATCCTCCCACAAACGCGGGAAAACTCCGAACTCCTGCGCACGGTCACCGGCGCATCAATCCCGCACCCGCGAGACCCCGCCTGGCGCGTGGATGTTCGCCGCGCCCTCGTCGAACGCCTGACCCAGGTCATCGCCGTGCGCGGCGAATGGGGGTTCGTGGACAACGCCGCGGCCGAACTGGCGGAGTCTTACAGGGGTCGCCTCGTTCGCGCCGGTCAGGAACGCCACCGGGGCGACGGCAACGCTCCCCGCGTCGAAGACTCCGCCCAGTTGCTCCGATCCCGCTGGCGACAGGACGCCGAGGCCCTGCTCTCCACCGGCCGCGAACCGGTCGGGTTTATCGAGATGGATGCGCGTCGGGCCGCGAGGCTCCGCGTCGCCGCGGGGAGAGTGCAGACCTTCGCCGCAGAGCAGGCAGGACTCTGCGAACTGCTCGCGTACCTCGCATCGGCCGAGCGTGCCGGCGCGGCCGAGGATTGCCGTCGCCTGCTCCAGGCCTTCGCCGTCGAGCGACGCGAATCGGGACACGTGTTCCAGCAGATCGACGCCGGGGAACTGACCATGCTCCGATTGTGGCTCTCGCGGTTCGGGGAGGGCCCCGTATGAAAAATCGTCGCATTGCCTCGTGCGGATGGGTGCAGGCTCTCGCCATGGCGACGAGCGTGTCCTTGGGATTTGCGCAGCCGGACGAGGTTCAAACCCCGCCCGCGCCGCCGGCCGCTCCCGCGACCGCGCAGATCGCCGCAACCTTCGCCACCCGTCTGGAAGCCCTCAGCCCGGAGAATCCCGAAGCGTACTTTCTGCTCGGCGAAGAAGTCCTCGACCAGGCCGCGGACGAAAGCGGACGAAAACTCGCCGTCACGCTCTTCGTGCTCGCCGCCGAGATGGATCGTGTGAAGGCCGGCGGCCGCGTCGCGGCCTCGGCGTGCCTCGCGCTGTCGAGGACCACGCGCGCGGGCGCAGATCGCCGATGGCTCACGGCGCTGGCCCGCTCGCTCGACCCCGCCCAGGCCCCGCCGGAATGGACCCGTCCCACTCCGCCAACCAGCGTGGATTCGGAAGCGTACAAAGTCGCCTCCGCTATCGGATTCGTTCGATCGGGCGACGGCGGCAGGGCAAGGCAGTTGCTCGGCAAGCCCGAGGTGCGTGCCGCTCTCCTGCGATACGACACGCTGCTCTCCCGCGTCGGCGCTGGCACCGCCTCCATGATCATCCGCGAGGCCGACCGCTGGCCCTGCCCCGAGTGCGCCAACCAGCGCGCGGTCAAGCGGGGACGTGCCGACAAGATCGAGACCCGCCTGTGCCCGATCTGCGGCGGCAATCCGGGCCCCCGCCTCTCGCGAGACTCTCTTCTCGCCCAGTTGCGATTCGAATCGTGGATCCTCCAGGGCGTGCAACGATCGTGGGGGGCGCAGATCGTTACGGATTCCGGCGCTCCGCTCCTCGACCCCGATCCCTCCGGCCTGGCAATGGTCTTCGAGGTGGATGCGCGTGCCGTCTACTGGCGAAACGGTCGTTGGTGCCGCTCCGCCGATGGCTCCGACCCGGCCCAGCCCGACATCCCGATCGCGAAGCCCAGGCCCAAGCCGCAGCAAGAGCCCAGCAGCACGCCCGGCAGTTCATCGGGATCCTGAGCACCCGCGCAATCCGTCAACCCGTCCGCGGCCGGAATAAACTCGCCCATGACCCAAGCACCGACCCCCGCGCCCGGCCCCGCCGCCCCGCCATCCCAACCCGAAGCCAAGCCCACGATCGCATTCGACGAGTTCGCGAAGGTCGATCTCCGCGTCGCCAGGGTGCTCTCCTGCGAGCCCCACCCTAGCGCCGATCGGCTCTGGAAACTTCACGTGGACGACGGTTCCGGCAGCCCGCGGCAGATCTGCGCTGGTATCCGGCAGTTCTACGCCCCCGAGCAACTCGTCGGTCAGCGGATCATCATCGTCGCGAATCTCCAGCCGCGGAAGATCCGGGGCGAGGACTCCAACGGGATGCTCCTCGCGGCGAGCGACGCCCCCAAAGGCGCTCCGGAAGGCGAGCGCCGGGTTGTGGTGCTTACCACCCTCTCGGACATGCCGCCGGGCTCGATCGTGTCCTGATGTTCAGTCGGGCCGCTTGCGCCCCGGCTCGGGCCGTTCCCCGGGGGGACCTTCGCGGTTCTCCACGATCTTCTGGAGCATCTCGTCCACGGCTCCGTCGCGGTGGGCTTTCTTCTGCTCAAGTTCCTTGCGCAGGTTCTCGATTCGCTCCGTCAGCGACTCGATCTCGTGTTCCTGCAACTGCATCCGCGTCTCGCTCTGCGCGACGAGTTTCTCGCGAAGTTCCCGCGTCGCCTCGGCCAGTTTCGATTCTTTCCCCTCCGCGCCCGCCGGAAGGTCCTGGGCGCGCCGGACATCGCGCACCGCCTCGATCACACTGATGCCCGCCTTCAACTCCTCCAGCCGGAGATTCGCCAGCACCGGATCGCTTTTGCGGACCCGCTGAGCCTCCCGAAGCCGCGGGACCAGCCGCGCGAGCATGCGATCCGCCCCGTCGGGGTCAACGTCCTGCAGTTTCGCGAACTTCTCCGCGATCAGCGGCAGGTTGCCGCGGAGAAACTCCATCACCCGCTCGCGCTCGCCCTCGGGAAGCGGCTGCCCCGCCTGCATGGGGCCGAATCCCTCGCCGTCTCCCCGCTCTCGCGGGCCCCGTGGCCCCTCAGGGTCAAAGTCCGGCCGGCGACCGCCCTCCGGGCGATTGCCCTGCTCGCCGCGCCCAAATCGCCCCGCCGGCTCCAAATCGCGCAGCAGATCGCCGAGCGGCTCTCCCTTGTCCAACTTCTCGATCGCCTGCTTGATCACCGTTTCCATGCGCTGGTTCTCCGCCAGCCGGCGCTCCAGACGCGCCTTCAGCGCCTCCGGGTCCATCTCCCGCGGTCTCTCCCTTTCCGACGGAGTCTCCGCCGGCGGTTGCGCCACCGAAACTCCCGCCATCGAGCACAGAGCCGCCACGAGCATGCTGACGCGTTTCATCACATCGCCCCTTCGTTCGAGAGCGTGTCCTCGACTTCCCACGTGCGAATCGCCTTGCTCAACTGCTCGGCCTCCGTGAACAGGTCCGCCGTGCCCGATTCCGCGAACACCATCGCCCACTCTGAATCCGTCGCGATCACCAGCCGGTCCCGCTCGGAAGCGCGCGGCATGTTCCCTCGCCCAAGCATCGCCGCGCCCACCAGCGCCGCCAGCGCCAGACCCGCAGCCAGACGGAACCCCGCGCTGAAACGCCACGCGGTCCCCGCGGCCGGCTGACCGACAATCCTCAATCCCTGCGACTGGGCCCTGGCTTCGATCAGGTGCCGGAATGACGTGTCCGCGACCCGGGACTCAAACGCCGCGTTGGGCAGCGACCGCTCCCGGCAGGCCAACGCGTCGAGATCGGTGGCGACCAGCACGGCGGAATCGTCCTGCCCCTGCCCGAACTGGTTGGTGGTGTCGTTCATGTCAAAGCCTCCCCGCGCACTTCACTCGCCTCCGCTTCCATCAGTTCCTTCAACTTCCGCAGCGCCCGATGGTGCCGCGCCAGCAATGTCCCTACAGGTTCGTCGAGCATTTCCGCCATCTGCTTGAAACTCAGCCCGCCATGGTGCCGCAACTCCACGATCTCCCGGTCCGCTTCCGTCAGTTGGTCCATCGCCAGCCGAAGCCGATCCAGCGCCGCGGTGTCCGTTCCGCTCTCCGATCGGGCCGCGTGGCGCTCCACCGCCTCCGCGTCGGGCGAATCGGGCCGTCGCTTGGCGCGGCGGACGTGGTCCCGAACGCGGTTCATCACGACCCGGAACAACCACGCTTCAAACCTCCCTTGCTCGACATACTCCCCGCCGCCGAGTTTCGTCGCGACCGTCGCGAACACCGACTGCGTGATGTCCTCCGCAACTTCCGTGTCCCGGCACCGGCTTCTCGCGAGCGCGAAAATCCGGCGCGAATACCTGTCTACCAGAATCCGCCACGACGCCGGATCACCCGACGCCGCCGCCGCCAGCACCGGGGCCAGTTCGGCATCACCATCCTGCGGAAGCGAGTGCCCGGTCACCGCGTTGTGCTCCTTGACATCCAGCCAAACGACCTGCCTTCAAGCGTATTGCCGCACACGGCGGTAGGATCTTGGGGGTGCGTTAGGGGCCGAATGCACGCCCGCTCCAAGTCCGGTAGGCTTTCCCGCCCATGCCCCGTGTCTCTTATACCGTGACCGCCACCCTGCCGGACCAGCCAACCCGCCTCGATTTCGTCCGCTGGCTCAAGCAAGGGCACACCGACGCCGTCATCTGCGGCGGGGCAGCCTCCGTCGAGATCGTGGTGATCGAGGAGCCAGCCTCCCCGCCCATGGTCCAGGTCCGGTACGTCTTCCCGGACCGCACCGCCTACGACCGATATGTTCAGCACTTCGCCCCCGCGCTCCGAGCCGAGGGTCTAAGGATGTTCGGGCCCGAAAAGGGCGTTTCCATGTCCCGCCACCTCGGAACGATCCAGTAGCCCCCCGCGTTCGTACCCCGCGAATCCCCCGTCCGGCCCAAGGGTCCGAAAGGAACACGTGGAGCAAAGCAGCGACGAAGTCCTCTTCGAGAACTACCGGTCGGGCGACCGCCAGGCCCTGCGAACGCTCATCGAACGCCACCAGCAGGACCTCATGAGATTCCTGATCCGCCTCGTCGGTGAGTCGGCGGGCGCCGAGGACGTTTTCCAGGAAACCTTTCTCCAGATTCACTTGTCCTCCGACACATTCGACCCGACCCGCCGCTTTCGCCCGTGGCTTTTTACGATCGCCGCGAACAAGGCCCGGGACTACCTTCGTAGGAAAGGACGCCGACGGATGCTGGAACTTTCCGCTCCGGTAGACGGCGGCGGCGGGGACGAGCCCGCCGGGGCATTCGTAGATCTCATGGAAATCGACCTCCCGGGCCCCGACGCCCGGTTGGATTCGGAGGAAACCAGCCGCCTGGTTCAACAGGCACTCGACCAACTCCCCGCGATGCTCCGCGAAATCCTGCTCCTGGCGTACTTCCAACGACTCAGTTACGCCCAGATGCACGAGGAACTGGAGATCCCCCTAGGGACGGTGAAATCCAGGCTCCACGCCGCGGTCGCGGCCTTTGCCAAGAAATGGGACGCTCTCTCACGCGAAACTGAACACTGACCCATGCCCGACGCCAACCCGGACAACCCGAACTTCTCCACCCGCCTCTCCGGGGCCGATGAGGCCGCGCTCGACGCCCTGATCGCGGCGGGCTTGGATCCTCGCCGTGTTACCGGAGCGGATACCAGGCGAGTCGATCGCGTCCTCTCCCTGTTCAACCTTCTCGGCTTCGCACCGGCCTCTCCCGCAAACGTGGGAGCGGCTCTGGTGGATGTCACCATGGCCCGGATTCTCCGAGCCGGGTCGCACGCCGATGAGGCGCAACTCAGCCCCGACGACCAGGAGGCCCTCGACGCGTTCATGACGGTCGGCCAACGCGCCGACCGCGTTCCCGGACCGCTGCGCGACCGGGCCGAGCGCCTGGAAAAACTCGGAGCCCTGGCCACCGGTCCCACCGGCCAGCGCGTCTCGCCGAATCTCACCGAACGCACGATGGCCCGCATCCCCGCACGCGTGAGGCCTCAGGAACGATCGTTCCGCGCCACGCTCGGCG
Source organism: Phycisphaerales bacterium (assembly GCA_905339235.1). Lineage (GTDB taxonomy): Bacteria > Planctomycetota > Phycisphaerae > Phycisphaerales > UBA1924 > RI-211. The sequence goes on from CAJPFG010000034.1 coordinate 19,954, forward strand.
GATTTCGCCTCACGGACTTGGTTTCCATGGCCGCCGTCGTCATGATCGCCGGTTCGGTGGTCTGGCCGGTGCTGTCCACAATCCGCACGCACCAGAAGCGCGGCGATTGCGGCGCCAACTTCGCAAGCCTCGCCAGCGCCTTCGGTCTCTACTCCAACGATCACCGCGATCAACTCCCCATGGCGACCGCCGGACTCGGCGGAGCGAACTGGCTGGAAGTCGGTTCCGGTCCCGGGCGATCAAACTCAGCCAATCTCTTCCGGCTCCCCAAGTTGAACTACGCCTCTCTCAAAACGCTCGCCTGCCCCGGAAATGGCGGAGCGGCGTGCGGCCCGTGCCGCCCCGATTCCGACGACTGGGGCTGTATCTCCGAGGTGTCCTACTCCTACCAGAATATGTTCGGAGCCCAGCGCCCCTCGTGGCGAAGTGGATCGCAATCCGTCATCCTCGCCGACGGCTCGCCAGCCGTGCGGGGCGCACTCTCGCAGACCCGGTGGGTTCCCATGCAGAACTCGGCCAACCATGACGGCAAGGGCCAGTGGGTGCTCCTCACCGACGGCTCGGGCGGCTGGATCACCTCCCCCGAAGTCAACGGCGACAACATCTGGCTGACCGACCTCCAGCAGAAAATCGTGGACGACGCCAACGACCGCCTGCGTCCCATGGGGATGGAAGTCCGTTCCGTCAAGTTTTTCCAGACCGTCCCCGAGTCAGATCGCGACTCGTTCCTGGGCCCATGAGCCCTCCCCGGATGGATTCCACCACCCTGCTCGCCTAACATCCTGACCCCGCCCGAACCTCTTCGGGCGGTTGCTTTCTGGAGTGTCCGGGATGTCCAAAAACAAAAGCCACAAGGGTCTGCTCAAGCGGATCCGTTTCTCCAAGACCGGCAAGGTCCGCCACAGAATGGCCGGCCACAAGCACTTGCGCTCCGGAAAGGGCGGCAAACGCCTCCGCCAGATGCGCAAGGACCCCTACATGGCCTCCTCCGACACCAAGCGCCTCGAGAAACTGATGTTCCGCCGCCTCCGCGGCCGGACCCAGCCCAAGGCCTCGATCCGTCGTTCCCCCTCGCCGGCCCAGCGCCGTGCGACCCGTGAAGCGGCCAAGGCGGCCGCCGCCAAGAAGTAGACCGCCCGCGCGGTCGTCACCAATGCCCGCCGGGCAAAGACGGGTTTTTCACCCGGCCCCGTTCGGGCTTGAAGAAGGAGTTGGACCATGCCTCGTGTTCGCAAGGGCGCAGCCAGAGCCCAGTCCCGCAAGCGCACGCTCCGCAAGGCCCGCGGATATTTCGGCGTCAAGAGCAAGCATCACTACCAGGCGGCCCACGCCCTCGTGCGGGCGGGCGTCTACCGCTTCCGCGACCGCCGGCGCGTCAAGCGCGACTATCGCCGCCTGTGGGTCACCCGCATCACCGCCGCCTGCCACATGCGCGGCACCCGCTACAGCCTCGTCATCAATGGCCTCAAGCAGGCCGGCATCATTCTCAACCGCAAGATGCTCAGCAACATCGCCATCGAAGACCCCAAACTCTTCGACAAGATCTGTGCCGCCGCCGTGAAGGTCAGCAAGGCCACCCCCGCGAAGGCTGCCTGATCTCCCGCCCCTTCAACTCACCGGCGCCCCGAGTCCTTCTCGGGGCGTTTTCATTTCGCCGGTCCACGTGCGAACTCCGCCCGCTCTTGGTACCCTGCATCGATGCCGCACTGGTGGGTTTCTGACATTTGGGCCCAGAGCCATACGTGGCTCATCGCGTGGGTGGCCTGGGTCATCGTCTCCATCACCCTCCACGAACTCGGCCACGGCTACGTCGCCATGCTCTGCGGCGACGACGTGCCCCTGCGTTCCGGCCACATGACCTGGAACCCCCTCGTCCACATCCCCTGGCCTACCGCCTGGGTCATGTTCGCGCTCTTCGGGTTCACCTGGGGTCTGATGCCCGTTCAACCCGCCAACTTCCGCGGCAGATACGACGACGCCAAGGTCGCCTTCGCCGGCCCCGCCGTCAATCTCATCCTTGCGATGCTGTGCCTGGTGCTTGTCGTTCTCTGGGTGACGCGGATGCAGAACGTGAACGATGACCTGCATCAAAAAGTCTATCTCGTGCTCCGCGTCGGCCTGACCATCAACCTCATGGGATTCTTCTTCAACCTGCTCCCCGTTCCGCCGCTGGACGGGTCAAGAATTCTTGCGGATTTTTTTCCACGGGTGAACGAGATCTACTACCGCAACGGCAACGCCGTAATGCTGGCGTTCGCCGCGCTCTTCTTCTTCGGGTCCCGCTACATCTGGGCCCTCACGCACGCCGTCGCCGACCACCTCATGGTGCGCGGCATTCAGATCGCGGGCGGGACGCCCTAGCAAGAAATCACGCCAGTCCGCACAACTTGTACAGCACCCGCGCCCCGACGTTCGCGTCCCACTCCGGCTCGTTCTTCGATCCCGGAGCCACCTCGACCAGATCGAATCCCACCACCGTCCTGCCCGACTTCCTCAGCGTGTCGAGGATCAGCACCGCCTGATTGAAACTCAACCCCCCCGGGACCGGCGTGCCGGTATGCGGGCACAAACTCGGGTCCAGCGCGTCGATGTCGAACGACACGTACACGTGGCTGGGAAGTTCCTCCACCGCCTGCGCGGCCAAATCTCTGAACTTCGCCCCGCCCGCCAACTGCTCACTGACCGCATCGTCGTAGAACACCTTCACCCGAGCACCCTGCTCGTCCGCGAACTGCATCTCTCGCTCTCCGAAATCCCGGATCCCGAACGAAACGAGCTTCCTCACCCCCTCGATCCGCGTCAGCACGTTGTGCATGATCGACGCGTGCGACCACGTGAAGCCCTCGAAGGCTTTGCGCATGTCGAGGTGTGCGTCCAGATGCAGGATCCCGATCTCCTCGTGATGATCCGCCACGGCCTCGATCGCCCCGAAAGGCACCGAATGCTCCCCGCCGATCAGGCCCGGGACTTTGCCCTCCTCCAGCATGTCCGAAACCTGCGCGTACACATAATCGTTCGCCTTCACGCACGCGGCGTTGACATCGGCGAGAGCCTTCGCCAGTTTCTTGGGCGGCTTTTCGCCCTCTGTGACCCCACCGGCTTCGATGACGCCCTTCGCCAAGCGTCTGGCTTCCCGTCCGAGCGCGCGAACCTTCTTTGACTCCCGTTCGAGAAAGATCCCCTTTTCGTACGTGCGGCCGAAGCGACGGTCGAAGAGATCCACCTGCATCGACGCTTCCAGAATCGCCCCGGGCCCGTCCGCGGTGCCCGGCCGGTACGAGGTCGTCGCGTCGAACGGCACGGGCAAGAGCACCACCTTCGCTTCGTCGCGCGTGAAGGGAAGCCCGAAGATTCCGGTGCCCGGCTGCGCCGCGGCGTCGGGGTCAAAGCGCATGATCGTTCTCCTCAGGAATCGCAGAGCGTAGCCTGTTCCCGTATCCTCCTCGCGTGAAATATGCCGTGGTGTTCATCGAAGGAGCCGCCGACCTGCCGCAAGAATCGCTGGAGGACCGAACGCCCCTCGAGACCGCGTCCCTGCCGAACACGGCCGCACTCGCACGAGCCGGCCGAGTCGGGGCCGTGTTGCTCTCGCCCGAGCCCTTTGCATCCACCGCCGATGTGTCGCTGCTCTCGCTCCTGGGCTATGACCCGGTTTGCCACGATCCGGGCCCGGCCGGGGTTCGCGCCGCCGCGTGGGGCGTTCAACTCGGCGGCTCCGAGACGGCGCTGTGCCTCGACCTGCTCGGAGAAGGAGAGCCCGGCGGCGACGAGGAAGGGCTGGCGCGTGATTCGGGCGTCATCGGCCCGGGCGAAACCAGCGTGCTCGTGAAGGACCTTCTGGACCTGTGGAACTGTCACGTCGGTGGACCGTGCAAGGGGTGGGCCATCGGGGGAGTTCGGCCCGGCCGCGCGGTGTTGATCGACACCGCCACCGCGGACTGGTCGAAAGTCAACACCACTCCCCCCGAGTGCGTGATGTGGCGAGATTGGAGCACGCTCACCCCTCACGGCCGCGCCCCGCTGGCGGATGCGCTCGAGGCGTGTGTTCGCCAGGGCACCTCGCTTCTACGCTCACACGAAATCAATGTGACGCGACGCGAGCAGGGGCTGGGCCCGGCCCTCATCCCGTGGCTCTGGGGGCCGGGACGGGTGCTTTCGCTTCCGCCGTTCCGCGAGCGATTCGGCCTGCGCGGCGCCATGTTCTGTGCCTCCGAAGAGGCGGCCGCCGTAGCCCGCGCGGCCGGATGGGAGGTCGATCTCCTTGACGCAGAGGACCTGACACGGATCACGGCTCGCGCGGCCCGCGCCATCCGGGGCGTCGATCTCGTCTGCGTGCACCTCCACGCGGCGACCGGCCCCGCCGATCCGCTGGACAAGGTCGCGTCACTTCAGCAGATCGACTCGCGAGTCGTGGGACCCCTTGCCGCGGCCATGGAGCAGTTCGGCAACTCCGACAAAGACCCGGGCGCGGTGGGCTGGCGGCTCCTGCTCGCGGCCGGGCGCGGAAGCGCGCCGGCGCCCGCCCAAGCGATGTCGCCGTTTCTGATGACGGGCGCTTGGATCCGCTCGCTGGTCGCCCGCGGATTCAGCGAGGCCGCTGCGGAAGCCAGCGACCTGCAAGTCTCGCCAGGATGGGAACTCATGGAGTATTTCCTGCGAAGCGGCATGGTGGGAGGCAAAGGGGCTCGGGGCCGGCGAGCACGGTAAACCGGCCTGCGGATGCCTCACTATCCTTTGGCCGCGCGGAGACGGACCTCGAGCGTGCCCACCCCGTCATGATCGACGAGCCCAACAAACGCGAGCCGTCCAAGACCCCCGACCCGTACGAGTTGGCAGCGCCGCCGCCACCGCCCGAACCGCCGAAGCCCAAAATCGGCAAGGAAGGGCTTCTGGAGGGCTTCGACGAGGACGCGGACTTCGAGCGTGACCCGGAAGTCGAAAAGGCGCTCAAGGGCGAGCCGAAAATCGAACGACCCCCTCCGGATGATGAGCCGCAAGCCCCGCGCGAGGAGTTTGTCTCGCCGGGACGGGGCGAGCCGGAAGTCGTGGGCGGCATCGGCGGGCTTATCGCGATCCTTGCGCTCATCATCGCCGCGGCGACCTCGCCCAAGGACCATCTCGCCGTTGGGTTCAACAACCTGTTCTTCACGATCGTCCACACCGTCGCCGGGATTGGGGCCATCGCGGCGGGCGCGCATTTGCAGGGGTGCTCGCTGGGTCACTGGAGCCTGACGCTCGCTCGCGTGCTCCTCGCGGTGGGCGTGTTCCAACTGGTGAACGGCATCCAGGTTTCAAGTTACCCCGTCGCGAGCAGGTTCTTGCTCGTCCCAGCCGCGGCGGGTGCGTATCTCATCGCGATGCACGCTCTGTTCCGCTGGCCGCGACAGAGACTGTTCGTGGTCGCGGCGTGTCATATGCTGCTGTCGTTCGGCGCGTGGTTTCTCTTTTCGCTCTACGCGTGGATCGCCGCGCCGACCCCCAAGCCATGATCCACGCCGCGAACACTCCAGACGCGAAACAGCGTGCCGCCGCGGCGTTTCGATCGGCGTTCGGCAGCGAGCCGACACTCGTGGCGACCGCGCCCGGGCGGGTCAACCTGATCGGCGAGCACATCGACTACAGCGGGGGCCACGTGCTCCCCTTCGCGATCGACCGCGTGTGCGCCGCGGCGGTGGGGCCCGCCGCGGGGCCGGTCTCTCGCGTGTTGGCGGTTGACCTGCATGAAGGCTGGGACGCGCCCGAAAATCTCATCGAAGCCCTGAATCGAGGCGAAATCCGCCGGGGTTCCTGGCAGTCCTATGTCGGCGGCGTGCTGCATTACGTGGGAGAGACGCTAGGCCAACCGCCGCGCCTTGACCTTGCCATCGCCACCGACGTGCCCATCGGCGCCGGCCTGTCTAGCTCCGCGGCGGTCGAAGTCGCGGTCGCAACGGCGCTCGAAGCCATGTGCGGGGCCACGCTCGATCCGCTCGCCAAGGCGCGACTCTGCCAGCGGGCGGAGCATGAGTTTGCGGGGGTGCCGTGCGGGTTGATGGATCAGGCAACGGCCTGCTTCGCTCGCACCGGTCACGCGCTGCTGCTCGACTGCCGCGCTCCCGCGGCTCACCGCTATGTCCCGATGCCGTCGCCACAGCACGCGGTAATCGTCGTCTTCGACACTGGCGTCAAGCACGCTCTGGCCGAGGGCGTGTACGCAAAGCTCCGGGACGCGAGCGAATCGGCCGCGCGGAAGTTGGGTGTCGAATATCTCTGCGAAGCCGCGCCCGGCGCCCGCGGGTTCGCAGGCGAGGTCGGCCTGAACGACGCCGAATGCCGCGCCGCGGAGCATGCCGTGATCGAGAACCGCCGGGTGCTCGACGCCGTCGCCGCCCTGGAAGCCCACGACCTCGCACAACTCGGTCGGCTGCTTCTTGCATCTCACGAGTCGCTTCGAGCGATTCTGCGAGTTTCGTGCGACGAGTTGGACGCTGTAGTTGACGCGGCGGCGGCTCAGCCCGGAGTCTTTGGCGCCCGGATGACCGGAGGCGGGTTCGGCGGGAGCGCGATCGTGCTGGCCGAGCCCGGAGCCGAGGAGAAACTTGCCCGAAGGCTCACCACGGAAATGCAACCGCGATTCCCCATCGAGTTTCGGGTGTTTCGTGTGGCCTCAGGTGCAGGCGCGTCCGTCGGATAATCAGGTATCCCGACCTCCCGTCAACTTCTTCAGGAGTGGGCCAAAGGCGAGCACGAGAACTCCGACCGTACAGGAGGTGATCACGAACAGCAGGAAAAAGTCGGCGTACGTGTTCGGGTCTTCGGGCTTGCCGCCGGCGAGATGCCAGGGCAGGTGCTTCTCACCCTTCAAGATCGGCTCGACGAGCGCCGCCACCTTGCCGGCCCCGAGGTTGGCGATGAACGAAGAAATGAACCAAACGCCCATGAGTAGCGACATCGACTCCTTGGGGGCCGCCTTCGTCACGTACGAGAGGCCGGTAGGAGACAGGATGATCTCGCCCATCGTGTGCACGAAGTACGTCCCGACGATGAAAATCATGTGCGCCTTCGCGCCATCCTTCACCGAGAGCGCTGCGAACACCATGAACAAATAGCCCAGGCCGACCAGGAGAACCCCCATGCCGATCTTGTATGGCTGGGAGGGGTTCTTGTGCTTCATCGAAAGCCAGGTCCACAGCGCACCCGTGATGGGCGCGAAAACGATGATCAACCATGGGTTCACCGACTGGAACCATGTCGTGGGGATAAGCGCGAAGTCCGCCACCCATCCGAGCATGCCCAGGGACTTGAGAACGCCAATCGCGCTGATCCCGATCCCGATTACCGCCGGCAAAATCCATGCTCCGGCACGCCCATGGAGTCCCTTTCGATCCTTCGAAACCACCTTCACCAGCGAAAACCCTGCGCACGCCAGCCCGATGAGGGTGATCACCGCTCCCGTCACCATCGACGGTTCGTTCGAAAACTTCAGAATCCACTGGGGAATCACCATCGTTCGATCGGTCTCTCGATCGGTAAAGATGTTGAGACTCGAGCCCGCCTGCTCGAACGACAGCCAGAACACCGCGTTAAACAGCATGAACAGGAAAATCGACGCGACCGGACCCCGGTCCTCGGGCCGTTGGCGAATGGTGAACACAATCGCCCACGCCGCCGCCAGGCTGCCCAGCAGCGCGGTCACCCACAAGTTGCTGACGAACGCGTCAATCCGCTTCAGCCATCCAAAATGGAAAGCCACCGCGACTAGCGCGGCGACCGTGAGCCCCGCCGGAACTAGCACGTAGGAGACATTTGCCTTCTTTTCGTCTTTGGGCAGACCGATTCCCTGCAGGAGCAAGGGCCGAATCAGAACGTACGCACCAAGCCCCAACAGCATGCCGACCGCCGCGGCTCCAAATCCCCAGTGCCAACCGACTCTCTCTCCAAGCGTGCCCACGATGTACGTTTGAAGCGCCGCGCCGAGATTGATCCCCATGTAGAAGATGCCGAACGCGCCTTCCCGCCGCGGATCACCCTGCTTGTACAACTGACCAACCATCACCGACACGGACGGCTTGAAATGGCCGGTGCCGATGACGATGAGCGCCAATCCGAGCACGAAAATCGCCATGGCGAAGGTGCCGCCGGCGAACGCATCCAGCCCCGACACGCCCAGCACGATGTGGCCCAGTGCAATCAGCAATCCACCCACGATCATCGAGCGGTGTGTGCCGATGAACTTGTCCGCGATCATTCCCCCGAGTATCGGGGTCATGTACGCCAACCCGGTATACCACCCGTAGGCGTTGTTCGCGTCGGAGTCGCCCCAACCCGGACCGGGATTGAAACCCGCCTCCTTTCCCGGAGGCGGCAGCCGCATACCCGAAGTCGGCGACGTGAGGTAGAGGACCAGAATCCCCCGCATTCCGTAGTAGGAAAACCGCTCCCACATCTCTACGAAAAACAGAAGAAAGAGCCCCATGGGATGGCCCAGGAACGTTCGATCCTGCGGCGAGGCGGGACTCACAGATTGGAACTGGCTCATGCGTTGTAGATCCTTGTGCTGGCATCGAACAGCATACCGAAAGTCGCGCTCCGCGTCCCGCGGCGCTATCCGTACCTGCGGGTTCCCCCGCACCACACCCCCTCAACCCACCGATCATCCCACGCATACATCAATGCCCCCAGCGGGTCCGCAGCCTCCCGCCATCGGGAATCCGGCCTCGCAACCACGACATCGCCAGCGCACCCCGCCTCCAGCCGCCCGGTATCCACCAATCCCAGCGCCCACGCGTTCCCGCCGGTGATCTGCCACCACGCCTCCGCGCTCGTCGGCGGCCGCGTGCCCCGTTCCTTCGCCGCCTCGATCATCCCCCGCGCCACCCGCACCATCGACCGGTCCGGACCGCCCGCCACATCGCTCCCCAGCGCGATCTTCACCCCCGCGCTCATCGCCCGCGCCCGATCAAACGTCCCCGCTCTCAGGAACCGGTTCGCCGTCGGGCAGTGCGCGATCCACGCCCCGCGCATCGCCAGCAACCCCAGTTCCTCATCCGCCAGGTGGATCCCGTGCCCCAGCAGCGTCCGGTGCCCGAGCAGCCCCGCCCGCTCGTACACCTCCGCGTAGTTCTCGCCACCGTGCAGGCGCTTCACCAGTGCGCACTCCGCTCGCGTCTCGCTCAGATGCGTCTGCACCACCCACCCCGTCTCCCGCGCCAACCTCCCCGCGCCCTCCAGCATCTCCCGGGAGCACGTCACCGCGAAACGCGGCGTCACCGCCGGCTGAATCCGCCCCCGCCCCCGCATCCTCCCCGCCGCGCTCAGCGCCTCCCGCGCGGGCAGCAGCAACTCCGCCGGCGCTTCCCGGTCCATCAGCACCTGCCCCACGTGCCCCGCGATCCCGTGCTCCGCGAGCACATCGATGGCCGCCTGCGCCGAGGCCGGATGCACCGTCGCGTATGCCGCCACCGCCGTCGTCCCGAACGAAAGCAGTTGCCTCGCGACGCGCCCGCTCATCTCCGACGCGTAGCGCTCGTCCTCCCATTTCGCTTCCGCCGGGAAGATGGCCTGGTGCAGCCATTCCAGCAACTCCATCCCGTCCACACCGATGGAATCGAACTGCGGCAGGTGCACGTGCGCATCCACGAAGCCCGGGCAAATGAAGTGCTCGGGAGACCCCAGGTCCGCCCGCGGCCCGCTTTCGCCGACATGCACGGCCTCGATCACCCCGCCGCGCATGACCACCCGCCCAAGGGCAACCTCCAGCCCACGCCCGGTAACCGGCAGCAAAAGCTGCCCTTCCAGCACGATCGCGGACGAGGGCGTTGGAGATTCAGATGTGCTCATGCGGCGTTCCGGTATAGTTGCACCTTCCATCCTCGTGGGAATACCCCGCCTCCGCGATTCACAACCATGGCCAACAACCACACCCCCGAAACCAGCACGCACGAGATGATCCTCCACGACCGCATCGTCAAGCGCAAAGCGACGGTGGGGGTGGTGGGCCTGGGCTACGTCGGATTGCCCCTGATCCACGCGATGCACAACGCCGGCTTCACGACGGTCGGCTTCGACATCGACGCGGAGAAGATCCGGCTGCTCAAGGCCGGCAAGCCCTACCTCGAGCACCTCGGCCGCGAGATGTTCCGCGACCTCGCCCGCTCCAAGCGATTCACCCCCACGAACAAAGTGAAGGGCCTCGCCAAGTGCGACGCCATCGCCATCTGCGTCCCCACGCCCCTGGGCAAGCATGACGAGCCCGATCTCTCCTACGTCGTCAACTCCACCGAGATGGTCGCCCGGGTCCTGCACCCGGGCATGCTCGTCTCTCTCGAGTCCACCACCTATCCCGGCACCACCCGCGAGATCTGCAAGCCCATCCTCGAACGCGGTGGGCTCGTCGCCGGACGCGACTTCTTCCTCTGCTTCAGCCCCGAGCGAGAAGACCCCGGCCGCAAGGGTGTGGAAACGCGCACCATCCCGCGCCTCGTCGGCGGGCTCGACCCCGCCAGCGGACGGCTCGGCCACGCCCTCTACTCCGCCGCCGTCGAGCGCGTCATGGCCGTCTCCTCCGCCGAGGTCGCCGAGAGCGCCAAACTCCTCGAGAACATCTACCGCGCCGTCAACATCGCCCTCGTCAACGAACTCAAGCCCGTCCTCGCCGACATGGGTATTGACATCTGGGAAGTCATCGCCGCCGCGGCGACCAAACCCTTCGGCTTCCAGCCCTTCTACCCCGGCCCCGGGCTGGGCGGCCACTGCATCCCCATCGATCCCTACTACCTCACCTACAAGGCCCGCGAGTACGGGCACGTCACCCGCTTCATCGAACTCGCCGGACTCGTCAACCGTCGCATGCCTGAATATGTCGTGGAACGCCTCTCCGCGGCCCTTAACCAGGAGAGCAAGTCAGTCAAGGGTTCCCGCATCCTCGTCGTGGGCATCGCCTACAAGCCCGACGTCGATGACGTTCGCGAGACCCCGGCCGCCGAAGTCATCCGCCTGCTCTCCGAGCGCGGCGCTCAGGTTTCCTACCACGACCCCCACGTCCCGGTTTTTCCATCCATGCGCAAGTACCGCTTCGGCCTCCACAGCGTCCGCCTCACCGCCGCCGAGTTGAAGGCCTCCGACGCCGTCCTCATCATCACCGATCACGCGGCCGTGGACTACGCCGCCATCGGCCGCCACGCACCCCTCGTCGTCGATACGCGCAACGCTATGTCCCGCGTTCGATCGCCCAGCGCCCGTGTCGTCAAGGCCTGAACCGACCGAGTGACTTTGATTAAAGATATGCATATCCTTTAGTCGATCCGTGGGCTATCCGTTCGACGAGGTGTTGCATGCTCCACGAAGCGGACTTTGAACTCGAAGAAACCCCCATCGGTCCCTCCCCAAGGGCCGCGATCGCATTCATGACGCCCTACTCCTCCGGACGCGCTCCCGGGCGACAGGGGCTGATCCTCGACGAGAACGAGGGCCCCGAGCCTCCGGCGGCGGTTCTCCGCACGCTCCAACGCGTCGCCGCGGAAGCGGTGCGTCGCTACCCCGACGCATCCGCGCTCACCGACCTCATCGCCGCGCGCCACGGCATCGACGCCTCGCAGGTCTTCGTGACCGCCGGCGCCGATGAGGCGCTCGACCGCCTGTGTCGCGCCTACCTCGAGCCCGGGCGAGAGGCCATCCTCTCCTCGCCGACGTTCGAGATGCTCGTGCGCTACGTCCGCTTGACCGGCGCAGAACTCGTCCAGATCCCCTGGGTTAACGGCGAGTTCCCGACCGCCGATGTCTACAACCACGTTACTTCCCAAACCACCATGGTCGCCGTGGTCTCGCCCAACAACCCCACCGGCCTCGCCGCCCGGGAGGAAGACCTGCGCGCCGTCGCGGCCGTCTGCCCGCAAGCCCTCGTCGTGCTCGACCATGCCTACGCCGAATATGCCGACCACGATCTCACCGACGTGGCCCTGTCCTTCCCCAATGTCGTGGTCACACGAACACTCTCGAAAGCCTGGGGTCTCGCCGGCATCCGTGTCGGCTACACCCTCGGCCCGCGCGATGTGATCCGCGCCATGCGATCCGCGGGCGCCGCCTATCCCGTCAGCGCCCTCTCCTGCGCCCTGGCCGCCTCCCGGCTCGAAACCGACCACGGCGAACTCCGCGAACACGTCGAGCAGGTCCGGCGCGAGCGTCAGATGCTCACCATCCTCCTGCGCTCCCTGGGCGCCGTGGTCCCCGACTCTCAGGCCAACTTCATCCTCGCCCGCTGGGCCATCGCCCGCCCCATGCACGCGGCCCTCACCGACCGCAACGTCTTCGTCAAACTTCTTCCTCCCTCCGGTCCACTCGGCCCCGCCCTGCGAATCGGCTGTCCCGGGAGCGAGTCCTCCAGCCGCTTCCTGCGATCTTCGATCCTCGAAGCCCACCAGGAAGTCTGCCGGCACGGCTGATCCCGATCGGAAAATCTCCGGTTTCTTCGGATTCCCGTCTTCCCGCGGCATCCTCCGTGTGAAACCATCATCACACTGGAGATGCAATGAAGACTCTCAAGCCTCTGCACCTGCTCGCCCTCGCCGGCCTCGCCCTCGCCTCACTGACCGCACCCGTCGCGGCCCAGACCGAGAACCCCCCGCCGGCCGTCGTCCCCGCCGATCCCACCAACGCCGCCCTGGTCTACTGGCGCGCGTGGTCGCTCGAACCCACCAACCTCGCGGATGACATCAAGAACAAGTTCGACTCCGCCAAGGCTGTTGACCCGAAGGGCGAACTCGCCGAGTTGCTCCGAAAGCCCGAAACCACGCAGGTCATCCGGCAGTTGCTCCACGCCTCAGGCCTCCCCGAATGCGACTTCGGGATCGTCTACTCCGAGGGTTTCATGGCCCTCCTGCCGCACCTCTCGAAGTTCCGCGCCTCCGCCCGCCTCCTCGCGGCCGACTCCGCGCTCGCCACCGCCGAAGGCCGGATGGACGATGCCGCCGAGCGTATCGCCGCGATCTACCGCATGAGCCGCCAACTCTCCCGCGAGGGCATCCTCATCTCCTCACTGGTCAGCCCCGCCGTCGGCGGCCTGGCCCACGCCCAGGTCAAGACCATCGCCGACGCCGGTAAGTTCTCCCCGGCCCAGGCCGCGGCCCTCGTCGCCGAACTCGACGCCTATTCCACCGCCGACCCCTTCGGCATGCGGCGCTCCCTCGAAACGGAGGGCTCCGTCATGACCGCGTGGATTGAGAAGAACTTCACCGGCCCGGACGCCGGAGCCCGGTTGGCCGACTCGCTCGTCAACGATGCCCAACTGGACTCCGACACTCCCGTCGAAGGCATCCGCATCCTGAACGAGGAAGCCTTGCACGCAACCACCGTCCAGATCCGGCAGTACTACCGCATGTGCCTCGAAGTCTTTGACCTTCCCGACGCCGAAGACCGCCTCAACGCCCTTGCCAAAGACGTCGCCGACGGCAAGTTCGGCCCCCTCGCGCACGTCATGGCCCCGGCCGTAACAAAAATCGTCGCCGCCGACCGCAAGTGCCGCAATGAACTCGCCTCCTCGCGCCAGATCCTCAGCGAAGTGAAGTAATCCGTCATGCCAGCCGACGACCGCGAACTTCTCCTTCAGGCCAATCGCGGACACCCCGCCGCGGCCGAGGCCCTCTGGGCTCGGCACGCGGCGCCGGTGCTCGCCTATGCCTCCGCCATCCTCGGCCGCCGCGCCGCCTCCGACGCCGCCGACGACATCGTTCAGCAGGTCTTCTGCCGCATTCTCGAAGCCAGTGAGTCCACGCTCGCGGCCGTGAACGACCCTCGTGCCTGGTTGCTCGCATCCGCGCGCAACGCCGCGCTCCAGCACCTCCGCGCCGGCCGACGCGAGCACAACCGTCGCGCCCGCTCTCCCCATCCGGATCGCCCTCAAGCCGCCTCCCAACACACCGACCTCGAGCGCGCCCTGCAAGCCTTGCCACGCCGCCTTCGCGAGATCATCATCCTGCGCCACGTCGCCGAACTTTCCTTCGACCAACTCGCCGTCGCCGTCGGCATCCCCCGCTCGACCGCGGCCTCCCGCTATGCCCTCGCCGTCGAACTGCTCGATGCCTCGATCTCGTCTCACGAATCCCAGCCGCGAACCCAGCCGCGGCCAATCCCCGAGGTGCGCCATGCGTGACCCCCTCCAATCCCAACTCTCCGCCTGGAGCGAAGCCGCCCGCAAGCCACTTCCCATGCCCACCACGCTCGCCGCGCGCGTGCGTCATCGACGCGTCCAGCGCCTCGCCCCGCCCATCCTCACCGCCGCGACCCTGGCACTGACTCTCGTGGCCTCCCTCGTGATCGCTCTCAACCAGGGCCCGGCGCGCCCGCTCTCTCCCTGGGACGGCCCGCCTCGCGGGGACAGCCTCGCGTTCTTCGATCTTCCACTCCCCCTTACCCCGGTCCGGTGGGCCCCCGCTCAGCCCCTCCGGGCTGGCGACTGCCGCACCCCCGAATGCGTCGAATCCTGGTTCGAGGGCGGCTGACACCGGTGCCTTGTGGCTTGATGCCTTCCGGTTCTCTTCACCCCTACTCGCCCATTGCCCGCGCCAACTTTCCCGCCAGCGCCGCGTTCGCCTTCACCAGTTCCACGTTCGCCCGCAGCGTCGCGCCCCCCGATACCTCGTGCAACTTCCCCAGCACCCGCGGCGTGACTTCACGCCCGGTTCCCGCCTCGCCCTGTGCCTCCGCCAGCCACCGATCCCAGTCGCCGAGGTCAATCTCAAACGCCGACGGCACAGGGTTGGCGATGACAATCCCCCGCCCGGTCCGCGGCAGTTCCGTCCTCACAAACCGCGCCAACTCCGCGACATCATCAAACCTCGCATCCACCCCCGCTCCGCTCTCGCGCCGATAAAACGCCGGGAACCGGTCGGTGCCGAACCCCACCACGCACACCCCGAGCGTCTCGAGCAGTTCCCGCGTCCCCTCGACATCCAGAACGCTCTTTACACCGCTCGTCACCACCGCCACCGGGAAACGTGTGAACGCCCCCAGGTCCGCGCTGATGTCCGGGCGCTCCGCCAGATCGTGGTGCAGCCCGCCCAACCCTCCCGTCGCGAACACCCGCACTCCCGCCGCGGCGCTCAACTCCATCGTTGCGCTCACCGTCGTCGCGGCGTGCTGCCGGCGGTAAATGAACACCCCGAGGTTCGAGGCGTTGGCCTTGGGAACGCTCTCGGCGTCGAGTATTTCGCCCAACTCCGGCCCATCCAATCCTACCGTCGGCCGTCCCGCGAACACGCCCACGAAGACCGGCGAGCCGCCCTCCCGCCGAACCACCGCGTCCAGTTCGGCCGCGAGCCCCCGGGCCTGCGCCCGCGGCACGCCATGCACCAGCAGCGTGGTTTCCAGCGCGACCGGACTCGTCCCGACTCGTCGGACTACCTGCATCGCTGACTCTACGCAGCGGGCGCAGCAAAAAACGCCGCGCCCGGAAGGGCGCGGCGTCGTATGCGTTTCCCACGAACTCCGCTTACACCGCGGACTTCAGGCCCTTGAGGGGGCGGACCTTGACCACCGTGCGGGCGGGCTTGGCCTTGAACATCTGCATCTCACCCGTGAACGGGTTCTTGCCTTCGCGAGCCGGCTGCGCGGGCTTGTGGATCGACTGCACCTTCATCAGGCCCGGCACCACGAACACGCGGGGCTTCGCCGCCGCGGGCTTGGCCAGGTCCGTCGTCATCACGCGGGTCAGCGTGTCGAACACGCCCGCGACCTGCTTCTTCGCGATGCCCACGTGGTCCGCGATCAGCCCGTACAACTCGGACTTCTTGCGGGGTTTCGCCGACGCGGTGATCTTCGCGGGCTTCGGAGCGGCCTTCACTACGGTCTTCTTCGCCATTGGGATCCTCCCTGAAAAGAGTGTTTTTCCGCCGTACTGAGAGCCACTTGTAGCACCCGGCGCGGCTTCATGCAAGTCACCGGCGGGCAATTCCACCGATTTCCGGCTTGTTTTTCGACTTTTCCACCAACCCGGCTCCACTCTTTCTTCCGGCGCTCTCGTCCGCCCGCCCGAAACTCACCCTGAAAACAGCCCCGCGCG
The DNA here is from genome assembly GCA_905339235.1 of Phycisphaerales bacterium. Taxonomy (GTDB): domain Bacteria; phylum Planctomycetota; class Phycisphaerae; order Phycisphaerales; family UBA1924; genus RI-211. The sequence goes on from CAJPFG010000034.1 coordinate 35,987, forward strand.
ACGCTCCGCCTCTCCGTTCCGCGCCGTCCGGATCGTCACGATCAGCGGGCTGTGATCCGACAATCGGTCCAGCCTCAGGCGATGCTCGTACCGCGCGTCCACGAGCGCATCTCGTAGCAGCGGCGAGAGATACGCCGTGTCGATCCGCCCCTGTCCCTGCGGCCCCTCCCACGAGTTCTCCCGCCCCTGAGGGTTCACCACCCTCCACGCATCGACGAATCCCAGCGTCACAAACGTCCCCAGCAGCGCCTCGCACCCGAACTCGTCGCCGTCCTGTCCCCTCCGTCCCGTGTTGAAATCACCCAGCACGATCAACCGACAGCCCGCCGACCCCCTTCCGACGCCGATCACCCTCCGCCAGAATCCCGCCTTTCGCCCCGGATTCCCATCATCCGGCACGTGCACACCCAGCACCTCCAACCCCCATGCCGGCACCCGCGCACGCAGCCACCGCCCGCCGACGCCCCCCATGTCACCGGGCTGGTCCACCGCCTCCAGTCGCTCCCGGCACGCCATCAGCATCCCGTTCCCCCCCTCCCGGCCGGGCGCCACCGCCTGATGCTCCAACCCCGCGTCCGCCAACTGCGCCCGAATCTGCCCGCCCCGCGCCGTGCGAAACTCCGTCAGTACCACCAGGTCCGCGGCCAACTCGTGCAGCGCCAGCCCGATCGCCGGGGTCCGCTTCGGGCCCCCGCCGTGCAGAATGTTCCACGTCACCAGGCGCACCGTCGATTCCATGGGCCCACGGTATGTTCGCGGCGGATCGCTCCGATTTCCGCTACGCTCCCCACGTGCTCCCCCGCAACGCGCTCATCGGCATGGTCCACGTCGCCGCCCTCCCGGGCACGCCCCACTCACGCCTGCGGGTGGACGAGATCTTCCGTCGCGCCGCCGACGAGGCCCGCGTGCTCGCCAAAGCCGGCTTCGACGCCATGATGATCGAGAACATGCACGACCGCCCCTACGTCAACGGCCCCCACGGCCCGGAGACGGTCGCCCTCATGACCCTGGTCGCTCTTGCGGTGCGCGAGGCCGCGCCCAACCTGCCCCTGGGCGTGCAGATCCTCTCGCTGGGACACAAGGAATCTCTGGCGGTCGCCCTCGCCGCGGGCGCCGAGTTCATCCGCGTCGAGAACTTCGTCTTCGCACACGTCGCCGACGAAGGGCTCATGCCCAACGCCACCGCCCCCGAACTCCTGCGCTACCGCAAAGCCATCGGCGCCATGCACATCAAAATCTTCGCGGACATCAAGAAGAAGCACGCCAGCCACGCGCTGACCGCCGACCTTTCGATCGCGCAGTCCGCCCACGCCGCGGAGTTCTTCGGCGCCGACGGCGTCATCGTGACCGGCGCCTTCACCGGCGAAGCCGCCAGCGAGGACGACCTCGCCCAGGTACGGGCCGCGACGCGCCTGCCGGTGCTGGTCGGCTCCGGGGTTACACCCGCCCAGGTCCGCGGCCTATTCAAGCACGCCGACGCCCTGATCGTGGGGTCCTCCATCAAGCGCGGCGGAGTCTGGAGCAATCCGGTGGACTTGGCCCGGGCAAAGGCCATCGTCCGCGCGCGGCGATGAGTCCGAGAAAACCCACGCGGAGGGGCCGCACGAAGGCCGCGCTGCCACGCCCGGTCGTTGGGATGGGACGCCCAGTCGTTGGGACGGGACGCCCAGCCGTTGGGGCGGGACGCGCAACCGTTGGGGCGGGATGCCCAGTCGTTGAGACGGGACGCGCAGCCGCTGGGGCGGGACGCGCAGCCGTCGAAGCGGGACGCGCAATCGTTCGGGACGCCGTTACCAGGACCTCGCGAGGGTTATCCAGCCCTGTTCCGGGGTCGTGGGGGATCATTGGGCTCGGGGCTCTCCGTCATTCCTGCGCGTGTACCGTTCTGCGTCCCGTGCCCGTCCGTCCTTGGTTACACACCACCGCGGAGCCGCCATGCTTCCCATCCTCGCCGCGCTTCTCCTCGCGCAGCCGCAGCCCGTTCCCTTCACCAACGTCACCTTCACGGACGACTTCTGGGCCCCGCGTCAGAAGATCAACGCCGCCGCCACGCTCGATCAGAACTTCACGCAGTGCGAATCCACCGGCCGCATCGCCAACCTCAAGAAAGCCGGCGAAGGAGCCAAGGGCGGGTTCCAGGGTTACTTCTTCAACGATTCCGACGTCTTCAAGGCCGTGGAAGGCGCGGCCTACGTCTACGCGACCACGAAGGACCGCGACCTGCGCAAACGCATGGACGCGATCGTGGACACCATCGTCAAGGCCCAGCAGCCCGACGGCTACCTCGACTCCTACTTCATCATCGAGAAGCCCGACGACAAATGGTCCAACCTCAAAGACATGCACGAACTCTACTGCGCCGGCCACCTCATCGAGGCCGGCATCGCCCATCACCAGGCCACCGGCGAGCGCACGCTCCTCGACGCCGCGGTGAAACTCGCCGATCTCATCGACAACACCTTCGGCCCCGCGCCGAAGCGCCCGGGCGTCTGCGGCCACCCCGAGATCGAACTCGCGCTCGTCCGCCTCTACCGCCACACCGGCCAGCAACGCTACCTCGACCTCGCCCGCTACTTCGTCCGCGCCCGCGGTGATGTCACGCAGGGCCGGCGCGACCTCTACGGCGAGTACGCCCAGGACCACATGCCGCTGGTCGAGCAGACCAAGGTCGCCGGCCACGCGGTGCGGGCTATGTACCTCTACTCGGCCGCGACGGATCTCGCTTCGATCGACCGCCGCCCCGATGACCCCATGGTCGCCACGCTCGACAACCTCTGGGACAACCTCACGCTCCGCAAGATGTACCTCACCGGCGGCATCGGCAACTCCTCAAGCAACGAAGGCTTCACCCGCGACTTCGACCTGCCCAACGACACCGCCTACGCCGAAACCTGTGCGGGCATCGGTCTCATCATGTGGGCCCACCGCATGAACCTTCTCCACGACGAATCCCGCTACATCGATGTCATGGAACTCTCCCTCTACAACGCCGCGCTCTCCGGCATCTCCCAGGACGGCCGCTCGTTCTTCTATGTCAACCCCATGTCCAGCAAAGGCCAGCACGCCCGCCAGCCGTGGTATTCCTGCGCCTGCTGCCCGCCCAACATCCTCCGCCTCATCGCCTCCCTGGGCGGGTACGTCGCCACCACGCACGACGCCCCCAATCCCGCCCTCACCCTCAATCTCTACGCGGGCTGCAACATTCGCACCGAGGTCAACAAGGTCCCCGTCCGCGTCGAAGTTGACACCCGCTACCCCTGGGACGGTCAGGTCAACATCCGCGTCCGCCCACAGCACTCCACCCGCTTCACGCTCCGCCTTCGCGTGCCCGGCTGGGCCGAGTCCGTCAAGGTCTCCGCCGGCGGCGGACCCATCACCCCCGCCCCCGAGCAGAAGTCCGGCTACCTCGAAATTAACCGCGCCTGGACCGACGACCAGATCACCCTCGAGTTCCTCATCACCCCGCGCACGCTCGTCGCCGATCCTCGCATCGCCGCCGCCCGCGGCCACGTCGCCTTCGCCCGGGGCCCGCTCATCTACTGCTTCGAGTCCATTGACCAGCCCGCCACCCTCTCCTCGCTCTTCGTCAACACCGCCCGCGGCCTCACCTCGCAGTGGGACGCCAAACTCGGCCTCAACACCCTCCACGCCTGGGGCAATCACCTCTCCGCCCAACCTTTCGACGACAACCCCTACGTCACCGTCGCCCGCGGCGATGAGATCTACCTCACCGCCGTGCCGTACTACTCCTGGGCCAACCGCTCCAAGCCCGGAACTCCAGCCGAGATGATGGTCTGGATGCCCTCCTCCGACGCCGTCGCCGCCGGCAGCCGCCCCTCCGGCCCCACGGCCAGCGCTTCGCACACCTGGCACTCCGATTCCACCGATGCCCTTTCTGACGGCCTCGTCGGCAACTCCTCCTCCGCCGCCGACACCCCGCGCCACACCTGGTGGCCGCGCAAGGGTTCTGAAGAATGGGTCCGCTACGACTTCACCTCGACGCGCGAAATCATCGCCGTGCGCGTCTACTGGTTCGACGATTCCTCCCGCGGCGGTGGCTGCGCCCTCCCCGCCTCCTGGCGAGTCGAATACCTCGACGGCGCCGTCTGGCAGGAGTGCGAACTCCTCCCAGGCAACACCTACGCCGCGGCCGCCGACGCCTTCAACTCCGTCCGTTTCAAGCCCGTCACAACCACCGCCGTCCGCGTGGTCGCGAAACTCGCCGCCGCCAACTCCGCCGGAATCATCGAATGGGAAGTGGACTCGCACCGAGCCTCACCCCGGTTGGCCCCCAACCGCTAGCCGCGCCTGCGCGATTCCCCGACTCGCCGAGTGCGATCACGCCGCCCGTCGCATGCCGACGGTTCCACGCCCGGCCGCCATCAGCCGATGCGTCAGCCGGATCAACTCGCCGGGCGCGATCGGCTTGGAGTGATAGTCGTCGCACCCGGCCTTCAGGCATTTCTCACGGTCTCCCGTCATCGCGTGCGCGGTCAGCGCGATAATCGGGTATGCGTACCCGCCCCGCCGAAGTTCCCGCGTGGCCGTGTACCCGTCCATGATCGGCATCTGCATGTCCATGAGCACCACGCCGAACGGATCGCCCGCCTTCGCCGCCGCCCGCGCTCGTTCCACCGCATCCCTTCCGTTCTCCACGACCTCCACGCACGCGCCCGCCTTTCGCAGGTGGAACGCGATCAGCCTCTGGTTGTCCGGCCCATCCTCCGCGAGCAGCACCTTCCCCGTCAGCGCGGGCAGCGGCTCCGTGTTCTCTGTTTCGGCGCACGCGATCGCCTCGCGAGCGCCGCGGATCATCCGGACGCCCGAGAGATCGCCCGTCGGCAGCCGCAGCGAAAAGGTGCTCCCCTTTCCCGGATCACTCACAACCGAAATGTCCCCCTCCAGCGCTTGCGCAAGCCGCTTCGAGATCGCCAGCCCCAGCCCCGTCCCGCCAAACCGGCGGGTCTGCGAACTATCCAACTGCGTGAAGGGCTGAAACAGCCGACCAACCTCCTCTTCCGTCATCCCGATGCCCGAGTCGGTCACCTCGATCGACACGAACGGCATCGGAGCCTCCACCCCTTCCGACCGCACCACGACTCGCACCTCTCCCGCCTCCGTGAACTTAACCGCGTTCCCCACCAGGTTCATCAGTATTTGCCGGACACGCAACTCGTCCGTGCGAATCACCTCCGGCACCGGGAACACGTACTCCACCTCGAGCGTTACGTTTTTCCCCAACGCCCTGACCCGCATCAGCGCCGCCACTTCCGCTACGATCTGGCACACCCGGCAAGGCGCGGCCGCCAGCGTCATCCGCCCGGCCTCGATCTTCGAGATATCCAGGATGTCGTTGATCACGTTGACCAGGTGCTCTCCGTTGCGCCGGATCGTCAGCACATGCTCGCCCCTCTCCCCCGCCGACAGCGCCGGATCCTGCAACAGGTCCGCGTACCCGATGATCGCCGTCATCGGCGTACGTATCTCATGGCTCATGTTCGCCAGGAACTCGCTCTTCGCCCGGTTCGAGGCCTCGGACTGCGCCCGCGCCACCTCCAGTTCCGCCGTCCGCTCGCGAACCTGCCCCTCGACCGTCGCCGCGTTCGCCTCGATCTCCGCCCTCGCGTGCGCGACGCTTCCCGCCTCGCGAAGCCCGCGAAACACCGACAGAAGCAACACCGTGTCCTCGAACGCAACCCACCCCGCGTGCTCCAGCCACCGCCACGGCTGCGCGTACGTAACCCCGAACACCGACCTCGGCCAAAGCGCCCCGCGCAGCCAATGGTCCGCCGCTACGATCAGCGTGGCCGTGACGAGGACTCGCCAATCCCGGTAAAACGCCAGAAACGCGAGCGACCCGAACACGTGAAAGTGGGTCTCGATCCGCCCGCCCGTCGCATGGATCAGCAACGACGAATACAGCACCTGTGCCGCCCCGATGCAGTGCCGAGTCACCGACGCGCCGGGCGCCAGGATCGCCAGCACCGTCGGAAACAGCGTCAACAGACCCCCCAGCACGATCGCCGACCACACGTGAAGGTGAATCGTGCTGGTCGCCCCGGTCCACGCTCGCGGCGTGATGAAGACCGCCGCCAGTATCGCGCCCGGCCACTGCACCGCCAGCAGCACCACGAAGAGCCGGTCCGTCGAGCATCGCGACCGCCTCAGATCTTCCGCGAGCAACTCCCGCGCCCGCGCATGCACCACCCCATCCCCTCGACCTATCTCGGTTGGGTTCATTCCTCTTCCTCATCCCGAATGGTGCAGCCGTACGCCGGATACGCCGACAGCCCCTCGCCCCTCAGCAGCCGCGAGAGCACGGCCTCCGCGCCCGCGTTGTCGCCCGAATGCCCGCGTGATCCCGTGATGCCTCCCGAGAACACGACCTGGTCGTTCGCGTCGCGGACCACCACATGGCCCGAAACGACCGCGCCCAAACCCGCCGCGGCACGCCCGTCCGGGTCCGTCCACACCCGAACTCCCGGGATCGACGACGCGTTGTCCCACGTCGTGCCGTATGCCCAGCGATCCGGCTCCTCCGCGGGGCGGAAGAACCCGACCTCATACCTCGCTTCGCGAGGCGCCGCCGCGATGATCCTCGCCAGTTCCTCGATAGTCGCCCGCGTGCACGGGCAGTGGGGGTGCGCGTACACCGTCACCAGAAACCCGCCCGGCGCTCCCCCACCGGGCGCAGGTGAACCCGCGGGCCCGGGCCGGCCGGCATGCCAACCCAGCGCGAGTACAAATCCGAGGATCGCGATCCCCCAGCACACCACCGCGCCCGCGACCACCACGGGGCGCGCCGAACTTCGGGTCGGCTGTGACTTCATTCCTGCGACATCGTCGTGACTCTCGCGCGACTGGACCGAATGCAGGACAACCGACCAAAACCACCCGAATGGGGCTCGCCGCGCCACCGCAACATCCCCACCAAAGGGGGTGCGAGCACCGTGCCCGACTCACATTATGGGCGAGCGAAAGATCCTATCGACGTGCGCGCCTTCTCCCGAGCAGCACAGCCCGTTTACCGTGCATTCGTCGCTGCGAATCAGGCCCGGCGCCGTCTCCACGCGCCCAACCCAATCGCCGCAACCGCAACGCCCATCACGCCCGGCGTGGGAATCAACTCGATCCGCGCCGCAATACGCCCTCGAACAGGCTGCGAACTACCGCTGCTCGATCGTCGGCCTCATCTTCTGCCCGCGCTGCTTGTACGCGTTCATCGCGCTGAGTTTGTCGGGGAACTCGCTGGTCATGTACATGATCTTCGTGTTTCCGATCTGCAGTTCGTCGTTGTCCATCAGGTCGCACTCGTTCTCGATCTTGCGGCCGTTGATGTACAGCCCGTTGGCCGACTTCATGTCCAGCACCACGTACTTGCCGGGTCCGTCGTCGTACCGGATCTGGATGTGCTTGCGCGAAACCCGGTCGTCGAGAATCTGCACCGGGCAGCCCTCATCGCGCCCGATCACCGTCGTGCGCTTCCCCAGCGGAAAATACAAACCCTCGCTCGGACCGGAAACTACCAGGATCGACGGCATGCGAAAAGCCCCTTGTGAATGGTGCGATAGCCTATCACGGGATCGCCCTTTGCACAATGCCCGCGCCACGGCCCCGCGCAGGCGATTTTCCGCCGGTGCGAACTCCGGCCGCGGAAGGGCCCCTCCACCCGTTCCACGCCCCTACAGCAGCGGGCTCAGCAGTTTCGCGCAGTTATCCGCGAACCGCCGATACAGCGGCCGCCGCTTCCATTCCCCGAGCGTCACCGCCTCCCCCTCGTTCATGTAGTGCCGCTGCATGAACCGCAACTGCTTCACGAACGCCTCGTCGTACACCATCACCGACGACTCGAAGTTCAGCCAAAAACTCCGCACGTCGAAGTTCGCCGTCGTCACCATCCCCACGTGCCCGTCGATCGTGATCGTCTTCGCGTGCAGCAGCCCCTCCATGTGGTGCACGATCTTCACCCCCGCATCCAGCAGGTCCTCGTAGTGCGACCGCGCCGCCGCCGCCACCAGCCGCGCGTCCAGCACGTCCGGAAGCACCAGCGTCACCTCCACCCCCCGCAATGCCGCGTTCGTCAACGCCGACTTGGTCGCCTCGTCGGGAATGAAGTACGGCGTCGTCAGGATGATCTCACGCTTCGCCGCGAACAGCATCCCCAGCATCACCTGGTGCATCGCCTCCGCCTGCGGGCCCGGCCCCGACGGCAGCACGTGCACCGGGCACCCGTCCGCCAGCGGCGCGTTGCTGTTCGCGAAGTACCGCTTCTCGTCCGCCAGTTCCTCCTCGCTATCCACCAGCCAGTCCCGCAGGAACACGCTCTGCAGGGCCTGCACCGCCGGCCCCTTGATCCGCACCGTCGCGTCGATCCACGGCCCGGTCTTGCGGTGCCGCCGCCGCCACCGGAATGTCTCGTCGGTCATGTTCTGGCTGCCGCAGTACGCCACCTCCGAGTCGATCACCGCGATCTTGCGGTGATTCCGCAGGTCCACCCGCGCCAACAGCATGCGCAGCGGGTTCACCGGCAGCGCCTCCTCCAGCCTCACGCCCCCCGCCCGCATCCGTGCGCACTCCGGGCTCCTCACAAACCCCTGCGCCCCGACCGCGTCCACCAGCACCCGGCACGCCACCCCGCGCTGCGCCGCCCGGATCAGCGCATCCGCCACCTGCTGCCCAGTCCCCGTCGGTTGCCAGATGTAGTACAGCAGGTGGCAGTGGTCCTTCGCGTTGTCGATGTCCTCGATGATCCTCCGAAGCACCGGGGCGCCCGTTCCCAGAATCTCCACCTGATTCCCCTTCAGCGGCGGCAGCCCGCACGCCGCCGTTCCCAGCCGCGCCAACGCCGCGTACGGGCTCGCGTCCGGCTCCCATACCAGCCCGGACTTCGCCCAGAACAGCACCGCCTCCTCCTCGATCCGACGCGTCCCGCGCTGGTACCGCTCCGCCCTCCGAAACCCCAGCCGCGGCTCGCCCACCAGCGCATACAGAAACAACGACAGAAACGGCAGCAAAAACAGCACCACCAGCCACGTCAACGCCACCGACGCCGGCGCACGCCGCAGAATCACCCGCACGATCAGCGCGACTCGCACCATCGCGTCAACTATGAAGAGCGCGCCCGTTATCGAAATGGTCATCCCATCCAGCGGCATCGGCTCGCAGTCTACTCCTTTCCCTTCTATCCTTGCTCACCCAGGGGACGCCATGAAGTACCGCGTCGAATGCGAAGACAGAAACACCGGGCAGACCTACTTCGTCGATTTCGACGCCCGTTCCGTCGAGGCCGCCATCAACCTCGCCATGCTCTCCGGCCACTTGCCCACGCATGAATCCGCCCCCCAGCCCGCGGCCGGCTCGCCCGCACAGCCCATCTCCATCCGGTCCGCGCCCCTCGCGCCGACGCACGCCTTCCGACCCATCCAGTCCGACCGCCGCGCCATCGCCGCCCTCATCCTCGCTTCCATCGCCGTCCTCGCCTCCTGGATTCCTCTGATCGGGCTTGCCCTCGGGCTCACCAGCCTTGCCCTCGCCCTCTACAGCCGAACCGCCACAGCCATCCGAACCTCGGCGATCATCGTCGCCGCGGCTTCCCTCATCCTGGCGCTCGCGGCCCTCTTTTTCTGGCAGTACGTATTGCTCGCCTGACGCGATTTGTGAGTCCGTCCGCTCCCCGCCCGACTACGCTTCTTCGTGGGCTTCCTCACGATGGTGAATCGCCCCCCACGGCACTCAAAACAGGACACACATCCATGACCATCCGCATCGGTATCAACGGTTTCGGACGAATCGGACGCCTCTTCTACCGGATCGCGGCCGAAGACCCTTCCATCGAAATCCTCGCGGTCAACGACCTCGTCCCCGCCGACAACCTCGCCTACCTCCTCACCTACGACACCATGCACCGGCGCTTCACCCTCGCCGGCAAGCCCGCGGCCGTTTCCGCGACGGAAAACTCCTTCACGGTCAACGGCAAAGCCACGCGAACCTTCGCCGAAAAGGACCCCGCCAAACTCCCTTGGAAAGACCTCGGCGTTCACTACGTCCTCGAGTCCACCGGCCTGTTCACCGACTTCGAAAAAGCCAACGCGCACGTCAGCGGCGGGGGGGCCAAGCGCGTCGTGATCTCCGCGCCCACCAAGGCCGAGCCCGGCCAGGTCCCCACCCTCTGCCTGGGCGTCAACCACGAGAAGTTCGACCCCGCCAAGCACACCGTGGTCAGCAACGCCTCCTGCACCACCAACTGCCTCGCCCCCATCGCCAAGGTCATCCACGATGCCTTCGGACTCGAAGAGGGGCTCATGACCACCGTCCACGCCGCCACCGCCACCCAGCCCACCCAGGACGGCCCGTCCAAGAAAGACTGGCGCGGCGGCCGCAACGCCTACCAGAACATCATCCCCGCCAGCACCGGCGCCGCCAAAGCCGTCACACTCTGCATCCCCGACCTCAAAGGCAAACTCACCGGCATGTCCTTCCGCGTACCCACCGCCGACGTCTCCTGCGTGGACCTCACCTTCAAAACCGGCAAAGACACCTCCCTCGCCGACATCCACGCCGCCATGAAGTCCGCCAGCGAAGGCTCGCTCAAGGGCATCCTCGGCTACACCGAGGAAGACGCCGTCTCCAGCGATTTCATCGGCGACCGCCGCTCCTCCATCTACGACGCCGGCGCCGGCATCGAACTCAACAAGCGCTTTTTCAAGGTCGTCTCCTGGTACGACAACGAAGCCGGCTACGCCGCCCGCTGCGTAGACCTCATGAAACTCATCGCCGCAAAGGACGGAATCAAGTAGCCTCAAGTGGCATCAGCCCCCGGCTGATGCATCGGCCCGTCTTCAGGCCGAGCCACCACGGCGACCGCGCCTGCTCCACGGGCCATCGAGCGCCTCTTGCGCATGCCGGCGTGTCCGCCGGTTCCCTGATCGAATACGATTGCCATCGTCTAACACGATTGCCATCGAGACGAAACACGATCTGCATCCGGGCCCCCTCTACCCTTTTGCCTCTCGCGTTTCGCCCCCCCTCCTCACGCCCTCCGGTCCGACGACTCTTGCCTCGTCCGCATCTCACCGCCCATCTCGGCCACGGTCGGCAGCGTCAGCGTCATCGTCGTGCCCTTGCCGAGTTTAGACTGGATGTCGAGCGTGCCGCCCGCCCGTTCGCAGACCGCGTGCACCAGCGACAGGCCCATGCCGCTCCCGGGGCCTCCGACCGCGGTCGGGCGGTCCTTGGTGGTGAAGAACGGCTCGGTCGCCCGGCGCTGGGTTTCCTCGTCCATCCCGCAGCCGTCGTCGATCACGCGCAGCCGCACGCTCGCGCCGTCTTCCCCGGGGCGGGCCTCGATCGTGACGCACCCCGCCTCCGCCCCCGCGGTATCGGGCATCTGCCCCGCGCCCCGGGCCTTGAGCACCGCGTCGCGCGCGTTGTGCACCAGGTTGAGCACCGCCTGGCTCAGCCGATGCGGCGAGATCCGCACCGGCGGCAGTCCCGTCGGCACATCGCACTTGAGCCGCACCGGCCGGGCCCGCCCGCCCTTGCCCGACAGCGACGACTCCAGCAGCCCCTGCACCGTCACGCACCACGAGGCCAGTTCCGTGGCGCCGATGATCCCTTCCTTCTCGGGATCGTGCGCGAACAGCGAGAGGTTCCTCGACATGGCCCGCAGGTGATCCACCAGCGCGGTGATCACCGCCATCTCCCCCTTGATCTTCTCGTCCGTCTCCGGATTCGTCAGCAGTTCGTCCAGCCGGGTCCCCAGCGGCAGCGTGATGTTGTTGATGTCGTGCGCCAGCCCCGAGGCCAGCGTGCCCACCGCCGCCATCCGCTGCGTCATCGCCGCCGCCCGCTCCGCCCGCCGCACCTCCGCCGTGCGCTCCGTCAGTTCCTCCTCCAGCCGCACCTGGAATCGTTTGGACAGATCGATGTCCAGCACCACGCAGGTGGCCCCGACGATGTCGCCCGCGCTGTTCCGCAGCGGGGCCGCGCTCACACGCATCCACACTTCCCGCCCGTCGTCGTGGACGTAGAGCGCCTCCATGCCCGGCACCACCGCCTCGCCCCGCAATGCCCGCTGGCTGGGCCAGTTCTCCGGCGGAATGATGTTCCCCTTCTCATCCCAGAAGCGCCAGCGCTTGGCCCGCTCCGGCAGCGTCGAGGGCACCGCCTTGGGAACGTACAGGTCCATCGTGGCGTTGGTCAGCACCCACTTGCCCGTCTTGTCCGTCACGCCCACGCCCACGGGAAGTTGCTCGACCACCGCACGAAGCCGCGCCTCGCTGTCGCGCAGCGCCTGCTCGATGCGGGCCTTCTCCGTGATGTCGTTGGCCATGCCCGCCACCAGCACGTGATCGTCGTGCCCCATCTTCAGCAGGAACCGCCGCCACTCCAGGACGCGCCGCCCCCCGCGACCCTCACCCGCCCCCCGCCCGTCCAGCGGCTCAATCTCCTCGAACGACGCCCCCGGCTTGCCCGACTCGCGCACCGCCCGGATGTGCTCGACCGCGATCTTCGCCAGCCGCGGCGGCAGCAGTTCCGCGTGCGTCCGGCCGATCACCTGCTCGCGCGTCTTCCCCAGCGCATCGGCCATCGCCTGGTTGGCGTACACAATCTGCCCCAGCCCGTTGGTCACCCACTTGCACGCCGGGGCGTCATCGACGAACGCCCGCAGCATCGCGTCGGCGCTCCGCTGACGCTGCTGCTGCCGCTCCGCCAGAAACGCCGTGACCGTGGCCGTGACCGCCGAGAGCGCGAACAGCGAGACTTCGATGGCCCCCGACTCCGCGCCCCCCAGGAAGCGATTGCTGAAGAGGACCATGGCCCCGCCCAGCCCCAGCACCGATGCAACCAGAAACGGCAACGCGCGGACAAGCAACACCAGCGGCATCATCACCAGAAACAGCGTGATGAACGGCACCCGGTCCCGGAGCGAGGGATTAAGGGGCAGGCGGGCGAGCAACGCAAGCGTCACGGCCCCGATCGCGAGCGCAAACTGCGCCCAGAGCGGCCACGCTCGTATGGAACGCGACCCACGATTGAGCAACACGCGGTGCAAGTGGCCCCCCTTCCAAGTTGTGCCCGAGAACCCCATCGTACCAGAAAAAGCACCGGGCCGAGCGGAGAATCGCGCCTGCCTGCCCCGTGCGACCCCCCACAAACCGCGTCCAAACGCGCTATTTTACCCCAAACGCCGTTCCCGCGTATTCGTATCGGGCGAAGACGTGATCCGGCTCTCCCGAGGGCAGAATACGCGCCGCCGCCTCGCACGCTTCGCGCAGCAGAGGTTCGGCTTCTTCGAACTTGCCGGCATCCACCAAAACTCCGCCGAACTAGCGGAGGCTTGCCGTCCGCGACTCGTGCCCGGGCTTCAGCAGAGCCCGCTTGATCGCCACCATCTCACGGCCCGCGGCGATCGCCTCATCCGGCTTCTCGCGTGCCAGCAGAATCTGCGAATACGAATCGAGCGCGCGGGCCAGCGTGAGGTGCCGGTCGCCGTACAGGCGGCGGACGAGCGCCACTTCTTGGACCCGCTCCTTCAGATGGCCCGAGATCGCTCACTCGGGCATGATATCGACGCACGGTTCCGGCGGCGCTGCGCTACACCACCGCCAGGTACGCCGCGATCACATCCCGCGCCGCAAACAGGTCCTTCTTGTCGATCATTTCCGTCACCGTGTGGATGTACCGCGTCCCCACCGTGATCCCGATCGCCCGCGCGCCCGCCGCGCTCTGCTGGGCCGCGGCCCCGTCCTGCCCGCCCGCCGCCAGAATCGTCCGCTGGTACGGGATCTTGTGCTTCTTCGCCAGCGCCTCGAACTCGTTCACCAGCCGGTGATCCGCGATGAACGACGAGTCCTTGATGTGCAGGCCGAATCCCAGCCCGTGCTTGGTCACCGTCTCCTCGTCAGGCACGCCCGGCGTGTCGCACGCCAGCGTCACATCCAAGCCCAGCCCGATGTCCGGCTGCACCCGGTGGCTCGCCGTCTTCGCGCCCCGCAGCCCAACCTCCTCCTGCGTCGTGAACGCCACCACGACTTCGCACGAGTGCCCGCCACCCGCCGCGTCCAACTTCTTCACGCTCTCGATCCCCAGCCAGCACGCCACCCGATTGTCCAGCGCCTTGCTCACCACCTTGCTCCCAATCTCGATCGCCGGCTCGTCCATCACCACGTAGTCGCCCACCTTGAACTTCTTCTTCACATCCTCGGCCTTCATCCCCGTATCTACAAAGAACTCCTTCACCTCCGGGATCTTTTCGCGGTCTTTCGGGGCCGAGATGTGGATCGGCCGCCCGCCCGGATTCATCACGCCCTTGAAGTCCCCGCTGTCGGCGCACACCAGCACCCGCCGGCTGAACAGGTTCCGCGTGTCAAACCCGCCCGCCGGGTTCATCCACAGGAACCCGTTCTTGTCGATGCTCGTCACGTAGAACCCGATCTCGTCCATGTGGCACAGCAGCATCACCCGCGCGGCACGAGCCTCCTGTTTCCCCTTCCGCCCCTTCTTCCCGCCCCGCGGCCCGCGCGTGCAGATCAGCGACCCCATCGCGTCCGTCTCGACGCTGTCGAACAGCCCCTCGATCTCCTTCTCGATGAGGGCGCGCACGCGCTCCTCGCGCCCCGGCACGCCGGGGGTTTCGCACAGACGCTTCAGAAGTTCGATGTTTTCCATGATGACATCCTTCTAGGTGGATTGGCAGGATAGCAGGAACGGAGATGCGCAAGGAACGAGAATCAGTCGAAGCCATAGCGCCGAGCGGGGAAGCGAGTGGGTGAGCGGAAGAGTGGGGGACTGGGAGAGCAGGGCGCCGCTGATCCGGCTCCTTCTCTCCCCCCCTTCCCCCCTTCCCCTCTTCCGCTCCCTTGACAACCACGGTAGGATGTACCCATGGCCCGCCAAAGCCCCATGCGGCGCACCCACTACCAGGCCGAGGCCTCCCTCCTCGCCTACGGCGCCGAAAACCAGCCCGATTCCGCCATCGAACTCGTCGGCACCTTCGGCGAACTCGAACTCGAATACGCCGCGCTCCGCAAGAACTGCATCCTGCTCGACCAGCCCCAGCGCGGCCTCATCGAACTCACCGGCAAAGACCGCCTCGAGTTCCTCAACCGCATGGTCACTCAGGAAATCAAGGGCCTCGCCCCCTTCCGCATCCGCCGCACCTTCTGGCTCAACAAAAAAGGCCGCGTAGACGCCGACATCCGCATCATCGACCTTCCCCGCCGCACCATGCTCGAACTCGACGCCCTCGCCTCCGAACGCACCCGCACCGGCCTCGCCCACTACGTCATCTCCGAAGACGTCAAAGTCTCCGACCGTTCCGAACCCCTGCACCGCCTCTCCCTCCACGGCCCGACCTCCCTGCACCTGCTCATGGCCGTCGCCCAGCACGCCACCGGCGCCGACGCCTCCGGACCCGCTTTCGAAGAACTCCTGCCGGATCGAGCCTGCGTCGTCCACATCGCCGGCGCCGAAGTCATCATCTACCGCGAAGACTCCGCCGGTGAAATGGGCCTCGAACTCATCGTCCCCGTCGAGCACGCCGCCAAGATCTACGCCCTGCTCATCGAGGCCGGCCGCGAGATGGAATCTCCCGATGGCATGACGCCCCCGCCCAACCCCTGGCGCCCCGTCGCCAGCCGCGTCAAACTCCGCCCCGCCGGCTGGCACGCCTACAACATCGCCCGCATCGAAGCCGGCACCCCGCTCTACAACATCGACTTCGGCGCCGAAAGCCTCCCCGCCGAGTCGGGAGTCATCGACGACCGCGTCTCGTTCACCAAGGGCTGCTACCTCGGCCAGGAAATCGTCGCCCGCATGCACTCGCGCGGCCACCCCAAGCAGGCCCTCGCCGCCGTCAAGTTCGACGTCCGCCGCGACGACGCCACCCAACTCCCCATCCAGCCCGAAAGCGGCGCCCAACTCTTCACCGAGTCCGACCCCGTCACCGCCATCGGCGCCATCTCCAGTTCGACCCTCAGCCCCATGCTCGGCTCGGTCCCCGTCGCCCTCGCTTCCATCAAATGGGGACACCACGAGCCCGGCACCACCCTCGTGACCACCGTCGCCGGCGGCCCCCTCAAGGGCACCATTCAGCCGACACTCACCTTCTGGTCCCGCGGCCTCAAGCGCGCTTCCGAGCAATCGCTCCAATAACTCACACCCGCGGCGCTCGGTACACCAGTTCCACATCTCCGCCCACCGACTTCACCCGCCACAGGTTCAGCCGCTTCGCCGACGTCAGCGACTCCGCGATCCGTCCCACCGCCGCCGACTTCGCCAGTTCATCCCCCAGCAGCATCGGCGCGATGTACACCACCGCCTCGTCCACCAGGTCCTGCTCGAAAAGCGTTCCCAGCAGCCCCGGGCCCGCTTCCACCAGCACCGTCGCGATGTCGTGTTCCTCCAGCAGCGTCTTGAGCAACTCCCGCAGATCGATCCCGCGCCCGTTGTCCGCCGGCAACACCGGCACGACCTTCACGCCGCTGCGTTCCAGGTCGGCCCGGCGCCTGGCCATGATCGCCGACCCCGCCAGTTCCCCGTCGCACGCCACCAGCGTCGGCACCTCGTGCGCCGTCTTCACCATCGCCGCGTCCGGCGGAATATCCAGGTCCGTATCCGCCACCACCCGCGCCGCCGTCCGGATGATCGGCACGCCCCGCGGCGTAAGCATCGGATCGTCAGCGATCACCGTGCCGATCCCCGTCAGCACCGCGTCCACCCGCGACCGCAGCCGATGCACCCGCCGCCGCGCCACGTCCCCAGAAATCCACTTGCTCTCCCCCGTCCGCGTCGCCACCCGCCCGTCGATCGTCTGCGCCCACTTCGCGATCACCCACGGCAACCCCGTCACGGTCCGCTTCACGAACGGCGCCGAAATCCCCGTCGCCAGCGCACTCGCGTTGCTCTGATCGCACGGAACCCCGCCCTCCCGCAGCCACGCGGCCCCGCCGCCCTTGCTCGGGTGCGGGTCCTGCCGCGCAAACACCACCCGCGCGATCCCCGACTTCAGGATCGCCTCGGTGCACGGCGGCTGCTTGCCCGGCGACGCACACGGCTCCAGCGTCGTGTACATCGTCGCGCCGCGCACGTCCTCGCCCCTCCGCGCCGCGTCTTCCAGCGCATCCCGCTCCGCGTGCGCCCCTCCGAACCGCCGATGGTGCCCCAGCCCGATCAGCCGCCCGTCGCGCACAATCGCCGCGCCCACCAGCGGATTGGGCTCCACCCGCCCGAACGCCCGCAGCGCGTGCCGCGCGGCCAGATCCAGAAACCGTGTGTCGTGTTCCGTGATCAAAGGATCCTCACCAACTCCCGCCGTTCCGCCATGCTCAACACATCTCCGACTTCCTGAAGCCACCGGCGGGCATCGGTGGAATACCCGGCAGTGGGCTTGAGTTCACCGCCGCGTGCATCACGGTAGCGCGCTCCCCAATAGGCGTTGAACCGCGCCATGCTCAACTCGCGGACGTACTTCGCGATCATCGACGCCAGCGCCACCGGCAGGTGCGCCGATTCCCCCTCGCTGAGAAACACGATCCCCGCCCGCCGCGGCGTCGGCCCCTCCTCCGTCAGCACGTACCGGCTCCGAACCTCCGTTTCCTCCACCACCTCGATCTTCGCCTCCGGCAGCATCAGCGACAGCACCTCCGCGTACTGCACCCGCCCCCCCAGCCGATCGCACGCGATCCCCAACCGCCGCGGCTCGCCGTGTTCATCCCGCGTGCCGCCCCAGAGACTCCACACACGCCGCAAATGCCGGCAAAGCGCCCCCAGCGGCGCATCCGCCTTGTTGTTCCGCTCGCGCACCACGTCGTTGTACTCCGGCTCCCACGTCACGTCCGCCCGCATCGCCAGCAGCGACACGCCGGCCTTCCCCATCGCCGCCTCCACCGTCGCCGCGGCCAGACTCAACTCGCCCCCCGTCATCGAAACCGGCAGCGCCGCCCCCTCGCCCCGATAGCACGCCGGCGCATCGGCCTCCACGCCCAGCGCCTCGAACAGGCCCGCATCATCCGCCGGCACCGCGCCCGCTCCCATCAGCCGCAAAAACGACAACACCCCCCGTTCAAGGTGAACCAACGGGTGCGTCGTCCGCACCGAGTTCGAGAGTTTCAGTTGCTTGGAATCCGCGACCGCCACGCGCCCGCGACGATCCGTCCCGCCGCCGCGTCCCGGTTCCCGGCACACCCCGCGCTGCAGCAGCGACCACAGGTCGGGCGCTTTGTTGGGGTCCGCGGCGTCCGGCGCTCGGAACACCGACAATCCAGTGCAAAACGGGCCCAGTGTCGGCCCATAGCCCGCCTCGTCGATGCCCGCGAGAACAATCGCCATGGGGGCCAGTTTACCCAAAAAGCAAAATGGCCCGCCGACAGGCGGGCCAATGCGGCTGAGAGGACTTGAACCTCCAAGGGTGTTACCCCACTAGAACCTGAATCTAGCGCGTCTGCCAATTTCGCCACAGCCGCGGCATTGCGAAAGTTTACGCCCGCTCCACCCTCCCGACAAACCCCCGAGCGCTCTCCGCCGCGCCCCCGCCTGGCGGTAGCAGGCCAAAAACGATTCCCAAACCCGCTACACTTGACCTCTCCCTCGTTTTTTGCCATTCCCATGCCCAACGCCACTCCCCTCCCCTTCACCCGTGACGCCTCCGGCCCCTTCGCCGGCATCGGTGTCCTCACCCTCGAGCAACCCGGAAAGCCCGTCGTCGTCCTCGACCTCGCGCTCATCCAGCGGCTCGAAGCCTCGCTCAAATCTCTCCCCATCGACCTCCGCGGCCTCGTCCTCGCCTCAGCCAGCGAGCGCGTCTTCGTCGCCGGCGCCGACCTCAAGGCTATCTCCGAACTCAACGACGACGAACTCTTCCGATACCTCCAATACGGCTCTCGCGTATTCGGAATGCTCGCCCAACTCCCATACCCAACCGCGGCCGCGATCAACGGAGCCGCCCTCGGCGGCGGCCTCGAACTCGCCATGCACTGCGATGCCCTCATCGCCGCGCCCGGCGCCAAGCCATACCCCGTCGGCCTCCCCGAAGCCGGCCTCTCGATCTGTCCGGGCTGGGGCGGCAGCAACCTCCTCGCCGCCCGCATCGACCCCGCCGACGCCATCCGTCGCACCGCCTCCGGAAAGCCACTCATGTTCGACGACGCCAAGGCCGCCGGGATGTTCGACGCCCTCGCCGACTCGCCCGCCGCGCTCCTCGACGTGGCCAAGCAGTGGGTCGCCGACGCGGCCCGGGCCGGAATGAAGCCCCGCCCCGACGGGCCCGCACGCACCGCAGGTCGCTCGCCTTGGGCGCCCAAAGCCCTCGCCGCCCTTAACGCCGTGCGGGATGAAGTCTCGGCGACCGATTCCGGCCGCGCTGTCGCCGCCGCCGTCCAAGCCGGCATCGACCGCGGCTGGCCCGCGGCCCTCGAGGTTGAGCAGCGAGAACTCGTCCGCCTCCGGAATTCCCCGGCCGGTAAGGCCGCCATCCAAGCCTTTTTCGAAAAGAGCGCAAAGCGGTAGCCGCAGCATGCCAATAATAGACTGATTTGTCCGATATCCCGTTCACCACACCACCAGCGAGGGCTGTCATGGCTGATCTGAAAAACCTGAAGGGCCTCAAAGAGGCGGACCGCAAGTTGCTCGAAGAAGCCGAAGAATGGCTCGGCGCCGAACCCGCCAGGATGGGACCGGTGAAGAACCTCTTCTGGGGCAACCTCAAAGAGGACTACTACTTCCCCTACCCCACCCAGGAGGCCCGCGAACAGGCCGAGTGCGATCAAATGCTCGCGCGCCTCGACGAGTATCTCCGCACCGAGCATCCCGCCATCGCCATCGACCAGGATCAGGAAATCCCACGCTGGGTCGTGGACAAACTCTTCGCGCTGGGCGTGCTGGGAATGACCATCCCCAAGGAGCACGGCGGCGGCGGAATGGGGATCACCTCCTACAACCGCGTGCTCGAAAAGATCGGCTCCTACTGCGGCTCCACCGCCGTGATGGTCTCGGCGCACCAGTCGATCGGCTGCAAGGCCCTGATGCTCTTCGGCAACCCCGAGCAGAAGGCCAAGTGGCTCCCGCACCTCGCCAAGGACTGGCTTAGCGCCTTCTGCCTCTCCGAACCCAACGTCGGCTGCGACGCCGGCGGACAGGAGACCTTTTTCACCAAGGACGGCGACTACTACGTCATCACCGGCGAAAAAAAATGGGCCACCAGCGGCGCGCTCTCCGGCCTCTTCACCGTCATGGCCAAGGAGCAGCGCTCCGACGGCAAGGGCAAGGTTTCTGCCTTCGTCATGCATCCCTGGCTCGACGGCGTTGACATCTTCCAGAAGAACCGCTCCAAGTGCGGCATCCGCGGCACCTGGCAGGCCCGCATCCGCTTCAACGGCGCACGCGTCCACAAGAGCCACCTGCTCGGCCAGGAAGGCCGCGGCTTCCAGATGGCCCTCTCCTGCCTCAACTACGGCCGCTGCACACTCTCCGCCGGAATGCTCGGCGGCGCCCGTCGCGCCCGCGACCAGGCGACCAAGTGGTCCCTCACGCGCCACCAGTTCGGCGCCCCGCTGGCCGACAAGGAACTCGTGCGCCGGTGCCTCGCGCGCATGGCCGCGTACGACTACGCCATCGACGCCGTGCTCTACATGACCACCGGCATGCTCGACCGCCACGACGAAGACATCCAGGTCGAAACCGCCCTCTGCAAGGTCTTCTGCTCCGAAATGGGCTGGCGCGTGACCAACGACGCCATGCAGATCATGGGCGGCGAAGGCTACATGACCGAGAACGAGGTCGAACGCATCTTCCGCGACTCGCGCATCAACCTCATCGTCGAGGGCGCCAACGAGGTCATGCAGTCCTACGTCTTCGGCTACGGCGGCAAGCAACTGGCCGAGCAGATGCTCGGCATCAAGACCGCCCTCCTCAAGGACTCCGACGAGCCCCTGGGCGCCTACCTCGCCAAGGCCTTCAAGAGTTCGCTCAACTTCAAGTTGATGAAGGCCGCCATCCCGCTGGGAATGGAGGTCTACCTCGGCATCCGCCGCGCGGCCCCCACGATCACCAAGGTCCTGCCCGAACTCGCCCCCGTCGCCCGCCGCCTGTGCAACCTCGTCCGCGAGCACAGTTACCAGTTCAAGGTCATGAGCAAGAAATACGACGTCGCCATGCTCGACCGCCAGGCCGTCCAGGCCCGCATCGCCGATGTCGCCATGTGGCTCCACGCCTGGTCCTGCACCCTCTCCCGCCTCGACGCCGATCTCCGCGCCCACGCCGGCAACGGCGCCGCCGACATGGAGTTCCAACGCGACAAACTCGCCGCGGCCCACTTCTTCGACATCGCCGAAGTCGAGATCTACAAGTGCTTCCGCGAACTCTACGAGAACGCCGACGAAACCATGCTCTCCCTCGCCGACGCCGCCATGAAGCACAGCAACTCCCTCCCCAACTCCGCCTACGTCATCCCCGAACGCAGCCCCACGGCCAGAGGCACAGGCCGAACGCCAAAGCAGGACGGCATCAAGCAGTTCCCCGGCGAAAAATGGAGTGGGCAGGTGCCCAAGGGGTTTGAAGAACCGCAAGTGAAGTCGCGGTAGCAAGTGGCACAAGGTGGCTCGGCTCTTCAGGTCGCACGAACCTCCCGGTTCGTGGTTCCGCCCGTCCTCGGGCCGACCAGCAGCCGCCAAACCCACCTACTTGGACAGATAGCGCCCGGCTCCTGCCGTATGCGCAGGACTTCGACGGTCAGGCCGCTCGCCGCCTGCGCCCGAACGATCCCAGCCCACCGCGCCCCCGTCGATTCGAATGTGCTCATGCCCAGCATCTTCGCCGCCGCCACGCAATCGACAAGATGCGGTTCATGGAACGCTCTCCTCGAGCGTCTCGATTACGTCCAGCAGCAGACGCGGATCGAAGCCGGGGCCGACGAGGATCCGCCGCGTCCCCGGCCCGGCGGCCCCGAGCACGATCGTCACGCCGCGCTCATCGGGACCATCGGCGGGGGCGACCATCGCCTCGACGAACGCCGGGACGGGCGTCGCGGCACGCGGCGCCGCCGCGGCCGACGCCAATCTCCGCTTCCACGGGTAGAAGGTCGAGACCGCAAGGCCGCGCTGCGCGCAGAACGCCGCCACGGTCAGCCCGCTCGCCGCCTGCGCCCGAACGATCCCAGCCCACCGCGCCTGCGTCGATTCGAATGTGCTCATGCCCTGCATCTTCGCCGCCGCAACGCCATCGGCAAGATGCGGTTCACTCACCGCTCACCAAAGGAACTGGACTTACACGGATCGCGATCCACAGGTCAAGATCATTCCTCGACAAAACGCTCCTTCGCATACCTGGCTCGCCACCCATCGCTCCCGATGTACCAACCGGCCAACTCGCTAAGTCCTTCTGTGGATAGATCGACGGCCTTCCCGTTCGACGCAATGAACGAGAGCTTCAAAAGACCATCGTCGATCGCGTGAAGCAGATAAAACAGAGTGTCGTCCACAATGTCCGGTATCAGCATCTTGGCAAACACTTCTGGAGAACCGCCAGAGGCTGCTTCCTTCCATCGCTTGGCGATGGCATGGTTTGCGCCAAGTCTTCTGTCATTACTCTGAATGGCAGCGTCACGGACCTTCTCCACAAGCAGTTTGGCGAATTCCTCAATTTCAGGGGTTGTCACAGCACCACCTCCTATCGTCCTCCCCACGGGATTCGAGTAGGCCCCGAAACTCCCGCGTCCTGCAATCTTTGAATACCCTGCCGCACCGTAGCCCCAGCCATTCCTGACTGCATACCACCACGAATCAAGGCCTGCGTCTCGATTGCTTGCACTGATTCCCAGGTGAGTGCCGCACCGGTTTGGGAAAAGGCTTTGTATCCTTGCATTTGCCCTCCAGTCACGAGTCCGTGATCCACGCCCAGCCTTGCCATTTCTGCATTCGGAATTGCCAAGGCCGCGTTGGCGTCATAGCCCGGGGCTCCTGTAAACGCGCTCTTGGCAGGAACGTGATGTCCGCCGCCCGGACCGCCATACGGTCGTAGTTGGGCTGCCTCGGCAACGCCCCGCGTCGAACTCTCCGCAAGCTCTCCTCCCACCTTAAGCGCCGCTCTTCCTTCCACTTGGGGCAGTGTTTTGAGACACTTGACCGGAGCAAGCGCGCCGCTGATGCCGATAGGTGCGGTGGCGATACCCACGCCTTGGATTGTGCCCAGAGTCGCTCGTGCCGCCCTTTCGATCGGGTCCTCGATCAGCGAATCGGCAAGGGCGTCGTATCCCTCCCACCCTTCCGCCAGCAGTTCCATGCCGGTTTCTTCGGCGGCCCGGCGGAGCAGGACGTCCCCCACATCCACTTCGTGCCCCGTGTGCGTGGCGATATTCAGTTCCTTCTCCCACGCGCGCATGTTGTCCATTGCGTCGCGTTCCACTCGAGACATCGTCAGATGAGATACGAATTGCTGCTCGGCCGCGTGCCGCGCGGCTCCGGCTCCAGCGTCCGCGAACGCGGATGCCACGGAAATGCCGGTATCGATTGCAGGATGGATCCCCCCGGCCATGTTCGATCCAAGTGCGGCAACAAAATCTCCGACCGGCCCCAGTCCCATCGGGTCGGTGAACCCAAAGACTCTCCCCCCGCAATACAGGTAGAGGTTCAGGCTGTCCGCATACCCGATGGGATCGCGGCTGAGCCACCTTCCCAGCACCGGGTCCATCCACCGGTACCGCGCCAGGTTCAGGTCGGGGTTGGCCTCGTGCACGTAGCCCGCGTACCCGAAGGGGTTGGCCGGGCCCGCGGGGTCGCTGATCCGCCCGGGCGGCAGCGGCGTCCGCCACGGGCCCTCCACGAGCGCGTAGTCCTCCATCATCGAGATGACGCCGTCGCGATTCAGGTCCGCGTCGGCGAGGTAGCCCTCATCGACGAGCGAAAGTTGCTCGCGCTCCTCGATCGCCCACTGGTCCTGGATGTCAAAGAACCCGTCGCCCCTGACGTCGCCCGCCCAGCGGTGTGACCCGCGACCATGGGCATCATACCGCACCCGCTCCAGCAGCCGCCCGGTGTCGTCGTGTACCTGACCTGAAGGTCGCGACCACAGTCCTATCCACTCCTCTGCCTCCTATGAGTCCCTATCGGTCCCTCCACCCCAACCCCCACGCCCCCAAAGCCTTGCGCACCACTTCCCCATTTCCTCAAAACTTCCCCTTGACACGCCCAACCCGAATCCGTACCGTCAGTTCGTAATGCCCGAACTCCCCGCTCCCAACCCCCAGCACCCCGCATCCGCCGCGCCGGCCCTCTCCCCGCTCGACACCGCCCGCCTCAACGCCTGGTTCGACCACCGCGGCCAACTCCCCGACCTCGCCCGCTCCCTCAACATCACCACCACGCAACTCGCCGACTGGGCCGCGCAACCCCACATCGCCGCGGCCATCGCCCGCATCGAAAGCCTCTCAGCCCAGCGCGCCGCCTACCTCCACCTGCAATCCCAGCACGACGCCATCTCCCGCCTTCTCGACATCGTCAAAACCTCCCAGCACGAAGAAACCGCCCGCCGCGCCGCCGACCGCCTCCTCCGCCCCCTCGGCCGCGTCCCCGCCGCCGACCCACCCACCCAGCGCACCCCGCGCCCCGCTCCAACCCCCAAACTCCACACCCCCCGCACCCCCCAC
>CAJPFG010000035.1 GCA_905339235.1 Phycisphaerales bacterium
CGCGTGGCGGTCTTCGAGTACATCGAGATGTTCTACAATCGAAAGCGCCTCCACGCGGCGCTCGGCTATCTCAGTCCCGTCCAGTTCGAAGCCCGTCTGGTTGCATGAGTTTCTGTCAACGGAACGTGGGTCAGGTCACCCAGCCCGCCGGGTTGTCAACAACGAACCGCGCCCTCCCGGGCACGGCCCGCCATGATCCGGGCGTGAGCGACGCAGCAAGCACGGAAACCGCACCGCTCAGCAATCCGCAATCACTACCACACTCTCATCGGGTGCCCCGTTGGGGTGACCGTGGAAACACGCCTCCGCCTCCGCCCCACTTGGGGGTTTCGCCTCAGCCTCAACCCACCCAAACCGCCCACCCCGACCGCCGCGCACCCGACCAATCCCGAGATCCACACCATCCGCAAGCCCGATTGGGAGCCGCAGAGCCGTTGCTCCCCACTTCCGCGGCCTTTTTCTCGATTTCCCGTCACACATTCTCCACCGCTCCGCTCGCATGGGTGTGCGCTCGCCGTCGGACTTTCTGGCCGCGTGGCCGGGAGGGGACCCGCTCCGGCGCCGCACCCGATCGAGGAGCACGTCATGAACCTTTTCACCCACTTGAGCCGCGCCGGAGCGCTCGCACTCTCCGCCGGCGCCGCCTGCGCCGCATCTCCATCGTCGCGATCGGCGGCCAACCCGCCCCCGACGGCAACGGCGCTGTCAACGGTTTCGACATCGAAACCGAAGAACAACGCGTCAACGGCGCGCCATGCTGAGCGCCGCGCTCCCCCTTCGGCTCCTCGGGCCTCGCGGCCGCGCCCCGGCGCCGCCGCGAGGCACTTCTACCGCGCCCGCGGCAGCAACGCCGTCACCGCCTTCGTCACGTCCGGCGACGCCTCCGTCGGCCTGACCTTCGCCACGATGTCGATGCGGTCCACGTGCTGCTCGCGGGCCACCCCCGGCAACCCATTCCTGATTGCGTCGATCACGTTGGTCAGCGGCTCGCGCCCCGCGAGTTGACGGTGCGCGCGGTCCTGCATCGCGCTCCCCTCGCGCTCGAGCTCCTTCACCCGCGCCGAATCTCCCCGCGCCTTGGCCGCGTCGCGCTCGCGAACCATTGCCCGCAGGCGGTCATCTTGCACCTTCGACTTCGCGTAGGCCACCAGCAACTCCGTGCGCCCCACCTGCCCCACGCGAGCCTCCGCCGCCGCCGTCGAATACGCCACCTCCGGCCTCGCCTGCCGCGCCCACGAACACCCGCCCACAACCACGCCCAGCACCACCGCCACCACCACGCCAACGCCGCGAATCGAGATGTGAGTTGAGTACCTCATACCCCATGCTACGCACAAAGTTAGTAAACGTTTACTTGCAACGGATAATTCCATGCAAAAACCAAAGCGCCTGCAAACAGGCCGCTTAGAACCATCGTTTTCATTGGGATTTACTCGGTCACCGGCGCCGTGATCACGAACCCCGCCTTGATGTTCCCGCCGAACCCGCGCTTCAGCAGCCGCGCGTTCTCCAACTCCGTCAACCCATCCTGCACCGCCTTGCGCCCCAGCCCCGACTCCTCCCCAAGCCAAGCCGCCACCTGCGCCGCCGACCCATCCACCGTCCACTCAGCGGACCTCGGTATGGCAAATTGGAGGAGGCCTTTTAGGGCGGCTTGGGCGCCTGCGGAGAGTTTGAGCCAGGCGTCGGTCTTGAGGAATGCGGGATTGAGTTGCGGCATCGTGTGTCGGGGAGCATAGACCGCCCGATGACGGTTCGATGCGCAGTTTCAGCCGCCCGACTGGCGGCCTTCGATGGCCGCGATGAGGCAGCCGGCCGCGAGGATCATCAGGTCGTCGAGGTGCGTGTCGTCGGCCAGCACGCTGATGCTCAGGCGGTAGACGAACGGGTTGAAGTGCGTGCGGAAGACCGCGACGGGCGCGGTTTCGCCGTTGGAGCCGGGGCAGAGCCGGAACTTTTGCGGCGAGAACACCGACACCAACTCCACGTACCGCCTCATGAACGCCATGACCGAGCCTTCTTCCGTGAGCGTCGCGATCTGGTTGCCCGCCGGGTCGAAGGCCAGCCACGAGTCCTTCAGGAACGTGGACGCCAGGCCCTTGCGCCGGAACGAGCCCACTACCGTGCCGTCGGCGAGCGTCAGGTCGTAGGTCGCGCTGAAGTCGATGATCGCCCGGGCTTTGATCACGAACAGTTCCGTCGTGCACGCCTCGTCGGCATACAGCCGGATGTCCTCCTTCAACTTGAACGCCTTCTGCTTGCAGAAGCCGATGACCTTGCCCGTCGGGTCGTAGACGTGGAACGCCGCCCCGAATAGTTTGAACACCTTCCGCCGGATGGTGTACTGCTCGCCCGGTTGTGCGTTGAACGCGTATGCCATGGGCCGCACGATACCGCAAGCCGCCCGCGCCTGCAACGCGTCGCCACGCCGGGTATTCTGCCCTCATGGCCGTTTCCTACACCTGCCCCCGCTGCGGGCGGCGTTTCTCGCGCCGTCCGGTCGAGCACACGTGCGCCTCTTTTAGCCTCGGCGACCACTTTTCCGGGTCCGCCCCGCACGTGCGCAGAATCTTCAATCGACTCTTCAAGTCCGTGAAGTCGGGCGGACGCGTGCAGGTTACCCCGCTCAAGTCCATGATCGCCTTCAACGCACCCAAACTCATGGGCGGGGCCGCGGCCTAGAAAAACGCGCTCAAAGTCTCCCTCATCCTCCCCGGCCCGCACCACCACCCCACCCTCCGCAAGCGCTACGACATGAGCGATATCCGCATCTCCCACCAGTTCTCCCTCGCCTCGCTCGACGACTTCGACGCCGCGTTCGAAGCCCTCGTCCACGAAGCCCGCGAGTTCGCGGCCGGGGAGTAACCTTCGCCATGCCCACCTGGATCTCGCCCGTCACGCTGCACGATCCGCTCTGCACCACCATCCGCCTCGAGCCCCTCGACGTTCGTCACGCCCACGACCTTCTGGCCGCGGCCGATCCGCGGCTCTTCCTCCACAGCCCGCAGGATCCGCCGGAGTGGTCGGTCGCCGGGTTCGAGCGCGACATCGCCCGCGTCACGAATCTGCCGGGCGTCGTGGCCTTTGCGATTATCCTGGCGGGCGGCCCCAGCGCCGGGCGCGCTGTCGGACGGACCACCTATATGGACATCCGCCCGGACCACCGCGGCCTGGAAATCGGCCGGACCTGGATCTCCCGCCCGTTCCACGGCACGCGCATCAACCCCGAGATCAAGTTCCTGATGCTGCGCCACGCCTTCGAGTTGCTCGCGCCCGCGGCCATCCGCGTCGCCTTCACCACCGGCGAAACCAACCTCCACAGTCAGACGGCGATCGCCAAACTCGGCGCCACCCGCGAGGGCCTGCTCCGCGACACCCGCATCATGCCCCCCAGCCCCGCCCGCCCGCGGGGCTTCACGTGCGGCACGGTCTACTACAGCATCCTCGCGGCGGAATGGCCGCGGGTTTGCGAGGGGTTGATGCGGCGGTTGGCGTGATCGCGCCGTGCGGTCCCGCCGTATTTCGCGCGCAGGTCTTTGCGTGAGCGCACGCCGATCCGCCGGTACAAGAGATAGAGGCGAGCCGCGACTGTGGGGAGGGGGATCCCCAGGCGCGCGGCGATCTGCGGATCGGTCATTCCCTGGAGCACGAGCCTCATCACCGCGGCCTGACGCGCCGTTGGCCGCGCCAGTCCCCACTTTCGCCGCAGTTCACCCAGGAGCCGGACACCTTCGGCTTTGTAGATGTGCTGCAAGTGCGACTGCACACAGCGCTCGCTGATGCCCGTTCCGCGCGCGATGCGGCGCGGCCCCCAGCCGCGCTTGAGCAGTTCGATCACTCGGGCCCGCTTGGCGACAGCGTTTTTCTGCGGGGCGAACCGCCGCCGGCGCGTGATGCGCAGTTCCTCGAGGACTTCCGGCGTGCGGGCTACTTCCCGGCCGTAGAGCAGCCCGCCGGATACCTGCCCGACGAACTTGTTCCACCCGGAATTTCCGTTCAGCATCGACACGTTGATCACGCGGTGGCAATACCGACAGGCGAACCGCGGCCGATTCGCGTGCACGTCCGGGCTTTCCGCTCCGGCCGGCGAGGTCTGAGTTTCGCGGGGTGCCGGTTGAGCGTTGGGCCGGCCTTCGTTTGGAGCCGCGTGGTCTTCGGACGCTTCGGATGCTTGTTTGGATGTCTGCTCGGATATCCGGGTTCCGGTGCGCCAATCCCAATCCAGGTGCTTCCCCAGCGTCCAGACCGGGACGGGCAGGTACAGCAGATCCGCCCGTCGCCCGCACTTGTTCCCCGCCAGCCCCGGGCAGAGCCAACTCCACCCGCCCAGGCCGCGGTTTGCCGGGACGCGCTGGGCGAATAACTCGGCATCGGACGGCACGCGTTGCCAGTGCGACAGCCACATTCCGCCCAGAATGTCGTTGGGGGCTTTCCCGTGCATGCCGGCGGGGTCCAACTTTTCATGAGCCCAGACCAGCGGGGCCGGCCTTCCGAAGTACCCCAGGGGCGTCGCGGGGCACCACTTCACCTCGAGCACCCCGCCCTTGCGGACCCATCCGTGGACGACCGCGGGGCTGCGGCCGAGCCGGGCCGCGGCCTCCGGAACCCGCACCCCCGGCCAGTCCAGCAGCACCGGTTTTACCAGGGCGGCGATGTCCTGAGCGTCCATCTCGACCGAGTGGGGGACGCCGTGCTCGCCGCAGTCGTTGAATGGGCGGATGAGGGCGGAGTACTTGTCGATGCGAGTATCGCTGGCGCGGATGGCCACGCACCAGGCGCGCCAGGGGCGCGACATCTGAGCCTGCGACAAACGGGCCTCGCGGCGGGTTCGCTCGACGCGGTCGTGGCGGACGTGATTGGAGAGGCGGTGCCAGGCTTCGAGGAGGGCGGCTTCGAGGGGGGTGGTTCCCATGGCCGAATAATATACGAACTATTGGTATGGGTCAACGGCGGGGACGGGAGAGGCGGGGAGAGGAAACGAACTTTTGGTTCGTTGCAAGGTTGATGCCTCAGGGTTCACCGCGAAGCGACTCATCGCCGCCGCCGTTCCCTGGGCCGGGGGCAAGGCTGAACGCGCCCCTTCGGATCGCGGCTCACTTGCCTCTCCCAGTCCCCTTTCGCACAAGCCCCGCTACCATCCGGCCTCCCGGCCTGGCGTGACGGGCAATCACTTCAACCAGGGAGGTGGCGTATGGCAAACAAGGATCGGTTTCGATGAAGAGTGCGGGTTCGAGGTGACGCGCAAGCGTCGGAAGGGCTTCCCGTCGGAGACGAACGTCAAGCGCGGCCGCCGCGGGGTGGTGACGGAGTTTGGCGTGAAGGAGTTCGTGGAGAAGTTAGGCCGCGGGGACTTGTGCCCGTGCGGCAGCGGGAAGCGGTTTTAGGGCGTGCTGCCTGAAGAGCGGCCGGTTTTGATGGGGCCAATCGGGCGGAGTACTGGCGGTAGGGTCGAAAAGGAACGCAATGGGCCGGGCGAGGATGCCCGGCCCGGTGTGTTTTTGGAAGCGAACCGCGTCTGAAGCGCATACGAACTGCATGTTCGGTACCGCCCGGATTTGTGACGGCATGCGGAGCGTCAAGCGTCAGTTTCGTGCCTTGTCGCGGCCGCGCAACTCGACTTGCATACCCACCGACACCTCGTTAGGATTGACCCGAAATTCAGCAAGGAGGCAGCCATGATTGAGGCACAGGCGGAAATGCTCGCGAAGGCGGTCGGCGGCGAGGCGTGGCAGTCCGGCGGCGACATCTGGGTGGTCACGCGCCACACTGGCGGCGGCCTGACCGGCGAGCCGGAGCGGTATGTCGTGTTCTCGGCGGAGGTCGTGTGCGAGTACGAGAGTGAGAAGGCGTTCGAGGACGGGGCCGCGCCGCTCAAGACCATCTCGCTCGGCGGCGAGGACGAGCGCTGGGTCATCCAGGACGACGAGGGGAACGTGTTTTTCGAGGACGAAGATCTGGAACTCGGCTGGCGCGACGAGTCGGAGGCCGAGCGGCAGGCGCGGTATCTGGAGACGCGGGAGGGTGGGAAGTACTGGGTGAGGGAGCAGTAGCGAGCCATCTCGCACCCAGCATTTTCGATAGCCGCAGCACTAGGGCTTCGTCCGTCCTAAGTTGACACTCCCAGATAGCAAGAACTCGCCAACCCGTTTTCCTAAGTTGTCTAGCCACGCGACGATCTCGTCGACTGTTCCTCTCGAATTTCTCATTCCAGTAAGCAGCATTACTCGACGGGTGGCGCTGGCCTCGCTTGCATGAATGACGATGCCAGAAGCAACCATGTACAAAGAGCACGATACGCTTTGAAGGGATTACGAAGTCGGGAGACCCAGGCAGCGAACACGTTCGCGAGAACCGAATACCTAGTGTTCGTAGCGCCCGGCAAACGCGACGTTCCGGTCCGGTATTTGACGACTTCACACGTCGCATCACTTCGCTGCGATCCATCGTGGCCATTATCGAGCTTCCACTCGCAGGCTTTCCGGGCCAAGAACGGCTACCCACTGCTGGTTGTAGATTTCGAACAAGGCCCGCAACTGGGCAGCGCGTCCGATGTTTGAGAACGAACCGAGTTCGGTTACGTTTTGCCCCACGAAGGACTCCACGGACACAAGAACAAGCCGAAGCCGCAACGTCTGATCAATCTGCTCTTCAATGGCATCTCTCCACCTGACCTGCCCCCATCCTTCGGTCCACCCCTTATGAGAGTGTGACCAACTCCTCCTCCCGCGTGCGTACCCGCAGGCGCAGCGCAGCGGAGCCGGAGGGTACGCACGCGGCCGCGAACTCCTCGGGGGTCTGGTACCCCA
>CAJPFG010000036.1 GCA_905339235.1 Phycisphaerales bacterium
CAGGTCGAGGTGCTCGATCCGGTCCACCAGGGTCAGCTGGGTGAAGCCCAGGCGGGTGGCGATGCCAGGACCCACCTGGGCGGTATCGCCGTCGATGGTCTGCTTGCCGCAGAACACGATCCCCACCTCATCTTCTTTTCCCAGCTTCTCGATGGCCGCCGAGAGGACCGTGCTGGTGGCCAGGGTATCGGCCCCGCCGAAAGCGCGGTCAGAGAGGAGGATCGCATCGTCGACGCCGAGGGCGCAGGCCTTTCGCAGGGTGGCCTCGGTGTTGGGGGGGCCCATGGAGATGGCCACCGAGCGCAGACCGTAGCGGTCCTTGAGGGTCAATCCCTCCTCCAGGGCGTGGGTGTCGTAGGGGTTGACGATGAAGGGGATCCCTTCCCGAATCAGGGTGTTGGTCACCGGGTCGATCTTTACCTGGGTGGTGTCGGGCACCTGTTTGATGCAGGAGATCACGAGCATAAATCTTCTCCTCGGCGTTTGTTAGACCGCTATCTTGAGCCCGTCGGGCCGGTAGACCTTCAGGAGCGCCTTGGCCATGTCGGCCGGAGAGGCGGCCACGCTGATGCCGCATTCTTCCAGGACGGCCACCTTTTCCGTTGCCGTTCCCTTGCCGCCGGAGATGATGGCGCCGGCGTGCCCCATTCTCTTTCCCGGAGGGGCGGTGACCCCGGCGATGTAGGCCGCCACCGGCTTGGTCATGTACTCCTTGACGAAGCGGGCCCCGTCTTCCTCGGAATTGCCGCCGATTTCTCCAATCATGATCACCGCCTCGGTATCGGGGTCCTCCTCGAACATCCGGAGCACATCCACGTGGTTCGTGCCGTTGACCGGGTCCCCGCCGATGCCGACGCAGGTGGACTGCCCCAGCCCCACGTTGGTCAGCTGCCAGACCGCTTCATAGGTCAGGGTTCCGGAGCGGGAGACGACCCCCACTTTCCCCGGCTTGTGGATGTAGCCGGGCATGATGCCGATCTTGCAGCCCGCGTTGGTGAAGGCGTCGCCCGGGCCGGTCCCGCCCCCGGTCTTGGGGCCCGGGGTGATCACCCCGGGGCAGTTTGGGCCCACCAGCACGAACTTGGTGCCGGGGTCGCTCATACGGGCGGTGGCGTTCATTTCGTCCAGAAGTGCCCGGGCGCGGATCATGTCCTGCACGGGGACGCCCTCGGTGATGCAACAGATCACGCGGATGCCCGCGGAGGCGGCTTCGAGCACGGCATCGGCCGCGCCGCCCGGGGGCACGAAGATCATCGTGGCTTCGGCGCCGGTGGCCTTCACGGCCTGGGCGACGGTGTCGAAGATCGGCAGACCGTTCTCATCCTTGGCGCCGCCTTTTCCGGGTGTGACGCCTCCCACCATCTTCGTGCCGTAGTGCAGGCAGCCCTTGGTGTGCGAGGCGCCGAAGGCGCCGGTGATGCCCTGACAGATAACGCGGGTGGTGGCGGAGATGAGGATGGACATGAGGCAGGAGGGTAGGGAGGCGGCGGAACAACCACGCGCGGGCAGCGTGGCCCCGCGGTTCCCCCGTCGCGAGAGCCGCGATCACCCCACGCCCACGGCCTCCGCCGCCAGGCGCTGCCGCACGTTGTCCAGCACGTTCATGAAGTTGATGTACGAGTCGTACGGCGAGTCGTAGGGGTTGAAGTACTTGTGCACGTCCCCGTCGGCGAAATACTTGGTGCACATGTAGTAGAAGTGGTCGCTGGTGGTGAGTTTGCGCCAGTCGTTGAGCAGGGCGCCGGCGTGGGTCTTTTCCTCGGCGTCGCCCTCGCGCAGGGCGCGCTGGTAACGGTCCTTGATGGAGCGCTCGAGTTTGTAGGCCTCCTCGAGGGCATTCCACTGCATCGCGTTGCCCCGCCAGGCCGTGAGATCGCGCTCGGTGTCGGCCCACGACATGTATTCATGCACGTCGTAGTCCCCCACCGGCGGGAACTGGTCCAGGGCTTCGCTGGGCGTGATGAAGTGGTTCTCGCCCTGCTTGACGTCGAACACGGCCTCGGGCAGTTTGCCCAGGAACTGGAAGATTCCCGTGTCGGCCCACTGGTGCTCGCCGAACGTCTCGTAGTCCATGAACAGGTTGCACAGGAACCCGTCGCCGTTGATCTGGTTCACCCAGTGGGCGAACTTCTCCGCGGAGAGGGGCCACTCGGCCCAGCCCCGGTTGCTGAACCGAAACGCGATGTCGTCCGAAAGGCGGTAGTTCTTCAGCAGCAGCCCGAAGGGCCGTCCATCGCGCCCGGTGGGCTTGCCCGGCGGCTGGTAGACGTACGTGGGCTTGCGGAATCCCAGGTGCCGGTCCACACCCTCGCAGATCATGCCCTTGAAGCGCCGGTTGCCTTCCGCGTCCTTCATCTGAGAGACGTGCCACGCCAGATCGTTGTTGTAGATCAACTCGGTGTTCCGGAAGACCTTGGGAGTCTGCCCGAACAACTGCTGGATCTTGTGGGTGTGCATCTCCACTTGATCGTTGAACTCGGCGCGGCTGTAGATGCCCGAGAGCGAATGGAAATACGTCTCCCCGAGAAACTCGCAGCACCCCGTTTTCGCGAGTTCCTGGAAGATCGAGATGACATCCGGCGCCCACCGCTCCATCTGCTCGAGCGCGACACCCGTGACGGCGTAGGAGACCCGAAAGTTCCCCTTGTGCCGGCGGACCAGGTCGAGAATCAACTGCGTCGCCGGGCGGTAGCACTTGTCCGCCACCTTCCGCATGATCTCGGCGTTCTTCGCGTCCTCAAAGTAAAACGGATCGGAGTCGAACACGCTGTAGCGGCGGAGTCGGTAGGGCTGATGGACCTGGAAGTAGAAGACGACAGAGGCCATGTGGGGAGTGTACGGCGTCGGGCAGCGCGAGGACTTCGGGGCCGATTCCGCGGCGAATCGCCGTCAGGTCTTGATCGACGTCATGCCCGCAATCGCCAGAGGCGCCAGCACCATCGCCGGCACGAATACCCCGAGGCTCGGCGGAAGCCCCGGCATGCTCGCCGTGACGCCGATCAGCGTGCCCAACAGCGCGGCCAGCGCGGCGGGCGTGGCCTTCAGGCTTTGCACCAGCATGTTCGTGGGCTCGCGCCGAACGAAGAACGGCAGCGCGATCAGGAGCGTGAGCAGGTTGGCGATCATCACCGCGGGCCGGCCCGCTCGGACGCGCTCCAACTGCTCGATGCGCTGGGCCGGCGGCATCGGTTGGGCGCGCAGGCGGCTCAGCAACTCGGTCAACTGGCCGGTTGAGAGATTGTTGCTGTAGCCCTCGAATCGGCGGAGCCGCAGGGCCGTCGGGTCCAGATCGGTCTCCAGGCGCGTGATCGTCTCGGGCCGGCCCGCGCCGGGGCGGGAGGAGTCGGCCCGCAGCGCGACACTCCCTTCCTCGAGGACCCAGGCCGATCCGTCCCAGGCGGCGCGCTCGGCGGTGATCCGGCGGGTCATGAGGCCGCGTTCATCGCGCTCCCACACCCACAGCCCCTGGATGGTGCCCCGATCAAGATCGACGGTCTTGGCGTAGAAGAGCCTTCCGGCCGAGTCGGCGCTGAGGGGCTGGCGCGTGACGCCCAGGCCTCGGGCGCCGGCCTCGTTTTTGTCGCGTGTCAGCAGCGGCGCCAGCCGCGGAAGGATGACCTCTGCATTGACGACCTGCAGCCCGGTCATCAGCGCCGCCACGACCAGGATGGGCCGGGCAATCCGGTGCAGGCTCACCCCCCCCGACAGCAGCGCCACAAACTCGCGGTGCCGCACCAACTGGGCGCACGTGAACCCCATCGCACCGACGAGGACCACCCCCAGCATGTAATGAAACAACTGAAACAGCCGTGGCCACCACAGATCGATCACCAGCGTGCCCGCCAGCAGCGCCTCGCGCAACTGGCTCTTTTCCCAGCGCCGTTCCCGCGCGACCCGTTCGGCGATGTCCACGAACTCGTCGAAGTTGAGCGAGAAATCGATGACGATGATCACGGAAAAGAAGAACACGAACAGCACGAGGATGTTCGCGAGGTACTGGCGGGCGATGTAGCGGTCCAGCAACTTCAAGCAGCCGGGCACCCCGGGAGAACCGTCCCGCGAGCGGACGCGAGGGCAGTTTATTCACCGAGCCACCCGTAGGCATTCCCGGACGGCTGATTCGAAGGCTCTTGCGAACGCGGCCCCGTCGCACAACGCCGACGAAGCCACACGATCACGAAGCCCGGCCCGGATGGCCGCGAGGGCGGGGCGGTCCGCGCCAAGCCCCGCCGCGACCTCCGCGTAGCGGTCGGGAGATTCCGTCGTCCAATCTTCCAGCCCCGCGGCCCGGAGGAGCGAGGCGCCCACCCGCGACGCATGGGTGCGCCCCGCCAGAGTGACCACCGGCACGCCCATCCACAACGCTTCGCACGTCGTGGTGGTGCCCGCGTAGGGGTACGTATCCAGCGCGATGTCGATCGCCGAATACGAGCCCAGGTGCTCGGCGTGCGAGCGCGTGTACGCCAGCATGTCCGTACGAGCAAGATCGATCCCGGCGCCCGTGAAGCGGCGCTCGAAGGCCCGACGGGACTTGTCGTCCGCGAAACCCTTGCCCTTCAAGGCCAGGCGCGATCCCGGCACGCGATCCAGCACGCGCCGCCACAGGCCGAGCGTCGCGTCCGTGATCTTGGTGGGATTGTTGAACGATCCAAAGACAACCGGACCCTCCCGCGCCGACGCCACCGGCGGGGCGCCTTCCAGGTCCGGGAAGCACACAAAGCACCCGGGCAGCCGAACCAGGCCCTCGCTCGCAAACCTCTCGGCCCCCGTCGGGTCGGTCACTTTGTCCACGATTCGGAAGTCCACGCCGGGAATGCCCGTGGTGTTCGGGTAGCCCAGGTAGGTCATCTGCACGGGCGCGGCCCGGTGTGCGAGGGCCCCCGCACGCGTGTTGCCCGTCAAGCCCGACAACTCGATGAGCACGTCCACACGATCGCGCCGGATCGCGGCCGCGAGCGACGCGTCGTCCATGGCCGCGGCGTCGTGCCACGCCGGTACGAGTTGTTGGAGCCGGGCGGTCATGGCGTCGGGTTCGAGTGTGGCCGCGTAGCACACCAACTCAAACCCATCGCGATCCAGATGCCGCAGGAGCGGCAGCATGAACCGCGCGACCGGATGTTCGCGCAGGTCGGCCGAGAGGAATCCGACGCGGATGCGGCGCACCCCGTCGAACGCCGCGGGAATGTCGGTGGGCCGGCCCGCGAGCGCCCCCACGAGTCGCCCGTACGCGAGGTGCTCCTGAA
Source organism: Phycisphaerales bacterium (assembly GCA_905339235.1). GTDB lineage: Bacteria > Planctomycetota > Phycisphaerae > Phycisphaerales > UBA1924 > RI-211. The sequence continues at coordinate 5,244 of CAJPFG010000036.1, forward strand.
GCACAACCCGCGGCTCCGACGACGCGTCGGAGTTCAACGCGAAGCACAGGTTGGCCTGCAGTTGCGGGTCGCCGGGCCGCATGACCGCGGCCTTGCGAAACCATTCGACGCTCTGCTCGGTGCGGCCGAGGCCCATGAGGCACGACGCGTACACCGAAACCGGCTCGGGGGCGGCGGCGTCCAGGCTCATCGCCCGGAGTGATCGCTCCATGGCGTCCACGAAGAGTCCGCCCCGCAGCAGCATCTTCGCGAGGATCGTGTGGGCCCGCTCAACGCCGGGAAAGGCCTTCGCCGCCCGCTCCGCCTGGCGAATGCCCTCCTGGTGCGACCCGCAGTCGAAGAGCGCGCCGGCGTACTCGAGCAGGGCATTGACCGGAGCGCACGCCGGCGAGGCCGCCCGCTCGAGGTAGAACAGCGCCTGCCGGGGCTTGCCGAGTTGCACCAGCGAATGGCCCAGCAGGTACGCGGCCGCCGCGTCGTCCGTCCGGCGGGCGACGTGCGGCCGGAGCAACCCCTCGGCCTGGGCGTACCTCCCCGCGATCACCAGGTCCGTGGCCTTCTCGACAACCGTCGGCATTCCCCACGTATCGGACACCGGACCGACCAATCCCCAGCCGGGATTCATCCAATTGGATTTGACGCCGAACCGAATCCGTGCGCTAATGGTCATCCATGCAACCGCTCACCACTCTCGATATCGCCCTCCGCCTCGGCGCCGCACTCGTGGTCGGGGCCCTCGTCGGCATCGAACGCGAACGCAAGCAGCGCCCCGCCGGCTTCCGCACCATGATCCTCATCTCCCTGGGCTCCTGCGGCTTCATGCTCGCGGGTGTGCAGACCATCGCCGACCTGCCCAGCACGGGCCAGGCCGAGGTGAGCCGGATTCTCCAGGGCCTCATGAGCGGCATCGGATTCCTGGGCGCGGGCGCGGTCATCCAGAACAAAAAGGCCGTCCGCGGCCTGACGACCGCTGCCGCCGTCTGGGTCACCGCCGCGGCCGGCGCCATGTGCGGCTTCGCCGAGTTCATTCTCGCCGGGATGCTCGCCGTCTTCACCCTCTTCACGCTCATCATCCTCGAGCGAGTCGAGAACAAGTACTTCCCTGAACCTCACGACGAGAAGGACCGCAACGGCGACCACAGCCTCGCGGCCGCGAAACTCCGCGGCGACGCCGAAGAGGTCATCATTGTTCGCGACTGGAACAAGCGGGAATGAACTAACGGCGCGGCGTCAGCGTGTTGAGATACTCTCGCCACGGTCCGACCCCATCGCGGAACCGCCACGCCATCGCCAGACACGCCTGGCGGATGTGGTGCAAGTCGTGGGCCGCCCACGTCGAAAGGAGTTGGCCCAGCGTGACTTCGCCGAGCGCCGGGTGCCGCCCGCGGAGTTCGAGTTGCTCCGGGGTCAGGTTGAGCGACGCAAGGTCGCGCAGATTGTCCCGGCGGAGCCGCTCGAACTCATCGAGCAGGCTGTCAAGGCTGCGTCCGGTCTCCGGCCGGATCGTGGCATCGTGCGGAAACGGGTCGAACGGGCGCGACGCGCCGTGCGCGAGGATGATCCCCGCGCGGGGCATCCAATCCAGGCGCTCGCCGACGATGAGATGGCCGAGGACTTCGTACGCGGACCATGTGCCGGGGCCGTAGTTGGCGTTGGCGAGTTCCGGCCCAAGCCCGGCCAACAGCGCCCGCAAGACGGCGGGCGTGCGTTCCAGCACCAGCACGACTCGGCCAATCTCCTCGCCCATGAAGTAAACTCGCTCGCCTCTTGCCTCACACCCGCGGCCCGCTCTCACCCAACTTCGCGATCGCCTCGCCGTATTGCTCCCGCAGCGGCTCGACGACCTCCTTGATGAACCGCTCGGTCTGCTCGACGCTCCGCCCGATGTACTTCATCGGGTCCATCAGGCCGTCCCAGTCGAGTTCGGCCGCGAGAGGCCCCCCGCGGGCCTTGCTCCAGAATGCACTGTCGTTTTTGAGGCGTTCGAGCAGGTCGTTGTCCAGCCCCTCCTGCTTCACCCGCATGCCCGCTGCCTGCGCGTGCACGCGGATCTTCTCGTGGTATTCCTGCCGGTCGCCCCCGAGTTTCACGCACGCCATCAGGATGTTCTCGGTCGCCATGAACGGCAACTCGGCCATCAGGTTCTTCCGCACCATCGCCTCGTGCACGATGAGCCCTGACGCCACATTGTGCATGAGGTCGAGAGCGCCATCGAGCGCCAGGAACGCCTCGGGCAGCGAGAGCCGCCGGTTCGACGAATCGTCCAGCGTCCGCTCCAGCCACTGTGTCGCGGCGGTGTCGTAGGCGTTCCCGACGAGATTCATGACGAAGCGCGTGAGGCCACAGATACGCTCACAGCGCATGGGGTTGCGCTTGTAGGGCATCGCCGAGGAGCCGATCTGCTTGTCCTCAAAGGGCTCGTCCAGTTCTTTGCGGTTGGAGAGGAGGCGGATGTCCGTGGCGATCTTGTGCAGGACGGCGGCGGTGGAAGCGAGGTCGGCGAGGATGAAAGTGTCGACGACGCGGGGATAGGTTTGGCCCGCTACTGGAAACACCCGCCCTCCGGCAAACTCAAGAGCTCTCCGGTGTCGATAGTCCGATGTGCTCAAACGACCAAGCTCTTCAGCCCGATCACGGAACTGTTGGGCATGATCGGGGTTTTTCGCGGTGTGTCGCCGCTTCGGAGCTGATGTCGGAAACTCTTTGAAGACCTCAAATTCGCGGGCTCGCTGCTCCGCATACTTGATACTTCTGAGACGTGTCTGCTCCATCTCGGCATCATTCATGAGGGGCGAGAGTTCATAGCCCTGTTCGTCGAGAAACCAGAGGAATCCCGCCTGCAAAAGGTCGACCTTTTTTTGGTCACCGTCAAAAAGCTCCAAGTACGACGCCTGGGTCCCCGTCGCTCCCGCAAGCCCACGCCTCTTGAAGTTCAATCGGTGCATGATCCAGCCGACCGCGTCGAGTGCTTGCTGGAGTTCTGCGGCCCACATTACTAGCCGCCGACCCACGGTTACAGGCTGAGCGGGTTGATAGTGAGTGAATGCGAGGGTTGGCGTCGCTTTCCATGACTCCGCCTGCTTTGCAAATGCAATGAAGAGCCGAGTGATCTTCTTCTCGACGAGGGAGAGAGACTCGAAGAGTGTGATCAAATCCGAATTGCACACCACATCCTGGCTCGTCATTCCCAGGTGAATGATTCCCTTCGCCTTCGGGCACGAATCCCCCAACGCGTGCACGTGCGCCATCACATCGTGCCGCAAGTCCCGCTCGTACTTCTCCGCCGCGCGGATCTCCTCGTCCGTGATCCCGCCCGGCCGGTTCACGATCCGCCGCAGTTCCTCGACCTGCTCCTTCGTCACCGGCAGGCCCATCTCGTGCTGCGCCTCGGCCACGGCCAGCCAGATCTTCCGCCAGGTGTTGAACTTGTGCCGCGCCGACCACAGCCGCAGCATCTCCTCGCTGGCGTTGCGGGTGGCGAGGGGGGAGGTGTATGTGTCGTAGGGGCTGGTCATGGTGTACCTGACGTCAAAGCATAATCTCGAGCCCGCCCTGAACGAAATGGTGGTCGTGCGAGACGACATGCCGGATTCCGAGCGTTTCACAGAGCGTGATGGTCGTGCAATCGACCAGCGACCACTGCTTGTCGGCGCGACGGCGGAACAGATCAAACGCGGCGTCGAACGTCTGCGCGGAGGCGCGCACGACGGTCGTCAGCGCTGATTCGCGCAGGTCGAGGACCACCCGCGCCGCTGCCGCGCGGAGCGGCCGACGTGCCGCGACCGACAGGAACTCGGCGAGCACCCAGTCGCTGGTGAACGTCGGGGTGCGTGCACGATGCAGCAGTTCGAAGAGTCTGGCCGCTCGGGAATGGTGGACGTCGTCGGCGTTGATCGCCGCGAGCAGGCCATGGGTATCGAGGAAGACGCGATTGGGCCAGGGCCCGCTCATCGAGCTCTCCGCGAGCTCCGGGCGGCGCCCTTCGCCTTCCGCGCTGTCTTCTTCTTTGGAGTTCCGTACGCGTAATGGTCATGCTGGTCGGCGAGGTCGCGCACGCCCGTCCGCACGGCGCGGGACGCGATGCTGCCAAGCGGATCTGATTTTCGAGCGGCGCGAGCCTTGCCACGAGCGGTTCCTCGGATGGTGACATCCACCGGGGTGCCGTTGGGCAGGCGTGCACCCCCCTCCAGCACGAGCCGGCCGTTCTCGATTGTCCCTCGAAACGTCATCGGTGAATCCTAGCAAACCACGGATAACGTCGCGATGACGTCCTGTCCGTGCGCGGCATGAGATCGACGTGCTGGGTCAGAATCAGGTACTTCGGCGGCGACGTGTCCGACACAACGATCATCGGCCACGGTCCCTCCGTAGAGACGCCACTTCCTCGCGAAGTTCCTCGACGGAAATGTCCAGTGGTACATTGTGCCGCTTGAGCACTTCATCGACCGCGAGCCGCCCCAAGCCCAGCGCCGTGGCCAACTGGTGGTGTGTGATTTCATGCCTGCGGTACAGGTCAACAAGTGCGGCATCGAGGACGATCTTCCCCGGATCGCTTCCGCGACGCCGAAGCACGTCCTCGATTTCTTTGGGCAGGTTGAGGGAGATTGTCATTTCGACCTCGAGATCGGGAAAGCATAGGGACCACGGTACTCTCGGCCGCCTCTGATACGATGTCCCCATGCTCTCCCGCCGCCACTTCCTCGCGGCCTCCACCCTCGCCCTCACCGGCGCCCCGCTCCTCGCCCGCGCCCAGCCCAAGCCGCCCACGCTCCCCATCACCACCCTTGGCACCACCGGCCGCGCCATCCCGCGCTTGGCCCTCGGCTGCTTCCCCCTCGGCAACCTGCCCAAGGACGAAGACGGCGTCGCCATCGCCCGCCTCGCGCTCGACCTGGGCGTCCGCTACCTCGACACCGCACCCTCATACAACAGCGGCCGTTCCGAGCGGCTCGTCGGCCGCGCCGTGGCCGAGTGGCTCAAGGCCGACCCCGCGAACAAGCGCGCGGACCTTTTCCTCGCCACCAAGACCCTCCGGCGCGACGCCGAAGGCGCCCACCGCGAACTCGAGCAGTCCCTCAAGAACATGGGCGTCGAATACCTCGACAGCGTCCAGTGCCACGAGGTTCACGACGACTGGGAGTCGCTCTTTGCCAAGGGCGGTGTTCTAGAAGCGCTCGAAAAGGCCAAGACCGAGGGCCTCATCCGCCACATCGGCATCACCGGCCACCGCAACCCCGCGTACCTCGTCAGCGCCGTCAACCGCTACGACTTCGCCACCGCGCTCGTGCCCGTCAACCCGGTGGACGTCCAGCACATGTCCTTTGTCCGCGGCTTCCTTCCCACCGCCGTTGATCGCAAGGTCGGCGTCATCGCCATGAAGGTCTTCGGCGGGGGATTCCTGCTTAACCACAAGACGCCCGAGGGGGCCACCGCCTACACCCCCGCCGACCTGCTCTCGTACGCCCTCTCCCAGCCCGGCGTCGTCGCGGCCGATCCAGGCTGCGACAAGCCCGAGCATGTCCGCACGGACTTTGACGCCGTCGTTGCGTTCAAGCCGCTCGACGCCCAGCAACTGCGCGCGCTCGAAGCCAAAGCGCCAAAGCACCAGGGCAAGCAGACCGAGTGGTACAAAGAGGGCGAGCCCGCTACACCGAAGGACGCCGCAGCCCCCGATACCGGGCGATGAAGATCGTGCCCGCCACGCCGCTGGCGATGACGACTCCCACGATCCACCACGCCAGCCCCTTCAGCAGAATCACGCCCACGCTCAGCGAGATCATCGCCCACATCATGCCGATCGCCGTGATCTTCGCCTTCCGAGGCATGGGCACATCGCCGTCCAGCCACCGCAGGTAGGGCCCGAAGAACCGGTTGCGAACCAACTTCTCCTCCAGCCATGGGCACGACCGGGTCAGGAAGTACGACGCCAGGATCAGGAAGATCGTCGTCGGCAGCCCCGGCAGAAACACCCCCGCCGTGCCGAATCCCACGCACACTACCCCGATGGACAAATACGCCCACCGCACCGCCCGCTCGGCGCTGTTGCGAACCACCCCGACCTTGGTCTCCGAGGACGCCATTCGAGCCCAACCGTAGCGCCGAGGCTCCCGCGCACCGCAGGTCCGCGTTCAAATCGAGGCAAAACCACCACTCGAAGCCCCTCCGCCATCCTCGGCATCCGAAATCCACAATCCGGAAACTCCCACTACACTCCCCAGCCCGTGGCCCAACGCCCCACACCCCAACCCCGGCGTGACGACGCCACCCCCTCGAGCGACGACGCGGCCGACCTGAGAATCGTGGACGCCATCCGGCGTGGCGATTCCGCCGCGTGGTCCACGCTCATCGACCGCTATCAGGACCGCCTGTTTTCCGTCTGCCTGCGCATGGTCCACAACCGAGACCTGGCCGCGGATCTCACCCAGGACGCCTTCGTCAAGATCATCCAGGGCCTCCCCTCCTTCGATGCCCGGGCCAAGTTCTCGACGTGGGTCATCCGGGTCACCATGAACGTCTGCCTCTCGCGCTTGCGGTCCGAGAAACTGCGCCGGCACGCCAGCCTCGAAGCCCTGGCCGAAGCCGGGGATTCCACCCGATCAACTCCCTCACACAACGCCGGTTTTGAGCAGGGGAGGGAACCCGGGACGGATGAAGGTGTCGAACTTCACGAGGACCGAACGCGGGTTCTAGCGGGGTTGCGTCATTTGGACCCGGACCAGCGTGCGGTACTCATCCTGAGCGACTGCCACGGCCAGTCGTATGAGCAGATTGCCGAGGCGCTCGGGGTGGCGGTTGGAACAGTCAAGAGCCGGCTCTTTCGAGCCCGGACCGCGTTGCGTGAGGCCGTGGAGTCGCTCGAGAACAAACCCGCCAAACGGGGTTGAAGTGCATTCGAACCAATGACCCAGGACCGACCCAACCCGCCCGCCGGCAAGCCCTTGGATGAAGGGCAGTTGCTGGACTGGATCGACGGCCGGCTTTCCCCCGCCGAACAGGCCGCGTTGGAAGCCTCCTCAGGTCGTGCTGGGTTGCGAGCCCGCGTGGCCCAGATGCAGGCCAACGCCAAAGCCCTGCGGTCGCTGGGTGAAGAGCGTGCCCCCACGGAACTCAAGGGCCGCGTTCTTGCAGGTCTGGAGCGCGAGATGCTCATCGGCTTGGAGCGCTCCGCCCCGGTTTCCGAATCGCTCCCGATCTCATTCACGGACCACGTCGCGGCCGGGGGCTGGTCGCGACGGTGGACCAGATCGGCGCCGGCCCTGGCCCTCGCGGCCGGGCTGGCGCTGCTGGTCGGCGGCGGCCTCTACTGGAGCGTGCTGCTCTTTAAGGGCTCCCCGAACCGTCCCAACAGCGACTCCAACCGCCTCGCGATCGCGGACAACCCGAACGAGCCGGCCACCACTTCCATCTCCGAATCCACCGCGGCGTTGGCCGCCAAGTCCGCCGAGCCCTCGATCGATGTCTCGATCCCGATGATTGCGGCCACGGAAGTACGGCCGGGGATTGAGCATGCCTCCATGACTTCCGAGCGGGTATTGGCGCTCGCGGGTGAGCGACGGCTTGCCCTCCGGGTCCGCGCCGGCGACACAAAGGCGTTGCGGCAGATCGAGGCCGCGGGCGCCGGGAAGTCGGGAAAGCCCTGGCGTCTGTCCAAAACTCTCCCGCCGGAAGTCACGGCCGCGCTCGCCACCCCCGCCGAGGACCGCGCTCTCGCGATGGCGTACGCCAGCGACCCCAGCGCGCTCATCGCTCCGCTGCTCGGACCCAACGCCGCGTTCTCACTTCCCGCGGCCAACGACCCGCTCCGCCACGTGAAGGGTGCCTACGTGCTGGACGTTCCCGCCGACGCGGGCTCGATCGACGACGTGCGTTCCATGCTCGCCGAGCGGCTCCATGGCGAAGCGGAACTTACCGAGCTCCCCGAGCCGGTCATGCTCGTGGCCGCCGCGCCCGAAGCGGTGTTGTGGTGGACCCAGCCGCCCACGCACTGGACTCCGCGTGTCGCGGTTCCCGTCATCGTCGAGTTGCGCTGACTACTCGTCGTCCGAGGCTTCGCGCCATCGGACCACCTTGATGGCCGGTCCCACGGGGGGCTCTTCCACCGTGACCATCTGCGAGATCGTGCGTGATCCGATAGTGGTGAACGCGCTCGCGGGGGTGACGCCGACTGTCTGCGTCCCGCTGGCGAAGTAGACCTTGAGCGTGTATGCCGCCGACGCGGTTACTCCCCCGAAGTGGGCCCAGATCGGCTCGGTTCCTCCGTACCCGCGGGCGGCGCCCAGGTCGCGCCGCCCCACGAGCGTTCCCGAACCGTCGTACAACTCGACGCGAATTCCGATTCCGAGTTTGTTTGTCCCCCCGTTCCCGCAGCCGAGCACGCGCACCTTGAGGTACCGGTTGTTGTTGGTGCTGTTGCGCAGCAGCATCATTCCCCCGCCCACCCGCGTGAGCGCCAGGTCCAGGTCTCCGTCGTTGTCGTAATCCACGAAGACGCAGTCCTCGGCGTCCACATCGACGTCCGCCCCGAGCCCCGACTCCACAAACGTCCCCGTCCCGAGATTCATGTAGAGTTGACACCCGCCCGTCCGCGTGGCCAGGTACAAGTCCAGATCCCCATCGTTGTCGAAGTCTCCCCAGGCGCAACCGCGCTGGCCGTTGGCCGCGACCTCAAGCCCCGCCTCGCCCGAAACTTCGGTGAACGTCCCGTCGTCGTTGTTTTCGAACAGCCAGCCCGTGGTGTCGTCGTCCTTTCGTGCCACGTACAGATCCACGTCGCCGTCGCCGTCGTAGTCGGCCCATGCCGAACCCTGCTTCTTGCTCGGGCTGGTCGAGAATGAGATCGTCGCGCCGCTTCCCGAAGTCGCGCTCGCCGGCGCGTACGTCCCGGTGCCCGACGACAGGAAGAGTTTGCCGCCGTTGTAGTGGTAGAACACGTCGGGCTGCCCGTCGTCGTTCACGTCCGCGGTCGAGCAGAAATCGCCATTCCCTGCGGTGCCGCTCGCGTTCCAGCCCGACGCCTGCGACCCGGAGAACACCGGCGTGGTGGACCTGCCGTTAAGGCCGATCCAGTTTCCGTTGGGGCTGAACATCACCAGGTCCATCCAGCCGTCCCGGTCCACATCCATGGCGCAGGCGCCGTCCCCCGAGTTGGGGCCGGTGAACCCGGCCGCGTCCTCCGCGACCAGCGCGCCGCCCGTATTGAGGAACAGCCGTCCGTCGTTCGAGGTGGTGTCCGTCACGGTCCAAAGGTCGGGCAGGCCGTCGTTGTTCGCGTCCAGGATGCTCGCCTGCCCGCGGAATGACCCCAGGATCGTCGAATAGAACGAACTTCCGCCGTTGGTCATCACGCGCGCCGTGGACCCCGTCACGACACAGTCCAGGTCGCCATCGTCGTCGATATCCACCCACGCCATGCCCGAGCCGTCGTTTTCGCTCGTGCTGGTGAGGACGCCGAATCTCAGTGATGCGGACACGTCCGTGAAGATCGGGGGCGCGACGCCTTCATAGCACCCCAGGTCCCAGCCGCCGCCCTGAGGGCGCGAGCCGCCCGCGAGATCGGTCGAGGTGACCAGCGAGGAGTTCGCCCCCGCGTTGATCGCCGGACTTCCCGTGACCAGCGTGTAGTTGCTGGTGCCGGTGAACTGCGGCGAACTCTGGACCTCGTTGAGCCCCGGCGATGTCCCCGCGAAGTTCCCCGCCGTGTTGGTGTACGCCAGGTTGTACGAATGGTCGAGCGTGCCGTTCGTGCGACGCATGCCCGCGCCGGAGTTGTACGCGGTGATGCAGTCCGTCATCGTCGCGCTGCCGGCCCCGACCTCGATGCCGTCGCCCATGTTGCGAGCCAGCGTCGTGTGCCACATCGTGACGGCGGAGGCGCCCGAGTAGTTGCCCGAGCCCGACAACCCCACGTGCACCCCGTCGCTCTTGTTGTTGCGGATCAGGCAGTTGGTGATCGCGACGCTGCCGTACCCCGCTTCGATCCCGTAGGTCTTGTTCGAGTAGATCTGCGACTCGCGAAGCGATACCGACGTGTTCGTTCCCACGACGTACACACCCTGGGCCGAGTTGCTGTAGACCTGGCAGTTTTTCAGCGTCATCGAGCAGTTGCTCGAAACGTAGACGCCGACGTACGAGTTGCCGCGCGCCCGGCAGTTCTGCAGCGACACGTCCGCCGCGTACGCGAGATAACCGTATGAGTTCTTGAAACTGTCGATGTCGTACAACAGCCCGCCGGCGGCGTTGTACGCGTACGCGCCCACCAGCGCCCTGGTAACCCGGAACCCCTCGAAGCGGTTGTAGTTGTGCGAGAGCAGGATGCCGATGTACTGGTTCCGCGACTTGATCGTCACGTTCCCCTTCTTTATGCCGAAGACCGCGCCGGACTTGTCCGCGACGAATCGGATCGGCGACGCGAGCGTGCCCGCGCGGACCGTCGCGACGTTTTCCGTGTACGTTCCCGGTGCGACGTACACCGTGTCGCCCGGCTGAGCCGATGCCGCGGCCTTGCCGATCGTCCCGAAGGGCTTGGAAACCGTTGTGCCGGAGTTGCTGTCCTTGCCCTTTGTGCTGACGTAGAACGTCGTCGCCCCGGCGGAAGCACTCATGCACACCGCCAGCGCGGCGGCCAGAAGCCACGTGTTCATTCGGACGCCTCCAGAGCAATAGAGCCCTGACAGGAAGATCGGATTCGCGAGGGCCCCGCGGAAGCAAGCCCGTCAGGTTCGGAGGCCGGAAAGCCCGCGAGTAGTCCGGTTGGAGGGACCCCGGACCGATAATCGCTACAGGGCGGGGTTTTCCCGCAGCGAGGCCGAGATCGACACCTCCTGCAGCCGCACGCTCGCGCGGTCCAGGGCGTCCTTCGCCCGGGCGAACTCCTCGGGGTTCACGCTCGTCCAGTCGTGCTGGGCCTGCTCGATTTGGGCGCGGAGCGCCACGATCGCGGCGTCAAGTTCCGCGGCGTACGCCGGTTCGAGCACGCCGCGGTGCCGCTCCAGCCGCTCGCCGATCCACTTCAAGTCCAGCCTGCTGTTCGCCACCAGGTCTACGACGCGGTGACGCGTCATGTCCTCGCGGGCATGCGTCAGGCTGTCGCGCTCGATCCGTTCGACTTCCTCGGGCGACAATCCGTGATTCGGCACCACCTGCAGGCCCGCCCGCTTCCCCGAGCGCCTCTCGTGCGCCGAAACATTGAGCACGCCGTTCGCGTCCACGAGGAATGCAACCTCCACCTGCGGAACGCCCGCGGGCATCGGGGGAATGTCGCGAAGGTGAAACTCGCCGAGTTTCCGGCAGTGCTCGGCCATCTCCCGCTCGCCCTGGTACACCGTCAGCCGGATGCTCGATTGGCCGTCCGCCTGCGTGCTGAACATTTCTGTGGCCCGCGCGGGAACGGTGCTGTTCCGGATAATGACCTTGGCGACCGCGCCCCCCGCGGTCTCGATCCCCAACGACAGCGGGATCACGTCCAGGAGCAGCGCATCGCGACGGGATCCCGAGAGGATCTGCGCCTGTACCGCCGCGCCCAGCGCCACGACCTCATCCGGGTCCAGGGCCGTATACGGCTCCATCCCAAAAAACTCCGCCACCCGCCGGCGTACCAGCGGCGTGCGCGTGACTCCGCCCACGAGCACGACCGCGGAGATCGGCTCCCCGCCCAGGGCCCGCTCGGCCGCGGCCATCGCGCGACGGCAGCACTCGATCGTCCGGTCCACCAGCGGCGTGATCAGCCGCTCGAGTTCTTCGCGCGTCAAGGTTCGCTCGTAGACCCGATCATCGCCCAGGTCGATGTGTGCCGCGGCCGCTTGCTCGCTCGACAGCCGGACCTTCAGCGACTCCGCCAGTGACACCAGTTGGCGGCGGGCCTGCGGCGGAAGTTCGAGCGTCCGATCCGCATCCAGCCCGAGTTGGGCGGCGATCTCCCGGCGCATGACGTCCACGAGCAGATGGTCGATGTCGTCGCCCCCGAGGTGCGAATCCCCGCCCACGCTCAAGACTTGGAAAAAGAACGGCTCGCCGCCCTCGTCGGGCGTCAGCCTCAGCACCGAGACATCGAAGGTTCCCCCGCCCAGGTCGTACACCACCACGTTGCGAGGTCCGGGCTTGACTCCCGCTCTGGGCAGTCCGATTCCGTACGCGAGGGCCGCGGCGGTCGGTTCGGGAACCAGCCGAACCACATCAAGCCCGGCGAGGCGGCCGGCGGTTCGGGTGGCCTGGCGCTGCGCGTCGTCGAAGTAGGCGGGGACCGTGATGACCGCCTTGGCAGGCGCCCGCCCCAGAACCCGCCGCGCGACACGCACCAGGGACCGCAGAATCTCCGCTGATACTTCTTCGGGGGAGACGAGTCGTTCGCCGCCGCCCTTCCGCGGAAGCACGATCCGCGCGGTCCCGCGCTCGCCCGGCGCCACGCGATAGGACAGGAACTTCAGGTCGTCCCGGGCGTCTTCCGCCGAGCGGCCCATGAGCCGCTTGACGCTGTTCACCGTCGTATTCGGGAAGTCCAGGCTCGTGGACTTGGCTTCGTTGCCGACCACCGCGTGCCCGTCGTCGAACCGTACGACGCTGGGCACCAGGCGCCGACCGTGCTCGTCCGGAATCACGCGCGGGCCGAGCGCATCGCTGATCGCGACCAAGCTGTTGGTCGTGCCCAGGTCGATCCCCACGATGAGTTCGCTCCCGGACTCCATGTCAGGCAGCGTAGGAATCGCAGGCGGCTACGGCGCGACCGGCGCGGAAACCCACGCCAACTCCCGCAGCCGCCGCACCAGCGGCGCGAGCCCGGGGTTGACTTCGGGATCGTCCTCGAACAACCTGCGCCGCCCGTTGGACGCGAGTTCGATCTCGCAGGCGCCCGTGCCCGGATCGGTTCCCGCCCCGCGGCCCGCCAACCCCGCCGCCCGCGCTAACTCCCAGAGTTCGTCCACCTGACCGCGCGTCAGCGTGCGGACTGGCGGGGGGGTCGCACTGCGCGGCGAGCGGACTCCGGTCGTGGCCCGCAAGACCCCATCGGCCTCAACCAGGTACCACGCCGGGGCGAGTTCACCCGTTCCATCTCCCGCCACGGAAATCGAGATCGAGAAATCATCGGGAGTACGGGGCGTTGCCCGCGGCGCGGACCGGCAGCCCGACAGGAGTACACCCAGCAGAACCAACGCCACGCGATTCATCGCCCGAGTGTAGCCGGAACGTGAACGCATCCCGGATTAAAACGGGGCGTCCTCCGCGCGGCGAGTGGTGTGTTCCAACCCGCCACGAAAGCACAGAAGCCCCCCGGAACAGGAGTTCCGGGGGGCTGAGTACCAACGCCGGGATGACTCAGCACATGTTGACGAGGGCTTCGGACCACTCGACATCGAAGCCGTTTTCCGCCCCGTCGCCGTTGAGATCGGCGCTGGGCTGGCAGAAGTTGGTGAAGTCGCCGTTGACGGCCTCTTCGGTGGCCTGCACGTCAAAGCCGTTGAGGGCGCCGTCGCAGTTGGTGTCGGCCACGTCGCAGGGATTGGCTCCACCGGGGTAGCATGCGCCCGTGAGCGAAATCGTGTATGCGGTGGTTGCCGCCGAGGCGTTGACCCACGCGGCCAGCGGCAGGCCGGCGCCCGGACCGTCCGGGCCGTGTTCCACTCGGAAGGCATTGTCGAACATCAGGGAGTTGCAGGACGACACCGGGTCATGGTTGTACTGCGAAACGGCCAGGTAGTACACGCCGTTGCCGGGGATGAACTGGCTGGTAAGCCGCGACTGCAGGGTGGCGCCGCCCACCTCGTCGTCGTTGGCCGCGACGGCCATCCCGTTCGCGTCGAACAGGAAGAGTTGCGTATCCACGGTTGTTCCGCCGACCGTCGTCGCGGAGAAGTTTGCCGCGTCGCACACCTGAATCTGAAAGAGATGCGCTTCCGAAGGCACGAACGTACCCGACAGCGAGAACAGGTCGCCCGAGCCTTGGGGGATTTCAGCGCCCGAAGGAAGTTCGTTGGGATTCCCCACGAGGTCCACCACGGTCACGCCGATGTTGCCGCCGGCGGACCGTGACTCGGCGTCGGTGACCGTAAAGGGAAGCTGGTAGGTGCCCGCGCCATAGCCCGGCGCGACGGTGATGAGTTCGCCGAACACATTGTCGCCCGCGCCGCCGTCGTCGTGCGCGCCGTCGTCAAACAGTGTCACCGTGCCCAGCCCGAACTGGCTCGCATCGACCGTGACGCCGATGCCCGTGCTGGGAGGGTTCTGCGCAGGGTGGGCCGCAACGCGCAGCGTCCCTTGGCCGCCGTCGGTCGTGCGCACGCACGACGCCGAGGAGAAAGTCCCCACGCCGCTAAGGGCCGTGTCTTCCCCGAAGTTCACCCACACATCAACCTGCCCCGAGCGCGTATGGGCCGTGGTGACGGTCCAGTTCGTCGCGCCGAATGTGGCGGAGAATCCCGTGACGGCCAGGTAGTACAGCCCCGCAGGCAGGTTGTTGCCGTCCCGCCCATTGAATCCGGTGGTCGAGCCGGCGGGCGCCGCGAGCCGCCCCGACGCGTTCACATCCGTAGCCCCGAATGTCAACAGGCTGAACCCCACTCCCGTCGGGGGGCCGTCGTCGTCGTCCGAACTCAGTCGATTCCCCGCCGAGTCGTACAGGCCGATCATCGTGTCGATGTTCACCGGGCCGTTGGTCACCATGTCCAGCCAGGAGGACGGGTTCGCCGTTATTCCGGGAGTCGTAAACGTGTACCACTGCACCAGGCCCGGCGAGATGTTAAAACTCGTCGTGGCGGGCGTGTTCGCGGAAAGCGTGCCCAGATCCGTTGCCGCAGGCTGTGCCCAAACTCCCGCCGCCATGGCGAAGGCCGCCGCCGCTACACCCAAGTTTGTACCCTTCATAGGTCGCACTCCTGCTGCGCAAATCAAACGGGAATCGGTCCCGCCCGCCGTTCACCCCCGATAACCCACTGCAACTAGAAGAAACCATTGGCGGTGACTTGTCAAGCCAAATGGCGTGACAAGTGAAAACCCCCGGGAAAGGTCCCGGGGGTTGATGCAAGGCGCTGGTGGAACCTGAGATCAGCAGTTGAGCGTCAGGTACTCGGAGTACTCGACGTCAAAGCCATTCTCCGCGCCGTCCTGGTTGAGGTCGGCGCTGGGCTGGCAGAAGTTGCTGAAGTCGCCGTTCACAGCCTGTTCGGTGGCCTCGACGTCAAACCCGTTCAGGCTGCCGTCACAGTTGGTGTCGGCCACGTCGCAGGGGTTGGCCCCGCCGGGGTAGCACGCGCCCGTCAGCGTGATCGTGTACGCCGCGGTCGAAGTCGTGGTGCCGGTCCAAGCCACGATGGGGCTGCCTGCGCCCGGGCCGTTGGCCGGGTGCTCCACGCGGAAGGTGTTCTGGAAGATCAGGGCGCCCGTGCCGGCGCAGATGTTGCTGATCGGGTCGCGGTTGTACGGCGAGATCGCGAGGTAGTAGGTGCCGTTGCCCGGCACGAACTGGCTCGTGATCGTGGACTGGGCCGACGTGCCCGCGACCTCGTCATCGTTGGCGGCGATGCCCATGCCGTTGGCGTCAAACAGGAAGAGTTGTGTGTCCGCGGTCGATCCCCCCACGGTCGAGGCGGAGAAACTCGCCGAGTCGCAGATCTCGATCTGGAAGAAGTGGGCCCCCGACGGCGTGAAGGACCCCGTCAGCGTGGTGAGCGCCCCCGAGCCCTGCGGAACTTCGGCGCCCGCGGGAAGTTCATCCGGGGCCACATTGGCGGCAACCACGGTCACGCCGAGGTTGCCGGTCGTGCTGCGCGATTCCGCATCGGCCACGGTGAAGGGCAGTTGAGTGGTCCCGGCCGCGTAGCCGCCTCCGATGTTGACGATTTCGCCGAACACGTTGTCGCCGGCGCCGCCGTCATCGTGCGCGCCGTCATCCAGCAGCGTCACCGTGCCCAGTCCCAGGGCCGAGCCGTCGACGCTCACCGTGATGCCCGTGCTGGGAGGAGAGGTGCCGGGGGTGACGGTCACCCGCATGGTGCCCTGCCCGCCCACGTCGCTGCGAATGCACGTGGCAGGCGTGAAGGACGGTACGCCCGTGGGGGGAATCGGAAGCGAGTCAAGCCGCACATTGAGGTTCAGCGTGCCGCTGTTGGCGCTCGCGGAGGTGTACGAGCCCAGCAGGCCCGACGTCGTGGAGGTCGTGCTCGGAGCGGTCCCCGGGCCCGCCGCGGCGATGTAGTACGTGCCGGGACGAATCGCCCCGTCGCGCCCGTTGTATGCGACTCCGTTGCCCGGTGCCGGCCGCGTCGGAGAGGTCTGGCCGAACGACAACTGGCTGAGGCTGCCGGTGCCATCGGTCGCGTCGGTCAGGCCCATGTAGGCCCCCGTCGCGTTGTAGATCGAGAGCCGCGTGGCGTTGGTCGGCGCCAGCACCGTGCCCTCGGTGTCGATGTCGAGGAAGTTAGGAATGGCGTTCGAGACGCTCGGAACGACCATCTTGTACACCTGCACCGTCGAAGCCGCGAGCGGGTCGCTCCGGTTGATCGTCTGCGGCTGCACAAGCGTGCCCAGGTCGATCGTCCCGCTGGGGTCGCCGATTGCCGAGGCCGTGCCCAAGCCGAGGTTCAGCGTGTACGAGCCGGTGGCCGTGCCCCCGGTCGTGATCGTCCAGCCGGTGGTTCCGAAGGTCGTGTTGTACCCCACAACGGCCACGTAGTACGTGCCCGCCGGGAGGTTCCCATCGCGCCCGTTCGCAACAGCGCCGCCCGTTCCCGGGAAGGTCGCGTCGCCCGAGCCGAACGAGAGCGCCGACTGCAGACCCACCGCGTCGTCGTCGTCGGTCGCCATCAGGTTGCCCGCCGCGTCGTACACCGCAAGTTCGGTGTCGAAGCCCGCGCCCACGGTGTCCGCGTTGAGGAAGCTCAGATCCGACATCTGCACCGCCGAGGCCAGGGTGAACTGATACCAGTCAACCTGTCCCCCCGCGGCAATCGCGCCGCTCCGGCTCGTCACGCCCGCGGGCAGCGAACCCAGATCCTCGATCACCGCCGGCTGAGCAAACGCAGCCGCCGCCAGCGCGAGCGCCGCCGACGTCCCAAACAACGCACCCTTCTTCATAACCTCGTACTCCTTGAATGCAGCCCTACCCCACCCGCGCCAGCGAAAGCCGCGCGGCACACACCCCAGAATCCAACTGGATCCTCCGTGCAAATAAATCACACCCCGGAGCAAAGTCAAGGTAATGCCGCGCATTCCGAGCAAAACCAGCGATTCTCGGAAGTGTCCTCGGCGCCGGCGGGCGGCCCCCAAACCCTCACAATGAAAAGCCCCCCGGGTAAAACCCGGGGGGCTGGGTGAGTTGCAGTTACAGGATCAGCGGCTCAGCACATGTTGACGAGGGCCTCGGACCACTCGACATCGAAGCCGTTCTCGGCGCCGTCGCCGTTGAGGTCGGCGCTGGGCTGGCAGAAGTTGGTGAAG
>CAJPFG010000037.1 GCA_905339235.1 Phycisphaerales bacterium
AGTTGAGGCCGTTGTAGCGGTGGTTCTGGACGATCGTGGGGCCTTCCTCCGTCATGAGGCCGGTGGTCTGCACCATGCGGCCGAAAGCGTCGTAGACGAAGCCGCGGCGGGAGTTCTCCGTCGGGCTGCCGCTTCGCGTGATCGTGATATCCTCCTGCGTCAGGTTCCCCACCGCGTCGTAGGTGTAGTCGTAGTCGTCGTTGTCGGTTCCGGCTTTGGCGATCTTGCGGTCGGTCCACTCGTTGGCCTTGTTGAAGGCCTGGTCGGCGGAGGGCTCATTGCGGTCGTCGGCGTCGGTGAAGTCGCCGTCGCCGTTGATGTCGAGTTGGCGGTTCTTCCAGTTGCCGGTGAGGGTCAGGCTGTTCCAGAGTTCGTTGCGGGTGTGGTAGGAGGACTGGATGGCGGGGGGCGTGCCCGTGGCGTGCCCCTCGTCGGCGCCGATCACGCGGTTGAGGTTGTCCAGGGTGTACACCACGTCGAAGAGATGCTTGGAGGTGCTAGCGCGGATGTGGACATCGTCGAGGGTGTAGATAGGGTTGGAGTTCTGGTCGTAAGCGATCTGGACATTGTAGAAGCCCCCGGAGGCCCCGCCGATGCGCTCCCAGTTCCAGCGCTTCGGGCGGTTGAAGTCGTCGATGTCCGAGTACGTGTGCGCCCCGCCCGATTCGGTGAAGACGCTGGTGTTCAGTTGGGCCTGGTCGAGGGTGGTGCCGACAAGGTGGTCCGCACCCAGGTAGTCGTAACTTGCGACTGTCGTGGGGGTCGAGCCCACGGTGACGGTGGCGACGCGGCTGAGGTTGTCGTTGATAGTCGCCGAGCCGTAGGTGAAGCCCACGTCAGTGAAGGTGGTTCCGCCGCTCTTGTACGGGCAGGTGGCACGACTCATTCGGTCGCACATCCCAAATGTGCCACCACTCGCCGTCCGTCGGCCTGTCCTCAGGCCGAGTCTTCCCGGGCGGAGAGTGGTGCGGACTCTGCAGGGCCGAGGAGAACAGCAGTGCGACGCCACCCCGCCTACGGGCAGGTGCCCCGGATGCGCGACCTTCACCTCCGTCCCGACGCCGTCCACGGCCACACCGCCGAACGCATCGTGCAGTTCTCCGTACCCCAGCGACGCCTCGTAGCAGACGCGCGACGGCGCCCCAGCGAGCCCACCCACGCGGCCACCTCCTCAACACCTCCCCCGACCCTGCCGAGTCCGCACATTTGGGATGCGCGATCGAACGAGTCGTGCCACCTGCCACATTTGGGATGCGCGACCGAACGAGTCGTGCCACCTGCCCCAACCGGCGGCGTGCGTGACCGTGCGTGTGCGATGACGCAGGTTCCGCCGCCGAGCCGTCACTCAGAACCTAGAGCCGTGGTCTGATAAGCATGATCACATAGACTACAATCATCACCCCAAATGGAATACATGTTGTCATTGATATAATAATATGGTCCGCAAACATGCACCACGCGACACATAATGCTGCGATGATACAGCCCGCACCCGAGAGAACAAGACCCGACGACAGTCTACTCATTTGCCCTACGGCGCCTATTGCAAAACACAACCATCCCGCCAATACTAACACTTGGGTTGCTATTCCGCCAGTACCCAACTCAGCCTGTAGCGAGTCAAACCATTGCAGACCAGCTAGAAATGCCAACGGTACTACGCCATGCGCGTATCCGAAGCAAATAAGAAACGAGGACAACCACACCGCAATACCAACCACTCGGTACCAACCCGATTTTGATGGGCGCCTGGTAGCCACATCTGGGTCTACCGGCACTGCTTGGCCGCCGCATTCTGGGCACGTAGTGCTACCTGCCACGTAACCACAAGAGCAGCATACGCATATAATATCGCGATTGTCTGCTACTTTTTGCATGTCGGCTGTTTGCAGGACTCCTCCATCTTTGAGAATAGGTTCAGTAGTTTTCCTTCGCGCGGGGCAGGTGGCACGACTCGTTCGGTCGCACACCCAAATGTGCCACCACTCGGATGTGGACATCGTCGAGGGTGCAGATGGGGTTGGAGTTCTGGTCGTAGGCGATCTGGACATTGTAGAAGGTCTATACGGCGAAGCAGCGTCACCCGGCCTTGTCGAACTGGATTTGGAAGACGAGCGTGCGGCCGCAGCCGGTGCACCGGTCGTCGGGGCAAGGTCGCACGACTCGTTCGGTCGCACATCCCAAATGTGCCACCACTCGCCGTCCGTCGGCCTGTCTTCAGGCCGAGTCCTCCCGGGCGGAGAGTGGTGCGGACTCTGCAGGGCCGAGGAGAACAGCAGTGCGTCAGCCTCTCGGAGTCGATGAACTGGAGGTTTCGGCCCTCACGGCCCGCGAGCGCGTAGATTTCGCGGTACAACTGTCCGGACCAGACCTATTCGGGCTGACAGGTGAAGACGAAGGACGTGGGCGGCGACCATACTGCGCCGACCCGCGCCCGCCGAGCACCGCCGCCCCCCCGCTCCCACGATTCACCGCCCCCCAGCACAGCACGCCGCCACACGCGCGACTCGCACCGTCCAGCCGGCACCCCGCGCCCTGGAATTCGCGTTTCACCTAACTCCAGCGCTCCCACCACCTTGCAACCCACCTTCGCGCCGTTGCGCGCAAAAAGGCGCGCTATCCGCCCGACCCCCTTCCTCTCCCCGCCCCCGCCTGTATCTTTCCTTCATCACCGCCCTCCAGGCCATCCCCGCCCCAACCCTCGACGCCCAACTCGCGCCGCGCGATCCCCACGCCCACCACGCCGAGCACTCCCAGCACGCGCACAACACGCAAGACTCAGCCCCCGCCACTTCGCCTCCAGCCTCCCTCCCCAACAACCCGCCGCCCCCGCCGCCTCCGAACTTGCCAGTTGCGACTTGCCCTTTGCCGTTTCCTCCCCCCTTGCCGTTTCTCCCTCCCCCCCTCCGCGCCCTCCTATCCGCCTACCGCGCGGCCAACTTCTCCCTCCCCGTCCTCGCCGCCACGCTCCACGCCGATCCCCTCGACCTCGCCGAGCAACTCGCCGATCCGCAACTCGCCCCCTGGCTCAACCACCTCGACGAACTCGACCGCCGCGAACGCGACGCCGCCGACGCCGCCCACCGCGCCCTGGCCCACTACGCCCTCGCCGAGATCATCAACACCCCCAAGGACGCCATCGAAAAACGCAAGGCCGCGCAGACTCTTATCCGCTCCATCAACACCCCCTCCCAACTCGCCGCCGCGCGCTCGCTCTTCAAAACCTTCGAGCGCTTCCTCACAAAGAACGGCGCCCCGCCCCCGGTCCCACCGGCACGCGCACGAGGGAAGGGCCACGAACAACCCACGACTCCCACCGACACTGCCGCGGCGGCTCACTCCTCGACCTCACCCAGCCCTCGGGACTCAGGACCCAAGACTCAGGACTCCAGCACTCCCGCGGCCTCCGCGCCTGCTTCCGATCTTCCCATGTGCGATTTGCCATTCGCCGTTTCTACCCCCGCCCCCGCCTTCACCCCCACGCCCTCCTCCACGCCCCATCAGGTCGTCGAGTCCCTCCTCCACTCGCTCCGCCACAACCACCTTCCGCGGCCGAACACCGGCCTGGCCACCCTCCTGGCCTGCTCCGATCAACTCACCGCCGGCAACATCCCCGTCCCCACCGACTTCGCCACCCTCATCACCGCCGTCCCCCGCGTCAAGGAACCCGCCTTCCGCCTCGTCCGCGCCATGCTCGAGCACACCCAGTGCTGGACCACCGACCAGGCCGTGCTCACCGACACCCACGCCACCATCCACCTGGGCCTCAAGGCCAGGAGCGCCCCAACCGTCCGCTGCACCTTCCGCCTCGAAAAGCGCCCCGACTCCCCCCTCCCAAACCACTGGCTCCTCACCAGCATCAACAGTTCCTAGCCACGCCCACGCGCGGGCGCACAGTTCACTGTCGCCGCTGCGGGGCCACACCGCCCGGAGAGTTCCGAGTGAATCAAAGAAAAGGAGCCCCTTTCGGGGCCCCGTGGGTGGGCTGCGCTCGTTGTCGCAGATCAGCAGGGCGCGCCGTTCACGCGCTGCTCCTCGGTCTCGATATCAAACCCGTTCTCCGTGCCGTCCCCGTTCAAGTCGGCGCTGGCCTGGCAGAAGTTTGAGAAGTCTCCGTTCACGGCCTCTTCCGTCGCCTGCACGTCGAACCCGTTCACCGCGCCGTCGCAGTTCACATCCGGATCGCACGCCGGCGGCGGGACGCAGATTCGTTCGTACGCAATCAGGTCGTCCACCGCCGCTTCGATCAGCGAACCGGTTCCCAGATCGGCCGCGGTGAACCGCAGACGCACGGACGAGTTCGGCGCCACGAAGTCTCCCACTCGCGCCTCGTGGTAGATCCAGCCGCCCGAGGTTTCCGGTCCGGCCGGTCCGACGATCTCGAGAGTCTGCCAGGTGGCGCCGTCGTTGCTGATCTGCACCGTGAACACATCGTTATTGGGATCGCCGCCCGCGGAGTTGGAGTACCAGCGCCAGTATCCGATCTTCGCGTCCGGATGGCCGGTGAGGTTCAGGGGCGGACTGGTCAGCAGCGTGCTGCCGCCGTCCACGTCGAACGAGCCGGCCCCGGTGCCGGCGTTGCCGTCGGTCACCCAGCAGTTCACCCCGGGGGCGGCCGTGTGGTCGTCCTCGGGCTGCGCCGTCGTCGCCTGAGGATTCATCCGGTTCCAGTTGCCCGTCGTCGCGGTGTTGGGGCCCACCGTCCAGCCCGCGTCGATCTCCATCGTGTCGGTGGCGTAGATGACATCGCTGGTGAACACCGTGGCGTCAAAGGCAGCAACGGGCGCGTTGAACGGATCCGTGCGATTGCCGATGGACGTGCCGACCTGCACGTAGAACGAAACGTCAGCCAGGCACGCGGCGCCCGGGATCGTCGCCAGGTAAGTGTCGGGGCCCGTCGGCGTCATCGACGAAGCGGCGAACGATCCGCCGTTCACCGAAACGAACAACTGCGCCGAGTTCGGAGTGATCGTCAGGCTTTGCGGAGTCATCGTCACGTGGAACGACGCCGGCACGCCCGGATCAAGTTGCGTCGGCAGTCCGTCGGGATACCCGAACACCACGCGCTGGGGCGTGTCGAACGCCTCGACGATGCCCGTGGTGGTCCCGCCGACCGGGCTGGTTGCCGAGAAGCCCATCCCCGAATCCGCGAAGGCCTCCCACAGCCGCGCGGCGTGCGATCCGCCGTACCGAACCAGATCGCTCTGGATGATCGCGTCTCGTTCCTGCAGGAAGTTGGGGTTGGCCGGCGCCAGTTTCATCCCGTCCGTCACCACTTGCATCGTGGTCTGGTTCGCCGCCGCCCCCTCGTCCGCCCCGATGGCCGCCCGGCACTCGATCAGCGCGTTGCACCACACTTCTCCCGCGTTGTGCACCTCGTTCGCGGTATTGCCCACGCCCGTGTTCCGCGGCACTTCCACCGGATAAGACTGCTGCGCCACGTCGATGTCCGCGTACGTCTGCGGGTTCTTGCTCTCGTCGGTGCTGTACGGGAATCGTCGGATGCCGAAGTAGTAGTTGGTCGTGTAGCCCGCGCCGAAGAACAGATAGGTCGTGTGTCCGCCCGTGGTGTACACCGCGTTCAGATCATCCGCCGTATCGTGGTTCAGGGCGATTCCGAAGAAGTCGCCCCAGCCTTCGCCCATGCTCCGCGCCTGCGTCCCGCTCAGCGTCAACTCGTGACACCGCGTCGATGTCCCGTGCGTGAGTTCGTGGAACACGATCTCGCTGTCAAACCCGCCGTCTCGGTCCGGCGTCGTGGGCGTGAAGCGGTACATCTGGCACCGGCCGCGGCCGCCGTCGGCGGGCGTCGCGAAGTTCGCGTTATTTGTCCCGCTCCCGTCCTGCATTTCCATGTTCACGGGATCGTTGCCCGCCCCGCCCAGGCCGAAGTTGTCCGTCTGGAAGTTTCCCGCGGCCTCGTCAAACCCCAACGCCCGCAGCCGGTCGTGATACTCGTTGGCCCAATAGAACCCCTGCGTCACGCTCGCCTGCGCGTACGTCGCGGGTTCACCCGTCGGAAAGTTCGAACCATCCGTCGCCATCGGAAAATCGAACACACGCGTGGCACTTGTCACCCGGTCCGCCGCGCTGCCGCTGTTGTCGTTCGCCGTATCCAGATACGCGTCCACGTTGTTTCCCACCGACGAGGTCCCGCCGTCGGGAATCCAGCCGTTGGGAGACTGCGCGATGATCATCGCGGGCGTCACCGTAACCAGGTCTCGCGGCACGAATGGGAACTGCACTCCCGAGGGTGTCGGAGTTCCGGGGCTCCCCGGCGCGGGGCTGTCGCCGTCGTAAACCCGGTACGTCGCCGGCTGGGTCGTATCGAACGCGAGGTAGTTCTGCCGTCGCAGCACGTCGCCGTTCACCGCGTCGATTACCGTCTCGTACGTGTGGCCCACGCCCTTGGTCGGAACCACTACGACGTACGCCGGGCGCACGTCCTCTCGCGTCATCGCGAAGTACACCTGGCGCGTCGTGACCGGCAGCCAGTGGTCAAACTCCGGACCTACCGCCCAGGTCGTCTTCGCCTCCGCGCCGGCCGCCTCGCCCGCGGCGGGCTCGGTCACGATCTCGATGCCCGCGTCCGCCGCGGCCTTGAACAGTGCCTCGCGCGCACTCAACTGCCGCGCCGGAATCTCCCACCCGCCCGCGGGCGAGGGGATCATGAGGCTGCTCACATTAATCAGTTCCCCCCGGGCCGTCACGCTGGTCCTGAGGATGTTGCCGTACAGGTCCAGCCCGTCGAGCGTCTGCTGGAACGTCAGGTGGCGCATGATCCCGTGCGTATCCGCATCGCGAACGATCCGCGCGCTCTCCAGGTCCTTGCTGCTGATCTCGAACAGGTCGATGTTCTCCGCCAGGTAGTTGCTCACGACTGTTCTGGAATCGTCGCGGCTCGGGCCCGTCAGCATCGCGGCCGTGGACCGCAGGAACTGGGGCGTGCCGAACAGGTGATGATCATCGCTCCGCAGTTCGGGAATCTGCGCTTTGAGCGTGTTCAGGCGGGCTTCGCGCTTCTTCCACACCTCGCCCGTCCGAAGTCGCTGCAATACCCGCTCCACCGCCGGCGTCGCGGTCTCGCCGGGAGTCTGGCGGGCATCGAAGAACGGCAGGCCATGCTCCGCGTGATCGACGCCCGAGTCATCGGCGCCCCGCGGCGGCTCGGCGCCGATCGCCATCCCCGCCGTTCCCAAGAGCACGCTGGCCGTCAAGCCGGCCGAAAAGCCCACCCACCCGCGGACGCGGGACCACGCCGAACGATTCGAGCACCCCTGCATGCGCCATCGCCTTTCCCCACGCGAATGTGCGTGGCTTTGACCGACAGGCCCCACGTGCCCCACGAGGCCCTCATACGCCGCATCAGGCCGAGCGTTTCCCTTTGCGTCCAATAAGTACCGTCCGGTATCTGGACGGTCTTCTTTGAATCTTCAGATGCACCACATATACCCGAACGCCGCCGCATTGCAAGCCCGTGTGATGCTGCCAATCCGTCCAATCGGGCATCGAGTCCCCGCAAAGCAGCCCAACCCGGTAGTTCTCCCGCGTGATCAGCACGGGGCGCCGTTGACCCGCTGTTCCTCCGTTTCGATGTCGAACCCGTTCTCGCTCCCGTCACCGTTCAGATCGGCGCTGGACTGGCAGAAGTTGGAGAAGTCGCCATTCACCGCCTCTTCAGTCGCCTGGATGTCGAATCCGTTGACCGCGCCGTCGCAGTTCACGTCCGGATCGCAGGCGGGCGGGAGAGGCGGCTGGCACGTCGGCGCCAACTGCCGCGAAATGATCAACGAGAACCGGCGGATGCTCCCAATGTCCACCGCCGCCACGTCGCTGACGTTCAGCGTCCACGTGCCGTTGGGATTGATCCCGTCGAACACAGCAAGCGGATTGTTCGGCGCCCACGACCCGCTGAACGGCGCCGAGGCCGCCGCGGCGCCCTCGATCGGGGTGCCGGCTTCATCATCAAGCACGGTCTGGCAGAAGTTGTTCGTGTCGGTGCCCCCGCCTCCCATCCGGTCGATCATGATGCACGAGGCGCCTCCCGGCGCCGTGAGGCGCACGATGAGGTCGCCAACGTACGTGTGGTCCAAGCCCACGGTCGTCGAGCCGGGCGCGCTGGAGCAGGTCGTCCCATCGAACCGGAAATCCAGATCGGCGACCGTACCGGTGAACCCCGAAACCACCAGCGCGGCGTTCGCGCCCGCGCCGTTGTTGTCCGGGATCGCCACCGCGGGCCCGGTGTACGAGAAGGTCAGCGTGTTGGTACCGCCGGGAGTGCCAGTCGGCAGGGTGAAGTCGTACACGCCCGATCCCTGCGTGGACGAGATGTTCAGCCGCAGGCTGATCGCGTCGCCGCACACATGCGAGGGGCTCACCGCGAACACGAAGGGGACCGTGTTCATCTGCGGCACTCCCGGCGCCATGTTCGGGTACGCCGAGACGCCGGAGATGATGTTCACCGTGGGCGTGAGCGAACTGAGCGTTCCCACGACATTGGTCGCGGTCTGCGCGCCCGAGTTCAGCATCTGGACGGTCAGTGTGAGGCTCGATTCGCCGGGCTCGACGACGCCGTTGGCGTTGCCGTTGGGGGCCGCGTCGCTGGGCGAGTTCAATCCGGTGCCGCCGAAGGCCACGCCCGTCGCGGGAGTGATCGAGAAGTTGACGTTGGAGAGGTCAAAGAAAATGTTCCCCACGGCTTCGACCTTGATGCGGGCGGCGCTGGTCGTAACGTTCGGGAGCGTGACGTTCTCCGAGCCGTCATTGGGCGTGCTCGCCAGCAGCACCGTCGGGAACGTGTTACCCCCGTCGGTCGAGAGCGAGATCTTCACGTTGGCGCAGTTCACCGGTGCCACATTGGTCGAGGCGACGTTCCACGTCACCGTCCGGACGCCCGACCATGCGACCGCCGTGTTGGGAGAGGTTACCGTGAACGGCCCGGCCGTGCCGTTCACCGTCAGGGTGATGTTGCTCACGGCCGTCCCTCCGCTGCCCGAGCGGTTGTCGCGCGCCACCACGCGGTAACTCAGCGTCCGCGCCACCTGCGGCAGAATCTCTCCGAACGCCGTGGTGTTGTTGAGCAGATTCGAAAGCCGCGGAATAGTCCGCGACGGGCTCGCGGAGGGGAGCCAGGTCCGCTGGATCGGGTTCGTGCCGTTGTCCGTGTTGACGGCGACCACCCCGCTCGCCGTGTTGCGCTGCTCCCACGAGTACGTCACGGCGTCGCCGTCAACGTCCGAGCCGGTCGCGGTCAGCGTGAACGGCGTCTGCTTCGGGATCGTGTAGTTCGAGCCGGCGCTCACCGTCGGCGTGTTGTTGCCCGAGTTCGTCTCGGTGTCGCACGAGGTCGTCGCGATGAACGCGCTCATCAGGTCCAGGCTCCCGGAGTGGAACATCGCGTCCGAGTTCGGCTGCAGGTCCGTCGCGGCCCCGCAGATCCCCGCGTAGGCCATGATCGTCGCCCCCGAACCCGGTTCGTACGCGTACACCTGCGAATCTCCCGCGGTGCCTCCGCAGTTGTTGAAGCAGTGCCGGCCGCCGAACTGGTGGCCCAACTCGTGCGCCACGTAGTCGATCACGAAGGGATCGTTGATGGGGCTGGGCTGCCCGCTCAAGCCGCGCGCCTTGCTGGAAGTGCAGACCGAGTTCAGCGTCGCCACGCCGCCCGTCCCCGTGCAGAACAGGTGGCCCACGTCGTAGTTTGCCGTGCCGATGACCGAGTCGCACGTGGTCTGGTTGGCGGTCAGGTCCGCGGTGGATCCGTTGTTCTGATACGGATCCGTGTTGGCGTTGGTGTAGACGATATTGATGTTGTTCGCCGCCAGCACGAAACGGACGGCGAGGTCTCGCTCGTACATCTGATTCAGGCGGTTCACGGCGGTGGTGATCGCCGCCAGCCCCAGCGCCTGCGTCCCGCCATGGAACGCCGTGTATTGCCCGGTGGCGCCCACCGCCAGCGTGTACGTCCGCAGCGTGACGATCGCGCGTTCACCGTACCCCGGGGCCCCGGCCGGCAGGCCGTCGTCCCGCGTTTCGCAGACCCAGTTCCCCGGCTGCGGGCGCAAGTCCCGCTTCCAATACGACGTCACGATCGTGGTTTCGCCGAAGGTGTACGGATCCACATACCACGATCCGTCCACGGTGTATACCTGCGCATGAAAGCCGTGCGGGGTGTAGTCCAGCCGCACCGTCGAGGCCGGGTCGTCCAGGCCCTGCCCGGCGAAGGTCCGGATGTCGGGAAACGCGGCCGCGAGCCCGGGTTCCATCACCGGCGAATCAACCACTCCGAACCGGGCCCACGTGCCGTCGGGCATGGGGAGAGCAAGCACGAGCGGCTTCGCCGCGCCCGGCGTGCCTTCCAGCGGTGCTTGCGCAAGGGCCGCGCGCATCACCGCCCAGTCAACACGCACCGGCTGGCCGGCATCGGGCCGGACGTTTGACCGGCCCGCGGCCACCGCCGCGGGGATCTCTTTGATCAGTTCGAAACTCCCATCGGGCGAACGATCCTGCCCCGCCGCGAGGCTCGCCGTCGCCAGGAGACACAACACCGACCACGACCGCAGAAAGCGCTCGTTCATGAAACTCCCCTCTAAGGGCCCTGTACGGCCCCGGTATTCAAAACCCTGCTACAGACTACCTCATCCGCGCCCTTCGTCAAGCAGACCCATCGGGGGCTTGAAGATGGCGCCATAGAAAAACCCCCGGGCAGCGCCGCCCGGGGGGGAATGGGAGAACCTCGGACCGGTTATTCAGCAGACGTTGATCAGCCCTTCGATGAACTCGATGTCAAACCCATTGGAAGCCCCGTCCTGATTGGGGTCGTCCGTGGTCAGGCAATAGTTGCTGAAATCCCCGTTCACGGCCTGTTCCATGGCCTCCACGTCGAACCCGTTGAGCGCGCCGTCGCAGTTAGCGTCCGCGAAGTCGCAGGGGTTTCCACCCGGGTCTCCGCCCGTGTAAATATCCGCGCCGACCGGGAAGTTCGAACCCGAGGTGCCGCGGACGTGGAACCGCCCGCCGGCGGGCGAACCGTTGATGTCCTGGGTGGCGGTCAGCGCCATCGCGATGTAGTACCGCCCCGCCGGCAGCGAGCCGTTCAGCCCCGTGAAGATGTTGGGGTTGGGTGAGTAGGTGCGCGGCGATCCGTCACCCACGCCGAAGGAGAACTGCGGCGCGTTGTTCGGGCCGTCGTTGTCCGACACCGCCACAACATCGCCGTTGGCGTTGAAGATGTACGCTACGCCGTCGCCTCCGATGCTGGAAAGTCGCGAGAAGTCCACATCCAGGAACGCCGTGGCGTCTCCGGCGTTGCCGATGGTCTCGAAGGTGGACCAGAGCACGCCCCGAAGGCCCGTGTTCAGCGCCGTGCCGCCGCGAGCGTCCGGGAACGAGATCGGCCCTCCCGGGATCACGGCGTCGTAGTCCACGTGATTGATAAGAGGGATCACCGAGGGCGCGAGGGCGGCGCCGTTCACGTTCGTCGCGAGATTCAGGCTGATCGATCCGCCCGCACCGGTCGCCGACGCCGTGAAGCCGTCGCCAAAGGTCGAGCCCGCTTCGGCCACGGCGATGTAGTAGGTCCCGGCGGCCAGTTGTCCGTGGCGGCCGTCGTACTGAAGGCCGTCTCCCAATGCCGCGCGTCGGCCGACCCCGAACGACAACTGGGCGCTGCCACCGCTCCCTCCATCGGCATCCGCGGAGATAAGCGTTCCCGTCGCCGTGAAGATCGCCATGGAGCAATCCACACCCGAACCTTCCGTGTCCGCGTCCAGGAAGTGCAACGCCGCATCGTTCGCGGCATCCACAAGGCACACCTGGTACCACTGCGCGGTGTTGGCCGCGAGAGTGTCCGACCTCGCCACCCCGGTGTCGGCGATGCAACCCAGATCGATCGCGGTGGGGGGTGGCGGCGGCGGGATATCCCCGCGGAATCGCACCATGTAGCCCGCGGCCCGGTTGGGCGTGGCGTTCGTCAGCACGTAGGCGCGGCGCTCGGTCGTCCCGCCGGCCGCGGGCTCGCCGAGAAACACCCCGTCCACATCGGCGTCGAAGCCCACGTCTGGCGCTGTCGAGCCGACGGTCGCGGGATTTCCTCCCGCCGGGGCCGTCGAGTTTGTCGCGACGATGATTCGGTAGTTGTCGTTGGTGGCAAAGGTCGTGGTTCCGGCGTCGAAGATGGAGATTTCGAGGAAGAACCCGTCATCGGGCACCGAAACTCCGCCGCCCGGCAGGCCGGCGAGGCTGGTGGTGAACTGATTGGCCACCGCGCCGCCGGCGGGCGTGCCCTGGTTTCTGAGCAATATGGTGAGGTCGGCAAGCGGGACAGCGCCGGCCGCGATCATCGTCGTGCCGGTTCCGAGCGAACCGGCGAAGGTCACGTCGTCCTTGTCCCAGAACTTGAAGTTCACATCGACGTCGTAGGGCCCGCCGGCCGCGCGCCGAACTCCCCATGACATCTGGTCCATGAGGCGCGTCGCGACCGCGGCCCACGGCCCGGGAACGAAACTGATGTCCTCCAGGCCGTGACGCCAGTTGACCACCGACCCCCAGCGCGTGGGCGACTGCCCGAAGGTGAGGCTCAGGTTGTCGTAGACGTAGCCCAGGTCGCGAGACTCGTACCCCGGCGGGCCAGGAAACCCCGCGGGGTCGGCACGCTCGGTCACGACTACTTCCAGATCACGCTCGCTCTGCGCCTGTGCGCCGACGGCGCACGACAACGTCGCGGCCGCGGCCAGCGACATCAGCATCCCACGCACCATGTTGAACTCCTTTCGAGGCCGCCGCGTCACCACCACCGCGGCCGCGTCTCACCGCGCAGCATACCAAATCCGGCAGATCAATCAATCTCGGAATTGACCCCCGATTGCTGTGAAAAAGGCGAGTTGCCGCTGCCCAGCGACCTGGAGTGACGGAGCGTTCGGCTGCAAGCCGGGAGCGGCCTGTCGCCTGATTCGGAGCAACGTATCGGAATCTCCAAAGCACAAAAAAGCCCCCGGGCGGCCGGGGGCGAATGGGTGGAGTTCAGAATCCTCTTAGCAGGGCGCGCCGTTCACGCGCTGCTCTTCGGTTTCAATGTCGAATCCGTTTTCGGCCCCATCGCCGTTGAGGTCGGCGGTGGCTTGGCAGAAGTTGGAGAAGTCTCCGTTGATGGCCTGCTCGGTGGCTTCGACGTCGAAGCCGTTGACCGCGCCGTCGCAGTTGACGTCCGGATCGCAAGGCACCGCGGCGGACCCGATGGTCAGCGTTCCGGTTCCGCGCGAGGTCGAGTATCCACCGACGCGGATCAGGTACTGCTGGCCGGCCGCGGAACTAAAGGTCGCGCGTGAGAGCAGCCCGGACACTCCGCACCCGGCGCCGGCATCGTCGTTGCAGGCGATGGCGGTGTCGGGCAAGCCGAGCGGGCAGGGTCCGGAGTAGACAGCGATCTTGGTGTCGTAGGTCGGGGGCGCGCTGGCGCAGGTGTCCACGGTGACGGTGCCGGAGACTGGCGCGGTGTAGAGGAACCAGATGTCGTTGTTGACCTGCACATCGCCGCAGCAGAAGGAGCAGTTGTTCTCTTCCGGCCCGTCGTTGCTGGCGCCGCAGATGTTGTAGAGGTACGAGCCGTCGCCCACCGACGGCGCGCTCGCGCAGTCGTCGGAGCCGAAGGTCAGGTACTCGGAACTGAGCGAGAACGCGCCGCTGTTGCCTGAGAAGCCCGAGACGCGGATGTAATAGGTCGCGCCGCCCACGGCATCGATCTCGAGGGCCGAGTCGCGGATGTTGGGACATCCGCCCACGCCGGTGAAGTGGTCGTCGTTGCAGGCGATCTCGTTGGCGGTTGTGCCCGGGCAGCCCGTGTGCACCGACAGCACCGAGTCGTAGAACGATCCGCAGGTGTCGATCCGCAGACGGCCGGTGCAGGTGGAGAACATCTGGAACCAGACGTCCGCGGTGCTGCTCGAGGCGCCGCAGGTCGCGGAGCCGTCGTTGGTCGCGGCCGTGGTGACGCCGGACGTGGAGGTGCCAGCGGCGTACGCGATCGCATTGGCGCAGGCGTCGTTGGGCGGGGCGATGAACTGCGACCGGAGCGTGAAGTCTCCGATCGACCCCGCAAAGCCGGAAACGCGGATGTAGTAGGTCGTGCCGGCGAAGACGCCGACATCGACCACCGACTGAAGCGTGCCGGCGCAGGCGCCGACGCCGGCGTCGTCGTTGCACGCGATCTGGTTGAGGGTGGTTCCCGGGCAGGCGGTGTGCACGGAGAGGACCGTGTCAAACGTGGAGCCGCAGGTATCGATCCGCAGGTAGCCGCTGGCGCCGGGGGTCATGGCGTACCAGGCATCGGAGGCCGTGCCCGAGGCGCCGCAGGAGGCCGCGCCGTCGTTCGTGGCTCCGGCGAGACTGCCGCCCACGGTAGAACCGGCGGAGTACCCTGCCGCCGACGAGCAGTTGTCGTTCGCGGGCGGCAGGTACTGCGACGTCAGCGTGAAGTTGCCGGTGTTGCCGTTGAACCCCGACACTCGCACGTAGTAGGTTGTGCCGCCGGAGACGGCGACGTTGAGCGCGGACTGAAGCGTGAACGGACAGTTGCCCAGCGCGCCCGAGTCGTCGTTGCAGGCGATCTGGTTGCCGGTGGTTCCCGGGCACCCCGTGTGCACGGAGATCACGGTGTCGTACAAACTGCCGCAGGTGTCGAACTGCACCGTCCCGGAGATCGGCGGCACCACGCGGTACCACACGTCCGGCGTGCTGCTCGATGATCCGCACGTTGCGGAGCCGTCGAGGGTCGCGTTCGCCGTCGTGCCGTTGGTCGAGGCGCCCACGGAGTGATTGATGGCGCTGCCGCACCCGTTGTTGGGTGGCGCGGGCGGGGGCGCGGCCGTGACCGTGATCTGCTGCGCATCCCATGCGCTCGAGGCGTTGTTCCCCGAGAACGCGTCGGTGGCCGGATCAAGGATCGCGCCCAGCCAGTACGTGCCCGGCGCGACGTTGGGGATGGTCACGCCGCCGAGGTTGAGCGTGAGATTCTGCAGAGGCACGTAGTCCCAGTTGTAGTTGAAAGTGCCGACAAGCGTATCGCCGGAGGTGATCAGGCTGTTGGATGAGAGATACACGCGGACGGTGTAGTTCGCGTTGCCCGGGTCGGCGTTGGTGGTGTTCGAGGCGAGCATCTGGATGCCCGAGGTGGCCGTGGTCGCCTGGATGGACGTGCTGCCGGTGAGGCGGAAGCGGAGGGCTTCAAGGTCGAAGGTACCGCCGCGGGTGCCGTCGCGGAACGTGTTGAGATCGGTCGCGAACTGCTCCCACAGTTTGGCGTAACGCCCGCTGGTGGAGCGGTTGGAGTTCGAGCACACCGCGTGGGCCCAGCGGCTGCTGGCGTCGGGGAAGTAGTAGGCGTTGCTGCCGCTCTGGCCGCCCCAGACAGCGGTGAAGCAGCCCGGGGTGGTGTTGAGTTGCAGTTGGTTGCCCGGGCAGGAGTCAAACCCACCGGACCAGAAGTACATCGTGGTGCCGGTGTGGAAGCCGCCGCCGCAGTTTTCGGAGGGATACGAGAAGTTGTAGTAGGTCCGCGACTGGATCGTGCCGCAATCAAACCCCCAGGCGTAGCCGTACCACCCGGTGATCATGCCGACGCTGCGGTTGGAGCCGCGGCTGACGCGGATCGCGCCCACATCGCGGTCGAAGTTTCCGTTGTTGATGTAGTCGGTGCCGGCCATGAAGAACGTGCCGCGGGTCCAGCCCCAGTTCTGGATGATCTCCGTGGAGCCGTTGTTGCCCTGGTTGCCCACGCCGTCCCACCCCGGATAGACCCAGATCTCGCTGGCCCAGTTGAAGATGTTGATGCCGTTGGGGTTGCGGGCGTACACGCAGTGCGCGGCGGTGAGGACGACTCCCGCGTCCTGCATCGCGCCGGAGGCGACGAACCAGCGGTCGGTGCCGCCCTGATCGACAAATCGCATCACGAGTTTGCAGTTGGCAGCGGCGGGGAAGGCGGTCAGCCCGCCCGCGACCGTCATGGTCCCGAAGTTGCGGGCCCATTCCGCGGGGACGACGATGTCGTCGGCGCCGGTGTAGCCGCCCGCGCCGCTGCCGGGGAGGCCCGATGGCGCGATCACGGGCTGCCCATGAGTCCGGCCGGTTTCGGCGTCGAAGTAGGTGACCGAATCGGATTGCGGGGCGACCCACGGCCCGGGCTCGGGCAGGGGCATCGGAGGGATGAGTTCGATCGGCGGGTGATTGGGGCGTGGCACCGGGCCGTCGTTCCCCGGGCCGAAAATCGGAACCTGCGGGCCTACGGGCACCGCCTGCACTTCCGGCGCCCTTCCGGGGGGCGGGCTGATCGGCCCTACAGCGCCGGGCGGGGCCGCGTTCTGCGCGAGTGCCGATCCGGCGAAGACCATCGGCACGACCAGAAGACGAAACCACCACGACGAGCCGTCACGCTGCGACATGGACCCTCCCTTCGATGTTGAGAAAACAGCCCGGCGTACACCAGCCGGGCTGCATCGCAAAGTACCGATTCGGAGAGCATGAATCAAGAGGAATGTCGGGGTGCAACATTCGAACGCGCGGCGTGTGTGCGCAACCTCCGCGAGTTTCCCTACCAACCGGAAGCGAATCCCCCCGGGCGGCCGCTACGGACAGGGCTCGCCGTTTACTACCAGTTCGACCGCTTCGACATCGAAGCCGTTGGTCGTGCCATCGTGGTTGAAGTCGGGATCGGCCTGGCAGTAGTCCGTCAGGTCGCCGTTCACAGCCTGTTCCATCGCCTGCACATCGAACCCGTTCACCGCGCCGTCGCAGTTCACGTCGGCGTCGCAGGGCGGGCAGCCCGCCGAGCCGCAGAAGAGCGGGATGCGGGCGACGTTGGAGAGGGCCTGACCGCCGGGCGCGGCCGGGTCGGCGACGAACCACTGCGCGAAGATGACCTGGCCGGGCGAGAACTGCGCGATGGACAGAGGCCAGTGCAACGTGCCCAAACCCTGGCCGGCGCCTCCGCCCGCGGCGGTGACCGAGCCGGCGAACCACTGCGGGGTGATGCGGCCGTTGACCGGCGCGTTGAACGAGATTCCCAGCGCGGCGGCAGCGCCGCCGAGCGCGCCGTCCACGCCGACGCGGTACTCGGAGTTGCCGATCATGGGGGGCGCCTGCACGATGATGCGCGGAACGATTCCGCCGGAGCCCGCGACCCCGCCGCCCAGCAGGGTGGCGCGGTCGGCCGGACGATCGACGAAGAGCGTGGGCTTGTCGAAGGGGAACGTCTGGTTCGCGGCGCGCGGATCGGTGAGCGCGTTCTGCAGGAAGTCCTGGATGAGCGGCGCGACCTGGGGCGGAACGTTCACGTTGGGCATGATGGGGTCGCGGTTGTCGGGGAACTGCGGCGCGGCGCCGGGGGCGCGGGCGTAGAACTGGATGACCTGCGTAAGGCTCTGGAACTGGCCGTTGTGCATGAAGGACTGCTTGAGGCCGACGTTGCGGAGGCTGGGGACCTTGAACTTACCGCGATCGTTGGGGTTGCCGGTCACGATCTGGCGGCCGAGGTCCTCGGCGGGCGGGCGGAAGCCGATGTTGCGGAACGACTGGTCGGTGAAGAGATCCTGAGTCACGTTGTGGCACGCGGCGCAGTTGGAGCCGGGGCCGGAGAAGGCGTTGAACCCCTGCACCTGCTGCGGAGTCATGGCGTTGGGCACGCCCGCGCGGAAGGCGTCGAAGGGCGTCTGGTTGGCGATGAGCGTGCGCTCGTAGGTGGCGATGGCGAAGGCGATGCGGCGGGCGGTGATCTGCTCATCGCCGAAGGCGCGTCGGAAGAGTTCGGGGTACGAGGGGTGATCGGCGAGCGCGCTCGCAACGTCGGCGGGGTGGTTGGTCGCGAGATTCAGCGGCTGAACGCGCGTCAACTTCTCGGTCAGCATGTTCCAGTCTGCGCCCTCGTGGGCCATCTCCACCGAGTTCACCGGAGGCCCAACGGTCTGGCTCTCCAGCCCGCCGCCGACGGGAATGGCGACCTGGCCGGTCTGCGGATCGACGAACTGCGACCGGGCGCGGCCGTCCCAGAAAAGATCCACGGCGTACGCGGAGGCGAAGATCGAGTTGGCGGCGCGGCCGGTGATCTGCGGGTTGAGCGCGAACACCGGATCCCGCTCGTAGTTGTTGCCGGCATCGGAATGGATGACCCCGGCCGAGCCGAGAATGTCGTCGGGGGTATTGAGCGTGGCGTCGAGGCCGGGGTTGCGGGCGAGCCGGTTGTCGGCCCCGCCCCGGTTGGGCACGTGGCAGGTGCCGCAGGAGACGACGTTGCTGGTGCTGAACTGCTCGTCCCAGAAGAGGATCTTGCCGAGGACTCGCTTGGGCTCGGTGATGGGATTCTGGGGAGGTACGGGGACGGGCGGGAGCGTGGCGAAAGCGGCGCCGGCGATGAAGAACGCGGCGCCAGCGGCGCAAGAGACCCCCAAGCAGTGTGACCGTCCGGCCAGAACGCGTGTGTTGATCATGATGACCCCTTTCTGTCGCCGAGGGACAACGCGGGGGCGGGTCGGTTATTGCGGCGGGGAGCGAGTTCTCGGGCGGGGGTGGTCGGTGGTGGCCTGCGGCAGGCCGAGACTCATGCCACGTTCAGCAGGGTGCGCCGTTGACCGCTTGTTCCACGCTCTCCACGTCGAAGCCGTTGACCGCCCCGTCGTGGTTGAAGTCGGTGTCGGGCTGGCAGTAGTTGCTCGTGTCGCCGTTGACGGCCTGCTCCATCACCTCGATGTCGAAACCGTTGACGGCGCCGTCGCAGTTGACGTCGGCGTCGCAGTCGCAGGCGTCGAGGATGCCGTCGTTGTCGGAGTCGGAGGCCGCGCCCGCGGCGATTTCGCAGGAGTCGGGGATGCCGTTGGCGTTGCAATCGGCGCCGGGGGCGAGGATGTCGGTCGCGTCGTCGATTCCGTTGCGGTTGCAGTCGCGCGGGCCGATGCGGATGTAGTACACGTCCTGGCCGCCGGTGAGGGTCGTGGAGATGGCGACGTTGCAGCCCAGGGCGTCGGACTCCATGTCGTAGTAGTCGCCGATCTTGTTCTGGTTGGGCCAGCCGATGAGCGAGTCCCAGGTGGGGGTGAGGACCAGCGGCGCGGACCACGTGGTGCCGCCGTCGGCGGAGGAGGTGTAGACGGTGCGAGAGAGACGCTCGTTGTTGGTGTGGCTGGTGTCGTTATAGACCACGTCGAGCCGACCGGTGGGCGCGATGCTGATCGTGCCGAACCACTGGAAGGAGAATGGGGCCGGAGGGTCGGGGTTGATACGGACAAGGGGACCCCAGGTCACGCCACCGTCCTCGCTGCGGCGGAAGGTAATGTCCGCGGCGTCGGTGTTGCCGGGCGGGTTCACACTGGCGAGCACGTACACCCAGCCCCGGCGCGGGCCGTTGCCCGTGTCCACCACCACCTGCGCCTGGCCGATCAGCCCGCCGGGGTTGGGAGGGGTGCCGATCGCGGTGACGCCTCCCATGGAGAGCGGCGTGGGGGTCATGTTGGTGAAGGTGGGAGTGGCCGCGCCGTTCTGCGCGTCGGTGCTCTTGATGAGGCTGAACGCGCGGCCGAAGACGTAGTACTCGCCCGAGGGCCCCACGGCGCTGGTGCCCCAGATCGGCTCGGCGGGGAGAATCTGCGGGAACGACCACGTCATGCCGTCATCGATCGAGCGGTTCCACTGGTTGGGCGTGTACTGGTTGCCGAAGATGCTCCAGTTGTGGTATTGGAAGCCGCGGCCGGGGCCGGCGGTGTGATCGATGGCCATCCACTGCTTGTCGCCGCCGTAGGCGAAGGAGGGCGCGGACCAGGACTGTCCTCCGTCGGCGCTGCGGAAGATGTCGCACTCGTAGGTGCCGCCGTCCACGGTGAGCGAGTTCCAGTAGAAGACCCCGTCGGGGCCGGCACGGATGACCGGATCGGAGCGGAAAGTGCCCGAGTCGAGTTCGCCGGGGTGCCAGGTGCGGCCGCCATCGTTGGTCCAGGCGTAGCCGGCCTCGCGGAAGTTGGAGGCGATGTTGTCGAACTGGCGCCAGGTGATGACCATGCGGTTGGGCGCGGTGGGGTCCACGGCGATGGAGGGCTCGTTGGCCGCGTCGTTGAGGATGTCGTTGCCCTGCGCGTCGGTGCTGACCTGAACAATCGACCCGCGCGGAAAGTACTCGGGCGGGATCGGGATCGGCGCGGGCGACTGGATCGCCTGCGCGAGTTCCTCGTGCGGAGGCTCCGAGGTGAAGAGACATGCGAGCAACACAACGGCCGTGGAAAACAATGGCATGGCGACCTCCGCTGTGTCCAGAATACCGCGGCGTGGCGAAATGCCAAGCGGCAACTGCCGATCGGCCGGAATACCCGAGATCGGGGAAGTTTCCTCTACGCCGCCCCGCCGGGACAGATCGATGGGAATCATGGATCCGGCTTGGGATAGACGGAGCCGGACGACGGGAAAGGGATTCGTCATGTCACCCCGTACTCGAACTGATGCAACGCCACGTAAGGCAGGGGAACCTCGCTTGGATGAGATCGCGGCGCGATTCGACACGCCTCAGCGGCTGGCCGCGGCCTTGGACCGCTTGATCGACGCCGTGCTCGCGAAGAGACGACGATCGCGCCGAGGAGCACGGCGACAACGCCTTGGACAGAGGCGAACAGCGCCGCTTCGGTCGCGGCGGCTGCCGGTGGGCTGACCGGCTGAAGAGTGCCCACCCCCAAGCAACACCCCGAGTTGAGGGAGTGCGATGACAAGGGTCCGTGCGACCTTCCGCCTTCCAATCCAGACTTGATTGGAGGTGTCAAACAGTCGAGGCTATAATCGGATACTCAAGTCGTTAATCATGGCTTGTGGCGCCCGGCCTCGAGTTTTTGAAGCAGTCCCTGGAGATTGGCTGGTGATTCGTGTGTGCTCTGGCCTCATTCCGCGGTTTCCGTGCCGCGGTTGTGGGAATTCGGCTGTCGCTACGTCGCGGCGTGGGCGCGGCCGGGCCGTGGGTGGCGGTGGCGCTCGCATGGCCCGGGGTTTCAGCGGGGCAGCCGCTGGT
The DNA here is from genome assembly GCA_905339235.1 of Phycisphaerales bacterium. Classification (GTDB taxonomy): domain Bacteria; phylum Planctomycetota; class Phycisphaerae; order Phycisphaerales; family UBA1924; genus RI-211. The sequence continues at coordinate 21,026 of CAJPFG010000037.1, forward strand.
TGACCCCGACCGGCGTTGCCTGCAGTGCCACGGGCAGGAGCACATCGCCGAACTTGACCCGGTCGAACGCCTCTCGATGGTCGGAACCTGGCTCGAGACCGAGCCCAAGCCGGCTTGGCTGGTTATCCCGGATCGCAAGCCGACGGGCGAAGAGCCCGCGACGCGGCCGGGGCTGTTCGTCACGCGCGGGGCCCTCGCGGGGAGCGTGCACGAGAAGACCACGTGCGTGGAGTGCCACACCGACGCGGCCCAACTTCCCCACGAGCCCAAACTGAACACGCGCACGTGCGCGACGGCCTGCCACGCGGAGGAGGCCAAGGCTTTTCCCACCGGGGCGCACTCCGAGGCGCTCAATCGCGGCGACCCGCTGGCCCCGACGTGCGCCTCCTGCCACGGGGGGCACCAGATCCTGGGGGTGGGCGACCGTAACTCGCCGCAGCACCGGCTGAACAGCATCTTTCTTTGCGCGGACTGCCATGAGCGACACCTGAAGGACACGCCGGGCGGGTACAAGCCCAGCGCGCACATCGAGGCGTACCTGCACAGCGCCCACGGCAAGGCCATTGCGGAGGCGGGGCTGGTGGCGGCGCCGACGTGCGCGGATTGCCACGCCGCGCACGCGGTGCATCCGGTGAGCGACCCGGCGTCGCCGGTGCACCGGAGCAACATCTACACCACGTGCGGGAAGTGCCACGTGGGGATCCTGGCGATTTACGAGAAGAGCCTGCACGGGCGGCTGGCGGCGGAGGGGAATCTCAAGGCGCCGGTGTGCACCGACTGCCACACCTCGCACGAGATCATCACGCACGACAAGGTGGCGTTCAAACTCGCCAGCGGCGACCGGTGCGGGAAGTGCCATGAGGACCGGATCGAGCACTACCGGGAAACGTTCCACGGCAAGGCGCTGGCGCTGGGGCTGCCGAAGGTCGCGGCGTGCTTCGACTGCCACGGGCACCACGACATCGTGCCGATCAAGGACCCGTCCAGCCGGCTGCACGGCGAGAACAAACTGAAGACCTGCCGCCAGTGTCATCCCGACGCAGGGCCGAACTTCACCGACTACATCGCGCACGCGGACCACATGAACCGCGAGTTGTACCCGGTGCTGTACTGGACGTTCGTGATCATGACGTGCATCGTCGTGGGGACGTTCCTGTTCTTCGGCGCGCACACGATCCTGTGGTTCGCGAGGTCGGTGGTGCTGTGGGTGCGGGATCGCAAGGCCTTCCGCGAGGCGAAGGCGAAGATGGCGGCGGATGACGAGACGTTCGTGCGGTTCAAGCCGTTCGACCGGTTCCTGCACGTGCTGGTGATGACCAGTTTCCTGCTGCTCGTCGCCACCGGCATGCCGCTGAAGTTTTACGACACCGCATGGGCAAAGGAGATGGTGAAGTGGATCGGCGGGCTGGAGGCCGCGGCCCAGTTGCACCGGCTGGGCGCCATCATCACGTTCTCGTACTTCGCGCTGCACCTGGGGAGCCTGGCGCGGCGCGGCTACATCGACCGGGCGCAGTTCAAGAACGCCAAGGGAAAGTTCAGCGCGCGGCGGGCGCTGGGCGTGCTGTTCGGGCCCGACCTGCCCTACCCGCACGTGCAGGACTTCAGGGACTGGTGGGCGCACCAGAAGTGGTTCTTCGGGAAGGGCCCGCGCCCGCAGTTCGACAAGTGGACGTACTGGGAGAAGTTCGACTACCTGGCGGTGTTCTGGGGCGTGGCCGTGATCGGGGTCAGCGGGCTGGTAATGTGGTTCCCGGAGTTCTTCACGCGGTTCATGCCCGGCTGGGTGATCAACGTGGCGCTGATCGTGCACAGCGACGAGGCGCTGCTGGCGGCGGGGTTTATCTTCGCGTTCCACTTCTTCAACGTGCACTTCCGGCCGGAGAAGTTCCCGATCGACTCGGTGATCTTCTCGGGGCGGATCTCGAAGACGGAGATGCTGCACGAGCGCAAGCGGTGGTACGACCGGCTGGTGGCCGCGGGACGGCTGGACAACATCCGGATCAAGGACGAATGGGGGCAGTGGAAGCGGGTGATCCATCCGCTGGGCTTCATCGCATTCGGGCTGGGGCTCATCCTGCTCGTGCTGATTGTGTTCGCGATGTCGTCGCGGCTGCTGGGAGGTGGACCGTGATGCAGGGCGCTAACAGAGTCGCGCGGGCGGTGGTGCTGACGGCCGCGCTAGTGGGCGCAGGGCGGGCCTTCGCGCAGCCCGCGGATGCGGATTCGGATCGGCGGTGCATGCAGTGCCACGGGCAGGCGCACATCGCGGAGTTGTCGCCGCGTGAGCGGCGGGCGATGGTGGGGACGTGGCTGGACGTCTCGGCGCCCGCGCCGGGGCCGGGGGCGGAGGCGCCGCTGATCGGAAACGAGCCGGAGCGCAAGCCGGGCCTGTTCGTGATGCCCGACGCGCTGGCGGCAAGCCCGCACGCGAACGTGCGGTGCGTGGAGTGTCACGACGATGCGGCGAAACTGCCGCACGCCCCGACGCTGGAAAAGGCGACGTGCGCCACCACATGCCACGCGGAGGCGGCGCAGGCGTACGAAGGAGGCGTGCATCACGAGGCGCTGCTGAAGAAGGACCCGCTCGCGCCCACGTGCGCCTCGTGCCACGGCGGGCACGAAATCCTTCGCGTGAAGGACCGCAACGCCCCGCAGCACCACCTCAACTCGCTCTTCCTGTGCGGTGACTGTCACAAACAGCACTCCCCCACCGCGACGGACGCCGACCCGGCGCACCGCGTGGCGGACTACCTGGACTCGACGCACGCCCGGGCCATCACCAAGGCGGGAGTGCCCTTCGCCGCGACGTGCGCGGACTGTCACGGGGCGCACGCCGTGCGGCGGGCGAACGATCCCGAGTCGGCGGTGCACCGCTCGCACATTCCGGAGACCTGCGGCAAGTGCCACATCGGGATCGCCGAGGTGTACGACCAGAGCGTGCACGGACGCAAGCACACCGAAACGAACGGCAAGACCGCGGTGTGCACCGACTGCCACACGGCCCACCAGATCACGCTGGCCTCGTCGCCCAAGTTCATGCTGGACGTGATCAACGAGTGCGGGCGCTGCCACGACAGCCCGGACGCCAGCGGCGACCGGGTCGGCACGTACTACCAGACGTACGGGCAGAGTTACCACGGCCAGGTCAGCCGGCTGGGCACGACCCGGGCGGCGCGATGCGCGGACTGCCACGGCTCGCACGACATCCTGCCGCTGAACGACCCGCAGTCGAGGGTCGCGGGCGAGAACCTGGTCCAGACGTGCGCAAAGTGCCACCCGGGGTCCAACGCGAAGTTCGTGCAGTTCGATCCGCACGCGAACCACCGCGACGCGAAGAACTACCCGATCCTGCACGGCGTGTGGCTGTACTTCATGATCCTGATGAGCACGGTGTTCGGATTCTTCGGGCTGCACACTATCCTGTGGTTCATCCGGTCGATGGTCGATCGCGTGCGGCACGGCCCCCCGCCCAGTCACGCCAAAGCGCCCACCGCCATCCGGCGGTTCACCACGCTGCACCGGATCAACCACCTGCTGGTGGCGACGACCTTCTTCGGCCTCACAGCCACGGGCATCCCGCTCGTATTCGCCGGCGAGGAGTGGGCGCGCCGGCTGGCCAAGATCGCCGGGGGCGTCCAGGCCGCGGGGCTGTGGCACCGGTTCTTCGCCGTGCTGCTGATCATCAACCTGATCCTGCACTTCGCCGGGCTGACGCAGGCGTTCTTCCAGCGGACGTGCTCGTGGAAGGACTGGCTCTTCGGCAGCAACTCGCTGCTCCCGCGCTGGCGCGACGTGAAGGACGGCGTGGGCATGTTCCGCTGGTTCCTGGGGCTGGGAAAGAAGCCCTCGCTGGACCGCTGGACCTACTGGGAAAAGTTCGACTACTGGGCCGAGGTCGGCGGGTCGTTCATCATCGGGGGCTCGGGGCTGCTGCTGTGGTTCCCCGAGCAGTTCGCGCGGATCGCGCCGGGCTGGCTCTTCAACGTCGCCATGATCGTGCACGGGTACGAGGCGCTGCTGGCCATCGGCTTCATTTTCACCATCCACTTCTTCAACGCACACCTCCGCCCCGGCACCTTCCCGGTGGACGAAGTCATGTTCACCGGCAGCCTGCCCGAGCACGAACTCAAAGAGCAGCGGCCGGATGAATACAGAAGGCTGGTGGACACGGGCCGGCTGGAGTCGCTGCGCGTGACCGCACCCGACCCGCGCCGGCGGCCCGCCATCATCGCCATCACCATCGTCTCGGTCTCCATCGGTCTCGTGCTGCTGGGGTTCATCATCGCGGGAGGGTTGTCCTGACTCGGATCGCCACCATGCTGCGGGTGCGGGCCATCTCCGTTCGGGCTCTTTCAAACGCGTCGGCGGTCATCCGGCGTCGCCCGCGGCTTTCCATCGCCGCCGCGGCCTTGCTCGCCCTCGCCGGCGCGGCCGCCGTCTGGGCGCTGCCGCGTTCCGCGCCCGCCCCGGCGCCCGCGCCGCGCGCGATCCTGGTGTCCACCGAGCCCGAGCCCCGTCCCGTCCGCGTCGTCACCTTCGCGGAGGGATGCACCAACGCCCGCTGCCACGCCGACATGACCGGCCGCGCCGTCGTCCACGCGCCGATCGCGGCCGACGCCTGCAATGTCTGCCACGCCCCCGACTCGGGCGGGCACGTCTACCCGCTCCTGCGCGACAAGGCCGCCACCTGCGAGGCCTGCCACGATGCCGGCTCGCACGGCCTGTTCCAGCACAAGGCGATGAGCGAGGAGGCGTGCCTCGCGTGCCACGATCCGCACGCCTCGTCCTCCCGCGCGCTCCTGATCGCTGATTCGGCCTCGCAAACCTGCTCCAAGTGCCACCCGCCTGCGCAGGGCCACGTGCGTCACAAGCCCTACGTCTCCGAGCAGTGCGACGCCTGCCACGATCCGCACGGCGCCGACAACAAGTCCCTGCTCCTGGGCGGCCCCGGCGCCGATCACTGCGGCCGCTGCCACCTTCCCGAGGTTCTGGCCACCCAGACCGCCGCCCACTCGCACCGCGACGCCGAGGGCTCCTGCCTGGCGTGCCACGCGCCGCACGCGGCCGACCACAAGTCCCTCCTGCTCGCCCAGCCGCGCGACCTGTGCGTCGTCTGCCACAGCGACGTGTGCGAGACGGTGGCCGGCGCGGCGGTCTCGCACGATCCGGTCCTCAAGGGAGAGCAGTGCGTCACCTGCCACGAGCCGCACGCCTCGGGCCATCCCCGCATGCTGCGGGCCTCGCAGTCCGACCTCTGCCTGTCCTGCCACGACAAGCCCGTCATCGCCGCCGACGGGCGGAACATTCCGGAACTTGCGACCTCCCTGGCCTCACAGCCCCTGGTGCACGGCGCGATCAGCGCCGGAGATTGCAGCGCCTGCCACACCGTCCACGGCGGCACGCACAGCCGGCTCCTGAGGGACCTCAACCCCGCCGTGCCGCTGGGCCCCGCCGAAACCAGGAACTTCGCCCTGTGTTTCTCCTGCCACGATCCGCGCCTCGCCGAGGCCGGCGCCGCCACCCAGTTCCGCGACGGGGCGCGAAACCTCCACGAGGTGCACCTGCGCTCGACCGAGCGCCCGCACAGTTGCGCCTCCTGCCACAGCATCCACGCCGGCAACCTGCCGCGGCTCATCGCGAAGACCGTCCGCTTCGAGGGCTCGGACTGGGCGATGCCCATCGGCTTCTCGCTCACGGCGGAGGGCGGGCGCTGCGGCCCGGGCTGCCACGAGCCGCTGGAGTACAACCGTCGCTCCCAGAATGGAGGCGTCAAGTGAACATCCGCACTCTCCTGGTCGTGCTCGCCGCCGCCGCTCCGGCCGCCGCGCAGCCGCGCGATTCCACCGGTTCCACCGCGCCCCCGCCCACCACGGTCATCCCGCGCGAGGGCTGCGTCACGGCGGAGTGCCATCCGGGGGTGAAGGCCAAGGCGTTCCTGCACGGGCCGATCCGGGTCAACGGCTGCGACGCCTGCCACACGCAGACCGACGCCGCGCTCCACAAGTTCGAGCACGTGCGCGATCGTCACGAGTTGTGCGCGCTCTGCCACACCACCGAAGTCCCGGCCGACGCGTTCCAGCACGAGCCCTTCGCCCGGCACGAGTGCCTCTCCTGCCACGACCCGCACGCGAGCAGCGAGCCCCAGATGCTCCGGGGCGAGCGCTACGCCGACGCCTGCGCCACCTGCCATACCGACATGACCGGCGCGCACGACCGGGTGCACGGCCCGGCCTCCGCCGGGGCCTGCGGCGCCTGCCACCAGCCCCACACGTCCAAACTGCCCAAACTGCTCAACGCCGAGGGCCGCGAGTTGTGCCTCAAGTGCCACATCCGCATCGGCCTGGATATCGAATCCAAGCCCGTGGTCCACGCCCCCGCGCTGGGCGAGTGCGGCGTCTGCCACGACCCCCACGCCACCGACCACACCGCCCTGCTCGTCGAAGACCCCGCCTCCCTCTGCACCCAGTGCCACCGCGACATCGCCGACACCATGAGCACCGCCACCACCCAGCACGCGGCCCTCACCTCCAAGCGGGCCTGCCTCAACTGCCACACGCCCCACGCCGGGAGCCACGCCGCGCTCCTGAAGGACGACGTCAAATCGCTGTGCTTCGAGTGCCACAACCAGCCCGTCCCGCTCCCCGACGGCACCTCGCTGGTGAACATGAAGCAGGTCATCGAGACCGGCACAAGCCTGCACGGGGCCATCTCCCAGCGCGGGTGCGTCGAGTGCCACGAGATCCACGGCGGGGGGCACCGGCGGCTGCTCACCAACGAGTATCCTTCCGACCTCTACTACCCCTTCACCGAATCGACCTACTCCCTGTGCTTCAGTTGCCACGACCGCCAACTCGTGCTGCTCGCCAGCACCGACTCGGCGACCTCGTTCCGCAACGGCACCACGAATCTTCACTACATCCACGTCAACCGCGACACCAAGGGCCGTTCCTGCCGGATCTGCCACGATTCCCACGCCGCCAGCCGCGACAAGCACATCCGCGACGAGGTGCCCTTCGGGCCCGGCGGCTGGAATCTGCCCATCCGGTACGAGCCCCTCGCCGACGGGGGCAAGTGCGGCGCCGGATGCCATTCGCCGTACGAGTACAACCGCATCGCGCCTGTCAAGTACGAGCCCCCGCCGCCGGGCGGCGCCTGGAAGGGCGTCGATCTGGCCCCGGGCTCTCTCGCCCAGCCGCCCAAGCCGCCAACCCCCCGCAAGTAACACCCACCCCACCACCACACACCCCACCGGCCGCCGGGCCGGCACAACCGAAGGAGCCAGCCATGACCATGAACCGTGCCATCACCCGAACCCTCGCCGTCCTGGCGCTGACGACGTTGCTCGCCGTTCCCAGCCGCGCCGATGATCTCCGCAACGTAAAACGTGGCGAACCCGTGCCCGCGTACCGCCTGCCCGCGATCGACGGCGCTCTGATCGAGAGCGATTCGTTCAAGGGCTCGGTGGTGGTGGTCGTCTGCCTCTCGGCGGAGCAGCGCCGGTCGGAACTGGCCGCGATGGACTCGCTCGAGGTGGTCGGCGCGCTGGGGTCCGATCACGTGCGGCTCGTGCACGTCACCGCCGACGTGGTCCAGAAGGCGTACTTCGAGAAGTTCCGCGCCGACCGCAAGATCACCGCGCCGCTGGCCTTTGACGCCGACCGCTCGTTCTACGCCAGGCTCGGCCTCATCGTCTTTCCCACCACCATCGTCGTGGACAAGGACGGCAAACTGACCCACGTGATCTCGCTCCACACCGGGGAGTACAAGCACACCCTCGACGCCTACGTCAAGCACGCCCTGGGCGCCGTCACCGACGAGCAGTTGAAGGGCCTTCTGGCCGCCCGCACCGCCGACGAGACCTCGCCCCGCAGCGTGGCCTCGGCCCACCGCGCCCTCGCCCGCTCGCTCCGCGACAAGGGCCAGTTGCAGGCGGCACGCGACGAACTCACCAAGGCCCGCGAGCAGGAGCCGGAGAACCGCGAAGTCATCCTCGACCTCGCCGACCTGGACCTGGTCATGAACGACCTGGACGCCGCCGACTCCCTCATCGCCAAGGTCCTCGAAACCCAGCCCGACCATCGCCGGGCCAAGCAACTCAAGGGCATCACCCTCTACCGCCGCGGCCAACTCGACCAGGCCCAGGCCGTCCTCCAGGAAGCCCTCGACCTCAACCCCAGCCCCGAACTGGCCCACTACTACCTTGGGAAGATCTTCGAACAGAAGGGCGAAACCGCCAAGGCGCTCGAGCACTACCGCGAAGCCCTGAAGCGTTTCATCCACGACGCCGATCCCGCCCCGGTAGTGCAGAAGGACGCGAAGTAGCCTGCGCCACAGCATTCAGTTACCGGTCATTCGCGAGAGTTTCAACCACCGACGCCAGACCCTCCACCACCCGCGCCATGCACTCGAAGTTCATCTTGTCGGGCGTGTCGTCCTCGGTGTGGTACCAGCGGTACCGATACGGCGCTGTGTCCGTCACCATGAGCGCCGGGTACCCGCACTTCCAGAAACTCCAGTGGTCGCTGGCGCCCACGTGCGGGATGATCGCCGGGAGCGCCACGCCGATGCTGGGGAACCGGCAGTGCTCGCGGAACAACTCCACGCTGCGGCGGACCAACGCCGCGGCCTCGTGCATCCCCAGGAACGCCACAAAGTCCCCGCGCGCGGGGTACCAGCGCTTGAACAGCCCCAGCGGGTAGCGCTGCGAGCCCTCCACCTCGCTGTAGCAGCCCAGCGTCTCGGGCGTGATCATGCCGACGATGTTCTCAGCCTTGGCGCGGCAGGCCCGGGCGTAGACCAGGCTCCCCATCAGGTCGGTCCAGAAGAACGGGGGCTCCTCGTTGACCCAGAGCACGAACCGGACCGTTCGCCCGCACGCCGCGCCCCGTCGGGCAAACCGCCTCGCCAGCGCCAGCACCGCCGCGGTGCCGCTGCCGTTGTCGTTCGCGGCGGGGCACAGGCCCCGGCTCAGTTCCACCGCGTCGTAGTGCGCCCCCACCACCAGGATCTCGCCCGGCCGCTCTGCGCCCGGAAACTCCACCTGGAAGTTCGCCACGGTCTGCCCGCGGCAATCAAACTCCTGGCGCGTCACCGGACGGCCGCACTCGCCCAGCCGTGCGCTCAGAAACTCCTCGCACGCCCGCAGCCGCGCGGGGTTGAAGACATTTCGTCCCGCCAGCGGGCCCGCGAGTTCCTCGACATTTGCGCGCAGTTCCGCCGATAGATCCCGTTGATCCTCGGTCAGCGCCGGGAGCGGGCCAGCATGGCTGACGCCCGGCATTTTCGTGGAAAAGCGCGGGATCGGGCTCGCCCCGATCAGACCCTTCAACGCGGTGGACATGCGGGTGGGGAACTTGGCCCTGCCCCGCGCCGAAAAACCAACCGCCTCGCCCCCTGCTTTGCTTTGTTCGACTGCCATGTCCCCCACCATACCAAACCGCGGCCGACGCATGATTCTGCCCGCTTCTCCGCCCGAACGGCACCTTTGATCCACTCGTCCGTACCATACTGAGACGGGCATCCTTCCCGCCGCGGCCCGTTTCGGAGGTTGGCCCATGCGTGCATGCTTCGTCGCGATCCTCGCCGTGCTGTTCCTCGGTGCGTGCGATTCCAAAGACGACCCCTCGAAGAGCAAGCCCCCAACCATCGCCGCCGCGCCCAAGCCGCAGCCCAAGCCTGCCGAGCCGATCAAGAAGGACCCTGCGCAAGTCATGCAGGAGGCCAGGGACGCCGCCACGAAAGTCCGGGCGATCGGATACTCGGCCGCGGTCACCCGCGCGGGCAGCGACCAGGCAGTTTTGAAAGGAAACGTCGCCGCGGTGCGGGCGGAGGCCGGCGGATGGCTCCTGCACCTCAAGGGCTCCTCCGAGCGGGCGGACAAGCCCGCGGCCGCGCCGGCTGACTCCGGGTCTTTCGGGGCCAATCCTTTCGAGATCGGCTACGACGGCGCCAACGCCCGGTCGATCCGCGAGGAAGACAAGGTCGTGTTCGAGAAAGTGATCCTGGAATGGGAGGATCTCCTCGATTTCCTGCAGGACCAGAACACCAGGCCGCTCGTTGCGTGGGAGATCATGAGCGAAAAACCTCTTGAGGCCGCGACGGGCGCGACGTTCGAAGGGCAGGAGACCATCGGCGGTGAACTCTGCGACATCATCCTGGTTCCCCACGCCGCGCCCCAGGCAGACGCGCCGGCCCGGGGCACGCGGTACTCCTTCGCCGTGTCCGACCGGCTGCCCCGGCGAATTGTGCGGAGCGAAGGCGAGAACCCTGTTCTCACGATGTCGGAGTTCGTGACCAACTCGGATGTGCCCGGCGCGGTGTACGCCCTGCCGACCCCCAACGGCTTCCGCATCCGCGACCCCGACGCCGGAAAGCCGCGCAACGCCGACGCCGTAACCGCCGTCAAGACCCGCATCCTGGGCGACCCCGAGAATCGGCTCGACATGGCCACCACATCCCTCAAGATCGGCGACGAAGCGCCGGCCTGGGAACTCAAGGACGCGTCGGGCAAAGTCGTGTCGCTCGCCGACTACAAGGGCAAGATCGTCGTCATGGACTTCTGGGGCACCTGGTGCGGCTGGTGCGTCAAGGCCATGCCCGCCATCGAGCAGGTCCACCAGAAATACAAGGGCAAAGGCGTGGTCGTGCTTGGCATGAACACCGAGAACGACCCCAACGCCGACCCCGCCGGATTCATGCGGCGCAACAACTTCACCTACGGCCTGATCCTCAACGCCGAAAAGATCACCCAGAAGTACAAGGTCTTCGGCTTCCCAACGCTCTATGTCATCGACGGGAAGGGCAAGGTCGTCGGGGCCGAGTCGGGCTTCAGCCCCGATCTGGCAGACAAACTCTCGGCCGTCATCGACGACGCCATGCCGAAGAACTAGCCTGGCGGCTCGGCCCGGCGACGCGGGGGAATCATGCAGACCGGCGGTTGGTTGCGGAATCGGCGGGTCGTGATCGGCGCTTACCTCGGCGGCATCGCGCTGGGAGCCTACCTCATCTCCATGCCGCTGGCGTGGCAGTTGAGCGGATCTGTCGGCGGCGAAAACGACTGGGGCCTGACCTCCCTGCTCTGCACGGCGGTGTTTGTCTCGCTGCACGTCGTGTTCCTGCTCCCCATCCGCAAGCCCGACACCGGGGCCGCGCCTCGCTCCGTCCTGCTCAGCCTGATCATCGCGGGCGGGCTGATCGGCGCGCTCATGATCGCGCTCGCCCTGGGCGTCGGGCACGCCGTGCTCACCTTCCTCGACCAGTCCGGCGTCTCGGATTCCTTCCTGCTCTGGTCGCTGCTCGGCGTCGGCGTGGTCAGTTGGGCCCTCGCCACGCCCCTGCTCATCGCCTTCACCCGGCGCGGCCGGCCCGAGAGCGTCATCCAGCGCGTCGCCGCGCGGCTGTTCGTCGGCACCATCATCGAGGCCGCGGCCATGATCCCCCTCGACGTCCTCGTCCGCCGCAAGGAGGACTGCGTGTGCGCCACGGGCACCTACCTGGCTCTGACGATCTGCGGCGCGGTCGGGCTCTTCGTGCTTGGCCCCGCCGCACTGCTCCCAATTCTGGCCCGCCGTCGCAAGCGCTGGTACGCCGGACGGTGCGAGGTCTGCGGCTACGACATGAGCCGCACCAGCCAACTCGACCGCTGCCCCGAGTGCGGGTCGGGGTGGAAGTCCTCCGCGGCGTAGGCCGTCAAACCCGGTCCCGCGCCGCCGGCACGCCCGTCTCGTGGGCACAGTGTGCGCAGCAGTAGTACTGCCCTTCCGACTCAATGCCGTGCCCGATGATGCGGCACCCGCAGTGCGCGCAGCGCGGCGCCAGCGCCTGGATCGCGCACTCGAACGAGTCGAAAGAATGCCCTTCCCCGCCCAGCACCACCTCGAAGCACTTGTCGTAGTCGTTCCCGCATGTTTCGCACTTCGGCATGACGCGATCCTCCGCGCCTCCCTGTTCGCGGCGCTGGGCGGGCGGCCGATGAACCGCCGGTGAATCCGGGCTCATGGTCCTGCTTCGTGGGCGCGGATCGGCGGTCATGCCCACGACATCGGATCGTCCGCGTGCTTGCTCAGGTGCAAGAGGTACTCGGCCCGCGGCATCTCGAACAGCCCGAACTGATTGAGGTGCTCGTTGGTCAACTGGGCATCCAGCAGCGTAAACCTCTGCCGGCGGAGGCGCTCGACCAGCGACACCAGGCACACCTTGCTGGCGTCGGTCCCGCCCAGCGCCGGGCGCGAAAACATCGACTCGCCGCAGAACACCGAGCCCAAGTGCAGACCGTACAGCCCTCCGACGAGGATCGACCCCTTCGGAGGCTTGCCCGCAGGTCCGCCGGCCTGATAACCCGCCGGCGGCAGCCAGGCCTCGACGCTGTGCGCGAGCCCCGCGCGATGAAGCAGCCCGAACACGTGCACGATCTCGGGATGCAGCCATGTGTCTTCGCGGCCGCTCGCCGGCTGGCCGCACGCCCGGATCACCTCGTCGAACGCGAGATCCGACGTGAGCAGGAACCGGCCCGACCGCACCCTCTGCCGCAGCGAGCGCGACACGTGGAACTTTTCGTCCAGCGGGATGATGCCCCGGTGCTCGGGCTGCAACCACCGGACCCCCTCGCGCGGCCCTTCGTACATCGGGAACCACCCCTCGCGGTACATCTCCAGCACCATCGCGACGAGTCGGTGCTCGTCGGCGGTGAAGTCGGATCGTCGTCGGGAAGTTCGCACCGGCAATAGTTGGCGGTTGCAGGCCGCCGGGAATCTGGGACAATGCCCGCGTGACCGCCAGAGAACGAGGATACATCTTCATCGTGCGCTGGCCCGCCGACTTCGACGAGCACGCCCGCACGAGCGCGCTCGCCCGCGCCCTGAACCTGGACCCCTTCGCCGCCCGCGAGGCGTCCCGGCGCGCCACGCCCGTGCTGGCCGAACGCACCGATCCCGCCGCCGCGGCCATCGGCGTTCAGTCCCTCCTCGCCCTGGGCATCCGCGCCCTGGTGACCACGCACGACGAACTGGGATCGCGGATCGACCCGCCCCGCCTGCGTGCGCTGCGGCCCGCGCGCGACGCGCCCGAGCCCATGTACCAGGCCGACGTCGAGAACCAGGGCACGATCGGCTTCAAGGCCGCGGACCTGCGGCTGCTCGTCCGCGCCCGGACCCGCGTGATGCTCCGCGAGGTTCGTTCCGGCGACGCCGGACGCCTGCTTTCGGCGCGGATTGATCCGATCACGCACCTTCCCATGCCCGAATCCTCGGTGATCCGCGGCAAATCCGCGAAGTTCACCGAACTGCTCGACCTGCACCTGCGCGATGGAACCCACTATCGATGCGACGCCAGCAGGTTCTCCTTCGTGGACGTGCTGGAGTCCCTGGGCCTGGCGGACATCGAAAACGTGGACCGCCTGGCGGTCAGGCTCACCGAGCAGGCGCCCGCCGCGATGGTGGACACGGCCTTCGACCACGCGGCGTGGCTCACCGGCATGGTGGGCGAGTTCATGAGCGTGAAGGCTTCGCGGGGCGGAACGGACCGCCGGGGAATGCTGGCGTTCAGCATCTATTCGGCGGTCGTGAGCATGGTGAACCGGTTCGAGCGGGGGCGGCGGGCCGCGGCCCAAAATCCGTGAACCCGCGGAGCGCAGACTCCCAACAATACATCGCCAACCCAAGGGGTGCGCCATGTCCACCGACCAGTTCGTGCACGCTCTATCCGATAGTGAGATCCTGACCCCGCTGCTCATCTTTGCCGGCGTTGTGATCATCGTGCTCATTCGCAGTGCCGCGAGCGTGGTTTCCACGGTCGCCCGGGAGCGCACGCGTCGGGAAATCGCCGCGTTCATCGCCGAGGGATCGATGACGCCCGAGCAAGGCGAGAAACTGATGAAGGCCGGCGAGCGCAAGACCTGCTGACTCACGAAGGGAAGCACCCATGGATCTCATCCCGACGTTGACACTCGCGAGCGCGGAAGAAGTCATCGTGCCCATGGCGATCGGCGGGGGGCTTCTGGTCGCCATCATCTCGATCATCTCTTCGGCGGTCCGCGCGACCGTCGCGTCGCGCGAGCGCGAGCAGACCCGCCGCGAACTGGCCGCGTACGTCGCGGAAGGAAGCATCAGCCCCGAAGACGCCGAGAAGATCCTCGCGGCCGGCGAATCCCGCCCCGGGAAGCGGCGCAAGTCCTGCTGCGCCACGTCGAACGCAGCGTAGTTCCCGCAAAGCGAAAGGCCCCCGGAGACGCTCCGGGGGCCGCGTACCTTGCGAACGGCCGGGCGTTCAGCCGCTCAGCAGTGATTCACCGGCGACTCGCTGTGCGCCACACTTGCCATTTGCCATTTCTCCCCCCGCCATTGGCCACTTCCCAACGCCCCGACGCCCCACGCCCAAACCACCGGCTCCCCACCAGCATCAACAGGTCCTGGCAACATTCCGGCCGGCTTGGCGCTTTGCAACTTGCCCCGCGGCAACTTGGCCTCAAGCATGTCTCCCGGCCCGCAAGAGCCTCTATGGCTCGGCCGCGACCTCAGCGCCCCCATGCCCCGATACAAACTCACGATCGCGTACGACGGGACCAACTTCTGCGGATGGCAGAAGCAGGAGCCGTACGCGCCCGCGGATGATGATGCTCTTCCGGCCGATCAGCGGCCCACCCGACCGGGGCCCGACAAACTCGCGGCCGCCGAGCGTTTGGCGGTGCGCGAGGGCGAAACGCGCCCTCGCATGGCCTTGCGGACCGTCCAGGGCGTCGTCGAGAACGCCGTGCGCGAGGTGGTGCGCGAGAATGCCGTGCTGCTGGGCGCAAGCCGGACCGATGCCGGCGTCCACGCGCGCGGGCAGGTGGCGGCGTTCTCGTGCGAGCCGCGGGATGAACACGCTCAGGCCGCTGAATCACCCGAACCTTCGGCGCCGCGCACGGGCTGGCCGCTGGCGCGCGGGACCGATCGGCTGGTCCGGGCCCTGAACGGAAAGTTGGCCGACGATGTCGTGGTCATGGCCTGCGAACCGGTATCACACGCCTTCGATCCCATTCAGGACGCCGTCGCCAAGGCGTATTCGTACACGCTGCACGTCTCGCCCGCCGCGGGGAACGGCCTGCGCCCTCTGTGGGATCGGCGGTACGTGCACCACGTGTGGGAGGAACTGGATGTGGGCCGCATGCAGGAGGCCGCGGCCGGCTTCGTGGGAGAGCATGACTTCGCGGCCTTCGCCGCCGCCGGGCACGGAAGGCTCACGACCGTGCGGCGCGTCTTCTCCTGCGGCGTCCGAGAGATTCAGAACGATGAGTGCGGTATCGCCGACACGTGCCCGGGCAGCCGCCGGGTGCGGATCGAGATTTCGGGCAGCGGCTTCCTGTGGAACATGGTGCGGATCATCGCCGGTACGCTCGTGGAAGTGGGGCGCGGGCGCAACGCTCCCGCCGACATCGCGGCGATCATCGCGTCGCGGGAGCGCCGGATGGCGGGGCCGACCTTGCCGCCAGCGGGTCTGTGCCTGGAATGGGTGAAGTATGCCGCCACGTGAACGAGCCTGGCTCAAGTGGGTCGCGACGGCGATGTTCGTCGCCGGCGTCGTGGGTCTGGGCCTATCCGAGGTCTGGGGCCTGAATCTGAGCCTGGGCACCCGCACTCGCGGCGCGCACGCCGCAGTGGCGCGATCGACCTTCGTGTTCAACTCCTGGGGAACCGGTCCAATGCACCGCGGCAGAAACGTGTCGTTGATTCCCGCGGCTCAGCACCAGAACGATCGCCGCTGGTGGGTGGAGTGGCGCTCGAGCCCGGGATCGCTCAGTTTGTGGTTGCCGCTGTGGGTGCTTCCCATTCCACTGGGCGCATGGGCGGCCCTCGCATGGCGCAGCCGCGCCCCCGTGGGCCCCGCCTGCCGCGCCTGCGGATACTCGCTCCAAGGCGTCGGCAAAGGCGTCTGCCCGGAGTGCGGGGAAGAGTGCAAGCCCGGCAACGGGTGACGCCGGGGTACAGCATGCGACCGTTCGGAACAGGCGCCCCGCTAGACTCCTCGCATGGCTCCGCGGCCGGCTGGCGGCGGGCAAACCGGGGGTGTGCCCGGGATGCGGGTACGAAATACGGGGCGCCAAGGGGTGCCCGGAGTGCGGCCGAGAGGAGGTCCACACGTGAACCGGAAGACCCTCGCGGGCATCGTGGCGGCGGCGCTGATCGTGGTGCTCTCGCTCGCCAGCCTGTGGGACGTGCAGTTACTCAGCCCGGGGCGAATGGTGTTCGCACATCTCAGCCGCGGCGCGCTGACGGTCCGGGTCTTTCAGCCCGGTCACTTCACGATCAGCAGCCCGGGCGTGTACTTCGGCGGCTTCTCGGGCGGATCGCTGATCTGGCGGCCTCGGGCCGCGCTGCACGACCGGCTCTGGATCTCCCCCACGCCGCCCGCAGGGAGTGGGCCCACGTCGGTGAACTCGAAGCAGATCCGGTGCTCGGTGCTCGTGGTCCCGGCGTACCTGCCGCTCCTGATCGTGGTCTGTGGCGGCGGGGCGTGGTGGTGGCTGCGCCGGCGGTCGCGCCGGCCCGGACACTGCCGCTCGTGCGGATACGACCGGCGCGGGCTGCCGGGTAGGTGCCCGGAATGCGGCGGCGAAGGCGCGTGGCGAGCGATTCTCGCCGCCGTCGCGCATTGCGGGTGCGCGTGAGCAGTATGCTTTGGCCGCGTCCATGCGCATCCTCCACATCTCAACCCGGCTCATCCTCGGCGGATCGCAGGAGAACACGGTTCTCTCCTGCGAAGGCCAGGCGCGCCTGGGGCACGAGGTGCACCTGGCGTTCGGACCCATCTACGGGCCCGAGGGCTCGCACCTGGCGCGGGTGGAGGCGTTCAACGCCCACGCCCGGGCACGCGGCGGGCGGGAGATCATCACCCACATCGTGCCGGACCTCGTGCGCGAGATCAGCCCGTTTCGAGACCGGCGGTGCCGGCGCCAGTTGCGGGCGCTGATCCAGCGGCTCCGGCCCGACATCGTGCACACGCACTCCAGCAAGGCCGGAATACTCGGCCGCGCCGCCGCGTGGGATGCGAACCGCCGGCTCGCGAGCGGGCAAGGACGGTGCGGCGTGGTGCACACGATCCACGGGCCCCCGTTCATGCCCGTGGAGGGCGGGGCTTTCAAGCGGCTCAAGGTCCGAATGGTCAACTACGGCTACACGCTGGCCGAGCGGTACGCGGCCGGGCGTTGCCACGTCATCGTCAGCGTCGCCGACGCGATGACCCGCGAGTTCCTGGCCCGCGGCATCGGCCGCCCGCCGCAGTACCTCACCGTGCGATCGGGGATGGAAGTCGCGCCTTACCTGATGGCGACCCCCGGACAGACTCGGGTGGAGGTGCGGGCGAGGCTGGGGCTCTCGGAAGCCGACTTTGTCGTCGGCACCGTCGCGCGCCTCGCCGAGCACAAGGGGCACGACGACCTGCTGGATGCGATCGGCCCGGACCTCAAGGCGAACCCGCGCTGGAAGATGCTGTGGGTGGGAAATGGATGGTGGCGGGAGCGGTTGCTCGCGAGGGCGCGGGCAATGGGGCTGGTAGTGGTCGAGCGGGACGCGAAGCGTGCGAGCGGAACCCCGCGCGCCGGCGAGGCGCCCCCGCAGGTCATTCTTACCGGACTGGTGCCGCCGGACCAGATCCCCGGCCTGATCCGCGCCATGGATGTGCTGGCCCACCCGAGTTACCGCGAAGGCCTGCCCCGGACCGTCCCGCAGGCCCTGCTGTGCGCGGTGTGCCCGGTGGCCTACGACGTGGACGGCACGGGAGAGGTCTGTCGCGACATGGAAACCGGACGCCTGGTGCCCCTCGCGGACTCGACGCGCCTGGGCGAGGCCGTCCGCTGGTGCGCGGCCAACCCCGGCGCGCGAAAGCAACTCGCGGAACGCGGCCGCGAAGAGTGCCGCGTGGCGTTCAGCGCGGAGAAGATGGTGCAGGAGTTGGAGGAGGTCTACCGCCGCGCGCTCGCGGGCGCCTGACGCGGAGTCGGAGGACGACCCGAAGTCCGCGCCACGCCGCGCCGGGTTTTCCACCAGCGGCGACCGAGGCCGCGCCTACCGTCCCGTCCTTCAGGAGGATTCCCCAGTGGCACGACTCGCACCCAAGTTCGTTCCGCCCGGCATCGGCCCCGTGCTCAACGGCCCCGGCGGGGACATCAGCATTCCCAAGATCATGGCGACGGAGACGGCGGATCGCCTTTCCGTAACCGAGCACACCGTCATGCCCCTCAGCGGCCCGCCCCTGCACGTCCATAGCCGCGAGGATGAGGCCTTCTGGGTGCTCGACGGCGAGGTCGCGTTCTGGGTGGACGGCAAGAAGATCGTCGCATCGGCAGGGTCGTTCGTCTTCGGCCCCCGCGGCGTGCCCCACACCTTCCGCAACCTCCGCTCCCAACCCTCCCGGATGCTCCTGGTCGTCACGCCGCCGTCGAACTTCGAGGAGTTCTATTCCAAAATCGGCGGCCCACGCGAAGACGGCACGGCCCCATCGGAGGCCGAGGTCATCGAGCGAATTGTCCGCCACGCGCCCGGACACGGGATCGAGATCCTGGGGCCGAGCCCGCTGTAGGCGGGTTCAAAAACAATCCGATTTGACGGTTTGGTCTTCGTTTGCTATCCTGCGCCGGCAACGGAGCGACTCATGGGTCAAGGCACCGGCATCGAGTGGACAGAAGCGACGTGGAATCCGGTCGCGGGTTGCACGCCGATTTCGCCGGGCTGCCTCAACTGCTACGCCGCACGCCTCGCGCTGCGGTTGGAGCGAATGAACGAGGCCGGGTGCCAGAAGTACTGCGGCACGGCCAAGCGGCACAACGGGCGACCGGTCTTCACCGGACGGATCAACTTCGATGCGGCCGCGCTAGACCTCCCGCGGCGGTGGAAGAAGGGCAAGCGCATCTTCGTCAACTCGATGAGCGACCTCTTCCACGAGGCCGTGACGGACGTGTTCATCCGGCGCGTTTTCAAGGTGATGAACGAGTGCCCTCAGCACCAGTTCCAAGTATTGACGAAGCGGCCCGGCCGCGCCCGAGATATGGCGGACGAACTGAACTGGTCGCCGAACATCTGGATGGGGACCTCGGTCGAGAATGCGATGTACACGTGGCGGATCAAGGAACTCGTCGCCATCAAGGCCGCGCACGTTCGCTTCCTGTCGTGCGAGCCGCTGATCGGCCCGATTCCGAAGCTGCCGCTGGCGGGCATCCACTGGGTAATCGTGGGCGGCGAGAGCGGGCCCGGGGCGCGGCCAATGGAGGCGGAGTGGGTCGAGCAGATCAGGGACAGGTGTCTTGCTCAACGAGTCGCTTTTTTCTTCAAGCAATGGGGCGGTATTCGAAAACACGAAACTGGTCGCTCCCTCGACCGTCGAACCTGGGATGAGTTTCCTGCGCTGGAATGCCTGCACAAGCAGCCCCTATGAGCAAGGCCGACCTGACACATTTCGACGAGTACAGGCTTCAGACTCAACTCAAGCATTCCATCCTTCAGTCATACCTCGGTGCATACCTCGCGGTCCTTGGCACAAAGCACAAGACCATCGTGTACATCGACGCGTTCGCCGGTCGCGGGTTCTACAACGACTCGAAGGGTACTCGTCATGACGGTTCACCCATTCGTGCTCTGGCCATCGTCGCATCGGACAAAAAGTTCCATGACCGCGTGCAGTGCATCTTCATTGAGCGGAGGCCAGATCATTTCGGTGATCTTGAGGCTCGCGTCAACGAGTTCCTCAAAGGCACATCTTTGCCCAAGTCGCCCATCCTTCAGAATGCCGCATTTGGTGAGGTGATGGACGGGCTGAGTGGCTTTTTCAACAATCCATCCACCAGGCTTGCTCCGACCTTCCTGTTCATTGACCCCTGCGGCGTGGAAGGTGTGAGACTCCGAGACATCGTGGAGATTCTCGCCCGTGACGGATGCGAGGTTTTCGTTTTCTTCAACTACGACGGCGTCAATCGAATCGTTGGCTTGGCCGAAGCGAAGGGTGAAAGCGACACTCTGCGTGACCTATTTGGTTCCCAAGCAAGAGTAGATCGGTTAATACGGGCGCTTGATTCGAGGTCCAAGCCTGACCTGCTCCCCGTGAATCGGTCCAGCCGTTATGAGAGACTACCGGGCCGGAAGGCCCAGAAGGAGTCTCTCGATGAGCGGTCCAGGAAGGCGGAAGCGGCACAGCCCCGAGCAGATCATCGCCAAGCTGCGTGAGAT
>CAJPFG010000038.1 GCA_905339235.1 Phycisphaerales bacterium
GCTCCCAGGCGGTGGGCCTCGGCCTTCTCGACGACGTAGTGCTTGCCGCCGAGCATGATGGCCTCGCCGCGCCCGCTGGCCTCGGTGTACTGGATGGCCTCGTCGGCGCTTCCGAACTCGTCGCCCTTGAACTCGATGGTGGTGGTCATGGTCGTTCTCCTTTGCGGTTGGCGGTGCGTTCAGTCGTTGGCGCTGGGGGTTGGGGCGTACTCGTACCCGTTGGCGGCCAGCCGCTCGGCGTCGGCCAGGCACACCACCCAGAAGGCCCCCTCGCCCAGAATCACCGCGCCCGCCTTCGTGGTGGCCGCGATGCGGAAGGCGGTCGCCTCGTCGCGGATGACCTCCGGGCGGTACTTGAGGCCCAGCGCGTCCTTGGCCTTGGCGGCGGCGTCGGTCAGCGTCTTGAGCGGGGCGTTGTCGAAGTTCGTCGTCATGGTCGTGCTCCTTGGTGGGTGGTCCGGTCACCGGGCGGCGAGGCCCGCCTCGTACCCGGCCTCGAAGGCCAGGGCGAAGGCGTCCCGCAGTTGGGCCGCCGACAGGTCGTGGAAGTCGAGGGCGTCGCGCCCGCGGTCTTCGAGCGTCTCGATCCGCAGGGACTTGCGGAAGCGCTCGGCGGCCTCCGCCATCCGGCGGGCCTTCTCGTCGCGGGCCTTCGTGCTGGTTCGGTTCTTCGCGCTCATGGTCGTTTCTCCGTTGGCGGGGGATTCGTTCCCCGCGTCGGACATGAAGCCATGCATTCGCGGGGCTTGCAAGGCCATACGGGAAAACCGCGCGCACATCGCGCACAACCTCGCTTTCCCGAGGGCGGGCCTCGGATTCCCGAGGCGCGCTGTCGCGTCGGGGCATCGCGGGGCACGACCCCCACGAACGCCCCGCCCGTTGGGCGACGTTGGCCCAAGGCGCGTACCGGGGCGCGGGCCCGCCAACGGGACGGGGCGGCGTTCCCCGCCAACGGGGCCAAACGGGGGGCCGCCTTCCCATGAGTACGCGCGGGGGCATGCACGGTGAGAACCAGCGGGGCACCAACGGCCCGGAAGACGAGCCCCCGCCGACGCCCGCCGCCTGCGTCGAGGACCGCGCCCCGTACCTCGAAGGGCTGACCGCCAACCAGGAGGCGGGGCTGCTGGCGCTGCTCAGCGAGCCGACGGTGCTGAAGGCCGCCGAGAAGGCGGGCGTCACTTCCCGGACCATCTACTCGTGGCTGAACAACGACGAGCGCTTTGCGAAGGCGTACCGCGCGGCGCGCCGGCAGTTCTTCGTCCACGCCATGACGCTCACGCAGCGCTACGCGCCGATGGCGATCCAGGCGCTCGCCAAGATCATGACCGACCCGTCGTGCCCGGCGGGGGCGCGCGTCTCGGCGGCCAACGGCATCCTCAACTACTCGCGCGACAGCATCGAACTGGACGACCTGGCCGAGCGGGTGAAGGCGCTGGAGCAGGCGAGCACGCCGCCGCCGACGCACGCGATGCCCCCGCCCACCCCCAGCACCCCGCCCGCGTCCGAGGCCCCGCCGCAGCGCGAGGCCGCGTAGGAGGAGCCGTGCGGATCGAGGCACGCCTAACCAGGCTGGAGAAGACCGTCGCGGCGAAGCCGGTGCCCTGCGCCTGCGGGGGGCGGCTCGTGGTCTTCGTCCGCCCCGGCGACGAAGCGAAGGTACCCCACACCTGCCCGGCGTGCGGAACGCCGCGGCGCCTGATCGTCATCGACGAGTTCGACGGGGAGCCCGTGCATGCGGTTGCGAACGCGGCTTGAACAAGCGGGGGCTTTGACCGCGTTCCACGGGTCGCGGCGGTGGCACCGTTCGGAGCGGTGTCACGGGTGGCACGAACGCGACGGGTGCGACCGGTGGGACCGGTGCGACGGGTGCGACCGCTGTCACGGGTGCCACGAACGGCACGGGTGGCACCAACGCGACGGGGCCGACGGGTCCGACCGGTGCAGCCCGTGCGACGGGTGCCACGCGCGGGACGTGTCGAACGGGGAGGCGGGCCATGCGGCTGCGGACGCGGCTTGAAAGGCTGGAGGCGGTGATCGCGGCGCGGCCCGCGCCGGAGGACGACTCGTCCCGGCTGGCGCTGGGCGACGTGCGCGCCGTCCGGATCGCCATCGCCTACGACCGCCGCGTGCGCGAGGCGGCGGGGGGGTGGGCGCTCCCGTGGAACCTGCCCGAGGACCTGCGGCCGCTGAGCGCGCCGGAACTCGCGGGGCTGTACGGCGAGCGGATCGACTTCCTGCGGGCGGAACGCGCGCGGGAAGGGGTGCGGCCGTGAGAATCCATGGGCGCCTGGACCGGCTGGAGAAGGCCGCGGCCGGGGGCCCGTGCCGCGAGTGCGGCGGGGAAACCCCCGGCGTGGCGGTGGTTTGCAGCCCCCCGGCGGCGTCGCTGCTGGACCTGCCCCGCGACCAGGCCGCCGAGCAGCCCGGCGACCGCTGCCCCCGGTGCGGGCGGGTTTTGGTCCTCAGGCTGGCCCCGCCGCCCAGAGGTACGGAATAGACAAGCGAACGTAGCGGCGAGTCCGCGCTTGTGCCGCTCCGCGGGTTGTGCGACACTGATGCCGCGCTGCCGCGCGACGTTGGGGGACGCTGATGACCACCACGGCTCTGGGAGTTTTCGTCCGGGTAATTCCCGTTGCGTTCTTGATGGGAGTCAGCGGCGCGTGCTTCGCACAGTGTGAGTGCCCAGAGCCCTGTTCTCTTGCGGTGAACGGCGACATCGAACTGCGCCTCCCATTTCGAGCGGGCGAGGAGTACCGCGTCACGCAAGGCTACTGCGGTTCAAGCCACACGGGATACCCCGTTGACTTCTGCATGCCTGAAGGCACAGCGGTCCTAGCCGCGGCGGACGGATTCGTCGCGGCGATTCATGAGCACCCCGACAACTGTTGGCCCGATCCCTGCGACCCTGATATTTCACATCCCGATAATGGTGGAACGTGGGTTCGGCTGCGGCACGTCGGACCGACTGAAACCTGGTATTCGAGTTACCTGCACCTCTCCCAAGTATCCCCGACGCTCGCCCTCGACGCGCCGATCAGCGCAGGCGAACTTCTCGGCTACTCCGGCAACTCAGGCTGGTCGAGCAGCGCTCACCTGCACCTCCACGTCAGAGATGGCGATGGGAACGGTGCCCGACCAGTCCCGATGACTGACGATGGCATCGATACCGACTTCGTGGTAGACCATTCCTACCGAGCACAAGGCCCACCCTTGTTTGCGGTCGGTCAATCGGTGGAAGTATCCATTGGCCCTTTGAATGTCCGCGCCGATCTCTGCGGGGGGGTACTGGGGGCCGTGCAAGCTGGAACGGTCGGGACGGTCATCGCCGGGCCCGAACGGTGCGACCTGCAATCGTCCTGCTTACAAGCCATCAGTTTTCAGATGTGGAAGATCCAATGGCCCGGCGGACTCGTCGGTTGGAGCGCACAGAACTGGCTCCGCGCGGCAGATGCAGTGCCTCCCTCGTGGGCACAACGGCAGGTAGTAGGGCCTCCGCCGCGATATTTCCACGCGATGGCCTACGACTCGGCGCGCGCCGCCACCGTCCTATTTGGTGGGATCGCCGACGGCAACTACGGCGGCGAGACTTGGGAGTGGAATGGAGCCAGTTGGTCCCAACGTGCCGTGAGTGGTCCCTCGCCGCGGTGGGGCCATGCGATGGCGTACGACAGCGTTCGCGGCGTGGTCGTCCTCTGCGGCGGCGTGACTAACGCTGGTGCGAACGGCGAGACTTGGGAATGGGACGGGACGAACTGGGTTCCATTTGTGCAAGGCCCCTCGCCGCGATATCGACACGCGATGGTCTATGACGACGCCCGCCACGTCACCGTCCTTTTCGGGGGAAACACGTCTGACGGTCTAAGTGGGGAAACCTGGGAATGGGACGGCGCAGCCTGGACTCAGCGCGCGGTCAGTGGCCCGTCGCCGCGGTACTTCCATGCGATGACCTTTGACTCGGGTCGCGCGGTTGCCACGCTTCACGGAGGAATCGTCAGTTCGGCCATCAGCAGCGAAACGTGGGAATGGAACGGTATCTCATGGGCTCAGCGTTCAGTCGTTGGCCTGCCTTCGCGGTATGGCCACTCGATGTCCTATCACGCAGCGCTCGCCGCGACCCTCGCATTCGGGGGCTACACCGCCATCGGCCCAGACCCGGTGGCCGAAACGTGGAAGTGGGATGGGACAACTTGGACTCAGCAGAACGTGATTGGCCCGTCGGCCCGCGGGTCGCATGCGATGGCGTACGACTCGCGACGTGCGGTGACGGTTCTATTCGGAGGATCTGGCGGCTCAGGGGAAACTTGGGAGTTTGGCAGTTTCACAGCCCCGAGCGAATGGACGGTCGTCAACCTGCACCCCGCAGGGGCGACGGAGTCCAATGCTTGGAGCGTGCACAGTGGTCAGCAAGTGGGGTATGCCATTGTCGGCGGCGTAGCTCGCGCTAGTCTGTGGCGCGGCGACAGCGCGTCGTGGGTGGACCTGAATCCACCGGGAGTATCGGACTCGTACGCCTACGGCGTCTCCAATGGCCGGCAAGTGGGACGGGTCGGTCTGAACAACGGCCTCACGTATCACGCGAGCCTTTGGAGCGGAACTGCGGCGTCGTGGGTTGACCTCAACCCAGCGGGTGCGTCGAGTTCAGAGGCCCACGGCATCTCCGGTGGGCAGCAGGTCGGAAACGCCGCTTTCTACGAAGCCGGCGGTAATTACCCTCGGGCGAGTTTATGGACCGGCTCTGCCGACTCCTGGGTCGATCTCCATCAAGGACTCCACTCCGATGCCCTCGGCACTGACGGCAGCAATCAAGTCGGTTTTAGCCACTATGACAGCCTTGCGCTCCTTTGGAGCGGATCCGCCGCATCCGTGGTACAACTCCGCGCGCCATCGACGGGTACATATGCCCACGGCGTTTTCGGCGGCAAGCAGGTTGGGAGTGCTTTCTTTGGATTCGGTACAACGGGTTTCTATCACGCCAGCCTGTGGGGCGGCACCTCCGCGTCGTGGTTGGACCTAAACCCCAATGGGGCGACTTCCTCCTACGCCTTCGCTGTGCATGGTGGCCAGCAGGTTGGGTACGCCGCATTCGGCGGTAGGGAGCGTGCCAGCCTGTGGACTGGCACGGCCGCCTCGTATGTTGACCTGCACAGTTTTCTTCCGTCGGAGTTCACTCAGTCAATCGCGCGCGGTATTTGGCACGAAGGCGCCTTCACCTATGTGGTCGGACACGGCTTCAACAACGCGACGGCGCGCAGTGAGGCGCTGATGTGGGTGAGCGGGACTCCCACGTGCGATCCGGACACCAACTGCGACGGCGCGGTCAACGGCTTTGACATCGAGGCCACCGAGCAGGCCATCAACGGCGACTACACCAACTTCTGCCAGGCTAGCGCCGATCTCAACGGCGACGGCGCTGAGAACGGCTTCGACATCGAAACGGAGGAGCAGCGAGTCAACGGCGCGCCATGCTGAGCAGGCCGATGGAGTCCTTTTGCCGCAAGAGGCGTAGCGGCGTGATCAAGCTACCCTAACGGACCGTGGGGCCGTGCATCATTCTGGACAAATCTGCGGTGGAATCGATCAGCGACGAAGCACTCGTCGTGCAGTCGGTCAACTTCTACACGGTGATCACACCGGTTCTCGTCTGGGAGGTATGCGGTGACATCCAAAAGGCGAGGGAGGGCAAGTGCGACATCAACAAAACGCGGTCCCTCGCACAGAAGGTGCGCCCCTTCCATTCCATCGTCACCGCTGATTGGCGGCGCCTATGCGTCGAGGAGATGAATGGAGCGAGAGTCGAACTCGGGACTGGCGGGCTTCGCCGGCCAGTGGTGGTTGGGGCCCACAGTGTCCCGATGGATCGTGGGGGCACGTTTGCTCTCATCGAAGACCAACCAGAATCGCGCGCGCTGATGCGGTGGGGCTTCGGGAAGTGGAACGATGAAGACGAGAACTACTCACGGCTGTGGCGACACAGGACGAAGTCACTGGACTTGGAGGGCTTTAAGCGACGCCTGAAGTGGGCGCAGCAGAAGTGGTCGTCCGCTGCTGAAGCCAAGCCGATCCTTGAGAAGATGGTCAGCGACCCGAGTCTTCAGTTCTTTCTGATCGAGCGTTTGATCTCTGACCTGGGTATTTCTTACGCGGCGCAGGTCGTCATGCGGCGGAGGTGGTCTGGCGAGAAGGTAAAGGAGTGGCGACTGCGATGTCCGTACTCCTCTTACTGCGCCAAGACGTTGCTGGGCTTCCACTTGGCGCTCGCGGGTGACCTGATAGGAACCCGATCCACGAACAGAGTGGACTTGGAGTACCTGTTCTACCTGCCGTTCGCGCCCATCTTTGTGTCCGGTGACAAGTGCCATCAGACGCTGGCGCTGATTCTGATGGCATCCGACCAGCGCTTCGTTCCAGCAGAGGCATTTCGCTCAGCGCTTCAGGAGGTGGCTGATGCCTCTCGAACTCCCGAGGACACCCGGCCAAGCCGCTTTGTCGTTCCGCCAAAGTCGCTGATTAGGGACTTGTGGCAGTCGGCCTTCTCAAAAGATCCGCCGCCTTGGCCCCGAGAGCCAGCGCAGGGCGTGCATCCGAAGGACGCAATATCCGCGGCGCAACTGCAAGAACTGATCAGGGAGGTCGAGATGAAGGTTCGCGGCGACCGTCAGCGCTATCCCGAACGCCCGCCTTGGCCTTCTGCATAGGTGTGTCGTTCATCTCCAATCCCGTCGTCCGATGGCCTCGACCACGGCCGTCGGCGCGACGTGGTCCAGATAGAGAATCGTCGTCAGCAGGCTCTTGTGCCCCAGTTGCTTCGAGATGATCCCGATGTCCACCCCCTCGGCGCGCAACTGCGCCGCGTGCGTGTGCCGGAACCCGTGCGCGTGCACGCGCTTCTGGACGCCCGCGCGGCGTGCCAGGTCGGGGAGCAGCCGCCGCACGTAGGCCGACGTGACCGCCCGCCCCGACCGCGAGCAGAAGAGGGGGGCGTCCGCCGCCACGCCCAGCCCGGCCCGCTCCGCGGCCCACGCCGCCAGGAACGCCAGCGCCCCGGCGTCCACCCCGACGGTGCGGGAGCGCCCGCCCTTGCCGAAGAGCACCCGGATCGCGCCCCCGCCCGCGTCCACGTCCTTCGGCCGCAGGCACAGGGCCTCGTTCAGGCGCAGCCCGGCGCGGTACAGCACCGCCAGCAGCGCCCGGTTGCGGGCCTTGCTGAACGGCGGCCCCGGCACGGCGTCGATCAGGGCGCGGGCCTCGGCGTCGGTCAGGACCTCGGGGTGGAAGCGGCGGCGGGGGCGGGGTCTGCGGGCGGCTCTTCTTCTCTTCGTCATGGCGGGTTCTCCTCAGCGCTACGGGTTGGTCGCGTAGGCGCAGCCACGAGTACCTCGGAACGAAAAGGATGGCAAGGCCGGGGGGTCGCGCGGTATTCTGGGGCGCGGAGGTGCCCCATGAACCTGCACGAAGCCGCCGACCTGCTCGCCCCGATGATGCACGAGATGTGGCGCACCAAGATGCTGGCCGAGGGCTGGCGCTACGGCCCGGCCTACGACGAGGCCGCGAAGACCCACGACGCGCTCGTCCCCTTCGAGCAACTGCACCCCACCGACCGGGTCTGGACCCGCACGGGCCTGGAGGACTACGCCGAGATACTGCTCAGGGAGGTGGAGTACCCGCGCGGCGACGACAGAGAGTTCAGGCCCGAGGAGATGCGGGTGGGGCTACCGGTGGTCGGCTCGGACCTGGAATCCAAGGGCACCGTGCAGGCGTGGATCGCCACGCCGGACGGGTGCCTGGAGAGCATCACCGTGCGGTGGGACGACGGCGAGGTCACGGAGCATTGCCCCGCCAGTGGGGAAGTGCTGCGGGCCTGAGGAAACTCACTGCCCCAGCGCGTCGTTCCACTCCAGCGCAATCAGCCCGATCCGGTCGTCGTGGCAGAACTGCGCCGTCGCCACGTCGGCCTCGGCGAGGGACGAGCCGTCCTCGCCGCGGGCTCGGCATTCGCCCAGCCGGTCGCGCAACTCCATCCACGCCTCCTCGCTGCGGGGGATGACCTTGAACGCGACGGGCGCTTCGGCGCACGCGGGGGCGCGCACGATGTTGCCGAGCGTGCGGACCTGGTCGTCGTCGAGCACGCCCTCGATGGTGGTCCACAGGCTGTCGAGCCGGCTCTCGCACTCCTCGCGGTCGGCGGCGAGGGAGGCGCGCGCCGCGGCGAGCGCTTGCCTGTCCGCGACCGTCGCTTGGCCCGACCTGGCCTTGTCGCTGAGCGCCTGCACGTGCGCTGCGCCGTCCGCGCACGCCCGGTGCAGGTCCGCCATCGAGGGCGAGCCAATCTCGCACAGCGCCCGCGCCGCGCCCGCGATGCTCCGGACCTGGTCGTCCGAGGCGCCGATGGCGGCCAGCGAGCCCGGCGTGACGCCGATCTGGTAGAGCATCACCTTGGCCAGCGCCGCGCACCCGGCCGAGGGCGGGTCGGACACCGAGGCGGAGGACAATCTCGACCCGCTTGGGCCGCCGTTGCACGCCGGGAGCAGAAGGGCGATCGCGGCGACCAGAAGCAGATTTCCCACGGAGGATGCGGTGCGGATGGCAGGGCGCATGGCGGCTCCTTTCGGGTTCGGTGCTGAGAACCCGGTGCACCAGTATGACGCGCGGGCGACGAACTGCAAGTTGGTGTCCGTGAACCAGACAGGATGCGATCATTTCGCATACATCGGTCCGCATTATCCACATGTTTTCCCCACTCAAATTTGTGTGACGGCGCGGCCTGCGGGGTTTTGGTAGCGTGAAGCGTTCGCTCTGTAATTCGACACCGCGTTGGGAGACTTCCGTATGCGCCGCTGCCTGTCTCTTGCGTCGTTCGCTGGCTTCTCACTTCTGTCGTGCGCTGCTCCGGTGTTCGGTCAGCCAATAGCCTCAGGCTTGCCCGAACCGGACCGTAAGGGCACTTGCGACAACGTACCCGAGAGCCCCGGCCAGCGCGCGCCGGGAGATAACCACGACAACGGGGACCACGATTACCGCGACGTCTGCATGTGCATCGCGTACGACTGCGGCTCGGGTTTCGGCCCGGGCGGCGGACCGAGCCCAGCAGACCTTTGGCCCGACGGAATCGTTGAAAGTGATCCGCCCGAGTCGCCACCCGGAATCCCGGCCGATACGCGGTGCAGCTTCGCGGACGCTGACAGCGAGCCGCATTGCGGCGCAGTCACCGAGCAGAATGTTCGCAACTTCACCGAGGCCACGCCCGGCTATCAGGGGTGGGGCTGGTTCCAGCATTCGCGGCCGGAACTTGTGGTTGACGATGACGATACTCCGACGCTCGTGCGCATCTACGTCGGCGCGCGCAAGGTGCTCGATTTCCGGCTCGTACCCGAGTCGAATCCGCACGTGTTCGTTGGTGTCAACGGCGTCAACGGCGTTGTCAAGCGCGAAGACGGCGCGTCCGGCTCGCCAGCGAGCCCGGAGCTGTACCGCTACTACGACGCGCACGGCAACATCTGGACGTTCTTCGGCCATCACACAGGCAGTTCGGGCAACTGGCTAGATGCTGAAGGCGCGAGCGGCCAACTCTGGACCGCGTCGAACGCCGACGGCACCGGCGACGCGCTGTACACCGGTCATGCCACCAGTGCGTACGACGCTCTGGAAGGCGGCTTCGAGCAGGACGGAAGCGGCAACTACACCGCCAGAGCGACGACCGTGTACGACGGTGCGGGGCGCCGCTGGACGTACGAGTATTCCACCGTGGGTGGAAACGAGATGCTCACGTCCATCACCATCGCGGTGAACAGTGGAAGCTGGACCACGGTGTGGTCGTCCGAGTACTCGTACTACACGACCACGGAAACTGATGAAGGCCTTGCTGGTGATCTCAAGATGGTCACCGAGACCCGTCCGCTGTCGTCGGGCGGAAACGAGGTCCGCAAGACCTATCTGCGCTACTACACCTCATCATCCCCCGACCTCCGGCATCTGTTGAAGTTCAAGGTCGATCCCGAGGGGGTACGACGCATCGAGCAGGCCACTCTTGATCCCGCGGCGATGAGCGATGCCGACTTGAAGGCCTACTCGTCGCTTTACTACGAATACAACTCGGTCGGCCGCGTCACCGAGTTGCTGACCAGCGCCGGGTGCGGCTGCGGCGGCAGCGTGGCGGGAACCTACGAGTTCACGCAGACGTTTAACTCCTACAGCGGCGGATACGCAGACGACGGTTCAAGCGCCCCCGGGGACTGGGGCTATTCGCGTTGGGCGAGCCGCACCGAGGTCTCCAACCCCGACGGCACCAAGACGGCCTTCTACTTCGACGAGATGGGGTGGATGCTCGCGAAGGTGCACACCGACGCGGCGACCTCGGGTTCGCCTTGGGACACGTCGCAGAATAGCGTCTGGATCACCAAGATCGCTCGTGACGGGATCGGCAGGCCGACCCATGTGTATTCCCCCGCATCGATCTCCGGCTATAACCACAGCACGGGCGCCATCACGGTGAGCACGAGCGCGGGGCTTGTGACCGAGATGGAGTACTACGGCAGCTACCTTCCGTACGCACTGAAGGTTCGCAAGGTTCGACAGGGGTCAGGCACCACAGCGTTGACTCTGGAGGAGTACGACTACCTCAACCCCAGCACCCAAGCGAACGGTCGCACTTTCGGTACGACGAATACCGCGCGCCTCGCCAAGCCGCTGGTCACCTCGCACAAGGTGTACCGCGACACCAGCGTCGCCGACGAGACCACGTTCACCTACTCCTTCTACTCTGGATCGTCTTCGTGGGCTCCCCAGAAGAGAATCGCGACGCTGCCTGCGTTGGAGTCCGGTGACACTTCCGGGCCTTCCAGTGTCACCCAGCACACGTACTTCGACGAGCGCGGCCGCGTCGTCTTCTCCAAGGACGGATCGGGCGTCTTCTCGTTCACCGCGTACGGCACTGATGGTCTGGTCTCGAAGCGCATCGCCGATCCCACGACCAGCGACTCGGACGCCAACAGCGTCGCCAGCGCCGTCGGTGCGACGCTCCCGAGTTCGGGGCTGCGCTACGCGACGACCTACGCCTACGACAATCTCGGAAGGCTCACTTCGACGACGCTGCCGAGCGGCCGGGTTAGCGTCAACCACCACACCAAACTCAACGACGGCCGCGTCGTTTCCCTGAACGCCCCATCACTATCCGGCAGCACCTACACCGGCCCCGCGGACTACACCGTCCGGAACCTCGCCGGAAAGGTCGAAGCGCAGGGAGTCATTGCGCTCTCATCGACCGGTTCAACCACGACCGCCATGTCCGGTTGGATCACCACGTCCTCCTCGGATGTGATCGGCGCGGTCGCCACCGGCTCTGTCGCGCATCTCACCGGAAACGTCTACGACAACCACGGCACACGTCTTGACGAGACCCGCCTGTACCACAGTATTCCCTCGACCTACCCCGGCACCGCTGGTACGCATTACGACACGACCACCTACGGCTACGACGACATCGGGCGGCCGCGGCGCGTCAAGGACTCCACCGGCACGATCACCTACGACAAGCGCGACGCCCTCGGCCGCGTGTTCGAGCGTTACATTGGCACGGACGATGCGGGTTGGGCGGGCGGAAGCGGCACCTCCAACAACATGGCGAAGGTGGAGACCATCGTCTTCGACGGCGGCGCGGTCGGCAACGGCCTGGTCACCTCGCGCAAGGGTCACGTGGATAGTTCCAGCGGCAACGACCGCATCACCACCTACACCTACGACTACCGCGGCCAACTCATGGTGCAGGCCAACCCCCAGTCTCCCCACTTCGTCTTCAAGCGCGACCGCGCCGGGCACGTCATCGCAGCGGGTGGGTACACCACCTCGCCGGGCGTGGTCGATCCGACGTCCAGTGCGAGTAACCGCGTGTCCCTCAGCGAATCCGTCTACAACTCGCGCGGCCAGGCCCGCCAGACCATCCAGCACAAGATCGACCCGAGCGACGGGTCCAGCGGCGACTCGCTCACCCGCACGAACTGGTTCGACGACAACGGGCGCGTGCTCAAGAGCCGCGGCGACAGCCTTGTGAAGACTGCGTACGACGCCTTCGGCCGCCCCACGAACTCCTATGTCCTCGCCGCGGACAACGATTCCTCGTACACGGACGTGAAGTCCGTCATCGGCGACACGGTCATGGAGGAGCGTCAGAGCCTCTACGACAACTCGGACAAGACGGGCAACCTGCTCATGTCCGTCGCCATCGAGCGTCACCCCCACGACACCAGCACAACGGGCGCGCTCGACGCCGTCGCCGACGCGATCGATGTCGTCGCCACGGGATCATCTTCCTTCAAGGGCCGCGGCCAGATCACCAGTTTCTACTACGACCCAACGCTGGAGTTCCGGCAGACTGCCACGGTTGCCCTCGGCAACAACGGCGGCTCCACGTACACGCGGAGTTCCGATTCGAGCGTCGGCACGCGGTCCGCGTCGCGCCTCATCTCCAGCGCGGCGTACAACCCCGACGGTTCGGTCCTCTCGAACACCGACCCCAAGGGCATCGTCACCCAGTACACCTACGACGCCGCGAACCGCCGCACGGCGTCCATCGCCAACTACGTCAACGGCACGCCCAGCGGCGGGGATGACGATCAGGTCGTCGAGTACGTCTACACCAACGGCCTCATGACGCAGCTCAAGGCCAAGGTCAGCAGCAGCGCGTACCAGACGACCACCTACACCTACGGCACGCTCCAGACCGGCACGCTTGCCTCCACCATCACCAGCAACCGGCTCCTGCGACAGGTCCAGTACCCCGACAGCGCCGGCGGCAGCGATGTGGTCAAGTACGGCTACAACCGCCAGGGCCAGCAGACCGGAGTCCTCGATCAGGCCGGCAACCAGATTGACACGGCCTACGACACCGCAGGCCGCGAACTGTCGCGCACGGTTTCCACCCTCGCCACCGGTTTCGACGGCGGCGTTCGCCGCATCGAGATGGCTTACCTTACCCGCGGCCCGGTCAGCACAGTCACCCAGTACGACGCCGCCACCAGCGGCAACGTCACCGACCAGGTCAAGTTCGAGTACGACAACTGGGGCCAGATCTCCCACTTCCGACAGGATGTTGATTCCACCATGGACTCAAACGGGGCGAGCAACTCCGGCCGCGCCGCCTTCGACGTGGCCTACACGGTGGCGAAGAGTGCGCCATCCGGCGGCGTGCACACGCTGCGCCGCACCGCCATGGCGTACAAGAACGGCGGAACCACCTTCACCGACGTTGGCTTCACCTACGGCTCGGCGACCATCAACGACTACCTGAGCCGCGTCGCCACCGTGACCGTGGGCTCGACCCCCACGACCGTGGCCAGTTACGACTACCTCGGCGCCGACCACCTCGTCGGCACCACCCTCGACCAGGCCCAACTGAACACCAGCGTCTTCACCGAATCGGGCGGGGCGCACACCTACTCCGACATCGACCAGTTCAACCGCCCCACCCGCTGGAACTGGGAGCGCATCGGCGGGGCATCCGGGGGCTTCTACAATGTCTCCATCAAGTACGATGAGAACTCCAACCCGACCAGCACCGTGGACGATGTTCACATCCGGGCTTCTTCTTCCAAGCACATCTTCGATGTCGTCTACACGCTCGACGCCCTGAACCGTGTCACGGGTGCTGACGAGGGCAACGCCTCCGGCACGCCCCTCGCCATTACCACCGGCGATCACACCCGCAACGAACTCTGGAACAGCCTCAGCCTCACCGGCAACTGGAAGAACCGTCAGCTTGACATCAACGGCAACGGCTCCTTCACCGACGAAGAGGACCGCAACGAGCCCTCCGCCGATCAGACCTTCAACGACGCCAACGAGTGGACCGACCGCAAGATCACCAAGACCGGCTCCGACAACGACACCTACGACTACACCTACGACGCCGTGGGAAACCTGACGTACGAGGACCTCACCAAGGTCCGCGGCCAGACCAACATCATCTCCGAGCGCGGCTTCGTCTACGACGCCTTCGGCCGCATGGTCCGCGTCACCGGCCTGCCGGTCGATGAGGTCCCGGCCACAGTCCAGAACCACCGCTACAACGGACTCAACTTCCACATCATGGAGCAGAGCGACACCGACCTCGACGGCACGCTGGAGAACTCCGAGCGCCGGTACTTCATGTTCGACGAGCGCTGGCGGATCGTGGGGTCGTTCCTCGACCTCGACGGCAGCGGGGCCAGGGAAGCCTTCGTGAACCACGCCGCGGGCAGCGGTGGATTCGGCGGCGCCTCGTACATCGACAGCGTCATCCTGCGCGACCGCGACACCGACGGCAACGGCGGCCTCGACGAGCGCCGCTACCTCTGCCAGAACTGGCGGGCGGATGTCGTGGCCGTCACCAAGTCCGACGGGACGCCGCTGGAATACGTGCGGTACTCCTCGTACGGCGAACCGATCGTCTACTCCGTCGCCGACCTGAACATGGACGGCGTGGTGAACTCCGCCGACGCCAACGAGTGGGACAACCTGTACAGCGAGCAGCCCGATACCTCTGCCTACGCGACCGCCGACATCGACTTCGACGGCAGCCCGAGCACCTCCGACGGCGACCTCTTCAACGAGAGCTACACCGCCAACAGCGGGCTGAGCGGGAAAGGGCGGGTGTCAACGCCCGAGGTCGGCAACCGCATTGGCTACGCGGGGTATCGGTGGGATGGTGTCAGCCGGGCGTATGAGTGCAGGCACCGGCGGTACTTTGCGGAGATCGGGCGATGGGGGCGCAGGGACGGGATGGCTTATTCCGATGGCTGCAACCTACTTCAGTATGTCAGGGGAATGCCTATTGAGTACGTCGATCCATCGGGATTGTTGGTGGCCGTGTATAGGTGTGAGCGCAAGCCCGACCTGCCATGGCCTATTAGCGAGGCCGGAGAACATTGGTGGGTGTGGAGTCCCGGATTATTCGAGTGTGGCCTGGGGCCTGAGGGTGGCGGAGTTCCCGGAGAAGAAACTTCCATCGATTGCCCCTATACCAAGACATGTATCAATGACCATTCCGGGCAGCATGTGATGGCAAATACAACGTGCCACTATGTTTCAGGGTGCAATGTGTCGTGCCTTCAGCAAAAACTACGGGTGGGTCGTTGCATGGGCCCATGGGTGCCAGGCGTGAATGATTGCAATACGGTAGTACATGATGCAATGCAGTCATGCGGCTGCAAGAACGAGTGTCTTGAGTGGGGTAGGGGGTATGTACCAATCGTGCCGGATTCTCCGTACACGCCCGGTGGCGTATACGTTTGGGGGCGTGTCTGCAAGAAATGGCTATTTTGATCTCATGTCAAAGCAACGAACAATATCACTAATAGACCTTATGTTATGCCTCGTGGTTATCGCGACATGCCTTGGGTTCCTGTGGACGGCTTATCAGACGATGTACTGGATATGGGTGTCGGCGACGCCGAATCAAACTGGTGCCAAGGCGCAAGTGCTCCGGTGGGGTGGGCGGGCTGGATTGTGTTTGCTGCTCGCACCGATTTCCATTATTATCTGGCGGCTTACACGAATACGAAGATTGTGATGATGTTGATGTTTTGCGAGTCTGCAGTGCCTCCGGTCGTCATGAAGTATGCCATCGCACGCCTGGGCAGGTGGCCCCGAGGGAGGGCTACGCCACCAAGGACGGTCCGAATCCATCGCCGTACCCTCACCCATGAACCTCAACCGCCGCATGGAACGCCTGGAACAGCAGCAACGGGCGGCGCACGAGCAGCCCTGCCCGGCCTGCGGCGTGCCGAGGTCGTTCGTGCCCCGCGAGTGCCGCGTCCGGGACGGCGAAGGCGCGAACGAGCCCGAGCCGGGGGACTGGTGCCCCGTGTGCGGTCGTCATCTCGTGATCCGAATCCAGTTCGACAAGGCCGGGTGACGCTACTTCGCCGTGTACACGCCCCGCTCGACGCGCTTGAACAGGTCGGTGTGCCTCGACAGCGCGTTGCGGATCATCTTCATGTAGGACCGGCCCCCGCCGCGGTAGCCCGCCCTGCGAGCCGCCTCCGCCGCCTCGTTCGGGGTCATCCGCTTCCCCCGCATGGCCGTCGCCAGCACCGTGGGAAGCCCCATCGGGTTGTGCCCCGGTCGCATGGGGAGCCCGATGATGCCGTCGAGGGCGTCGCCGCCCATCGCCCGGATCTTCGCGTCCACCACGGCCAGGCGGCTGATCGCTTCCGCGCGCTCGCGTCGAAGTATCGCGGCCCGGCCCCGGCGGCGTTCCAACTCCCGCGCAAGGTCGGCGGCGGGGACGGCGGCGAGGCCGGAACGTCTACCCATGGCACTCCCTTTCGGTGGTGCCGAAAGTGTACCGGAGCCGCGGCCTGGAACAACGAACCGCACTCTTCCGAGCGCGGCCCGCCATGATCGGGGCGTGAAGCGGGCGGCAAGCACGGAAACCGCCCGGTCCATCAATCCGCAACCACTACACCCCTGAAATCGGCTGCCCGGATGGGGTGACGGTGGAACAGAGGGCGGTCGGGGCGGGGATGGGGTGTTCGACTCAGGCCGCGCCCGCGCGGACCTCACGACCGGACCAACCCACATGACGACCGAGCCGAGCAAGATGCGAACCGATCGCCGCACGCTGCGTCCGATCTCACCCACCGCCGATTAGGCAGAACCGCGGAGCGCCGCTTCCGAATCACCCAGACGTATCAGCTCGTGGGGATATGAAAGGGGCCTCCATGCTCTTGTCGTCTCTTGAGCGTCGGCTGAAGCCGCTAATCGACCGCATCGGCGCGAGCGGAGAACACAAGACTCCCCGCAGGCTCTGCAATCGACTCGACCACACCGGTATCCATGAGGTAGGCAAGGCGCTGAGCGGCGAGGGGAATGGGGCCGTGACCGCGTACGCCTACACCCAGTTCGTCGGGATGGTGGTCCTTTCGGATCGCCTCTCGATCCACGGCGTGGACCGGCTGGATGTCGAAACTCACACGCGGGCGGTGTTGGACCGTGTGCGGGACGAGTTGGGCGGCGACCGGCTTCCCTGGCTCGCCGTAGACGCCGAGGGCGAGCCTGCGCAGGTGCTTGAGGCGGCTGTTCGGAGGGGCGCTGCTCTTTGGGGACTCGACCGGCGGTTCCTACGGCCCAAGAGCGAACGGAGCCTGACGGGCACTCGCCCCCAGATAGTGGCGGAGCAGCGCGGGATTGAAGACGATCTTCATCCGCTGCTGGTCGCCGGGTGCCCGATGGAGGAGCGATCGTCGAGGGCCGCGCTCGCTCTGCAAGCAGGCATTGCGCGTTCGCCCGAGGCCATGGTGCTGCTGGACGACAATCTGTTCTCGCGGCTGGTCGGGCGTGTCCCGACGGACTGGACGCTCACGGATACGCGGGCGCTCATCCCATGGTCGCGGTTGTACCTCAACATCGCGCTGGCGGAGGCCCACCGGGACTGGTACGTGCCCGCGTTCGCGCGAGCCAGGATGATCCGAAAGATGACGGCGCCCTACCTCCGCTGGGTACAGAGCGAGATTGAGCGTTGCTGCCCGCAGACCGAGGATTGCCCCTTCCTTCGTGCACCGATCCCAACGGCAGGGCTTTCCGCCGCCGTCATGATGACGGCCAAGGGCGACCCGCTGGCGATGCTGTCCATTGCCATGGAGTTCAGGGCGCACCTCGCCCCGCTGCGATCCGAAATCGCCGCGTGCGTGGCGGACGCGGATTTGAGGACGCCCGAGGAGCGCCGCCAGATTCAGGCCGAAGTCCAGGAAATCGTCCGACGCAGCCTCGGACTCATCCCACGCGCCAGGCCCGACGACACCCACAGCGGGGTGGCGCTCTTTGCCAAGCTATCGCTCCACGGCCCGGATGTGGGCATTCTGAAACACTGGGACCTGTTTCACCCAACGCGGGCGGGCTTCAGTTCGGACTTCCTGCTGTCGGACGTGGCGAACTGCCTTGAGTTTGGAGAAGGCGAGGAGCGGGAGGCGTTCCAGACGCTCGTGCGGGCCTGCTGCCGCTCAAAGCGCAACGCGGCCTAGCGCTGCGCTTTTGAGGAGGGGGAGTAGCCAGCGCGGCGCTACGGGTTCGGCGATGGACCGCGTTTCAAGGTGCTGGCGCGCGCTGCGACTTCCTGAATGATTGAGGCCGCCGATTGTCCAGAATCCTTCGCAACCCACTCGCAGACTGTCAGGTAGCCGAGTTGAAGCTGCGCGAGCAGATCAAGCACTTCCCCGAACCGACGGCCGTCGAGGCCGGTGTGAAACAGTTCGAGTCCAAGATTGGTTTCGCCCTGTGAGCCGCGAGGCTCGATTCGTGCCAGGAGCACGACCGACGGAGACGCCAGATTGGCGAGCGCTTCGATCTGTTCTCTGACAAGCTGGTCATTTGCTGCCATAAAACAACCTCCGGACGCGGGCACTGCACTCACGCCACGTTCGCGCACAGCAACTCCGCCTGCTCCAGCACGGTCTGCGTCGCCTTCTCCTGCTTGTCCGGCGGGTAGCCGTACTTCCGCAGGATGCGCTTCACGATGACGCGGAGTTTCGCCCGCACCGATTCCTTGATCGTCCAATCGATGCTCGTGTTCGCCCGCACCGACTCGACCAGTTCGCGGGCGATCTTCTGGAGCGTCGGCTCGCCCAGCACCTTCACGGCGCTGTCGTTCACTTCGAGCGCGTCGTAGAACGCGACCTCGTCCTCCGACAGGCCGAGATCCTCGCCGCGCTTGTCGGCCTCGCGCATGTGCTTGGCGAGCGCGATCAACTCCTCGATCACCGCCGCCGCTTCGATGGCCCGGTTCTGGTACTTCTTGATGGCCTCGTCCAGCATCGCCGCGAACGACCGGGCCTGCACGAGGTTCTTCCGGCCCCGCACCTTGATTTCGCCCGAGAGCAGTTTCCGCAGCAACTCCACCGCCAGATTCCGCTGCGGCATGCCGCGCACCTC
This sequence comes from Phycisphaerales bacterium, assembly GCA_905339235.1. Taxonomy (GTDB): domain Bacteria; phylum Planctomycetota; class Phycisphaerae; order Phycisphaerales; family UBA1924; genus RI-211. The sequence goes on from CAJPFG010000038.1 coordinate 18,898, forward strand.
AGCGAGGAACTCCTCGGAGAGGATGCTGATGTCGGGCTTCTTCAGCCCCGCCGCGGCGAAGATGTCGATGACCTCCTCGGACGCGACCGCCCGGCTCACCAACTGCCGGATCGCATGCTCGATGTCCTCGGCCGTGCGCCCCGGCTCGACCCCTTCCGACTTCATCAGCGCCGCCCGCACCGATTGGAAGAACCCCACGTCGTCGCGGATGCGGATCGCCTCCTCGTGCGGCACCGCCAGCGCGAACGCCTGCGACAGCTCCTTCACGGCGAGAAGGAAGATGGTCTTCCCATCCTTCTCCTTCAGGACATGCTCCTGCGCCGCCGGGAGCAGCGACAGCCTCTGCTCTGGCCGCCCGGTCGTCCAGAGCGACCAGTCGAAGCCTCCGAAGAGTTCGCAGCAGACCTCGTGCTTGGCGAGCATGAGCGCCACCGCCTCCTCCTGGTCGATGGCGGTTTTGCCCTTGCCCCCGTTCTCGGTGTAGACCGCCAGGGCCTGCTTCAACTCGTGCGCAAGCCCGAGGTAGTCCACCACCAGCCCGCCCGGCTTGTCGCGGAACACCCGGTTGACGCGGGCGATAGCCTGCATCAGCCCGTGCCCGCGCATGGGCTTATCGACGTACATGGTGTGGAGGCAGGGGGCGTCGAAGCCCGTCAGCCACATGTCCCGCACGATTACGACCTTGAACCCGTCCTTGGGGTCCTTGAACCGCTTGGCGAGGGCCTCGCGCTTGGGCTTGTTGCGGATGTGCTGCTGCCAGTCCAAAGGGTCGGAGGCCGAGCCGGTCATGACGACCTTGAGCGCCCCCTTGTCGTCCGCCGCGTCGTGCCACTGCGGGCGCAGCGCGACGAGTTCCCTATAGAGTTCGACGCAGATCCGCCGGCTCATGCAGACGATCATGGCCTTGCCTTCCATGCCGTCCTCAAGGCGCCGCTCCCAGTGCGATACCAGGTCGGCCGCGATCAGTTTGATCCGCTTTTCAGAGCCGACGATGGCCTCCAACTGGGCCCACTTGGTCTTCAGGCGCTCCTTCTTGTCTACCTCCTCGCCTTCGGTCGCCTCCTCGAATCCGGGGTCGAGTTTCGGACGCTCCTCGGGCTTGATGGCGAGTTTGGCGAGGCGGCTTTCGTAGTAGATGGGGACCGTGGCCTTGTCTTCGACGGCCCGCTGGATGTCGTAGACGCTGATGTACTCGCCGAAGACCGCCTGGGTGTTCTTGTCGGTCTTCTCGATCGGAGTCCCGGTGAAGCCGATGAACGACGCCTTCGGCAGGGCGTCGCGCATGTGCCGCGCGAACCCGTCGATGAAGTCGTACTGGCTGCGGTGGGCCTCGTCGGCGATGACCACGATGTTGCGGCGGTCGCACAGCACCGGGTGCTTGTCGCCCTTCTCCTCGGGCATGAACTTCTGAATGGTTGTGAAGACCACCCCGCCCGAGGCCCGCGACAGCCGCGCCCGAAGGTCCGCCCGGTCCGTGGCCTGCTCCGGGGGCTGTCGGAGAAGGTCTTTGCACCGCCCGAACACGCCGAGCAACTGGTTGTCCAGGTCGTTGCGGTCGGTCAGGACCACGATGGTGGGGTTCTCCATCGCGTGTTCGAGGATGACGCGCCCCGCGTAGAAGGCCATCGTCAGGCTCTTTCCCGAACCCTGCGTGTGCCAGACCACGCCGACGCGGCGGTCGCCTTGGTCGGAGGACGCCTTCACCGTCTCCGTGACGGCCCGGTTTACGGCGTGGAACTGGTGGTATCCGGCCATCTTCTTGACGACCTTGCCGTCCCCCTCGTCCTCGAACACGATGAAGTGCCGGAGGATCTGGAGGAACCGGCGCTTCTCGAAGACCCCGGTGAGCAGCACTTCCAACTGCGCTAGGCGACCGGGCGCGAGCGCCTCGCCGTCCGTGGTCCGCCAGGGCATGAACCACTCGCGGGCCGCGGTGAGCGTGCCGAGCCTTGCCTCTAGCCCGTCCGAGATGATGAGCGCCGCGTTGTAGTCGAACAGCCGCGGGATCTGCGCCTTGTACGTCTGCAACTGGTGGAACGCGGTCCAGATCGTGGCCTGCTCGTCGGCGGCGTTCTTGAGTTCGACGACCGCGAGGGGAAGGCCGTTCACGAAGATCACGATGTCGGGTCGCCGGTTGTGTCCGTTCGTGCCCCCGGCCGTGACCGTGAACTGGTTTACCGCGAGCCAGTCATTGGCGTCGGGATTGTCGAAGTCCACCAGCCGGACAATCTCGCCGCCGATGGAGCCGTCCTTGCGCTTCTGCTCCACCGTAACGCCGTCCACGAGCATCTTGTGGAAGGCTCGGTTGCGCCCAACCGCATCGGAGGCGTCCAATCGCGTGACGCGCCGGAACGCCTCGTCCAAGACCTCGGCCGATACACCCGGGTTGAGGCGCACGAGTGCCTCACGCCGCCTAACCGCAAGGATCACGTCCTCGAACGAATCCCGCTCGGCCCCCGGCTCGCCCGGCGCGATCGACGGCCCGTATCGCAGTTCATAGCCCAGCGACTGGAGCCACGCGAGCGCCGCAAGTTCAACGGTGCCTTCATCCACGAATGCCCCCCAAGCGCCCGACCCGCCCCGTCGCTGCGGGCGTTTCGATGATCGCTTGGAAGGGTTCGCCGTCGCATGGCGTGAAGTCCGCAGGCCAGCACGAACTCATGCGGCAGAGAACCCGCTGTTGCAGCGGCGCGCCGACATTCAGCCGTTCGACCGTCACCTCGATGAAGTCGGGGTGGCACGCGCCGCAGAGCTCCCGCACGTCGCGCGCAAGATAACGCGGCACATACCCGATCGGCAGCCGCCCGACGATATCTGTCGTTTGCAACTGAACGGCGTTTGCGTCGTGCGGATTTCCGATCTCAAGGAATACGCGCAGCTTCTCTCCCGGCAGCAATCGCCCGATACGCTCGTGCGCCGCGGCGTGCATCCAACGCACGCCATGCAGGAAGAACTTGCTCAGGTACCGCCCATGCTCATCGGGCATCGGGCAGGGGAAGACTTCGAGGGAGTCGGTCTGCCGCAAGCCCTGCGTGATCCCCAGCACGGCCAGCGGGTCGGGCGGGTTCGCTGGGTCAAAGCCGCCCCAGACCAGAAACGCTTTGTACTCCGGGCGCGTACGCGACAACAGCCGGTTGGCAAACAGCGGGAACAGGACCTCAGATTCGTATACGCCGCGCAGGTCGGGCATCCCCGGGAACGGCTCAAACCCTTGCAATGTCTGTGCACCCTTGGTGTACACGAACCGGTACACGCCCGCCTCGTGCTCAAGCCGACCGACCGGGCTCCAGAAGCCCGCGCTCGGTCCACCTTGCCGGGATGCGATGTACAGCACGCTCTTCATTCGTCCTCATCCGCCAGAAGCCTCCGACGGTTCTCCATCAGCAACGCCATTGTAAACTCCCGGCACACCGCCGACATCCGCGCGGGCGGCACCGCGTCCAGAACCACTTGAACGGTAGGGCCATCGACCGCCTCCAACCGCGCCCGCCAGACCCCGGCCACGTTGGGCGAGCGAGCCGCGAACGCCCGCCATGCTCCGTACGTCGTCATCGGGCGCAAGGCCGTCACATCCTCAAAGAACGCCGAGCGGGCCTTGGCCGCGAAGAACGGCACCTGCCGATTGCCGTCCTTGGTCGTGAGTCGCTCTTTCCGCTCCTCGTCGGTTAGTTGCCGGGCCAGTCCAGCCCCGTGGTCAAAAGTCGGTGCGAGTGAGACCGTTTTCCCATCCCACAGGACGCCCCAGTTCTCGTGGTGCCGGTCCTGATTCGCCGTCCAAGCATCCAGCAAGACATACCCGGTGAACACGTCTAGCGCCGAGGCGATCCCCGCCGGCACGCCATTCATCCACTCCCCCGGCGGCGGCTGGATCAGCCCGAGCGCCTCCGCCACCGCCTCCACCGTGTGGGCCTTGACCTTAAACTTGCGGGCATCGACTGCCGGATAGTCCTTGTCGAGGGCCAGCAGCAACTGGTTGCCTAGCACCAGCGCCCGCGGCTCCACCGCGCACGAGGCGCACACCACCCCCGGCTTCTCGCTCCCCATCTCCACCGCGAGGTCGTAGTGAACGTGTGGCAAGCCCAAGAGCCCCGCGAACTCGCAGCACACCTTCTCCGCCCAGTCCTCCCCCGTACCCCGCTCTTCGGCTTTGAACAGGAGGCGTGTGTCTCCTTCGCGGAACCAGTATTTGGGTTTGCTGCCCAACTGCTCCAGCGTCTCCTTGAGTTCCGGGTTGACGCGCATGGTGGCGTACATGACTCAGACGGCCCCCCCGACAACCTTCTCCGCGTCGTTAATGCGGAGTTCGCCCGCGATGAGTTTGGGGAGGAGCGCGTCGCGGAGGGCGGCGAGGGTGCGGCTCTGCACAGCGCGAACAGTGAGCGAGTCGATGAGCGGTGCGAAGAAGCGATCCATTGCACGCATGAGCCGTTCGTCGGTCGGAACCGTGACGAGAGCCTGCGTTAGATGATGGCGCTGGATGTGCCCCATTGTTGTGGCCTTGCCCGCCGCTATGTGGCGGAAGTCTGGCAGGTGCTGGTGGACCCACAGGTAGTAGAACCACTTGGGCAAGGTCGCGGCGGTCACCTTGAAGAGGTGCTGGTTCAGCGCGCCGGGGCCGCCCGCCCACAGCACGCACTCCAGGGACCCGGACCACGAGAACAGGACATCGCCGTCTTGCACGATGTACTCTGCGTCGAGGTCGGCGCTCGCGCGATCCGCGCCGTCGGTGTCACCCTTTCGCAACTGGGCGATCTTGATGACCGGCAGTGACCGTCCGTTCGCGGGCGGAAACTTCTGGAGCGCGAGCCCGTTCAGGAACTTGATGTTTGCATCGATTCCTTCCACCCTCCACCCCTCCGGCACCTCGCCGATGGGGGAGTCCACGAGGCGTTTGGGGAAACGGGCGGCGAGGTCGGGGGGGAAAACGGTGGGTTGGCCGGCCGCGGGGTTGGGGGCGTGGGGGGGGCGGCGGACGGGGTCGAAGTTCACGAACCAGGAGGTGAAGACCGCCCGCGCGATCCCCTCCATCACCCGCGCCTGCTTCCGGTTCAAATCGATCTTGGCAGACAGGTTCAGGTAGCAGTCGCCAATGAACTCTTGCGCTTTGCGGTTCTTCGGGATCGGGAGCAGCAACTTGTCAAAGTCGCCCTTCTTGAAGTGCGGAATCAACGTCCCCACATGCATCCGTTCGATGGCGTCTTGAGCTTGGGGAGAGCGCAGGACGGCAAAGAGGTACGGCGGATACACCACACTTGGATCAGCCCGAAGTGCAACCATGTCCTGCGCGATGCAGAAGTCCACCGGATCGGGAACCATGCACACACGGCCGGGCGTGCCCTTGTTGACGAACAGGATGTCACCGGGTTTTGGATGTCCGCGAAACCACGTCTTGAAGGTTTCCGGCGAGACGTATCGCACGTTGTCGTAGGTCGGATAGAGCGCCTCGTTGCGGATGCAGTTCGTGGCGATCAACGGCATCCCAGACTCTGTGACGGGACAGGTTCGGCCTCGATTATCAACGATTTCTGAACAGAGCGCGAGCAGAGATACATGATCATGCTCCATGCCGCACCACCTCTCCGCGCGCGGCTTCCTGGTCCGCTGAGGAATACGAGAAATGCTGCCTTCCCGGCGTCCTTCGTAAGGAGTGGCGAACAACCAGTGCAGGGGCCGGGTCGCCGAGCGCTATGTTCACCCGTGCCCGTGGCATCATTCAGTGCCCTCGTCAATCGACTCGGGGACAAAGACACGGCGCATCGGCAGCAGGCTCTTGTGCCGCGAGTCGAACTGCTCGTAATGCTCGAAAATCAGCCCGACCAGTTCCTCTCCGTCGATCAGCCGCAGGTTGTGCTTGCTCTTGGCGAAGGCCGCCGCCTTGGGCGAAAACGACCCGAGCGTGACAAACAGTCCGTACTCGCCGGTGCCGACTTTCCCGTACAGCGCGGAGACTTCGGGATCGCCAACTGTTGCTTCGCTGCTCTTGCACTGAACCTTTATGATGGGTGGTTCAAAGCCCAGTTCGTCCTTGTGGGCGACGATGTCCACGCCGCCGTCGGAACCGGGGGGCGAGACACGGGACTTGTAGCCCATCGTGCCGAGCAGGTGAGCCATGAAGTGTGCGAACGGGTGGCCCTTGGTTTCCTGAGCGAGGCGCTTGATCACGAAGTCGTAGGTGGTGTCGTCGATGCTCTGCGCCACAGCCGAAATGGACGAATCGTGCGCGACCGGTACTTTGGCGCTCTGGCCGTCGATGGCTGCGAAGAACTCGTCCGCGTAGTTCCGAATCTGGAAAAGCGTCAGCGACGAGTTGCTCTCGTAGAGGGCACCCTGCGTGAAGTTGGAGCGAGGGACTTCCCGAAGCCACCTTACGGACCTCACGTTTGGGTATTCCGGCTCCGTCTTCGGATCATATCGATAGTCGCTCTCGACCTGTCCCAAGTGGAGCAGACGATCCTTCTTGGATGGATAGGCGACGAAGTCTCCGGGCTTCATTTCGTGAACGAAGCGAAACAGCCCGCTGGCCCACGTGATGATGGCTCCCTGTTTCTCATCGGGATACGCGGCGCGAACCTTGGCCTTGAACGCCGCTCGGTCTGAAGCGATGGCAGACAGGCTTCCAACCTCCGTCCAGCCGAGCGCAATGCACTTGCCTTTGAGGAAGAGCGAATCCGCTTGCCCTGATTCACCAGCGCGAACGCCCCAGAGAGTTCGTTCCTTGGTGGCCATTGGTCAGTGCCTTCTCTGCACAGGATTGAGCGGAAAGCCCAGCGTCGCCAGGTTTGTCGCAATGGCGCGGTCAAGATCCGTCCCTTGCGCTGTCAGGGTCGCCAACTCGCCCGTGAGCGCGGCCATCTTCTCCTCGAAGGGCACACCGTCGTCCATCGCCTCCTCCGCGCCGACGTACCGGCCGGGCGTGAGGACATGCCCGTGGGCGCGGACCTCATCTAGCGTCGCCGACTTACAGAAGCCGGGGATGTCGGCGTACACCTTTCCGGACACCCCGTTTTTCGTGTCGCCGCGCCAGGCGTGGTAGGTGTCGGCGATGTTGGCAATGTCGGCGTCGGTGAGCGTCCGCTGCACGCGGTCGATCATCGTGCCCATTTTGCGGGCGTCGATGAAGAGGATGTGGCCGCGGCGGTCGCGGAAGCGCCCGTTCTTGCGGTCGCGGGCCAGGAACCACAGGCAGACCGGGATCTGCGTGGAGTAGAAGAGCTGACCCGGCAGCGCCACCATGCAGTCCACGAGGTCAGCCTCGACGATGGATTTGCGGATCTCGCCCTCGCCCGACGAGTTGGACGACATCGAGCCGTTGGCCAGCACGAAGCCCGCGAGGCCCGTGGGCGACAACTTCGAGAGGAAGTGCTGGACCCACGCGAAGTTCGCGTTGCCCGGCGGCGGCACGCCGTGCTTCCAGCGCTTGTCCTCCTTCAGCAGTTCCCCGCGCCAGTCCGAGTCGTTGAAGGGCGGGTTGGCGATGACGAAGTCGGCCTTGAGGTCCGGGTGCTGGTCGTTGTGGAACGAGTCGCCGTGGGTGATCTTGGCGTCGATGCCGCGGATGGCGAGGTTCATCTTCGCCAGCCGCCACGTCGTGTAATTCGATTCCTGCCCGTACACGGCGATGTCGCCGACGCGCCCGCCGTGATGCTCGATGAACTCCTCGGACTGCACGAACATGCCCGCCGAGCCGCAGCAGGGGTCGTAGATCCGGCCCTTGTAGGGCGCGAGCATATTGACCAGCATCTTGACGACCGGGCGCGGCGTGTAGAACTGGCCGCCTTTCTTGCCCTCGGCGCTGGCGAACTCGGAGAGGAAATACTCGTAGACCCGGCCCAGCAGGTCCCTGGATCGGTGTCCCTTCCCGCCGAACCCGATGTTGCCGATCATGTCGATCAACTGGCCGAGCCGCTGCTTGTCCAGGCCGGGGCGCGCGTACTCCTTGGGCAGCACCCCCTTGAGCGTGGGGTTGTCCCGCTCGATCGCCTCCATCGCGTCGTCCACGACCTTGCCGACGGTCGGCTGCTTGGCCATCTTCAGCAAGTGCGACCACCGCGCCCCCGGCGGCACCCAAAAGATGTTCTCCGCCTTGTACTCGTCGGGGTCCTCGGGGTCGGCGCCTTTCCCCTTGGCGGCGGCGAGTTCTGCGTGCTTGGCCTCGAAGGCGTCGGAGATGTACTTCAGGAAGATCAGGCCGAGGACGACGTGCTTGTACTCCGCCGCGTCCATGTTGTTGCGCAGGGCGTCCGCGGCCTGCCAGAGTTGGCGCTCGATGCCGAGGTCGGAATCGGCACCGGTCGGCTTTACGGGGGGTGCGGACGCGCGTTTGGCCATCGAATCCTCCGGGCGGGAAAGGACTCCATGGTACGAAAAAGGACGCGGGGATGTCCGAACCAGCCGTCCGCACGGAAATGTGGGTCAGAGGTACGGGTTTAGGGGGTGAACGAAGCCATCTCGCGCCGGTACGCTGTTCGCATGGCCAGACGCCCGCCCAAGTCCCCGCCGCCGATGCCAGAGATGCACCCCAGGTACGACTATCGGCAGCCCCTTCTCCGTGAACTGGTGTCCGTTTGCGTATGGCCGAGCCGGTACGTCGAGGATTCGTTCAGGGTGAGGCTGACCCGTATTCCGGGGGTGGGTGAAGAAGTACTGGTCGGCGCCGACTCGTACCGTATCACCCGCGTTCAGCACGACCTTGTGGACAACGACGGTCGCGCCCGCTTGGGCGAGCACGCCTACGTCGAAGCCGTGCTAATGCCGCCCGACCCGCCGTTACCCCGGCGTCGGAAGGCGTTCCGGCTGCCCCGGCGGCGCGGGAAGTCACCGACAGACAGGTAACCCGGCGACGGCGGTATCCTGCCCGAATGGCCCGACACCCGCGAAAGTCGCCCCTGCCGATGCCGAGGAAACGTATCCCCACGGTGACCAATGAAACGCTGCGCGAGTCCCTTCGAGACGCGGCCGAGGCCGTCCGGTCCGCAATCGCGGGGAACGCCTGGCTCAAGATCGCCATGCGCAGAAGTGCCATGCGTCGTCTAGGAAAGCTCGGCCGCCGCAAGGCGGAACCAACCACGCCAGTCCCCGAGCGCGTCCCGCCCAGGTGCCAGCACCGAGCGCTCCTCGCCGCGGTGCACGATGCGGTGTTTGAGCCAATCGACGAGCCCGTGATCCTCCAAAACTCGGACATCCTCACCACCAAGCCGACTGCGGCACTGAAGCGGCAGGCTGCGCAATGGAAAGCATGGAAGAAGGCAATCACCCGAGGCGTGAGTCCCGACGCGACGCCGGAGTTGCTGGCGATCGCGCTAAACGGGACCCTCCGAGCACACCCGTCCACCCGTCTATTCGACGTTCTCAACGAGTTGACATTCTTGAGTTTCGCTGCAACGTCCCTTCGGAAACTGGGAGAATCTCGGGCGAGGACCGCCGCGGCACACGAGTCCTATCGCGGTTTGCTAGTCCGGGATGCCACTCGCCGGTTGAACGAGCGAGTCCGGGCGGGAGAGAAGATCGGGCTTGAGAAGGGATTCGGGATTCTCGGGAAAGCGGAGAGCCGTCTCCCGGACCTACCCAAAGAACTGCCGCAGCAGACGGCAGACCTGAAAGGCGTGCCGGAGCAACTAGCGGAACTGTGCGAGAGCGGATTGGAGGCCGTGACGGCCCGCGGCGCCAGAGTAGTCGATCTCGCCGAAAACCCCGAAACGGACCGCTACTCCACGGCTGTCATCGCCATGTTGCAGGAAGGACTGTCGTTGGCGCCCATGGTTGAGATCGCCGTATTGAACTCTAGTTGGCCGACTACCGTCGAAGCCACGAGGTTGGATGCCATCGTGGCCCGCGCCGCGAAGTTCCGCGCCAATCTCCAGGCGGCCATGGCGGTGCCGAACATCTGGGGCCGACTCGACAGTGAGGCGAAGGCGAAAGACGCCCCGCTCCCAAGTGGGGCCGAGAGCCTTTGGCAGGCGTTGGCGGGGGCGGTAATGGACCGTGCCGCGCTCGCTCGTGAACTGGAATGCCAGCCTGGCACGGTGGGTTCCCACGTCAACCGCATCCGCCGCCAACGAGGAAAAGGGTGCATCGAGCGGCTTCGCAACGGGGGGTACTACCGCCCGGACAGCCCTCCTCCGCCTGAAGTTCTGGAAGCGGCCAGGAACCGACCGCGACGCCGATCAAGATTCTGAGCGTTGCAAGCGTTGTGCAACGTGCAACGTCACGCTGGCGGTCAAGTGTTCTTCGTCAATCAACGCGGGTCCTTGTCGGACTCGCGCACGGAGAACGACGATGACCAGCAGCACGGAAGCGCAATCGACCAGCGCCAAGCGCGTCAGCAAAGTTCGGGCGGCCGCTCAGACGCTCGATGTGTCCACTCGCACGATTTGGAGATTGCTCGCCCAGCGTGAACTGACCCAGGTGCGTGTAGGCCGCAGCGTCCGCATCACGAACGAGAGCATCGAGCAGTTCATTCAGCGCGGGGGCGCGAGGTGACCTCGCCTCACGTCCAACTCGTTCTGGATCGCCTCGATGGCGTCCGGCCTGCCGGCGATGGCCGCTGGATGGCGCGTTGCCCCTCCCACGACGACCGCGAGCCAAGTCTCTCGGTGGCCGCGGGCGATGACGGCCGCGTTCTCATCCACTGCCACGCGGGGTGCACCGTCGAGTCGATCCTCGGGGCCGTACGGCTCCATATGTCGGACCTCTTTGAACCCAAGGGTGCGACGCGATCCCCTGCGAAACCAAAGCGGGCCACCGTTAAGGTATCTCCCAACCTTGAAGCCATCGACGCGACGTTCCGCGCCAGAATCTCTCGGGAGCAAATCGAAGAGCTCGCGCACAAGTTGGGCGTCCGGCCCGACGCCCTGGACGCGCTCGACATTGGCTGGGCCACCGCCGAGGACCTTCGACGGCTGGGAGCATCCGGAAAAGGGTGGCGTCAGGACTATCCGGTCGGCGCCTTCTCGTTCCCGGAGCGAGGAGCGGATGGGAAGATCGTCGGCTTCCACTTCCGTGATGACGAGCGTCGCAAGGGCTCGCCGTCCAGAAAGGCGGGATGTCGGCGTGGATTGATCATCCCTCGTACGAAGTCGGAGTTCGTTGGGCCGGTGCTGCTCGTCGAAGGCGCGAGCGACGTGGCGGCGTGCCTGACGATGGGCTTGCGGGCCGTTGGCCGCCCGTCGTGCGACACCGGTCTTGACGATTTGGCCGCCTCGCTCAAGGGTGAGGACGTCCTGGTAGTCGGAGAGAACGACGGGAAGGACGGCCAGCCCGGCCCCGGCACTCGTGGAGCGGAGAAGACCGCGCGGCACTTGGCGGTCGCTTGGGCCAAGCCGGTCCGGTGGTCGCTCCCACCCGACAACGTGAAGGACGTGCGAGCGTGGCTCAATGCCCGCGCCGCCGCCGGGCTCGACATCAACGACGCCGAAGACGCCGGGAGGGCGGGGGATGCGCTCCTGGCGGCGCTCACAGCATCGGCGACACTCATCGACTCGTCCCAGGCGTCCGAAGCCAGCGATCCGGACCATCGCCCCTGCACGGACCTGGGCAACGCCGAGCGGTTCGCCGATCGGTGGGCGGGTACGGTCCGCTACTGCCATCGCACGGGCAAATGGCTGGTCTGGGACGGCTGCCGCTGGAAGGAGGACAGCCAAGGGACGCCGCGCCGGCTGGCGGGCGAGGTGGCACGGTCGATCCTCCGTGAAGCGGCGAAATGCGAGGACGAAACCCTCCGCAAGGCACTTCGGGGGTGGGCGATGACCTCCGAGGACAGAAGGCGAATCGACGCGATGGTCGAACTCGCCAAGTCGCAGCCATCCGTCGTCATCACCCCCGAACAACTGGATGCCGACCCGTGGTTGTTCAACGTACGAAACGGCACCATCGATCTCCGTACCGGAAAGATCCGGCAACACCGCCGCGAGGACTTCATTACGAAGATGGCGCCGGTCAGGTACGACCCCGAGGCGAAGTGCCCTCTGTTCGATGCATTCCTGCTTCGGATATTCGCCGGCCGCGTGCCATTGATCCGGTACGTTCAGCGATGGCACGGGTACTGCCTCACCGCCGACATCAGCGAGCAGATTCTCCCGGTGTACTACGGCGAGGGCGCAAACGGCAAGTCTGTGCTGATGGACACCATGGCGGGCCTGATGGGGGATTACACGTCGGACGCGCCGCCGCAACTCCTGACCGAATCACGCCAGCGCGAGCACCCGACCGAGATCGCAGATCTGATGGGCAAGCGGCTCGTCGTTGCCTCCGAAACGGAGGAGGGCGCGACCTTTCGGCTCCAGTTGGTCAAGCGCCTGACGGGCGACGCGACTCTCAAAGCGCGCCATATGCGACAGGACTACTTCGAATTCCCGCGCACGCACAAGCTAGTCCTGATCACCAACAACACGCCGCGGGTGCGAGAGAACTCGGAGGCGGTCTGGCGGCGCCTGCGGCTGGTGCCCTTCGACGTTGTTATCCCCGAGGCCGAGCGCGACAAGAAACTGCTCCAGAAGTTGCGGGCCGAGTGGCCCGGCATCCTCGCGTGGCTGGTTCGTGGCTGCCTCGATTGGCAGCGCGAGGGGCTGGGCGAAGCAGAGGACGTGACTCGGGCCACGGGCGCATACCGCGATGGCGAGGATCAGGTGGGAAGGTTCATCGGCGAGTGCTGCCAGATCGATGACCGCACACCCCGCGAGGGCTCGGAGATGGTCGTCGCGTGGGCAGCGCTGGCGAAGGAGTACGGGGAGTGGTGTCAGCGGACAGGCGAGCGGCCGATGGAGACGAGGAAGCTCGGCGCGGCACTAGACAAGAGGGGATTCCCCAGTGCCACGCGACGACTGGGCAAGACCACAGCGAAATTCCGTACCGGGATTGGACTGGCCAAAGGACGACGCTGAACACGGCCTGGAGACTGGAGTGTTACCGATGTTACTCGTGTTACCGCAATTCCCGTATGAACGAGCCAACGCGCGTGATGTGGCGCTTCATGGCGAAATCCGGGTAACACCAGTAACACGGGTAACAACGCCACGCAGCGCCGCGAGATCAGGAGCGATGCATGATAATGCACATCGAGAATGTATATGCAGTTTTCGGGGTTTCCGGAGCATTCAGATCGCCCTTCCAGTTGGCTTGGAATCCCGGCCTGTTCCGCCCTTACTCCCACCAACGACGCCCGTCGCCGGTGTGACGGGCGGGGGAGGTAGGTAGCCATGGGCGCGATCTTCCAGCGCGACGGAAAGTGGGGCATCGACTACCGCGACCACCGCGGCCGCCGGGTTCGCAAGGTCGTTGCCGTCAGCAAGGAAATGGCCCTCATCACGCTCGGCCAGGAGCTTGAGTCCGTCGAGAAGTTGAAGGCCGGAGTGCTGACGGCGGACCCGCGCGAGGGCAAGCGGCCGTTTTCCGAGCACGTGGACGCCTACGTCGCCGATCTCCAGCGCCGCGGGCGCGACGACATGTACATTTACATTGCGCGCAAGCACCTTGAGGCCGCCGCGGAGCACCAGGACTGGGGATGCCTCGCGGACTGCTCCGTCCGCAGCGCTTCCAACTACCTGCGAGCGCTGGCGGGGCGGAAGTTGTCGGGGAAGACGGTGAACGCCCACCGCTCGGACCTTTTCGCCTTCTTCGGCTGGTGCGTCCGCTCTGGCAGCATGGAGGCCAACCCGTGCGAGCATGTTCCAAAGTCCGCCGACCGGCGAGAGAAGACGCGCCGTGCGCTCTCTCTGGTGGAATGCCGCACGCTTCTCCGCTCGGCTTCCCCCGGACGACGGCTGACCTACTTGTTCCTCGCGTATACGGGGTTGCGGCGGTCGGAGGCGAGCAACGTCCTTTGGGCGCACGTCCACCTCGACGTGGCCAACCCGTACGTCGAGTTGCCCGCCGCCAACACCAAGAGCGGCCGGGCGGAGTCCGTGCCGCTCGTGGCAGAGTTGGCGGAGGCCCTGGCGGCCAACCGCCGTAACGCCGAGGACCGCCACCGCGTCTTCGACTCGATCCCGTCGATGGAAGAGTTCCGCGAGGACTTGGCGGCCGCAGGTATCGCCGAGCAGGACGAGCGCGGGCGGAAGGTCGTGCTGCACTCGCTGAGGCACTCGCTGGCGACGATGCTGGCCGCGTCGCGCGTGCCGCCCGCGGTCGCGCAGGCGATCATGCGGCACCGCGACATCCGGCTCACGCTCCAGGCGTACACCGACGAGGGGTTGCTCCCCACGGCGGCGGCGATGTCGGCGCTTCCGAGCCTGACGACCGAGCGCGATTCTCTAGGATTTGTGGGCACAACTGGTGCCCAAAACGTGCCAACTTCGGGGCTTCACCGGGCATGACCGGGCACAACTCGCCCTCCGCGCGAGCGCCGAAACATCCGCGCAACGTCCCAACCCGTCGCTACTTGGCAACGTGAGGCACGAACTCTTGGTCAATGCGGAAAGTTGGGGTACTAGGATTTGAACCTAGACTAAGTGAGTCAGAGTCACTCGTGCTACCGTTACACCATACCCCAATCGGGCGGTTTCGCCGCGATTTTGACTCCATCTATAGCGCCTGTTCGGTAGGCTGGCAAGGGTTGGCGGTTCGGCCCGGGTTGTGGGCTTGAAACCCGGTCTTGATGTGGCTTGATGGCGTTGCGATGGCCCGGGCCTGGGATGTCGGCCGTTGGCGAGTTTTGGGGTTTACCCTGACGTGTCGGTCCTCGCCGCCGGCCGCGGGTTTGTGTCTGGACTTGGGGTCTGCTAGTGTCGGGGGCTAACCCGGCGGGAGCGGATTTGGATGGCCGCGGCGGGCCGGTGGGAGGATCGCATGACTGAGCGATGGAATCGGGTTGCCTGGACGATGGGCGTGGTTGTCGGGCTGGCCGGGCTCGGGGCGTGTGCGCAGCAGGGGCATGGGCCCGCGGCGGGGGGTTCGAGTGCACAAGTGGAGACGCCCGCGGACATCCGCGCGGCCATCGATCAGGCCCGCGACAAGGTCTTCCCGGCGCTGGTCAACATCCAGGTGGTGAGCGTTTCGTACTGGGGCGGCAAGGAGTCCAAGGGCGCTTCCACCGGCAGCGGCACCATCGTCTCTTCCGACGGCCTGGTTGTCACCAACCAGCACGTCGTGGACGACGGCAAGACCTTTCGCGTCACACTCTCCGACAAGCGCGAGATCGCCGCGACGCTGGTGGGCGAGGATCGGATGACCGACCTGGCGGTGCTGCGGATCAAGATGGAAGACCTCAAGGGCGGGCCGCTGCCGGGGATCGCGTCGTGGGGGAACTCGGACTCGCTGAAGGTCGGCGACTACGTGATGGCGATGGGCGCCCCGTACGGGCTGTCGCGATCCGTGTCGCTGGGGATCGTGTCGAACACCGAGCGGGTCTTCGCGTCGCTTTCGGGCGATGACATCGCCGACCAGGAGTTCGATCTGGATACGTCCAGCGACATCTTCACCCGCTGGCTGCAGCACGATGCGCTGATCCTGCCGGGCAACTCCGGCGGCCCGCTGGTGAACCTGCAGGGGCAGGTGGTTGGGGTGAACACCCGCGGCGGGTCGGGCCTGGGGTTTGCGAATCCTTCGAACTTCGCGCGGGGCATCGCCGAGGAACTCATCAAGAGCGGCGCCGTCACGCGGAGCACCATCGGCGTGGCATTCAAGAGCATCCGGCGGACGGGGTACACCGATGGCGTGCTGCTGAACAGCGTGGATGCCGACGGGGCCGCGGCCAAGGCGGGGCTCCAGGCGGGCGACGTGCTGCTGACGATGGACGGCTCGCCGATCAACGCGCGGTTCCCCGAGGAGATCCCGCTGGTGCTTCGGGCGATCGCGTCCCGGCCGGTGGGCACGGCCATCCAGTTCACCTACAAGCGGGGCGACACCGCCGGAACCGCCAAGGTGACCACCGAAAAACTCCTCCGCGAACGCGGCGAGGAAACCGCCCTCCGCCTCTTCGGTATGTCCGTCTCCGAGATCACCGATCGCATGGCCCGGGCTCGCCGTCTCACCAGCAAGGAAGGCGCGATCGTCCTGGGGGTTCGCGGCGGCGGCCCGGCCGCGACCGCCGAGCCGTCCGTGAACTACGCCGACGTCGTGCGCAGCGTCAACGGCGCCAGAATCTCCACGCTGAAAGACCTGGTGGACGCGTACAAGAGCATCGCCGCCCAGGACCCGCTCCCGGAGTTCGTCACGGTCGAGTTCGATCGCGCCGGAAAAAACACGCTGACGCTCATCAAGCCCCGTCCCGACAAGAAAGAAGACCCGCCCCGCGAACTGCCCAAGGCCTGGGTCGGCGTCGCGACCCAGCCGGTCCTGCGCGACCTCGCCAAGCAGATCGGTCTCGCCGACCAAACCGGCTTCCGCGTGACGCGGGTGTACCCGGGCACGCTGGCGGATCAGGCGGGTCTCAAGACCGGCGACATCGTGATCGCTCTCAACGGAGACAAACTCGCGCCCCGCGGCATGCAGGACGCCGGCATGTTCCAGCGGGCCGTCCGCCGCATGCAGTCCGGCCAGGAGGCCACGCTCTCGGTGCTGCGAGATGGGAAGATGACCGACCTGAAAGTGACGCTCGAACGAACCCGCCTCACCGCCGAGGAAGCCCTCCGCGACGAAAACCGCGACTTCGAGTTGAGCGTGCGCGAACTCACCTTCTTCGACCGCGACGACAATCGCTGGGCCGAAACCGTCCAAGGCGTGCTCGTCGAAAACGTGGAGCACGCCGGGTGGGCGGGGCTGGCGGGGATCGTGCCGGGCGATGTGATCCAGAAGATCGACGGCGATGCCATCTCCGACATCCCCACCTATCGCAAGGCCATGGAGAGCGTCGCGAAACGCCAGCCCGAGCGAGTGACCTTCGTCGTCCTCCGCGGCCTGCGCACCCAGTACAAGTTCGCCGAGCCGGAGTGGAAGCCGGCCGTGCCGGAAGAGAAGAAATCCCCCGAGCCCAAGCCGTAAGGCGGCGCCCGGATCGAAGGAGTTGCCCATGAAACGCGATGTCTTTGGCGTGGTCCTGGCGAGCGTTCTTGCGGCGGGGGCCTGCGCGGCCGCGCCGGCCTACGACGGCGATGGCCCGGCCACGCCCGCGGCGGTGCAGAAGATCATGAACGAGAAGGCCCCGCCGCTGGTCACCGTGAAGTACGTGCTCAAGGGCGACGACAGCGGCATGGGCATGTTCGGCGACGGCGGCGACCGCGAGATGGAAGTCACCGGCGTGATGATCGAGGGCTCGGGGCTGGTGCTGGTGAGCAACACCGAGATGGGCGGCATGATGGCCCGCTTCGCCCGCATGATGCCGGGGATGGGCGGGGGCGCGCCGCCCAAGCCCACCGATATCAAGGTGCTCGTCGGCGAGGACACGCAGGGCGTGGAGGCCAGCCTCATCGCCCGCGACAGCGAACTGGACCTGGCGTGGGTGCGGGTCAAGAAGGCGCCCGAGAAGCCCTACGCGTTCCTCGATCTCACCTCGAGCGCGGCCCCCAAGGTCGGCGACTACCTCTACTCTGTCGGGCGCATGGGCAAGTTCTTCGACCGCGCGCCCGTCATCCACGAGTTCCGTCTCGTGGGCATCGCGAAGAAGCCGCGAGACCTCTACATCGGCGGGGGCGCGGGCATGGGCCTGCCGGTGTACAACGCGGCGGGGGACGTCATCGGCGTCACCTCGCTCATCCTCCCCTCCGACGAGGAAATGGAGGGCGCCGAGGAAGGGATGTTCGGCGGCATGGGCGACACGGCCGGCGGCATGATCGTTCCCGCGGCGGAGGTGGTGAAGGCGACGAAGTCGGCGGTGGAGAACGCGGCCAAGGGCGGGGAAGAGGAGAAGAAGGACGTTGGCGCGGGCGAGGACCCGATGAAGGACAAGTAATCTCGCGCGGGGGCCGGGCGGGGTTCGCGCCACATCGCCCTATAGTGCGTGCGCCGCCCCTGATCGGGGCGGCTTTGCCGTCGGCGAGCGTCGCCGCCCGATCGGCGTTGTGACGCGACGCGCACCTGGAGCACAGCGAAATGAAGCGTTCGATGATGACGGCGGCGGCCGCGGCGATCCTCGGCCTGTCGATGGCGACCTCCGCGTTCGGCCAGCAGAGCAACGCCGCGGCGTACGAGAAACTCGTGACCGAGCACGCCGCGGCCAACGTGAACGTGAAGTTCATCCTCAAGGCCGAGGGCCAGGAGCAGGAGAGCGAGATCCCCGGCGTCATGATCGAGAAGACCGGGCTGGTGCTGGCGAGCACGATGGGGCTGGGCGAGATGGACTCGCGCTTCGGGGGCGTGGCGATCTCGCCGACGCAGATCAAGGTCCTGATCGGCGAGGACACCCAGGGCATCGACGCCAAGATGATCGCGCGCGACTCGGACCTGGCGCTGGGCTGGTTCCAGATCGAGAAGGCCGACGAGAAGGGCTACGCGTTCCTGGACTTCGCCCAGGGCGCGCCCGCGGTGGGCGGGGACACGCTCATGGTGGTGTCGCAGATGGGGAAGTTCTTCCACCGCGCCAACGTCGTGACGGAGGGCAAGGTGGCGTGCGTGACCAGCAAGCCACGCAGGCTGCTCATCCCCAGCATCTCGCTGGTCACCGCCGACTTCGGCGTGCCGGTGTTCGACGCCCAGTCGCGCCCGGTCGGCCTGTTCACCGCGGTGCTCCCCGACAAGGACGAGTATCAGAGTTCCCCGCGCGTGCTCAACGAGATCCAGCAGAGCGTGCCGGGCTTCAAGATGATCGTCCCGGCCGACGAGATCGTCGCGGCGACCAAGCGCGCGAAGGAGACCGCGGCCAGCAATCCACCAGCGGCGCCCGAAGCGCCGGCGGACGAGAAGCCGGGCGAGACGCCGGGTTCGCCCGCGGCGCCGAAGTGAGGCGAGGCGGCGATACAGCGATAGAGCGATACAGTCGCGAGACGGTGGGCGTACAGTTGTGGCGCTCACCGTTTTTCATTGTGGAGCGGGCCATGGCGTTCGCGGAGGTCAGCGGCGGGGTGGAGTATTCCGACGACGCCGCCAGGATCGACGCGGACCGCGTCCACGCCTGGCTGCGCGAGGCCTACTGGTGCCGCGGCCTGCCGCGCGACGTGATGGAGCGGGCCTTCGCTAACAGCATGGTCTTCGGGGCCTACGACGACTCCGGGCAGGTGGCGGTGGCGCGGGTGATCACCGACAAGGCGACGTACGCCTACCTGTGCGATGTCTACGTAGCGGAGCCGGCGCGGGGAAGGGGCATCGGTCAGGCCCTCGTGCAGTTCGCCCGCCGCCACCCCGACCTCCAGAATCTCCGCCGCTGGTGCCTGCTCACGCGCGACGCCCAGTCCCTCTACGAGCGACTGGGTTTCACGCATCTGGCGGAGCCGCGGCGGTACATGGAGATCGCGCGGCCGGGGATGTATGAGCGACCGGCCACGTAACGCTCGCGAGGAATGGCACGGGGCGTCCGCGACCCGTGCTGCCTGCGTAGTGTGAAGCGTGAAGAAGGGTTCGATACTGCGGTGGTGCGGGAGGTGGGCCTGCCCCGGGGCGCTCGTTTTCGTGGCCGCCGCGTGGATCGCCAGCGAGCGATGGAGAATCGCGCGCGACGTATCGAATGACCTTGTCATGCTCGTCGACTCCGGGAGAGTCCGAGTGCGGCGCTCGTCTCCGTTTGCCATGATCGTTCGCGAGGGACGGGGGCACC
Organism: Phycisphaerales bacterium; assembly: GCA_905339235.1. Lineage (GTDB taxonomy): Bacteria > Planctomycetota > Phycisphaerae > Phycisphaerales > UBA1924 > RI-211. The sequence goes on from CAJPFG010000038.1 coordinate 38,516, forward strand.
GGGGCGCGATGCTCTACGTTGACGACTACGCGTCGGGCTTTGATTCGGTGTGGTCGTTTGATGCATACGTCGGGAACCCGGCGCTGCTCAACTCCCCCTCGATCGCCGTTCCCTTCTGGAGCATTGCAATGGCCCTCGCGGTGCCGACCGGAGTGGCGTGGTCGCTCGAATTCCGTAAGCGTCGGGCGGTCCGTACGGGCCACTGCCCCACCTGCAACTACGCCCTGTCCGGCCTCCCGCCGGACACGCCGTGCCCCGAGTGCGGCAAGCGCCCCCGAATGCACACTGAGCGAGGCGATGGCACATGAAAAGGCAATGGGCGTATCTGAGATGGGGTTGCACGGCGGGGGCCGCGTTTGCGCTCGTTCTCTGGGCGATTCCATCCGCGGTGAGCCTCAACACGGTGATGGGGTATTTGGTGGTGTCCGTCCTGCAATCGCACGAACCCTCGGCCAATCCAAGGCAAGATCCCAATCCACTGCAGGTCGCTGATGTGATCCTGTGGACAGGCGACGGAAACTGGTCGCTCTGGATTCCCCTTTGGTACCTGGCCGCCGTGTTGGGGTTCCTTGCAGCGGTTTTATGGACGTGCCGCATCCTTGCCCGCCGGAAGACGGGCGCATTCCCGGCTTGCAACTACTCCCTCACCGGCCTCGCGCCAGGCTCGCCGTGCCCCGAGTGCGGGCGTGGGGGTGGCGGCGGGGATGGACGTGGCGAGCCCGGCCAGCCCGCGGCCTGACTCTCCCTCTCCCATTCATCACTCCTCATTCCGCATTCCCCCTCCGGCTCTCATACCCTCCCCCGTGATTGACCGCTTTCAACGCCGCGTTCTCGACCATCTCAAGCACGAGACCTACACCCCGCGCCGGCTGCCCGAGTTGGCCGACGACCTGGGCATCGCCCGCGAGGATCGCGAGGAGTTCATCAGGGCCGTGCGCGCCCTTGAGGAGGGCGGGAAGGTCGAGTTCAGCGACTCGGGGTACGTCTCGCTGCCGTCGCTGGCCGGTCATGGCGGCGAGGTCGTCGGCCGTTTCCGCAAGAACCTCCGCGGCTTCGGGTTCATCACGCCCAGCGAGGCCGTGAAGGAGCGCTCGGTCTTCGTCCCCGCCGAGGATGTGGGCGATGCGCTCACCGGCGACACCGTCCGGGCCAAGATCGCCCGCGACCGGCGCTCGCCCACCGGCGAGGGGTTTGTCGGCACCATCGTCGAGATTGTCGAGCGCCACCGCAGCAGCTACACCGGCACGCTCACCCGCCGCGGCCAGCAGTGGCTGGTCATGCCCGACGGCCGCCAGATCACCACGCCCATCGTCGTGGCCGATGCCACCAGCAAGAACGCCCGCGAGGGCGACAAGGTGGTCGTCGAGCTCACGCTCTGGCCCGAAGACAACATGCTCGCCGAGGGCGTCATCACCCGCGTCCTGGGCGATGCCGGATCGCCCGATGTCGAGACCCAGGCCGTGATCGCGGCGTACGACCTGCCGGGAGAGTTTCCCGAGGCGTGCGTGGAGCAGGCCCGCGAGGCCGCGGCCAGGTACGAGCGCGAGATCGCCGAGTACAAGGCCAAGGGCCCTGCCGCCCTGCCCGACCGCCTGGACCTCACCGACGACTTCATCATCACGATCGATCCGCCGGACGCGAAGGACTATGACGACGCCATCTCCATCAAGCGCACGGACTCCATCGAGGGAGGGGGCTGGGAACTGGCCGTGCACATCGCCGATGTGGCGCACTTCATCCCGCGCGGGGGGCCGCTGGACGAAGAGGCCCGCGACCGCGCGAACTCCTGCTACCTCCCGCGGCACGTGATCCCGATGCTGCCCGAGATCCTCTCCAACGGCATCTGCTCGCTGCAGGAGGGGGTGTACCGGTACTGCAAGAGCGCGTTCATGACGTACAACTCCCGCGGCGAGATCCGCGGCGAGGGCGTGGCGCAGACCCTGATCAAGAGCGCCAAGCGCCTCACGTACCTCGAGGCCCAGGCCCTCATCGACGGCAACCCCGACGAGGCCCGCAAGCACGCGAAGACCAAGCCGGAATACTCCGATCAGTTGATCGACACGCTGCGGGAGATGAACCGCTGCGCCAAGGCCATCCAGGCCCGGCGCGACCGGGCCGGCATGATCGTGCTCGATCTGCCCGAGTGCGTGCTGATCTACGACGACAACGGGCACGTGGTGGACGCGGAGCGCGAGGATGATGCGTTCACCCACAAGCTGATCGAGATGTTCATGGTCGAGGCCAACGAAGTGCTCGCCCGCCTCTTCGAAAACGTGAACGTGCCTCTCCTGCGGCGCATCCACCCCGACCCCGTCCCCGGCGATGTCGAGGGCATGCGCAAGGTCGCCATGGTCGCGGGGTTCAAGATCCCCAAGAACCCCACACGCCAGGAACTCCAGGGCCTCCTCAAGGCCACCCACGGAACGCCCGCGGCCCGCGCCGTGCACCTCGCCGTGCTGCGCACGCTCTCCAAGGCCGAGTACAGCCCCGCCCTCATCGGCCACTTCGCCCTCGCGAGCGAGGCCTACGCGCACTTCACCAGCCCGATCCGGCGCTACGCCGACCTGACGGTGCACCGGGCCCTGGCCGAGTACCTGGAACGAACCGAGAACGGCCGCAAGCGCCCCCGCGGCGAAAAGGAACAGAAAGAACTCGGGCACGAACTCCGCGACAGCCGCAACTGCCTGGGCGAGGAGGAACTCGCCGAGATCGGCCGGCACGCGACGCAGCGCGAGATGAACGCCGAGGCCGCGGAGAACGAACTCCGTTCCTTCCTCGTCCTCCAACTCCTAAGCAAGCACATCGGCGAGTCGTACAAGGGCGTGGTGACGGGCGTCAATCCGCGCGGCGTCTTCGTGCAACTCGACAAGTACCTCGCGGACGGCTTCATCAAGGCCGAGGACCTCCCCGGCGATGTGACCCGCGAAAACCTGACGCCCTTCTGGAAGATCGACGCCCGCACGGGCGCGCTCATGGACACGCGCAGCGGGCGGTCGTTCAACTTCGGCGATTTGGTCACGGTGCGCATCGCCAATGTCGATCTCGCGAAGCGTCAGATGGACCTGGTGATCGACGACTCCGCAAGCCGCGCGGGCGGGAAGGCGAAGAAGCCACCGCCCGAAAAGCCCGGCGGCGGGCTGGGCGGCGTCGGGGGCGGGTTCGGGCCGGGCAAGTGGGACAAGTTCCCCACGGGTGCCGACCGGCGATCGCAGCGGAGCAAGAGCCGCGACAAGGGCAAGAAGCACCACCGGCGCGACAAGTAAATCGAATCCAAGGCAGTGTCTCGCGGAGGCGCAGAGTGCGCGGAGTCGCTCTTCTCTGCGCACTCTGCGCCTCTGCGAGAACCCCTTCAGGGTCTACCACCCGGTCGGTCAATCCTCTTCCAGCCTCACGGTCGCGACCTCGGTCGCGAGCACGCGCGTGCCGTCCAGCGTGATGTCGAAGCCGATGAGTTCGCCCGTGCGGAGGCGGTCGTCGCGCTGCCCGAGTTCCGCGGCCAGGTCTTCGAACTGCGGGTTGTGGCCCACGATCAGGGCCGTGTGTTCGGCCTGCGCGAGTTGCCGCACCAGTTGGAGCGCTTCGCGCGTGTCGGCGCCGAGCCCGAGAGAGTCGTCGAAGCCCACCTTCAGCCCCAGCGCTTTGGCGATGATCTCGGCTGTGGTGCGGGCCCGCGCTGCCGGGCTCGACAGGATCAACGCGGGCGTCTTGAGCCCCTTCCCGGGCCGCAGCAGATGGCTCCCGATGAACTCCGCCTGCCGACGGCCCAGGTCCGAGAGCGGCCGATCCTCGTCCCGGCCGGTGGGCGAGTCCTTTTCGGCCTTGGCATGACGCAGCACCAGAAGAAGCATGGGCAATACTAACCGGCGCATCCGCGCACCGCTCGTTTGCCCGGCCCGCGCGACTTCCTGATACACTCGCGCCGAGGTGCTCTCATGCCGCTGCAGCGACTCCTCCTTCGCGCGATGCTCTGGTGTCTGGGCGCCGCCGCGCTCCTCGGCGGGCTGGCCATCCTGGTGTCCGACTCCAGCATGACCTGGCGCATCTCGCTCACGTGCGTCTTCGGCGCCGTCGCGTCGGCGCTGGCGATCCCCATGGCGCGGCTGATGGACCGCGCGGCCGACCGGCGCGCCGGGCTCGTTGGCATCGTCCTGATCATGGTCTGCTTCCTGATGGCCCTCGCCGCGGTGTGGGCCAAGTTCCTCACCGGGAGCAATCAGGAAAAACTCGCGCTGACCGCGCTGGTGCTCGTTCCCACCTCCGGCGCGGCGTTCGTGGGGGTATGGCTTTCCTGCCGCGCCGCGCACCGCTCCGCCGGGCGGCTGGGGATCGCGGTGAGCGCGGCGCAACTCGCGCTGACGCTCGTGGCGATCTGGGGCTGGGGGACCGGCTTGGCCGGTCGGTCGGAATGGACGGACACGGCCGCGGTGCTCTGGATGCTCTTCGGGCTGGGAGTGATCTGCCTGATCAACGCTGGGGCGCGAGACGGCCGGAACTGGCGCTGGGTGGGAGTGACGGCCGCGGCGGGGGCGATCGTGCTGGCCGTGCAGGACATCTGGTTCACCCCGCGGATGGACCCAACTCCCTTCGCCGTCGCCGTCACGATCGCGTGCCTGACCGCGTATGCCAACCTGGTCATGCTGATCCCGCTCCAGCCGCGGCACAACTGGCTGCGGCTTGTCACGCTCCTGGCCGCGATCGCGACGGGAGCCAGCATCGACACCGGCGTCTGGCTCGCCGCGGACGGCACGGCGCTGGACTTTGTGCCCCGCCTGGCCGCGGCCACGGGCATCGCCACCGGCTGCGGCACGCTGGCGCAGATCGTGCTGCTGGTGCTGGCCAGGCGGCTATCGCCCGACATCGCCGCGCCGTCGGACATTCACGCGATCACGGTCGTGTGCCCGTCGTGCAGCACGCGGCAGGAGATCCCGCTCGGCGGGGGCGCGTGCCGTACGTGCCGGCTCGGGATCGATGTCCAGATCCGGACGCCCGCCTGCGCCTCCTGTGGCTACACGCTGCTGGGGCTGCGGGGCGATCGCTGCCCCGAGTGCGGCGCGGCGGCCGTTCCCCCGTTGCCGGCCCGCGCCTGAGTCTCGACACACAAATCCGTGTGTCGGGCGCGCTCCGCGATGGCCTTGACGGCAACCGCGTGGTCAGGTACAACGCTGCCATGCCGAAGCGAGCGATGTCGTTGGTGTGGTTGGCGTTGGCGTCCGCGGTTCTGATCGTCGGGCCGGCCGGGTGTGATCTGGACGAGCGCCGGGCGGTGCGGCGGTCGATGATCGACTTCCGCGCGGCCTGCAACCGGCAGAAGGCCGATGAGGCGCTGGCGCTGATGTCGTCCAACACGTTTCCCTACTACGACCGGATGGTGCACAAGGCCAGAACCATGAAGGCGGAGGAGGTTCATGCACTCCCCCTCGCGGAGATGTACACCATTCTCGGGATTCGGCACAAACTCTCGCGGGAGCAACTGCGCAGCGCCGACGGCCGCGCGTATCTTCGGGCGAGCATCGAGAGCGGGTACGAGCAGACCGACGAGGAGCGGGATCCCACCGAGCACATGGGGATCATCAAGATCCGCAAGGATGTCGCCACGGCGCCCGCGCTGGACGCCTACGGAAAGCAGACGCGCTACCTCTACTACTTCGTCAAGGAGGGCGGCGTGTGGAAGCAGGATTTCTCGCGCGGGAACGAGGCGATCTCGCTCATCATCGAGCAGATCGCGGAGGCGTACAACATGTCCAGCGAACTCGCCGTGCGCCGGATCCTGATGTTGGAAACGGGGCGCGAGGTGCCGCACGGCATCTGGGACCCGCCCAAGTAGCCGCTACATCCGCTCGACGGTCGGAATCCCGAGGACCGAGAGCCCGTCGGCCAGCACCCGCGCCGTCAGATCGCACAGGCGCAGCCGGCTGTCGCGCAGGGTTTCGGATTCGGCGTTCAGCACGTGGCACTGGTCGAAGAACACGCTGTAGGCGCCCGCCAGATCGTACAGATACTGGCAGAGGCGGTGGGGCTCGAGGCTGTCCGCGACGCCCCGGACCGCCGCGGGGTATCGCAGAAGGGCGAGCGCCAACTGCTTCTCGGCCGCCTGCTCGCACGGAAACGCGGCGCGGCGCCACGATTCGCCGATGCCCCGCTCCGCCGCCTTGCGGAAGATGCTCCGCACCCGCACGTACGCGTACAGCAGGTACGGGCCGGTGTTTCCTTCGAACGCCAGCATCCGATCGAACGAGAACACATAGTCCTTGATCCGGTCCGTCGAAAGATCGCCGTACTTGAGGGCGGCGACGCCCACGGCCTCGGCGATGGCCCGGGCCTCGGACGCGGGCAACTCGGCATCGCGTGATTGCACGGCCTTTGCCGCGCGCGAGAACGTCTCCTCGATCAGGTCCGCCAGTTTCACGCTCTCGCCCGAGCGTGTCTTGAACGGCCGGCCGTCCTCGCCGAGCACGGCGCCGAAGGCCGCGTGCGCCAGCAGCGCGATCTCGCCGGTCTTGGGGTGCGTCGCGTACCCGGCCTTGATCGACGCGGCGAAGACCTGCTTCATCTGCAGGCTCTGGCGCGCATCGATCGCGTACACGCCCTCGCTGGCGCCGAACTTCTGCACGCGCCGCCGGATCCCGGCGATGTCGGTGGTCGCGTAGAGGAATCCGCCGTCGCTCTTGCGGACCAGCACCGGCTCCTTGATGGGCTCCCAGAGCGGCTTGCCGTCGGCGCCCTTGGGCGGATCGTCGAGGCGGATGATGAGCGCACCCTGATCGGGCACCGCGATGCCGCGGGCGATCAGGTCGTCCACCATCGGCCCCAACTCATCGGCGTAGGAACTCTCGCCCGCGTTGTGCTCCGCGGTCACGTTCACCCGCAGCATCCGGCAGACGTCGAGGCACACCTTCATCGTGACCTCATAGATCCGCTGCCAGACGCCGTAGGTCTGCGGCTCCTTGCTCTGGAGTTTCACCAGCGTCTGCCGGGCCGCGTTGAACGACTCGGTCGCGCCGTTCACCTGCTCTTCGAGTTCCGCGAGCGCCTTGGGACCCAGGCCGAACCGCTTCGCCGCGGCCAGGCCGTCAACGTCGCGCTGGCACTCGGCCTGCGCGGCCTTGTACGCCGTGTCAAGGTCATCGAGCGTCAGCTTCGCAAGGTCGATCCGACCTTCCCGCGCGAGTTGCTGGATCCGAGCCGTGACCATCGCGATGGGCAGGCCCCAGTCGCCGACGTGATTCTGCCGGATCACCGAGTGCCCCAGGCGCTCGAAGGTCCGGGCGAGGCAGTCGCCGATGATCGGGCTGCGCAGGTGCCCCACGTGCATCTGCTTGGCCAGGTTCACGCCCATCAGGTCCACGACGATCGTCTTCGCGGGCGACGCCGGCTCGACGCCCAGCGAGGCCGAATCCAGCGACGAGAGCGCATCCCGCAAGGCCGCGGCCTTCAGCCGGACGTTGATGAAGCCCGGCCCGGCGATCGACGCGTCGGTGAGCGGCTCGGCAATCCCCGTGAGATCGGCGTGCCTCACGATGGCCGCGGCCACGTCACGCGGCTTCTGCCCGACACGCTTGGCCAGGCCCATCGCCGCGTTGGATTGGAAGTCGCCCATATCCGCGGACTTGCAGGGGGTGATGAGCGGATCGGCGTCCGCGGCCTGCGGATACGCCGCGGCGATCGCGCCGCGAAATCGCTGCGCCAACATCTGAAGTGGGTCCTGGATGGGCATGGGGCGGGATAGTAGGGGAGAGGACCGGCGAGCAGGCCGGCCGCTTCCACTACCGGCTCCACGCCGACAGCGCGGAACCGAGTTCATCCGCGAACCCGGTGAGGCTGGTGCTCGGTGTCAGCGCGAGCGGATCGTCGATCACCGCGACGCGCTTGTACTTGATCGCCGGGATGTCCAGCCGCGACACGGCGCCGAGCATCGCGATCGCATCGTCGCCCAGGGTGGGCAATTCGCGGCCGGCGAGCGACGGGGTCCGTGGCGAGCGTGGCAGCACGACCACGATGGCGTCCGGGGCCAGTGCCCGCACGTCCTCCAGGGACAGGTCCTGCCAGGCCGCGCCCTTTGTGACCGCGGGCTTCGCGCCCAGGCGTTCGAGGATCTGGTGGTGCCACGACCCCGGGCCGAAGGCCGAAGGGGGCCCCAGCCCGCCCAGCAGCAGCACGCGTCCGACGCCGGGAAACCGCGGATGCTTCTTGAGGGACTCACGCAAGCGCGCGATCGTGGCGTTTCCCTGGGGCGTCCCCTCGGGCTTCCCGGAAAGAGCCACATCGAGTTCGTGGGTTTCGCGCTCGATGTCGTCCAGCGAGAGCAGCGAGCACTCCCGCAGCGTCCAGTTCTTGTCCGCGGCGAGCGACGCCAGGCGCTCGGGCAGGTTTCGCGTTCCCCATTGTGTGAAGACGTGGGTCGGCCTGGCCCCGATGAGGGCCTCGTAGTCGATCTGGTTCTGGTCCCCGCAGATCGACACCGACTCGTCCAGGATCAGGTCCGAGGCGTGCCGGCCGACGATCTGCTTCTGGTATCCCAGGTCACGCAGGATGATGGCGACGGCGGGGCTGAGCGCCACGATCCGCGGGCCGGCAGGGCCGGGCGGGGGCTTGGGATCACCGCACGCGCCGCTGAGGAGCGACGCGAGCAGGGTCCATCCGAACATGAACAGGCGGAGTCCGCGCACGGCTCATGATAGTGGCCGCGCCGGCGATGGAGCCTCGGATCCGCTGAATGCTCCGAGGATTTCATCGCGAAGCGAGACCATCGCGTCGCGCGGGTAGAGCGGGAATGCCCACGTGCGGTCAAACACCACGCCCGCGATGTCGGCCTCCCGGCGAAGGGCTTGTGCACGCGATTCGAGTTCGGCCAGCCGTGCGCTGTGCCCCGTGCGAGCCGCCTGCGCCAACGCGTGCAGGTCCTTGAACAACGCGGCGCGGCCGGATCGATCGCGAGACAACTCGATCGTGCGCACCAAGTCGAGCTTTTGCGCCGCCGCGTCGGCGTCCCCCAGCATCCCGGGATCAGTCCGCGCGTGCCACGCCTCCCAACGTGCCCGCGCGATGGCTTCGGGGCTGGGGACGTCGGGCACCCCGAACGGCAGGTACCTCGTCGCGGTGATCATCACGGTGGGGGCCAACTCCCAGCCGAGCCACTCGCCGATCCAGCGATCGGTTGCACGGTCGTACCGCTCTCCGCCCAGCCCGTGCACGAACAGATCGCACGCCCCCGCCCGCAGCAGCGCGGTCATGAGCAGCGCGCGGGGCGCCAAGGCCTCCCGCGGGATGCTCGCCAGTTCATCGGCGTACACACGCCGCCGCGGCGTGCCCGGCTGCAGCCGCCACAGCGGGAGTTCGGTGCGCCCCCCGTGAACCTCCAGCGGCCGCACCCGAGCCTCGGGAAACGCCGCGGCCGCGTTGTTCAGCATGTCAACGCACCCCCGCGGGTCGCCCGCCATGCGCTCCAGCAACTCGCCGAAAAGCGTTGTCCGCGCCAGCGACGACGCGTGCACGCTGGTCGGAGTTGGCCCCGTCCAGGCGAGCAGGTCGTTTCGGGCGAGCGTGACCTGAACGGCCAGCGTCGGGGCGCTTTGGTGCAAGGCCAGGGCGCCCGCGATGCCGCGAAGGCCCTCCCGCGCGAACTCGTACCCCGGCGCCGGGTCCAGGGCCTTCACATCCGGTTCAGCAACCTGCACCGGTCCGAGCGAAGCCGTAGGCGTGTCGGGCGAGGGATTGGAATGGGCGGCAAAGGGCATCCGCCACACCGCTCGCGCCGGGCCTGCGCTGGGGTAGGCGATCTGCCACGCCGCGTTGGAATCCTGATCGACCTCAATCCACGCCGTCGCGGCGCCCTTGGTCGTGATCCCTTCGAGGACGTGCGCGCAGATCTGAAGCGCAAACCACTTCGCCAATATCCCCGGATGCCAGAACTCGCAATGATGCCCGCTCATGAGCACCGGGCGGTCGTCGGGGAGTCCCAGTTCGCGCCGCATGGTCTGCTGTCGCGTTCCGAACTGGTCGCGAACGGCCAGCGCCATCCACTCGCCCGGCCCCGGGCGGAAGACCGGCCTCCCCGATGTCGTGTCTGGCTGGCTCACTGACAGCGGCACTCGCACCCGTCATCATCGATGCCCACCAGCGAACACGCGGGCAGACGCTCCGATTGCCGCCGCAGTTCCCGGTGTAGCACCTCACGGTAGTGCGCCAGGCGGCGCTGCGCATCGTCGAGAACGCCCCCGAACGTCCGTGTCGAGTCGTTGTAGATCAGGCGGATGGGCAGTTCCCGAACCCGCAGCCGCTCGGCCGCGGCCTGGGCCCAGAACTGCATCGGGAACGCGTACCCCCGCACCGTCGGCCGCAACTTCCGCAGCGACGACACGCGATACGCCTTGAACCCGCAGAACGAGTCTGTGAGCAGCGTCCCAAGGCACCGCGAAAGCCGGCAGTTGAGTTCCGCCGTAATCGTCTGGTTGATGGCGCGACGGTCCGCCGGCGGCCGGTCGTTCCCCTCGCTCGCCCGCATGTACCGGGTGCCGCTGATGACGTCGTGCGTGTCCTCGCCCGCCGCCTCGACGAACGCCGGGATCGAGGCCGGCTCGTGCTGCTCGTCGCAGTCCATGGTGATGAGCCAGTCGAACTTCTCGTGGGCCGCGAACCGGAAGGCGTCGCGCATCGACGAGCCGTACCCCCGGTTCTTCACGTGCCGAATCATCTCCACCGGATACTCGGGCATGATGCGCGGGGTCTGGTCGGTCGAGCCGTCGTCGATGACCAGTACGTTGGGGGTGATGGCCAGTACGCGCTCGAGCACGCGTCGGACGTACGAAGCCTCGTTGTATACAGGAATGGCAACCAGGGTCCGCATGCACGCCTCCTCGCTCTCTTATTGATGCCGTGCCGGGCTTGGATGATACGAACAAAGGCCGCGTGGGGTTCGGGCGGTCGGATGGCGTCGAAGCATCGAGTGCCCGGCAGGCGTCAGGGAAGGGCCGGGAGCCCGGGCCCGACGATGAGTTCCTTGGGAAGCGCGGGCGAACTCTGGCGGGTCCGTGCGAGGCTGGTGAAGGCCGCGAATCCGAAGGGCATGGGCTCGTCCTCGGGGCCGGTGGCCTGAGATTGCTGGGCGGCGGCCTTGACCTGCTCCATTAACTCGGCGTTGAGCGAGTGGAAGGCCCGGACCTCGTGGAGCGGCAGGGTAAAGGCCTGGCCCTCGGGGGTTTCGATCTGGAAAATGGTGCACTCGACCTCGGTGGAGAGGGCGCGGTCGGCCTCGTTGTCGGCGAGGCTGCACGCGAAGAGCGGGTAGACCGCGCCGATGGGGATTCGTGCGCCCTGCGCGGTGATCACCGCGATGCGTCCGTCGAAGACGTCTTCTTCCTCGCCGGACTGCTGCTCGTTGTCGGAGCGCTGGGCCCAGATGGTGCTGAGGGAAGTCAGCAACTCGCGCACGACGTTGTGCCAAAACAACTCCCGCGTGGCCGCGACTTTCCGCGGATCGGTCCCGCCCGTCACGGGCGCGGGTCCCGCGCCCAGGTCCTGCGGGGCGGGTGCGGATCGTCGGGCTTTGGCCATCGGGGACTCTCCTGAGCGCTGGGGAAGTGTAACGCGGTGGCGCGGCCTATTGGCCGGCGAAGAGCCGGGCCTTGGTCTCCAGCCTTTCGGAACGGTCGCGCTTTGCGCGAATCATCGAGCGCCACTTGGTGCCGAATGTTGAAATGCGCTCGGCCTTGCTCTGGCCCGGGGCGGGTGTGCGGAACACCTCGGGTGTTTCGAGCAGGATCGCGTCCAGCCGATCCAGCGAGGCGTTCGCGCGGGCGAGCGACGCCCGCGCTTCCGCGGCGGCGCTGCGGTACCTGCTTGGGGCCACGCTGCGGGATTTGGGGTCCGCCAGGTCCAGGGCCTTGTCCGCGGCAAGGAGGGGCGCCTCGACGCTGTCCAGCAGGCTTTCAGCCTCGGCGCGGGCCGCGCGAAGGTTCGCGCCGATAGTGCGTCGCTCGACGCGTTCGGAAGTGATTCCCAGCGACTTGGCGGCGCTCCGCCAGTCTCTGGCGCTCGCGTCGGCCAATGACGCCGCGCGGAGGTTGGCGCCCGACATCCGAACGGTGCGCACACCATCGGCCAGGGTCGTGAGGTCGGTCGCTCCATCGGGCCGGTCGGCGCCGACGTGCAGCCGGGCGCCCGTGCCGGTGTTCACGAGCCAGAGCCCGTCGGGCGGCGAGGTGAGCACTCGTTCGAGGTCGCTGTTGGCCCCGCGCCGGCCCAATCGCAGCGACAGCCAGTCGGCAAGTTCCACGGTCAGGCCGTCCCACGCGGTTTTGTCCGGGGCGAGGGCGTCGATATCCCCACGCGCGGATCCGTGGACCTCGAGGCGGTCCGCCGCGATCGTGCGGTCGGCGAAGAGCGAGAGCGTGAGTTGCCCGATGCCGACCCGCGCATCGTCTCCGCCTTCAAGCCAGGCAGCGACGGGCACGCGGGCCTCGCGGAGGGCCGCGGCCATGCGGTGCACCACGTCCAGCCGCGCGGCGTTGCCGTTGAGTTCCAGCACCACGACCGAGGCGTTGAGTGCCGCGGCCTCGGCGAGCGCGGCCTCCAACTGCTCGGCGGCGCGCATGCAATCCAGGTCTTCGTTCAGATCGACGCGAATCGCCGGGCCCGGCCGGCTCGCGCCGGGCGGCTGTCCCGCTGTTTGATCTACGACCAGGGCCGACAGAAGCACCGCCGTCAGCACGCGCCACGCGATCATCCCAAGACCTCCACATCGAGCCTGCGTCCGACTGCGTCGGGCTCGAAGAACGACGCATGGACGGTTTGCACTTCGACACGCACCGTTTCACCGGCCTTGGCTTCGGCCGGGCTGGCGGCCAGCAGCGCCCCGCCGGGCAGCCGAAGAAAGACGTCCGACCGCTCCACCAGCCGTTCGACGCGCGCCACCGGCAGCCGCCACTCCCCGGCCCCGAGTCGCACACGCGAGGGCCGAACGCCTAGCAGCACTTCGCCCTCCGCGGCGCGCGAAGCCTCGCGGCCTCGAAACCCCGCAAGGGCCACGCGGGGCAGGTCGCCCGCGGGGGCGAACCACGCGCCAGCATCCTGCACGACGCGGCCGGGGATGAAACTCATCGGCGGCCGACCGACGAAAGCGGCAATGAACCGATTCGCCGGCTTCTGGTAGATCTCTTCGGGCGAGCCCTCCTGATCGATCCGGCCTTCGCGCATCACCGCGAGGCGCTCTCCCAGCGCAAAGGCCTCGTCCTGATCGTGCGTCACGAGAATGACGGTGGCGTTGAGGCGGGCGCGGATCTCGGCGATTTCGGCCCGCGCGATGGCCGCGGCGGATGCGTCCAGACTCGCGGTGGGTTCGTCGAGCAGCATGACCTTGGCGCCGCGGACCAGTTCGCGGGCCAGGGCCGCCCGTCGCCGCTCGCCGCCGGAGATTTCGCCGGGGGCGCGGGCGAGGACGTGGGCGATTCCCAGGGCGGCCGCGGATTCGTGCACGCGCTGCTGCGCCTCGGTTCTGGTGGCGCGCCCGGCGGCCATGGCGATGCTCTCGCCGATGGTGAGGTGGGGGTAGAGGCCGGCATCCTGGGCGATGAGCCCGACGCCGCGCTGAGCGGGGGCCAGGCCGGAGGCGTCGGCATTGTCCAGCCGCACGGCGCCCGAAGAGGGTTCTTCGAGCCCGGCGATCACCCGAAGGAGCGTGGACTTGCCGCAGCCAGAGGGCCCGAGCACCGCCAGCGCGCTCCCTCGCGCGGCGCGCAGCGAGAGTCCGCGCAGGGCCTGGGCCCCGCCCGGATAACGCTTCACGAGATCCACGCATTCCACCCGCATCGCTGCGACAGCCTACCGCAAACGGGGGATCGCCGGTTGCACGCCGGCACCCGTCCTTCGCCAGACGGTACAACCGGAACCAAGGCGAGCGGAGCGGGATGCTCCGAGAAAGTCGCGCCCCCCGGCTTCCGATGCTGGCCTGAGACCAGCCAAGGAGGGCTCGCATGGGACCGTCCGAGAAGGCATTCAACCAAGTCAAGAACATCCTGGGCAAGTTGGATCGATCCATCGACAACCTGCGCCAGCAACGCACCACGCCCACCCCCGCGCTGGTGGCCCCGACGAACGCGGAAACGCTGCGGATCGTCCCCGCCCCGGCCCCGCCGCCGCGCTCGAACAGCGCGTTCGGACGGGCGACGCCGATCCGTCAGAACTGATCGACCAAGCGTGCTGATCCTGCCGCCCGCGGTCCGCCCGCGGTCACACGGATGCCGCGTACTCCGCGAACGCTGCGCGGAACGGGCGCGGGTTCAGGCCCAGGTCGGCTTTCACCTTTTCGAGGTTGGCCGTGGCGTCTTCCGTGCCCATGACCGCCATGCCCTCGTCGAAGGGGAGCAGCGAGCCCAGGCCCATCATCCCCGCGGCCTTCGCGGCCAGGCCCGCGGCGTGTCCGGGGATGCCGTGCGGCTCCAGGTCGCGGTTGGCGCCGTGCACGTGATCGCGGATGTGGCGGAGCATGTCGGGGAAGGAGAGCGCCTCGGAGCCGACGAGGTTGTACACCTCGCCGAACGTCGTTTCATTGGGCAGGCAGGCCGCGAAGGCCTTGGCGGCGTCGCGCACGTCTATCGGCTGCACCATCGGGTCGGCGAAACTGACGGCGCCCAGCGGCACACGCTTGTCCTCGACCTCGCGGGAGAAGTAGGGGATGAAGAGCCACGGGGCGTGGTGCCCGCCGGCCCAGCGCTTGGCGAGGTGCACGAACTCGCCTTCGGGGCCGTGGATCAGGCTCGGGCGCAGAATCGTCCAGTCGAGGGAAGAGGTTCGGACGGCCTTCTCGGCCTCCCACTTGGTGCGCTGGTACTCGCACGAGGCCACGTCGCGGACGTTGAGGGCCGACATCTGCACGAATCGCCGGACGCTCAGTGCCTCGCACCGCTCGACGAGCAGGCGGGTGGCGCGGGTGTGCACGCGTTCAAAGGTCTGGCCGTTGGGCGCTTCGCGGATGATGCCCAGGAGATTGATGCAGGCCTGGGCCGCGTTCAGCATCTCGTCCACGCGGGGGCGGTCCAGCGCGTCGCCCTGGATGACGGTGACCCGGGCGGAGGGCAGGAGCGTCCGGGCCTTGGCCCGGTCGCGCACGAGGGCGCGCACCTGGTAGCCGGCCGCGACCAGTTCGCGGACGACATAGCGGCCCACAAAGCCCGTAGCGCCCGTTACTGCGACCGTCGTAATCGTGTTCATGCGGTGTGACGGTAGGAAACCTCGGGTTGGTCCGTCCGATACCATCCGTTGTGACCCTTCGCGCCGCGGACATCGCGTTTTCGTACGAGCCCTCGCGCCCGGTGCTCACCGGGGTAACCGCCGAGTTTCCAGCGGGGCGGATCACGGCCGTGATCGGGCCCAACGGGGCCGGAAAATCCACGCTGCTGCGGCTTTTGGCGGGCGTCGCGGTCCCTTCGCGGGGCGTGGTGACGATGGGGGCCCGGCCGATCCTCGGGGCACTCTCGCGACAGGAGCGGGCTCGGCGCGTGGCGCTGATACCCCAGCACAGCGAGGTCGCATTTCCGTTCGCGATTCGCGAGGTGGTGAGGATGGGGCTGTACGCCGCGGAGCGGTCCGACGGCGTCGCGATTGTCGAGGGGGCGCTGCGGCAGGTGGGACTGAGCGATCGGGCCGACGACCCGTTCGGCACTCTTTCGGCGGGGCAGCGGCAGCGGGTGACGCTGGCGCGGGCGATGGCGCAACTCGATCTCACCGGCGAGTCGGACGGCGCGGGCAAGGCTCTGCTGGCGGATGAGCCGGTCTCGGCGATGGACCCGGCCCACGCGCTGCACGCGATGGAGATGCTGCGCGATCTGGCGCTCCGCGGCCTGTGCGTGGTGGCGGTGCTGCACGATTTGGCGCTGGTCCTGCGGTTCGCGTCGCGCGTCGCGGTGCTGGGGCCGACCGGCGTGCTGGTGGCCGAGGGACCGACCGAGACCACTCTGGAGCCTGAGGCGCTGGCGAAGGTGTTCGGCGTGAGGTTCGAGCCGCTGATGGCCGGGGGACGGGTGGTGGCGCTGTCGCCCCAGTCGGCGACGCCGGTGTGATAGACTCTGACTGGAGCACCGCGTGATCAAGCAGATTCTCCAATACATCGGCAACCATCCGCAGAGCCTGTGGCTGCTCGTGATCGTCGGGGTGCCGTTGATTCGGGGGATCCTGAAGGCTCTGGGCGAGCAGAAGAAAAAGAGCGAGGTCCTCGCGACGCGGAAGCGGGCGGAGGCCGAGTCGCTGCGAACCGGGCGCCCGGTGGACACGCACCCCTCCGGGCCGGCGGCAGTGTCCGCCCGCGAGCGGCTGGAAGTCCTTGCCGAGCGGCGCCGCCAACTGATGGCCCAGGCGCAGGCCCAAGCACAAGCGCAGGCCCAAGCCCACGCGCAGGCGCGACCTCCGACGCGGTCTCAACTTCCCACCGCCTCGCGCATGTCCCGTCCGGCGGCGCGGGCGCCCGCGGGCCCCGTGCGCCAAGTTCGACTTCCCGGCGGGATTGTGCTGGAAGTGCCGGTTGAACTCCCGCAGTCCCGGGAGCGTGCCCGCCAACCGATTCCCGCCGCTCCACAGCAGCGGGCAGGCGACAAAAAACGCACCCCAGAGCAGCGTCGGCGCATCGCGGAGGAGCGGGTGCAATCTGACGCGGAGGCGGTGGCTCAGGATAAGCGGCGGCGCGATGCCCTCAAGCCCACGGAGCCCGATCCGATTCCCGAAGCGCACGCACCGGGGGCCCAGCCGCGGCGGACGGTGCTGAATCCGGCGGTCATGTTCCGGCCGACCACGAAAGCCGAATGGCGCCGGGCGCTCATCATGAATGAGATCCTGTCGCCGCCGATCTGCATGCGGTAACCCGTCACTTCCGTTCGCACGGATACCCGCCCACGACGATCCTGAAGGATCGCGACGCCCCCGGATCGTCGTATTCCGCGGCCAGTTTGGCGACCTCGCTCACCAGATCTTCCGCGAACGCCCGCTCATCCGCCGGGGTGGCGAATCGGATGTCGGTCTCCGTCGCGAGCGTTGCCACGGGCCGGTTGCCCTGGGCCGAGACTTCGCGGATGGCCCGCGCGGCCGCGGCGATCAGGCTTTCGGGGGAATAGCGGTCCGTGCACGCTTCCGACGGCGAGACTTCTCCCAGGATTTCCGGGCTGAGCACAAATGCTCGGGCCACCGCCTGCACCACCCGCTCCGTGCAGTTGCCCTTTTTCTGCTCGCGAACCAGCCGCACGAGCCCGGCGGTCTCCAGTTCGCGGAGGTGGTAGTTCGCCCGTTGGCGCGGCAAGCCGAGCCGGCGGGCCAGACCGCTGGCGGAGTCGGGCTCTCGCAGTTCCCGGAGGATCCGCACCCGCGTTGGCTCCAGAAGGGCGGCGGCCTGATCGAGGCGAGATATGACCAGAAGCGGGAGCAGCGGCATGCGGTGTAGTGTATGCCGACAATATTGGCTATCAAGACTAGATGATCGGACAAGGGCAATTTGACTGTCACTGCTTTCGTCCTATAACGATGCCGTTTCGAGTTGGGATGCAGCCTGCGTCGAATCGGTTGTCGTTCGCAAGATTGCGATTAAATCGGTCCATCGCGTCGCGGTCGGGGTCGCCGGGCGGGTCGCAGATCCACCAGCGAGAAGCGATCGCGTTGTCGGCGGTGAAGAGTCCGCCGGGTCGGAGCATGGGGGCGATGAACTCAAAGTAGGCCGCGTACTCACGTTTGGTCGCGTCGAGGAAGACCAGGTCCAGGGACGCGGGGCCGAGGGTTCGCGCCAGCCGCGGGAGGGCTTGGAGGGCGGGCTCGACGACAATCTCCACGCGATCGGTGACGCCCGCGGCGGCGAACTCGGCGTGGGCGAAGGCGGCGTGTTTGCCTTCGAACTCGATCGTGATCAGCGAGCCGCCCGCGGACAGGCCTCGGGCGAGGTGAATGCCCGAGTATCCGGCGAGAGTTCCGACCTCGAGCACGCGGCCGGTAGAGCGAGGTTCGCCGGTGGCGATGCGAGCGAGCAGGGTCAGCAAACGCCCGGCTTCGGGTGAAACGGCGATATCGGGCAGGCCGCTGGCAACCGCCCGGGACATGAGCGTCTGGAGTTGGCGATCCTGCGGGTCGTCGCCGAAGACCTCGGCGAGGTAGGCGTTGGTCGCGTTCCAGCGCTGCGGGGTCATCTCCATGCGGCGAGTCTACCCGGATGGGATGCCCGCGAAAACAGTAACGGGCTCAGGCCGGGGCGGTAGGGGGATTCGTCGGCTGGGACTTGCGACGCAGGGCAGTCCATGCGCTGAACATGCCGCGCTTGGCGGCCTGGGCCGGGGGCGAGGCCGCGGCTTTCTGGACGGCGTTGCGCGTGACCTTGGCGGCGTGAACGCCCTTGATGTAGGCGTTCCCCATGCCTCGACCGGCGCCGAACGCGGCGTCTTTGATTCCGCCGGCGGTCATCCGGCAGCGGCCCCAGAAAGTCTTGGGTTCCTGCTCGGCTTGGCGGCGCGCGACGTGGCGCACGATGTACAGCGTGCCGACCGATGCCATGAGCGTTGCCCAGATCCACAGAGCCCAGGCGCGGCCGTCGGTGATCGCGCCCTCATCCGCGAGGCTGCTGGCGATGGCCGCGCTCGCAATGGAGAGGATGGCCGTACTGACAAAGCCGCCTCGCAAGGGTCCGATGGGCGGCTTGGCGGGGGCGGGGGTCGAATCGGTGATTTCGAAGGCCTTGGACTGGTCGGGCGCGAAGCGCGGGGCGTCGGTGTGCGGGTTTGGCGGGGGCGGGGCATCGGGCGGGGCAATCGTCGCCGAGCCCGCCGCCCGCCGCGTATCCGAATCATCGAAGGCCCACCACAGTCCCTTGTAGCAGGTCCAGAGCAGCCACACCGGGGCGAAAACCACGCGCCACAAGATCCGAAGGACGTCCCACATGGCGGCACCTCCGCGGGCCTCCCCGCGAGATGTTCTTGGGAACACTCGCAGCCCATTTTCACAGGGAGTCAGGCCGGCGGGCTGGCCGCGGGCTTGCCCGCGTTTTTCATCTCCGCGATTTTTGGGAGAAAGCGTCGGCGGAGGATGAAGTCCGCAAACTCTGGCGCGGCGGTGCCGACGGCGGCGAGCATGCGGGCGGTCCAACTCGTCCAGATTTCACCACGCGGACGCTTCAGGCACCGAACGATGGCCTCGGCGACCTGCTCGGGGGTCTGGCGGAACCCTTCGGGCGAGCGGGCGGTGCGGGGGCGGTTTCCGGAGTGCTCGGTCACCACCTGCGAGAACTCGGTGTTCGTTCCGATGGGGTGCACGGTTGACACGTGGACGCGGCCGTGCAGTTCGATGCGCATCGCACGGCCGATGTGGTCCTGCGCGGCCTTGGTGGTGGTGTAGGCGGCGAGCGTGGGGATTCCCATCTTGCTGACCACGCTCGAACAGATGATGACGTGGCCCTGGCCGGCCTGAAGCATGTGCGGCAGGGCCGGGCGGATGGTGTTGAGCGTGCCCCAGAAGTTGACTTCGAAGATATCGCGCCAGGCCTTGTTCGAGAGTTCGTGCACCGAGCCTTCGACGCCGTACCCGGCGTTCGCGTAGACGCCGTAGATGGAGCCGAAGGCTTCCAGCGTGCGGTCTACGAGGCGGCGGCAGTCCGACGGATCGGCGACATCGCACAGCACGGAGATGGCCCTGCCGCCCTGGCGGTGGATCTCGGATTCGAGTTCGCGAAGGCGGTCCTGGCGGCGGGCGGCGAGAGCGACCGGCATGCCCTCGCGGGCGCAGGCGAGCGCGGTGACCAGCCCGATGCCGCTGCTGGCACCGGTGATCGCGATCGGCTTGCCCCTGAGGTCGATGGGTGGCACTGGGTTACTTTGACTCCCCGGCCTTTTTGCCCGAGATCCATTCTTCGGTCTTTTCGCCGGCGTAGGTCAGATCCTTGCCGAAGCCCTGCACCGTGTTGCACGCGGCCAGCACCAGCGGCGCCGCGGCGAGCAGGATCAGAATCGCGACCTTGCGAGTCCTCTTCATTTCTGGCACTCCTGGACTACTCAAACGATATCGGCTCAACACCCGTTCCGCGCGGAGCACGTTGGAAGAGCCAGGCCAGTTCAGGGAGTCGCAGGAGCCGCGCGGCGGCGGCGTAGACGACCATTCCGGCGCCCACCGCGACCGCGAGGTTGAGCGCGTGACCCGCCCAGGTCGCGCCCGCCGGGAGCAGATACAGGGCCGAGGCCACGGTACCAGCCATGAGCGCGGTGACCGCGGCCACCCGCCCAAACCCCGCCCAGGTTTCGCGGTCCATGGGTTCAACGCGCAGTTCGCGCCGGCACCACCACGCCAGCACGAGGCACTGGACCGTGGCCGAGATGCTGGTTGACCACGCCAGCCCGGCCTCGCGCAGCAGCCACACCAGCGTCACGTTCAGCACGAAGTTGAGCCCGACCATCCGCATCGCCAGTTTCATGGGGGTCCGGGTGTCGTGACGGGCGTAGAACGCGCGGGTGTAGACGTGGTTCAGGGAGTAGGCCCAGACGCCCGGTGCGAAGCCGGCGAGAACCGCCGCGGCGCGGTCGAGCCCGGCCTGCGAGAACGCGTAACGGGTTCCCCCGCCGAAGATCACGGCGAGAAGGTCGTGGCGGACGAGGATGAGCCCGATCGTGGCGGGCAGCCCGATGAAAAGCGAGAGTCGCAGTCCGCGGCGGAGCACGCCGACGAACTCTTCCGGGTTGTCGGCGGTGCGGGAGAGGAGCGGAAAGACGGCCGTGGCCACCGCGAGCCCGAAGACTCCCAGTGGGAACTGGTAAATCGTCTGCGTGAAGGAGAGGATGGCGTTCGACTTTTCGTCGAGGGGCACCGCGTATCCGAAGATTGTGGGTCCGACCCACACGGGCCACATCGCGATGACCACGTCCATCATCGTGTTGAGTTGGAGCGTGCCCAGGCCGAGCATGGCGGGGACGAAGCGTTTGAAGACTTCGCGTCCGTGGGAACGGGCGGCCTGGCCCGCGGCGACCCAGCGCACGCGCCCGCGCAGCGCCCAGAGGCTCCAGGCGATCTGGGCGAGGCCGGCGAGCACCGCCGCGGCGCCGATGAGGTACGCGGTGGCGGCGCGGTCGGTCATGACGCCGAAGTAGAACAGCGCCCCGGCGGCGATCTGGAAGACGTTGAGCAGGATGGGGGCGGCGGCGGGGGGGCCGAACCTTCCGTGCGCCTGGAGCATGCCGCCCAGCACCGCGGTGAGGCAGACCGCGGGCATCATGGGGAGCATGAGGATCATCAACTTGAAGGACAGGGCCCGCTCGGCGTTGGCGGGGAGCAACCACAGCAGCACCGCGAGCACCCCCATCAGCACCAGCGTGAGCGCGCCGGTCACCAGCGTGAGCAGGCGGACGACGATCGAGCCGAGTTGGTTGGCCGTGTCGGGCTGGTCGCGGCGAAGCACGACATATTCGGGAAGGAAGGCGGCGGAGAGCGCCCCTTCGCCGAAGAGTCGGCGGAAGAGGTTGGGCAGGGCGTACGCGGCACGGAAGGCCGAGCCCAGCAGGTCGTCGCCGAAGATGCGGGCGGTGATGACGTCGCGGGCCAGCCCCGCGAATCGCGAGACGAGCGTCAGGCCCGAAACCACCCGCACGGCCGCGGCGAGGCGGCCGGTGTGTTCGTGCCCCGCGTCCGCGGCGGGGCTGTCTGGCGGGGTTGGCGGGGTGGTCATCGCGGCCGGGCTCGACATGGGGCGTTCACCGAGGGCGTCACCCCACTATCGGACAAAGAGCCACCACTGAGCCACCAGCACCGGCAGCAGCAGCACCACCGCCCACATCGCGAACCCGAAGAACGAGGGCATCTTCACCTCGGCGGATTCGGCGATGGTGCGGACCATGAAGTTGGGCCCGTTGCCGATGTAGGTCATCGCTCCGAAGAAGACCGCACCGGTGGAGATCGCCGCGAGGATGTGCCCGTCCGCGGCCGCGAGCATCGCCTCGACCGATTCGCGGTTCAGTTCACCCGGTACGGCGACTTGCAGGAAGTTCAGGTAGGTAGGCGCATTGTCGAGCACGGCGGAGAGCGTGCCGGTTCCGAAGTAGAAGGCGGTGGGGGAGTCGAGCCCGAGTTTCGCGCCGTTGGCTGCGAGGTAACCCAGGGCGGGGATCATCGTCAGGAAGATCCCGATGAAGAGCAGGCCGACTTCCTTGACGGGGAAGAAGGAGAAGTCGTTGCGTTCGAGGATCTCCCGGGGCGCCCGCGCGTACGCGATGGCCGCGATCGCGATCTGGAACGTCGCCCCGTAGGGCAGGTGCGGCAGGCCGTGGAAGAACCGGGCGAGGAGCGGGTCGAGGAAGACTCCGCCGATCATCAGGGCCAGGCACAGCAGGCCGGCCCCGCCCCGGATCGATACGCGCGGGAACCACGCCGCCTCGGGGAGGTCGGGCTTGCCGGCGCTGCGCCGCTGCGCGGTGACGCGGCTCTCGATCACCGTGTCGAGGGCGTAGAAGATGGCCAGCAGCACGCCGACCGTGAAGGCCCAGTCCCGCCACAGGTGCGTGAGCGTCCACAGGAACGGCACGCCCTTGATGTACCCCAGGTACAGCGGCGGGTCGCCGATGGGCGTGAGGCACCCGCCGCAGTTGCTCACAATGAAGATGAACATCACCACGTGCAGGAAGTGCAGCCGCCCCTGGTTGGCCCGCATGAACGGCCGGATCAGCAGCATCGAAGCGCCCGTCGTCCCCACGACATTCGCCAGCACCGCGCCCACCAGCATGATCAGGCAGTTGTACAGCGGTCCGGCCCGCCCCTTGACCTCGATCAGCACGCCGCCCGAGACCACGTACAGCCCGCCCACCAGCGCGATAAACGCGTAGTACTCCAGCCCCGCGTGCACGACCTTCTCCGCGCCGTACGACATTCCCCCGGCATGACCCGGCGCGCCCTGCGTGTAGCCGGCAATGTAGTACCCGGCGACAAGCGCGCCCAGGAAGAAGGCCACGTCCGGGAAATGCCGGTGCCACGCCCGCGGCTGGATCAGCGGGAACGTGGCGATGCTCAGCAGCAGCAGCGCGAAAGGCGCCACCAGCACCAGCGGGATCTTCGGAACCCCGTCCGCGTATTGCGGGATCAGCACGTGCGTGAGGCCCCAGCCCGCGAGCCCGCCCGCCAGCGTGCTGGCGACCCACAGGCGCGGGCCGTGCCAGAGAAACCTTCCTTCTAGGAGATCGTCGCCCTTCATGTGAGGCGGAGTCTAGGGGGAGGTAGGTGGAAGGCGAAAGGCGGGAGGCGTCTATGGCCGCGTCTTTGCGTCCCTGCTTCCGCCGAGGCGTGCTCTCGCTACTCCGGCCACCAGGAGCACGCCCAGCGTGATGCCGACGGCGTTGGCGGTGTAATCGTCCCACGCGGCGACGCGGCCGAGCGCCGGGACCAACTGCAGTCCCTCGTCGAACGCGGCGTAGAGCAGGCCCAGCACCCAGGTGCGCCAGAGGTTTCGCGCGGAGCCGGCCTGGCCGAACCACCCGCAGGCCGCGCACAGGCTGCTCCACAGCCCGAAAGCCGAGAAGTGGACGACGAGGTCGGTTCGCGGGATGGGCCCTTCGACCTGGAGTTTTGGCCAATGCGTGCCGAGAAAGAGCACCGGCGCGTACAGCCAGAACGCGAGCAGCGCCCAGAGCGGTCGGCCTCGCGTGCGCGGGCTCATGCGCCCGTCCCGGCCGCGGGCTCACGGGTGGTGGTGGCGGTGGGGGTGGGGGTGGGCGTGGGCTTTGCGACGATGGTCACGGGGACCGGCGCCTCGCCCTTCTGCTCGCCCGCCGCCGCGCCCAGCCGCGCCAGCAGCAGGTTCCACTCTTTGAGGAGCGGCTCGGCGATGGCGGCGTAGTCCTGGGCGCCGGGCGCATCGGGGGCGTAGTCGAAGATGGTCTTGCCGAAACTCGGGCACTCGGCCAGTTTGATGTTGCGCCGCACGGCCGGGCGCAGCACGCGGGCGAAGCGCCACGGCGATTCCTGCTCGCGCCCCGCGTCGAAGAAGGCTTCGAGGTCGCTGACCACCTCGCGGGTGTGGGTGGAACTGGGGTCGTGCATGCAGAGGACCACGCCGGTGACGCGCAGGCGCGGGTTCACGCCGCGGCTGACGAGTTGCACCGTCTCCAGCAGTTTCCCCACGCCCTGGAGCGCGAGGAAGTGGGCCTGCATGGGGATGATGACCTCCCGGGCCGCGGCCAGGGCGTTGACGGTGAGCAGCCCCAGCGATGGCGGGCAGTCGATGAGGACGAACTCGAAGCGCCCTTTGAGGGCCGCGAGGGCCCGCTCGAGGCAGTGCTGCCGCTGGGGGGCGGCGGTGGTCGCGAGTTCGGTCTCGACGCCCGCGAGGTCGGTGGTGGCGGGGAGGAGCCAGAGGTCCTTGGAAACCTCCCGCACCGCCGCGTTGGGATCAAAGGAAGCATCGGTGAACAGGTCGTACGCGGAGCGCTCGACGGCGGCGGGATCAACGCCCAGGTGCAGCGTGGCGTGGGACTGGGGGTCCAGGTCGATGACGAGGGTGGAGCGGCCGGCGCGGGCAAAGGCCGCGGCCAGATTGACGGTGGTGGTGGTCTTCCCCACCCCGCCCTTCTGGTTCATGAGCGCAATGACGCGCACGGGTCTAGTGCTGGTGGCTCCGTCCGGCAGCATAGATGGGGCGAGTATACGTGAATGGGGGCGGTGGGGGGAGATGTCAAGGTGGTGGTATGGGTGGCAGAGGCGACTGGCGGCTGGCCTGCGCCTACGAAAAGTTGGGCAGCAATCCCGCGAAGCACAACGCGGCCCACAACGCGTGAAGGCCAATCACGATACCCACCGCCATCCAAGCGCGGGCGTTTCGGGGCCGACCGATTGCTCCGAACGCCAATCCGTAGAGCGGAAACTGAATCACTGCAAGCAGGATGGACAGCGCCGAGATCGAGTCGCCGGTAAGAGCCGTGAGCAGCATGGGAAGGGGAAATAGAATCCGGGTAAACACGTAATCGCCGTGGCCGCCACCGCCCGACGCGATGGCCACGTACAGCGCGGGTACTGTGGCGAGGATCCCCGCCACTAGCCCCATCACAGCCATGCGACCGCGCCGCACCGGGGCTAGGGAGGGCGAGCGACCGCACTCCGGGCAGACTCTCATGTCGCTAGGAAGTCCGACCATCTCGTAACGGCAATGCGGGCAGTACCTGAGCACGTTGTGAGTGTACCGTGCGTCTGATTGCCGCTTACCCAAAGGAGACCTCTCCGGTTTCCTTCTAGCATGCATCTCGCACCCATTGTCAGGCCAGGAGACCGCGAGAGGTTGGGCGGCCTCCCCAGCCCGCTTCAGCGGAATGCCATTCAGTTAACGACTCGGCGCCGAAGTTCGGCGCACGTTTGGCGCGAACAGATTGCGAGTAGCGCGGACGAAGACCTCCTGCGATGCTGTGGGTGTTGAAGTCACAACTCACCACAGGAGGCCACGGATG
>CAJPFG010000039.1 GCA_905339235.1 Phycisphaerales bacterium
GGCCCCTCTCCCCTCTCAAACTCACCCCTCTACCCCCCACGAGCATCAAGGCAGACAGGCCGCGGCGTGCGTGACGCCGGCGGCGGGTAGGATGGACCGACTCTCATAGCACCTGGTACAGAAAACGGGGGCAGGTCACTCTCACCTTGCCAGTGGTCAGCGCCCATCCCACAGATCTCCTCTTCCCCTGCTCCCTGCTCTCCTCCTCTCCGCGCCCTCAGCGTCTCTGCGAGAAATTCCCCTCCGCGATATCCTCCCACATGCTCACCATCGACTTCGCCAACACCCTCTCCGACCGCGTCGGCTCCCACGGCCTCGACCCCGCACTCCTCGCCCCCAACTCCAACGCCGCACGCGCCATCGCCGCCCACACCAAAAAACTCGCCTCCACCCGCGGCACAGGCTGGGAACGCTGGCGCGACCTCGCCAACGAGCCGATGCGCTCCGAGCACCTCAAGGCCGTCAAGGCCATCGCCAATGAACGCCGCAACCGCTTCGACAACCTCGTCGTCCTCGGCATCGGCGGCTCGGCCCTGGGCAACATCGCCCTCCAGTCCGCCCTCAACCCGCCCACCTGGAACCTCCTCCCCTCCCGTGCTTCAGGTATGGGTGGCACAGGCGTCCCGCCTGTGCTCCACCGCACCGGCCCGCGCCTCTTCGTCATCGACAACGTCGATCCCGCCTACTTCCAGTCCACCATCGACTTCTGTGCCTCGCAGCCCGGGGGGCTCAAGTCAACGCTGTTCAACGTCATCTCCAAATCCGGCGAGACCGCCGAGACCGCCGCCCAGTTCATGATTCTCCGCGACCTGCTCGCCAAATCGCTCGGCCCCACCGCCGCGGCCAACATCGTCGCCATCACCGACCCCGCCAAGGGCACCATGCGCCGCATCTGCGAACGCGAGGGCTACGTCACGCTCCCCGTCCCGGACGGCGTGGGCGGGCGCTTCTCCGTCCTCTCGCCCGTGGGCCTCTTCTCCGCCGCGATGTGCGGCATCGACATCGACGCCCTCCTCGACGGCGCGGCCGCGATGGACCGCCGCTGCTCCAGCGAGAACCTCCTGCAAAACCCCGCCGCGCTCCTCGCCACCATCCTCGTCGAACTCGGCACCAGCAACGGCAAAACCAACCACGTCCTGATGCCCTACCACAACTCGCTCTACCTGCTCGCCGACTGGTACCGCCAGATCTGGGCCGAGAGCCTCGGCAAGCAGAAGGACCTCCAGGGCAACACCGTCTACGCGGGCTTCACGCCCATCAAGGCCCTGGGCACCACCGACCAGCACAGCCAGGTCCAGTTGTACCGCGAAGGCCCCAACGACAAGGTCCTCGGCCTCGTGGAAGTTGCCCCCACTCCATCTGCTTCTTCCTCAGGTATGGGTGGCACAGGTATGGGTGGCACAGGCGTCCCGCCTGTGCACCACACTGGTGATGTCCAAATCCCCACCGGCCTCGGAGTCGAAGCACTCCAGTACCTCGAAGGCAAAACGCTCGGCCAACTCCTCCACGCCGAGAAGCGCGCCACCGAGTACGCCCTCGTCGAAAGCCAGCGCCCCAACTACACCATCACCTTCCCGACCCTCAACGCCTACCACGTCGGCGAGTTCATCCAACTCTGGCAGATCGCCACGGCCTACGCGGGCCTGCTCCTCAACGTGGACGCCTACGACCAGCCCGCCGTCGAACTCGGCAAGCAAGCCACCTTCGGCCTCATGGGCCGCGCGGGGTACGAGAAGTTTCTGACGCAGGTCTCAGCGACGCTGACGCCGACGAATTGGGTGGTGTGACGGCCAACCCCTCCGCGTCCGCACCGTCGCGAACACTCGATCCCCCGCGCCGCCAACTGCCGCTCAAACTCCCTGCCTATTCCACGATTCGCCCGGAGATCAACCAGGGCGAACGCCGACGAAGTCCGAGAGAGGCGAGGAGGAGGACGATCACGTTGGCGGCATGATGATGGGCTTTCCCAGTGGCGGGGCGACGATGGACGGCTGGCCGGTGAGCGCGCGATACAGACGGTCGTATCCGCCCGGCTCGTAGAGTCTGAAGTGCGTGGCCCCCTGCAAGTCCAGGGGAATGCACGTGGTGTGATCGGCGCTCATCAGCACGGGCCTGTACTTCACATTGACGACGCCGTTGTTGTACATTTCCTGACGAACCAGCTTGCCCTCGAACGTGGCGCCCAAGCCCCTTCCCGGCGCCTCGTTCCCTTCCACCCGACGCAGATACGCGGGCGAGCAGACCATCAGCACCACGCGTGACTTCTCTACCTGCTGCTTCATCCACAGCGGCCAGCAGATACCCGGCCCCATCTCGCCCAGGTACTGGTCAATCAGTGCGTCCACGCCTTGCTCGCGGAGCTTGTCCGCCAACTCCCGAACAAGTCGCGCGTGCGAGGGATCCGGCTCATTCGCGTAGCTCACGAAAACCTGACCATCAAATGTACCCATGATCCGCCTCCCATGGTCGCGCCTGACATCGACACCGTCAGCTTTCATCGTGACTGTGATCGTGGGCGGGCTCCGCCACTCCGGATCCTCGATGCCATCCAGCAGCTCCCGAATCGAGTATTTGTCGGCCGCTCCCTGCGGGCGGAATCGGTGTGCACTGCCTTCCTCAGCCTCGTACTGCAGCAGGTCCCGATAGGAAACCGTCACTCCCGGATCACGGCTGAGCGCGACGTGTTCCGTCACCTCCAGGTGCTTCATCGTGCGATGCACCATGTCCAGATTCTGGCGAACGATGGCGAGCGCCCGGCGCGATGCGGGTTCGCGGCCTTGCACTGAAACGAACACTCGCCGCTCCTCCCGCACTCCGCGAACAAGCACACGCCTGTCATCCACCTTCACGACAACGCCATTCTTCCACGCGTCTCCTGCCCCCAGGACATTGTGCATGCGGACTATGAAGCGTGGAATCAGCCCCGCGGGCAGGAACTTGTAGTGGAACTGCACGCACAACGATTCGGCTGTCTCAATGCCATGGGCGGGCTCGTTGGAAGGCAGCAACTCGGGAATCAGGCGATGCTCATCGGTGTCGGGAATCTTGAACGACAACTCGAAGGGGTCCCCCTCCATCATGTCGAGAATGAATGCACGGGTGACGTAGCCTGACAATTCCGAGCCACCGCGAGTGAGACCATCGGGGGAGAGAATCCCCCAGAAAGGTCCACTCGATGAAACGCAAACGGCACAGCAGCGAGGAGATCATCCGGAAACTCCGGGAGGCGGAGCAGGC
>CAJPFG010000040.1 GCA_905339235.1 Phycisphaerales bacterium
GATCTCACGCAGCTTGGCGATGATCTGCTCGGGGCTGTGCCGCTTCCGCCTTCCTGGACCGCTCATCGAGAGACTCCTTCTGGGCCTTCCGGCCCGGTAGTCTCTCATAACGGCTGGACCGATTCACGGGGAGCAGGTCACTCCGATCTGCTGACCCACCTCTACGTCCTGCTTCCGGTCCTCGACAACGACAAGCACTACTTCGTCGGCGATGAGGAGGTCGAAAAGCTCCTCCGCCGCGGCCAGGGCTGGCTTGCCTCTCATCCCGAGAAGGAACTCATCGCGTCCCGGTATCTCAAGCATCGCCGCCTCCTCGTCGACGATGCCCTTGCCCGCCTCCGCGATGACGAGTCGCCCGACTCAGACGACCCCGGCCGAGAAGACCCGCGCGAAGAAAAGGTCGAACGCGAACTCAGCCTCCACGAGCAGCGTCACGCCACCGTCCTCTCCACCCTGCGAGGCCTCAACGCCGCCAGCGTCCTCGACCTGGGTTGCGGCGAAGGCCGCCTCCTCCGCGAACTCATCAAAGACCCTCGCTTCACGCGCATCGTCGGTGTGGACGTTTCCTCACGCACCCTCGAGATCGCCGCCGACCGCCTCCGCCTGGACGGCCTTCCGCCCAAAGTCCGCGAGAGAATCCAACTCCTGCTGGGCTCGCTCACCTACCGCGACAAGCGCCTCGAAGGCTTCGACGCCGCGGCCGTGGTCGAAGTCATCGAACACCTCGACGAGCCGCGCCTGGCCGCGTTCGAACGGGTCCTCTTCGAGTTCGCCAAACCCCGCGCGATTATCATCACCACGCCCAACAGCGAGTACAACGTGAAGTGGGAGACTCTTCCCGCCGGCCGCTTCCGCCACAAGGACCACCGTTTCGAATGGACGCGCCCCCAGTTCGCGGCGTGGTGCGCTCGGGTTGCCGAGCGCTTCGGCTATCGCGTGGAGATCCGCCCGGTTGGGCCAGAGGACGTAGCGGTGGGGGCCCCCACGCAGATGGGTATCTTCAGAGGGAACGTGCCATGACTAAGAAGCTGATCGCCGAATGGCGCAAGCGCCTCGCACGCCCGGCAAGCATCGCAGTGCACAGCAGGGTCAGCAAGGACCCCTTCGCGTCATGCTTTGGCCGCGTGGCCGTTCAGGAGCCGGGCGAAACATGGCCAACCTACAGGAAGAGGCTGATGAGGCCGCTTCTGCAGATCAACTGCGCAGATCTGCCCTTTCGCCCGAAGAGCATCGTCGATTTGGCCATGATCCGCGTCTGGATCGGACAAGACTTCGAGGCCGAACCGCCTGGCTCGACGAAGTTCTGGTGCGTGCGTGCCAGCCCTTCAATCGCCGGACTCAAGCCGACTCCCGAACCCGCGCACAAGAGTGACATAAAGCCCGCGGGACTTAAATGGAAGCTGCTTGAATCGGACTACCCGACATGGGACGAAGCTCCGGCCGACGAAATTCCCGAAGTTCTGCACGATTCCTATCACGACCACTTTGAGTGCTCGCTTGGCACCAAGGTCGGGGGCTGGCCGCACACCATTCAGTCCGAGGTGTGCTGGGAGGCGGGCGGGAAGAACTCCACTTCCGCGGAGTTTGTCTTCCAGATCGATAGCGAACCGGACCTGAACTGGATGTGGGGGGACGCTGGCCTCGGGTACCTGGGCCGCGGTTCCGGGAAGCACCGAAAGGCGTGGCGTTTCGACTGGCAGTGCTGTTAGAAGCGCCCTCCGCATGCACATCAGCGTCCCCGAACTCTCCCTCATCATCCTCATCGGCGCCTCCGGCTCCGGCAAGAGCACCCTCGCGCGCCGACTCTTCAAGCCCACCGAAGTCCTCTCCTCCGACACCTGCCGCGGCTGGGTCTCCGACGATGAAAACTCCCAGGACGCCACCAACGACGCCTTCGATGTGCTTCGTTACCTCGTCCGCAAGCGGCTTGAGCGCGGCCTGCTCACCGTCATCGACGCCACCAACGTCCGCGCCGAAGATCGCCAGCCCTTCGTCGAGATCGCCCGCGAGTTCCACGCCCTCCCTGTCGCCATCGTCCTCGACATCCCAGAGCGAATCTGCCAGGACCGCAACGCCGCACGCCCCGAGCGCACCTTCGGCCCCCACGTGATCCGCTCCCAGCGCCAGGCCATCCGCCGCGAACTGCGCGGCCTGCCCCGCGAGGGCTTCCGCCACACCTTCTTCATCCGCGACGAGCAGGAGGCCGCGGCCGCCACGCTCACGCGAGAGCCCCTCTGGAACAACCTCAAGCACCTCCCCGGTCCCTTCGACATCATCGGCGATGTGCACGGATGCTTCGACGAGTTGGTGGAACTGCTCGCCAGGCTCGGCTACACCGCGACCAGTGAACAGGGCGCTTGGGTGCACCCAGCGGGCCGCCGGCTTATCTTTCTTGGTGACCTCGTAGACCGCGGACCGAAAAGTCCGTATGTCGTGCGGCTCGTCATGGACAGTGTGGCCGTGGGGTCGGCGCTCTGCGTTCCTGGCAACCACGACGTCAAGTTCATGCGGGCGGTTTGGGGCAAGAAGGTTCAACTCAACCACGGTCTCGCCGAATCGCTCGAGCAGTTCAAGGCGTACGAAGAGCATTACCGCGCCTTCGGCCGCGTCGCCGCGGAGTTTGTCGATAATCTCGTCAGCCACTACGTCCTCGCCAACGGCGCGCTCGTCGTCGCTCACGCCGGCATGAAGGAGTCCATGCAGGGGCGCGGCTCCGGCAAGGTCCGTGAGTTTGCCCTGTACGGCGAAACCACCGGCGAAACCGACGAGTTCGGACTCCCCGTCCGCCACAACTGGGCCGCCGAGTATCGCGGCAAGGCCGCCGTCGTGTACGGCCACACGCCTGTTCCCGACGCACAGTGGTTCAACAACACCATCTGCATCGATACCGGTTGTGTCTTCGGCGGCTCGCTCACCGCCCTGCGATGGCCCGAGCGAGAACTCGTCAGCGTTAAGGCCCGCGCGACCTACGCCGAATCCCGCAAGCCCTTCCTGCCGCAAGAAGCACTCGCCCCCACGCTCCAGCAGGAGCACGACGACCTCCTCGATCTCGACGATGTTGCGGGCAAGCGTCCCATCGAGACCAGCCTCGTACGCCACATCATCATCCGCGCCGGCAACGCCGCGGCCGCGCTCGAGGTCATGTCGCGCTTCGCCGCCGATCCACGCTGGCTCATCTACCTGCCTCCCACCATGTCCCCCTGCGAAACCAGCACCGAGGGCGACTATCTCGAACACCCCCGTGATGCCTTCAACTACTTCCGCACGGTGGGCGTCGGCGAAGTCATCTGCGAAGAGAAGCACATGGGCTCGCGCGCTGTCGTCGTCGTCTGCCGTGACGAGGCCGCCGCCCGCACCCGCTTCGGCGCCTCCGGCACCGGCATCGTCTACACCCGCACCGGCCGCCGCTTCTTCGACGATCCCGCCGTCGAATCCGCCGTGCTCCAGCGCGTCGACGCGGCCATCTCCGCCGCCGGTCTCTGGGATGAACTCGCCACCGACTGGCTCTGCATCGATTGCGAACTCATGCCCTGGTCCGCCAAGGCTCAGGGCCTCATCCGTGACCAGTACGCGGCCGTCGGCGCCGCGTCGATGGCGGCGTTGACCGAGGTCACCGCCGCGCTCGACCAAGCCTCGTCATGGCAGCCCGAGGCTATCGCCCTACGCGATCGCTTCGCCCAGCGCCGCGCGCTCGTCGAGAAGTACATTGACGCCTACCGCCGCTACTGCTGGCCCGTCGCGGGCGTCGATGACCTCCGCCTCGCGCCCTTTCACCTGCTCGCCAGCGAAGGTCATGTGCACACGAGCAAGCCAAACTCCTGGCATATGCAGACACTCGCTCGCCTCGCCGCTACGGGCGATGCCCTCCTCGTCGCTACGCCCTGCCGCACCGTAAACCTCGCCAGCGCCGAGAGCGAAGCCGACGCCACCAACTGGTGGCTCGATCTTACCGCGCGCGGCGGCGAGGGCATGGTCGTCAAGCCCATCGACTTCATCGCGAAAGGTCCGCGTGGCCTCGCCCAGCCCGCCGTCAAGTGCCGCGGCCCCGAGTACCTCCGCATTATCTACGGCCCCGAATACTCCCTCCCCGAAAACCTCGCTCGCCTCCGCAAACGCGGCCTCGCCACCAAGCGTTCCCTTGCCATCCGCGAGTTCGCCCTCGGCATCGAAGCCCTTGAACGCTTTGTTCGCCGCGAACCTTTGCGACGAATTCACGAATGCGTCTTTGGCGTTCTTGCGCTCGAGAGCGAGCCTGTTGATCCAAGGCTCTAGGCAGGAACGTGAACAACTGGACACTTTCGCGGAAGTCGAGTGAGTGTCGGAGCCGGTGACACGTCGGCACCGTGGAGAGACGAGGACCGACGGTTCGTGCCATCCCGTGCGTTCGCGTACCAGTACGGACCGTTCGTTGAACAGGACACCCCGTCAGTGTGGGCCGCAACTGTGGTCGTGGTGATCCGGTACGCTCTCCGGATGCTCCGCGCGATCTACCTCACCCTCCTCCTCGCCCTCCTCCCCGCCACCGTTCTCGCCGACGGCAAACTCTTCGCCCCCGCCTTCGTCGATCAGTCCTCCGTCCAGATCCCCGACCAACAGGCCCTCATCTGTTTCAAAGATGGTGTTGAGACTCTCGCCATCGAGACCCGCTTCACCGGCAAGGGCACCGAGTTCGGCTGGGTCGTCCCACTCCCCTCGCAGCCGGAGATCACGCCCGCCACCACCGGCCTCTTCCCAACGCTCCACGCCGTCTTCGCGCCCGAAGCACGCGCCGAGGCGGGCGCGGCCATCGTCCCGCTCTGCCTTGGCGCCGTCGCCATCCTCGCCATCCTCTTCCTCCGCTCCTGGTGGCGATACCTGGGCGCCGCGATCCTGCTTTTCGCGGCACTGATCCTCATCGCTCCCTCCCTCGGCTCCGCCCGTGGCCTTCAGCAAATCTCCGGCGCGCCAGGCGTCAACATCCTCGACCGACGCATCGTCGGCAACTACGACGTCACCACGATCGCCTCCCCCGACGGCGCGGCCGTCGCCGCCTGGCTCGACGAGCACCAGTTCGCCCTCTCTCCCGCCGCGAGAACCGTCATCGCGGACTACGCGAAAGCCGGCTGGGTGTTCGCGGCCGCGCGGCTCACGCGCGACGCCGACTCTGACCAGCCCAGCACCGCTCATCCGCTCGTCTTCAAGTTCAAGGCCGACTCGCCCATCTACCCGATGCGACTCACCGGCGCCGACGCGTCGCAGCCGCTCTCACTTTCGTTGTTTGTCTTCGGTGGCCGCCGGGCCGCTGTTGACGGGCTGCGAGCCACGTCCGCGGCGCCGACGCTCTTTCAGGAGCCCGAACAGAACCGCCCGTTCGTCCGCCGAAAGCGAGAGAACGTCGCGATATCGCACAAGACCCTCAGGGCCCTCGTTGAACCCGCTTCTTTCGGAACCTGTCTGACCGGCACCCTCTCCCCCGCGCAGATGGCCCGCGACCTCCCGATCACGTGGGAAGCACCCGACTCCGTCGGGCGGCTGGTATTCAGTCACGAGGCCGCGGCCGAGTTGGCCATTAGCATCGGACTCGCGGCCCTGTGCATCCTCGCGGTCGCGGCCCGCATCGCCGAATGGAAGACTCCCACCCGCCGCGGCGTCATGCTCCCGGTCGCCTGTCTCGTTGCCGTCGTCGCTGCCTGCTTCGTGTACGCGATCACACCCAAGGCACACCTGGTAACATCCGGCCGCCGCGGATACGCCGCTTCCCAGATTCAGACCCGACTCTACGAGTCCGCGAAGGAAGCGCACGTGGAAACGGCAATCCCGCTCGACTGGGCCCGCGCCACCCTTGCGACCATCCTCGCCGACAGGGAACTGGACATCGGCGGTCCCGTTAAGGACGAGGACTCGCCGGGGAACTACATCCTGCGAGTGGACGAGGGCACGCTGAACTTGGTGTGGTACGACCCGGGCGGCGCGGAGCACGAGTTCTCCCTAGGGCCAGCGGCGGTGCCTTGATCGATTCGCCCCGGCTCATCGGAAATATAGTTAGTGTTTGCAAACTTTTGCGCCCGTTTCCCGTACAAAGAGGAGCATGCTGCCCAACTCTCATATCTCCCTGGTCGCCCTTTCCGGCTTCCGTGTCCGCGAGCCCGAGATGATCGCGCTCGGCATGCAACTCCCCGGACTCGCCGCGCGCGCCGGGGCTGTAGCCGCCCTCCCCGCGCTCGGCCTGCTCACGCTCGCCGCGTTCACGCCCGGGCACTGGTCCACTTCCTACCACGACCCTGCTGTCGTCGATGATGCCCTTATCGCACGCATCCTCGACGAGAAGCCCACCCTCGTCGCGATCTCCGCGCTCACCGCGTCGATCACCGAAGCCTACCGACTCTCCGAGACGCTCCGTGCCCACGGCGTGCGCACCGCCATCGGCGGCCTCCACGCCACGGCCTGCCCTGGCGAGGCCGCGCTCCACGCCGATGCGGTCGTTGTGGGGGATGGAGAGCCTGTGTGGCGCGACCTTCTCACCGATTCCGAGTCCAACACGCTCCGTCCGCTCTACCGCGCGCCGCGCACCTTCGATCTCGCCGATGCCCCAGTTCCGCGGTTCGACCTCCTCGGCGACAAAGAGCGCCCTCGCTTCACGCTCCAGACCTCGCGCGGCTGCCCGCTGGCTTGCGAGTTCTGCGGCGCCAGTCGCCTCCTCGGCAAGTTCCGCGAGAAGCCCGTGGCCAACGTTGCGCGCGAACTCGCCGCCATCAAGGCCCTTGACCGGCGCGCCACCATCGAACTCGCCGACGATAACACCTTTGCCGGGGGCCGCGACGCCGTAGATCTCCTGGCTCAGTTCGAGCGAGCCGGCGTCCGCTACTTC
This sequence comes from Phycisphaerales bacterium, assembly GCA_905339235.1. GTDB lineage: Bacteria > Planctomycetota > Phycisphaerae > Phycisphaerales > UBA1924 > RI-211. The sequence continues at coordinate 6,848 of CAJPFG010000040.1, forward strand.
ACGGAGGGCGATTGGCGGATCGGCGAGCGCCCCGAGGTCCTGTCCCGCCTCGCGGCGTCGGGCTGCGTCCAGATCCTCGTCGGCATCGAGTCGCTCGCGCTGCGATACCGCGGCATGGGCGCGAAGGGCGCACAACTCTCCCGGGTCATCGACGCCTGCGAGCGCATCCAGCAGCACGGCGTGGCCGTCATCGCGTGCTTCATCCTCGGGGCCGAAGGCGAAGACGAGGAATCCATGGGCCAACTCGGCGAGTTCCTGCTCGACGCGCCCTTCGCGGACATTCAACTGACGCTCCAGACGCCGTTCCCCGGCACGGCCTTGCGCACCCGTCTTCAACGCGAAGGGCGCCTTCTCCCCGATCGCGGCTGGGAATCCTGCACGCTGTTCGACGTCACCTACCGGCCCGACCGCATGACCCCGGACGCCCTCGAGAGCGCATTCCGCAACTTGATTCGCATGGTGTTTGCCCACGGCCCGACCCAGCGGCGCATGGAACTGCGTCGCGCAATCTGGGCGCGGCGGGGTCTCTCGGCAGTCCCGGAGGCCGCATGAGCCCCGTGCCAAGCGAAAGCCCATTGGACCCGACGCCGCGAGCCTTCACGCCTCTCACGATCGCGGAGTTCCTCCTTGGGCACCGACCTTCCATTCTTCGGCTCTGGTCCGACCGGTGGTCGCTGCTGATCGGCGCGATCCTGGTGCTTGCGGGCTCGCTGGCGAGGAACTACGACGGCCACCACCTGCTCCGCGAGTGGCACGTGCTCCTGCACGGATTCGGCGCATCCGTGGCCAACGCGTTTTTGCTCTACACCCTGGCGAGGCTTGCGGTCGCCATCGCCTCCTCCAAGCCCGGCGACGAGTCGGTGCGCCGACCGCACTTCTGGCGCGGCTACCTCTCGTTTCTCGGCGTGTTCTGGATGACCGCGCCAATGGCCTGGTTGTACGGAATCCCCTACGAGCACCTGCTCGAGCCCCTCAAGGCGGTAGAGGCCAACCTCTGGACCCTCGCGGCCGTGTCATTCTGGCGGGTGCTGCTCATGGCGCGGGTCCTGAGCGTCGCGCTGGATGTGCCGTTCTGGTCGGTGTTGTTCATCACGCTGCTCTTTGGCGACGCGCTGGCGCTCGCGGCACTCTTCACGGCGCCGCTGCCCACCATTGACTTCATGGGCGGTCTGCGCCACCCCCCGGAAACGCAGTTGATCGCGAGCACCGCGTTCGCAGCGGGATTCTGGGCGCTCGTCACCCTTCCAGTCTGGGTCATCGCCGCGCTGGTTGGATTGCGTTGGCTGAAGCCCGGTCAACGATCGCTTCCGGCTCCCGCGAGATTCCCGATTCCGAAGGCGGCCTGCGGTATGGCGGTGGTCGCGGTAGCCGGGTGGCTGGCCGCCGGGCTCGCCACACAGCCTTCCGTGGGGCTCAAACTCGATGTCGAGAACAGCGTGAAGGCCGGCCGCTACGACCAGGCCGCTTCGATTCTGGCCGCGCACCACCGCGGCGAGTTCCCGCCGATCTGGGACCTCCCGCCCCGGAACTGGGATCGCTCGCCGAACTATCGCGAGGCCCTCGCGGGCATGACGCGGGCCGTCGCCGTGGAGGGCGGCCCGACGTGGTTCGCCGATGCCTACTCGCAAAAGGTGTGGCGGGAGTTGCTGAGATTCCGACACGGAAGCGAGCCGAGCCCCGCGGAGGCCCCCCTCGACGCAGAGGTTCTTCCGTACGACCACCCCCGCGAGGACCTCCTGCGGGAGATCGAGTTCGTCCTCCGGTTCGATACCTCGATCTCCGACCGGCGGCGCGAGTGGGCGACCGCCGTCCGCGACCTCCTCAAGGCGTCTCCACCGTCGGGATCGAAGCCGGATCTTTGAACACGACCAGCATCTCGCCCGGCAGTCCCTCGGTCAAGGCCGTGTAGCGCGGGGCCTCGCGATCCTCGTCGGTCACGTCGCGGATGTACACCCGCGCGATCTGCGTCGGGAACCGGCGCGCGAGTTCCAGATACGCCTCGGGGTCCTTCTCGCCCGAGTCGCCGATCAGCACGAACTTCCGCCGCGGCCAGCGCTGCAGGATCGGCTCGATCACGCCCTTCTTGTACTCCGCCGGATCTTCGAACAACTCCAGGATCGAGCGGTCCTTCGCCCGCAGCCGGCGCATCTCCCATACCCCCGCCGGAAACCCGTTCCGCCCGGCGAACCCGCCGAGTTGTACGTACAACTGCCACGGCGAAGCGGAAACGTAATGGAACGCGGCCCCCTGATCGCGAAAGCGCCCATAGAACGCCGCCATCCCCGGCGCGGCCTCGAACTCCTTCACGAACGTGTTCTCGAGAAGCGCTGTGCGATCCCGCACATTGGAGACTTTGATGGTGTCGTCGATATCCGACACCACGCTCAATCCTTCCGGCGGGATCAGGAACGCCGAGCATTCGAACTTTCGCGGGTCGCCCTCGGGCAAGGCCACGGCCACGGGCAGCCGCGCGACGCCCGGCCCGACCGGAGCGGCGACCGCCGCGGCCGCGGCGAAGTGGCCGCCGGCGTCGGTCTCGGGCGAAACGCACTCGACGCCCGGGGCGTCGCCGAAGCACAGCCGCACCCGCTTGCCGCGCTCGCAGTCCACCAGAAACTCGGCCGCGCGCTCGCGGAATCGATCGGAGTCCGCATCCGCTTCCTCCAGGCCGAGGGACTTGGCCAGCGAGCGGAGCGCGGCCCGGCGCACGAGCCCGTCGGCCTCGGGCTCGAAGACCCACCCGCGGACCTCGACGCGCCAGAGGCCGTCGGCGTCGACCCAGCCAACGCCGGGAAAGAGCACCACGCGCTCATCGGCCTTGATGGCCGAGGGAGATTCCGCGGGCTGGATCCACAGAGCGCTCGCGAGAATGATCGGCCACACCATGATGGTCATCATAGAGAAGAAGGGGGCCCGGACAGCAGGCACAGACTCCTGCTGCGCCACGTTGATCGCATTCACGCTCGGCACGGGCAGGCTCACCGAGTCTCCGGAAAAGAGGTGGCGCACGCGCGGATGCTCCCGCCGGACCGATGTTGATATTCAACACCTCGCAGCCTGCGTGCGGCCCCGGTGCGGAATCAGGTGGGGCCGATGGCCGCCAAAGGAACCCCCAAGGTGTCCGCCACCGCGCGAAGCAGTTCGCTCTCGTCGGCCCGGACTTCCGCATCGGCGCCCACCGCCGCGGCACAGGCCATCACCAGGTGGCGCTTGAGCGGCGCGCTCACCGTGGACAGCACGCCAAGAGCCCGCTCCAACTCCTCCAACTTCATGCTCCGATCGCCCAGAGTTAGCCCGGGAAGCCCCAGCGCTCGGGAGGCCAACTGGAACCCCCGGGCCGCGCCGTCCGCATCGGCGCCACCCGCCCACGCGAGCGCCGACAGCACCAGACCGCATTCTGCGCCCAGCCGCGTGAACTTGTAGTACTGAACCGGCGTCGGGCGCGGATCGGTGAACCGCCGATCCAGATGCACAATCAGGAGCCGCTCGAGGCACCACTCGAACAGGCTCACGCGCTTGTCGGCGTGGATCAGCGCATCCGCCGCGGCCCGGAAGGCCTTGTGCTGTGCCGGCGACATTGCCGCCAGAGCGCCCAGCGCGACCTCAAGCAGCGGGAGGCGCAGGGCCCGTCCGGCCCGCCGAACCTCGCCGCCCAGTGCGTCGGCGCGCCCGATGACCGCGTGGTCGAGATGAACCTTCGCCGCGTCGAGTTGCGTGACGCGAACGGCCGGCTGCGAATCCAGCAGCATGCCCAGAACCAGGGCCTGCGCCTCCCACGGATCGCGGGCGGCCTCCACGAGTTGCGGCGCCCCGTCCAGCAGATCGCGGGCCGCGGCCATGCGCCTCACCACTTCGTCCGACGACAGCCCCCCGCTCGCGCCGCGCACGCTCGCCTTCGCGGCGAGATCCTCGACAACGGCCGCCGCCGTCGCCGCGGCGAAGGGCGCCAGCGGGATGCCGGCTTTCTTCGCGGCCGGCTCCGCGTACACCGGCGCGGGCCGCGGCTTGAGCCACGTGCCGTCCCACCGCGGGTCCAGCCGGCGGATGCGCTCGGGCAGCGGGGGATGGGTCGAGAACAGCCCGTCGAGCCAGCCATCCAGGCCCTTCACGAAGTACATGTGGCTGCACTCTTCCGCGTTCGCGGCCTGCAGGACGCCGCGTTCATGCCCCCCGCCGATCACTCGGAGCGCGCCCGAGAGCCCGCCGGAATCGCGGGTGAACTGCACGGCGGAGGCGTCCGCCAGAAACTCGCGCTGCCGGCTGATCATGGCCTTGATCACTTTGGCGATCAGGCCGCCGACGAACCCCACGACGAGCATCGCCACGCCCGCGAGCACGACGCCTCCCGCCTTGCGACCGCGAACCCGCACGAGGATGTACCCCATCATCTGCACCGCGAGAATGCCGTGCAGCAACGCGATCATGCGCAGGCTCAGACGCATATCGCCGTTGAGGATGTGCGAGAACTCGTGCGCGATCACGCCCTGCAGTTGCTCCCGCGTCAGAGCGCGCACGCAACCCCGGGTCACGCCGATGACCGCGTCGCTGGGCGAGAACCCCGCCGCGAACGCGTTGATGCCGTGCTCGTCGTCGAGCACGTACACCGGCGGCACGGGCACGGCGGAGGCGATGGCCATTTCCTCGACGACGTTGAGCAGCCGGCGCTCTTCGGGGTCGGTGGTGTTGGTGAGCAGGCGGCGCCCGCCCAGCCGACGGGCCACACCGTCGCCCCCGCCGCGCAGTTCCAGGTACTTGAAGCCGCTGGTGCCGAAGATGATGGCGAGGGTGATGAGGCAGGAGACCGCCAGCAGGATCTGCCCCTGCTCGGAATGCAACAGCCAGTCGATCCCGGCGGGTTGATCCGTGCGGAGAAGGATGGAGTCCCGGCCGCGCCCCAGGAACCCCGACGCCGCCAGCATCACCGGCGGCACGGTGGCGATCGTGACCACCGCCACGCCGATCAGGTACATCACCACCAGCAGCGTGGTGCGCCGCCTGGCGCGCTGTTGCTGCTCGAAGAAGTCAAGCACCGCGCGACCCTCCCGCCACGGCTAAAACTTGACCTTCGGCGCGTCCTGGATCGCGGCCTTGTCCGCGAACTCCAGCAGCCCCGCGTCCTGCGAATAGCCGAACACCCCGGCGAACATCACCGGCGGGAAACTCCGGCGGTAGGTGTTGAACCGCATCACCGCGTCGTTGTACGCCTGCCGCGCGAAGGAGATCTTGTTCTCGGTGCTGGTCAGTTCCTCGGTCAGTTGCATCATGTTCTGGTTGGCCTTGAGGTCCGGGTACGCCTCCGCCACCACCATCAGCCGCCCCAGCGCCCCGCTGAGGGCCCCCTCGGCGCTGGCCAGCCCCGCCATCGACGCCGCGTCGCCCGGGTGCGCCGCCGCGGCCTTCAGCCCCGCCGCCGCCTGGTTGCGGGCCGCGATCACGGCTTCGAGCGTTCCCCGCTCGTGCGCCAGGTACCCCTTGGCGGTCTCGACCAGGTTGGGGATCAGGTCGTACCGCCGCTTGAGTTGCACGTCGATCTGCGCGAAGGAGTTCTTGAAGTTCATGTTCAGCGCCACGAGCCGGTTGTAGATGGAAATCATCATGATCGCCAGGATGGCGACCAGGGCTCCCACGGCGATCAACCCGATGAGCATGGGGGCCAATGCGAGCGTTGTCATGACCGGAGTTCTCCCACGCCGCGGAGCGCAAGGGGCGACAGGCCGCCCACACCCCGGGGCCCGTTCAGTCTACTCGGAAATACAGGGGGTGCGTTGCAGGGTCTCGGGCTCGCCACGACGATCGGCGGCTTCCGGTGTGAATGTCGGGCGGGGAGAGTTCGTTCCTCCCCGCCCGACAAAGGGCACGCAGAGAGCGAGGTGAGGCAGTTCGCACCTCACGCCGGCTCGATTCGCCATCCAACTCAACCGCCGTTGTAGGCCCGGATGAAGGTGTCGATATCTGTCTGATCAAGCGCACAGTCCGAGTTCATGTCCGAGATGTTCGTGCCTCGGTTGAACCCTTCCACGAACAACGTCAAGTCGGACCCATCCACGCTTCGGTCCGCGTTGATGTCGGCCACCGCCACGGACTCCGCCTCCTCCTGCAGACCGTCGGAAACCTGAAGGATGGGGATGACTTGCAGCAGGTCGATCCTGGACTCCCCGCCCTGGTAGGCGAGGTCGTGCTTGATTCGCAGCACCATGTAGCCGTCGCTCGTGCCGGACGCGTACACAAACCTGAGATCCGTATCGTTACCCTTCAGCCAGAATGTCCGCCGCACATTCGCGAACTCGGCGATCGGGATGTACGAGAAGTCGGGCGCGTACGTGCTGGTGCCCTCCATCGTGTCCACCACCACCCACTGATCGTTGGAGGCGTTCTTCGCCAGGAGCGTCCCGGTCATGCCCTGCGGGCACAGCGCTTCCAGGTTGATCTCAAAGTCATGGTCGCCCGCGTATTGCTCCGGGATTCGGATGATCACTTCGAGTTCAGACAACGCAGAGTTCCAGTTCGCAACCAGCGGGATCGTCACGTCGTACCCGAGGGAATCGCGAAGCGTGTACTCCAAGGCCGCCGGAAGCTCATCGCACGGCTCATCGCAGAGAATGCCGCCGACCACGGCCTGGACCGACTCAATATCCGTCGCCCAAACCCGGCGGACGAGGTCGCGGGTATCCCTGAATGCCTTCCACTCGGCTTCCGCGGGGTAAATATCTCCCACGACTTTCGTGAACCACCATTTGATGTACGGCACATTCTTGCCGCGCAGCATCGCCAGCAGCATCCGCATTTCCCGCTCTCCGGCTCGCTGTTCGATTTCGTCATAGTTCACTGAGATGAACTGGTTGAGCCAAGGGCCCAGGGTCGTTTCGTGACCTCCTTCCCCGGCGTTGATGATCGACTCGACGTCGTGCCGCTGCATCCGCAATCTCATCTGGGCGATCGTCTCCTGCTGCGGCGTCCAGTATCCAAAGGTCGCGTCAGCACCCAGGTACGACGCCAACTGCGGGTACTGCAACGCCGCGGGCACGTAAGGGTTGAGCCCCCAGTGCCCCTTCTTCCCTTGCTGGGAGTTTCCAAGCCACTGCTCCTGGTTCATCTGGTAGAGTTCCGGCGCATCGATCTGCGCTCGGGTCGTCCGCCGTCGCATGAGCAGACGGTCGCTGACTCCCGAGGCCTCCATCAGGTACGGCGAGGCCAGGGAATCAAAGAACGCCCGCGGGAATTCCTGCGTCAGGTGTGGAGGATTCTGCGCGGGGTCCCACGAGTCCGGATCGGCAGGATCCAGGTACGCGTTCCAGAAGTGCTTGTCGGGGAACCAGGTCGTGGTCGCGGTAACCGGGGCGACCGGCGCGAACAGATCGGCGTCGTAGTTGGCCCCATGGTAGTTCGAGCACCTCGCCCCCGGCCATTCATCGGTGAGCACCGAGTACACGCTTGCATACATGACGGCTTCGCGAGCCCGCTCGCACACAGAAAACCACCACAACATAAACATTCTATTAGTGGCATGTTGCCAATTCTCAGTCCTGGAATCTCTGAACAATCGCGCAACCGCCCCGCGTGAATGATCGTACCGGAGTGCGGCCCGCGGATGGGCCGCACGGAGGCGCGATCATGGCGGTACGCAGGAACGAGTCGATGGGGTTCGTGGACGCGGCGCTGGAGGG
>CAJPFG010000041.1 GCA_905339235.1 Phycisphaerales bacterium
GACGGGCCAGGTGCAGACCCTCGGCGTGCAGCCCGGCTACGCACGCTCGCGCGGCATGGCCGCGAGCCTGGACGGCTCGGTCGTGGTGGGCAAGAGCTTCCAGAGCGAGTCGAGCAACTTCGCGCAGGCGTTCCGGTGGACAGAGGCTGGAGGCCTCCAGCCTCTGGGGTTCACCCAGCCCGGGCTGCACAACCACAGCGAGGCTACGGCAGTCAGTGCAAACGGGGAACTTGCCGTTGGATACAGCGAAGGACTCTCTGGTTCCGACGCGTTTGTGTGGACTTTGACCGATGGAATGACATCGCTTCCACATCTTCCCGGATCGATCGAGCCCAGCACCCGGGCATTGGGGATGAACTCTTCGGGAACTGTTATCGTCGGGTCTTCTGGCACGCAGCAAACTGCTGTGCTTTGGCAAAACGGGTCGATCGTCAGTCTAGGAACCGCCCCGGGGTTTGCCCGGAGTTACGCGTCGGGTGTCAGTGAAAGTGCGACCGTTATCGTCGGAAACCTCAATAGCGGATCGCTCAGCAGCCACCGCGCGGGCATCTGGTTTCCCGAGACCGGTTGGCAACCTCTGGAGCAGTACTTGACGACCATCGGAGTCATCCTTCCTACAGGTTTGCATCTATATGATGCTACTGGCATATCTGATGACGGTCGCATTATTGTAGGTTACACCGCTGTCTCGGGCAGTATCCAGCAGGCCTTTGTCGTGACCATTCCGGCACCGAGCGCACTCATGCTCCTCGCGCCGATTCTTGCCCTGTCCATGCGCCGCCGCCGGAGCGACGGCGCGGAATCTACGCACTAGAACAAGGAGTTATCTCGTGAAACGATTCGGTTCGTTCGCTCTCCTCTCGTCAATCACCCTGGCGTTATCGGCCTACGCCCAGGAACGGGTGATCCCCAGGTGCGGCACTTGGCAGACCCCAACAGGCGTGACCCAGTGGGACGAGAACTTCCTTCCCATGCTGCTGGTCACGATGCGGGAGAATCACCCGTATGAGCCGAGTTGGTGGAACCAGGGAGAGCAGAACTACTGGCAGTGCGTTCACAGCGGCCAACTGGCGGGCGAGCACGTCGCGTTCACCATCCGCGACCTTCACAACAACAGCACGTCGTGGATCCACGCGGGTGACGGCGGCGGTGATAATATTCGTATTCTAGTAACACACTATGGACATGATTACCCCTCGCTGGATGCGCCGTGTGGCTGGGAACTTCCGGATGTAGAAGACGACATGGCCTTCTTTCGCGAGGCAGACAAACTCACCGGCTATCCCGGCAACGCCGGGCGCGCGGACAAGCACCCGTTCCTCGAGAACGCCACGACGCAGGGTAGTCTTCGGGCATGGACGGTCGCGTTCCGCGATGCGCTCAGCACGAAGCTGGCTGCCCTCGATCTCGACGAGATCTACAACCCCAACGACTTCGAGTTCGTATTCGACTGCGAGACACCGGTTACGGACGGCGGCGCCAATGCCGTAAAGATGCTGGCGTTTCTTGCGGACGATGAACGATGGGACTGGAAGGTGCCCGGGTCGCCGGCGCTCGACGCCCAGCACGATCCCTGGGCGCCCGCCGCAGACCACGAGAACAACACGACGGGCATGAGCCTGCACGAAATGTACGATGCCATGCGGGGAGCGGGCGCGGGCTGGCCTGAGAGCATGTTTGACGCCACCTACGGTCTGAACCCGGACCTGAACGATCAGGTTGCCGTCAACCGCAAGTTCATGCTGTGGTTCTACTCCGTCTGCGAAATGGCCCACGAGGGCGTCATGAAGGCCAGCGCGTACGACGTTCTTCACGACTCCGAGGACGGCTGGCCGGACGCAAAGTGCTCCAACTACCACGCGGCCAACTACGACCCCCTCGACGCCGATTACCCCGACGTGACGCCCACCACCACCTGGTTCGCCGACAAGTCCCAGTGGACCGGCCCCGCGTTCTTCGACTACAACGACCCCGAGCCGGACTGGGATCAGGATCAGTTCCTGACGCAAGAGTTGCCTCGGGCGTTCTTCACCGCCCAGCCGACGCTTCACCCGATGACCCAGTCAAGCGTGAGCGACCGGTGGCTCATGCTCCGCCGCAACCGCCTGGGCCAACTCGACTCGCCCGAGTTGTACCGGATGAACGATGCGCAGTGGCGGGGTATCGAGGGCGAACTGCGGGTTGGGCTCTGGTCGTACAACCCCTACGTTCCGGTGGACGAGCAGTATCCGGAACTGGCCGCGTTCAGCTTGACGAGCACCGACCTCAACTGGAGCGAGTGGGACCCGGAGGATGAATCCAAAGCGCAACTGCGGCTGCGGATGCAGCGGCACGACGTTGAGTCGATCATCAACAGCGGCGACGGGGGACACGAGACGACGCTTGTTCCCTGGGTCAACGAGTTCATCGCGGTCAACCACGCGGATATCGAGCAGCGCGGCCCGGAGCGGGAGTACCGAATGCTCCTCGGCATGCTCCGCGCCAAGAACATTCCCGGGATCAACTTCTTCCTGAATCCATCGATCAACGTGCTCGGTATCCCCAACTGGGAGTGGGACGCGTCGGAGCGGACCAGCGCATTCAACGACACCGCCGATCTCGTCAAGCGGGTGTGGGCCACCGAGATCTACTCGGTCGAGGCGCTGGTCGGCGGGGTTCTCTGCGACGCGCCGTGCGATGCGATTCCCGCCGCGCTCGAATACACCCTGCGCGACAGCCTCGGCTACGACGTGACCGTTCCCCTCGTCGCCAACTGGGAGTCGACGCTCTCCGAACTCCAGGTCATTGTGAGCATCCCGGAACCCTACAACGCCAACCACGATTTCGAGATCAACCTCGATGCGCTCTGCCCCGCAGGAATGACCGGCACCCTTCTCGCCATGAACGGCTACAACAGCATGTGGGTGCAGGTCGCGACCATCGAAGGCTCAACCACGTACGAGCCCGACGACACGATCGTGCCGAGCGGTGAGTATCGGAACGTTCGACGGACCTTCTGGCTCAAGGGAAACGACTCGACAATGGACTTCGTGTTCTCGACTCAGACGCTCAACTTCCCCCACATGGTGCTCCGGCTGAAGCACGACCTTGCCTATCAGGGCGGGGAATCCCGATTCGATCTTCTGCAAGTAATTCCGGTTCTTCGAATGAGCACTCCAAGCGCAGAGGAGGAATCCATGTCAATGGCGGACCTCAACGCCGACTGGAGCGTGGATCAGTCCGATCTCGGGTTCTTCATCGAGGGCCTGAGCCGCGGCACCGGCCTCTCCGACATGAACATGGACGGCGCTCTCGATCAGACCGACATCGACACCTTCCTCCAGGCCTACAACGGCGGCTGAACCTCGCTCTCCAATCGCCACCGAGGCCCGGGCCAGTGCTCGGGCCCTTTCTGTTGCATTCTTGGCGCTCGGTGTGCGGCGCGAACTCTTGCGTGAAGTCGCTTCCCGGTTCCGACTATCCCCTCGCCCGCGCCGGCACCCCCACCACCCTCTCCCCATCCCCCACATCCCGGATCACGACCGCCCCCGCACCCACCACGCACCCCGCCCCGACCTTCACCCCCGGGATCACCCGCGCGCCCAATCCCACGAGCGTGTCCGCGCCCACTGTCACGTTCCCGCCCAGCACCGCCCCCGGCGCCACGTGCGAGTTCTCCCCGATCACGCAGTCGTGCTCGACGATCGCCCCCGAGTTGATGATCGCGTGATCCGCCACCGTGGCGAACGAGTGCACCACCGCGTTGGGGCCCACGTACACGCCGCGCCCCACGCTCGCGCTCCCCGAGACAAACGCCGTGCGGTGCGTGATCCCGAATGTCCGCGCTCCCGCGAGCCGGTCCACCAGCAGCCTCCTCCGCACCGAGAGGTTCCCCAGCGCCAGGATGTACCACGCCTCCATGTCGTCGGGGATCGCGCTGAGGGCCCCCAGCCGCTCCACCCCGAACCGCGCGCGAAAGACCGCCTCCGGGTTGTCGTCGAAGAACCCCACGATCTCCGCGCCGTCACCGATCGCCTCGCCCACCACGAGCGCGTGCCCCCCGCCGCCGATCAGCACCACCGGTCGCTGTTCCATCATCGCCAGCATACACCGCCGACCCCGCCCGCGCCGTTCCTAATGTCCCCCATGCGTGTCGCCTGCGTCCGCTACCTCAACACGGCTCCACTGGTCGAGGGCCTCGACAAGGTCGAAGGCCTCACCCTCATTCCCACTGTGCCCTCCCGCATCGTGGACCTGCTCGCCACCGATCAGGCCGACATCGGCCTGGCCTCGGTGGTGGACGCGGTGCGATGTTCGGTGCCGCTGGGCGTGGTACCCGCGGGCATGATCGGGAGCGACGGGCCGACCATGACGGTCCGTGTGTTTTCCGAGGTCCCGCTGGATCGGATCACCACGCTCCATGCCGACACCGACAGCCACACTTCGGTCGTTCTCGCCCGACTGCTCCTGGCGCATCAGTACGGCCGGCACGTGGAGATCGCCCCCTTCGATGCCCGGGAACGGGTATCGCCCGGGCGTCCGCCCGCCGAGTCGCTGGAAGAGTCCTGGCCGCGGAGCGTGCTGCTGATCGGCGACAAGGTGGCGACCGACCCGCCGCCCGCGGCGCGGTACCCGCACCAACTGGATCTGGGGGAAGCGTGGAAGGCGTGGACCGGACTTCCGTTCGTGTACGCCGCGTGGATGTGCCGCGCCTCCGAGGCCTCGTCGCCGGCGATCCGAACCGCCGCGGCCCTGCTCGACCGCCAGCGCCGGCACAACCTGACTCGTCTGGGCTGGATCGTGAACACGCGTGCTCCCGAAGCCCGCTGGCCGCTCGCGCTGGCGGGGACGTACCTGGGCGACCTGCTGCGGTTTGAACTGGACGGCCGGGCGAAGGCGGGGCTGGAGCGGTTTTTGTGCGAGGCCAAGGGCGCGGGCCTGCTGGCCGCGGATCGGGTCACGTGGGCGGGGGTGTGAATTCCGGGCGGGCGGGAAACTCGTCGGGGGTTGGGCCTGTAGAGTCCTGTATGCGTCGGATCGCGTTCATCCTGGCCGCGGTGCTCATCGCGGCTTCCGCGCGGGCCCAGCCCGACGCGCTGGGCGCCGTGGCGAAGCGGGAGGTGCTGGAGGCGCTGCGCGAGGCGCTGATCCGGCGGGCGTACGCGGGCGGGGTGGATTTCTCGCGGTGGGGCTCGTACCTCGAAGCACACCGGCAGGAGATCGACGACGCGGAATCAACGAGTGAGTTCGGGGCCGCGGTGAACTCGACGCTCCGCGGCTTCGGGGTGAGCCACGTGGCGATGATCCCGCCGGAGGCCGCGAAGCGGATGCACCGCACGGTCACGATCGGGATCGGTGCCGACACGCGTCCGGCGCAGGGCGGGCTGCGAGTTTTGCCGCTGGACGAGGGCTCGGCGGCGAGGGAGGCGGGGCTGCAGGCGGGGGACATCATCACGCACGTGGACGGCAAGCGCGCCCAGCAGCCGGAGGACCTGGACGGCCCGTCAGACTCCATCGCGGTGCTGCGCGTGCGCCGCCGCACCGACGGCAAGACCGAAGAACTGCGTGTCCCGCGGGCCGTGACCGAGTTTCGCACGCCGGCGACGTTGGGCGAACTGACGTCCAGCACCGCGATCATCCGAATCCCCACGTTCAATACCGGGTACGACCCCTTCGAGATCGAGGAACTCATCCAGCAAGCGTTCTGGTATCCCAACCTGGTGATCGATCTGCGCGGCAACGGGGGCGGGCGCGTTTCGCACCTCGCCCACCTGCTCTCGATGCTGGTTCCCGAGGGCACCCCCATCGGCACGGTGGTGGATAACGCCACCGCGGCCAAGTACGTGGAAGCGACCAGCGGCGACCCATCGGATGTGATGGCGGTGGCCGCGTGGGTTACTGACAAGCAGAGCGGCTTGCCCAACCCGTTCGGCCCGTACCCCGGGCGGCTGGCGGTGCTGATCGACGGGGGGTCGGCGAGCGCTTCGGAGGTGACCACGGGGGCGTTGCGTGAGACCCGGAACGCGAGGGTCATCGGGCAGAAGTCGGCGGGGGCGCTGCTGGTCTCGACCTACGTGCCGCTGCCGCACGACTTCGCTGTGCAGATACCGTTCTCCGATTACGTCTCGATCAAGGGCCACCGGCCCGAGGGCGTGGGGATCAAGCCCGATATCGAGGCCCGGCGCACGCGGCGCGGCGAAGATCCCGCGGCCGCGGCGGCGATCACGGCGTTGGAAGGCTTGTAGCGGGCGCGATTGGTGAAATCGAGTCCGAGCGCAATGAGCCGACCCGGCTACGCCGCGGCCTTGCCCTCGGCTTCCATGAAGGCCACTCCGGAGGCCCACTGGGCATCGCCGGCGCGGCGGACTCGCACGACCCGGGCGAGGCGCGAGACTTTCTGCTGGCCGGGGATTTCGAGGTCGATGAGCAGGAGGTCGTTGAGGGAGAGAGGCCAGGGCGTCTGAATCTGAAGCCCGCCGCGCCCGATGTCCACGACTTGCACGGTGAACTTCTCTCCCCGGCGCACGGGCATGGCCTTTCCCGCGCGGACAACCTGGGCCGCGGCGTGGATTGAGACCGCGAAGCGGGGGAAGCGTCGGCGATTGTCGGCGTAGAGGTTCCTCTCGATAGAGGGTGGGGTTGGGTGATCACAGGCCGGGTCCTGATCGGCGACGCCGGCGAGGGTGAGTTTCGGGCCCTCGGGGCTGGGAGCGGGAGCCCGCGTCGGGTCGGCCTGGAGCATCTGTCCGACCAGGCGTTCCCAGAGGTCGAACATGTCGGCATCGAACTGGGTGCCCCGTCCGTCGCGCATGATCTTGAGGGTGTCGGCCGGGGGCGTTGGGCCGCGGTAGGGGCGCGCCGCGGTAATCGCGTCGAAGACATCCACGATGGCGCAGATGCGGGCGGGAGGGCTGATTCGGGAGGCGTCGAGTTTGGCGGGGTAACCCTTGCCGTCGAGTCGCTCGTGATGGTCGCGCACCATGGAGAGCACCATCTCCGGGATGGCCGGGTTCTGCTTGAGTTCCTCGAAACCGGCGGCGGGGTGAGAACTCATCACCTTCCATTCTTCCGGGGTGAGTTTGCCTTCCTTGTTCAGCAACTCGCTGGGAACACCGCGCTTGCCCAAGTCGTGGAGCAGGCCTCCCTGCACGGCGAGGGTGAAGAACTCGCGGTCGCCGGGGCGGACTTCCTTCGCCAGCAGCCCGCAACCCACTCCCACGTTCACCATGTGGGTGGCGGTGTAGAAGTCGTGCGAGGACATGTTGAGCAGATGGGAGAAGCCCTTGGGGTCGCTGGCGGACCAATCCGCGAAGTTGCGGCTGATGTCCGCGACGGCGGCGATCGGCTCGGCGTCGCCGGGGAAGAGCAATACGTCCTCAATCATTTTGGAACAGACGTCGCGAACGACCCTCGCGCGCTGGTCGCGCGCCTGGGAAGGGTCCTTGAAGGTGCGATCCAGCCGCTCCGCGAGGCTCTTGCGGAACACGTGGTGCTGGTTGCCCGGGATGTAGAGGAACTTGAGGTTCTGCGCCGCCAGGCGCTCGGAGTCTTCGGGGGTGAACTTGAGGCCGGAGGATCGATAGAGCGTGGGCGCGCCGGGCTGCCCCGCGAACTTGATGTACAAGTCCATCTGAAGGACATCATGATCGAGCGCGTCCACCGGGATAGGAAAGAAGCGCTGCTGGGTGCTTGGTTTGGCTTCGGTGTTCATATCCCATTGTCCTCGGAACCCGAGATTCCCGCCGTTGTTTTCATCGGGCGGGTGTAAGGGAAAGCCGAGGATGAACAGGCAAAAACTGATGCAGGACGGGTGTTACCGGGCCTTCGCGCGGTCGCCGAACACTCGGGTTTGTCACGTCCGGCGGCGAGACGGTCGAACCCGGCGGGCGGTTGGGTTCGATGTGGAACGCGAGGGCGCCGCTGTGATGGGTCGAATCAGCACGGCGCGCCGTTGACGCGTCGCGGCGGGGTTGAACACCGAAACGAGCGAGGCCCTGGCGCGAGAAGCCGACGCGATCCAAGCGGATATCGAAGGGCTCCATCTCGCGCCACGCAACTTCCTGGCGTTTTCCGGTCCGCACGACATCGAACAAACGACATCGCTGGACCGGATTACGACAACTGTGGGAATGTCGGGTTTTCCGGCGATTCCGCTTGGGTTTGGGTATTTGCATTTGAGAACCGGCTTCGTGGCGGTCTGCATTGGAGTCTGGGGCGCGACCGTGTCCTGGGTGCTGCGCGCTAGACGTAGGCGACGCAGGTTGTGCCTGGAGCGTGCCTGAACACTTTGAGTATCTGCGGGACCTTGAGAGCGCTAGGAGATGTCCAAGCGTTCTCACGGCCTTCGTGATCGCCCGACGCGCGGGGTGGTCAAGAGGAGTCGATGGCGGCGAGGGCTGGGGGTGGGAGGAGTTTGGCGCGCGGTGGGGGCGAAGGGGATGGAGATGGGTTCGGACACCGAACTAAAAATACGGAACACGATCGGGTATATCAATAGGTTTTTGTTCGAGTTGATCGATAATCGAAGGGGATATCGATCAAAATGCGGCCAATGATGATCGATATCCGGATATGGTATCAATCATGACTTGGAACTGGGAACAACCTGATTGGCCGCGGCTTGCGTGGGACGCTCGTCGGCTTGCGAAGGCGGAGGAGCGGTTCGTGCGTGGGGGGGGCATCTTCCTGGGAACTGTCCGGCATCTGGCCGAGAGCGACCGTGAGCAGGTCGTGGTCGAGGCGATGGGGAGCGAGGCGGTCACGACGTCGGAGATCGAGGGCGAGATTCTGGATCGGGAGAGCGTGCAGTCCTCGATACGGCAGCAACTGGGGCTCGCGAGCGATCGGCGGAGGGTGAAGCCGGCGGAGCGGGGCATCGGCGAGATGATGGTGGACTTGTATCGCGGGTACGGGCGGCCCCTGGATGAGGGAACGCTCTGCTCGTGGCATGCGATGGTCTGTCGCGGAAGGACGGATCTGCGGGAGGTGGGGCGGTATCGAACGCACGCGGAGGCGATGCGGGTGGTGTCGGGGCGGATTGACAAGCCGACGGTGCACTTTGAGGCGCCGCCGTCGGATCGCGTGGGCCTGGAGATGGCGCGATTCGTGGAGTGGTTCAACCGGAGAGGTCCAGGCGGGGCGGAGCCGCTGGGGGCGCTGACGCGGGCGGGGGTGGCGCACCTGTACTTCGAGAGCATTCATCCGTTCGAAGACGGGAACGGACGCATCGGGCGGGCGATCTCGGAGAAGGCGCTGGCGCAGAGCCTGGGGCAGCCGGCGCTGACGGCGCTCGCCGCGACGATATTGACGAACCGCCGCGAGTATTACGACGCGCTGGAAGCGGCGAACAAGCAGAACGAGATCACGGAGTGGCTGGCGTGGTTCGCGGGGGTCGGGCTGGAGGCGCAGGAGCGCACGCTGGCGCAGGTGGAGTTCGTGATCGAGAAGACGAAACTGCTGGACCGGGCGGGCGCGTGGGCGAACGCGCGGCAGCGGGCGGTTCTGCTGCGCGTGATGCGGGAGGGGCCGGAGGGGTTCACGGGCGGGCTGAGCGCGAAGAAGTACGTAACGATCGCGAAGACATCGAGTGCGACGGCGACGCGCGACCTGGGGGAATTGGTTGAGCGGGGGATTCTGAGGCGCGAGGGCGAGAAGAAGGGGGCGAGGTATTACCCGATGGTGGTGGCGCGGAAGGTGGCGCGGGTGATTGTGGGTGCGGGAGGGGAGGTTGTGGAGTTGTGACGCGCGTGCGGTTCACCGAACCCGTCCGGGGCGGGAAGTGCCAAGCAGCGACCACGAGCCTCGTTTCGCGCGTCCTTCGGACGCCGGATTCTGAGGGACTCTGCACCAGTGACGGGCGAAGATCGGGAGCGGGCTTGGCACGGGGTAGTTGGCAGAGCACGGGCCTACCCAAGCGCCAGGCATCGCGATTGGGTGCCGCGGGTTGCGTGCGGCGGATGCTCGGCGCGGTTGCGCGCCGGGGGAGTTCGGCACGAACCGGGAGGTTCGTGCCACGTCAGCACGGCGCGCCGTTGACGCGTTGTTCCTCGGTTTCGATGTCGAAACCATTTTCGCTACCGTCGCCATTGAGATCGGCGGAGGGGAGGCAGAAGTTGGAGAAGTCGCCGTTGACGGCTTCTTCTGCGGCGTGGATGTCGAGCCCGCTAACTACGCCGTCGCAGTTGACGTCGGGGTGGCAGGGTGGTTGCATGCAACTCCACGTCGCGAGGAAGGCGGATGCCTGGTCACCGGCGCGCAGGAAGGACCCTCCCACGAGTACGTCACCACTGCGTAGGGGGCGCACGGCTTCAGCGGTTGACGACAAGCCCGATCCGTAGCCCGACCAAACCCCGTTGCTCCATCGCGCGATGCACCGGGCGGGAACCTCGCCGACGCTTAAGAAAACACCCGCGGCAATGAGGTCCCCGCTGGTGTCGATTATGACGTCGTGTACCGGCGAGTTCGGCTCGGCTCCCAAAGGGCTCCAGGTCGAGCCGTCCCAAGCGTTCAGAAACCTTGCGGGGTACCCGCTCAACCTGCCATCGCCACCTGCAGCGACCAACCTGCCGTCGGGAAGGACTGCCAAGCTCGAGACGGTGTTCCACATGGGTTCACCGATGATGCTCCAGTCCACTCCATTCCATCGAAAAATACAGCATCCCAGACCTTCGCGCCACATCATGCCACCTGCCACCGCCAAGTCCCCGTCCGGCAAGCGCACCATGTCGGTGGCGACGCCCAAAAATCCTTGGCCAACGGCAGACCAGTTGCTCCCATCCCATCGCGCGATGCAGGTGGACGGGATGTCGCCTGCGGCCGTGAAGTCTCCACCAACCAAAAGTGTTCCATCGGCCTCAAGGAGCAGGCACCGTACGGATCCGTTGACACCATTCCCAAGGGCGTGCCATTGCGATCCGTCCCACCTCGCGATGTTGTTTGCCGGGATTCCGCCGGCGGTGGTGAAGGCACCGCCGACGATGAGTTCGCCATTGGGCATCTCGACACAGGCAGACCCTCCGAGATTCCACCCGCCGGTCAATCCCTGCCCCAGAGCGCTCCATGTTCGTCCATCCCAGAGCGCCACGTGGTTCGCGGCAACGCCGCCGATCTGGGTGAATCTCCCCGCGGCGATCACAGATTGATCCGACAGTTCCACGAGTTCATGAACGGCCCCGTCAGTCCCCGACCCAACGGGTCCCCAGCGGGCTCCGTCCCACCGGGCTATGTAGTGAGTGGGGCCTCCCTCGTACGGATAGAAATCTCCGCCGGCGTAGATATCTCCTTCATCCGTGATGGTCATGTCGTAGACGACTGCCGTAATATCGTCGCCGACTGGGCTCCACGAGGTACCGTTCCATTCGGCGACGCTGCTGATCGGTAGCCCGCCCTGGCGTAGGCTCCCGGCCGCGAATAGAGTTCCTTCAGGCGACTCAATAATGGTCGTAAGGTGGCCTTCGAGGCCAGTGCCGAGCGACTCCCAACCATCGCCATTCCATACCGCGATGTTCTGTGCAGCAACTCCGCCGGCTGAGTTGAAAGCCCCACCTACGGCCAGTCTTCCGCTCGAAAGCGTGCGCATCGCGTACACCGGGCCCGTTGTGCCGGAGCCCATGGTGGACCAGGCGCTGCCATTCCACTTCGCGATGTTGGCGGCGTTTACCCCGCCGAGTCTGGAGAAGCTGCCGCCTGCCACCAGCGTCCCATCCGACAGCAGTGCAAGGGCACTTACAGACAAAGCAGAGGCGGTGCCACCGCCGAATGAACTCCAACCGGAGCCATCCCAACGGGCGATTTTCTGAACCGCAACACCACCGGCGGAGTTGAATACTCCGCCCACCACCAGCCCGAGCACCGGCGAGGAAAGCAGGATGTACCCGGATCCATCCAGCCCTGCACCCAACGGGTGCCATGCGGCACCATCCCAGAGTGCGATGTTCCGGGCCGCGACACCACCGATGCTGTCGAACGCTCCAGTAACGACAAACGTTCCGTTCGGTAGCGGTGCGATCGCGTAGACGCGGGCTTGGGCCGGGGGAGCCGCCGCGCCAAGCGACTGCCAAGAGACGCCGTCCCAGAGCGCGACCCCGTCTACCTGGCGAGTGCCGGCAATGCTCATGGTGCCGCCGACTACAAGGCAGGCAGGCTGGGGACCGGTACCATCTGGGTCCCACATGGCGGTGGCGTGGACAGAACCGCTTACGCCCGCAAGCCCATCGCCGGGCAGCCACTGGGGATCGCACGGTTGGGAATGAGCAACGCCCGAGCCGAGCAAAACGGAGAGACTGAAAGCCAAAGTTCTCACGATGGTGCCCTCCGCAGCAGACAGAACGTCGCGTGTGCGGGCCACATTCACAAAGCAAGCAAGTGATCGTACCAGGAGAGGTTGCACGCGGTTGCGGATGATTCCAAGCCCCACCGTCGAATGAAAGTGAAGCCAAGAGGCCAATGTTTCTCCTGGCGGCCCGTGCCTTCGATGGAGCGGCCGGGAGCAGGTAGTCGATGGAACCGTTCGTCGGCGGAGTGAGGGCCAGTTCAATGGCACCTTTCGAACACTGACGACGGAGGCCCAATGAGGTATCAAAGAGAGCGCAGCGCTGCTCGCTTCGCCGTGGTCGTTGCTGTTGGCATCGGTGCGGGAACTGGGCAAGCCATGGCGCAATCTGCCGTTGGGTGGGGGGCGAATGGCTCCGGACAACTTGGTGACGGGACGACGGTAATGCGCCCGGCGCCGGTCAACGCTTTTGGCATGGAGAGCGGAGTTACGTGGGTGGCCGCGGGCCGCGGGCACAGCCTTGTCGTTCGCGACGGCGCCGTCTTCGGGTGTGGATGGGGATGGCTTGTCGATGGAGCTTCCTTCAACCACACCTCGCCGGTGGCGATCTCGGGAATGTCCAGCGGTGTCACAGCCGTCTACGCGGGGTACACCCATAGTCTGGCGATTCAGAATGGCGGCCTCTTCGCGTGGGGCGAGAACAACTACGGGCAACTTGGCGAGGGGCAGTGGAGTCCGGGCCGCGCCGTACCTCAGCCGGTCGTCGGGCTATCGAGCGGGGTGACTGCGGCGGGAGCGGGCATCTGGCACAGCCTGGCCGTGCAGAACGGGGTCGTATTCGCCTGGGGCGACAACCAATACGGCCAACTGGGTGACGGGACACTTGAACGGCGGTACGCACCCGTCGCCGTCGCCGGCTTGCCGAGCGGGTTTTCGGCGGTGGCGGCGGGGAGCGGGCACAACTTGGCCTTGCGAAACGGACGCGTCTACGCGTGGGGATGGAACGGCTGTGGCGAGCTTGGCGACGGGACGACGACGATGCGCAACGTGCCCGTGGAGGTCATCGGCCTTGATAGCGTCAGCGCGATCGCGGCGAGCGGCTGCGGCAGTTTGGCCGTGCGGAACGGTGAAGTTTTCGTGTGGGGTATGACGAGACTGGAGGGCGACCTGCTGAGTCTCGTTCCAACGCGCGTGCCGGGGCTCAGCGACATTGTGCGGGTCGCCGCCTCTGCATACGCATACTTCGCGCTGGCTGGAGATGGCAGTCTTTGGGTATGGGGGTCCGATTACGACGGGGAACTCGGGCTTGGCACATCGGGCATTGTCTACACCACCCCCCAACATCTGGTCCCGCCCGAGGGCTTCGCGTTCACTGCTGTCGAGGCGGATTCGTACGGCGCCCACGCACTCGCGATCATCGCACCGGCGCCGCCGCTGTGCGACCCGGACGTGAACTGCGACGGCGCCGACGACGGGCTTGATATTCGGGTGATGGAGCAGGCGGTGAACGGCGATTTGCAGGAGTTCTGTCAGGCCGATGCGGACTTCAATCGCGACGGGTCGCTGAACGGGTTTGATGTGGAGGCGGTGGAGTTGGGCGTGCTGGGGTGGCCTTGCCCGTGACTGCGCGCAGGGAGGTTTCGCGTGCGGTGCGCAGGGTGAGCGGTGGTGAGTGCGTACCTGCAGCCCTAGGCTGCGGGGATTGGGCGGGCTTTCCGGGCGTGGCGATCCTCGCGGACTCGTCGCTTCACGCCCGGCTACGAACGGTCGAGCCCTACGGGCTGTCAGACTGGCTGCGGAATGCGATGAGGACGCTGTTGTTCGGTAAGGATGGGTGAACCTCCCTGAGGCCGCGGAGCCGTGCATGGGCGCGTTGGGAGTTCGGCACGAACCGGGAGGTTCGTGCCACGTCAGCAGGGCGCGCCGTTGACGCGTTGTTCCTCGGTTTCGATGTCGAAGCCGTTCTCCGCGCCGTCGCCGTTGAGGTCGGCGGAGGGCAGGCAGAAGTTGGAGAAGTCGCCGTTGACGGCTTGCTCTGTGGCTTCGATGTCGAAGCCGTTGACGGTGCCGTCGCAGTTGACGTCGGGGTCGCAGGTTGGCTCGCCGATCAGCCTTTCGGCGAGAGTGAAACTCGTGATGCCGTCTTCGAGCGTCCAGAAGCCGGCGCCCCAGAGGTCGCAGTTTCCGATGACTTCCATTCCGCCGCTGCGGATGACGTAGGTCGAACCGGGGACCGTTGTGGGGACTTCGGTCCAGGTGCTGCCGTCCCAGTGCCAGTAGCCGGACCAGCCGGAAACCCAGAGGTCATCGGGGCCGACCGCGGCGATGGAGCCGCCGGAGTTGGGGGGCGGGGGCATTTCGGTCCAGGCCGAGCCGTCCCAGTGCATGAGGAAGACGCCCGCGTCCGAGCCGCCGATGGCCCAGACGTCGTTGGGGCCGGTGGCCGCGATGTCTTCGAGGCCGCTCTGCGAAACGGCCTCGATGGGGCTCTGGATGTGGGACCAGCGTGTGCCGTCCCAGTGGTAGGTGATGCCGCGGAACGTGCCGCTGATGTTGCGATAGTCGCCGATGGCCCAGACATCGTCGGAGGAGATCGCGAGAACGCTGCCGAGTTCGTGGTGGCGGTTGGCGACCAGGGGGACTTCGACATCGGTCCAACTGGAGCCGTCCCAGTGCGCGGCCAGGGGGACGGAGGAGGAGGTGGCGTCGCCGTAGCCGGCGCCGATGCCCACGGCCCAGGCGTCGTTGGGGGCGAGCGCGGCGACGTCGTAGAGGAACCCGCCGCGGGGCCCGTAGGGGTACTCGCGCTGAGGGCGCATCGAGACGGTGCCGACGTGGTCCCAGCCGCCGTTGCGCCACCGGAGGACGAGGGGCATGTTGTTGGTGGGATAGGTGGTGGTGAGGTAGCCGGCGAACCAGACGTCGCCGTTGGGGGCCGCGTCTACGCCGAGGACCTGCGGGGAGGTGCCGAGGTGGGCGGAACTGGGCAGGTCGGCGAGATTCCAGGCCGCGCCGTTCCAGTGGATGATGACGGGCCCTTCGCCGGTGGGGTTGTTGCGCCAGAGGCCCGCGGCCCAGGCGTCGTCTTGGGAGAGGGCGGAGATGGAGGTGAGGCGGGTGACGCTGTTGCCGACGTTGGGGGTGGGGGTGGGCTGCCACTGGCCGCAGGGTTGTGCGAGGGCGGGGAGGGGGAGGAGAGCGAGGAGGAGGGAGTGCGGGAGAGACATCGGAGGGACTCGGGGAGGTGGAGGTGGGCGCGGGATGGACGTCAATTGCCCATGCGCTGAATGGGGAGGGAGGGAGTCAGGTTCTTGGGTTGTGGGGCGGGTGCGAGGATTGGCCGCGCAGCGGCTGGGCACCAGTGGAAAGCAACTGATTCCGGGGTTGTCCGCGCGGAATGCTCGCGCGTCCTTCGCGCGGCCGGCATGCGGAGCGGGTGCGCGCTGCTGAGGATGGCTGTGGCGGAGTGAGGCGCTTTGCTGGGCGCGCGAGGGCCGACGCGTGTTGGGTGGCGAGCGGTGGTGGGTAGCCTGAACCCCCTCCGCCTCGAAGACTCGGCACCTCCCCCTTCGGGGAGGACTGTGCATCGCCTCGAAGACTCGGCGTTTCTCCCCTTCGGGGAGAATTGCGATCAGGCTTCGACGCCGACCTTGAAGCCGCCCATGGTCATGCGGTTCATATCGAAGGGCATGTTCTTCATGTTCATCATGGCCGCGAGGCGGGGGTCTTTCATGACCTTCTTGTTGACGGCGTTGCGGTGGGCCTTGGACTTGTAGACGATCCAGGAGAAGAGGACTGTTTCGCCGGGGCGGGTCTTGGCGAGTTTGGGGAAGGGGATTCCGCACTTGGCCTTGAGGTCATCGCCGATGCACTCGAAGTAGGCGAGGGCGCCGTGGTCCATCCAGACCTTGCAGGCCGTGCGGGCCATTTTCCAGTAGGCGGGGAGGTTCTTGCGTGGGATGGGGATGACGAAGCCGTCGGTGTACTTGGGCATGGGAGGGACTCCAAAGGGCCAGAGCGCCAAACGGCCAAATGGCCAAAGGTCAGGGCTTGGGGAGAGGCTTGTGGATGGGGGCGAGGGCGCGGAGGCGGGGCTCGCGGAGGTAGAGGGCGAGCCAGGCTGCGACGCCGACGATGGCGGGCGGGATGAAGGGGTCGCCGACGCGGACGTGGGTGGCGATCGCGCCGCCGAGGTAACCGGTGAGGAGGATGGCGCCCAGGACGGCGGTGCGGGGGAAGAGGAAGAGCAGGGCGCAGGCGATCTCGGCGATACCGATGGGGAGGAGCGTGTTGGCGGGGTAGCCGAACTGCTCGACGAAAGACTTGGTGACCTCGGGCGGGTTGATGAACTTCATGATGGCGCTGAAGGCCATGAACGCGGTCACGAGGGCGGTGAGGATCCAGCCGATGATGGTGAGGGCTTTGGGCTGCATGGAATCGCTCCCGTGGTTTTTGAGGGTAGAAGCGCGAATGGCGTCACGCCGACCCCACCCCGGCCCTCCCCTCAAGGGGAGGGAGCAGGAATGCGAAGTCTCACAGCGGGATGTATTGCCCGTAGTGGAGGTAGAGAAGGGCGCCGGTGATCGCGGCGAACATCAGGCCGCTGGCGAGGAAGGGGCGGTCGCCGAGGAGGAGTTCGGTGGGGTCGTCGAACTGGCCGCGTTCGAGTTGGACGATGCAGCGGAAGAGGCCGTAGGTGGCGGGGAGGATGGTGAGCCAGAGGAGGTTGAAGCCGAAGTGGAAGTCGGCTTCGCGGCTGATGACGTAGGTGGCGTAGGCGACCAGCGAGACCACGCCGGTGGCGATCACGGCCAGGCGGAGGAGGTCGTCGGTGTATCCGGCCTGGACGCGGCGGGCGGCGACGGCGGCTTCTTCGCCCATGGAGCGGCGCTCGCCCAGGCGCTTGCCGAAGGCCAGGAACATGGCGAGGAAGAACGTGACGTTGAGGAGCCAGGTGGTGGGCGAGACGCCCACGGCGGCGCAGCCTCCCAGGACGCGCAGGACGAAGCCCATCGAAAGGCAGACGACGTCGGCGATGACGCGGTGCTTGAGCCACAAGGAGTAGAGGACGACGTTGGCGATGTAGACCAGGACGGTGAGGCCGGACCAGAGCCGGAAGGGGGCGTCGATGAGCAGGATGGAGGCGAGGGTGCCGAGGGCGAGGAGCGCGGCGAACACGTAGGCGGTGGAGAGCGAGACGGCGCCGCTGGCGATGGGGCGTTTGCGCTTGCGCGGGTGGGTGCGGTCTTCGGGCGCGTCGAGGATGTCGTTGATCACGTAGCAGGCGGAGGAGCCCAGGGAGAAGGCGACTGCGGCGGCGAGGGCGGACCAGAGGAGGGTGGGGTCTTTGAGGTTTCCGTCGGAGTAGGCGAAGAGGGGGCCGATGAGGACGAAGACGGACTTGGCCCACTGGTGGGGGCGTGCGAGGCGGAGGAGGGATGGGAGCAGGCCGGGAGTGGACATGGAGGCGTACGCGGCGGGTTCTGAGCCTGAAGGGGGCATGGTTGGTCCGGGAATCATCGGCCTGAATCGGGGCCCGGGACAAGTGGGAGTGGACGGGAACCTGTACATGGGTGGGTGTGGCGGGGTTCAGTAGTGCGCGTGGAGGATGGAGGAAGTTTCGGACCAGCGGGCGGCGCGGGAGATGTAGGCGCGATCGGCGGGGGTGATGTCGCCGTCGCGGTCGAGGTCGGAGGGGGCGGCTTCCCAGTCGTAGAGGTCGTCGATCGTGAGCGCGGAGTCGGTGTTGAGGTCGAAGGAGGAGGCGGGCGCGGGGATGGCGGGGCCGAGGGCGTCGAGTTCGGCGCAGGTGACGAAGCCGGAGGCGCCGCCCTGGGCGCAGGTGACGCGGATGCCTGTGGCGAGAGTGGGCGTGGTGAGGTTGTAGTCGAGGATCTCGAAGGGGTGCGTGGAGTCCTGCGGCTGCGCGAACGCACCGGGGACGGGCGTCCAGATGCCGTTGATGCGGGCCTGGAAGGTGAACGAATCGGCCCAGCCGCCGTCGGGCGAGCCGTGGTGGTGATCGCCTTCGACGAATCGGATGGCGTGGACGGCGGCGGCGCGGTCGTAGGTGACGGTGAGCGTTACGGTCGAGGGTCCGGGGCCGGGGACGAGTTCGGTGGAGAAGTGGTGGCGGCCGGCGTCGTCCTCTTCGCGGCCGTCGAAGGAGGTTTCACGCCCGTTGGCGAGGACCGAGAACGGATAGGGCACGCCGCGGCCGGTGCCGGGGGTGCCGTACTGCGTGGAGTCGGCGGAGACGATTCCGCCCGCGCGGCGGACGGCGTTGTTCTGTGAGCGAGAGTCTTCGCGGGAGAGGGGGTTTTGGATGAGTGCGGGCTGGGTGGGCGTGGGGGCGATCAGCCACTGCGCAGCGTGGTCGTCGATGAGGCCGCCGGAGTTGGTGATGCAGCGGCGGCAGATGGGGAGCATGCGCTCGGCCATGAGCGTGAAGGTGTCTTCGATCGTGTCGCCCGATGGCGGGACGTAGTCGGGGAGGCTGTCGCGGGTGCGGGTGATCCAGAAGCGTTCGGAGAGATTCGCTTCGGGGAAGGCGTCGCGGACGGCTTGCTCGCCGAGCATGAAGCCGAGGAGGCCGCCCATGGTGGCGGTGCCGTTATCGCTGTCCCAGCCGGAGAGGGTGCCGATCTGGATGGTGCGGCGGAGGTCGCCCTGGCCGTAGAGGAGGGCCATGAGGCCGGTGGCGAAGTTGACGGAGGATTCGTACCAGGCCTGGTAGTCGAAGCCGTTGGCCGCGTCGTTGAGTTGGTAGCGCTGGTAGACGAGGTCGCGGGTGCGTTCCCAGTCGTTGGGGTCGGGGTTGGCGAGGAAGTCGGCGAGGACGGTGTCGCAGATGTCCGCGGCCTTGGAGGAGTCGGGGATGAAGGGGCGGGCGTTTTGGACGAGCCAGATGGACTGGTCGCGGCCGGAGAGCGCGGGATCGACCTGGGAGGCGAGGCTGTAGAGGACGACGTAGAACTGCGCGGCGTGGGCGGCGTGACCGCTGGCGGTGGTGCGGATGGGGAGGTCGGCCATGTCGAGCGCGGCGTCGGGGCGGCCGGGATTGAAGAGGCCGAAGAACTCGGTGGTGAGTTGCGCGTCGATCATGAGCCGGTAGTTGTTGGCGCAGCCCAGGCCGGTGCTGGGCGGGAGCACGCCGCGGCCGATGAGGGTGCGGGCGTTGGCGTTGCTGACCCAGATGAAGCGGTTGATGTGGGTGGTCCAGCCGTCGGCGATCTGGGCGGGGGTAAGTCGGGGGGACTGGAGTTGGTTGAGGAGGTGGAGGTAGACGTACTCGATGTCGGTGTCGTCGTCGGCCCACCAGGGGTTCTGGTTGAGGACGAAGAAGATCTGGCGGCCGTCGAAGGCGGTGCCCCAGTCGGAGTCGGTGTAGAAGGGGGCGGATTGCCGGGCGCCTTCGGTGCGGAGGCCGGTCCAGTTGGCGATGCACTGGGCGAGCCAGAACCCGCGGAGGCGCTGAGCGTAATCAGACTCGGAGATCAGGCGGGGGCCCTGGGCCGCGGCGGGGATGGAGAGGGCCAGGTGCAGAACGAGGGGCAGGAATCGAAGGAGAGGGCAACGCCGCGCGGACCGATGAGGTACGCTGGTCTGTTCACGAACCGCCATGGATGTAACGCCATCCACAACAACTCCGCGGCGTCCCGGCCTCGTTGCCGGGGCGCTGGTGCTGGTATTCCTGGCGGCGGTGGGGCCGTTGATCGTCTCGGGCCGGATTCCGCAGCGGGTGTTTTCCGACCAGCGAGTGTACCACGAGGTTGCGATCCGCCAGTTCATTCTGGAGTGGCCGCGGTTTGATTTCAGCGATTACGCCTCGGCGACGACGCCGGGGTATCACGTGGTGCTGGCGACGGTGGGCCGGTTTGTGTCGGATAGCGTGGCGGTTTTGCAGTGGACTTCGGCGTTGATCGGGGCGGGCTTTGTGGCGGTGCTGGGCTGGTGGATCGGGAGATTGACGACGCCTTGGCGGGCGGTGGTGCTGGGGTTGCCGCTGGCGTGCTCGATGTATGTGGCGCAGTCTGGGGCGTGGCTACTGCCGGACAATTTGGGTTGGTTGGGGGTGCTGGCGGTGTTGATGCTGGCGTTGCGCGGGCCGCGGGGGTGGGTGGGCTGGGCGGCGGCGGGGCTGGTGATGGCGGCGCTGGTGTTTGTGAGGCAGAGTCACGTGTGGGCGGCGGGGTGTGTGTGGATGGCGGGGTGGCTGGCCCCTTCGAGGGTCGGGCGCGAATCTCCCCCTCCGCCTCGAAGACTCGGCGCCTCCCCCTTCGGGGGAGGAGTGGTCGCGGGGCTGGCGACGGTGCCGGCGCTGGTGTTGCTGTGGTGGTTCTGGCGGTTGTGGGGTGGTCTGACGCCGCCTCGGTTTGTGGGGCTGCATGCGACTGGGGCGAACGCTTCGACGCCGGCGTTCGTGCTGGCGGTGTTCGGCGCGTTCGGCGTGGTGTACGCGGGGGTGGCGTGGGAGTCGCTGGTGTTGGCGTGGCGCGAGGCGCGGGGGTGGGTGCTGGGCGCGGCGGGGGTGTCGCTGACGGTGGCGCTGGCGGTGCCAACGTCGATGAGTGTTTCGGGAGGGAGATTCGGCGGGCTGTGGGCGGTGGCGCGGCCGGAGTTCGTCATCGCGGGACGCGTGTCGCCGGTGATCGTCGGGCTGGCGGTGGCGGGAGGCGTGGTGCTGGTGTCGGTGCTGCGGCGGGTGGAGTTGCGGGAGCGGCTGGTGCTGATCGCGGCGATCGCGGGGCTCACGGCCGCGCAGTGCGCGAACGCGCAGTTGTGGCAGCGGTACATCGAGCCGCTGGTGCTGATCGTGCTGGCGTACGCGGGCGCGAGGATCGCGGGGGGGCGGTGGTCATGGCGGCACTGGATTCCGCCGGTGGCGGCGGGGTTGGTGTTGGCGGCGGTAAACCTTGGCGCCCTGCGGAGCGAGAAGACGGTGATGACGCCGGTGACGGGCGATGTGGCGCCGGGGCAGGCGCCCCCGCCGGTGAAGACGCCGTGAGGTCGGGCTCAAACGGAACCCTACGATGGCCGAAAACACCCGGAGCGGCCCGAGACCGAGAGGGTCGTCCGAGAACCGAGGCCCGGGGACGGGCGTAGTCGCTTCACCCAGGAACCAGAACGCATGACCACCACTTCACGTCGCGCACTCGTCACGGGGATCACGGGCCAGGACGGCTCGTACCTGGCGGAACTTCTGCTGAGCAAGGGGTACGAGGTCCACGGGATCATCCGGCGCTCGTCGTCGTTCAATACGGCGCGGATCGACCCGATCTACCAGGACCCGCACCTGCCGCACGCGAAGTTGAAGTTGCATTACGGCGACCTGTGCGACCCCAGCAGCATCGCGGACCTGATGCGCAAGGTGCGGCCGCACGAGGTGTACAACCTGGGCGCGCAGTCGCACGTGCGCGTGTCCTTCGACATGCCGCTGTTCACGGCGGACACGGTGGCGATGGGGGCGCTGCGGGTGCTGGAGGCGATCCGGGAGTTCCAGCAGGAGAGCGGGCAGCAGGTGCGGTTCTACCAGGCGTCAAGTTCGGAGCAGTACGGGAAGGTGATGGAGACGCCGCAGAAGGAGACGACGCCGTTCTATCCGCGCAGCCCGTACGCGTGCGGGAAGGTGATGGCCCACTGGGCGACGGTGAACTACCGGGAGAGTTACGACCTGCACGCCTCGTGCGGGATCCTGTTCAACCACGAGTCGCCGCGGCGGGGCGAGACTTTCGTTACGCGCAAGATCACGCGGGCGGTGGGGCGGATCAAGATGGGCCTGCAGGACAAGGTGCACCTGGGCAACTTGGACAGCAAGCGCGACTGGGGGTTCGCGGGTGACTACGTGAAGGCGATGTGGATGATGCTCCAGCAGGACAAACCCGACGACTACGTGATCGCGACGAACCAGACGTGGTCGGTGCGTGAGTTCGCGGAGAAGGCCTTTGCGCACGCGGGGTTGGATCACCGGGACCACGTCGCGTTCGACCCGCGGTACCTGCGGCCGACCGAGGTGGATCTGCTGCTGGGGGACTACTCGAAGGCCAAGGCAAGGCTGGGGTGGAGCCCATCGACGAGTTTCGACCAGTTGGTGAAGATGATGGTGGATCACGACCTGGAACTGGCGAAGCGCGAGAAGACCCTGCGGGATGCGGGGCACAAACTGACGGACCGCCGCGGGCATGATCAGTAGTTGGCAAATGACGAGCCGAATAGGAAACCAGGGAATGGTCATTTTGCCGGGGCGAGGTCGATGACTTGCGCCGTGTGGCGCGCGGCTCCGAGGTCGGCGGTGTTGTAGTTGATAGCGCGGGCGCGCGGGCCCAGGAGGGCCTGATCGATGTGGAGGAGGGGCAGGGTTCGGGGGAAGGTGCCGATGGGACCGGTGCCGGCTTGCGACCAGGCGTGGGTAAGGCCGGGGGCGAGGAAAGAGATCGAGCGGCTGCCGCGCGGGGTGTTGAAGTCGCCGACGACGAGATCGGGGCTGGGGAACCCGGTCGCGGGCTGGTCGCCGGTGAACCCGCCCGGCGGGGGCCGACCCCACTTGAGCGTGGTGTCGGGGGTATCCAGTCCCTGGTCGTCGCGGCGGAGGATGGGGCCGCGGAAAGCGGCGATAGAGGCCGCGGCCTCTCCCAGCATGCGCCGACGAGCCATCCAGGGGTCGGATGGGAGGTCGATGAACCAGATGATGAGACCGTTTTCCCAGCCCGGAGCGTCGAGTTCCAGGAATAGAGCCTCGCCGCCCTGGTAGGAGCCGCGCGGCATGGGCCACCAAGAAGGGCGGCCGGGTTCGGGGGCGATGCCCAGGGAGGCCCAGCCGAAGCGGCGGATGGGAAACCGGCTGACGACGACGAGGGTTCCCTGTCGGAGGGCGTACGTCTTCTCGGCCATTCCCTGGCGGAGTTGGATCCAGTCTGCGGTCTGGTTGGGGTTGGCAAACATGGCGATGTCGGGCTTGAGTTCGAGCACACGTTCGTGGAAGGCGGACATCCGGGCCCAGGCTGGATTCCAGGCGATCACGCGGACGGCGTCCTTGGCGGGCGAGGCGGGGATGAGCAGGCGGTACCAGCGCCACTCGGCAAACACGATGAACAGGACGAGGGCAGCGCAGGCGGCCCAGTATTTCAGGGCGTGACGAGGGGCGGGAGGGCGGGCGCGTTCGAGAGCGGCGCGGGCGGCGCACGACGCGGCGGCGGTAAGCAGAAGGATCCATGGGGGGATCCACGCGAAGTACTGCGACCAGTGCCAGCGGTCGTTGAGGGTCAGGCCCGCGATCCAGAGGCCGATCGCGATCGCGGCGATCAGCATGGCGGCGCGCCCGGACCAGAGCGCGGCGCGGTTCCGCGCTCGGGCGAGGGACGGGTTCACGCTTTGGCGCTCCGAATGCGGAGCATGCGCTCGATGAGTGCGCGCAGTCGCACGGGGAGGGCGGCGAGGGTTTCGCGGAGGTGCGAGGGGAGAAGGAAGCGGACTGCGAGCGCGAAGGCGGCGCTGTACACGCAGCCGACGACGAGGAAGCGGATGACGGCCGCGGCCTGGGGTTGCCAGGCCGCGGGTACCAACGCCGGGGCGATGTGTTGGCCGGCGAGGCGGGAGTCGATCCACCAGGCGAGCAGGCCGCAGGCGGTGGAAACGAGCCAGCCGGGGAGGCCGGCGGCGAGGGTGGTTCGCGCGGAGACGCCGATGCGGCGCAAGACGACGATGGAGTAGGCGAGGGCGACGAGTGCGCCCACGCCGCTTGACCAGCCGGCAACGCCTTCGGGAGTGCCGTGCAAATGGGCGCCGATCGCGGCGGCGATGAGGCCGCAGATGGAGGTTCCCAGCAGGCCGATAGCCCATGATCGGAAGCGGCCCCGAGACTGCTGAACGGAGAGCGGGACGATGATGAGAATGGTGACGGGGTAGAAGATGCCCTGGACGAGGACGGCGTTGACCGAGTCGGCCTTGTGGCCGTCCCAGAAGAGCGTTTCGAGAGCGGGGAAGGTGACGGCGAGGCCCGCGGCCATGGGGCCGGCGAGGAGCATGGTCTGCCGGAGGGCGCGCGGGGCCGCGGCGGCGAGGCGGGCGGGTTCGCCGGCGATCTTGGCCATGGCGGAGAGGAAGACGGCGTTGAGGTTGGCCGAGACGATGATCCAGACCTGGCCGATGATGGAGTAGGCGAAGAAGTAGGCGCCGACGACGCCGAGGGGCACGAAGGCCTTCATGACGAGGTTGCCGCCGAGGTAGAGCAGGGAGGTGCCCAGGGCGCCGGCCATGAGCCACCACGAGGACTTGAAGAGCGTGAGCCAGAGGTTGGTGCGGGGCGCGCGGTTCCAGAGGTGGTCACGGCAGAGCCACCAGCCCATCGCCCACTCGGCCACGGCGCAGCCGAGCAGCGGGAGCACGAAGGAGACCGCGCCAAAGCCAAGGACCGCCAGGAGGATGGCGCCGCCGAAGCGGATGGTCCCGCTGACAGTCTGGATGTTCGATATGGCCTTGAAGCGCATGTCGATGGAGAGTTTGGCCTGGAGGATGATGCCGGGGGTGCTGATGGGGAGGCTCGTGGCGATGACCCAGACCAGCGTCGCGGTCTCGGGGTTCTGGGAGTAGGAAGCGATGAGGGGCGCGGTCAGGGCGAGCAGAAGGGCGCAGGCGGAGTTGCAGAGCAGCGCGATCCAGAAAACCGGGCCAACCAGGGTTTCGTATTCGCGCTGGCGCTGAAGGAGCAACTGGCGCATGCCTCCGTCGCGGAACGCGGCGGCGACGGAGGAAGCGGCGATGGCGATCGCGTAGGTTCCCCAGGCGTTGTTGCCGAGGAGGCGACCGAGGACGATGCTGTTGGCGAGGCTGAGGAACCGCGTGGCGACGGTGTTGATGAGCATCCAGAACGAGCCGTGCATCACGGAGCGACCCAGCGCGGGAACCGGGCTTGGAGTTGGCTGGGGCGGAACCCGCGGGGCGTCGGTCATGGAATGGTCCGTAATCGGCGATCTGTCTACGTCGGCGTGATTGGGGTGTTCAGGCGGGCGTGAGTCAGGCCGGCCGCGCGGAAATCCTTGAGTATGGGGGCGGCCTGTCCGAATGTTCGGGGAGCGATTCTTCTCGGTGTCGCGGGACGGTTTGACCAAACAGAATACAATCGATCATGCACGATCAACTCACAGGAAAGCGGATCATCCTGACGGGCGGCGCGGGTTTTCTGGGGCGCCACATCGTGGAGCACCTGAGGGCGCGGGGTGTGAGCGACGGGAACATCTTCATCCCGCGCCGGCGCGACTTTGACCTCACGGATATGGCAAACGTGCAGCGGCTGTACCGAACCGCGTTCGCCAACGCGAAGGCAGATTTGGTGATCCATCTCGCGGCGGAGGTGGGCGGGATCGGGGCCAACCGCGCGAACCCCGGACGGTATTTCTACGCGAACATGGCGATGGCCCTGCACCTGATCGAGCAGGGGCGGCTGGACGGGTTGATCGAGCGGGGGGGGAAGTTCGTGCAGGTCGGGACGATCTGCGCGTACCCCAAGTTCACGCCGGTGCCGTTCAAGGAAGACGACCTGTGGAACGGATACCCCGAAGAGACCAACGCGCCGTACGGGGTGGCGAAGAAGGCGGCGTGGCAGATGCTGGACGCGTACCGGATCCAGTACGCGATGCGGTCGGCGTACGTGCTGCCGGTGAACCTGTACGGGCCGTGGGACAACTTCGACCTGGAATCAAGCCACGTGATCCCGGCGCTGATCCGCAAGTGCGTGGAGGCGCAAGCGCGGGGTGACCAGGAGATCGTGTGCTGGGGGACGGGCGCGGCCAGCCGCGAGTTTCTGTACGTGGACGACGCGGCGGAGGGGATCGTGCGGGCGGCGGAGGTAATGGGGGATCCCACGCCGATCAACCTGGGCGCGGGGTTTGAGATCAAGATCAAGGACCTGGTGGAGTTGATCGTGAAGTTGACGGGGTTCGAGGGGAGGATCGTGTGGGACCCGACCAAGCCCGACGGGCAGCCGCGGCGGCAGTTGAGCGTGGAGAAGGCGGCGCGGCTGCTGGGCTGGAAGGCGCAGATGACGTTCGAGGAAGGGCTGCGGAGGACGATCGCGTGGTACCGGGCGAACGGGGGTCGGGCATGAACACGCCGACGACCTTTGACGTGCTCGAGTCTTCGTACAACTGGCGGCTGCCGACGGACCGGGTGGCGTTGTACGCGGACGTGGCGGTGGGGCTGTTGCGCGGGAGGAAGAGGCCGCGGAAGGTGCTGGACATCGGGTGCGGAACGGGGATAGCGCAGAGCCGGGCGGCTCCGATGCGGATCCGGGAGGAGGCTGAGGAGTTGTGGGGATTGGAGCCGGACGAGAAGATACCGCAGCCCGCGCACGTGACGCACTACCAGCACGCGTTGATGGAGACGGCGGATCTGCCGGACGACTACTTCGATCTGGCGTACTCGTGCCTGGTGATGGAGCACGTGGCGCAGCCGGAGGAGTTTCTGCGGGCGGTGTACAGGAAGTTGGCGCCCGGTGGCGAGTACCTGTTCATGACGATGAACGCGAAGCACTACTTCGTGCGGATCGCGAGCACGATGAAGAAGTTGCGGATCGACGAGGCGGTGTTGAAGGTGGTACGGCGCTCGGAGGTGATCGAGGACTATCACTACCCGGTGCAGTACCGGTGCAACCACGCGAAAGTGATCAGCCGGATGTGCCGGGCGTGCGGGTTCGAGGAGCCGCGGTTTGCCTTTGTGGAGTTCGGCGGCCCGGCGCCGTACTTTCCGGGGCCGCTGAAGCCGTTCCTGCACCTGATGAACTGGAAGCGGACGAAGTTCCGGCGGCCGGACTTGCTGCTGGAGTTGTACTGCCTGGTGCGCAAGCCCGGGGGCGAGCGGTGAAGGGCGGAGGCGAGTTGATCCGGGGCGTCTGGCGATGCGTCAGGCGGTGCAAACCCACGCCAGGCCGAGCGGCTTATCCGGACCACGCTTCGATTCGCGGGCGAGAGTTTCCGATAACTTGAGACCGGCGTGAATTTCGGACAGGTTTGGTCCGATGCCGGTGATGTGCGATTCATCGGCGTCCAAACCAACTTCCTGAGCCTGATCGCGCGCGGCGCGTTGGCGCGGGCCACGCGCGAGTCGAATACCGCGATGGAGCGGCTGGCGACCGGGAAGAAACTGAACCGGGCGTCGGACGATCCTTCGGGCGCCATGACGGTGACGGACCTCAAGGTGCAGGAGGCCAAACTCAGGTCGCAGTTGCAGGGCATCGAGCGGGAGTCGGCGTTCCTGGGCGCGAAAGAGGGCGCCCACAGCGTGGTCGCGGACCTGTTGGTGGAACTGCAGGAGCACGTCGTCGCCGCGGCGAACAAGGATGTGCTGACGGAAGATGAACTCCAAGCCCACCAGGACGAGGTGGACAGCATCCTTAAGACGATCAATCGCCTGGCGGACACCGCGGAGTTCAACGGGAATCGCCTGATGGAAGGCTCGCACTCGCACCAACTGGGTGTGTACTTCACGACGGTGAAAGGGCCGGATGGCAAGATTGAGCATGTGACCAGATCGCTGGCCGACCTGATGTCCGGGGGCGAGTTCGATCTGCTCCACGGGGACATGGAAGAGGCACAGAGGACGGTGAAGGCCGCGATCAGTTCGGTTTCCGGAGTAAGGGCGGGCATCGGGATCCGGATGAAGGACCTGGACGTCGATCGGCGGGTTTCGCTGGCGGAACTCGAGGGGATATCGAGCGCACGATCCGAGATCGAGGACGCGGACTTTGGGCAGGAAACGGCGAACCTGGTTCGGGCCCAGGTCATGCAGCAGGCGGCGTTGTTCACGACTCAACTGGCGGGCGAACTGATGGCCAAGACGGCCCTGTCCCTTCTGGGCGCGACGTAAGCGCGTCTACCCCCCGTGGAATGCGCGGCGAAAGCCAGAATCGGAAACAGCCGATAATCGATAGCCGAGCGTGGAACACGTCGAACGCCCGCCGGGCGCGGACGTACCATAGTTTTTGCACCGGGGGGAAGAATCGTCAGGAGGTTCTGATCGTGCGGATCCTGGTTACAGGCGGGTCGGGCTTCATCGGCCGCTACTTCCACGAGTTGCTCACCGGGAGTGGGGCGTACGGGGGCCACCAGACGACCATCCTCGATCTGGTGAAGCCGACCTGGAACCATGCGCCCTCGGCGTACGTGCAGGGAGATGTGCGGGACCGGGGCGCGGTGGAGCAGGCGATGCGCGGGTGCGACGCGGTGCTGCACCTGGCGGCGGCGCACCACGACTTCGGCATCGCGGAACCGACCTTCTTTTCGGTGAACGAGGGGAGCGCCAAGGTCATCGGGGACGTGGCCGACGGGCTCGGGGTTCGGCGGGTCTGCTTCTACTCGACGGTGGCGATCTACGGCGATGCGCCCGAGCCTCGACACGAAGACACCCGCCCGGAGCCCTTCAACCCGTACGGCAAGTCGAAACTCGCGGGGGAGCGGGTGTGGGAGGCGTGGGCTTCGCGGGGGGAGGGGCGGTCGTGCCTGGTGATCCGACCGACGGTGACGTTCGGGCCGCGCAACTTCGCGAACATGTACACGCTGATCCGGCAGATCGACCGGGGGCGGTTTGTGTCGGTGGGGGACGGGAGCAACATCAAGAGCCTGTCGTACGTGGAGAACATCGTCGAGGCGACGATGCACGTGTGGAGTCTGCCGGGGCGGCCGGCGTTCGACCCGTACAACTACATCGACAAGCCGGACCTGTCGAGCCGGGAGATCGTGGAGCAGGTGTATGTGTCGCTGGGGCGCCAGGCTCCGCGGATGCACATCCCGCTGGGGCTGGCGTGCGCCGCGGCCCTGCCGTTCGACCTGGTAATCAAGGCGACGGGCAAGAACCTGCCGATTTCCTCCGCGCGGATCAAGAAACTGTGCACGCAGACCAAGTTTGAGGCGGACAAGTTGCTGGCGACGGGTTTTAAGCCGCGGGTGACGCTACGCGAGGGGATCGACCGGATGGTGAAGTGGTACCTCGCCGAGGGGCGGGCCCAGAAGGCCGTGTGGAACCTTCCCCCGGCGGAGGTCGGGGCGATGCCGGTTCCGGCGTAGGTTCACGCGCGGCCGGTCTGGAGCGAGCCGGCGATCTCGGCCGGGGTCGGCCGGCCGGTGGCCATGAGCAGGACTTCGGCGTACTGGCGGGCCGCGTGGTGCCGGGTGTAGTGATTCTCGAAGAGGCGGCGGGCGTTGCAGCCCTGGCGTTCCATGCGCTCGCGGTCGAGCATCATGGCGCGGATGCCATCGGCCAGACCGTCGGGGTCTCCGACGCAGAACCAAGTGCCGACGTCGCCTTGTTCGACGACGCGGCGGAGTTCGGAATGCGGCTCGGCGAGGGCGAGGATGGGCCGTCCTACGGCCAGGGAGGTGTAGAACTTGGAGGGGAAGGAGATTCCCTCGATGCCCTTGGCGATGGTGGCGAGGGCCGCGTCGCAGGCGGTAAGGGAGTCGGGGAGAACTTCGCGGGGCTGATACGGGAGCAGGAGAGTGTTGGTGAGTTTGCGTTTGGCGATCTGCTCGGCAATCCAGTCGCGTCGTCCGCCGGCGCCGATGAAGACGAGGCGGAAGTTCTCGTTGAGCAGTCGCTCGGCGGCGTCGAGCATGGTCTCGAACTCGTAGTAGAGGCCGAGGTTGCCGGAATAGAGGACGGTGAAGGGGCCGACCAGTCCGTGCTTGAGGGCGAAAGCGCTCTGGGCCTTGGGCTTGGGCTTGAGTTCCTCACCGTCGGCCCAGTTGGCGATGGGGTGGACGCGCTGGGGGTCGATTCCGTAGGTATCGCAGACGAGTTTCTTGGCCGCGTCGCAGAGGACGATGGTCTGCTGGGCCCTTCGGTAGGTGAAACGGTTGAGGGAGTGCCAGAGGCGTTCGATGAAGCCGCCGGCGCGGATCTTTCCGACCCACACGGCCATTTCGGGGTAGGCGTCGTGGAGGAGCAGGACGTATCGATGGCGGCGGACCAGGGAAACCATGGCGCCGACGATGCCCAGGAACGGAGGATTGGTGGTGTACAGGTACGAGGAGTTTTCGCGGCTGGTGAACAGGACCCGAAGGGTGAGGGGGATGAGGAAGGTCGCGGAGTTGAGGAGGCGGCCGAGCAGGCGGTCCTTGCTGAAGCGGGTGGACATGATCCGGTTGACGCGAACGTGGTCGCGAATCTCGCGGAGTCGGACCTTTTGCCAGGTTTCACGGGGCCCGTAACTGGGGCGGCCGGTGAGCACGGTGACATCGAAGCCCAGTTCCACGAGGCCTTCGGCGAGTTCGTGCAGGAGGTGGCCCGTTGAGGCCATGTCGGGGACGTAGTACTGGTTGAGAATCGTCACCGGCGAGTTCGCGACGGACGCGGGGGGTACCTGGGAGCTGGACGGCATCGGTTTCGTCATATACGGCCAATAACACCGTGGGACTTGAGCACAAGCGGCGAACAGTCCCCAAGGCCGACCGACTAGAGTATGTCGGATGGCGGGTTTCTATTGCTCCGTGGGTGGAGGCGCCGGGCGGCCGCGGCCGATCACACGCACATGCCAAGACCACTCGCGGCCATTACTCGCTCGTGGACAGGGCCGCACCCGCCGGTGTCGGTGATTGTCCTGACGCTCAACGAGGAGATCAACCTCGCGGAGTGCCTGGAGAGTTGCGGGTGGTCGGATGACGTGCACGTGCTGGACTCGGGGTCGGCGGATAGCACGGAAGCGATCGCGAAGGCGGCGGGGGTAGGGTGGCACGTCAACCCCTTCGAGTCGTTCGGCGCGCAGCGCAACTGGGCGATCGACCACATCCCGCTGCGGCATGAGTGGGTCTTTCACCTCGACGCCGACGAGCGATTCACGCCGGAACTGGTCCGGGCGTTGGCCGGGATGCTGGAGGAAAGCCCGGCGCACGCGGGTTTCTATGTACCCAACCAGATGATCCTGATGGGCAGTTGGATCCGGCGGGCGAGCGGGTATCCGACGTACCAGATGCGGTTCTTTCACAAGGCCCGCATGCGGTTTGCGGATCACGGACACGGGCAGCGGGAGAGCACCGCGGGGACGCTGGGAACGCTGGACGCGCCGTACCTGCACCACAACTTCTCCAAGGGGCTGGACGACTGGTTCGAGCGGCACAACCGGTACAGCACGCTGGAGGCCAGGCAGATCGTGTCGGAAGACGCCCGGCCGGCGGGGGTGGGCGAACTGTTCGCGTCCGATCGCGTGACGCGCCGGCGCGCCCTGAAGCGAGTGGCGGGAAGGCTGCCGCTGCGGCCGATGTTGCGCTGGCTGCACACGATGTTCGCGATGGGAGCGGTGCTCGAGGGTCGGCCGGGGTTGACGTATGCGCGGCTGCTGGCGGCGTACGAGCGGATGATCGACCTGAAGGTGGAGATGTTGCGGCGCGCGCCCGCGGGCGGGCCGGTAGCGCCGGCGAAGCCCGCGCCGCCGATGGCGGCGCGCCAGCGCGGCCCCACGCCCGTGCCGGCGGACTGGACGACGGCCGATCCCGCCCGGACGGTGGTGCCGGCGCCCAGCGGCTGGACGACAAAGCAGAAGATCGTGCGGGCGATGTGGATGCTCGTGGGCGCGCCGATGTTCCGGTTGTCGTTCCACAACTGGTACGGGTTCCGTGCGATGCTTCTGCGGATGTTCGGGGCGAAGGTGGGACGGGGGACCAAGATCCGGCCGACGTCGCACATCGAGATTCCCTGGAATCTGGAGATCGGCGACGGCGTGATGGTGGGAGATGGGGCGATCCTGTACGCGCTGGGCCCGATTCGGATCGGGGACCGTGCGGTGGTGAGTCAACTCGCACACCTGTGCGCGGGCACACATGACTACACGACCCGTGCGTTTCCGCTGTTGCGGGACCCGATCGAGATCGGCCCGGACGCGTGGATCGGGGCGGATGCGTTCGTAGGGCCCAACGTGATTGTCGGGCGGCTGGCGGTGCTGGGGGCAAGGTCGAGCGCGTATCGCAACCTGGAGCCGGAGTGGATTCACGTCGGTAACCCGGCCCGGCCGTTGCGGCGGCGCGAAATTCGCGACGCCGTGGGAGCGGTGCCCTGAGCAGAACCGCGATCCAACCCGTTCTGCCGCTGGACCCGGCGCCCGCCCGGCCGATGGTGGCGACCAGCCCGGCGGCGGGTCCCTGGCGGGCGTGGCTGTGGAGTGTTCTGGGAACGCGGCTGTACCGGCTGACGTTCCACAACTGGTACGGCGTGCGGCGGGCGATCCTGCGGCTGTTCGGGGCGTCGGTGCACAGGACGGCCCGGCTGCGGGGAAGCGCCCGGATCTGGGCGCCCTGGAACCTGGAGATCGGTGAGGAATCGGCGGTGGGGGATGGGGCGATGCTGGTGGCGCACGCCCCGATCCGGATCGGGAAGTTCTGCACCATCAGCCAGTACGCGCACGTGTGCTCCGGGGGCCACGAAGCCGGAGATACCCGGTTCGGGCTGGTCGCGGAGCCGATAGTGATCGGGGACGATTCGTGGATCGCGGCGGATGCGTACGTGGGGCCCGGGGTTCGGGTGGGGGAGGGGGCGATCGTGGCCGCGCGGGCGAACGCGTACCGGGACGTGCCGGAATGGACGATCGTGGCGGGAGAGGGCGAGCGGGTGAGCGCCCGCCCGATGGTGGGTTGACTGGCGCGCAGGGGCGGCGCGCTTTCTTCTACGAGGGAATCGCATTATCATCCCGTTCGCGCTCGGATGAGAGGATCGAGTCGGGGGGAACGACCCGTTCGCGGCTGACTGATGACTGTTGCCACCGTCAACACCGATGCCGTTCCGACCGATGTGCCGACGCGTCGCAGGCGGGTCGCGATCATCGTGAACACGCTGACGCCGTACCGGGTGCAGGCGCACCTGCGGTTCAAGCACGAGATCCCGAACATCGAGATCGACACGTACGTGACGTGGGATACGTCTCGGAATCCGTGGATCTACAAGGACATGCCGGATATCGGGGTGGTCACGTTTCCCGACGCGGTGGCGGAGAGCATGTTCGGGACGGTGGACTATTTTATCGGCGACTATCGAACGGGAGGGCGGATCATCGAGCGGATGGAGCGGTCGCGTCCGGACGCCGCGGTGATCTGCGGGTACGCGTACCCGGCGATGCTGAGGTGTCACCTGTGGTGCCGTCGGCGGGGCATCCCGGTGCTGCTGTGGTCGGACAGCAACGTGCACGCGGACACGGCCGGCGGGCTTCGGCGGGTGGTCAAGGACGTGGCGGTCAAGCGCGTGGCGAGGATCTCCGATGCGCTGCTGATCTGCGGCACCAACGGCGAGCGGTACTGGGCGCGGTACGGGGCGCGGGCGGAGCGGATGTTCCGGGTGCCCGTGGAACCGGACTATGAACTGATCGATCGGACCCCGCGGGCGATCATCGATGAGATCGCCGCCAAGAACCGGTGGGATCCGGGGCGGCGGCGGATGCTCATCTGCGCACGGCTCGTGCCTGTCAAGGCGGTGGACCAGGCGATCGACGCGTTCTCGGCGATCGCCCGGAAGCGTCCGGAATTTGACCTGGTCATCGTCGGGACCGGACCGCTTCGCCGGGAACTGGAAGCGCGGGTGCCCACCACGTTGGCGTCGCGCGTGACGTTTGCCGGGTTTTACGATCGGCAGGAGGCGGTCAATGCGTTCTACAGGTCGTGCGATGTGTTTGTGCATCCCGCGAACTGGGAGCCGTGGGGGGTGGTGCTGCTGGAGGCGGCGGCGGCGGGGTTGGCGATCATAACGACCAGCGTGGTGGGCGCGGTGCCGGAAGTGGCGCACGACGGGCTGAACGCCAGGATCGTTCCCCCCAACGACCGGCGAGCGCTGATGGAGGCGATGCTGAGCGTAACCGAGCCGGGCCGGCTGGAGTCGATGAAGGCGGCGTCGGTGCAGGTCAGTCGGCACGCCCGCGAGGCGAGCGATCCGGTTCGGGGGCTGCGCGACGCGCTCAAGAGTACGGGCGTGCTCTGACCGGTCAGGCCGAGGCCTGGGCGGGGCCGGAATCTTCTTCGCCGTAATGCGTGATCGAATCGGAGACCAGAAGGGCCGGGTCGTAGGCTCGCCAGGCGGCGCGATCGACGTACACGAGTTTGCAGGCGATCGCCAGGACGAACCAGGCATCGGGAATGCTGACGAAGGTGCCCTGCTTCATGGTCAGGAGCATGTTGTACGTGCACATCGCGATCAGAACCGCGGTGGAGGTTCGCTCGGCGCCCGCGTCGCGGTGATAGAGCCAGAGTTCCTTGCAGTGTTTGTAGCCCCAAATCACGAGGACGATGCTGCAGGTGAGCCCGAGGATCCCGAGTTCGCCGAGCATTTCCACGAAGAGATTGTGGGCGTAACTGTGCTTCTCGCCGGAGATGGCGCTGTAGGCGTTGGTGCCCAGGCCGAAGAGCCACTTGGCGGGCTGGTTCGCGAGTTCCTCCAACAGGCGGGAGGCGGCCCGGGCGCGTTCGAGCACGGTCTCCACCTGGTGGGAAGGGTCCCACC
Organism: Phycisphaerales bacterium; assembly: GCA_905339235.1. Taxonomy (GTDB): domain Bacteria; phylum Planctomycetota; class Phycisphaerae; order Phycisphaerales; family UBA1924; genus RI-211. The sequence continues at coordinate 34,712 of CAJPFG010000041.1, forward strand.
GCTGGCTCTGCTCTACGTTTTGCCCCATGAAGAACCGGAGGGCGACAAGGGAAACACCGGCAATGGCGCCCATGCCGACAACTGTGGCAAAGAACTGCTTCACGTTGTGGACGCGCCGGGCGAGGGGCCAGAAGAGCGCGATCGTGAGCATCGCGAGGATGAGTTGGCCGCGCGATCCCGCGGCGATGGCGATGCCCAGGCCCAGGAAGACGGCGCCGAGCCGGATGAGGTTCCAGATCATGGCGGCGCGGTTGGGGCGCATGAGCGCGGCCACGACGGCGAGGGTGCCGCCCATCTGGGCGGTGGCGAGAGGGTTACCGCGGTAGTCCTGGACGCCCTCGAAGTACCCGATCTGGAGGGTGAGGCGTCCATTCAGAAAGGAGGAGCCGGGGTTGGTGAGGAAAAGCACGATGACGACGGAGCCCAGGATAAGAAAGGGCATGAAGACCTTCTCGATGTCGCGGGCGCTGCTGAACACCAGCGGAAGAAGGAGCATCTGCATGGCCCAGTAGGGGGCGCCGTCGCGAGCCCGGTCGAAGGCGAACTCGGGCGAGGGGCTGTACAGGATCGCGAACCATGCGAACAAATAGAGGAACAGAAGGAGGCCGATAAACTTGTTCCAGTATCCGATGAGCGCGGTGCGGTCGCGCGAGATGTTTGAAATGGCGGCGATCGCGACGCCCGCGCAGATGATGTAGTTGAACCACGAGGAATGCTGGAGGAACACGGGCAGGTAGGTCATCTGGAGTTGCTTGAGCGGGTAGAGGATCAGGACCAGCACAAACGCGAAACTCGGGCGGCGATAGCAGATGACCATGGAGATGGCCAGCATCAGCACGACCGTGTAGCCGAGGGCTGCCATCATGGAACCAGAACCTCCGTGCCCGGAATGACGGGCCAAGCGCAAAAACGACGTTGCGTGCAACTCCGGGCAACGCTAGCGAGGATATCGGTCATTCGGGGGCCCCCCTTTGGCGTCAGCCCGAGAACCGAATACCGAACCGTCCTCCCGATACGCCGGCCGACGCGTACCGGTGCGTGAATTAACCGGTTTTTGGGACGTGTACGCGCGGCCGGCGGAAACGGCATGGCGGCCCTCAAAGGCAGTGTGAATCCCACAAGCGTGACAGAGCGATCCCTTCGGGTCGGCTCCTGGTGCTGCGGGGTGACCGCGCGGGCGGGGACATCCGATGCTGTGTGCGACCAGTCGGGTGACCGAGGGAGGAACCACATGATCGCGGATCGGCTCCATTACGCAATGCCGAAGCGGGCGCTGCTGCTTCTCGTGCTCGCGGGCAGTTCACAGGCCCTTGGCCAGGCTCCGGACGTGCCGGCGCCCTTTGACGTGTACTGGAACGTGCAGGTTGCCGCGCCGAGTGGCCCGCAAATCACGGAACCCTCGATTCACCAGAACATGGTCATCCTGGACCAGGGTTTCCTCGGTGCGTATCCCATGCAGGGCCCGCACATCATGGAGACATGGCCCGGGGGAAGAGAGGCGTTTCTCCAGATGCACGTCGCGTCTCTGGCCGCGGGTGTTGGGCACTACCTGAAAATCCCGGACCCGAACTGGTCGGGCATCGCGGTAATCGACTACGAGAAGTGGATGCCGTTCTGGACGAACCACTGGAACACGCCGTCGTCTTTGGGGCCGACGGCAATGGATGGAGACTTCATCGACGACTGGCGGGACCACATCCGCCAGAATCATCCGGAGTTGCTCGCCGGCCAGACGTTGGACGAGCAGGAACAGGTCTTCGCGCGAACATGGATTGAGGCGGGCAGAGAGTTGTACGTTCGGACGATCCGCGAGTGCAAGCGGCTGCGTCCCAACGTCACCTGGGGCTTCTACAACCTGCCGAACAACAACTACCTGACCAACACGCTGGATTTCCCGCCGTTCTCGGATCGACGAGCGGAGCTGCCGCGGGTCAATGACGAGGAACTCGCGTGGCTCCACCCGGAGGTAGATGCGTACTTTCCGAGTTTTTACACGGCGTACGTGACGGTGGCCAATCCGACCCGCCATACGCGAACGGACTCGGCGGAGACCTTCAGAACATACTGGGAGCGGGGGATGGCGGAGGCCCGGCGCTATGCAGGCGACAAGCCGGTCTATCCGTACCTCTGGTACTACTACCACGACGGGTCCCCGACCACGGGAACCGTGTTCCTGAACGACTACAACGTGACGAACATGTTCCGGCACGCGCAGGAGTTTGGCGCGAACGGCGCGGTGATCTGGGGCTGGATTCCCACCCTTACGGAGTTGAGCCGGGCGCAGGGCTACTACAACGACACACTGTTCCCGGTGTGGCACGAGTTCAACGCGGAACTTGAGGCGCTGCGGAATCCGCCTCCGCCGCCCCCTCCGCCCGAAGGTGGTGGAGGTGGATCACCCCCGCCCCCGCCCCCACCCCCGCCTGATCCTGAGGGCGGCGGCGGTTCGCCTCCGCCCCCGCCCCCACCTCCGCCTGATCCCGAGGGCGGCGGCGGATCACCTCCGCCTCCTCCTCCGCCCGACCCTGAAAACGGTGGTGGTGGATCGCCTCCGCCTCCACCCCCACCCCCGCCCGACCCCGAAAACGGCGGCGGCGGATCGCCTCCGCCTCCTCCGCCGCCCGACCCTGAAAACGGTGGTGGTGGATCGCCCCCACCCCCACCCCCGCCGCAAGGTGGTGGCTCGAATGGTGGTGGTTCAGGAAGTCCGCCCCCGCCTGACCCCGCCGGCGGCGCCGGTGGTGGTTCCGGTTCGGACTTTGACATCCTCCGATTCCGGCGCGGCGGGAGGGGTTCAAGTTCCTCCGGTGGCTCGTCGTATGTCCGCGGCACGCCGCGCGTGCCCCAGGTTCTGCCCCCTTCCAACGGCGGATCGTCGGGAGGTTCCGGCGGCGGAGGTTCCAACAGCGGCTCGAACGCGGGTTCGGGAGGATCATCCGGATCGCAGTCGGCGATCGAACTGGTCCGTCGCGGTCGGTCCACGTCGCAGTCCGGGGCAAGGCCGACTCGCGGAGCGGTGTTGCGAGCGCTGGAGCGGGCGCGGCAGCACAGTTCCGGCGGCTAAGTCTCTAGATTGAACTTCTAGGGAGCGTTCCGTGAAGGGGCGCTCCCTTTTCAGTTTCCGGTGACCCCGCGGAACCAGTCGAGGGTCTGGCGGATGCCCTCGGCGAACCCCACGAGGGGGATGTATCCGAGCAGTTCGCGAGCGCGGGAGATGTCGGCCACGGAATCGCGGATGTCCCCGGCGCGAGGGGGCGCGAACTCGGGGTTGGTGTCTACGCCGAGTGCGGCGCCCATGTGCCGGAGCACGTCGAGGAGGCTGACGCGGACTCCGGTGCCGACGTTGATGACTTCGCCCGCGAAGGCCCTGGGCGAGCAGGCCCCGAGGAGATTGGCGTGCACCACATTGTCGATGAACGTGAAGTCACGGGTCTGGCCGCCGTCGCCCAGCACCCGAACGCGCCGACCTGCGATGAGAGCATCGCAGAACGCGGAGATGACCGCGGCGTACGCGCTCCTGGGGTCCTGGCGGGGGCCGAAGATGTTGAAGTAGCGGAGACTCAGGGCGGAGAGGCCGTAGCACCGGGCGAAGGTCTGGAGGAGGTGCTCGCCGGCGATCTTGCTGGCCGCGTAGGGCGACCAGCAGTCAGGCAGATGGTTTTCGCGGCTGGGGAGGGAGGGTGAGTTTCCGTAGGCGGCGGCGGAGGCGGCGAAGAGCACTCGCGGCACCCCGGCGTCTCGGGCGGCAATGAGCACCCGCTGGGTTCCCTGAACGTTGATGGCCAGGCAGCGTTCGGGGTGCTCGACGCTCTGGGGCACGGAGACCATGGCGGCCTGGTGAAAGACCACCGAAGCGCCGATGACAGCGTGCCGCAGGGCGGACTCGTCGAGGATCGAGCCGGTGATCAGTTCCGACCCGTCGGGGACGTTGTGGGCGTGACCGGTGGACAGATCGTCGAGCACGCGGACGCGGGCACCCAGGGCGATCAGTCGGGCGGCGAGGTGGGACCCGATGAACCCGGCGCCGCCGGTGACCAAGACGGTCTTTCCGCGGAAGAACCCGGCGTAGTCGGAACCCATGCGTACTCCCGTGAAGCAGGCTCGCCGGGGCGGCCGGACGAAAGGTATGGCGGGGTTGGAGCGGTTTTCTGCCGCGGCGTGCCGCGCGCGTTTCCCCGGGGTGGGTTCTCCGTCGGCGGGCGGGGGTTCGTGGGTTCGCGGCTCGCCGCGCGTTCCGGTCGGGGTGGCGCCCAGCGGCGGGGGCGGCGCCCGCCCCGTCGAGCGGGCTTTTCGTCGAGCGGATCGGTTTCGCAGGGCCAGTCCCCGTACGTCCTGATCCTGATCGGGCGGCGCGGGCCGACGACGACCTCGATCCCGCGGCCGAACCGGTGGGAGTTCATGGAAGCGCTGCGGCGCGCCTCAGTGGCGGACGCCGGCGCCGACGGCTCGTGCGTAGCACTGCCGGAAACGACGCGCGATCGAGGATGGGTCCATGGAGCCCAGGACCCAGGCGCGGCCTTGCTCGCCGGACTGCCGGAGGGCGGCGCGGTCCCGCAGCAGGCTCTGGAGTGCCTCGGCGAGTTCCCGGGGCTCTGCATCGGCGATGGTGGCCCCGCCGCTCCGCAGCAACTCGGGCCAAATGTCAACACCCCGCGTGGTGACGACCGGCGTGCCGCAAGCGAGGGACTCGATGAACACAAAGCCGAAGTTCTCCTGGCTCGTCGGGATCACGGTGAGGTCGGCGGCCTGGTACAGAGAGACCTTCGTCGGGCCGACGACCAGCCCGACGAAGCGGCAGCGGTCGCCGAGTTTTTGCTGTGCGGCCAGATCGGCCATCTCGCGTTCGTAACCCGACTCGCCCGAGCCGGCGACGACGAGGCGGAAGTCGACGCCGCCCCGGGCGAGAACGCCTGCCGCGCGGATCAGCACGTCGAGACCCTTCTTTGGGTGGATTCTCGACAGGAATAACAGGATCGGGGCGTCGTCGTCGGCGAGTCCGTACGCGGTCCGGGCGGCCGCGGGACCGGGCAGAATGCGATACGAGTCGAGGTCGAAGACCAGGGGGATGACCTCGGCCCGGGATCGATCGAAGTACTTCGCGGCCTGATCCAACTCGAAGGCGGCGGTGCAGTGGACGGCGGCGGCATTGCGAAGCCACCTCCGCCCCGCGAGGAGGAGGTAGCAGCGCTTCTTGAGGGACCGCTGCGCCATGCTCCAGTCGTCGAGCATGCCGTGCACACTGACGACGTAAGGGACTCCCGCCCGTCGAGCGAGCCGGGCGAGTTGGAGGTTGGAGGGCGTCCACATGGCGTGGAGGTGGAGGATGTCATGGCCGGCGAGGGCCTGGGCGACGGTTCGCTGTTGCGCGGGCGAGAACAGCCCGCCGGGGAGGACGGGGGGCGGGAGGCGGACGAGACGGGGCCGGGAGGCCCCGGCTTCGCGCCATGCGGGCGGGGCGTCGGAGTCGTCGGATGTCAGAAGCGAGACGCCGTTGCCGTCCGCGGCGAGCACGGCGGCGAGATCGAGCACGGCGCGCACGACCCCGCCCTCGGCAAGGCGGACGGCGGGAATGTAGTGAGCGATGCGCATCGGGGGGCGTACTGTAGAATCTCAGTGCCCGTGCCGGACCATCCGCGGCGGTGCGACCTGTCGCCCCTATGCTCCCGACCCGATGTCACTCCCACGCGAGTCGCGACCCATCCGAGTGGTCATTCAGCAGCCGGTGCTGAGCCATTATCGCGTGCCCGTGTTCCGGGAGTTGGCCCGGCGCCCGGGGATCGACCTGAAGGTCGTGTACGGCGACGAGGCGGGGATTTCGAACGCCAAGCCCGACGGGTTCCGGGCCGAGTTCGTGAAACTGCATGACATTCACGTGTTCGGCTCGCTCCTGCGGTTCCACCCGGCCCAGTACCGATACTGCACGCGGGAACAGGCGGACGTGGTGGTGCATTCCTGGAGCATGCGGTACGCAACGCAGTTGCCGGGCCTGATGCGGGCGAGGTGGAACGACCTGGGGGTGGTGCTCTGGGGGCATGGGTACTCCAAGGCCGACTCGCGTCTGCGGATATGGGGCAGGACCACCCTGCTGGGTTTCGCGGATTCGGTGCTGTTTTACAACTACTCGGCGGCCCAGACGCTGATCGACTCGGGGCGGCTGCGGCCGGAGCGGGCGTTTGTTGCACTGAACACGCTGGACCTGGCGCCGGCGCGGGAGGTAGCGGAGCGGTGGAGAGCCGAGCCGCGGAAGTTGGCCCGTTTCCGCTTCGAGAACGGACTGGATTCGGGGCCGGTGGTTCTGTTCGTTTCGCGGCTGTACGAGGCCAATCGCACCGACCTGCTGGTGCGTGCGGTGGTCCCGCTGGCGCGCCGGTTTTCCAATCTGAAAGTGGTGATCATCGGCGACGGGCCGGATGCGGCGCGGCTTCGCCGGATCGCCTCGGACCTGGGAGTGGAGGGGACGGTCCGGTTCGTGGGCGCGCTCTATGGCGAGGAGAACATCGCGCCGTGGTTCTTGAGCGCGGACGTGTTCTGCTACCCGACGAACATCGGCCTGAGCCTGATCCACGCGATGAGTTACGGGCTGCCGGTGGTGACCGGGGACCGCATCGGCGCTCACAACCCGGAGATCGAGGCGTTCCGGGACGGGGTCAACGGGCTGTTCTTCCGGGAGAAGGACGTGGACTCGCTTTCGGAATCTCTGGGGGCGATTCTGTCGGATCCCGGATTGAAGCGGCGCCTGTCTGAAGCGGCCCTGTCCACCGTGACCAACGATTTCACGATCGAGAAGATGGTGGACGGAATGGAAGCGGCGATTCGATGCGCGGCGGTTAACCACGGCCTCTAGACCGGCATTTCGGGCAGCCCGGGGCGCGGGCCCTGATCGGGGGGCCGATTCTTACGGTTCTGATGAATTTGCGGTTTATTTCGCCACTTTTCTGGTTTTTCACGATTCTTGTGGCACATTCCCATCGCGTGGGCCTCGAGTTTGGCTTGGCGGCCCTGAAATGCAGCCGGTGCGTGTTTCCCGGAATTTGCGAGAGGTGTGTGCCATGAGACTCGTGACAAAGTTCCAGTTTGTGCTCAGTGCGGTCATGCTGATTCCCGCTCTCGCCGCGGAGTTGTTCGCGTTCAACGGCGAAGAGATCACGCGCGAAGACGGCATGGACTGCTGAAAAGTCGAGCGAGCGAGAAACGGCGCCCCCGGGACCCAGATCCCGGGGGTGGTTCGTTTTGCGCATTAACATATAAGTGATTGCCGATATGATGGCGGTATGACCCGGCCCGCGGCCGACACCGTCTTTCAGGCCATTGCCGACCCGACCCGCCGGGCGATCCTGCATGTGTTGCGCGACGGCGAGCGAACGGCGGGGGACTTGGTCGAGCGGTTCGAGATCAGCCAGCCGGCGGTCTCGCAGCACCTGGGGGTGCTGCGTCGCGCGGGCTTGGTGGATGACCGCAAGGTGGGGCGTTTCCGCGTCTACTCCTTGCGAGTGCAGCCGCTTCTGGAGGTGGTGGGGTGGATCAGCGAGTTTGATCGGCTCTGGACCGTCAAACTTGATGCGCTGGGCAGGCATCTGGCGGCCGCGCGCGACGCGAAAGGAGACGCGTGATGGCGCGGGGCATCCGCAAGGAGGTCTTCTACCCCGACCCGCCCGAGGCGGAGTGGCTGATGCCCAACGATTTCAAGCCGCTGGTGGGGCACCGGTTCTGGTTCAAGACCGATCCCATTCCGTTCTGCGAGGATCACACGGAGTGCGAGGTGGTGGAGTGTGAACCGCCGCGCCGCCTGGCGTAGACGTGGCTGATTGTCCGGCGCACGCAGTACAAGCGGCGGACGATGCCCGTGCTGGTAAGGTGGACGCTGACGCCCGATCGAGGCGGTACGAGGTCGCGCGCAAGGCCTGACGTGAGGCTCGAGCGGCGCAGGCCCCGCGCCGGCGCGATATCTTGAGGCATGAGCGCCATCGCGTGTCCGGTATGCGGGGCAAAGGTTGGTGTTGAGAACATCAACATCCGCGAGGGCGTGGCCCTGTGCCCCTCGTGCGGGCGGTTAACGCGCCTGGGCGAACTGGCGGAGGATCCCGCGCTGATCGGCGTGGCGGAGGGAGAGCCGCCCCGGGGGTGCTGGATTCGCGATGACGGCGTCGAAACGCGGGTGGGCGCATCATCGCGGTCGGTCGGCGGGTTCCTGGGCGCGCTCTTCTTCACCGTGTTCTGGAACGGGATCGTGGGGATCTTCGTCCTGGTCGCGGCGGCGGGTACGTGGCAGCACCTGGTCGGTCCGCTTCCCGCGTGGGTACCGGGGATGGCCAAGGGCGGGAACGCCCCGATGTCCCTGGGGATGGTGGTATTCCTCTGGGTGTTTCTGACTCCGTTCATCACCGTGGGACTGGTGATGGCGGGCGTGACGCTGGTGTCGCTGGCCGGTAAGGTGGAACTGCGGCTGCGCCAGGCCGAGGGATCGGTATTCGTGGGAGTAGGCTCGCTGGGGTGGCGGCGGCGGTTCGATGCCGGCGCGGTAAAACGCGTGCACCTGAACCAGACGTTGTGGAAGCAGAATGATCAGTCCAAGGAGGTCGTGGTGATCGAGGCTGAACGGAGGGTGGCGTTCGGATCGATGCTGACTGACGAGCGGCGGCGCTGGCTCGCGGCCGCGGCGGCGAAGTTGCTCAGGCCCAGGGCGGGCTGAGGACGCCGGGCACTATCCTTGTCGCCATGACCCAGACGCCGACGAACAGCCTTCGCGACCTGACCGCCGAGTTCCTGAAGACCGAGGAGAAGATCCGGCTCGGGGGCGGGAAGGGCGCGATCGACCGGCAACACGAGAAGGGGCGGCTGACGGCGCGGGAGCGGGTGGGCAAACTGGTGGATGCGGAGACGTTTTTTCAGGAGTTGGGGCTGTGGTGCGCGCACGGGATGTACCAGGAGCATGGGGGCGCGCCGAGCGCGGGGGTGGTGACCGGGATCGGCGTGGTGCGGGGGCGGCGGTGCATGATCATCGCGAACGACGCGACGGTGAAGGCCGGGGCGTTCTTCCCGATGACGTGCAAGAAGATCATCCGGGCGCAGACGATCGCGATGATGGCGCGCCTGCCGCTGATCTACCTCGTGGATTCGGCGGGGGTTTTTCTGCCGATGCAGGAGGATGTCTTTCCGGATACGGACGACTTCGGCAGAATCTTCCGGAACAACGCGGTGATCTCGGCGATGGGGATTCCGCAGATCGCGGCCATCATGGGGTATTGCGTGGCGGGGGGAGGGTACCTGCCCGTGCTGTGCGACACCCTGCTGATGACGGAGGGGTCGGGGTTGTACCTCGCGGGTCCGGCGCTGGTGAAGGCGGCGATCGGGCAGGAGGTAAGCGACGAGGAACTGGGCGGGGCGGAGATGCACGCGAGCGTGAGCGGGACGATTGACTTCCGGGAGAAGGATGATGAGGCGTGTGTTGAGCGGTTGAGGTCACTGGTGGAGAAGTATCGCATTCCACGCGGCGGCGCGGTGCCCGAGGCGCTTGGCCGCGAGATGACCATGAAACTCGATCAACTCCGCAAGGCGTTTTCCGGGCCCGACAACATCATCGACAAGGCCATGAGCATGGCCGCGAGCATGTCGCCAGAGGTTGAGATCCCGGAGGTGGCACTATCCGCGGCCGACGACCCATACGCGCCGATCAGGACAGCGGACGAATTGTGGAGCCTGTTCTCCGACAAGGCGGGCACTCAGTACGACGCCAAGCAGATCGTCGAGTGCCTCGTGGATCGACGATTGCCGAAAGATGAACTCGACGAAAACGAGCCGGTCGTTTCGAGCTTTGACGAGTACAAGACGGACTACGGGCAGTCGCTCGTGTGCGGGTACGCCATGATTGGTGGGCGCGCTTGCGGCATCGTCGCGAACCAGAAGAAACTGGTGACGCGCACGATGCCGGGGGGCAAGAGCGGGCCGACGAAGGCGGTGCAGATGCCCGGGGTGATTTATGACGACTCGGCGGACAAGGCCGCGCGGTTCATCATGGATTGCAACCAGCGGAAGATCCCGATCGTGTTCCTGCACGACACGACGGGGTTCATGGTGGGGCGCGACAGCGAGCAGGGGGGGATCATCCGCGCGGGCGCCAAGATGGTGAACGCGATGAGCAACTGCGTGGTGCCGAAGATCGTGGTGATCCTGGGGGGCTCGTACGGCGCCGGGAACTACGCGATGTGCGGGCGGGCGTTTGACCAGTTCATGAGTTTCGCGTGGCCCAGCGCCAAGTGTGCAGTGATGGGGGCCAACCAGGCGACGGGGACGCTGGCGATGATCGAGGAAAAAGGGCGCGAGCGGCGCGGCGAGAAGATCGACGAGGTCACGCACAAAGCGATCATGGACGCGGTGCGGGCGAGTTACAGCGAGCAGCAGGACATCCGGCACGGCGCGGCCCGGGGCTGGGTGGACCGGATCATCGAGCCGCACCGGACGCGCGAGGAACTGATCGCGGCGCTGGAGGCGGCGAACCAGGGGTGGGATTATTCAAGGGAGTTCAAGACGGGGGTGTTACAGACGTGAAAGCGAAACTTCTCGGCATCGGCGCGACGTGCGTAGCGGGTATGGTGACCGTCTCGGGATGCGGCCCTCGACCGGTTGGGGCGAGCGCAAGCAGCCAAGAGCCACCGGCGGCTCGGTCGGTTGAGTTCCGAACAAAGCAGGGCGGCTTGGAGTTCGCGCTCACCTCTGTGAATGTGACGGGCACGATCAGTCTTTCGGGTGAGCGGAGCGTTTCGGGCGGACAGCCTTGGTCAACCGTGCTGCGCTTTGTGATCAGCGACCCTTCACGGGCGCTCCTGTTTTCAAGCGATCAAGACATCGCCGAGTTTGTGGTGCGGGCGGCGGACGCTGGAGGACAGACCGTCGCGGTCAGCCGCGAGCGAACGTCATCCGGGCCGGCCGGGCGTGGAACAGTAGCGTTTCCGCTGCCCAGTGACGGGAGTTATCAGGATCGCAATGTTGGCGGCGCTGAGTTCGAGTTTGAGTCGCGCTATCTGGTCTTCGGGTGCGGGAGCGGGGGCGACCTGGTTGCATGCAGCAACGAAGAGCGATAAACAGACGGTTGAGAGTTCCATGGGAAGTGTCCAGACTGATTCAACGACGCCCTCGTGGCCTCTCGGTCTTTGGAACGAGCGAGTCTACACAAGTCCGAGCGCGAATGGCGGAGGTCTGCGTGTCGGGGCCGTTGTGCGCGTGGCCTCACGCCAGAGGTGGTACTTGACTTCCCGGCGTGGATTGTCGATACTCCTCTCGTGATCCGCATTCTCTCATCCCGCAGTTCATCTTCGTCCCGAAGAGGCCGCCGGGTGAGAGTGCGCATCGCATGACGTAGACGATGCACGCGAGTTCTCCGGTCGGCCGCAGGGTCGGCCGGTTTTTGTTTTTGGAGGTTGCGATGGCGTGGGCCGGGCGCGGTGGGTGCGAGCCCGGGTGGAAGGTGAACCGATGAGCGGCGTCGGTCCCGTCTCGAAAACGGGTAGGGCGTTCATTCGCCTGGGGTTCGAGCCCCCCGCCTTCCTTTGGAGCGTGAAGCAGCGAGAGGACCTTCGAAGACTCAGGTCCGGCGTCCCACTCGGGTCCGGCGTCCCGGCGCGTGAAAACCGAATCATCGCCGGCTGGGGAGGGGCTTACGGACCGCGAGTATGTCAAAGAGGCAGGTGTTGGTCGATGCCGGCACGGCGCGCCGCGAGACCGGCGTTTGCGGGTAGTGCGAGGCCGTTTGCGGTGGCACGCGGCTTGCCGCTGGAGAGACATGGAAAATTCCCCGGAAGTCAAGCGTGAGCACTGGCTCCTGGCCGCGTGGCCGGGGATGGGAAATGTCGCCGTCCTGGGCGCGGGCCACCTGATCAATCAACTGGAACTGCAGCCCGTGAAAGAGTTGAGCGGGCGCGGGTACTTCGAGATCGGCGGCGTGGGCGTGCACGAGGGCGTGATCGTGCCGCCGCGGCTCCCTCGGAGCGTGTTCTTTACGCGTGAGGAACCGGTGGGCAACGTGGACCTGACGGTGTTCCTGGGAGAATCGCAGCCCACGAGCAACTCGCTGGGGTTCGCGCACGATCTGCTCGACGAGGCGGCGGAGATGGAGATCGACCGGGTGATCACGTTCGCGTCGATGGCGACGCAGTTGCATCCGTCGCAGAATCCGTCGGTGCACGGGCTGGCGACGGAGAAGTCGCTGCTCGAGTCGCTGGAGAAACTCGAGGTTCGACCGCTGGCCGACGGCGAGATCGGCGGCATGAACGGAGTGCTGCTCGGGGCGTGCGCTCAGCGGCGAATGCCGGGGCTGTGCCTGCTGGGCGAGATCCCGTACTTCGCGGCGGGAGTTCCCAATCCCAAGGCCGCGAAAGCGGTTCTGGAATCTCTGGCGATGCTCACGGGCACGGAGATCGACGTGAACGAACTCGTGCGGCATGCCGAGGTGGTGGATCAGGCCCTGATCCGGATGCTGGAGCACTCCAAGAAGGAAGAAAGGCCGGCGCCGATCGCGGATGTCGATGTGCCGGCCGCGGCCGCCGGCGAGGAGGGCGGCGCGAAGGCTCCCAAAGGGCTGGACTTGGCGGCGCGAAAGCGCATCGAATTGCTCTTTGACGAGGCGAAGAAGGACCGGGCCAGGGCCGTAGATCTCAAGCGGGAACTGGACCGGCTCGGCGTATTTGAGAAGTACGAGGATCGGTTCCTGGATTTGTTCAGGCGGGCCGAATGATCGGCGAGACGCCGGAAGGGGCGCGGCCACATTCCGGGCACGACGCGCCGGCCTTGAGTCCCCGCCGGTCGTAGCCGCACGAACACTGCCACGTGGCGCGTGAGGCGCGACGGGAGATGGAGACGACGGCGCCGGCTCCGATGGCCACCGCGGGAATGAGCAGCACCGGGAGGGACAGGCCGCTGGAGCGCTGAGGCGTGAGTTGTTGCCCGCCGACAAGCAGGTTGCCCACGGCGTTGCGCTGGGCGCCGACCCAGAACCCGGATGCGGGTTTGGCGGTGCCGGGCATAAGCGTGATCGAAGTCCAGCCGCCCGAGGTCAGGCCCCACAGCCGGCCTGCGCCGTCGGACCAGAGCAGGCCGATTCTGGCGGCCAGGACGATTCCCAGGCCGGCGGCGGCGACAAGAAAAGCGGCAAACCCGGCGCGGCGAGCGGGCGAACAGGGCATGCGCCATTGTTGGGCGGATCAGCCCCCGGCTTTCATGGGCTTTACGCGCGTGCGGCCGCGATACGCTCCTGTGTGGCGCCGCTTCCGAGCATTTCCTGGTCGTCCGACCGCACCCTTCGAGTGGAGTTGGCGGAGGAGATCTCCCCGGAGGCGCAGCGTCGGGTCGGCGCGGTGTACGAGGCCTTGCGGGCGGCGAATGTGAGCGGGATGGTGGATGTCACGCCGGCGTATACGACGGTGCAGGCGACGTTCGAACCGGGGGCATTGACCGCTCCGTCCGCCGCGGAGGTGCAGGAGCGGGTGCGGGAGGTGGTAGCAGGGGCGTGGTCGCGGCGGGCGGTTCCATCGGCGGCGGGGCATGTGGCCGAGATTCCCGTGTGTTACGAGGGCGCCGACCTGGCGCCGGACTTGGCGGACCTGGCGGCGGCGCGCGGGTTGTCGGAGCGCGAGGTCATCGATCTGCATTCCCGCGCCGAGTACACCGTGGCGTTTGTCGGATTCTCACCGGGTTTCGGGTACCTCACCGGGTTGCCGAAGGCGCTGGAAACGCCGCGGCTGGACGTGCCGCGGACGCGGGTGCCCGCGGGGAGTGTGGGCATCGCGGGAGCGCAGACCGGCGTGTATCCGCACTCGACGCCGGGCGGCTGGCGGCTGATCGGGCGCACGCCCATCACGCTGTTCGATCCGCAACGGCTGCCACCGTCGCTGCTGGTGATCGGCGAGCGGGTGCGATTCAAGCCGATCTCGCGCGAGCGGTTCGAGGAACTCGCCTCGCGACGGAGCGGCGCGTGACGATCCGCGTGATCCATCCCGGCCAGTTCGCGACGGTCCAGGATCTGGGCCGCGTGGGGCAAGGGGCGCTGGGGGTGGCGGCCTCGGGCGCCGCCGACGTGCTCTCGCTGCGGATCGGTAATCGACTGGTGGGAAACCGCGACGGGTTGGCGGCGGTGGAGATGACGCTGGTCGGCGGGACGTTCGAGTTCGACGAGGAGACGGAAATCGCCGTGACCGGCGCGTCCGCAGACGTGACGGTGACGGACGAAGAGGGCGCGAGCGCGGCGGGCGGGATGTGGCGCACGATCTCGGCGCCCGCGCGAGGGCGTGTCGCGGTCGGGGCGGCACGGAACGGCGCTCGCGTGTACCTGTGCGTGCGAGGCGGAATCGAAACCCCGCCGGTGCTGGGCTCGCGCGCGACGCACGTGCCCAGCGGGTTGGGGGGCGTGGCGGGGCGGCCGCTACGCGCGGGGGACGTGCTGCCGGTGGGGGCGGGACGGGCGGCGATGCTCGCGCTGGTGAACCAGGCGAAAAACCCCGGGCTGGTGTCGGTCTCGCGGCGCGTGCTCCGGGTGGTTTCCGGTGCGCACGCCGCGGTGTTCGGGCGTGAAGCCCTCGAAACGCTCGCGCGCGCGGAGTTTGAGGTAGGGGAGAAGTCGGACCGAACCGGGCTGCGGCTGACCGGGAGTTTGCTGAAAGCGCCGTCGGGTGACCTGATCACGGAGGGAATGTCACCCGGGTTCATTCAGGTGCCGCCGGGGGGCGAACCCATCGTGCTGGGTCCGGACGCGCCGCCGACGGGCGGGTACCCGGTGATCGCGGCGGTGGCGAGCGTTGACCTGCCGGTGCTCGGGCAGTTGCGGGCGCGGGATCGCGTGCGCTTCGAGTTGATCGACCTTCAGCGGGCGAGGATGCTGTACGAGGACCGCGAACGGACGTTGTCGGAGTTCATCGCAAGGATCGGCGGATGAGCGTGGCCATCGACTTCAACTGCGACTTGGGTGAGGACCCCGAAGCGGTGGCGAGCGGGCGCGACGATGGGCTCGCCGCGGTTGTGAGTTCGCTGAACATCGCATGCGGCGGTCACGCGGGCGACGAAGCGACAATGGATCATCTGGTGCGCGTGGCCAGGGAGTTGGGGCGGACCATCGGCGCGCACCCGGGGTACCCCGATCGAGCGAACTTCGGGCGCGTGGCCGTGGCGATGGGCGGTGCGGAGATCGAGGATTCGGTCCGGGCGCAGGTCGAGGCGTTGTGCAGGATCGCGCGGGCGCGGGGCGCGGCGGTGACGTTCGTGAAGCCGCACGGCGCGCTCTACCACGCCGCGATGCACCAACGCGAGGTTGCGGAGGCAATCGCCCGCGCGGCGCGCGCCGTCGATGCTGGGCTGGTGCTCGTCGGGCAGTGCGGAATGCCGGGGTTGGATTGGTGGCGGGCGCGGGGCATGAAGGTGGCCGCGGAAGCCTTCGCGGATCGGCGGTATGAGCCGGATGGGGCGCTGCGGCCGCGCACGAAGGCGGGCGCGCTGCTGGAGACGCCCGAGGCCGCGGCGGCGCAGGCGGTGGATATCGCGCTGGCGCGCGGCGTGAGCACGAAGAACGGAGCGCGGGTGGAGGTTCGTGCCGACACGCTGTGCGTGCACGCGGACACGCCGCGTTCGCTGGATACCGCGCGGGCGGTTCGGAGTTCGTTGGAGTCGGCCGGGGTGCTGATCCGGCCCTTCGAGTCCGGGAGCGCCCGTAAGCAGTGATGCAGAAGTAAGTTATGGCACGATTGCGACGCAGAGACGCCAAAGTTGCAATGGCCGGGCTGGTTCGTGCGGTTGTTGGGGGACTGGGTTTGGGGGGCCTCGAAAAGTGAGTTGGAAGCGACGAACGCCGCGTTTGAGCGCGGCGGTGACCGTCGCGTGGTTGAGCACAAGGAGAAGGCAATGAAGGTGACCGGATTGGCAGTGACGGCGGCGCTGGTGCTGGCGGTCGGCGGGTTGGCGGCGTGGTCGCAACCGGCGAGCAAGCCGGCCTCGACGCAGCCGGCAACGGCGAAGGAGGCGAAGAAGTCGTTGTACGACCGGCTGGGCGGCGCGGACGGCATCGCGACGGTGATCGACGACTTCGTGCCGCGGGTGGCGACGAATCCGGTGATCACGGCCAATCCGCAGGTGGCGGCGTCGCTCGCGAAGGCGTCGGTGCCGGGGATCAAGTTCAAGTTGACGGCGCAGGTGTGCGACGTGACGGGCGGGCCTTGGAAGTACGCGGGGCGCGGGATGAAGGAGGCGCACGCGAACCTGAACATCAGCGAGGCGGAGTGGAACGCGGGCGTGGCCGACCTCCGCGCGAGCCTGGACAAGTTCCACGTCCCCACCGCCGAGCAGGATGAACTGATCGGGCTGATCGCGACGACGAGGAAGGACATCGTGATGCCGACGGACACGAAGTAGTCCGGGTGTGGAGGAGAGAGAGTTGTGAGCCCGGCGGACGCGCCGGGCTCGCTGCCTTTCAGGACAGGCGGGCTGTTGGCGAGGACCGAGCGCGGGACGCCGAGCATGACATACCCAACACCACCTCGACGCTGGTGTTCATCCGGCCGAGGGCGGCGATGTGGGCCGAGACCAGGCTCCGGGGGCGACGCGGCTGGCAATTCCTACACTTGCCCGCGATATGCCCGAGCGAGTCCGAATCACCGACGTTTCCCCCCGCGACGGCCTCCAAAACGAGGCCGGGATCATCCCCACCGCGGAGAAGGTGCGGCTGGTGGAACTGCTGTGCGGGACCGGGGTGGACGAGATCGAGGTGACCAGTTTCGTGAGCCCGAAGTGGGTGCCGCAGTTGGGCGACGCAACGGAGGTGCTCCGGGCGCTCAACCGCGATGCCCGCGGAACGCCGGTCTTTTCGGTTCTGGTTCCGAACGCCAAGGGCATGGAACTCGCCCGCGGCGGCGATGCGTATGACGCGATCGACAAGGTCGCGGTATTCACGGCGGCTTCCGAGACATTCAGCAAGCGCAATACCAACGCCACGATCGCGGAAACAGTTGAGCGCTTTCGTCCGGTGATCACCGAAGCGGTGGATTCGCGGTTTGCGATCCGTGGGTACATCTCGACCGTCATCGCTTGCCCGTTCGAAGGACCAATCCCGCCGGCCCAGGTTGCCCGGGTCGCCCGAATGCTCGCGACGCTCGGGCCTGACGAGATCGATCTGGGCGACACCATCGGGGCGGGCACCCCCGACACTGTCAAAGCGATGCTCGGGGCCGTAGCGGACGAACTCGCGCCGGACGAACGCGAGTGGATGAGCCACTCTCAACTCACGCTGCACCTCCACGACACGTTCGGGCGTGCGGCGGATTGTGTGAAGGCGGCATTGGATTTCGGAATCCGCTCGTTTGACGGCTCTGTCGCGGGTCTTGGTGGGTGCCCATACGCAAGCACGCCGGGCAGGCGGGCGCCCGGAAACATCAGCACCGAACTGCTGGTGAAGACGATTCACGACGCGGGGTACGAGACGGGCGTGGACATGGAGCGCCTGGCGGAGGCCGCGGCGTTTGCGCGGGAGATCGTGGCGAAAAGCCGGGGGAGCGTTGGATGATCCAGGTCGAGCCGCGGGGTGAGGTGGCGATCATCCGGCTGGATCGGCCGGCGAAAAAGAACGCGCAGACGCCGGAGATGCTGGCGTCGCTGGCGAAGGCGGTGGAGACGGCGATCAGTGCGCGGGCGATCGTGCTGTCGGGCGTGGGCGACACGTTCTGCGCGGGGTTCGATCTTTCGATGGCGCAGGCGGACGAGGCGGTGCTGGAGCGGCTGCTGCGCAACCTCTCCCGGGCGGCGCGGGCGCTGCGGGAGGCGCCCTGCCCGGTGGTGGCCAGTGCGCACGGCGCGGCCATCGCCGGCGGCTGTGCGCTCCTGTGCGGGTGCGACTTCGTCGTGACGCACGAGGGCGCGAAGATCGGGTACCCCGCCGTGAGGCTGGGCATCTCGCCGGCCGTTTCGGCGCCGCACCTGTGCGCGCAGACCGGGTTCGGGCCGGCCCGCACCCTTCAACTGGACCCCGGGCTGATTTCCGGGCGCGAGGCGCGGCGGATCGGGCTGGCGAGCGATCTGGCCGCGACGGGCCCCGAGTGCGAGCCTCGCGCGATCGTGCTTGCGCGGTCGTTCGCGGTCAAGCCCCGGCATGCCCTGGGGTACACCCGGCGGTGGCTGAACGAGATCGACGGGTCGCTGGACGAGTCCTCGCACGAGGCGGCGATGCGGTCGTCTCTGGCCTGCGTGGGGACCGCGGAGTTGCGCGAGCGGCTGGCGGCGGCGTGGCGGAAGGTGTAACCCGTTCGGTGGCGATTCGAGCGCTGTCGGCGCGGTACGATCCGCCCATGCCCCCCGCCAAACCATTCGTCGGCATCGATCTCGGCGGAACAAACATTCAGTTCGGCGTGGTCTCGCCGGAAATGAAACTGATCGGCGAGGCCAAACGCAAGACCAAGGCCGAAGAAAAACTCGACGGCGTGCTGGGGCGGATCGAAGCGGGGATCGAGGAGGCGTGCGCCGAGGCGGGGGTCGAGGTAAGTGCGCTGGGGGGCATCGGGATCGGCGCTCCGGGCGCGGTGGACCCGATCAAGGGGGTTGTGCTGGAGGCGGTGAATCTTCGGTGGGACGATGTGCCGCTGGCGGAGATTCTCACCAAGCGGCTGAAGATCAAGACCTTTCTCGACAACGACGTGAACGCCGCGGTGTACGGGGAGAACAGGCTCGGCGCCGGGAAGAACGCCAAGAACATTCTGGGGGTATGGATCGGGACGGGGATCGGCGGAGGGTTGATCCTCAACGGTGAGTTGTACTATGGGCACTACCTCACGGCCGGCGAGATCGGCCACACGGTGCTGTTTCCCAACCTGCCGCGCGGGATTCGCTCGCTGGAGCAGAACTGCTCGCGCACGTCGATCGTGGACCGGCTGGTCAAACTCATCCGCGCGAACCACAAGTCCAAGGTCACCGGCGAGGTCGGCGACGAGTTCGAGAAGATCAAGTCACGCACGCTGGCGCGGTACTATCGGGAGGGCGAGAAGGAGGACAAACTGGTGATCGAGGTGGTGGACGCCGCGGCTGACCTGCTGGGGCAGTCCATCGGATCGATCGTGACGCTGCTGTCTCTGCCGCGGGTGGTGCTGGGTGGCGGCCTGACCGAGGCGCTGGGCCCGGTGTTCGTGGAGCGGGTCGAGCGCGTGGTCAAGGAGGTCGCGTTCCCCGATGCGTGCAAGAAGGTGGATGTGGTGGAGAGTTCGCTGGAAGACAACGCGGGCGTGTTCGGGGCGGCGATGATCGCGATGGAGAGGGGCGGGGGGAAATAGCGAATCGCGAATGGCAAATCGCAGATTCATTGGGTTGGCTAGGCGACGGCTTTCTTCTGCTTGCTGAGCACTCCCAGGCGCCATCCGCCGTGGGGGTCGATTTCGCAGCGGGTGACGATGCCGGTCTGGCGCGGCCACATGGGGGAATCGGGGACCAGCGAAACGCCCGCGCCGGGGTCCACCCGGATGGGTGACTTGATGCCGATGCCCGTCCAGGAGGCGTCGAGCAGTTCAACCCGGGCGAGGGTGCCGGCGCCGATGTTCGTGGAGAACACCGCCATGGCGCCCCCGGTCATCGCTCGGCGCGGCAGTTTCCGGCGGTCGGTCTGGTCCTGCGCCTTGGTCGTGTCCGCGAGCGTGAGCGTGGGCATGGCGGGCTCCCGATAGGGTCCGCACCCCGCGGCCTGAGACCCGTCCGTGAGAACTCGGGCCGCGGGGGGCGTGACCCGTTACCACGCGTATCGGACGGTCCAAGAACGCACTTGAGGCGGGAATCAACGGAATTCGGGGCTATCCCAGCCCGATCCGGCCGGCGCAGGCGCGGTACCGGTCGGTCATGGCCTCCAGCGAGGCGGGAATCACGCGGACATTGCCGACCACGGCCATGAAGTTCACGTCCCCGCCCCAGCGGGGCACGAGGTGGGCGTGGAAGTGCTGGGGCACGCCCGCGCCGGCGGCGCGGCCCTGGTTGATTCCGATGTTAATGCCCTGGGGCTCGAGCGTGCGCTGCATGAGGTCGGCCGCCGCCTCGACGAGTTTCCAGAGTTGGGCGCGCTGCGCGGGCTCGTAGTCCAGCAGCGTGGGGCGTGCTTCGCCCAGTGCGACGAGCAGGTGGCCGTTGGCGTACGGATACTTGTTGAGCAGGATCAGGCCGTGGACCGTGCGCACGACGACGTGGTTTTTGAGGTCGTCTTGAGGGGTACGCCAGTAGTCGAGGAGAAAGGAGCCGGAGGAGGCAGTCGGGGGGCCGGATTTTTTCTCCGCCGCGTCGAGGGACTCGAGGTAGTTCATGCGCCAAGGGGCGTGGAGGGCGTCCGGGGCGCGGCCGGGCTCGGGAGTAGACATCGGACGATGGTATCGTCGTGGGGTTGGGATGTGGTATAACGGGGCGTCATGAAGCCGGATCGGCTGCGAAAGTTCCTGAATCCTCGCCACCCTTGCGTGCGCATCCCGACGCACGAGGAGTTCGAGGCGAGCGAACTGGTGTACCAGGCCGCGTCGTGGCTGGGGTTCACGAACTGGACGTGGTCGGCGACACAGGGGCTGCGGCCCAGCGACCTGGCGGGGCCCGCGATCCCGGAGACGGAGAATCCCGGCGCGGCGCTGGTGTACCTGAGCGAGAACCTGCGAGGGTCGGTGCTGCTCGTGACGCACGACCTGGCGGAACACCTGGCAGACCCGCTGGTGCTGCGTGCGTGGCGGGACCTGGTGGAACGAGCGCGGGTGGGGGGCGAGAACCGGTTGCAGGTCGTGATGATCGATCACTCGGAACGGGTGCCGGATGTGGTGGCGGCGCTCTCGACGGTGTACCGCATCGAACTGCCGGACGATCCCGAGATCGAGCGGATCTGCCGGCGCGTGATCGCGCGACTGAACCGCGACGGGCCCGTGGAGGCCGCGGTCACGCCCGACCTGTTCCGTCGAATCGTGCAGCAACTGCGGGGCCTTTCGAGACGGCAGGTGGAGAGCGTCATTACCGAAGCCGTGCTCAACGATCGGGCGCTGACCGAGGACGACCTTGCCGTCATCATCGAAGCGAAGCGGCGGGCGTTCGAGTCGGTCGGGGTGCTCGAGTTCGTGAAAGCGCCCACGTCGCTGGCCGATATCGGTGGGTTGGAACGGCTCAAACGCTGGCTGGGCCAGCGGACGGAGGCGTTTTCGGATGCGGCCGCGGCCTGCGGGATCACCCCGCCCCGGGGCGTGATGCTGCTTGGCGTTCAAGGCGCGGGCAAGAGCCTGGCGGCGAAGGCCATCGCGACGGCGTGGACTCGCCCGCTGATGCGGCTGGACCCCAGCGCCCTGTACGACCGGTACATCGGCGAGAGCGAGCGGCGGCTGCGGGATGCGCTCCGGCAGGCGGAGGCCATGGCCCCGATGGTCCTGTGGATCGACGAGATCGAGAAGGGATTCGCCGGCGCCGCCAGCACGAGCACCGACGGCGGATTGTCGCGGCGGATGTTCGGCACCCTGCTGACCTGGATGCAGGAGCACCACGCGCCGGTCTTCCTGGTGGCGACCGCCAACGACATCGAGGCGCTCCCGCCCGAGTTGCTCCGCAAAGGCCGGTTCGACGAGATCTTCTTCGTGGATCTGCCCGGGCCGGAGGCGCGGCGGCGGGTGTTCGAGATCCACCTTGCCAAACGCTCCCAGCCGCCGGCCCACTTCGATCTGGACGAGTTGTCGAAAGCCTCCGAAGGGTTCAGCGGCGCGGAAATCGAGCAGGCGGTGATCGCCGCGCTGTACGACTCCTTCGACCGGAACACGGTGCTCACGACGAGGCACGTGGTGGAGGCGATCCGCGGCACCAGCCCGCTGAGCGTGACGATGCGCGAGCGGGTAGACGAGTTGCGCGCGTGGGCCGCGGGGCGGTGCGTGCCGGCGGATTGATCGAGCCGGAATCCGCGCCCGACCTTGGATGTCGCGAAACTCGCTCCGCCGACTTCTACACTCCCATTCCCAACCAAGGAGTCCGCATGTTCCAGTCCGTGTCTGTTTCGTCCCGAGCCGCGGCGTCGGTGATTGTCTTCGGCCATTTCTCGGAGAAGGGCGCCGGCCGGCCGCTGGACGCCAGGAGCAAGTCCCGGGCCGCGGGCCTCGGCGTTGCCGACGCCATCGGCGCGGCGATCAAGCGTCCCGAGGCGACGGGCGAATCGGGAGTTGTCGTGGAGGTATCGGGCGCGACCTCGCGGAAGGGCGCCGCGGACCGCGTGCTGCTCGTGGGGCTTGGCGCCCAGGAACATTTCGACACCGGGTCGGTTCGAGCGCTCGCGGCCGCGGTGGGGCGGAAACTCTCGGCCATCAAGGCGACGAGCGTGGAGTTCGCGCTGGAAGGCGCCCTCGCGGTGGCGAAGATCGACGAGGAGGCCGCGGGGGTCTGCGTCGGCGAGGCGCTGGGGTTGCTCTCGTGGAACTGCGACGAGTTCCGCGGGAAGGCGACCACGATCTCCAGAAAAGAGAAACTCACGGTCCGGGCCGAGGGGGAGTTCGGCGCTGGGGTGTCGCGGGGCCTGGCGCTGGCGGAGGCCGCGAACATCGCGCGCACACTCAGCCAGTCGCCGCCGAACATCGCGACGCCGCGCTGGATGGCGGACCAGGCGAAGCGGATCGCCCGCAGGGCGGGGCTGAAGATCTCGGTCGTGGAGGGGGAGGGGCTGGTTCGCGAGAAGTGCGAGGGGCTGATTAATGTCGGCAAGGCGAGCGAGAACAAGCCCTGCCTGATCCGGCTGGAGTACGTGCCCAAGGGCGGTGGGAGCGGCAAGCCGCTGGTGCTCATCGGAAAGACGATGACCTACGACACCGGCGGGCTGTCGCTGAAGGTGAACAACGGCATGGTGGGGATGAAGCGCGACAAGGACGGCGGCTGCGCCGTCCTGGGCGCGATGCACGCCATCGCCACCGCGATCAAGCCGCGCAAACGCGTGGTCGCGTACATGGCCTCGGCCGAGAACTCGATCTCGGACGAGGCGTACCGCCCCGACGACGTGCTGACCTACCGCAACGGCGTTACGGTCGAGGTCACCAACACCGACGCCGAGGGGCGGCTGGTGCTGGCCGATGCGCTGTGCATCGCGTGCGAGAAGGACAATCCCGCGGCCGTGATCGACCTGGCCACGCTCACCGGCGGGGTGATCACCGCGCTTGGCAGCACGTACGCCGGGCTCTTCTGCGACGACGACAAACTCCGCGCGAAGGTCGAGGCCGCGGCCGGCGTGGCGGGTGAGCGCGTCTGGCGCCTCCCCATGCACCAGGAATACCGGGACATGATGAAGAGCCCGGTGGCGGACATCGTGAACAGCAACCCCAACCGCAAGGCCCACGCCGGCCAGGGCGCGGCGTTCTTGTCCTACTTCGTGAAGGAGGGGGTGCCGTGGTGCCACCTGGACATCGCGGGCGTGCACGTGTCGGAGAAGAACGCCGGGATGTTCATCGAGGGTCCGACGGGGTGGGGGGCGCGGCTGCTGGTGAATCTGGTGGATGCGTGGTAGCGGTCGTCATGCGGGGGCGTCGGGGCCCGGAGGAGATGTTGGCAGCGCCGGGAACATTGGCACGGGCGTGATCCAAGGCAACGGGTTTTTGCCCAAGCGAACGTCGCGGATGCGACGCCGGCATTTGTCGATAAGGACGATGCTCAGGATCCACGCGGCGAGCGGCCCCAGGCCGCAAAAGAAGAGTCCGACCGTGCTGAGGAGGGGGAGCAGCCAGATCATCACTCTGGCGAAGTTCTGCAGGCCGAAGTCCGGAACTCGCGCCGCGAGGTGGCGCACGTACCACGCGCCGAGCGCCGCGCGGGTTGCGGACACGCCGATGCCGATCAGCCTGATCGCCGAAACGATGATGATGGTCACCCAGGGAATCATGGCGGGCCCACCCGGACCGCCGGAGGTGGTCGTTGCAGTGCCGCCGATGCCTTGGACCATGAGCCGGCGCACCGAGGGGATGAAGACCGTCACCGCTGATGCCAGAGTCAGGATCAGTTCGGTAATCAGGGCGATTCGGACCCAGCGGCGGGCCTTCTCGCTCGCGTCGGCTCCCAACTGTCCCGCGTCGGCGCGGGAAAACAGAAACCAGCCGAAGATCGCGACCGACGCGCCGGCGGCGGGGAGTACGCCCGCGATGACCTCCAGGCCGCGCCCCGAAGCCACTGCCTGCCCGCCCAACTTCGAAGCGCTCTGCAAGACAGCGGAGAGAACCCCGGCAACCAAGGGGCAGAAGGCTCCCCACTCGATGACGATCGCGCCGTAATGCAGGGTTTTGAGGTAGTCCTCGTTGGCGAACTCGAGGAGATTGCCGCGGAGCGAACGCTGGATCGGCGCGCCGCACTCCGGGCAAACACCCTCGGCGGCGAGGCCCTTGATGTTGTAACCGCACGCGAGGCACGGTCGGTCGTCGCTCACGGCCGTGAAGGCCGGGAGTTCCGGCGGCGCATCGCTCGCGTGCATGGGTTCGGGCGGGGGAGTGGGGGCGTCTGAATCCATCGGTTGGCGTCCGGCTGCAGGACAATCTACCACCGAACGGTGAGCGATGCAGGGTCCGCGACCTATGCTTGATCGGTGTCGGCCCCGTAGCTCAGTTGGACAGAGCACCGTGCTTCGAACGCGGGGGTCGCAGGTTCGAATCCTGCCGGGGTCGCTTTGGCTAGGCGGCGCGCCGCAGCGAGACGCGTGCGCGCCCCCAGGTCTCGCTGATGTCGATCAGCGCGGCCCGGTCGATCGGCTTGGACGCGAAATCGTCGCATCCCGCCTCGATACACCGCTCACGGTCGCCCGACATCGCGTGGGCGGTGAGGGCCACGATGGGGCGGTGGTACCCGGCCTTTCGAAGCGCGGCCGTGGCGCCGTAGCCGTCCAGTTCGGGCATCTGCATGTCCATCAGGATCAGATCGAAGTCGCTCCCGGATCGCATCGCCGCCTGTGCGTGCTCGAGGGCGATCCGGCCGTTCTCGGCGAGAGTGACTTCCGCCCCGGCCTTGCGCAGGTGGAAGGAAATCAGACGCTGGTTGTCGAGCCCGTCTTCGGCGAGCAGGATGCGGATGCCGGTCAGGCGCCCGCTGACGGACGCGGGCGGCGGGGCGGGCGCGGCCGCGCCCTCGCTGGGCGGCGCGATGAGATCGGCCGCGTCCGATGGGCGCAGCACCAGTTCGACCGTGAAGGTCGATCCCTGACCGGGCGTGCTGGCGAGACGGATGTCTCCGCCCAGCAGGTTCGCCAGCCGCTGGGAGATGGTCAGGCCAAGGCCCGTCCCCCCGAAGCGGCGTGTCATGGTCTCGTCCGCCTGCGTGAACGGCTGGAACAAGGTCGCAGCCTGTTCCGCGGACATTCCGATACCCGTGTCGATCACTTCGAAGGCGATGGTCGGGGGTCGGTCCGGTATCCCCGCGACAAACCGCGTCTTCAGGCGGACGCTGCCGTGCTCGGTGAACTTGATCGCGTTGCCGACGAGATTGACCAGGATCTGCCGCAGGCGCGTGGGGTCGGTGTGGATCGCGCGAGGAAGGGGCCCGGCGAACTCCGCGTCAAAGGCCAGCCCCTTGTTCGTCGCCTGCGTGCGCAACAGCGAGACGCACTGGGTCACCAGATCGATTGGGGAGGAGGGAATCTGCTCAAGGGCGATCTTTCCGGCCTCGATTTTGGAGAGGTCGAGGATGTCATTCAGCACGGCCAGCAAGTGCTCGCCGTTGCGGCGGATGGTCTGTACCCATTCCGCCCGCTCGGCGGGCGCGGCCTCGGCGGTGGCCACCAGATCGGTGTAGCCCAGGATCGCCGTCATCGGGGTTCGGATCTCGTGGCTCATGTTGGCCAGGAAGTCGCTCTTGGCGCGGCTGGCGGCCTCCGCCGCGTCTCTCGCATACTGGAGTTCGCCCGCGCGGGCGGCGAGTTCCATGGCCTGATCCTCGAGCACGGCCTTGGCCGCGACCAGGTCGTCGGTGTGCCGCCTCATCGCCGCTTCGGCCTGGCGCCGCTCGATGGCGACGCGCGCCAGGTGGGCCGCGGACTCGATGACCAGATGCTCCCCGCCCACCGGCCGGCGCGGCTGGCGGTAGTAGATGGCGAACGTGCCGAGCACGCGCTGGTCCCGAGAGATGATGGGCTCCGACCAGCAGGCGCGCAGGCCGTGGGGCAGAGCGAGCCCCCGATAAGCCTCCCACAGCGGGTCGGTGGTGATGTCCTCGACGATCACGCGAGAGCGCCGAAAGGCCGCGGTGCCGCAGGATCCCTCGCAGGGGCCGATGGGCACTCCGCTGGAGAGCCGGTCGTTGTATTCGCGGGGAAGAGTCGGGGCGGCGATCGTCAGGAGCCGCTCCCCGAACGAGTCCGCGAGCATGACGGCGCAGCGCGTGTCGGTGAGTTGGCCTTCCACGAGGGTCGCCAGCCGGTCGAGCACTATTTCCAGCGGGACGCTCATGGCGGTCATCTCGAGGATCTGGTTCTGGCCCGTTCGCATCTCCTCGGCCAGTCGCAGTTCGGTGAAATCCTCGATGACCGAGATCGCATAAGTGGAATCGGTGTCGCGCCCCTGCATCAGAGAGCGGGTCACCCGCACCCAGACGGGCGAGCCGTCCTTGCGGACATACCGCTGCTGGAGTTGGATCAGGGGCGTGGCTCCGACGAACAGTTGCGAGGTGTGCTCGCGGTCGGTTTGCCGGTCCTCCGCGTGCGTGATGTCCGTCACGCGCATGCGCATGAGTTCCTCGCGCGTGTACCCGGTGATGTCGCACAGCCGATCATTCACCAGCCGGAAGGCGCCGTCGGCCGCCTCGTGAGCGATGCCGATGGGCGCCCGGCTGAACGTGGCGCGGTACCGCTGCTCGCTTTCCTGGATCTCCGCGCCGGACAACGCCAGGGACCGCTCCAGCAGGTCCCGATCCTGGTCCGCCTCGGTCTGGGCACGGCTCAGGCGGTCCAGCAGCGAGTTCCACGCGGCCAGGTCGGAGGGCAGTTCGCCCTCCGACAGCCCCGCTCGTTTCAGCATCCGTTGGAGCAGTGGGTGAAACATCACACTTCGGCGATCGTCGTCAGCGTCATTGTCTGGTTGTGGAGATCACACTTTCCGGTCGCGTACGGGGAGATCTCGCCGTAGGAGTAGAAGCCGACCTGCTGCGATCGGGCCGGGAGCGAGTCGAGCGTGCCTTCCAACTCCTCCTCGATCCGCTCGCCCAGCACGAGCCGACGCCCCACGCAACTGACCGCGATCACCAGGCATGGAGCCTCGTGACCCGAGGTGCGGCGCGCCATGAGGGCGGAACAGGCCGCGCCCTCGATCAGCCGCCCGAAGTTCGCCCGCATGAGTTGCGCGAGGTACCCCTCGGGGATGTCGCCGGCGAAGGTCATGGACTGAGTCGCCTCGTCCACGGCCAGCACCGTCCGCACCAGGCGCTTCTCGTCGGCGCTGTCGCGCCGCAACTCGAGCGGGAAGAGCAGAGCCGTGGCGGGCAAGCCCGCGGCCCGGTCGCCGAGATAGGTCTTGTAAAGCGCCAGCGCCGGCTTGCCATCCAACTCGTACAGCACGTTGCCCCGGGAGCGCGTAACCCGGCGTTCGGGGCCGAAGACATCCCAGCCGCCGCGCGACCCATGGCCGATGCGCACGTGCTCGCCGTAGAAGCCGATGGCCGAGACGATTCCTTCGGTCGGCGTGCCGTCCTTGAGCACCCACGTGTTTTTGAAGCGATCGCCGTCGCCGGCGAGGCCGCCGCTGACGACCACGCCCTCGGGCAGCACGCTGTTGATGCCGCGGATCAGTTCGCTGCCATTGACCTTGAGGCCGTCGGAGAAGACCAGAACGCCTTTGAGCGACGGATGCTCCAACTGGCGGGCGATCACGTCCCCCGCGTTGAACGAGTCGGAGGGCGAGCGCACCGGAGCGCTGACCTGGCGTATCCGCGTTCGAGCGAAGCGCTGCACGGCGACCGAGAGGCTTCCGTCCTTCAGTTCCGAGCCGAAGATCTCGCCGGAGGTTGAGCACCCCGCAATCTTCGAAGCCGGATAGGCCCGGCACAACTCTCGGATCGGAGAATCGTCCTCGTTGAACCGGCGGGCCCCGAAGACCAGAACCAGCGTCTGCTCCGAGTCGAGGGCGGGAAACGAGGGCACGGACCAGCCCTCGCCGGCCCTGTAGTTGAACGTCTCGAGCCTGGCGGATACCGCGGGTGCCTGCATGATGCCTCCTGAAATCTGACGGGCGGGATGTTGGGACCTTCGCTCATCGTCCTGAGCCGTCGTCAACTTCACGCCCCTCTCGCGCGGGCGCGCCCGGTCGGATTATCGGAGTCGCAACGCCTCAATACTTCGCCCAGATTCTCGTGTGAGTGTCGCGGCCGGTGCCGTGCTTCCCTCGTCCGGGTGAATGCCGCGCCGCTCATGCCCGTGATTGGCGCGAGTGGACCAGACTTCGACGCCGAATTCCAGAAACCGCGGCCCCGCACAGCCCTGTCCCTCGCATTCCTCTGACACGAAATCAACCCAGGAGGATGTCATGCTGAAGCCCGCGCACCTTGTCTACCTCGCCATGCTCACCGCGACCTCGCCCGCGTTGGCGCAGAGCGTTTCGCACGCGTTTACATTTCAGGGGCGCCTGACCGACGGCGCCTCGCCCGCCGCCGGGTCGTATGACCTGCGATTCCGGCTCTTCGACGCGGCGTCGGCGGGTGGACAGGTGGGCGCGACGTTGTGCGCCGACAATGTTTCCGTGACCGACGGGGTGTTCACGGTCCAACTGGACTTCGGCGATCAGTTCAGCGCCGGCTCGCAGCGCTTTCTCGAGATCGATGTTCGCACCGATGCGGGGGCGGACTGCTCCGTGGCCGCGGGATTCACAACGCTGGGCTCGCGTCAGTCTCTGACCGCCGGACCGTTCGCGAGTTTCGCGATCAACGCGGGCTCGGCGGGGAACGCCGGGCAACTCAACGGCCTGCCCGCGTCGTTCTACACGAACGCGGCCAACCTGGCCAGCGGCACGCTGGCCGACGCCCGGCTCTCATCCAACGTGGCCACGCTCGTGAGCAACCAGACCCTTGGGGGCGTCAAGATCTTCACCAACGCCGCGAACTCGTTCACCGGATCGGGAGCGGGGCTGACGGCGTTGAACGCGTCGAACATCTCGGCGGGCACCATCGCGGATGCGCGGCTCTCTTCGTTCGTGGCGAGAACCAACGTTGCGAATACGTTCAACATGCCGCAGACGTTCAGCAACCCCGTCACAATCCAGAATCTGCTCCGATTCGCGAACTCGTCTTTCGACGTCAACGCCAACACCTCGACGCGGGTGCTCCACGTGGACACCTTCGCTTCCGACCCGCCCAACGTCGTGCTGGGCGCGCCGACCAACAGCGTGCTCGGCGCGGGGAGTTGGGGCGCCACGATCGCCGGCGGCGGCCAACTGGACGCGCTCGATCCCACGACCGCGAACATCGTGACGGACGCGGGAGGGACGATCTCGGGCGGGGCGGGCAATCGCGCGGGCGATCTCGCGGGCACGGGGCTGGACGCGATGTTCGCGACGGTCGGGGGAGGCGAGCGCAACCGGGCCACGGGCGAGCGATCCACGATCGCCGGCGGCACGTTCAACGGGGCCGGTGGAGACTTCGCGTCCGTCGGCGGCGGGCAGTCAAACAACGCCTTCGGCGCCCACTGCGTGGTGGGAGGCGGAAACACCAACGACGCCCAGGGCATCGCCGGGGCGGTGCTGGGTGGAGAATCCAACGCCGCGCTGAACAACTACGGCGCCGTGGTGGGGGGCCTGAATAACGCCGCCTCGACCAAGGGCTTCGTCGGCGGCGGAGAGAACAACAGCGCGGGAGGCGCTGGGTTCGCGGCCGTCGGTGGCGGGCTCAACAACAGTGCTTCCGGCCAGTTCGCGGCGATTCCCGGCGGCGAACTCAACCTGGCCGCGGGCGCCCACAGTTTTGCCGCCGGCCGGCGTGCGCACGCGAACAACGCGGGGTCGTTCGTGTGGGCCGATTCGACGGACGCGGACTTCGCGTCCACCGGCTTGAACCAGTTTCTGATCCGGGCGGGCGGGGGCGTGGGCATCGGCACAACTGCGCCCGCCGCCGCGCTGCACGTGCGACAGACCGCGGTGGCGGCGACGCCGTCGAGCGCGGCCAGCCTGGTGCTGGAGCGCAACTCGGGCAACGCGCTGGTCATCCTGGGCTCCGATGCGGGCGAGCGAAGCGTGATCTTCGGCTCGCCCGTGAACGCCGCGATGGGCGGCATCGCGTACCAGAACAGCGAGGGCTTCATCTTCCGCACCGGCGGCGTCATCGACCGGGCGACGCTCGACGCCAGCGGGAACTTCGGGGTGGGCGACCAGTCGCCCGATGCGCGGCTGGATGTCGAGTCCGTCGGCGCCACCGTGGCCCAGTTCAACCGTGTCACCAACGACGGCGTGATCATCGAGATCCAGCAGGGCGGAATCACCGAGGGGTCGATCGCCGTCGCGGGCACGACCGTCTCCTACAACGCGTTCACCGGCTCGCACTTCGCCTGGACCGACGACCGCATCGAGCGAAGCGAACTGGTCTCCTTCACGGGCGTGAACAAGCGCTATCACGACCGCGAGAGCAGCGAGCCGCTGTACGGCGTCCGTCGTACCGCCATCGCGAACGACCCGGCGGTGCTGGGGGCGTACCTCGCGCTGCTGGAGCCTTCAAAGTCGGCGGGCCCGGAGAACCCGCACCAGATCATGGCCGTGGGCAACGGCGACATGTGGGTGGTGGAGACCGGCTCCGCGATCGAGGCCGGCGACTACCTGATCTCTTCGGACGTGCCGGGGTGCGCCATGAAGGATGACCCGGCGCGGTACGCGGTGGGGCATGTTGTGGCCCGAGCCGCGGAGCGGATCGACTGGACGGCTGTGACGCCCGGCGCCGACGGGCGCAAGCGAGTCCGGATGTCGGTTCTGTTCGGGAACTTCGTCCGCGCGAGCGAGGATCGAACCCGGGTGATGGAGGAACGCCTGGCGACTCTGGAACGGATCCTCGGGCAGTAGAACGCGCGCTTTCAGGCTTCTGCGAGACGACCGCACGGTTCCCGTGCGGTTGTTCCATTGCGACCCGTTACTTTCCAGGGCTGCTCTGTTCGGCCGAGTTCGCCGGCACTTCTTCGACGGGGTCGGGCGTCGAAAGCGCCGGAGTGGATGTGGGGTCCCAGGTGACCTTGGCCGCGCCCAGCAGGGTGCCGGTCGCGAAAGCGAGATCGACCTGGGCGATCTGGTAATCGGTGAGGGCCCGGACCTCGGCGGACTGGGCATCGGCGAGTCGGGCCGCGGCGTCGAGGACGTTGGTGCTGGTAGAGGCGCCGACATCGAACTGTCGCTGCTCGCTCTGGAGGGCGCGGGTGTTGAGGATCACGGACTGGCGGGCCGCGAGGATGCGCTGCCAGCCGGCCTCGATCGAGTCGATGGCGTTAAGGACCTCCTGGCGGATCGCCTGCTCGCGGGCGCCCTTGGTGGCCAGGCGCTGGAGGCGGCCGAGGATGGACTGGCGGATGCGGCTCCGCGCGGCCTCGTTGCCCAGCGGGATCTCGGCGTTCAGTCCGATCTCCCAGTCCTCGAAGTTGTTGCGCTGCAGGGTGTGAAAGGTGTCCTGCATCGAGCCCCCAAGGCCATTGATGCGGTAGGTGTAGTCCATGGTCAGCAGGGGGAGCGCGGCGTTGCGCGCGAAATCAATGCGGGCGGCGTCGGCGGCGAGTTGGAGTTCCAGTTCGAGCATTTCCATGCGGCCGGCCAGGGCGGACTCCATGAGCGCGGGCCGGTCGAACAGGTACTCGACGGGATCGGGCTGCGTCGTGGGCGTGAGAAGCGTGGGCGATTCGAGTTCGAGACCGGGCTGGTTCACGATGCGCTTGAGTTCGCGCTGCTGGAGCAGGACGTTGTTCTGCGCGATGATGATCCCCTCGAGGCGGTCGGAGACGCCCGCCTGGGCGCGGACGACCTCGATCTCGGAGACGGCCCCGGCGCGGTGGCGGCGCTCGGCGCGGCCCAGTTGCTCGGCCGCGAGTTCGTACTGCTGCTGGCGCACCTCGAGTTCGCGCTTGGCCTGGTAGAGCCGCCAGTAGGAGCGATCGACGCCCGCGACCTGGCGGATGACTTCGAGTTTGGTTCGCGACTGGGCCGCCTGCTCGTCGTAGCCGAGGATGCGGAGTTGGGCGGTGTTGGCGCGCCGGCCCGCGCCGCGCAGAAGCGGGTGGGAGATGGAAAACTGCAGGTCGGAGGTGTACGCGGGGTTGAGCGTCGAGAAGGCGTTGTTGTTCGCGCTGCGCGCCACCGGCAGGTCCACCGTCACCGTGCCGCCCGTGCGCATCGGGATGCGCACGCCGGGCGTGATGAACTGCTGGTTGGACTGCGCCGACGCGAGCGTGGAGGCCGTGGGCGAGTCGGTCTTGTTCCAGCCCGCGCGTAGCGTGAAGATGGACTCGAAGCGGGCCTCTTCCTCGCTCACTCGCTCCGCGGCCACGGTGGGGTCGAGCAGCGCCACCTTGAGTTCGAGGTTGTTGGTCAGGACCGACGCCCGGCAGGACTCCAGCGTGAGATCGACCTTTTCCAGGCCCTCGAACCGTTTCCGGATTTCGGCGCCCGGGTCAGGCTGCGCGGCCTTGTCGGCCGGATCGGCGGGCGCGGGCTTGCGGTAGGCGTCGAGCGCGGCGGGGGGAATCTGGCGGAGCCGCTCGTGGGCGACCCGTCGCGCATAATCATCGTCGCGGGATACGAACGGGTTGTGCGCGCACGAGGGAAGACCGACGGCGAGGAGCAAATAGCAGACGCAGCGGGTGTAGGTGGTCATAGCGAGGTCTTTGTTTGCCATTTGCGATTCGCGATTTCCTCACTCGTGCCGGAGCGCATCGATCGGGTTGAGCCGCGCGGCCTTGATGGCCGGGAAGAGGCCGAAGACCAGACCCACAAGCGCCGAGACGCTCACCGCGAGCGCCATGGCCCAGAAGGGGGCGCTGGCCTTCCCAACGGCCGACTCGGGGAAAGCCCGCATGATCCCCACGCACGCCAGCCCGGCCGCCAGGCCCACGCCGCAGCCCACCAGGCAGAGCGTGACCGCCTCCACCAGGAACTGGAGGAGCACGACCTCGGGGCGGGCGCCGACGGCTTTTCGCAGGCCGATCTCGCGCGTGCGCTCGCTCACGCTGACGAGCATGATGTTCATGATGCCGATACCGCCCACCACGAGCGAAATCGCCGCCAATGCTGCCAGGAATGCCGTCATGACGCCGGTGATCTGGCCCACGGCCTCAAGCACGTCCTTGGTGGACGAGATGTTGAAATCAGAGTCGTCGCCGGGCTTGAGCCGGTGACGCATGCGGAGGAAGGCCTCGACGTCTGTCTTGGCGGTGTCGATCAGATCCTCGCTGGCGACCTGCACAGTGATGGATGAAACGAACTGGCGTCCGAACAACGTGCTCATGTGCGTGGTAATGGGAACGAGAACGTTGTCGTCGGCGCTGGAGAATCCCGAACCCTTGGACTCCAGCACGCCCACAACCTGGAACGAAAGGCCCTTGATCTTGACATGATCGCCGATCGCGTCGCCCAGCGGAAACAACGTGTTGTAAACGTTGGCGCCCAGCACGCAGGTATGGAGGCGACCACGGACCTGCGCGTCGGTGATGGCACTGCCCTGCTCGAGGTTCAGCTTCTGCACCTGAAAGTACGCGGGAGTCACGCCAATGACCTGCGCGCCAATGTTGCCTGCCAGACGCTTGATCTGGGCCGAGCCGTTGGACGCCGGCGCCACGGCAGTGACGTTATCGACGGCCGTCAGGGCTTCTGCGTCTTCCAGCTTGAGCGAATCAACGCTCTGAGCGCGCACGGCGCCACGCTGTGCAGGGCCGTTGCGCACAGTCAGCACATCGGCGCCGAGCGAACGGATATTGGTTTCGATGTCGGCCTTGGTGCCCTCGCCCAGCGCGAGCATTGCCACGACCGCGCTTACGCCAATCACCACGCCGAGCATGGTGAGCACGCTGCGCATTTTGTTGCTCATCAGCGCGCGAAGGGCCGTTCGGATGGTTTCAAGAATCGACATTCAGTTCTCAGTTCTCAGTTTTCAGTGATCCGTTGGCAGTTGCTTTCAACTGATAACTGATCATTGCTAACTGACTTAGTGCGTATCTACCGCTCCCAAAACCGCTTCTGGTGATCCGTCTGCTTCCACTCTTCCGTCGCGCAGCTTGACGACTCGCTTCATTCGCCGCGCCACGCCCAGGTCGTGCGTCACGATGATCAGCGTGGACCCGTGAGAATTCAGCTCCAGCAACAGGTCGAGAATCTCGGAACCGGTGCGTGAATCCAGGGCGCCCGTGGGTTCGTCGGCCAGCAGAATCGCCGGTGTGTTCACGAGCGCACGTGCGATGGCCACACGTTGTTTCTGGCCGCCGGAAAGCTCCGTGGGCAAGTGATGCGCGCGATTGGAAAGCCCCACTCTCTCCAATGCAGTCAGCGCTTTGGCCCTGGGATCTGGGTCATTCGAATACTTCAGCGGCAGCATCACGTTCTCGAGCGCCGTATAGCGTGCCAGCAGGTTGAAGGTCTGAAACACAAAGCCGATGCGCTTGTTGCGTACCTTGGCCAGTTCATTGTCGCCAAAACGCGCGACGTCCTGATCTTCAAGCAGGTATGAGCCGCGCGTGGGCCGATCCAGGCATCCGATCAACTGCATCAGCGTGCTCTTGCCGCAACCCGAAGGGCCGACAATGCCGACGGCCTCACCGTGCGATATCGCCAGGTTGAGCTTGTTCACGGCGTGAACCGCAATATCAGGCATATCCTCGTGATACACTTTTTCGAGGTTGACGAGCTCGATCACGTTCATCGGCGTCCCCCGCCCCCGAACATGGAGAAGCCGCGCGTGTTGTTGCTGGCGCGCTGGTTATTGAGCAGGATTTCATCGCCTTCCTTCAAGCCTTCGAGCACTGCCACATTGGTGCCGTCGCTGGGTCCGCACTTGATTGTAACTGCTTCACCCGTTGGAGTCGCAACGGACTGTTTGCGTCCCTCGGCTTTCACGGAAGTAACCGGCACCATCAGCGTGTCTTCAACCTTGTTCACGACCACCTGCAGGTCGGCACTCATGCCGGGCATGAGCATGGCGAATTTCTTGTCGGTTACGACCACGTCGAGATCGAACGTGACCACGTTCGATTCATTCTTGCCCTGGGGTGCGATGGCCGCGACCCGGCCCTCGAAACTGCGCTCGGGAAATGCGTCCACCTTGATCATCACATCGATCTTGAGCTTCATTTCCATCTTGGCTTTGACGCGGCCCACATCAGCCTCATCCAGCGAGCCAAGGACATGCAGCACCGAGAGGTCGCCAATCACGCACAGCACCACGCCGCCGCCCACGTTTGAAATCGGCGAGGACACGATGTTGCCCACCTGCACAGAGAACGAGAGCACCGTGCCATCGATCGGCGCAAAAATCGTGGTTTCATCAAGGCGCTTGTTGGCGTCCTCGAGCGTCAGCGAAGCGGTAGTTACTGCGGTTGTAGCCGCGGCAACTTCGGCCTTGCGCATTTCGACGTTGACCTCGGCGAGCTTGACCTCGTTTTCAGCCGCGCGCACCTCTTCTTCGGTTACGCTGCCGGTGCCGGCGGCTTTGCGACGGGCTTCGGCTTTGGCCTTGGCTTCGGCGAGCTGGAGGTTGGTCAATTTCTGTGAAGCTTCGGACTGCGCCAGGCGGCTCTTGGAGGAGTCAAGCGATACGGTGGCAAGCGCCACGGCGCGCTTTTCATCAACCGGATCGAGCCTGACCAGCAAATCGCCCTTCTTCACTTTTGAGCCCGAGCCCGCCGCCACTTCAACCACCGTGCCCGAGGCGCGCGATTTGACCTCGACGGTCTTGTTCGCCGTGACTGTGCCCGAAAGCGCGGCTACTTCGGTAATGGTGCCGCGCTTTACGGTTGTGGTTTTCGGGGGTTCGGCGGTGGTTTTGGATTTGCTGAACGCGTAGATGCCGTAGGCACTGCCTGCAAGCAACACAAGCACAAATCCCGTCACGAACCACTTCTTGCGTTTTTTCATGGATCACCTGTTGCGCGGCATGTTGCCCGTAAGAGCTGCCTTGTCAAAGTGCATTGTCTACAGACGTTGGCGAAGTTTTCTTCAGGCAGAAGAAACTGCCGGAAATCCGGCAGTTTGTCAGTCCGTGAGTCCGGCCAGCCAAAGTAACCACTCCAGCAAGAGGCCCAGTAACGCTACCCAAAGCAGGATTGCAGGAAACCAATTGATCCAGCCGTCACTTTGCGCCGGTGCGAGCTTGCGAAGGTCGAGAGGTTCAAGGGGCGTGTAGGGCAAAGCCTGCTCGGCTTCATCGACCCAGTAAACGGAGATTCTGCCGAGGGTTCTGCCTAGCTGGGTTGCTTGGTAATCGCCGGGTTGCTCAAAGGGTCCGATCCACGCGCGGCCGTCGGGTGAGGGAAGGATCTCGTATTCGGTGGCGCCGATCGCGTTGGCCCAACCCTTGAGCAGCTTGATGCGCATTGGCGCGGGTGAATCGAGCTTGACCTCGATTCCCGGTTCAGTGCGGCAAAATGGCGGAATCACAACGCGCTCGCGCCCCAGGACCGCATTCAGCCAACGCTGCAACAGCGTCGGGCCTTCGGGGACGAACAGGAAGTTGGACTCGGTGGGGGAGTAGCCCACGTAAAGCACGTCGCGCTCGCCCCTCGATGCTGCGATCAACAGCCCGGCCTCAACGTGGGTAGCGAGCGCCGTGAGTTTGTGCCCCGGCGCAAGCGGAAAGGCCTCTCGGCCTGCCAGCAGTTGCAGGTTCGGCACTTCAAAACCCAGCCACGAAGGGCTTTCGAGAGACGAGAACAGACCGGACTTAGCCTCGCGCGCGGCTTGCACTTCGCCCAATGCCGGTGGCAGCCCGCCAAAACAGAGCAGGAGCCTGCAATCGACTTCGATGGAGACTCGATCCAGAATGACGATGTCGGCCTTGAAACTCTCGCCGGCCTGAAATTCGGAGATGGTTCGGCCCGGTATCAAGAGCCCGATGCCCTGGCGCAGTTCCGTGTTAGACTCTTCTCCCTTAGGGCGAATGATGGCCACAGTGTTCAGCGAATGGGCCTGAAGCGGAACTTCGACCCGGTCATCCCAAGAGAACGCGTCGCCCTTGCCTGCGAGCACCAGGCGTCGATTGCCTTGCAGGGGAACTTGATACGGAGTGCCCTGCTCTAGAAGGGCCACAGCCCCCTCACGATAAGAAGTGATCTCTACGGAGGCGGCACCGCCGCTGCGCAGTTTGCCTTGCAGGGTGCCGGCGAACTCTGACCCTACGGGTGCGGGTTTGTAAACCGCCTCGACGACTGCATCGTTCTCGATGCTGGAGCCAAACGATTCCACAAGCGCGGGAGTTTCCGCAAAGGTGCGCCATCGATCGCGCGCTGCAAGCCCAGCCAGCCGCTCGGGTGGGGCTGCGGGCGAAAACGCGGGAGGGCTGTCGCCCAGCCAGAGGAGCAGGGGCTGGGGGGCGGGCAGCGGTGGAATGTCCGGCGGGGCCGCGATACTGCGAACGAAGTGCGACAGCGCCTCCATGTCGGGCTTTGCGAAATCGGTCGGGGGAATGGGTGTGTTGACCAGCCGTTCCTCCGCAGCAATCCAATGCGAAGCCACGGGCCGGCCCCGATTGAAGTGCAGCAAGAGGGCGCGATCTTCTCCGCGCATCGCGCCAAGCCAGCCAATCGCGGCGCGGCGCGCCAGGGCGCTTCTGGTGGTCTTTGTGCCTGCACCGGTCTCGGCCCTCATGCTGGGTGAGTTATCCTCTATGATGAACAGCAAGAGCGGTGCAGGTTGTTCTTCTTTGGCAGGCCCCAGGCCCGCGGCATAGAGCGCGGCTGACGAGAGCATCGAGCCGGAAATCAGCAGGGTGAGAATCAGCCTGAGCAAGCGCTTCCAGGTGGGCGGGCGTATGCGCTTGGCCACGCGCTCCCAGATGAAACCGTAAGTGACCCTCGCCTTTTTCCAGCGGCGGGCAAAAAAGAACACAATGAAAAACAGCGCCACCAGCGAAAACAGCCACAAGTACTGGTCGCGTGCAAACTCAAGCATGGCCGGATGATAACAGCATGGAACGAAAATCATTCCCTCAGCACAGAGGTTGCCTTGCGTCACGGCAGACAAAGCAGTCCGGCATCTTTTGCACGATAAGCGCTTTTGCGCGGAGTATCGATTTCGTGACGGAGAAAGCGCTTCAGCCTTGCAACTGCTTATCAACTGCAAGAAGCTTTGAATGGCGGACGCAGGTTGTCCGTTTTATCCTGCAACTCATTCAAAGCCGGAGATTCCCGTGAAGACGCTTGAACCCCAGACTCGTGTCACCAGCAAATCAAAGCTCGACCAGCGCGGCCTCAAATCGCAGCTCACGGAGCTCATCAAGCGCAGCGGCGCCGATTACGCCGAAATCCGCCTCGAGGACAGCCGCGAGACGGCGCTGGCCTTCATGGGCAAGAACCTCGAGAACGTCAGCGAAGCCCACCTTTATGGCGGCAACGTGCGCGTTCTTGTGGACGGATGCTGGGGCTTTGTCACGTTCAATTCGCTCGATGAGCTGGATGAGCGCGTCAAGGATGCTGTGCGCAACGCACGTGCGGCTTCGCGCCTGACAACGGACAAGAGTGTGCTCGCACCCATCACGCCCGTTGTAGATACGGTCAAGCTTGACCTGATCGCTGACCCGCGCCAGGTTTCGCTTGAAGACAAGATTGCGCTGTTCGGCGGCTACAACGACCGGATTCTGGGCCGCAAGGGAATCACCAGCAGCGCCATCCGCTACTTTGACCGCACCACGCGTCTTTATTACGCGAACAGTGACGGCACCTGGCTCGACCGCGAACTCATGGACATGGGCTGCGGTATCTCCGCGCTGGCCGTGAAAAGCGGCATTACCGCGCGCGGCTCCACCACCCAGGGCGGGCGCAACAATTTCGGAGTGTTCCGCAACCTCGAAAGCGAGGTCGATCAGGCGGCGCAGGATGCGCTCGAGGCCGTTGATGCGCCCGTGGTCAAGGGCGGCACCTACACGGTGATCTGCGACCCACACCTCGCCGGCGTATTCGTGCACGAAGCCTTTGGCCATCTCAGCGAAGGCGACAACATCGCCGATGATCCGCGCATGCAGCAGGTGTTGAAACTGGGCCGCAAGTTCGGCGGCGATTATCTCAATATCTATGACACCGGCCTCGACGTAGGCCTGCGCGGCTACCTGAAATACGACGACGAAGGCGTGCCCTGCCAGCGCACGGATTTGATTAAAGATGGCGTGCTGTGCGGCCGCCTGCATTCGCGCGAAACGGCCGGACGCATGGGCGAAAAGCCCACGGGCAACGCACGCGCACTGACTTATCGCTTCCCGCCCATTCCGCGCATGCGCAACACCTGTATCGGCAACGGCCCGCACGGCAAGCTCGAAGATTTAATTAAGGACGTGAAAGAAGGCGTGTATGCCCTCGACAGCGCCGGCGGCCAGACCAACGGCGAGCTGTTCACGTTCACCGCGGGCAAGGCGTACATGATTCGCAACGGCAAGATCGCCGAGCGCGTGCGCGACGTAACGATCGGCGGCAACGTATTTGACACGCTGCGTAACATCTCGGGCGTCGGCGGTGATTATCACGTCCGCGATGGCGCCGGCGGCTGCGGCAAAGCCGGCCAGATGCCCCTGCCGGTAAGCCACGGCTCACCGCACATCCGCATCAAGGACGTGGTGATTGGCGGGAAGTAACTCAATTGTCGATTTTTGATTGCTGATTTTCGATTGGGCGCTCACGGGCCATTTCGACATCGGCAGGGATGGAGGCGCGCCGGCGCCAATCGAAAATCGGCAATCGGCAATCTGCAATCGAAAATCGCGAAACGAAAGACGCCCATGGTTAAGAAGTTTACAGAGAACCTGACCTCACTCTGCGATGCCTTTGAAATGTTCAAGGCTTCCGGCAAGTCCACAACTGTGGCCTTTGAGAACGACCGCCTGACGGAGATTCGTCAGGGTGAGTCCGCCGGCGTTTCAATTCGCGCGGTCAAGGGCGGCAAGATTGGTTTTTCCTACAGCTCCAAGCCGGGCGAGGTGGATGAAACCGCCGCCGCCGCCATTCGCATGGCGCCCTACGGCAAGCCCTACAATTTTGCATTTGCGCCCAAGCAGAAGAGCAAGCACACGCGCACCTACGACAAGCGCTGCGAAAAATTGAACGTCGAAAAACTCGTCGGCACCTGCCTCAAGGTCAAGGACGCAATCAAAGCGATCGCGCCCGAGGCGATGG
>CAJPFG010000042.1 GCA_905339235.1 Phycisphaerales bacterium
ACACGACCGCGTGGAACCAGGGGGCGGACCTCGCCACCAACTCCATCGGCACCAACGTCTCGAACAACGGCTTCAGTTGCACGTGGTATGGGGACTACGGCACCTGTGCCGCGGTGATCGACTCGATCATCCGGGGCTCGAACGTCACGCAGGGCAACCCTTTCCGAGTCACCTGGGCGGCGGGCAACGAGCGCACCACTTCGCGGTGCGCCACGCCGACGGGGTACTTTTACCTCGGCCCGCCCGCGGGGGCCAAGAACCAGATGTGCATCGGGTCGGTGGATTCCAACTCGGACAACCTGTCGAACTTCTCGTCGGTGGGCCCCACCGACGACGGCCGCATGCGTCCGGACTTCTGCGCGCCCGGCTGCCAGGTGGGCGGCGACGGGGGTGTGACGAGTTGCACGAGTTCGAGCGACACCGCGTACGCGTCGCTGTGCGGCACCTCGATGGCCACGCCCACGGCGGCGGGGTGCGCGGCCCTGCTGATGCAGGACTTCCGGGCGAACTTCCCCGCCGAGCCCGACCCGCGCAACTCGCTGCTGAAGGTCTTGTTCGCACAATCCGCGGCCGATCGCGGCAACCCCGGGCCGGACTTCTTCTACGGCTACGGATCGATACGCGTGCAGAACGCGGTGGACCTGCTGCGCATGGGCAACTTCCAGGAGAGCCAGGTCGCCCAGGGCGACGACGTCAGCCTTGATATCACGGTGCCGGCGGGCCAGACCGACCTGGCGATCACCCTCGCCTGGGACGACGCGCCCGCCGCGGGGAATGCCAACCCGGTCCTGGTCAACGACCTGGACCTTGAGGTGTTCGCCCCCAACAGCGGCCCGCAGGCCTTTCCGTGGACGCTGAGCCAGACGACTCCTTCGGCGAATGCGGAGCGCACGCAGGCCAACCGCAAGGACAACATCGAGCAGGTGAAGGTCGAGAATCCGGCGGCGGGTGTCTGGCACGTGCGGGTGCACGGGTTTAATGTGCCCGTGGGACCTCAGCCGTTCTCGATCGTCGCCTCGCACCAGATGTCCGGCGGGCAGCCGATCCCGCGGATCACCATGTCCGCGAACCAGTTGACCTCCGAAATAAACTCGGGCGTGACCGCGCAGGTCGCCGCGAACGTGGTAATCCAGAATGATACGATCGTGCCGGGAACGGCGCTCCTGCACTACCGGCCCACGTCGGCCGCGGCGTGGTCGGAAGTGGCACTGACCAACACGTCCGGGGACATCTGGGCGGCGACGCTCCCCGGGTTCCCGTGCTCGGCGAATCCGGAGTACTACTTTACGGTGACGGGCGCGGCGTTCGGGCTGGTCTCCCTGCCGACGGGCGGAGCGAGCGCTCCGTACGGAGCCACGATCGGCGTCACGCAGTATTTCGCCAACGACGATTTTGAGACCGATCAGGGCTGGGTTGGCGGCCTGCCCACCGATACCGCGAATACCGGGATCTGGAATCGCGGGGTTCCGGAATCGACGTCTGCGCAGCCGGGGTCGGATCACACGGCCGCACCCGGCACGAGTTGCTGGGCCACGGATACGCGGGCCGGCGTCGCCGCGAGCCAGTTCGACGTGGACGGCGGATTCACCACGCTGCAGAGCCCCGAGTTTGACCTGTCGAGCCAACCCGAAGCGATGGTTTCGTGGTGGTGGTGGTACTCCAACGACACCGGCGGAGGGGCCGGGGCGAACGAGGATCGGTTCCGCGTCCGGGTTTCGAACGACGGTACGACTTGGGTCGCGGTGGAGTCCATCGGTCCGGTTTCCCCTCAGCCGCAGGGATGGCGATTCTCCTCGTACCGGGTCGCGGATTTCGTGACGCCAAACTCGACGGTGAGTTTCTCGTTCGTGGCGGTTGACCTCGGCGCCGTTTCGACGGTGGAGGCCGCGATCGACGACTTCGTCATCAAGCACCACACGTGCCAGGATCCCCCGACCTGCGACCCGGATGTGAACTGCGACGGCGCGGTGAACGGGTTTGACGTGCAGGCGACGGAAGAGGCCGTGAACGGAGATTTCTCCAACTTCTGCCAGTCGAGCGCCGACCTGAACGGGGATGGAACCGAAAACGGCTTTGATATTGAGACAGAGGAGCAGCGGGTGAACGGAGCGCCCTGCTGAGGTTTCAGAAGTTCCGGGAGACTAATCCCTGAGGTCAAGTCGGCTTGACGAATCGCTGCGGTTCGGGTAGAGGTGGTAGGCCCCACGAGTGGGGCTTGGTATTGATTTTCAGTCGTTGGCAGTTCAGTTCCTCGTGGGCCTTGGAACGGAGATAGTCATGCGCTCATTGCCGGCACGATTTTTGACTAAGGTCTCTGCCCTCGCTCTCACGCTCGCCGCGGGCACCGCGTCCGCGCAGGTCCAGTGGGCTTCTGGTGCGCCCGGGGTGGCGCTGGACCGGTCCACGGTGGCGCCGGTCCTGGCCGGGGAGGCCCCGAAAGGGTCTCACATCCTGGTCCGCCTGACCCGTCCGATCACCGACGCGGGCCGGGCGGCGCTCTCGGCGCAGGGGCTGACCATCCTGGCGCCTCTGGGAGATCTCTCGTTCTTCGCGG
>CAJPFG010000043.1 GCA_905339235.1 Phycisphaerales bacterium
CATCCGTGGCCTCCTGTGGTGAGTTGTGACTTCAACACCCACAGCATCGCAGGAGGTCTTCGTCCGCGCTACTCGCAATCTGTTCGCGCCAAACGTGCGCCGAACTTCGGCGCCGAGTCGTTAACTGAATGGCATTCCGCTAAAGCGGGCTCGAAGGCATAGCGGAGGGTTGCCCAGGCCGCGGCGGGGTGGGCGGCGGGCACGCGGGTTTGGGAAGGCCGCGGGAGGGCGTCCGCCGCGGGCGGGCGAGTGGGCGGCAG
Organism: Phycisphaerales bacterium; assembly: GCA_905339235.1. Taxonomy (GTDB): domain Bacteria; phylum Planctomycetota; class Phycisphaerae; order Phycisphaerales; family UBA1924; genus RI-211. Next base: position 261 of record CAJPFG010000043.1, read on the forward strand.
CGAGTTTGCTCCGTCAGCACGCCGGCGGCGCGAAGCACGATTCGCGCCGCCCCAAAGAAGGCGGCGGCACTCGCGGGAGTCTGATTTCGCCTCCAAGGCAAGAGCACGGGTGCGTTGAGTGGGGCCACCAGCCGGTGGATGGGAGAGAATGGGAATTAATGGGAGGCATAGGAGGGATGGCGTCGGCGGCGTGAAAGGGGCCGCATCGCGGGAGATCAAGCGCGGGTCGCGCGGCCGCGGGCGCTCGCGCGGCGGGTGGGTACGGCGTGGTTTGGGCGAGGATGTGGGAGTGGAACGGCGCGACGGGCACGCGTGTTGGCCAGAGATTCCGGTTCGTTGGCGAGCCCGTGCTGCCATCGCACGCGCCGACGAAGCCGGTGCGATGTCACGGGTGTGGAGCCAGGGCACAGAGGGGGCGTGGCAGTCCGCCGCCGTGTATGCTGGACAAATGATCCTCAGACTCCTCGTCACGCTTGTGGCGGTGCAGTTCTTGTGCGGATGCGGTGGGCCGCTGAGTTGGCGGAATGCAACGGCGCTGCATCACGCCGCGTACAGGGGCGACACGAAAGCGATCGAGGCGGCGCTGGGCGCGGGCGAGGACCCCAATGCAGTGACCGTGGTTCAGGGCTGGCGGTGGGATTACTTCGTGCCGGTGAGTACCCACACGGACATGACGCCGCTTGATCTGGCGCTCTCGGCGAAGCGAGCCGATGCGGTACGCGTGCTGATGCGCCACGGGGCCCGGTTGAATTTGTGGTGGGTGAAGCATGTCGTCTACGACGGTGAGGCGATGGTGCGGGCCCTGCTGGATGGCGGCATGAAGCCGGACACTCCTCTGCCGGAAGCATGGTGGTATGACAGCACGGCATTGTTTTGGGCCGTTTACTACGAGGATCCCGGCGTTGTGAGGCTGCTTCTGGACGCCGGCGCAGACCCCAATGCGCGGGACAAGATCGGCCGCTCGCCGCTGATGGCGTTCTCGACTCCCGGTTCGGAGCGCGGGCCCGAGGTGGCGCGGATGCTGCTCTCGGCCGGAGCGGATCCCGTTGCGCAGGCCGAATCGGTGTACATGGGTGTGAAGAGGGGCGTGTATCGGGAAACACCCATCAGTCATGCCCAGGACCACCGCCGGGCGGACATCGAGAAGGTCCTCATGGCGGCATGTCTGGAGCGCGGGATCCAGCCGCGTTGAGGGCAATTGTTCGCGGCAGGAGAAGGCGTACGTGTGGGGCTGAGGGTGGCGTGCGTGACTGCGGTCACGTGCGAGGAAACAACGAGCAGCCTTTTCAGGCTGCGACGATTGGGGCCTGCCTTCCGGGCGTGGCGCTCCTCGCGGACTCGTCGCTTCACGCCCGGCTACTGACGTGCGAGCCCTTCGGGCTGAAGAAACCCACGGAAGTGCGCGGCAGACGCGGCGGCGTGGGCGATGGAGACGCGGGCGTGGGAAGGCAGCGGGACGGCGTCCGCCGCGGGCGGGCGAGCGGGCGGCACCGAGTCTGCCCTGTCAGCCGATCGGCCGCGCGAAGCATCGCACACACCGACGACGGCGGTGCGATGCCACGGCCGTGGGAGTCGCGACGCGAAGCAGCGGCGCGCCACCGGGCCGAGTGACTTCCGGCATAAAATGCGAATTGTGCTTTCGAGGGCGTGCGGAGCGCTATGGTGTTCTCGAGGCGCCGGGTATTCCGAGTGCATGCACGAACCGAGATCATCGGACTACGTGCTCGCCCGGAGGCGCCGATCGCCGGCTCGACCGGCCTGTTGGTGTGAAGATGGTCTTTGACTCGCCGCGTGTGCGCGGCGGTGTGCGCGTTCTCCGCGCTGAGCATCGGCGGCCCGGGCGCGGGTGCGAGGTGGAGGACGCGGCTCGAATACGCGGGTGAATGGTTCACTCGCCGATGACACCCCAGGGGCCTCGACGGACCTTGACCTTGGGGCCCAAGCACCCAGGCCCGTTCCAGGAGTGTCCAATGACAACCCCCACAACCCCCACTACGCCCGCCACCCCCATCAACGAGACGAAACCCGTGCAGTCCCCTCTTCCCGTGGCCGCGACGGGTGTTGCGCCCGGCATGGCGGCGCCGGCCAACAACCAGGCGACGATCCGGGGTCAGCAGATCCCCGCGGGTGCCGCCGTCGGGGTGGCGGCATCGGCCACGGTGGTGCGGTAGGCCGGAGATCGAGGAATAGAGAGCGCGACTGAAGGCCTATGTGCTTGGCCCAAACGCGAATCACACATGCCCGCCCGAAAGGGTGGGTGTGTTGTTTTTTGGGGGAGCGCGAGCACACGGGCACGGCCAACCCACCGCGCGAAGCATCGCACGCGCTGACGACGGCGGTGCGATGCCACGGGTGGGGGATTCAGGACGCTGGACTGCGCGGGGTGCCACGCCGCCTCCTAACGTCCGGCATGAGCAAAGGCAGACAGGATGCGGGGCCGGAATGGCGTGCGATCTGCGCGGCGATTCGAAAAGACGTTCTCGAAGTCTGCCCGCTGAGCAACCGACATTTCCACACCGAGCCGGGCACCTTCCGACGCCAGGAAATCGCCCGGCGCGCCGGCGTCAGTCTCGCCAATCTCTCCCGCATGATGGACGAGTGCCTGCCCAGTTCGCCCGACACCATCACCAGACTCGCCAAGTTTCTCGGCGTGCGGGTGGTGCTGGAGCGGGTGGGTTCGTTACCAATCCCAAGGTCATACCCGGAAGCCGGGAGGCGGCCGCGCGGCCGCGGCGGACGATCGCGGGGCGGACGGCGACGGTGAGCGCCGCACGACCCGGAACGCACGATCTCGCGGCGGGGAGGGGGCAGCGTGCCACCCGCCGGAGATCTCAACGGGGCGGACCATCGACCCTAGAATCGTGCATGACCTACAGGGGCGTATATCGCGACGGGATCGTGATTCTGCAGGGGGATGTCGATCTGCGGAATGGCGACACGGTGGAGGTGAACTCCGCCCGAGCCAGGAAGCCGGCGCGACGCGCTCCGACGAAGACGCGGAAGACGGCCAGGGTATCGGAGCGGTTGCCCGCGTTCGGCATCTGGAAAGATCGCTGGCCGAAGTCGATGAGTTCGGCGCAGATCGCGCGCGAACTGCGTGAGCAGGCGTCGAGGCGCGTGCGGTGACCGATCTCGTCATCGATACTTCGTTGCTCGTGGATGCGCTTCGTGGAGTGGAAGCCAGCGAGGATTTTCTGGTCACGGCACGCCGGAGCGGACGCCCGGTTGTGCATCCGGTGGTTGAGGCGGAACTGATTGTGGGCGCTCGCGGGCGCGGCGAACTCAAGCAGGTCTTGAAGTTGCTGGCGCGGTTTGAGTCGCTCGCGATGGAGCCGATTGATGCGCGTACTTCATTGCGGCTGCTCGGGCGGCACCGTCTCGGCGGTGGTGTGAGTTGGGAAGACTGCCTGCTGGCGGCAACGGCGCTTCGGCTGAGCGTGCCGCTTGCGACGCTGAACGACAAGCACTTTCGCGTGTTCCGTGGCCTCGAGGTCGTACGGCCGTACTGAGCAAGAGTGGAGGATCGGGCGTCGGGCGCGCGAGGCACGGCCACGCCCGGTGCGGCGTGAGCATTACGGCGCGGGGCGGGCCGGGCTGCCCTGAGGTGTCGCGGCGCGCATTCGTGCGTGTCGCGCGCGGCATCACCCAACCCACCCCGCCGCGGTAGACTCTGGTCCGGAAAGCGAGGCCGCAATGGCGCGCATGGTGTATGAGGTCAAGGTGTCCGACAAGCGAACCGGGAAGGCATCGACCATCGATGTTGAGGCCGAGAGCCCCGCCGAGGCGGGGCGCATTGCGGCGGATTAAGGGTGGTTCGTCAACGGTGTCGAGGAAGTGGGCGCCCTGAAACCACCGCGCAACCCGCCGCCATCAACCTCCGAGGATCTGGGAGAGATCATCGAGAAGTTGGACATGCTCAACGAACGCACGGGCCGGATGCTGGATCGATGGCCCAGCCCCGACAAGATCCGCTCGGCCGTATTCTGGGGTGTGGTGGTCGCGTTGCTCGTGGTCGCCCTTGTATCGATGTTTGTGGCCTGCGCGATGCGGACGGCTTGACCTTGGCGCGTGTGGGAGTCAGGACGCGAAGAAGAAGCGCGGCACCCCGCCGCAGGACTATTCCTGATGCTTTCCAATGAACTCGTACAAGCGCCGGACCAAGTCCCGGGCACGTGGCGATACGTCATCCCAACTGGTCATCGCTTCGACGGCCAACTTCGCGAACTCCGCCTTGTACAGAATCGTCCCGGTCCCCTCGTTGTCGAAAAACGACTTCCGCGGTTTCCGACCGTCTGGAAGAACCTGCTCCACTATGAATCTGCCCAATGGCGCATCGGAGTATTTGTCCTCGTCGAAAGTCTTGAACGCAATCGAACCCTCGTCGACCTGTTCCCAGGCCGCCAGCACTTTCTTTAGTACCGCAGCTGAGAGCAGGTTCTCTATCTCGCGAACCGGGAGCACCACGAAGCGATCTTTGAGGTGCTCCTGAAGGGCCTTCAGCCGCAGTGATTTCTTGTCAGTCCCCTCGGGCGTCGTCGAGTCCCTGTCGATGATCACGAATGCGGTTCCACAGAGTCGTGACACCCTAATTGCCATTTGATCCGGCTTGAGCTGCGAGTCCACGAAGGCCCAGTGCTCGATATTCGAGCCTGCAAACTCTGCCACAGTGAAATGGATGTCTTCCACGAAAGGGCGCACTGACCCTGCCCGCGTTTCGTTGACACAATCCCGCCGGGCTACAACAGCCCGAGCCATGGAGTGTCACGATGCCGAAGGTCTATTCCGACGAGTTCAAGCAGGGCGCCGTCGAGCAGGTGATCGTCCAGCGCCACACGAT
>CAJPFG010000044.1 GCA_905339235.1 Phycisphaerales bacterium
ATCTCACGCAGCTTGGCGATGATCTGCTCGGGGCTGTGCCGCTTCCGCCTTCCTGGACCGCTCATCGAGAGACTCCTTCTGGGCCTTCCGGCCCGGTAGTCTCTCATAACGGCTGGACCGATTCACGGGGAGCAGGTCACACCCAACCAGCCGGCTGGCGCGGACTAGCAGCCAAACTTCTGTGCGAGATTCATCGAGGATCGCACGCACTTGGTGGAGGTGAGCTTCGTCAGGGGTGCCGAGCGCCACCTCAATCGCCGCCTCGCCTATGTGGAAGTCTGCTTGGCGTTGACCGAGGTTTCCCTTGTTGTACGGGAGCACTGGTACGTCAACGCCCGGGAACCGCAGCTTTAACTTGGATCCGACAAGATACTGTGCGACCGCACCGACCCTGCCTCGCTGATCGGCTTGGCGGAGCAATTCGGCGACGACCGCCTCGGCGGAGCGGCCCTCAAGACGAACCTCGATGGGCTCTGTTTCCAGAACGGTTCGGAGGCGGTCCGCGAGCCACTTCTGTACTCGATCCAGCGGCTCCTGGCTTTGCGCTGTGACTTTGGCTGTTCGCATTGCCTCCAACAGTGGCTGACCCCACAGCGGCAGATTGGAAGATCGCCGGCCGCTGTTGCGGTTCACCGCGTCAAGCCCGAATCGCTGCAACGCCGCCTCCGCAAGCGATTCGTGGGAACGGACCCCAGCGCCCCCTACCACGGTGTGTTTGGACAATTCGAAATCCAAACGACCACGGAGGCTCTCAAGGAGCACCATCGCAGCCTGCAAGCGGCCTGGCACCAGGCGTGACCCCTGCACCATGTACTCGTCACAGAATTCGCCGAATTCGACCTCGTTCACTGCACGGCCCTCGATCGCGGCTTGGTTTCGGCCGCGATGGGTCTAACTGGCAAGACATTCTCTGCGAGCCACGTGATTGCCGGTACGCACACCGCGTCACCAAAGCCGAACAGCGCCTCATTCAGCGAGCCCGACACGTTGAAGTCATCGGCACCCATGAGCCGCGCACATTCTCGGGGCGTGAGAAGGCGCACCGAGTACCGGCCTTTGCCAGCGCGGAAGAGAATCTGGCGGCCGCTTCCGCCCTTCGGGGTGCGAAGGCACCCTGCGACGCCGTCGGTGCGCAATTCCGCCATGGACCGCTTCCGCCCGTTGGGTTGCGGGCGAACGCGGCGAAACGCGGTACCGTAGCTCCAGCTTTTTCCTTTCATCATCTCCTTGGCGACGGCCAGATGTCTCGGACTCAGTTGGTTGAGAAAGTACTCCGCCCGTTCTCTGGGCCACCATTCCGGAGAATCGTCCGAAAGATCATCGAGGATGTCCGCAAGAGTCAGAACAGACCTGCGAGGAGGAGACGGATGATCAGAGAGCCGCCACTTCACGTCACGCGCAGACATGATCGCGTGGACGAGCGCGGCCGGACGCGTCTGAGTAGCAAGCAAGCCCGTGACCGGAATGGCAGGTGCCTGAGCAGCGACGACAAACAGGCGGGGCCGGCTCTGCGGAACGAACCACTTTGCGTCGAGCACTAGAGGATCAACTGAATAACCCAGCTCGTTGAGGGCGAGCATGGCTTCGACAAAGTCCTTACCGCCATGCGAACTCAGAAACCCAACTACGTTCTCCAGCATGACTAGCGGTGGCTTGCGGTCGCCCATGCCTCGGAGCACCTGGACGAAGCCCCAAAATGCGGATGACTCGCCGGCTCGAATACCTGCGCGCCCCCCGGCCACAGATAGATCTGTACACGGGAAGGACGCGGTAGCCAGTTGGACAGCCGGGACTGATGCGGGATCAATATTGTGGACGTCTCCGAGTTCGAAGTGGTCGCCGGTGTCGCCGAAATGGTGGTCGTACTGGTCGCGCTTCACTGGGTCGATGTCGTTGGCATAAGCCACCGACCACCCAGCCGCTTCGAGTCCCATTCGGACCAGCCCAATGCCAGCAAAGAACTCTGCGAAGCGCAGGTTCGATTCGCGCTTGCGGCTAGAAGAAACCCAGAGCCTTAGTGTCGCGGTTCGCACGGCACGATGGTACCCGGCATAGCGGCCAGAAACCGAACCTCGCGGCCACGCAGCTGTCAGTTGATCCACCCGACGCCTCCCCGCCCTCCTTCATGGAGAGTGGCCCGGACGAGTCGGTGCAACGATCACCTTTTAGAGTCCGATTTGAGCCCACTCCAAAACACAACCTCCGCCCCGCACCCGCCTTCTTTGTCACACGCCCTAAAAAACTCGGTGCCGCGTTTGCGGATAGTGGCCTGCTTTCCGCATCCGGTGCAAGCCCGCTCCAAGGGCGTGTACTTGCCGCACTCGCCGCACTGAAGGCAGTAGTCGTTGCGGAAAACGGGCGCGACGTTGATGCTGCGACAGTGGCGGCAGGTGAGGGCTTCCGGCCGCAGTGGCCGCTGCGCGGGTTGGGGCGGGCGGGGCGGCAAGGGTGGCGGCTGTGAGGCGAGGCGTGCCGCGGCGGGAACGTGCTGGGTCAGCAGGAACGTCACGATCTTGAGCATCGCGGCCGGGTCGAGGGTGTGGACGCCGCGGTCGGGGTTGTTGGTGAGAAGCAGGCCGATGACCCCGCTTGCTTTTCGGTGCGAGTCGATCTCGGCGCGGACGGTCTCAACGACGTTTTCGGCCTTCATCACGCGGGGGCTGGTGGCTCCGGGGCCGGTCACTCTGGCAGTGCGGGCGACGGCGACGAGCGGGAGTATCGGGAAGTGCCGGAACCGTTTCTGAAGGATACCGGCGAGTTTGTCGAGCAGTTGCGCGCTGGCGCGGTCGAGGAGCGTGCGAAGGGCCTCGGCCTGCTTGCTGGCTTGGGCCTCGGGCGATTCGATGCTGTATCGCTGGCGGCTGGTGGGGCAGCGCAGCCACTGGCCGCGGCCGTCGATGTGGAAGTGGCCGGTGCCGTCGCCGGTGGCCTTGCTCTCGATGATGACAGCGCCGTGGGGGTGCAGAACGAGGTGGTCGATCTGTGCGTAGTCGTCGGCGAAGGCACTTTGCGGGGCGAGGAAGCGCAGGCCGTGGAAAAGGTAGACGTTTGGTGCATCGGCGAAGGCGCGTCCGAGGTCGTGGGCGACGTCGCGTTCGGCATCCCAGCCGCGGGCGAGGTCAGGGTTGGCGGGTCGGGGTTCGTCGAAGGGCATCGCGATCATCGACGTCAATGTAGCGGGGTGTGAGCCCGGCGGGGCGAGGCAAGGAATTCTAATCGTGGTGCCAGAACGTCAGTCTGAAGACCCGCAAACCGAGTTCTACGATCCGACGTTTGATTACCTGCACGGAATCGGGTTGAAAGTGATTTGACGACGAGGGCACCACTCCAATGCCGCTAGCCAGCGTTCGTTTTGCATCCCTTCGCCCGTTTCTCTATCACCTTACCGCTCGGCGGAACCTCGATCGCATCCTCGCCGGACCGCGGCTGCTCGCGCCGACGATGGACCTGCTGAAGGCGGCGGGTCGGTTGGAATTGCTCCGGCAGCGCCGGCGTGCGCACGTGCCGATCGTCATTGGCGGGCAAACCGTGGTCGTGCGCGACCAGGCGCCGCTCCACGCGGGCAACATCGCCTTCCAAGATGGGTTTGCTCTCGAAGACCTCGTTGAGATGCTGAACCTGCTGGTGTATTTCTGGCCGGGAGCCGAGGACGGGCCGATTATCTATGGAAGCCGGCATTTTCAGCGGTACCAGGACGAGGACGCTGTAGTGTTGAAGATACCGCTGTTGTCACTGCGCGAGGCCAATCCTCTCCTCTGCCCGCAATTCTCGTCGTGCAACTCGGGTTCGCCGCGGTGCAACCCCGTTCGGGGAAAGGCGCCCCGCGGCCCGCGCACATTCTTGCCTGCTTCGAGCTTTGAAGGCACGGCAAGCGATGTTGTCGAAGTTGTCTTTGCTCAGGCCGTCCTGCTTCCCGGTGATGTGGAAGTGAATGCCGTTCGCACTGGATCCGGTGAGGCGGGAGACTTGCCGACCCTTTCAGGGTCGAGTCGGATTGGTGGCGTGTTCCGGGGGTCGCGCTCCTCGTGGACTCGTCGCTTGACCGCCCGGCTACTGACGGGCACGCCTTCGGCGTGAAGAGGGGATGACGTAGCCTGACAATTCCGAGCCACCGCGAGTGAGACCATCGGGGGAGAGAATCCCCCAGAAAGGTCCACTCGATGAAACGCAAACGGCACAGCAGCGAGGAGATCATCCGGAAACTCCGGGAGGCGGAGCAGGCGGCC
>CAJPFG010000045.1 GCA_905339235.1 Phycisphaerales bacterium
ATCTCACGCAGCTTGGCGATGATCTGCTCGGGGCTGTGCCGCTTCCGCCTTCCTGGACCGCTCATCGAGAGACTCCTTCTGGGCCTTCCGGCCCGGTAGTCTCTCATAACGGCTGGACCGATTCACGGGGAGCAGGTCAGGGCCACGTGCTGCGAGACGTCGTCGCAGACCTTATACGTGGTACCGCTCGTGCACAGGGTCACGTCAAACTGGCATTCGATCCAGCAAGGCTGGTTCTCGACCGTACCCCACACCGAGGAGCCGTAGTTTTGAATATCAAAACACTCCTGACCAAGGCCCGATTGCGTGCACACGCTGGCCGCATACCAGAGAGTACCATGTTACCCGATTGAGGGACGCCATGTCAATGCAGAGAATATTGAGAATCGGCAGGCCGCTGGCCGATCGTCGCGGCAGGGCACGCCGCCGCGGTTTCAGCATCATCGAGGTTCTTGTGGTGTGCTGCGTAATCTTGCTTCTCGTGGGCATGATCCTGCCTGCACTCTCAACCATGAGGTATCGCTCCCGAGAGGCGGTGTCGCTCTCGAACCTGCGGTCAATCAGCTCCCGGCTGTGGATGTATGCCGATGAGTCGAACGGCTTACCTCCCGTGTTCCTGCCAGCCAAGGAGAGCTACTATCCGCCGGACGAGATCACGCCCACAACCATCAATGGCACGACGATTGCCGGGCGATGGTTTGATCACTCGTTCGCGTACCACTTGGCGTTCGCGCCGGCCATTCCGCGTTCTGCGCTTCTCGCTCCTGGCTCAAACGTCACGGCCATGACGCCCGCAGAGGAATCGCGGGGTGGCTTGGCGACGGACTACTGGCTCGCATCGGTCTTCTACGCCGATCCTCCGTATTGGCACACCCTGACACAAGTTGGTCCCTCGCAATGGCACGCCCAGAGGCTCGGCGACATGCTTTTTCCGTCGAATAAGGGCGTCGTGTTCCAATATGCGGTTTATGGCGCACCCCGAATGCGGCCACGCCAGTTCGTGCTCGGTCAACGCGGGGTGCGCGGTGGCGTAGCGTGGGGCGATCATTCCGTCACCATTGTGACACAAGGAGATCTGCTTCCGGGTGTGCCAAACTTCTTTGACCACTACCAGCAGCCGCCGCCCGGCCTGCTCGATGTTGGACTGCCCATCCACGAGACGGCCCATGGCATCCGCGGACGTGACAGATAGGTGCAGTTCGTAGGAGATGAGCACGGGGTACGAGCGTTGGTCCGACCAGTCCCCTCTACTCCAGGTCCCCCCCTCCTCGCTCCACCCGCACCCCCCCCGGCAGCGCCGCCAGAAACACCCGGCCGTACCGCGCCGTGATCACCCGCTCGTCCAGGATCACCACGCGCCCCGTGTCCGACTTGCTCCGGATCAGACGCCCGATCCCCTGCTTGAACTTGATGACCGCCCGCGGCAGGGAATCCTCCATGAACGCGTTCCCGCCGCGCGATTCGATGAGTTCGTAGCGGGCCTGCGTCAGCGGGCGGTCGGGGGGGTCGAAGGGTAACTTTGCGATGATGACGTTGCGCAGCCCCTGCCCGCGCACATCCACGCCCTGCCAGAACGAGGCCGCGCCGAAGAGCACGCTCGTGTCGTTCTCGCGGAAGCGCTGGAGGATGGCGGTCCGCGAGCCGTCGCGGCCCTGGGCCAGGAGCGGGTAGCCCTTGCGGGCCAGGGGGCCGGCAAGTTCGCTCGCGCAGCGGTTGAGGGCGGAGAAGGCGGTGAAGAGCACGAAGGCCCCGCCGCGGGTGGCTTCGATGTGCTTGAGGATCGCGGCGGAGAGCGGGGAGAGGGGGGGGCCTTCGTGGGACCGGACGAACCCCCCTCCGCCCTCGAAGACTCGGGCACCTCCCCCTTGGGGGGAGGAGTTGGACCCCCTCCGCCTCGCGGACTCGGCACCTCGCCCTTGGGGGGAGGAACGCTCGATGAAGACCTGCATCTGGCGGGCGAAGTCGAAGGGGCTGCCGAGTTGCAGGGCCTTGGCGCCTTCGCAGCCCAGGCGCGAGATGATGTGGGCGAAGGCGGTTTCGGCGGACTCGGAGGATTCTTCCTCACGCACGCTGCGTGTCGCGAGCGTGGCGCTGGTGAGGATCACGGAGACTTCCTGGCGGAAGAGCCGCTCGCGGAGGATCCTGGCGACTTCGATGGGGGCGCAGCCGAGTGTTACTTTGGCCCCGCGAGGGGAATCCTCGTCGCCGCCGGCGACATCGACCCAGTAGGCGCACCCCGGCAGGGATTGGGTGACCAGCGTCTCGGCCTCGGCGGCGATCATTTCGGCGCGGATGGCGTAGGCGTTCAGTTCGAAGCGGTCCTCGTCGGCGGTCACTGCCTCGCGGAGGGTCTTGAGCCGCAGCGAGAGGTCGCGCATGACGGGCGTAAGGACGTTGGCGACCGCGCCGGGCTCCCGGATGCGCACGGAGCGGGGCTCGACGCCCGCCCCCCCAGCCCCGCCCGGGCCGCGCTGCGTCCAGCGGCCGCGCGGCTCGCCGGCACGCTCGGTGAGGGCGCGCAGGTCGTCGAAGAAGGCGCGGGTGGCGGTTATGGCGTCATCGACCAGGCGCGTGGCCCGGGCCATCTTCTCGCCGTCGGCGACGGCCAGGGCCAACTGCGGCAGGTAGCCCTTGCCCGAACGCGGGTGCAGGAGCGTGGTGAGCAGGTGCATGACGCGGCCTTCGGCCAGGGCGACGCCGAAGTGATCGCTGGCGACGTCCTCCACGCCGTGGGCCTCGTCGAGGATCACGTGGTGGTACTTGGGGAGGATGCCGGCGTCCTGCTCGCGGAGGTTGAGGTCGGCGAAGAAGAGGGCGTGATTGGTGATGAGGAGGTTGGCGCCCTCGACGCGGGCCCGCGCGGCCTGGTAGAAGCACTGCTTGTACGTGGGGCACTTGCGGCCCATGCAGTTGCCCGAGTCGGACTGGACCTTGTCCCAGACGCCCATGCGCTCGACCGGCGGGAGCGTGGAGAGCGTGCCGTCGCGGGTGGTGTTGGCCCAGTCTTCAATGACGTGGAGCGAGCGCCGGGCCGCCGGGTCGCCGAAGAGGCGGTCCTGCCGTTTGGAGGCCAGGGAGAGGCGGCGGACGCTGACGTAGTTGCCGCGGCCCTTCACGAGAATGGGGCGGAGCGGCGGGGGCAGCGAGGGATTGGCGTGCGGGGCGAGAAGAGCCTGGAGAAGTGGGATGTCCTTCTCGATGAGTTGCTCCTGGAGCGAGATGGTGTTGGTGGCGACGACCACGGTCTCGCCGCGCTCGATGCAGCGGAGGATGGCGGGGACGAGGTAGGCGAAGGACTTTCCCACGCCCGTGCCCGCCTCGACGAGCAGGTGGGACTTGGATTCCATGGCGGCGGCGACGGCCGCGGCCATGTGCGATTGCTCGGGGCGGGATTCGAAGGCGGGGCCGAGGTGCTCGGCGATGGGGCCGCGGTCGGAGAGGATGTCCGCGAGGGATAGCGGCACGGGCGGATGGTACGTTCGCGGCCGGCGCCGGATCGCTCGTCGCATCGCGAGTCGGCGTCTACGTCGCTGACGAGAAATGACGCTTGGAGAGCCTCGATCCGCGGGCCACCAGCCCCCGGAAGCCCACCATCCCGACGAACATCAGCCCCACGCCCGACGCGATGAAGGTCCACGACGTCTTTCCCGTGTCGCGGGCCCGCTCCGCGGCGGCGAACGCCACAACATCCCACAGAAAGTGCAACACGATGGCTCCCGCCAGCGAGCCCAACGTCCAAGCCCACCAGCGAGGATGCCGGATCGCGAGCATCCCCAGCCCAAACCCGCCGATGCCCCCCATGACCAGGTGCCCCGCGAGCCGCACCGGCTCCTGGCCGGGCAGGATCATCGTCGTGCTCTTGAAGCCCATGTGGAAGACCGACTCCTCGATCGCCGCGCCCAGGCCCGCGAACGCCCCATAGACCAGGCCGTCCATCGGATCGTTGAAATGCCGGCGGAACAGCACGAGGATCAGGACCACGGTGGTGAGTTTGGCGATCTCCTCGGTGATCCCGGCGAACGCCGCCCACGTCGTGTCCGAGACCATGCTCAGCGCGTGATCGACCGTGAGATCGATCAGCACACCCTGCGCCCGCCCGGCGAGAAACATCAGCACGGCGCCCAGCAGGATGGCCGCGGCGATCGGCGCGGGGGGCTCGCGGTCGTAGAGGTCGTAGCGCCAGGCGACGACGCCGATGAAGGCGGAGCACGCGAGCAGGGTGGAATAGAGAATGACGAGCGAGAACACGGCGTCAGTATGCCAGAAACTCGCGCCCCACGCGCCCCGCCCGCCCCGCGGCTACTTCACCTTGCTCCCGATCGGCGCCCGGTTCGGCTCCCCATCCCGTCGAGGGTACATCTTCGGCGTCGCCGCGCCCTTGGAGAGCACCACGATCCGGCCGGTGGGGGTTTCGATCGTGGCCTCGTGAACCGCCTTGAGTTGGTGCAGGGCCTCCTTGGCCGCCTCGAGTTCTTCCGCCGCCTTCTGGCCCTTGATCAGAGCCACCACGCCCGAGGGTTTCGCCAGCGGTACGGTCAACTCCGCCAGGACGTTGATCGCACCCACAGCCCGCGCGACCACCGCGTCGTACTGCTCGCGATGCCCACCCTTGCGGCCCGTTCCCGTCTTTTCGCCGCGATCCTGGCCGAGCCCCTCGGCGCGTCCCTGCACGATCTCGACATTCGCCAGCCCCAGCGCCGCCGCGGCCTGTTTGAGAAACTCGACCTTCTTGCCCGTCGCCTCCAGCAGCGTGAACCGGAGTGTGGGCAGGACGATCGCGAGCGGAATCCCGGGAAGCCCCCCGCCCGTACCAACATCAATCACTCGCCCGCCTTCAGGGATTTCCGCGAGCACCTGCAACAGCGTGAGCGAGTCGAGGATGTGCTTCCGCCACGCCTCCGCCGGTTCGGTGATGCTCGTGAGATTGGCCTGGCGGTTTGCCGCCAGCAGCATCGCAAGGAACCGCCCGAGTTGCCCGAGGTCGCCGGGCTCAAACTCAATCCCGAGCGTGCCGGCCTCGGCCAGTAACTCGCCCGGCGGCGTGAGCGCCGCGACCGCCGCCAGACCAAAGTCGATCCTCTCGCGATCCGGGCGGCCCGGCCTGCTGGAAGTGGGAGTCGTCATCCGTTGGACGGTACGCCGAGGGGGCGGGGCATGTGGTCAGTCGCTCTCGTCCCACTCGAAACTCTTCCGCATGGTCATCTTGGGGCGGCGGAGAGCGACGGACCATACCAGCCCGACCATCATCCACGACGCCAGCATGCTCGAGCCCCCGTGGCTCACGAAGGGGAGCGTGATGCCGATGATGGGAAGAAGGCCGACGTTCATCCCGACGTTGATGATGACCTGCGTCGCGACGAACGCGGCCAGGCCCACCGGCACAAGCCGGCCGAAGGGCTCGCGGCAGACCCCCGCCGTCCACAGCGCGCCGACCGCCCAGAGCACGTACAGGCCCAGCACGCCCAATCCCCCCAGCAAACCGAAGCGGTTCATCACGACCGCGAAAACCATGTCGTTGTGGCGCTCCGGCAGCGCGTTGTAGCGGACGAGCGTTCGCGAAAGTCCCTGGCCCGCGCCGTCCACGCCCCCCGCCCCCGCGAGGCGCTGCGCCGTGACGCTCTGCATGTTGATGTCCTGGTCCGCGCTCTCGTCGCCCTTCATCTGCAGAAACAATCCGGCAATCCGAGCCTTCTGGTGGGGCATCAGGAAGGGGTACGCGGCCGGGGCTGCGAGGGCCGCGATCAGAACGACCGCCGCGAGGTGCTTGAGTTTGGCTCCCGCCGCGACCAGCACCGCGAACAGCGCCGGAATGAACAGGCACGCCGTGCCCAGGTCGGGTTGAAGCACGATGAGGCCGACAGGGATCCCCGTGATGATCGCGGGGGGGAGCAGGCCCATGAAGGTGCGGTGGTTTTTCTTGAAGCGAAGGTACCACGCCAGGGCCATTACCCACGCGATCTTTACGAGTTCCGACGGTTGCAGATCTACCGGGCCCAAGTCGATCCACGACCGCGCGCCGTTACGGGGCCGGACGAGAAAGGTGGGCACGAAGGGGATCAGCAGGAACACCAGCATGCCCAGCGCCAGCCCGAAGAGCACCCAGGAGGCGTAACCCAGCCAGCGATAGTGCGGTAGCGCCATGGCCGCGGCCGCGATGAGCCCCGCCCCCATGAACACAAGTTGCTTCGACGCGAGCGGCCCCAGTTCGGTCACGGCGTGCACGGCGGTGGTGCTGCCGACGTCGATCGCGTGCAGCCCGATCAGAGAAAGGCCTACGGAGGCGGCGACCGTGAGCCACGCGGGGCCGACCTGCGCGGCGACTCCCAGCACGATCTTCATCGTCGAATCGAACCTCGCGTTGCTGGAACTGGCGTGCACGTACGACATCGGGCCTTCCGTCTGGCTCGGGGGAGTTACAGGTATCCCTCGGCCATCAACGCGTGGATGATCTGATTCGTGATGGGGCCCGACACCTTGCCGCCGCTCCCGCCGTAGTCGATCACGACCGAGATCACGTATTGCGGACGGCCGTGGCCCACCATGACGACAAACCAGGAGTGGTCGCCATCCTCCAGGATCTCGCGCCGGAGCGGCCCGTTGGGGCCGTCGGGGTCATCGCCGAGAACCTTGGGGGCATCCGCGGTGCCGGTCTTACCCCAGACCTGCACGCCGGGGGCATTGAAGATCGGAACCTTCCCATAGCCTTCGATGGAGATGTGATGGCCGGTGCCATCCGGCTCTCCGACACTGCGTTCCAGGCCGCGGATCGCCGCGGCCACGGCGGAAGAATCGAGCCCCAGGTCCCGTGGTTCGGCCCGTGTCTCCCCCTTGATGATGCGAGGCTCGACCCAAAGCCCCCCACGGGCAAGGGTCGCGTAAGCGTTGGCAGCGTGGAGCGGCGTCCAGGTCACCGGGCCCTGGCCGATACCGACTTGGATCGCGTCGCCAGGCTCCATCCCGTAGTTTTTGGCAGTCCGCTTGAACCCAATGGCGCCCGGCGCCTCACCTCCGACGCCCAGGCCGAAAGTCCTGCCGACCCCAAACTCCTCGTACCCCGCGATCACGGCTTCGGGCCCCATCCGTCTGCCGAGCGTAAAAAAGAAGATGTTGCACGAGACCATGATCCCTTCCTCCGCCGAAAGGTCATGGCCCAGCGTGGCGTTGTGAGTGCTGCTGAACTGTTTGTAGATCCAGCACTGATAACGATTGGTCACACGCTCGAACAAATGGCCGGTGCAGGCAATCCGCTGATCAAGCGAGTAATCGCCGTGCTTGACGGCCTCCACGAGCATCACCGGCTTGACGATCGAGCCCGGGGTGTAGTACTTCCCGACGGCGCGGTTGAGCAGTGGCGCGCCCAGGATATCGTCGCGCAGCCGCGCATACTCCTCCTTGAACTCGCGACGCGTGTACGTGGGCGTAGAAACCATCGCAAGAATGTCGCCCGTGTCGATGTCGAGAACCACCGCGGCGCCATTGAGCGGGTCACCCTCCTTCTGCGTCGGGCTTTGCTGCTTGTGCCAGGACTGAACCCGCGCCAGGCCCAGCCTGGGATCCATCGCGGCCTGCACACGGGCCTGCAGCGAGGCATCCACGGTCAATCGCACGTCGCGACCCCGCACCGGGGAAACAAAGACGCGCTTTCCCGTATCCACCCGGCTGCTCTGCACGCCGCGCAGACCCCTCAGCAGGTGTTCCTGCGAGTTCTCCAGCCCCGTCGCGCCGATGCGATCCCCGTCGCGATAGGCGCCGCGATCAATCGGGCGCTCGGTCGATGAACCCTCCAACGCTCTGGACCGCCAATCGGGATGGTCCGCAAGATAATCCGCGCGGCGCTCGGCGTCCCCAACGACATCAATCGTTCCGGCGGACGGATCGCCCTTGGCCGATTGGTACACGGTCTCGCGCAGGGTGCCCAAGATGTGCCCCGCAACCCCGCCGACTTCGATTTCGATCGGCTCTTCCGAGGCCAGGGGCGGAGGAAACGTGCTCCGATCAACCCGCACCCGCATGTACTCGCTGGGATAGTCCCGCTCGCTGCTGTCCCGAACTTCCAGGCCCGGCACGACCTCGACCAGTTGACTCGCGACCTGCCGGGACTCACCCAGGCGATCCTCGGCCGCGGGCATCGGCAACTCCGCCTCCTCCGACGCCAGCACGAAGCACGCAAACCCGATGTCGTCTCCAACCCGCGGGATGACGACGTGGGCCTGCCTCTTCTCGGAAATCGGGGCTTCGGAACGGCGCTCCATCGCCCGCAGTTCGTCCTGGGTCAGCGGCCTGCCGGTCTTGGAGGCAGCCTCCTGCTCCTCACGCATCCGGCCTTCGAACACGCTTTGCTGGCGCTGCGACACGCGCGAGATGACCCGCTCGCGGGCCGCGTGGATCTCCTCGAGCGGAACGCCCGTCGCCTCCGAAAGGCGTTCCCACGCCCGATCCAGGTGCGCCACAAAAACCGGCTCGAACTGTTCCACTACGTGCGAACGGGCATCGCGGCTGAGCCCGCCCCAGGCCGTGCCCATGCTCCTGGCCGCGGCCTTTCGTCCCTCTTCGCGGGCCCAGGACCCGTCGATCACGCGGAAATCGACCGCGATGTCGTACGACGGGCGATCCTGCGCGAGCACGCGGTCCTTCCGGTCCAGGATGCTGCCGCGAACGGTTGGGGTCTGCCGGCTGCGGGTTAATCGCGACTCGGCCTGCTGCCGGAGGTCGGCCCCCTTCACGACGGCCAGCCGCGTTATCTGCCCGACCAGCGGTGCGAATCCCAGCGCAAGAAGCGCCAGCAGCAGAAGCAGCCGCCGGTGAAACATGCTGGGAATGAGAGTTTTCAGCAACACGCCGACGGTAGGATCGGCCGGTTCACCCCGGGAACCCCCAAAACCGACCGGTGGTCATCCGCCGAGATAGATCGTGTGCCCCAGTCCGACCGTGAACACCAGCAAGCCGTACAAGGCGTGTTCAATCGAGACCAGCAGAACCGACCTGCTCGTCTGGTACGTTCGGGCGAAGATCAGCCCGCCGGCGAGGGTCAACGCGAGCGCCACCCAGTTGTGAAAGATCACATGGGCCCAGCAGAACGCAAGGGCGGACGCCCAGACCATCGCACTCTCTCCCCGAAACACCCCCCGGTACCGCTGAAAAACAAACGCCCGGTACACCACGTTCTGGGGGTAGACGCTGAGGATCGGGTACACAGCGCAGATTAGCAGCCACAACCCCGTCCGCTCCCGGGGCAGGTAGAGCCATCGTTCCGGCGTCAGCCAGTGAACCATCGACCCGAGCACCACGGCGCCCAGGACCCACAGCGCCAGGGCTCCCACAAAGCCGGCTTTCGCGCCGGCAGAGTTCCACAGTGAACGGCGGTCGAAGGACCGGTCGAACCACAGCATGATCGTGCAGACGATCAGCGCCGAAAAGAGCATCACCAGCAGCGGGAACTTGAGGGGCGTCGCCGCCAGAATCGCCGGCAAGCCGAAGAACAAGGCCACGAACTCGACGAGCCGGTAGCGTCGCTCCCCCCCGTCAAGCGCCGCGGTCGCGGCCGCCTGCGCTGGGCTCGTTCCTTCCATGGACATGAAGCCGCGCCGCGACCACATCGCCGGATTGTTCGGTCTCGGGGACGCCGAGTTTCGTTGAACTCAAAAATGCCGCGGGGCCGGCCCACGAGCCCAGCCCCACGACATCACCCCTGTCATCACATGCGGCAGCCTTCGCCGCCGCGAAGTACACACGCCCGGTTCAGATTGACTTGCCCATAGCGGCACGAACGTGCCCATCAATGATGGGCCGAGTGTACTAGATCGCCGGGTTTCCACAAGCCCCGATCACACCACAAACCGCCGGAATCCGCTCACTTCGACCGCGCCAGGTCCGCTTCGGCGGCGATGTGGCCGAACGCGGCCCAGTTGGTCTCCTCGATGATCCGGTGCCGCAACACCACCGCCCCCTCCGGGTTCCCCGTTACTTCCCGCCACACCGAAACCCCGTACGCCACCGCCGGGTCCAGCGCCCCTTCCTTGAGCACCTCTCCTTCCGAAATCTCGCCCTTGTAGAACAGGCAGAGTTGGTGGTAGTTGTGGTTTTCCTTGACATCCATCTGGGCTGTCACGCCCTGCGCCAGACGCCGGGCCTGGTCCGGCCGGCCAAGCCTGCACAGCGCAAGAACTCGCCAGTGCAGGGACGACACCAGCATGTCGTCGTTCACGCCCGCCAACCCCTCACGCCTCGCGAACCAATGCCCCGCCAGGGAGTATTCGCCCCTCAGGTAATGGGCCAGCCCAAGATGGTAGTAAATGTTCGATTTCACCGTGCTGCGCGGCGTGTTCGTCGAGTTGGGGTCTCCATCCGGCTCCACTTCGTCTTCGAGGTTTTCCGCCAGATGCGCGGCCCGGCTGAGGTCCTCGATGGCCTTGTCGAACTGGCGCACGGTGATATATCGATGCCCGCGGAAGCGGAGCAGTTTGTAACTGTCGGCGTAGCGGCCGAGCCCTTCGGTGAACACTCCGATGGCCTCGTGGTACTGGCCCAGGTACCCCAAGCGCCGCCCCAGCCAAATCGCATTCTCTTCGGACGGCGAGGCGTCGTAGGCGCCCTCCGCCGCGGCCAGGTCCACCTTCAACGGCGTTTCCCGCTCCGAGGCGATCGGAACCGGGCCCAGCACGCGCCCGTCAAGGGATCGATACTCGCGGGCGGGCCCCGCCGCGCGCCCGCCCGCACATCCCCAGGCGCTCACCACAACCGAGACCACCATGAGTGTTGTCATGAGAGTTTTCATGGGCGTCAGCCTACCGCGCCGCGGGTCGTCGTGGGGGGCCGGGATTCACCCGGGCCCGAATTTTGGCCAGGCCGGGTGTTGGAAACCTACACTCAACCGAAGGAGTTTTTCCCCATGACGACCCCCGTAATCCTCGCGGCAAAGCGCACGCCCATCGGCAAGTTCTTCGGCGGCTTCACCAAAGTTCCCTCCCCCCTGCTGGGCTCGTACGCCATCCAGGGCCTCTTCGCCGATCAGCCCAAGTTGAAGGCCGAGGCCGACGCCGGGCGGGTCGATGAAGTCATCATGGGGTGCGTGCTGCAGGCGGGTCTGGGCCAGAACCCGGCACGGCAGGCGGCCCTGCGGGCGGGCATCCCGGACACCCAGTCGTGCGTGACGATCAACAAGGTGTGCGGATCGGGCCTCCAGGCCGTGATGCAGGCGGCCCAGTCGATCAAGGCGGGGGACAACCACCTCGTGATCGCGGGCGGCTTCGAGAACATGACGCGGGCGCCGTACTTTGCCGGCATCCGTGACGGCGCTGGCGCTCCCAAGTTCGGTCCCATGCAGTTCGAAGACCACATGCAGTACGACGGCCTGCGGTGCGCCTTCGAGAACTGGGCCATGGGGAACGGCGCCGACTACATCGCGAAAAAGTACGAAGTCTCCCGTGCCGACCAGGACCGCTGGTCCGCTCGCAGCCACCAGCGCGCCGCCGAAGCCACCAGGAGCGGCTACTTCAAGAACGAGATCATCGCGCTGACCGGCGAACAATGCCTCGACAAGAAATCCCCCGGAGTCTCCGCCGACGAAGGCATCCGCGCTGAATCCACCGCCGACGCCCTCGCCAAACTCCGCCCCGTCTTTGAAAAGGACGGATCAGTGACCGCGGGAAACGCCAGCCAGATCTCCGACGGCGGCGCGGCCATTTGCGTCGCCTCCATGAAAAAGGCCGAGCAACTCGGGATCAAGCCCCTCGCCAGGATCGTGGCCTATCACACCAGCGGCGTCGCCCCCAAGGAAATCTTCCGGGCTCCGGCACTCGCCGTCCCGGCCGCCATCGCGAAGGCGGGCCTCAAACTGACCGACATCGATCTCTTCGAACTCAACGAGGCCTTCGCCGCGCAGGTGCTCCAGAACATGAAGGAAGGCGGCATCCCGGAAGACCGCGTCAATATCTGCGGCGGGGCCGTGGCGATGGGGCACCCCATCGGCTGCTCCGGCGCCCGCGTGCTTACCACGCTGATCCACCAACTCCACCGCACCGGCGGAAAGCGCGGTGTCGCGGCCCTCTGCCTCGGCGGTGGAAACGCCGTGGCCGTCGTCGTCGAAATCTGAATCGCGGTCGGAAGCGGGACAATGCGGCTTCAGGGAATGTTGCGGCCGCCCGCGTCGGGTATCCTCTGGCGTACCCCACCGGGAGCCCTGCGATGCCTCGACCTCTCACGCTCTTCACCGGCCAATGGGCCGATCTCCCCCTCGACGTCCTTGCCGGAATGGCCAAGGACTTCGGCTACGACGGCCTCGAACTCGCCTGCTGGGGCGACCACTTCGAAGTTGACAAGGCCCTCGCCGACCCCAACTACTGCAAATCGCGCCACGACATTCTCTCACGCCACGGCCTCAAAGTCTGGGCCGTCTCCAATCACCTCGCCGGCCAGGCCGTCTGCGACCTCATCGACGAGCGTCACAAGCCCATTCTCCCGGCCCGCGTGTGGGGAGATGGAAATCCCGAGGCTGTTCGCGGCCGCGCCGCCGAAGAGATGATCAAGACCGCCCACGCCGCGGCCAGGCTCGGCGTCAACGTCGTGAACGGCTTTACCGGCTCGAGCATCTGGCACAAGTTCTACTTCTTCCCGCCCACCAGCCAGACCGATGTGGACGCCGGGTTCAAGGACTTCGCCGATCGCTGGAACCCCATTCTCGACGAGTTCGACAAGGCGGGCGTGCGGTTCGCGCTGGAGGTCCACCCGGGCGAGATCGCCTATGACATCCACAGCGCCCGCCGTGCCGTGACGGCGGTGGGGGGGCGCGAGGCCTTCGGCTTCAACTTCGATCCCTCGCACCTGCACTGGCAGTGTGTGGACCCGGTCAGGTTCATCGATGCCTTCCCGAATCGCATCTACCACTGCCATGTGAAGGACGCGATCCGCACGCTCGACGGCGAATCGGGAATCCTCGCCTCGCACCTGCCTTTCGGCGATTCACGCCGAGGCTGGGATTTTCGCTCCCCCGGCCGCGGCGGGATCAACTTCGAGGAAATCATCCGCGCCCTCAACCGCGTGAAGTACCACGGCCCGCTCAGCGTGGAGTGGGAAGACTGCGGCATGGACCGGGCCCACGGCGCCCGCGAGGCCTGCACGTTCGTTCGAAAACTCGACTTCACCCCCAGCGCGGTGGCGTTCGACGCGGCGTTCGAGAAGAAATGATCCGATCCGGTCGTTGTCATTCACCCACGGAGCCCGTATGCGAAGCGTCCGTCTTGAACCCGAGTTGGAGTCGCGCCTCGAAGAGGCCGTCCACGTGTCCGGCCGCTCCGCGTCGGACGTGATCCGCGACGGAATCCGGTTGCGCGTCGATCAGGTTCTCTCCGGGCGAATGCGCGGCTCGCTCGCCAGACGCTGGAAGAAATACATCGGCCGGCTCTCGCTCGGCGGGGATGCCCGCAAGATGGACGAGCAGTACGCGACGCCGCTCAACGCCAAGCACCGCAGGGCATCGACCCAGTGGCTCCGCGATAACCGAAAGCCGCGTCGGAAGCGACCATGATCCTCATCGACGCCGGCCCATTGATCGCGGGGATCGACCGGAGCGACCTGGCGCACGCCGAATGCGCCCGCGTGCTCGGAACCCTGCCCGACGAGGGCCTTGCTACATGGCCCGTCTTCGCCGAGGCGATGCACATGCTCGGGCGCCGAAAGGGAAGGCAGGGCCCCCGGTCCCGCCAGCAGGTGCTGTGGGCGATGCTCGACGCCAAAGACCTGCACGTGCTCGACATGGATCAGCCGCACATACGCCGAGCGAAGGCCCTCATGCACAAGTACCGCGAGTTTCCGATGGACCTTTGCGACGCTTCGCTGGTGGTCGTCGGAGAAGCCCTCAACATCCGCCGCGTCTTTACACTCGACCGTCACTTCGCGGCATACCGATTGAACTCGAAGACGCCGTTCGAGATTGTGCCCGACGTTCGCGGAGATTGACTTTATCGGAGGTTCGCATGACCGCAACTCCCCTCTCCTTCGGCATGGTCGGCGGCGGCCAGGGCGCATTCATCGGCGCCGTCCACCGCACCGCCGCGATCATGGACGGCCAGGCGCGCTTCGTCGCCGGGGCCCTCTCCTCCACTCCCCGGAAATCGCTTGCCTCCGGGCGTGAACTCGGCCTCCCCGACGACCGCAACTACCCCACCTGGCAGGAAATGCTCGCCCGCGAATCCGCGCGCCCGCCGCACGACCGCATCGACTTCGTCTCCATCGTCACACCCAACCACGCCCACTTCGAGCCCGCCAATGCCTTCGCCGCGGCCGGCTTCAACGTCGTCCTCGACAAGCCGATGGTCATGAACTCGGCGCAAGCGAGCCAACTCGCCGCGACCACCGCCAAAACCGGCGTCGTCTTCGCCGTCACCTACAACTACACCGGCTACCCCCTCGTCAAGCGAGCCGCCGAACTCGTCCGCACCGGCGCCATCGGCCCCGTCCGAAAGGTCTTCGTCGAGTATCACCAGGGCTGGCTCGCCACCCGCCTCGAAGCCGGCGGCCAGAAACAGGCCGACTGGCGCACCGATCCCAAGCGCGCCGGCGCTGGCGCGATCGGCGATATCGGTTCCCACGCCGAAAACCTCGTGGCCACCATCACCGGGCTCGAAATCGAGCAACTCTGCGCCGACGCCACCACCTTCGTCCCCGGCCGCGCCATCGATGACGACGCCTCGGTGCTCCTCCGCTTCAAGGGCGGCGCCCGCGGCGTGCTCACCTGCTCCCAGGTCTGCGTGGGTGAGGAGAACAACCTGTCGATCCGCGTCTACGGCGAGAACGGCGCGATCGCCTGGCGTCAGGAAAATCCTAACGAACTCTGGCTCTCGCCCCGCGAGGGCAGCAAACGGTTGCTCACGAGAGGCGGCCCCGAAGCCGGCCCCATCGCCGCGGCCGCCACCCGCATCCCGCCAGGCCACCCCGAGGGCTTCTTCGAGGCCTTCGCGAACATCTATCGAGGCGTGGCCGAGGCGATTCACGCCAAGCGCGAGGGCCGGGCGCCCGCCGGTCTCGCCACGCAGTTCCCCACCGTCCACGACGGCGCCCGGGGCGTTCGGTTCATCGAGCGAGTCCTCGATAGCACGGCCAGGGGAGGCGCCTGGCTGGCCTTCTAATTTGGCGATTCTCGGACGCTGGGTCCGAGATTGCGTACGGGTTTGTCGCAATCCGGGGCCGTGTGGTCCGCTCCGCCTGAACCCCGTCGCGAAGCCTGCCGATTCTCCGATCCGGGAGGTATCGCATGGCATCGGACCCCAGTGCGCTGAGCGGACCATTGAAGAGCCAACTGGAAGGCGACCCGGACATGGCCGAACTCGTGGGCATGTTCGTGGGTGATCTGCCGCAACGCATCGACGCCGTCGCCAGGGCCTTGGACGAGCGCCGGGCCGACGATCTGAAGCGAATCACGCACCAACTCCGCGGGTCGAGCGCTTCGTACGGCTTCCCGAGCATCGGTAGCGTCGCCGGCCGGATCGAGGACTCGCTGCACGAACTGGGCTCTTCCAACGGTGCCGACCTCTCGTCGCTGAAGGCGACCGTTGATGAACTGATCAACCTTTGCAAGCGCGCCACGTTGGCCTGATCACCGCTTCCCATGCTCAAGGTCACGCGACATTCCGATGAATCACGCCCCACCGTGCTCGTCATCGACGACTCGGTGGATGTCCATCGGCTGCTGACCGTCAAGTTGCGCAACGAAGACATCGACCTCGCCCACGCCCACGACGGCATCGAGGGGATCGACGCCGCGCGCCGGACGCATCCCGCCGCCATTCTCCTCGACATGGACATGCCCGGCCTCGACGGCCTGGGCGTCATCCGCCGCCTGAAGGACGACGACACCACGCAGCACATCCCCATCATCGTGCTCTCCAGCATGCGGCGGCCCGAGGACAAGGTCGCGGCCTTCGAACTCGGCGCGAGCGACTACATCACCAAGCCCTTCGACCTGACCGAACTCCGCGTCCGCCTTCGCGCGACGCTCAAGATGCACCACCTGCTCCAGTTGCTCGCTCAGCGCGCCCAGGTGGACGGCCTCACCGGGCTTTGGAACCGGTCCTTCTTCGACGAGCGATGGACCCAGGAACACGCCCGCTGTCAGCGCCACGGCCACCCGCTGTCGGTCGCCATTCTCGACATCGATCACTTCAAGCGCGTCAACGACACCAAGGGGCACCCCGTCGGCGACGCCGTGCTGGCGGGCGTCGCCAAGATCCTCCGCCGCGAACTGCGCCAGTCGGACAGCGCCTGCCGATACGGCGGCGAGGAGTTCGTCTTCATCATGCCCGACACCAGCGCTTCGGAGGCCCTCAATCTCTGCGAGCGGGTTCGCGCCTCGATCGAGTCGGCAAAGCACCCCGGCGCCGAAGGAATCGCCGTCACCGTTTCGATCGGCGTCGCCGGTTGCGCGGGCGCCTGCCCGAACTCGGCTCAGGACTGGCTCGCCGCCGCGGACCGAAACCTGTACGCCGCCAAGAACGCAGGACGGAACCGCTCGATCTCCAACGACCTCCCGATCGTCGATCCGCTCGTCAAGGCGGCCGGCTAGAACGGAAATACCAGCCCGGCGTACCCCATCACCGCGTCGCGCACGCCGTTGTCGTCATCCCCTTCAATCCGGGCGTTGGAGATGTGTGCCCAGCGCAGGCCCACCTGGAGCCGCACCCCCGTTTCTTCGCTGAGCCTGAACGTCGCGCCCAGGCCGGCTCGCGGCGTGAAGTTCACCGAGTTGCCCCCTTCCGGGACCCCGTTGGTGGTGAACACCAGCCCGATGCCCACGTCGGTGTACAGGCTCCAGGTTTGCCGGTTGATGAAGTGCCAGCGAATGATCACGTTCGGATTCAGGCCGATCGCGTCGTCGCCCGGCTGGCCGTACGCCCACAGCCCCAGTTCGCCGGTGAACTCGATATCTTCGGTGAGGAAGTACGTCGCCGCGCCGTTGAAGTTGGCGTCGGTGGCGTCCGCAAAGTCATTGGAAACCCCCGCGCCGACGGACAGCCACCAGGTGCCCTCTCTTCCCCATTGAGGAATCAGCGGGTCAACGACCGGGGCGGGCGGGTCGTCGAGCGGCATGCCGGGATTCTGAAGACCCACCGTGCCGGCGTGAACGGCGCCGCACACGGCGAGCACTGCGAATGTCGTGAAGGTCCGTCTCATGGCCATAGACTAGCGAAGTCCAACACGCTCCGCCGACTTGAACGAGAGATCAAAGCGACAACTTCCGATGCCCGATCCCGATGCCTCATCCCCGGATGACCCCTTACGTCGCCTGCGCGAGCGACTCACGCGGCTGGAGGAGTCCCAGGCGTTCGCCGAGCGACACGACGACGCCTTCAACGAGCAACTCGTCGCGCTCGAACGCAGACTCCACGAGTTGCTGTCTCGCCTCGCCCGCCTCGAGGCCCGGCTCGACCAGTTCGGTGAGTCCCCCGACCAGGAGTGACGCCCCCCCTCGCCCGGATTCACTCCGCGAACAGGCTCTCCCCGGTCATTTCGGGCGGTTTCGGCAGGCCCATGATCGCCAGCGCCGTAGGCGCGATGTCCGCGAGCCGGCCGCGTCGGGCTCGCGCCTCCGGCAGGAACCAGCCGCCGGGATCGGTGTCGCCCCGGAGTTGGCGCCCGCGGGCGATCTCGCCGACCACGATCAGCGGAACATCGTAGATCGTGTGCGCGGTGTGCGGCGAGTTGGTCGCGGGGTCGAACATCTGCTCGGCGTTCCCGTGGTCGGCGGTCACGATCAGCGAGCCGGACCGCTTCAGAGTGGCCTCCACGATCGCCCCCACGCAGCCGTCCACCACCTCGCACGCCTTGATCGCGGCCGTCAGGACCCCGGTATGTCCCACCATGTCCCCATTGGCAAAGTTCACCACGATCAGATCCTCGCCATCGGGTGATGCCAGCCGGCGGAGCACGGCGTCGCGCACTTCCGACGCGGCCATCTCCGGCTTCAGGTCGTACGTCGCGACCTTCGGGCTCTGGGGATTTTCTCGCCGCTCCCCCGGGAAGGGCTCGCCGCGGTAGTCATTGAAGAAGAACGTGACGTGCGGGTACTTCTCGGTTTCCGCGCATCGGAACTGCGTGAGGTTTCGCGAGGACAGGCATTCGCCGAGAATGTTCCGCATCTTCGGCGGCTTGGGGAAAGCGACCGTGCAGTATGGGAGCAGTTCCTCCCAGTATTCCGTCATGATGACGTAATCAAGAGTGAGTTTCGAGCCCCGGTCAAACCCGTTACGCCCCGTGTCCGGCGAGGGCTTGACCTTGCTCCACCTTTCGTCCGGAAAGACGAACGCGCCGGTGATCTCGCGGGGCCGATCACCGCGATAGTTGTAGAAGATGACGCAATCACCCTCGGTAATGCGCGACGCGCACGCCTCGTCCGGCGAGCCGACTATCGTGGGAAGAATGAACTCATCACCCTTCTGGCTGTCGTTCGTGGGCGAGTCGTAGTAGCGCTGAAAAGCGCTGACCGTGTCGCTCGCCAGGCGGACTTCCAGCCGCTGCGAATCGCGCCCGGTCAGGCAGGCGAACGCCTTGTGAACCCGCTCCCACCGGTTGTCGCGGTCCATCGCATAATACCGGCCGATGACGCTGGCGACACGCCCGACGCCGATCTCCCGGGCCGCGGCCTCAACCCGACGCGCAAACTCCAACCCGGTGAACGGGCCCGTGTCGCGACCGTCGGTGAAAAGGTGGATGTAGACCCGGCTCTGGCCGAGCGCCTTGCACGCGCGCAGACAGGCATACAAATGCTCCAACATGCCATGAACGCCGGCATCCGAGTTGATCCCCATGAGGTGGACGCTCTTTCCTCCCGCGACCGAGCGGCGGATGGCCGCGGCAATGACCTCGTTCTTCTCGAGGCCCGCGCGGCAGGCCTTCGTGATCGCAACCGATTCCTGATCGACGATCCGGCCGGCGCCGATGTTCTGGTGCCCCACCTCCGAGTTCCCCATCGTGCCCTCCGGCAGGCCGACATCCTCGCCGGAAGTCTTGATCAGCGTCCACGGCCATTCCCGCATCAACCGATCCGCGACCGGGGTCTTCGCGAGACGCACCGCGTCGAACGCGGCGTGATCCGGATTGGGATTGAGCCCCCACCCGTCGCGAATGAGGAGCACCAGAGGTGTGTGAGCCATGCCGGAGCGTAGGTGAAGGACACACCCAGGCGGAAGCAAAGGTTCAAGCGGCCGCGGAACCCCGCCGGCCCTACGCCTGTGACGCCGGGAGCGTCACCACGAAATCCGTTCCCTTGCCCGGCTCGGTGTGCACATCGATGCGCCCCTGGTGGGCCTCGACGATTCGACGAGTCGTGGGAAGACCCAGCCCGCTGCCCCCGGCCTTCGTCGTGAAGTAGGGAGTAAAGAGCCGCGCCGCGACCTCGGGGGTGATGCCCGGACCGGTATCGATCACGTGGAGTTGGATGCTCTCCACGCCATCCGCGTCCCTCACCCGGCCGGTGCGAAGGATCAGTTCGCGGGTAGCGCCGTTAGATTGCTTGGTCCGCGCGTGCCCCGCCGCGTGCGAGTGCGAAACCGCACCGGTGGTTGCGAGGGGCGCCATGGCTTGCACGGCGTTGAGCATGAGGTTGAGCACCGCCTGCTTCATGAGCGGGGCGTCGAGGTTGGCCGCGAGCGGACCGGGCGACAGGTCGGTGCGGAGGCGTACTCCCTGTTGCTGGGTCTGCGGAGAGAAGAACTCCGCGAGTTCGTCCACGACCTGGTTCACGTCGGCGGGCTTCTGGTCAAGACGCAGTTCGCCCGCATACGTGAGAAAGTCCGTCAGAATGCCGCGGAGCCGCTCGACCTCCCGCCGCAAGGACGCGGCCCGCCGCGAGAGACGCTGCTTTTCATCCTCCACCACCGGTGCGCCCGACGGCAGGTCCTCGATCCCCTCGCCCAGCAGTTGCGCGTTGAGGCCGATCGTGGACAGCGGGTTCTTGATCTCGTGGGCCAGACCGCTCGTCATGGCGCCCAGTTCCGCGAGCCGCTCCGAAGCCCGGGCCCGGCGCTCGGCCATGCGGGCCTTGGCCAGCGAGCGGCGGATCTGCACACGGGCAAGTATCGCAACCACCAGCGATCCCAGCGCGAGTCCCAGAATGGTTGCGATCACATATCCCACGCCGGAGTATCGCCTCCCCGCGGCGCGAATGCCAGTGCGTGCCGATGCGATCTCGAACTACCGCCGCGGCGACCGCGTGTATCCGTGCTTGACGGCCTTCGTGACTTCGACCGATTCCACCCTCGAAACCCGGGTCGCCTTCCAGCCCTTCTCAGTCTTGACCGCGTCATAGTTGACCGCGGCCCCGTCTTTCAGAACCCGGAAGCCTTCACCTTGAATCACGCTGTAATGCGTGAAGATGTCCTGACCTTCCGGGCCCACAATGAATCCGAAACCCTTGCGAGGATCGAACCATTTCACCACGCCCTCGACGCCCTCAAGATCGGGCTTGGGTGCTTGCTCGCTCATACACGGACCTCCCCGACGCCGGTAACCATCGCCCCCACGGCGTAGCCAAGCGTCCCAAGGCCGCCAACACGATCCCAAGGTACCAGCAATGTCGTCCCAAGGTCAAGGTTCTCGGCCCCGAACTTCACACCCCGCACCAAATGCAAACACGCCCGGCGCGTTTTTTGCGCCGGGCGTGGGGGGTTTCAAGGGGGATCGGGTCGCTCAGACCTTCTTGGCCTTGGCCTCTTCCAGCAGTACGGCCTTGCGCGACAGTTTGATGCGGCCCTGCTCGTCCACGTTGATGACCTTGACCTTCACCACGTCACCGAGTTTGACCACGTCGGATACGCTCTTGACATATCCGTCGGCCAGTTCGGAGATGTGGCACATGCCGTCGGTGCCGGGAGCGAGTTCGATGAACGCGCCGAAGTCCTTCATTGACACGACCTTGCCGGTGTAGACCGTCCCGACCTTGATCTCCTCGCACAAGGCCTCGATCTCGGCCCGGGCGCCGTTGATGGTCTCAGCGTTGAAGCCCGCGAGTTGCACCGTGCCGTCGTCGTCCACGTCGATTGTGACCGTGTAACGCTCCTGGATGGCGCGGATGGTCTTCCCGCCCGGCCCGATGAGTTTGCCGATCTTCTCGGGGTCGATGTGGAGCGTGATGAGCCTCGGCGCGAGCGGCGAGATGCTCTCGCGGGGCTTGCCGATGATCGACTCCATGGTCTCGATGATCTCGAGCCGGCCGATGCGGGCCTGCTCAAAGATCGTCTCGATCTGGCGGATGGAGAGGCCGCGGGTCTTGAGGTCGAGTTGGATCCCCGTGATCCCGTTCCGCGTCCCGGATACCTTGAAATCCATGTCGCCGAAGAAATCCTCTTCGCCGATGATGTCCGTGACGAAGATCTCATTCTGATCATTGTCGTCGGCGAAGCGGCCCACCGAGATTCCCGCGCACGTCGCCGTGATGGGCACGCCCGCGTCCATCAGCGCCAGGCATCCGCCGCACACCGACGCCATCGACGAGGAACCGTTCGACTCGGTGATGTCGCTCACCACGCGGATGGTGTACGGGAACACGTCCGCGGCCGGAAGAATCGCCATCAGGCTGCGCTCCGCGAGCGCGCCGTGCCCGATCTCGCGACGGCCCGGGCCGGTAATCCGCTTCACTTCGCCCGTCGAAAACGGCGGGAAGTTGTAGTGAAGGGTGAACTTCTTGGAGTACTCGGGCAGCAGGCCGTCGATGATCTGCTCGTCCTTGCCGGTGCCGAGGGTGACGGAGCACAGCGACTGCGTCTCGCCTCGCTGGAACAGCGCGGAGCCGTGGGTGCGGGCGAAGATGCCGACCTTTCCGGTGATCGGTCGGATCTGGGTCGGGCCGCGCCCGTCCGCTCGGGTCTTCTGCCGCACGATGAGGAGGCGGGTGATCTTCTCTTCCAGCCGCTTGTATGCCTCCTTGGCCTGCGTGCGGGCCTTCTTGCTTTCTTCGTACGCCGCGACGTTTCCGCCGAGGTTGAGGGCGAAGTTCTCGTCCAGGACCTTCTTGCGAAGGGCGTCAACCGCGTCGGACCGCTCCCTTTTGCTCTTGATCTGGCGGGCCTTCGTCAGGTCGGCCTCGGCGATCTGGGCGACCTTCGCGGTGATCTCGGGCGAAGGAAGGTGGCATGCTCCCGCGACCTTGGGCTTGGCGCACTTCGCGGCAAGTTCGCTCACCAGGCCCAGGATGTCCTTGATGTGCATGTACCCGAACTCGAGCGCGCCCAGCACGCCCTTGTCGTCGATCTCGGCCGCGCCCACCTCGATCATGTTGAGGCCGTCCTTGTGCCCGGCGATCACCACGTCCATGTCGGAGTAGTCGAGTTGAGAAACGGTGGGATTGATCACGTACCGCGTGCCGTCGTCGGTGTGGATCCGGCCCACGCGGACCGTCGCGGTCGGGCCCTCGAACGGGACGTCGGAAATCGCCAGCGCCGCCGAGGCCGCGGTGCCCGCCAGAACGTCCGTGTCGTTTTCCTGATCGTGCGAAAGCACCAGAACCTGTACCTGGACTTCATCCAGGAACCCGTCGGGGAAGAGCGGCCGCATCGGGCGGTCGATCATCCGCATCGTCAGGATTTCCTTCTCCCCGGGAGGCCCTTCACGCTTGCGGAAGCCGCCCGGGAACTTGCCCGCGGCCGGGGTCTTCTCGCGATAGTCCACGGTCAGCGGGAAGAAGTCGATGCCCTCACGCGGCGCGGCCCGAACCACCGTCGCGAGCACCGTGCTGCCGCCGTAATGCGCGATCACCGCCGCGCCGGCCTGCTTGCCCACCACGCCTGTTTCCAGAATGAGTGCACGCCCGCCGATCTCGCGCTCCACGCGGATCAGGCCCTGATCGGGAGAAATGTGATTTGTCATGTCTGAACGATTCCTTGTGTCTGGTCCGCGGAATGCGGACCCGGCGCGGCCACCGCGCGCTCGCGCGAGGTGCGCCCTGTGCCTGGGTTGTCCCCCGGCGTCCCACAAGGAATCTGCGTCAGAGGCAGAAGGCAGGAATCAGGCGAGCCGTCCCGACTGAACCCTGCCCACTGCCGCCCACCCTTCTGGGACCGCCGGGGCATGTCCAAAACCGAAGCGGCCCGGTGCGGGTTTCTCGCACCGGGCCGTGAGTCACTTGCGAAGGCCCAACTTCGCGATCAACTTCTGGTACCCCTCGGGGTTCGTCACCGCCAGATACTTCAGAAGCCGATTGCGACGCCCGACCATCATCAGCAGCCCGCGCCGGCTGTGGACGTCCTTGGCGTGCCCTTGAAGATGATCCGCCACTTCCGCGATCCGAGCGGTCAGAAGCGCAACCTGAACCTCGGGAGAGCCCGTGTCCTTGTCGTGCCGGGCGTTTTTCGTGACGATCTGCTTGCGTTCTTCCGCGATCAATGCCATGGGTGTTATCCGTTCGTCAGGGTACTTCGGGGAAGCGGATAGTAGTCCCTGCAGGCCGGTCGATCAAACTCGCGCGCGGACCGGATTCAGTCGCCCCTCTTCCGTAGCATGGACTCCGTGCGACCAGCCGCCAAGACCCTCGGCCCCCGTCCCGGGCCGCAACCGACAGTTTCTCCACACTCCGCCGCCTCCGATGTCCTCCGAAGGTGCGAAGTGCTGGGCTTCGCCCTGCGCGGCGTCGCCCCCGTGCAACCCTCCCAATGGGCCGACCACCTGAGGGCCTGGCTCGCCTCCGGCAAGCACGGTTCCATGGAGTACCTCAGCGCGGAACTAGACGTTCGCCT
This sequence comes from Phycisphaerales bacterium, assembly GCA_905339235.1. GTDB lineage: Bacteria > Planctomycetota > Phycisphaerae > Phycisphaerales > UBA1924 > RI-211. The sequence goes on from CAJPFG010000045.1 coordinate 23,718, forward strand.
CTCCCCGGAGCGCATCTTTCAGGGCACCCGCTCCTTCATCGTGGTGGGGGACCAATACGCCCGCCGGGGTGACCCCGACCGTCCTCGCGCCGGCCTCGGCCGGATCGCCCGCTACGCCCGGGGCCGGAACTACCACGAGGTCATGAAGAAGCGACTTCACTCGCTCGCGGACGACCTTCGCGCTGCCTATCCGGGCTCGGACTTCCGCACCTGCGTAGACACCGCCCCGCTGCTCGAACGCGAGTTGGCCCACCTGGCCGGCTTGGGATGGGTTGGCAAAAACACCATGCTCATCCACCCGCGAGTGGGCAGTTACTTCGTGCTCGGTGTAGTCGCCACAAACCTGGAGTTGCAGCCCGCCGCCGCGCCGACGCCCGACCACTGCGGCACCTGCACGCGCTGCATCGACGCGTGCCCGACAAACGCCATCACGCCCTACAGCGTGGACGGGTCGCGATGCATCTCGTATCTGACGATCGAGCGCCGGGACCAGATTCCGCCCGGGTTTCACGCGCCCATGGGCGACTGGATCTTCGGCTGCGATGTCTGCCAGGAAGTGTGCCCGCACAACTCCGAGCGCACCGGCGAAGTGGATGTCGGGTCGATCCTCGCCGCGTACCAGCCGCGCCGGAACGGGTTCGATCTGCTCGACGTGCTCGGCTGGACCGTTCAGTCCCGCGAAGAAGCCTTCCGGTCCTCGGCGATGAAACGGGCCGGGCTGGCGCTCATGAAACGCAATGCGCTCATCGCGGCGGGAAACTCGCTCCGCGACTGCCCCGATCCGCGGCTGCTGGCGCGGATCCGCGAACTGGCCGCGGACGATCGCGAACCCGGCACCGTGCGTGCTACCGCTCTCGATGTGCTGGAGGCGTTGGCCGCTTGACCAACGCGCGGGCGATGAGCGGAATCGCGACGCCTATCGCGAGATACGGCGTCTGCCGTTCGATAAAACCCATCCAGTAGAACGGCGCGGCGAGCACCACCGACGCCACGAAAAGGCCCCACGTTCGCCTGTCGGGTCGGTCGCGAAATCCGTTGGCGCCGACGGCGCACACGAGGACGTACGCCGGAAAGACCAGCCCGTAGCAGGCCATGAGGAGGCGATAGGTGATCTCGAACGCGGTCAGCCCCGGCTGCCCCTCTCGCGCGTCGTAGGTCCAGCCATCGGGCGCAATCTTGTTCGCGAGCACGATCGCCAGCGCCGCGACGAATATCACAATGCCGCTCGTCCGCCCCCGGGCGCTCATCGGCTCGGTGCTGGCATGGTGCAGGGTCAGCGTGAAGATGATCTGCACGATCAGGTGCGCCAATACCAGCGGAGCCACCGCCGCCAGCGGGTTCGTGGGGTTCAAGGCCACGAGATGGCGGCCGTAGAAAAACGTGAGCGCGATGAGGGCCGGGAAAAGAACGAAAAACCCCAGCAGAAACGCGCGAGACCCCGCAGGCCCCCGCACCGACTGGCGTGCCGCGTGAAACGTCAGGTCGAGATACGGGCACAGCATGAATCCGAACACGCACACCGGGGACAACCCAAGCAGATCCAGCGGACCCTCGGTCGGCGCAGGGAGCGGCGATGCCGGCGCCGCGCCCGCGTCCTTCAGCCACCACACGACCACCGTGATCGACGCGAGAAACGCCGCCACCGACGCCGCCGCCCTGATGCCCCCGGCCCTGAGCGCCGCCAACGCCGCGATGACCGCCCCGACCGCGCACGCCGCGACCGTGACCCGGAGGTCCTGCTTGAATGACGGAATCAGCGCGATCAAGAAATACAGGTGAAAAACGACCGTCACCACCGAGAAAGCGCGGCACGCGGCCAAATGCTGCGAAAGAAACCGCTCGCTCGCGCCCGCCCGCCACAGCAGCACGCCCATCGCCGCCGCCCCGATGCAGTTGGGCGCCGCAAACACAAGAAACGACCACGCCCCGAAATCCCGCATCAGGATCACCGGAAGGTACATCCCGATGCACCACGTCCACGAGCACGCAAGGAACGCGGCGTAACCGAGAACGCGGAACGGCGATGATGCGGATGCCATGCGCACCGAGTCTAGCGACTTCACCGCGACAGTTCGGACCCGCGCCCGACAGCCCGCGCATGCCCGTGCTTGGCCTTATTCTGCGACGAGGGCGTCAGATGAAACGTCGCGACGCACCGCCCGACCCGCCGCTCCCGCGCCGCGAGCCGCGCGAGCAGTTCGTCCTTGCGGCGCTTCTTCGCCATGGCCGCGGGCAGCAGCGCCTGCTGAACGATCTCAAGGTCCAGGGTGAGATTGAACTCCTTCCCCGAGGCGATAAGCGAATCGAGGTCCTCCCGCGGCGTCACCTTGTACAGCGCCGGCCCGAAACACGGGCGCAGAAAGTCGTACGAGAGTTTCTTGCACACCAGCGTGTAGTCCCCACCCGTCCGCGCGAAGATGTACATGCCCCCCGCGATCTCGCTGTTCGCCAGCAGCGCCGCCCCCGCCATCGCGTTGTACCAGTTCCGGTTGAACCGCCGGAAGGGCAGTTCCGCGGCGAAAGTGCGGTCATCCACCTTCTTCATCCGGATCCCGCTGCGGAAGGCGTACGGCAGCCAGATCAGCGAGCACACCCGGTGCCAGAAGTGGCTGCGCGCCGATATCCTCGCGATGAACGCCTCCACGCGGTCCATGATCGAGAGACTCGTCGTCGGCGCCGCTTCGCTGGCCTCCAACTGCGAATCCTCCGACTCGCCGGTCATCTTCGGAAGATTCCCCGTCACGGGGACCACCTCGGCGGGCGGGCTGCCCGCGGGCGTCGGATCAACTTGGGCGGTTTCATGCACGTCGGGTTCCGTCCTGCGTGCCCAAGTTTAGCCCCCGAGCGTCCCCCGCTCGTTCGGCTCTGCAACCAGTTCGAACCATCCCTTTCCATTCGCCCGAACACGCACGCACGGCGTGTTCGGCTCGTGATCCAGCACGAGCAGCCAGTCATTCGCCGCGGCCTCCGCCAGAAACCACCCCCGCGAGACCATGCTCGTATACGGCTCCACGTCGTACGACAGGCTGTACGCCGCGCCGAGATGGGCCATCGTCGGCATCACATCCGGCGTGAACACCACCGTCCGTCCCTTGGTATCGGTGAACTTGATCGCCTGCTGTCCCCACGTATGTCCCGGAGCGAGAAACACGCCGATCCCCGGATACGGCGCCGACTCCCGCAGCGCCACCGGCGAGAGCGGCTGCTCGTTTCGGGCCGGGATGTACCCCGGCGGAAACGGAGGCGGCGATTCGATGAGCGAAAGGTGGTTCTTGATCGGCTCCAGGTGATCGCGGAAGTACGTCCGGGTCATCACGCTGCGATTCGCGAGCGCATCCTGCCATTCGCGGAACTGGACGAAGACCTTGGCGTTGGGAAATGTCCGAACGACGCTGACCTCGCCCGCCCAGCCCGGCCCCGTCCACTCGGGAGACTCGCCCGGCCTGGCCAGCCGCGTCAGGCCGCCGGAGTGATCAAAATGAAGATGCGTCACGAACACCGCGTTGATGTCGCCGGGGTCGCAGCCGGCTTCTCGCAGCGCCGAAACGATCGTGCGCTCTCCGAGCGCAAAGATGTCCCTGCTCTTGGGGTCCGCCTTGTCGCCCGAACCGGTCTCGACGACGATTCGGCGCGCCCCGCCGCCGTCATTGGCCGTCAGGAGCAGGCAGTTATGGTGCACGCTGATCCGCCCGCGATCATCGGTCGGAACCGACCTGCCCCAGACCACGCGCGGCACCAGCCCGAACATGGAGCCGCCGTCGAGGCGAAACTCCCCGGCACGCAGCAACCGCCAGTCGTAGCGTAATCCGCTTTCGTTCATGTCCCCTCGCGGCGAAGTCGGCCTCTCCCGTGGCATGGGAGCATAGTCTGAACGCCCCTCGCGACACAAGGCCGTGACCGCACACCAGACAAAACCCCCCGTGCCGCCCCGCTCACTCGCGATCGTCCTGCCCTGCCGGAACGAAGAAGCCAACGTCGAGCGCGTGGTCACCGATGTGATCGCGGCCGCTCAGCCCCTCTGCCCGAGACTCGAAATCATCATCGTGGACGACGGAAGCACCGATCGCACCCCCGAGCGCGCCCAGGCCCTGACCGCCGCGGACCCGCGCGTCCGTCTCGTCCGCAACCACCCCGGGCGCGGCTACGGCGGCGCGCTTCAGGCAGGCTTCGCCCAGACCCGCGCGGACTGGGTCTTCTACACCGACGGCGACGGTCAGTTCGACCCATCTCAGTTGCACGCGCTCCTGCCACTGCTGGAACAGGCCGATATCGTCGCCGGGTATCGCATCAACCGCGCAGAAGGCCTCACCCGGCGATTCAACGCCTTCGCATGGACCGCACTGGTTCGCGCCGTCTTCGGGCTGCGGGTGCGCGATGTGGACTGCGCCTTCAAGGTCTTCCCGGGCTGGTTCGTCCGCGAGACGCCCCTGGTCTCGAACGGCGCCTTGATCTCCGCCGAACTGCTCGCGCGGGCCACCCGCGCCAAACTACGCATCCACCAGGTCGGCGTGCGACACCGCGCCCGCTCCGCCGGCCACCCCACCGGCGCCAAACTCGCCGTGATCCTCAAGGCGTTCCGCGAGTTGTTTTCTCTCGCGGGGCGCATCCGCTCCGGGAAATAGACGTCCCTCGTGCATCCCCGACGGCGCTCAGATAAAGTCCCGCCCTTGCACAGCCTCTCTCCAGCCATTGCCCGCGAATCCGACGGCCCCAAGCCCGCTTCATGGTCGCTCTCCATCCCCGGCCTGGCCCTGTTCCTTCTCACCGCCGCGGCCTTTTCCTCCACGCTCAGCAACGGCTGGACCGGCTGGGACGACACCGCCTACGTCCTCAACAGCCCCCTCATGAAAGTCCCCGGCGGGCTCGCCCGCATCTGGACCACCGGCGAGACCGAGCAGTTCTACCCGCTCACGTTTACGTCATACTGGCTCCAATACCGCTGGTTCGGGGGCGAAGCAGGCGGCTACCACGCCGTGAACGTGATTCTCCATTCGCTCAACGCCGTCCTCTGCCTGGCCTTCCTTCGCGCCCTCGGCCTGGGGCGATTCGGGGCCATCCTCGGCGCGGCGCTCTTCGCCCTCCACCCCACCCAGGCCATCACCGTCGCGTGGATCGCCGAGCACAAGAACACGCTCTGCGGGACCTTCACATTCCTCACGCTCCTGGCCTGGGTCAAGTCGCGCAGCGGCAGCCGCCACGCGGCCTGGTACATCGTCTCGCTGGCGTGCTTCGCACTCGCGATGCTCTCCAAGACCGTCGTGCTCGCCCTCCCTTTCGCCCTCCTCCTGCTGGATCACACGGTCCTCAGGGTCACCTGGAAACGCGGCATCGCCCGCGTCGTCCCGATGCTCCTCATCGCCGTGGCGCTCGGCGGGCTCACGTTCTTCTTCGAGCAGAAGTTCGTCGACAAGGCCAGCCCGCAGTGGATGCCCGGCCTTCTCGAGCGAATCCAGATCGCCGGCGCCGCCCCTTGGGCTTACCTCTGGCACCTGCTCTGGCCATGGAAACTCTCAATCGCCTACCCCCTGTGGGACGCCGGCGCTTCCCACCTCCATTGGTGGCTCCCCGCCCTCGCGAGCCTCACCGCGGCGATCGCGCTCATCCACCTCCACCGCCACGGCCGAATCCGCGCCCTCTGGGTCTGGGGATTCGCCAACTTCTTCCTCATCCTCGGCCCCACCCTCGGCATCATCCCCTTCGGCAATCTCGTCGTCACTCACGTCTCCGATCACTTCCTCTACCTCGCTTCCATGGGCCTCTTCATCCCGTTCGCGGCCGAAATCGAACGCTGGCGCGACGCATCCGAATCACGCCGACTCCCCGCCATGGGGCTCGTCGGTCTCATCGTGGTCGTGTGCGCGGCCGTTTCGTTCCGCGATGGCAACGTGTACCAGGACGCCGTCACGATGTGGTCCCGCGCCGTCGAAGTCGCGCCCGACAACTACACCGTCCGCCTCGGGCTGGCCGAAGGCCTTGCCAAGCGCGGCCGGCGCGATCAGGCCCTTCCGCACTACCGCAAGGCCGTGGAACTACGACCCAACTGGCCCGACGCCTGGCTCTTCCTCGGGCAGAACGCCCTGGACCAGCGCGACTACGACAGCGCCGAAAGGGCCTTCCGCAAGGTTCTCGACCTCTCCCCGGCCGACGGCACCGCCTTGCTCGGCCTCGCCAACACCCTCGAGCAGTCCGGGCACATCGATGAGGCGCTCGCAACCTTCGAGGCCGTCGTTCAGCGCTACCCCGATTTCGTCGAGGCCCGCTCGGGCCTTGCCAAAATGTACCTGGGCTTCGCCCGCTACCAAGACGCCCTCGCCCAGTTCCAAGCCGTCGTCCGTCTGCGGCCGGACCAGCCGATGCCGCACGTCGGCGTCGCCACCTGCCTGCGCAAACTCAACCGCGACGCGGACGCCCTCGCGGGATTGCGGCAGGCCCGCGATTCGCTCCCCGGCGACGTCGCGATCCTCAACATGCTCGCGCGCATCCTCGCTACCTCCCCGGACGACCTCGTCCGCAATGGCGCCCAGGCCCTCGCCGCCGCGACCCGGGCCGCCGAACTCACCCAGCACGCCAACCCCCTCGTGCTCGATACCCTCGCCGCGGCGCTCGCCGAGTCCGGAAAGCCCGCCGACGCGGCCAACGCGTCCCGCGCCGCCGCCGCCCTGCACCGCAAACTGGGCTCCGAGCCCGCCGCGCTCCGCAGCGACGACCTCGCCGCCCTGTATGCCCAGGGCCAGACGCTCCGCGAATAGGCACTCTGGGACCCTGCCGGCCACGAACAGCCCCCGGATGTTGTTCGTACAGAAAACACCCCCGGAGGCCCCACGATGCCCAATCCCCAACCCAAGGCCGCCCAATCCCGCTCCCGGCGCTTCGCAAGGGGTCTGGTCGACTGGATCAAGTCCCTCGTGGTCATCGCCGCGATCATGATCCCCATCCGCGCTTCCATCGCCGACTGGTGCGATGTCCCCACCGGCTCGATGGAGCCCACCATCCTGCCCGGCGATCGCATCGCGGTGAACAAACTCGCCTACGGCCTGCGGGTCCCCCTCACCGATTGGTGGGTCACGCACTGGGACAAGCCCGCCCCTGGCGAGGTCGTCGTTCTGCACTCCCCCAAAGACGGTGTCCGCCTGGTGAAGCGCCTGATCGCCCGCCCCGGCGACACGATCGAACTCCGCAACCAGCATCTCTACATCAATGGCCTCGCCAGCGCCTACTCCAACCTCCCCACCCGCTGGCTCGACGAAACCGTGCCCGACCACGCTTCCCGCTGGCCCGCGGCCGCGTTCGCTCGCGAGCAGATCGCCGGCCGGTCGCACGCCGTCATGGCCCGCACCCCCGAGGGCGTGGCCCGCACATTCGGCCCCATCACCGTCCCGCCCGGCCAGTACTTCGTCATGGGCGACAACCGCGACCTCAGCGGCGACTCCCGCATCTTCGGCTTCGTGCCGGAAGACAAAATCGTCGGCCGTTCGCCCGGGGTCGCGATTTCCTTCAACCCGGACCGCTACTACACCCCGCGATTCGATCGCTTCTTCCTCGGCTTTGATTGATGCGAAACAGAAAGAACCAAAGACCAGCGTGAGCCCGTTCTACTACGTCCTGTTCTCGATTCCCCTCCTCAACTTGTTGTGGTGGGGGTGGAGCGACCTTCGCCTGCGAAGGGCCGGTATTCGGCCGCGCTGGCGTTTGATGCTCGCCGGCTTCGTCGCCCTCCACCTGCTCGGGTACGCCTGGGTGATCTTCGCCCGCCGCGGCTTCATCGACACGCCCGCTCCGCAGTCGCTCATCGCCACCGCCTACATCTGGAGCACGATCGTGCTCCCGCTCTCCCTCCTCGCCAGCGCCGCGATCGGCGTGGCGGGCGGATCCATGGCGTTGCTCTCCAAGGCGAAGCGGCGCATCGCACCCGGCCCTTCTGCCCAGCCCAGCCCTCAGCCGCCGGGAATCTCTCGCCGACAGGCCCTCGCCGGAATGGTCGTCGGTATCCCGGCCGTCGCACAGGCCGGCGCCGTCAGCCGCGGCCTCGCCCAACTCAACGAACTCCGCGAGAGCCGATTCGACCTCGCCTTCCCCGATCTGCTCCCAAGTCTCGACGGCGTCACCATCGCCCACGTCACCGACACCCACGTCGGCCGGTTCACCCGCGGGCCGATCCTCGACGCCATCGCGGCGCGGGTCAACGCCATGCATCCCGATTTCGTCGCCTTCACCGGCGACCTCATCGACTACTCGCTGGAAGACCTGCCCGAAGCCATCCGCTTCCTGCGGCTGCTGAAGCCGCGGGTCGCCACCGCGATCTGCGAAGGCAATCACGATCTCTTCAGCGACGCCCAGGCCTTCCGCAAGGGCGTTCGCGATGCCGGGTTCCCGCTCCTGCGCAACGATTCCGCCACCCACGCCCTCCGCGGCTCCGCGATCCAGTTCCTCGGCATCGGCTGGAACTCCCGCCGACTGGCCGACGACGTCGCCAACGTCGCCGCCCTCCGCCAGCCCGGCGCCTTCCCCATCCTCCTCGCGCACCATCCGCACGCGTTCGACCCCGCCGCGGCCGCGGGCCTGCCGCTCACCCTCTCCGGCCACACCCACGGCGGGCAGTTGATGCTCACCGGCGAAATCGGCGCCGGCCCGGCGCTCTTCCGATACTGGTCGGGCCTTTACCGCAAGCCCGGGTCCTCGCTCATCGTGAGCAACGGCGCGGGAAACTGGTTCCCGCTGCGAATCAACGCGCCCGCCGAGATCGCCCTCATCACGCTCCGCACCGCCTGACTCACGCCGTCCCATCGTCGGGTGGGGGGTTGGGCACCGGTCCGGCCGCGAACGCCCGCGCCGCCCTCGGCAGCCGCTTCAGCGCGCCAAACCGTGCTTGAAAAAAGTGCGGGTCCTTGCGGTACTCGTGGATCACGGCCTTGTGATACCAACGCCCGCACTCGGGGCATTGCCCCGACTCGCCCAGCGCCTCCACCGAATATCCGCAGTGAATGCAGAACAGGTCCGCCCGCTCCTTCACCAGGTTCTTCACCACGTACACCGTCAGCGATACCCCAGCGCCCACCACCAGCACCAGCAGTTTGATCTCCGTCGCGATGTGGTTCGCCGCCAGACGCGGCCACAGAATCACCGCCGCGACCAGCCCCGTGAACGCCATCACCAGCAGGAAGATCAAGACCCAACGCCAGCCCAGCGCCCGCGCGATGTCGTTCGCGCTGGGCTGCCACCACGGGCCATTGGGATCCAGCATCGTGCCCCCGGGCATCAGCGCATCCGCCGGCGGAGCCTTCATGTCGGCGGGCGACCCCTCCACCCGCGGCGGGACCACTTCGATGCCGTGCTTGCGATTCGGTGCCGATCCGGTCATGGCTTCAACTCTGCGTCCCAACTCTGCTATGCTCCGCCCGCACCGGGAGAGCCGCACATGAGTATCCCTGTCACCACTACCTTCACCATCGAAGGATACCGCATCGCCGAATACAAGGGCGTAGTCCGCGGCATTATCGTCCGGGCACCGACCATCGCGCAAGGCTTCATGGGCGGCCTGAAATCCATCGTCGGCGGCCGCATCGGGGCCTACACCGAAATGTGCGAGCAGGCCCGCCAGCAAGCCTACGAACTCATGATCGACCACGCCCGCGCCGTCGGCGCCAACGCCATAGTCGGCCTCCGCTACGACGCCGCAGACGTAGGCGGCGGCGGAAAAGCCACCGAAGTCCTCTGCTATGGCACCGCCGTGGTGCTCGTGCCGCGCGAGTGAACTCAACCACGCAGGCGAAGGCCACCCCCGTGCGGCGTTCGACGTGGCGGAGGCGGTGCTGGGCGCCGCGGAGAAACGACGTATTCAGCACACCATTCGCGGCAACACTTCTCCTGCCTTCGCGTGAATCGGCGCGTCCACCCAGCCGGAGATCGGCGTGGGCTCGAGGTTGACTTCGATCGTGAACGCTCCGTTGGCCGAGGCCGCGCGGACGTACGCCGCCGCGGGGTACACCACCGAACTCGTGCCCACCGACATGAACAGGTCGCACCGCTCCACCGCCCGCGCCGAGGCCGCGAGCGCGACCTCCGGCAACATCTCGCCGAACCACACCACGTCCGGACGCAGCAGGCCCTCGGGATGAAACGGCGATCGCGGCGGGAACTCGGTCATGGGCTCGGGCCCGGGCGTGAAGCGGCGCTGCGTCCGCGTGCAGCGCCACTCGAGGATCGTGCCGTGAAGTTCGACGACATTGACGCTTCCCGCCCTTTGGTGCAGCCGGTCCACGTTCTGTGTGAGAAGCGTGAACGTGCCCCCGCGAGCGGTGAGGTCGCGCTCCAACTTCGCGAGCGCGGCGTGGCCGGGATTGGGCTCGGCCGCGAGGCACCCCCGCCGCCGCCAGTCGTACCAGCGAGTGACCATCGCGGGATCGGCGTCGAACGCCTCCGGCGTAGCCAACCGCATCGGATCGAACTCCTTCCACAGCGTCTGCATGTCGGCGGGAAGGTCTTCGGCGGACGCACCGGTTGAGCCGCGGAAGGTGCGGAGGCCCGACTCGGCGGAGATGCCAGCGCCGGTGAGAACAACGACGTGCCGGGCGGCGGCGAGGCGAGATTGGGCGAGGGGGAGGGACATTATCAAAGGGCTAAACGGCAAACTGCCAAAGCGCCAATCCCGATCCTCCCATTTGGCGCTTTGGCCATTTGCTATTTGGCAGTTTGAGTTTCCTCCGCCGGCGCCACCGTTCTCCCCATCGTCCGCCCCGCCAGAAACTCCCGCACGATGGCCGCGGCCAGTTCGGGCTGTTCCGTCGGGAACGAGTGCATGCCGTCGGGAATGGTCAGCAACCGTGCGCCGGGGAGTTGGGCGGCGAGTTTGTAGCCCATCGAAACGGGCAGCACCTCGTCGTGCACGCCCCAGACGATCAGGCACGGGCGGTCTACGCCGCGGTAGGCCGCGACGATCGGGTCTATTTTTTCCCAGTCCGGGCGGCCCTTGAGGGTGGGCACCGCGCGGTTGAGCGTGGCCTGCATGGCGCGCCGGGAGTTCCAGTCCGTCAGGACCTTGATCTTGGCGTCGGCCTCTTCCTTCAGCGCGCGGTGCGGGTGGTAGGCGTTTTCGAGCATGCCTTTCGCCACCGTCTCCCGCAGCAGCCCGGTCTGCAGCGCGCTCCAGACGCGGATACCGGAAATCCGGCCGAGTTCGATCAGGATCGGATGGGCCTTCTCCACCGCGACGTCGAGCGGGGCGAACAGGATCATGCGGCCGATGCGATCGGTGACATCCGCGAAATCTTTCCGCAGGACCGGGTCGGCGTACATGCGGATCGCCAAGGCGCCCGCGTACGAATGCGTGATCAGCGTCACCGGCGTGTCGGCCGGCCGCGACTGCATGTACGAGCGCAGCGTTTCGAGCAGGCGTCGTGTCATGTCAGCCGGGCCGTACGTGCTTGGCGGATGCTTGTCGGGATCGGGCTTGTCGGCCTCGCCGCACCCGGGCAAGTCCAGCAGGATGACGTCGTATTCCTTGGCGAGGTCTCCGGCCATGAAACGCCACATGCGGTGATCGGAGAAAACCCCGTGGACGAAGATCAGCAGTTCGCGGTCGCCCTTCACGCCGATCTCGTGCACCGCCAGCCGCGCCGGCGCGCCGCTCACGCCCGAGGTCGGCACGAGCGTCGTGTGATTTCCCGCGGCCTTGAACTCCGCGTTCAGGCTTGCCAGCGACTGCACCGAGTTCTCTTTGACCAGGCGCGAGTACGAACCGCCGCACCCGCCGAGCAGGGCAAATACAAACAGCACCACGAGGAATCGTCCGGCCATTCCCGAAAGGGTATCGAGTCTTCGGCCTTCACGCCTTGCGGTCGCGGACCCGTACCACGAACCGAAGCCCCGACCAGACCTCGTCCACCGCGCACACCTTGTTGTCCACCAGCCCGACCTCCAGCCCGATGCCCCGGACCAGGTCCTCGGTCAGATCGGTGGGAACGCCGGAGGCCTTCTTGGGCCAGCAGACCCAGAAACCGCCCGCCTCGGCCAGACGGCGGCGAGTTCGGGGGAAGCGGTCTTCGAGCATTTCGGAGGAGTTGGTGAAAAGGAGGATCACGTCGGCCACCGCGCGGAGCGGCGCGCGCCGTGTGACTTTGGCTCCCTTGGGCAAATCCCCGAGCGTGCGCTCGAATCCGGCGGGGGCGCCAAGCAGCACGACGCGACTTCCCGGCTTGATGCCGAGTTTCCGGGCGAGCGGGGTTTTGGAGTATCCGGCCATGGCCAACGTTTGTATGTAGCGCCGACTCAGTCGAACCGGCCCTTGATTTCGAGCGGGAAGTTCATGATGCTCGCGGTGTCGCTTGCGGACTTAGCCGCGAGGTTGCTGAAGCGAGCGACGAGGGGCCGGGGATCGCTTGCGGCGAGTTCGCCGAGTTTCTGGAACTTGTGGGCGAGGATGTCGTCGCGGTCCACCTTGTCGGGGCCGAGGTGGTTGCGGGCATGGCCCCCGGGGTACATGACCAGGCCCGAGTCGAAGACCTTTCCCTCGTCGTCGGTGATGACCATCGAAGTGGGAATGCCATCGGGATACTTTGCGTCGTAGTCGGGGCCGCCGTGCTCGAAGGACATCTTGTCCATGAGCCGGCGCGTGAGCGGGTCTTTGAGGGCGTGGGGGCCGAAGTCGTGGGGGAGGAGCATGAGGTCTTTCCAGCCGAGGCTTGCTCCTTTCTTGGCCGCGTGGAGTTCGAGCGCTTTTCGGAGCATCGTGCAGACGAGGTAGAGCATGGAGTGATCGGCGGACTGTCGGGTCTTGGGGTCGCGCTTGGCGGGGTCGCCGATGATGCCGAAGGCCGGCTCGTAGGCGCGGACGACGATCTTGCCGATGCAGTCGCCGGACTGATCGTCGAGCAGGTGCGGATGGCGGGAAAGGAGGTTGAGCAGGCCCTGGAGCGCGCCGGCGGACTGGTGCTCGTAGAGGCCGAGTTTGAAGTGCATGCCCATCACGGCGAAGTCCTGTCCGCTGTTGGCGAGGACGAGATCGAAGGGCGAGGCGTAGGTCTTGCCTTCCTTGTGCCTGGGAATGCCCGTGCCGGCGGATTCGGTCTTGCGGAAGAGTTGGCCCGGACCCTCGAAGAGCCGGAAGATCGCCTCGGGATTGCGGAAGATGTCGCGGGGGCCGAGGAAGCCCATCATGGAGCGGCGCACCGCCATGATCGCGGCCTCGGTGCTGATGGCGGCGCTCGCGCCCTTGCTGTCGGAGAGTTGCTTGCCCGCGCGGATGGCGCGGAAGGGGATGTAGTGCGCGACGACCATGCCGATGGCGGACTCGATCTGCTCGGCGGTAGCGCCCATCATGGCGCCGAACGTCGCGGCGGAGGCGATGGCGCCGTGGACGACGTGATCGATCTTGTAGGACTTGAGCGAGAAGACTTCGGCGAGCCGGCCGCGGATCTCATCGACGAGCACCATGCCGCGGAGGGCGAAGGCGCCGTCCATGGCGCGGAGTTGGGCCGCGGCGAGGGGGACGCCGTAGAAGTCGTTGTGTCCGAACTCGCCGGCGGTGTGTCCGAGGGCGGGGTTGAAGCCGAAGTTGGTGCCGTTGGAATCCCACTCGCGCACGGCGGCGCCGTTGGCGACGATGGCTTTTTCGACGTGAACGTCGGTGGCGGATCCGAACGCGGGGACGCCCGCCCGCACGGCGGACCTGGCCCAGGGGACGGACTTTCCGGAGGCGGGGTACTGCGTGGCCTCTTCGCGGAGCAGGACGGGCGCGTTCGTCCCCAGCGCGATGGCGGAGATGCCACACAGGCAGGCATCCGTGAAGAAGAGATTGGTGCGGTCGAGCACGGACTGTGCGGGCGAGGCGCCGGCCATGAAGTTGATGGCGTACTCGGCGAGGCCGAGGGCCTGGTTGGAGTCGGCGGCGAGAGTGGTGAAGTGGGACATGCGAGGCTCCTGTGGGGAGCAAGGGTAGGGGATTCATGAGCGGAATCGCAAATCGCAAGGTCGCAAAAGCAAATCATGAGGCTCGGGCGGGCGGGCGGATCAGTATGTCCACGTCCTGCGTGTTCCGCACGGCCGCTTCGTCGATGGTCGCGACGCAAGCGGCAACGGCGTAGGGGACGTTGCGCGATTGAAGCGCCATGGTGGCGCGTTGCAGCCGCTGGCGGACGCTTTCCACGGCGTTCATCATCCGTTGGAGAATATTGACCGAGGTTGGAACGAAGGACTCCTCGCGATGAATCATAGAAACGCCGAGGCAACCGGCTCTGGCCGTAGAATCGGCGCTGCCCAAGGAGGTTGCCATGCCCAAGACCTGTGCCGTCGTTCTCTCCGGCTGCGGACGCGCCGATGGTTCTGAGATCCATGAGTCGGTGAGCATTCTGGTGCATCTGTCGCGGCTGGGCGTTGAGTTCAAGTGCTTCGCGCCCGATGCTCCGCAGGTGTCGGTTATCAACCATGCGACCGGGCAGCCTGCGCCGGCGGGGCAGACGCGGAACATGATGGTGGAGGCCGCGCGGATTTCGCGCGGGGAGATCGCTCCGCTTTCCAAACTGGACCCCGCGCAGTTTGGCGGCGTGGTATTCGCGGGCGGGTTCGGGGCTGCAAAAAACCTCTGCTCGTACGGCGAGCAGGGGGAACGCGGCGGGGCGAACTGCGCTGTGCTGCCCGACGTCGAGCGCGTGATCAAGGGGTTCCACGCTGCGAAGAAGCCGGTCGGTCTCTGCTGCATTGCCCCGGTGCTCGCGGCCCGGGTGCTGGGCACACGGATGGGCGGGCCGGGCGTGAAGGTCACCGTCGGTTCGGACCGCGCGACGAGCGACAACATCGCGACGATGGGCTCGACCAACGTGCCGCGGAGCGTTACCGAGGCGTACTGCGACGACACGAACAAGATCGTGACCACGCCGGCGTACATGTGTGATGCCAAGCCCCATGAGGTGTTCGAGGGGATCGGGCGGATGTGCGACAAGGTCGCCGAACTCATCAAGTAGGCTGCTCGCTCGAGCCAAGAGTGCGGCGTGGCACACGTTGCTTGCGCATCCGCTCGGCCGGAAGACGGGCCGAACCACGAGGCCGGGAGGGTGCCAATCTTGGCGCTACGGGGGTTGGGGTTCGGTTTCGCGGATTCGGGCGGCGATGGCTTCGAGTTCGTCGAAGCGGTGGTCGCGCATGGCGCGGAGGATTTCGGGGTGGGCG